>CAWEVI010000001.1:0-26568 GCA_963812475.1 uncultured Alphaproteobacteria bacterium
AGTCTGCAAGCGGGCGCGCGGAAGAGCTGGCGGCTATGGGCCGGCCACGGGTATAAAGTAGGGCCCGACAGCAACGGACAAGGTTAATTGCCAAGTGGGTGTCGGCGGAGCGATACATGGCTCAACAGCTGCCTGCGCACTGCCGACAGGCCCATGTGCGCACCGGTCTGGGAGCCAACTACCGCATCCGGGTTTCAGGTGGGCTAATGCGGCAGGTACATGCGGATGACGCTGGACCGGCCGCGTGAGTCCAATGCCATGGGGCCGCTGGTGACGGCAATTAGACTGCCGGAGGGTATCCGGACGCGCCACTAGAGTGGGCGCGGCCGGCGGTCACGTGGACTTTTCACTATTGCTTGAAGGTGATAGGGTGAAAGAGATGCGTGGCACTCGATAGGTTTGTTGTCCTGCTTGGCTTGTCGCCAGTCTCGAGAAGCCTGCGCGGATAGGATGTGGGGGTAGCGTCTAAAGTTAGATGAACGTACTCAATTATAGACCTGACTCTCTTGCCGATCTGGCTGCGTCCCGAGCGAGCCTTGTCGAGGAGCTCGATTTCGCGACCGGAAGATTTGAGCCGGTCTACGGAAAGTCTGCTTCTGGCCTAGCCGTCACTGATCTAGTGCCTTTCGTGCTGACGAAGGATTTCGTTGTTGGACGCTTCCTTCCCAATCCGCGCGTTGCAAGTGATAGCCATTTTCTTGCGCAGTCCCTGTCGCTTCTCTATCAGAGAAACTGGACCAGTTTGCTCCTCGATACAACGCTTCGGCCCTTGGACTTTCAAGCCCTTGACGACGCCTATTTTCTTGAGATTGCACAGCGAACTCTAAAATCAATGCGGGCCCGCTACTCGATAATTAGACTATACTCGGATAACGACGAGGGGCCGAGATTGAGGTGCGTCGCAGTAAGTGATAACGCAGGAGCGCTTCCCACCGATCTGAGACTCTATGACATACCCAGAGGAGATCGGCACTGGCCAATTTATGAAAGGATTGAGCAGTCCTTTTTCAACGACCGGCATTACCTTCACGTACTGAATCGCGTCGAACATCAGCAGGCATTTTCGGCCATGACTATGCCAGGAACCAGGAGTATTACTCACCAGTCGGTAATATAGGAGACACTCGGCGCCTTGAAGAATGACCGTATCAACCGTGGCATGCGCTTGATAGCGCTAAGTTGTGCTTCGATCTTTTCCTGCAGCTTCTCGCCGCGCCGCAGCGGTGCTCTCGCCACACCGGTGCGTTTCATGTGGCTCCAGACCAGTTCATCGGGGTTCAGTTCAGGCGCATAGCCGGGGAGGAAATGCAGCGTCAGCATGCCCTTCGTGGATGCGACATAGGCCTTCACCAGCGCGGTCTTGTGCGCGGGAAGTCCGTCGACCACCAAATGAACCGGCTTCGAGCGACGCCGCATCATCCGCCGCAGCAGGGTGACAAACAACTCGGCCGTCAGTCCACCATGGTAGGTGCAATACCAAAATGCGCCACGGGCGTTCACCGCCGAGGCCGCGCTGATCGATTGCCGCTGACCAGGCCGTTCGACCACAGGTGTCTCACCCTTCTTGCCCCAGGTCTTGCCGTGCACGGTATCGGCACGAAACCCAAACTCATCCCAGAAATAGACTTCACCACCTGAGGTTTTTGCCTGTCTGGCAATGGCAGGAAACCGCTCGAGCCGCCATGCCTCGATCGCGTCCGGATCGCGTTGGTAAGCCCGTTGCAGTGGCTTTTGCGGCGTCAGTCCCAGCTTGGCGAGCAACGCCCCCACCGCCGTCACGCCAAGCCGAATGTTGAATTTCCGCTCGATCAGGTCGGCCACTACAGACCGCGTCCACAAGCCGAAATCCAGCCCATACTGACGCGGATCGCGGCCGTTTATCCAGCGAAACACCTGTTGCTCCTGCCCCGGCGTCAAGCTGCGTGGTCGCCCCGTTGCCGGCCTGGCGTGCAGCGCTTTCAGTCCCACTCCAGGGCGTGACGCCGCCTTGAGCCATTTGTAGATCGTCGTGCGATGAAAGCCGAACGAAGTCACCACCGAGGATGGCCGCTCTCCGCCCCGCACCCGCTCGACCGCCATCAATCGAATGGCTTCCAGCGTCTGATGATCAAAACCGCGTCCATCTCGTTTCACGCCCCGAGCGTAGCACCGGCTTTGGGAAAGTACAATAGGAATGTCGTCTTACTTGTTGACTGGTGAGTAATACTATCGTAATTTCACCTATGACAGTTGGGAATGCAGTCAAAGGTTTTATTAATATCGGCTACGATGCCAAGATTAGGCTGAATGAATACATGAGCTCGACTTTTGCAACAATCTTCAATCACATGAGCATCGCGATCGAGAATTTCCAGAAGTTGAGCGAAATCTCGGATTTACGCAAAATACAACTAAGAGATTATATTGAGAAGTTTCATCTTGACCTCCTGCAGGGATTTAGGCACGTCGGCCACAACGCTTTGTTCGCAGCCGACGGGGCTCGCGAGCGGATGATGCGATTTTATTCATACAAAGGAGATGCAAAGCTAGACCCGGCGGCTGTGCTAGAGTCGTCTCACCAGGAAATCGAGTTGGCCTTCGAAAACATGGCCTCTCTGAGGGCATTCTCGGAGAAGAAGACTGCTGATCTGATTCAATTATTTTACGGCGCGAAGGCGTTGCTGGACCGTCAGCTATCCGAGGCGAATGTCGACGTTCGGGTTAACGTACTCGGCGGAGGCGGTAGCATGATCGTCAATGGAGATGCTATCCGATCAGCGTTTGCAAATTTGTTGCTTAATTCCATACAGGCATTTTCAGGGTCTAACACTCGAAGGATGGACAGAAAAGTCACCGTCAATTTTCGCAAGGACCGAGGAATGATCACCATCGATTTGGTTGACGATGGTCCAGGAGTGAAAGTTCCGGCAGGAGACATCCGCCAAATTAACGACATATGGGTGCCGGGAAAGACTAGCAGGAAGCAGGGGACAGGATACGGTCTACCAATGGTGCGCGAAGTCTTCCAACACCTTCATAATGGGTCAATCGATCTTCGAAATTCCACTCGGGGAGCGCATTTCAGAATTGTTATGAGCGACGGTGGCGAAGGCGCGCCACCGAACTGATGCCCAAGACTATGATCGACGAGGAATATCGGAATGGCAATGCCAACAATCCTCTTGGTTGAAGATCGCGAAAACGTTCGCGATCAACTCGCAGCCAACCTTCATGAGGCCGGTGCTCATGTTCTGACTGCGAACAATGCTACCGAAGGTTACAAAGTCTACCAGCGTCGTGTGTCCGAAATCGCCGCCCTTGTCACCGATATACGCTTGGATGAGGCGAACTCGAATGATCGCTCCGGTGTGATACTGGCAAAGCGAATTGCTCAAATCGCTCCGGCTATGCCGCGTTTCGGAGTTACTGCGTATGAGACACATGTTGCCATGGGCTTCCTCGACGAGATATTCGAGAAGAAGACCCGACGGGCACCGCGGAGCATCTACCGACATACGGCCTCCATCGTCGCTCGAGCCGCCGAATACGACGACAGCCGATACTCATCGGTACCTTCCGAGCTCCTTGCATTGAAGGAGAAGTATCATATCAATAGTACCTGATTTCAGTACGCTTGTTTCCAGCTGGCGTGTCGGGGATATAGGTCGCTTAGCCTTCCTTGATTGGCACGAGGCCCAGTTGGTCGATAGCACGGTCATTGCAGTGGAGTGTAAGGATCAGCTCGAAACCCACGAGGAACGTCAGCTTAGCTTTGTTAAGAAGGGCACGCCTGTCGCCGAGTCCGCTGTTGTCGCAAACGATTTTGCGATCGTATCTCGCTTTACGGACGAAGGCGTTCTAACCCAACTTTTCGGGATGCCACTGATTTTTACCTACGCTGATACCCAACAGGAAGCTGTGACCGCCCTAATTGACTATCTATACGATTGCTTCCTAACCATGGGAGAGCCGCGCCAATTCGCTGCCCAAAATAACTTCGCCGACGTAGTGCGATTCCGCACATTCCTCGATCGGACCTTTGCTAATCGGGGGGACGTTACGTGACATACAAAACAGCACAGTTTGAACGCATGTTTGACAAATTGCAGGTGGAAGAAAAACCCTCAAACCATCACCGGTCGGGATTTATTATCGACGAAGGCGGTGGTAAGCTATTTCCGCCATTATATTTCAGTAAGGGAAATAAGGTTCCCCGGCTGAAACTGTGGGTGGCTCAAGGTATCATAGGGTCACATGAGCGGCGGTGGTGGGCTGCAACGACGTAGCGGGTTTTGGTTGGTGGCGCCTCACTGGACGGCACAGCGAATTTTGCCTCGGCCATGGCAATCGCCGTCAAGCCCTGTGCCTACGGCGCACCGCTTCGCGGCTGCGGGGCTTGACCGCGATACGCATGGCCGCGAGTTCCGCATTGGTGCCGTCAATGACGCGATCGGTTCGTCGTCGTGGTAGAGCTGCGGCGACTGATCGCGGGGACTGTCAAGAAGCGAAAGAGCTTACGACAGGTTGCGTCGAAGGAGCGTTGCTCGGCTTCGGACTGGCCATGGGAGAGCAGCGGCCCGCCATCATCACCAATGAGGTCGAGGACGACCTGCTCGACCGGCCGCCTGCGGAGATCATTGTCCATCTGCACCCGGCGGATGACCTCACCGCCGAGGACCCAGATGTTGTCGCGGTGCTGGCGCAAGGTCTTGCGCGACAGAGTTCGGGCCAGCATTTCGCGCAGGAACGGCTTGAAGCATTCCACTATCCGCAGCCCGTATGGAATGTCGCGTTTCTCATACGCCCAACTGCCTGGCCACTGATCGAGATCCGGGCAGTAGCTCTGCAAGGGATCGGCGACGACCTGTTGCGCTGGCAGGCTGGTAGGCCTCCCGGCAACTCCTTTGGGCCCTGCTGCCATGCGGCTGATCTCCCTGCTGAATCACTACCAGCACTTTCCCGGTTTCGTGTACGAGCGCGCGCGGCACTGCGCACCAAGCCAGACCATCGAGATCTCCGTGCGGCCGCGCCGCGGTTCGCGACCGGTGTGCTCGGGCTGTCATAAGCCGGCAGCGGCCTATGATCACCTGAGCCTGCGCCGGTTTGAATTCGTGCCGCTGTGGGGCTGCATGGTGGTGTTGCTCTACTGCATGCGGCGGGTGGATTGCCGGGCCTGCGGGGTGCGCGTCGAAGCGGTGCCGTGGGGCATCGGCAAGCACCAGCTGACCAAGGCCTACATGCTGTTCCTGGCGCACTGGGCGCGGAAGCTGTCGTGGCAGGAGACCGCGGTGTCGTTTCGCACGACCTGGGACAAGGTCTGCCAGTCGGTCGAGTATGTCGTGCAATGGGGGATCGAGCACCGGCAACTGGGCTCGATCGCGGCGATCGGTGTCGATGAGATCCAATATGCCAAGGGTCACAAATACCTGACGCTGGTCTACCAGATCGAACAGCACTGCACGCGCCTGCTGTGGATCGGCCGCGAGCGGACGGTGGCGAGCTTCGAGCAGTTCTTTGCCCTGATCGGCGAGGAATTGGCCGGACGGATCGAGTTTGTCTGCTCGGACATGTGGCAGCCTTATCTGACGGTGATCCGCGAGCGGTGCAGCCAGGCCATCCACATTCTCGATCGCTTCCACATTGTCGCCAAGATGAACACCGCGCTGGACCAGGTGCGTGCCGGCGAGGCGCGCAGGCTGGCGCGCGACGGCTACGAACCGATCCTGAAGAAAACCCGCTGGTGCGTGCTGAAGCGCAGGGCCAACCTGACCGGGCAACAGCGGTTCCGCCTGCGCGACCTGCTGCGCTACAACCTGCGGACCGCGCGGGCCTATCTGCTGAAGGAGGACTTCCAGCAGTTCTGGGAGTACCAAGTCACCGAGCTGGGCTGGCAAGTTCCTGGATGAGTGGTGCTGCCAGGTCATGCGCTCGCGCATCGAGCCGATGAAGAAGATTGCCAGGATGCTACGCTCGCACCGTACGCTGATCCTGAACTATTTCCGCGCCAGGAAGCAGTACTCCAGCGGCGTGGTCGAGGGTCTCAACAACAAGGCCAAACTGACCATGCGAAAATCCTACGGCTTCCGCACCTTCCACGTCACGGAAACCGCGCTGTACCATGCACTTGGCAAACTGCCGGAGCCTGACGTCGCCCACAAATTCTTCTGACGAGGCGGAAATAAAGAGGTTGGCCCTAGGATATCAGGGCAAATCCGGAAAGCGCTTTTCTTGGACGAAAGAGAATTTGACACTTTGGTTCGTTGCCGTATGAGTTGTTTGGAATACTTGACAACGCGCCGCTCGAAGACCTTCTAAGTTGGTGTCTCTAGTCGCTATCGGCGTCAACGATTACTCACGAGCGACAAGACATGACAGTAGCTTCATGGACCTCGGATACGCATCAAGCGATGCTGCCCAGATTGCGTTAGTAGTACAACGAGAGTTAGACGTGCGCTCGACTACGCTACTCAGAGTTTGACTCGAATCACCATCGGAACACAAACTGACCGATATAGCTGACAAAAGCGGCCTTACATCCACCGGTAAGCGGGAGCCAGGCGGCGCGACATCAGCTTGACGCTGGCAATATAGAGCCAAGTCACCGCGCTTTCGATTGTTCTCTCGACATCCTTCGCCAGTCGGCGGTTGCGGTTCAGCCAGGCAAGGGTGCGCTCCACCACCCAGCGGCGGGGCAGCAAAACAAAGCCCTGGGCCGCGTCCGACCGCTTGACGATCTCGATCGTCCATTCGCCGTGGTCTTTGAGCGCGTCCCTCAGCTTATCGCCCGCGTAGCCGGCATCGGCGAACACGTGGCGCAGCCACGGCACCAGACCGCGTGCGCTTTCCAGCAGAGCGGGCGCGCCGTCACGGTCCTGCACGTTCGCCGGATGCACGATCATCGCGACGGGCAGGCCGATGGTGTCTGTCAGGATATGCCGCTTGCGGCCCTTGATCATCTTCTCGGCCGCATAGCCGCGCGGACCACCGGATTCGGTCGTCTTGACCGATTGGCTGTCGATCACGCCGGCGGTCGGACTTGCCTCGCGTCCGGCGGCTTCGCGGACGTCCATCAGCAGCACATGATTGATGGTCTGCCACACGCCGCTGTCGCGCCACGCATAGAAATACCGCTGCACCGTGGTGTAGGGCGGGAAGTCCTTGGGCAGTAGCCGCCATTGGCAGCCGGTCTGCGCGATGTAAAAGATCGAGTTGACGACCTCGCGCAGGTCGGTCTCGCGCGTGCGTCCGCAATCGGCCGGCGGCGGCAAATGCGGCGCAATCACCTTCCACTCTTCGTCGGTGGTGTCGCTTGCATAGCGCAGATGATCGCGCTGATACTGCCCTCGCGTGATTTCAGTCCAGGCCACGGCGTGCTCCTCGGTGTCTTCGCAAACACACGAGAGAATCGCAGCCGCTGAAATCACGCAACCTCTCTGCGTACTGATGCTTTGGCAAAGCACCGTCGGAGCACGGCAGACCGCAACCGCTTGAAGCGACTCACACTATCGTTCTTAAGTCGTTCCGGGTCAGCCTCTCACATCGGAGAGTGCCCTTGACCTCCTGGCAACTCGGAACAACATCATCAGGGTAGTTTCAACACTTGGGCGGAATAGTGAGTTTGCTTCCATAATATACTTTGCTGGACATGGTATAAATGTCGATGGCTCGTTCCATTTATGTCCACAAGATTTTGATCCGCGCATACCAGTACATTCCGCGGTCCGCCTCTCGTTGCTAGTTGAGTTACTTTTGGGTCACCCTACATGGTCGCTACTAATTGTAGACGCTTGCCGCGTGAGCTTGTCTAGCTCGATGGGACGAAAGATTTTAGATGAAAAAACTGCTAACGGCGGCGGTTTTCTCATCTCTGACAATGTTTGCCTTTTTCTCTCCTGTTCCGGAGGCCAGAGATCCTTTGAAACGCCCTCGATTGCTGGGCAGCAGGCTGGCGGCGTGTTTACCCACTTCTTGTGTAAAGGTTTGGCTGCTAAACGCACGAGACGTGGTCGCCTGCTCCTTAGTAAGTGGTTCGAGCAGGCGCAAGTTGATACAGCGACGTATGTTGCGAGGACGTGGGGCAAGCAGCAGACTGCCCGAGCAATAGGAATGAATCCTGGAGATGTATATCTCCAGCGGCGACAAACCACACATGCGATACCGGTCCGCGTTGAGCCTGACTCTCGGGGGGATTCCCAAATTCGAGGAGTTCAGATTTCGATGGTTCCCAGCGTCGATTCGCGGGAAGGGTTCATCGGATGGGTCAAGCACTGACGATTACGCGGAGGGATCACTGCGCGGCGGATCTGCGGGCCGCGGCCAGCAAGAGCGACGACGCGGCCCAGGTTCGCCGGCTGCTGGCGATCGCACTGGCATTGGACGGCGACCCGCGAAGCGAGGCGGCGGAGCGGTCCGGAATGGACCGACAAACCCTGCGGGACTGGGTGCATCGCTACAACGACGGCGGGATCGACGGCCTGAAGTCTCGTAGCAGCCCGGGCCGCGCGCCACGGCTGACGGACGCACAGAAGGCGGAGTTGAAGGCGCTGGTCATTGCGGGTCCCGATCCAGAGCACGATGGGGTGGTGCGGTGGCGGTGTGCGGATCTGCAAGCGGTAATCGAGCGGCGCTTCTCGGTGCAGGTGCATGAGAGCACGGTGGGCAAGTGGCTGCACCAATTGGGCCTGACGCGGCTACAGCCACGTCCGGTCCACCCAAAAAAAGACCCAGCAGCAGAGCAGGCATTTAAAAAAACTCGGCACCTTGCTGAAGGATGAGTTGCTCGGCGGCGCCGCCGGCACGCCGGTCGAGATCTGGTTTCAGGACGAAGCACGTGTCGGCCAGAAGGGGAGCCATGCCTACGTCTGGGCGCCAGTCGGTGCGCGCCCGCTCATGGTGCGAGACAATCGTCATGACTCCGCCTATCTGTTTGGCGCCATCTGCCCCGCTCGCGGTGTCGGGGCTGCCATCATCATGCCGGCGGCCAACGCCGAGGCGATGAACGAGCATCTGGCTGAGATTAGCACCCAGATCATGCCGGGCGCCCACGCCGTGCTGCTCTGCGACGGCGCAGGCTGGCACCAGACTGGCGACAAATTACGTGTTCCCAAGAATATCTCTTTGCTGCCAATCCCGCCCTATTCACCCGAGCTGAACCCGATGGAGAACGTCTGGGCATACCTGCGCAGCAACAAGCTCTGCGCGTTGATCTGGAACAGCTACGACGCGATCGTCAGTGCGTGCAAGGAAGCTTGGTCCTTCTTGATCAGCGATCCAAAACGCATTCAGTCAATCGGTCACCGCGAGTGGACGTGTGTCAATCTATAGGCGGATTGGTATGAGAGGAGTTGAACATGAGTGACGTTGAGCTGGTGCATGAAGCGGGAGGGTTTCTGGTTACGATTGCCACGCCATTGACAGACAAGAACGCGGCCGCTCGTGGTCTACTGTCGGATAACAAAAACTTCGCAAGGGTAAAAGAACTTCTCGGGAAACTGACACGAGATTTTGTTGAAGCGCTGGACCCGACTAAGCAAATAACGAAGGAAATTACACTAGAAATGGCGTTTGAGCTCACTAATTCATTGGATCTAAAAATAGTCGATCTTCACAGCTCTGCAACGCTAAAGGTGGCTATAAAAATTTAGAGAATTGGGTCGACGCCACCGCGTTGCGGCACTAGGTTAGTGTTCACCGCGTTGACGGTGTCCTGGATCACGTCGAAGCCGGCGCCGGCAGGACGAGAATTGGGTCCTGTGTGAGCGCACGCAATGTGGCACGTAGAAGTGGATAAGAACCGCCGGGAAGCGCGCGATACGCCGCATCGCGATCTACCTCCCGACCGCCTGCCTCCCGTGCCAACAACAGGCCAAATGCCAAGGTCTGCGCGAACGCATTCGCGAACAGGGCGTCCTCGTCACTCGTATCGTAACCGCCCGCTGCTGCGTGCGCGAAGAGCGTTTCACGGAACTCTGCGCGTACCTCGGCAAGCATAGGCGGCGCGCCAGCTCGGCACTGATCCCGCACGATCTGACGAGTCTGGCGTGCCGCATGCGCGAGCGCCTCGGCAAGCTCTGGCCGTCACGCGGCGCAATCGGGCCGGCCAACGCAAGCGCTTCGAGAATAGCAAGGAATGCCGTGGGATCGTGCCGTCGGATCAGCCGATCCGCCTGGGCGTCATTCGTTGTCGGGTCAAGCGCGATCGGCGGCAGGACCACGGCCTGTTCGCACAACTCGTCGCGCAAATAGAGGTGAATCGTGTGAAAACTGCAAAACGCCCAGAGCGGCAGCTCGCTGAAACGACGAAACTGATCGGCATCGTGCCCACGAAGCCGGTTTGGCATGAGACTGGTGTTGGGCTGCTTCAGTTCGATGAAGGCTCGCGCCGGTTGGGCCGCGCGAGCAAATGCCAGATCAGGCCGGCCGATGCCACCCCTCCGGTATTCTGGGAGGACGCGCGGTGCCAGTGGCAGCCCCTGCGCCAGTAGCGTCTGGATGAGGGCCTGAAACTTCGGCGCCATGAGCAATTCGAGAGCCGTGCCGTCGCCTACCACCGACGGCTTGGCGCGGCGGTCCAGCCGGACCGATCGTGCATATTCACTGAGCGATTGTGTTACGGCCTCGTGGGTCATCGCGTGAAACTAAACCGTTGCCCGATCCGCGCAAAATGTGTCGACAGCGCGCCGGCGCATGCGGGAGCGCATTAGCGAAGCCGCTGAAGTCGCGATGAGGCAGCTCACGCCCCGTCGCCCACGCCACGCGCATGCCTGAACGGATTGAGCGTCCTCGCCCCCAGCCCAGCGAAATCGCGGACGTTCCGGGTCACGACGATCAGCCCATGCACCTCCGCCGTCGCCGCGATCATCGCATCCTCCAGCAATGCCTGCGACCGTCCGTGCATCAGTCGCGCCCAGGCGCGGAATGCCGTCGCATCCATCGGCAGCACGTTGTAGCTGTCCGCGACGCGCCCGACCCAGGCCTCGATCTCCGCCGCCCTCTTCGGATCCTGCTCGCGCGTAATCTCCACCCCGGCCTGCAGCTCTCCGATCGTCACGGCCGACAGGTGCAGATCGGCGTCGGCCACACCGCGCAGCCATGCCACCACCGCACCGTGCGGCCGCGGGCGTCGCAGTTCCGAGACCACGTTCGTATCGAGCAGATACATAAGCCGCGTCAGGCCACGGCACGCGGCGCACGTCGACGCAGCCGGCCGCGCGGCGGAACGGGAATCTCCGCCCTGGCCTCCTCGGCGAGCAGCAACTCCTTCAGCGATGGGCGGGCACCTTCACGCAGGCGCTGCCATTCGCGGATCGGCACCAACACGGCGGCGTCGGTGCCGCGCCTTGTCACCAGCTGCGGGCCTTCGCGCAGGCAGGTGTCGAGCAGTTCGCTGAAACGGGCCTTCGCGTCCTGGACCGGCCAGTTCTTCATGTTGCGCCTGTGCTCGAAAATCACTAGTCAGATAACTAGTCCGTCCGGGTGAGCGCCGCAACCGCCAAATATGCCGCCGCTGCCGCGCGCCCCGTCGGCGCGAAGCGCTTCATCCGAGTATGCCGTGATCTACTCGCAACGCGCCGCGTTAAACCGCCGCCTCGGCGGTTACCCGACGGCGCCACGGTCCGCCCGATGACCATCTGGTCCGAGCCCTTGTTGCCGGCCGAAGCCGCGCTCTGCTCGCACTCGACCCACACGCCGCGAAGCGTCGGGAGTGCGCTAGGAATTTTCACCGCGGAGGCGCAGAGGGCGCTGAGAAGTCGAGTTCCGACCTCCCCCAACTCGCCTACTCAGCGCCCTCTGCGCCTCCGCGGTGAATTTTGCTGCTCCACGCCTCGACAGGCATCAATCCGACCCCACGATCCAACGTCTCAAAGTCCGACTCAAATCTTAAACCGAACGAGCAAGTCGTCGTGTGAGCAGCAAGACGGAAGCGGCATAGAGGAAGGCTGTTGCCGACTCGAGCGTTCCTTCGAAGTCCTTGGCGAGGCGGCGGTTGCGCCCGAGCCAGGCCAGGAAGCGTTCGACCACCCAGCGCCGGGGATGCACGGCAAAGCCGATTTGGCCAGCCTGCTTGCGCACGATCTCGACGATGATTCTGGTCGCGGTCGCCACTCGGTCGGCGGCATAGGCGCTATCGGCGAAGACCCGCTCGATGAAGGGGTACAGCGCGCGCGAAGCCTGCAACAAGGGAATGGCGCCATCGCGATCCTGGACCGAGGCCGCATGGACCTGGAGTATCAACCCTCGGCCATCGGTATCGACCATGGCTTCACGTTTGCGCCCGTTGATCTTCTTGCCGGCGTCATAGCCCCGAGATCCACCGGCTTCCGTGGTTTTGACGCTCTGGCTGTCGATAATCGCCGCACTGGGGCTGGATTCGCGGCCGACACGTTCGCGATCCAGCATCACCAAGTGGTGGTTCAGATTCTCCCAGGTTCCGTCATCGCGAAATCGGGTGAACCAGCGATAGGCCGTCTGATGCGGCGGGAAATGCTCCGGCAGCATGCGCCAAGGGCAGCCGCCGCGCAGCACAAAGAACAGCGCGTTCATCAGTTCGCGCATTGGCCACGACCGACGGCGGCCAGTCTCGGCAGGTGGCGGCAGCAGCGGCGCGAGGAGCTGCCATTCTGCATCGGTCAGATCACTTGGGTAGCGCAAATCGTCCCGGTCATGCTCTGCCCGGGTCTCGGGGGTCCACATCGAAGGCTCCAGGAATGGGGGAGCGCTCAAATTCCATGGAATTGTCGGGATTCAACCCCCCCATGGCGGTTTCGAGACAGCCTCTCACCCCACGCGGCACAAGACGAGATCGACCGGCCCCCTACCCGATCTCCTCATGCCACGTCCGCCCGTCCCGCTCGATCAGCGCGATCGCCGCCGTCGGGCCCCAGCTTCCGGCGGGATAGGGACGCGGATGGTCGGGCCGGCTGCTCCACGCTTCCAAAATCGGCTCCACCCACGCCCACGCCGCCTCCACCTCGTCGCGCCGCATGAACAGCGTCGCGTTGCCGCGCACCACGTCCATCAACAGCCGCTCATAGGCGTCGGGAAAGCGAATGCCGAAGGTCTTCTCGAAGCGGATGTCGAGCGCCGTCGGGCTCAGCCGCAGCCCACCGGGACCGGGGTCCTTGGTCATCATCTCAAGCTGTATGCCCTCTTCCGGCTGCAGCCGGATGATCAGCTTGTTGGGCGACCATTGCGCGGCGTCGGGCGGGAAGATCGAGAACGGCGGCGCGCGGTACTGGATGACGATCTCGGAAACCTTCTGCGGCAGGCGTTTGCCGCTGCGCAGGTAGAACGGCACGTTCGCCCACCGCCAGGTGCGCACCTCCGCCTTCAGCGCGACGAAGGTTTCCGTCGGTACTGGCCTCCTTGCCGTCGAGCTCGGCGATGTAGCCGGGCACCGGCTGGCCGTCGATCGCGCCCTGAGTGTACTGCCCGCGCACGGTCAGCGTCGGCACCTCGTGCGGCTCGATCGGACGCAGCGCGCGCAGCACCTTCAGCTTCTCGTCGCGCACCCGGTCGGCGTCCAGCGACAGCGGTGGCTCCATCGCGATCAGGCACAGCAGCTGCAGCATATGGTTCTGCACCATATCGCGCAGCGCGCCGGCACCGTCGTAGTAGCCGCCACGCTGCTCCACGCCGACCGTCTCGGCCACGGTGATCTGCACGTGGTCGATCACGTCGGTGTTCCACAGCCGCTCGAAGATCGTGTTGGCGAAGCGCAGCGCCATCAGGTTCTGCACCGTTTCCTTGCCCAGGTAGTGGTCGATGCGGAAGATCTGCGGCTCGGTGAACACCGCGCCGACCTGGTCGTTGATCTCGCGCGCCGATGCCAGATTGTGGCCGATCGGCTTCTCCAGGACGACACGCGACTGCTCGGTCACCAATCCATGCGACCCGAGGTTGCCGCAGATCGGCCCGTAAAGTTCCGGCAACGTCGCAAGATAAAAGACCCGCACGCGATCCGGATCGAGCAACCGAGTGAGCACCGCCCACCCGGCGTCGTCAGGCGCGGTGGCGTTCAACCGCGCGTAGCAGAGCCGCGCGCAGAAGCGGTCGGCCACATCCGAGTCGAGGTCCTCCTTGGCGACGTGCTCCTGCAATGCCTTGGTGGCCCGCCCGCGGTAGTCGTCATCGCTCAGTTCGGAGCGCGCCGCGGCGATGACGTGTGATTGCGGCGATATCTGCCCGTCGCGGAACCGGTAGTAGAGCGCCGGCAGCAGTTTCCGCAACGTCAGATCGCCCGTCGCGCCGAACACCACGCAGTCGAACGTCGCAACGGGGATGATCTTCGCCATGTCGGTGTCCTCATCGGTCTGGGCGGCCGCGCCGCCATGACTTCTCCCTCGCCGCCCCTCGGGGCGGAGAGGGTTGGGGTGAGGTGGGGGAAGCAGCCGGCGGCGGAACTTCCAAAACTGCCAGTCGGTCCACAGATGTATTATAGTGGCTCATCGATGCAGCCGCACCAGCCCCACCTCACCCCAGCCCTCTCCGCCCCAGGGCGGAGAGGGAGATTGCGCCGGCGTTCATCGCGATCACGGGTACGGCAAGGTCGGGCCCAGACGTACGGCCGTCAAAATCACACCACAGGCGAGGCGCCGCCGTCCATGTTGATCGCCGCCCCGGTGGTGAAGGCGGCATGATCGGAGCACAGGAAGCACGCCATGGCAGCGAACTCTTCCGCCTTTCCCATGCGGCCCACCGGGATGCCCTTGCCGACGGTGGCGATGTATTCCTCGAACGGCACGTTGGTGCCCTCGCGCGCGTGGCGGCGGGCGACCTGATCGGACACGATCTGGCCCACCAGCATGCCGTTCACAGTGATGCCGTGCGGCGCGCCCTCGCCGGCGAGGACCTTCATGAACGCCATGCCGGCGGCGCGCGACACCGCGGTGGGTGCGCCGTTCGCGCGCGGCGCCTTGGCACCGGTGTTCAGCACGTTGATGATCCGGCCCCATTTGCGCTGCTTCATCCCCGGCCAAGCCAGTCGCGCCAGCCGGATCGCGGCGAACAGTTTCAGTTCCAGGTCGTCGCGCCAGATCTCGTCGGTGATCTGTTCCGATGGCATAGCCATCGACTGGCCCGCATTGTTGATCAGGATGTCGACCTTGCCGAACGCCTTGACCACGCTGTCGTAGGTTTGCTGGATCTGATCGGCCTTGGCGACATCGCAGACGAAGGTGGCGACGCGGCCGCCTTTTGCGGTGGCGCTGACGGTCTGCTTCGCCTGCTCCAGCACCTCGGGCCGGCGCGCCAGGATGGCGACATCGGCGCCGGATGCGGCGAACTCCTTCGCCATGGCCAGACCGAGACCCATGCTGGCCCCCGTGATAATAGCACTGCGGCCGTCGAGACGGACTTCCATCTTGGTTTCCCCTGCTCAGGTTGTTCGGATCGAATTTTGCGACGCGGGTCGCGAAAAGGCCAGACTTGGCTTGAGAAGAAAGTCAGGGCTCACACGGGGAACTCCGTGTGGAAACCTTGCTTGCTGGCGGGTCTCAGTCGGCCGTCGCCGACCCCATCTTTTCGGCGAGCACCGGCATGCGGTGACGACGCGGCGACACCCAGTGCTGCAGCCGGTCGAGATAGAGATAGATAACCGGCGTCGTGTACAGCGTCAGCGCCTGACTCAGGATCAGTCCGCCAACCATGGCGCAGCCCAGCGGACGACGCAGTTCGGAGCCCGCGCCGTTGCCCAGCATCAGCGGCAGGCCCGACAGCAGGGCGGCCATCGTCGTCATCATGATCGGGCGGAAGCGCAGCAGGCACGCCTGGCGGATCGCGTTCAGCGGCGTTTCGCCATCGCGGCGTTCGGCGGTGATGGCGAAGTCCACCATCATGATGCCGTTCTTCTTCACGATGCCGATCAGCAGGATCACGCCGATCAGCGCGATCACCGAAAGCTCGTAGTGCATGATCAGCAGCATCAGCAGTGCGCCCACGCCGGCCGAAGGCAGCGTGGACAGGATGGTCAGCGGCAGGATGTAGCTCTCATAGAGGATGCCAAGGATGATGTACACGGTGATCAATGCCGCCGCGATCAGGTAGGGCTGAGACGACAGCGAGGACTGGAACGCCTGCGCGGTGCCCTGGAACGTGCCCTGCACCGTGATCGGCACGCCCATCTGGTGGACCGCTGCGTTGATCGCATCCACCGCCTGACCCAGCGCGGCCCCGGCCGCCAGGTTGAACGAGATTGTCACCGCGGGGAACTGGCTCTGGTGGCTGATCGACAGCGGCTGCACGGGTGCTGTCGTCCACTTGACGAAGGTGGACAGCGGCACCGCCTGCCCCGTGCTCGATTTCACGTAGAGCTTGTTCAGCGTATCGACGGCGGCCAACTGGTCGGGCATCACCTCGAGAATCAGGTGGTAGGAGTTCACCTGCGAAAAATACTGAGTGATCTGGCGCTGCCCGAACGCATCGTACAGCGTGTCGTCGATCACCTGTGGCTGCACCCCGAACCGCGCCGCCTGGTCGCGGTCGATCGTAAGAGTCGCGGTCATGCCGGCCATCTGCTGGTCGGTTGTGACGTCGCGCAGCATCGGCAGGCTTTGCAGCTTGTCCAGGATTTTCGGTGACCACTGATAGAGTTCCGCGAGATCGGCATCCTGGAGGGTGTACTGGAACTCGGTCTTGGTCAGTCTTCCACCCACGCGGATATCCTGCGCCGCCTGCAGGAAGAGTGCACCGCCCGTCACTTTCTGCAGCTTCGGGCGGATGCGGTTGATGAAATCCTGCGCCGTGCCGCCCACACGCTCGTCCCACGGTTTCAGTGCGATATAGATGCGACCGTTGTTCTCGGTCTGCCCGCCGATGCCGGCACCGACCGTGGCGCCGTAGCCTTGCACGTCCGGGTCGTGTGCCACGATATCGTCGAGCTCGGACTGAATGCGCGACATCTCCGCGAATGAGAACGTCCTGGGCACCCTCGCTCACGCCCAATACCACGCCGGTATCCTGCGACGGGAAGAAGCCCTTTGGAATATAGGCGTAGAGGACGACGGTCATCGAGAGCGTGCCGAGAAATACCAGCAGGGTGATGAACTGGTGGCCCAGCGCGATATCGAGCGTGCGGCGATAGCCATTGATCAGCGCCGTGAAGAATCTTTCGATGATCCGGTAGAAGCGGCCATGCTGGCCGGAATCGTGGCGCAGAAAGCGCGAGCACATCATCGGCGTCAGGGTCAGCGACACAACGCATGAGACCACCACCGCGATGGTGACCGTCATCGCGAACTCACGAAACAGGCGTCCGACGATGCCGCCCATCAGCAGCAACGGGATGAACACCGCAATCAGCGAGAAGCTGATCGAGACGATGGTGAAGCCGATCTCACCGGCACCCTTCAGCGCCGCCTCCATCGGGGCCATGCCCTCCTCGACGTGGCGATAGATGTTCTCCAGCATCACGATGGCATCGTCCACTACGAAGCCGACCGCGATGGTCAACGCCATCAGCGACAGGTTATCGAGGCTGTAGCTCAGCAGGTACATCACCGCGAAGGTACAGATCAGCGCCACCGGGACCGTGATCGACGGGATGATGGTGGCCCAGACGCTGCGCAGGAACAGGAAGATCACCATCACGACCAGGCTGATCGACAGCATCAATGTGAACTGTACGTCGTGGACCGATGCACGGATGGTCAGCGTGCGGTCCATGATCACGCTGACATGGATCGCCGGCGGGATGGCGGCCTCGAGCGCCGGAAGCGCCGCCTTGATGCGATCCACCGTATCGATCACGTTGGCGCCGGGCTGTTTGAACACAACCAGGATGATCCCACGCTGGCCGTTCTGCCAGCCAGCCAGCAAGGTGTTCTCCGCGCCATCCACCGCACGGCCGATATCCTTGACCCGCACCGGCGCACCATTGCGGTACGACAGAATGACGTCGTTATACTCTGAGCCCTTGGTGAGCTGGTCGTTGGCATAAAGCGCATACGTGCGGTGCGCGGAGTCGACCGTGCCCTTCGGTGCGTCCGCCGTTGCGCTGGTCAGCGTACCACGCACGTCCTCCAGCGTGATCCCCATGGCGGCAAGCTTGCCTGGATCTGCCTGCACGCGAACCGCGCGCTTCTGCTCGCCGCCGATGAACACCTGCGCGACACCGGAGATCTGCGAGATCTGCTGCGACAGGATGTTGTCGGCGTAGTCGTCCACATTGATCAACGGCACGGCGTCCGACTGGACCGAAAGGATCATGATCGGTGAGTCGGACGGGTTGACCTTCCGATACGTCGGCGCGGAGGGCAAATTCTTCGGCAACTGACCGCTGGCGGCGTTGATCGCCGCCTGCACGTCCCCCGCGGCGGCGTCGATATTGCGGTCAAGATCGAACTGGATGGTGATCTGCGACTGGCCCAGCACATTGACCGAGGTGAGCTGCGAGACACCGGCGATCTGCGCGAACTGATATTCCAGCGGCTGCGCGACGGTGGCCGCCATCGTGTCCGGACTGGCACCGGGGAACTTGGCGTTCACCGAAATGGTGGGGAAGTCGACGCGGGGGAGCGGGGCAACGGGAAGCAGCGGGTAGGCGGCGATGCCGACCAATACGAAAGCCGCCATCAGCAGCGACGTGGCGACCGGACGGCGGATGAAGGGTGTGGAAATGCTCATGCGGCCGTCGGTCCCTTTTTCTCAGCCACCCGGTTTCGCCGGGGCGGCCGCCTGCTGCGAGGCGTCACTGACAGCCACCTTGGTGCCGACCTGCAAACGTGACTGGCCCTCGGTTACGACCTGTTGACCCTCGCTCAGGCCCTTGGAGATGACGGAGAGTGTCCCGTCGTCGCTGCCGACCTCCACCGGCTGCCGTGCCACCGACTGGTCCGTGCCCACGACATAGACATAGAGACCGACCGGTCCGTGCTGCACTGCAACGGACGGCACGGTCAGAGCGTTCTGCTCGGTGCCAAGCTGCAGACGCGCGTTGATGAACTGCCCTGGCCACAGCGTGTTGTGCGGGTTCGGGAAGGTGGCCTTCAGCTTGATCGTCCCGGTGCTGGAGTCGATCGCGTTGTCGGGGGTCAGCAGGGTGCCCTGATCGAGCTGGGTCTTGTCATCTGCCGCGAAGGCGATCACCGGCAGCTTGCCTTTCTCCATTGCCACGCTGATGGTCGGCAGGCTGTCCTGCGGCACCGTGAACAGCCCCGAGATCGGATGGATCTGGGTGATCGTGACAATGCCGGCGGCGTCGGAGGCATGCACAAGGTTGCCAGGATCGACCTGGCGCAGGCCGACACGGCCCTGGATCGGCGACGTGACGAAGCAGTAGCTCAGATTGAGCTTGGCCATCTCGATCGCCGCGTTGTCGCCGGCAATCGTGGCGGTCATGTGATTGACCAGCGCCTGCTGCGTGTCGACCTGCTGATGCGAGGCGAAGCTCTTTTGCTCGAGCGAGGTGTAGCGCGCCAGGTCGCTCTTGGAATTGACGAAGTCCGCGTCGTCCTGGCTCTTTTTCGCCATCGCCGCGTCAAGCGCGGCCTGATACGGGCGCGGGTCGATGACGGCGATCAGGTCGCCCTGCTTGACCTCCTGGCCCTCGGTTACCGGGAATTCCGTCAGCGTGCCGTCCACGCGGGCGCGCACCAGCACGGAATTGAACGCCTGAACCGAACCCAGGCCCTTCAGGTAGATCGGAACGTCCTGCCGGGTGGCACGCGCGATGCTGACCGGAACCAGTGGCGGGCCGCTCGGCGGGCGTGGCTGCTGGGCGGTGGAGGGTTCCAGCAGGATCGACCCGATGCCAACCGCCACCAGCACGCCAAGCACAAGCGCCAATGGCCAGCCCTTGCGCAGCCGCTTCTTCGCCGCCTCAGTCACGATTTGACATCCGGAAACTCGTCATCGCCTTTGTGCTGCATCGCACAATCCCATTTTGCAGCCTTCCCTGTCCCTGCCTTGTACATTAACAGGCAGTCATGTCTCGCCCAAGCCTTGCATTGTCGGCGAAACGGCACGCATTCGCCAGCGTCAAAATCATGGCTCGGGCAATTGGATCAAGACGGCGATACAAGCCGATACAAATCGCCCGAATCAGTCGCAGGGGATGCCGAGCGCACGCCGAAATCGATCGGCGAGGTGGGCGCCATCCCTCGGCGGCAGGTGGCGCGGGTCCTCATCGGCCGAAATGCGGACCACCGCGAACAGCGCCTCGGCCCGGAGCCGCGGGGTGAGCGCCTCGACTCCGGCCATGTCGCGCGTGGTGGCCGTGGCGGTCCAGCCGCACGCCGCGGCCACCGCGGCGAGGTCGGTGGTCAGCCCGGTATGGCTGCGCTGGGAGCCGGTCTCGCCGTAGCGCGCATTGTCCAGCACCGCGATCGCCAGATTGGCGGGCGCGGCCGCGGCTATTGTGGCCAGCGAGCCCATGCCCATCAGCATCTCGCCGTCGCCGGTCAGCACCAGTACACGGCGGGACGGCTGGGCGAGCGCCAGGCCGAGCCCGAGCATCGCTGCTCCGCCCATCGCGCCCCAGAGGTAGAAGTTCAGCGCCCGGTCGCCGGCGGCAGAGGCGTCGTAGGTGGGAGCGCCGAGGCCGGTGACGACCAGCATCTCGCCCGGCTCCCGCAGCAGGGTCGCGACGACCGCGCGCCGGTTCAGCGTACCGTCGTTCCTCACTTTGCGAAATCCTTGGCGCCGATCAGCCGCTGGGACAGCAGCACCGCGACCGGCACGGCACTGTCGAAGGCGAGCGCCGCCGATGCCGCGACAATCTCCGCCGCGTCGTCAGGGCGGTCGGCGCGGCGGACGTGCACGCCGGCTGCGGCCAGCACGGCGGGCGTGGCGGCGCCCATCGGCACCTGCCAGGGATTGAACTCCGCCCACTCGCCCCGCATCGTCACCAGCGTCAGGAACGGCATGCGGCAGTTCACCGGCAGCGACAGCATGTTCGTGCAGTTGCCGACGCCCGAGGACTGCATCAGCAGCACGGCGCGCCGGCCACCCAGCCAAGCGCCGGCGGCCAGCGCGATGCCCTCCTCCTCGGTGGTCAGAACGACGGCCCGCATGTCGGTGTCGGCATGAGCGGCCTCGATCAGGTGGGCGTGGCCGGCATCGGGGACGTAGCCGACCTGGGTGACGTGCGCGGCTTTCAGCGCGGCATAGACCCGCGCCTGCCAGGACGTCCCGTCCATCCCGCCCCCGTCCGTCCGCTGCGGTTCAGGCGGTAGCGAACTGGCCGCGGCCGAACACCTTGTCGAGCATCGCGGGTTGCGCCTTGTCGAACCCCGTCGTCTTGCCGCGGACGTCGTCCACCGCGGCAAGCGCGCGCTTCACCGCCGGGCGCTCGTCGATGACCGCGACCCAGCGCTGCACGTTCTGGTATTTTGCTGCCGTATCGGCGCCGAGCAGCACCGGCATGGCGCGCGCCCACGGGTAGGTGGCGATGTCGGCGATGCCGTAGTCGGTGCCCCCGAGCCACGCCGTCTCGCCCAGACGTTGGTCGATCGCCTCGAACACGCGGTGAACCTGGGTGACGTAGCGGCTCTTGGCGTAATCGTTGCCGGCCGGGGCGAAGCGGATGAAATGCACGGCCTGGCCGAACATCGGGCCGACGGTGGTCATCTGCACCATCATCCACTCGATCGCCGCGTATTTCGCCGCAACGTCCGTGGGCAGCAGTTGGCCAGTCTTCTCGGCGAGATAAAGCAGGATGGCGCCCGACTCGAACAGCGTGCAGGGCTTGCCGCCCGGGCCCTCGCTGTCGGTGATGACCGGCACCTTGGCCATCGGATTGAGCTTCAGGAAGGCCGGATCGAACTGCTTGCCGGTGAACACGTCCACCGGGTGGACGGTGTAGGGCAGGCCGAGTTCCTCCAGCGCGATGTAGATCTTGACGACGTTGGGGCTGCCCATGCCGTAGAGCTCGATCATCGGTCACTCCATGGTTTCGTTGTCGCGGTTGCCAGGAGGATCGCATGACCCGCGAGGGCAGGGAAGCGGGCACTCGGAAACCGGTGGCGAGCGGGGTATGCTCGTGCGATGAGCGCGAACGCGAGTTGCCGGGCCGCACTGCATCGGGGAAGCGATGGTGCGTCCGTGCGGCCGGATGCAGGCGATTTCAACACGGAGGCCACGGGGTCCGCACGGAGGTCGCGGAAAGCATGTGATCTGCGCTTCACGCCGCGGGGCAGCCTGCGCCCAACGCATGAATCATCCTTCCGTGCCCTCCGTGTACCCTCCGCGTCCTCCGTGTTGAATTCTTCCTTCGTTCAGCCCGCCACCTCGCCCTGACGCGATGCCGCCGATCCGTATCCTGCCCGCGCATACCATCAACCGGATCGCCGCCGGCGAGGTGATCGAGCGCCCCGCGGCCGCGGTGAAGGAACTGGTGGAGAATGCGCTCGATGCAGGCGCCACGCGCATCGCCGTGGCTCTCGATGGCGGCGGCATCGACCGGATCGAGGTAACCGACGACGGGTGCGGCATGGACGCGGCCTCATTGGCCATTTCGGTGCTGCGCCACGCCACCTCGAAGCTGATCGACGACGACCTGGTGCGCATCGCCACGCTCGGATTTCGCGGCGAGGCGCTGCCTTCGATCGGCGCGGCGGCGCGCCTTGCCATAACATCGCGCCCACGCGACGCGGCACATGCCTCGGAAATTCGTGTCGAGGGCGGTGCGGTGTCCGATGTGGCGCCAGGGGCGGGCGCGCCGGGGACGCGTGTGGTGGTGCGGGACCTGTTCTTCGCCACCCCGGCGCGGCGCAAGTTCCTCAAGTCTCCGCGCATCGAGGCGGATCACGCCGAGGCGGCAGTGCGGCGTCTGGCACTGGCAGCGCCGTCGGTCGCGTTCCGGCTCGAGAGCGATGGGCGGATCGCCTTCGACCTGCCGCCGCAGGAGCGGGCGGCGCGGGTCGCGGCGCTGTTCGGAGCGGCGGCGGCGGCGGCGATGGTTGTGGTTGCCGGCGAACGCGGCGACTTGCGCATCACCGGGCACGCCTGCTCGCCCGCGGTCACGCGTGCCACCGGCGCGGCGCAGGCGCTCACGGTGAACGGCCGACCGGTTGCCGATCCGGTGTTGAAGGTCGCGGTGCGTGTGGCCTATCGCGACGTGATCGCTGCGGGTCGCCATGCGATCGTCGCACTTTGGCTCGACATCCCGCCTGACAAGCTCGACGTGAACGTTCACCCGGCGAAGACCGAGCTGCGGTTCCGCGACGTTGGTGCGGTGCGTTCGCTGGTGATCGGCAGCCTTCGGCGCGCCCTGGCTGGCGGCGCCGGCACGTCGCTCCCGGCGCCGCGGCCCGTGCTGCATCTGGTACATTCGCGCGCTTACCCGGTGCCGTACAGTTCGGTCCCGCTACCTGGCATGGCCGAGACGCCGCTGGCGTTCGGCGTCGCACCGGCGGCACGCATGCTGGCCGCACCCGAACCGCGCCCGGAGCATCCGCTCGGAGCGCCGGTCGCGCAGGTGCTCGATACCTATGTAATCGCGGTCGCCGGAGATGGTTCGCTGGTGCTGGTGGATCAGCACGCCGCGCACGAGCGGCTGACCCATGAGGCGCTGCGCGGGCAGATGCTGGATGGCGGCGTGCGGTCGCAGCCCCTGCTGCTGCCCGCCGTGGTGGACATGCCGCCGGCCGACGCCGCGCGGCTGCTGGCGCGCGGGGACGAATTGTCTCGGCTTGGCCTGGAGATCGAGGCCTTCGGTCCGGGGGCCGTGCTGGTGCGTGCGCTTCCCGCCGCGCTCGGCGCGCCCGAACCGGGGCCGCTGCTGCGCGACCTCGCCGATGAACTGGAAGAACTCGATGAGGCAACGGCGCTGTCCGTCAGGTTGGATGCAGTGATCGCGCGGCTTGCCTGTCACGGCTCGATCCGCGCCGGGCGTCGGCTCAATGCGGCGGAGATGGATGCGCTGCTGCGTCAGATGGAGGCCACGCCGCGCGCGGCCACGTGCAGCCATGGGCGACCGACCTTCCTCAAGCTGTCCAGGGCCGAGATCGAGAGGCTGTTCGGGCGGCGGTAATCGGCGGGGGTGATCGAAGAAGGGTTCGCCACAAAAACACGAAGACAAGAAGACACAAACAACAGTGGCACGCGTCTTGGTGTCTTGGTGGTGGAATCAAATTTACGTCGCGCGCCAAATGCTGATCCGCGCAGCGCCATGCACACGCTCGGCGAGCAATGGTGCCGATGTCGGTGCCGGTTCATCGCGCCCTGTTTCGGCCACCATAATTGCATCAGGCGCGAGCCGGGTCCCGGTGCGCAGCCGGGTCACTGCGCGTCGCACCAGATCATCACCGTAGGGCGGGTCGAGAAAGACCAGGCTTGCGGCCTCGCCCAGCGGCGCGGCAAGCGCATCGACCGGCAGCACGGTGCAACAATGCTCCGCGCGGCAGGCTGCGATATTGGCGCGCAGGGCGGTCAGAGCGTCGCGGTCCTGTTCGATGAACGTTGCGTGCGCCGCGCCGCGCGACAGCGCCTCGAGGCCGAGCGCGCCGGTGCCGGCAAACACGTCCAGTACATGGGCGCCTTCGACAATGTCGCGCCCGCCCCACGGCGCGTGCAGCAGCATGTCGAACAGTGCCTGCCGCACGCGGTCGGCGGTAGGACGCGTGCGGCTGCCCGGCGGCGCGATCAGTGTTCGCCCGCGCCATTGGCCTGCGACGATCCTCATTTGTGTCAGGGCGCAAGCAAGCAGGATTCAACGCCGAGAAGCCCGAATACCGCGGAAGGCCACTGGGAAGGTGAGGGCTGCGCTGCGCGCGAATCGCTGGCTTTGGTTATCAGTGGCCCTTTGTCGAAACTCATTGTCCTCTGTGCGGAGACTTTCTTTCCTGCCGACCCGCCCACGCTCCTACACCTCGCGCGGCAGCTGGTCGCGCAGCACACGCGCCGGCACCTCGTCCACCGCGTCGCGCGGCAGGGTGCCGAGCTGGAATGGCCCATACGCAATCCGTATCAGCCGGGTCACCGAAAGCCCGAGATGCGCCATCACGCGGCGGATTTCGCGGTTGCGGCCCTCGTGCAGGCTGACGGTGAGCCACGCATTGTCGCCTTTGCGCGAATCGAGCCCCGCATCGATCGCGCCATAGTGCGCGCCGTCGATGGTGATCCCCCTGGCGAGCGAGGCCAGCCTGTGCGGGTCCGGAATGCCGTGCACGCGTACCCGATAGCGGCGGATCCATCCGGTTGCCGGCAGTTCCAGCCTGCGCGCGAGCGTGCCATCGTTGGTGAGCAGCAGCAGGCCTTCGCTGGTCAGATCGAGCCGGCCGATGCTGACCACGCGCGGCAGCACTGGCGGCAGTTTCTCGAACACCGTCGGTCGCCCCTGCGGATCGCGATGTGTCGTCACCAGGCCGACCGGCTTATGGTAGCGCCACAATCGGGTGCGTTCCGGCGCGTCGACCACCGTGCCGCTCACCACGACGATGTCGCCGGGCGAAACGAAGGTGGCTGGATGCGTCACCCGCGTGTTGTTCAGAACGACATGGCCCTCCAGGAGCAGGCGTTCGGCGTCACGGCGGCTGGTCACGCCCGCGCGCGCGAGCCATTTGGCGATCCGTTCCCCGCGGAGGGGATCGCTCATGCGCGGCAGGCGGCGACCAGCGCGTCGAAGATGCGACGGTCGCCGGGATCGATGAAGAATTCGGGATGCCACTGGACGCCGAGACAGAACCGGTAACGCGGATCCTCCACGCCTTCGATCACATGGTCCGGCGCGACGGCGTTCACCACGGCGAACGGACCGGGATCGCGCACTGCCTGATGGTGCGCCGAGTTCACCCGCATTTCGCTGGCGCCGACGATGCGATGCAGCAGGGTGCCACTGGTAATTGCGACGGGATGGCCGGGTTCGTGGCGCGGGTTTGTCTGCTCATGTTCCAGCGGATCGGCAATCGCGTCGGGAATATGCTGGATCAGCGTGCCGCCCAGCGCCACCGCCAAAAGCTGCTCGCCGCCGCAGATTCCGAGTACCGGTATGCCGCGCTCCAGCGCCCCGACGGTCAATGCCAGTTCGGCGGCAGTGCGACCTTCCTTCAGCGTCACCGTCGCGTGCCGTGCGCCGTCGCCGTACAGCGCAGGATCCACGTCGAACGCGCCGCCGGTGACGACCAGCGCGTCGATGCGGTCGAGATACTCGGCTGCGAGCGTCGCATCGTGGGGTAGGGCAATGGGCAGTCCGCCGGCCGCGACGATGGCGTCGGCGTAATTCTGCCGGATTGCATACCAGGGGTATTTCGAATATCCGCCGGGCTGCTCGGAATCGAGGGTTACGCCGATCGCCGGCCGCCTGATGGTGCTCATGGCAGGATTGCTAGACCTCGGCCCCATGGCTCGGCAAGGTTGGCAGCGGCGGCGTGGCGCCATCGGGCACCCCGATCTCGTGCGCGTTCAGCGTCAGCGCAACCATGGAGTAGTAGCCGATCAGCGCGGTGAGTTCGACGATGCCGGCCGCGCCATAGGTGGCGAGGATGCGTTGGTAGGTCGTGTCGCCGGCATGATGGCGCCGCAGCAGTTCGGTGCCGTAGTCGTGGATCATCTGCTCGTCCGGCGCGTCGAAAGTGTGGCCGCCGTGCCGCAGCGTCTCGATCGACCGGGCCGACAGTCCCGCCTTCTCCGCCTCGGCTTCGTGCGAGAACCACT
>CAWEVI010000002.1:0-29620 GCA_963812475.1 uncultured Alphaproteobacteria bacterium
CAGAACGGAGATTTCGCGGCGTTCCAGGCGCAGGCGACCGAGGCCGCAAAGGAGCATGGCCTGAACGTCATGCTGAGCGATCTCACCGGCCAGCAGCTCGTCAATACCCGCCTGCCGTTCGGCGACAAGCTGCCAATGACAACGGCTCTCGATGTCATAAGGCGGATCGTCGCGACCGGCCAACCGGACATCTCCGATCTGACGATAGGAGCAGTCAGCAGGCAGCCGGTCATCGCGATCAGCGTTCCGGTATTTCGGGACGACCGCCTGGCCTATGTCCTCAGCCTCAACGTCGCATCGCGCCTGCCAAAGATCCTCGCGGGGCTGGACCTGCCGCCCGACTGGATCGTTACAGTCACCGATCGTCATGGCTATACGCTCGCCAGGAGCCGTGATGCCGATCGCTTCGTTGGTCAGATGGGTCGTCCGGCGATCATCGAACGTTTCCAGGCGGCGAACGACGGCTGGTTCCCGAGCAACTCGCGCGAGGGAATACCGGTCTACAACGCATTCACGCATGTGAGGCTGGCAGGCTGGGCTGTCGTTATTGGCATTCCAGACGACATCCTGTTTGCCCCGGTTCGTCGCTCCACCCTGATCCTCATGCTGGTCGGTGTCGTCACAGTGGGCGTCGCACTGATACTCGCGAGCCTGATCGGGCGGCATATCGCGCGGCCCATCCGTGCCCTCGTCAGCTACGCCGACCGCGTCGGCCGCGGCGAACGGCTACCGGTGCACGCGACGGGCATCAAGGAAACCGATGCGGTTGCGCGTTCACTGCATCAGGCGGGCGAGCAGCTTCACCGCAGCGGCGAGGCGCGCGAACAGGCCGCGCGGGAGCTGCGCGAGAGCGAACAGAACTATCGTGCCCTGGCCGAGGATCTGGCCACCGCGAATGAAGAGCGCCGGGAGCTGCTGCATCGGACCGTTCTGGCGCAGGAGGCCGAGCGCAAGCGGATCGCACGCGAACTGCACGACAGCCTCGGCCAGTATCTGACCGCGCTGCGCCTAGGCTTCGACGCCATCGCACCGATCTGCGCAACCGATGCGACAGCGCGGCGCCGGATCTCGGAACTCAAGGATCTGACCGCCGAACTCGGGCGCGACTTCAGCCGCATGGCGTGGGAGCTGCGCCCCATGGCGCTGGACGATCTCGGCTTGCGGAACGCGATCACGCAGTATCTGGAGGAATGGGCCGAGCGTTCGGGACTGCGTATCGATTTGGAGATCACGCTGGGGGACCGGCGCCTGCCTGCGGCGGTGGAGACCGGGCTATTTCGTGTGTTGCAGGAAGCGATCACCAATGTGGTGAAGCACTCCGGCGCAGATCAGGTCGGCGTCATTCTGGAGGCCACGGATGGCGAAGTGCGGCTGATTGTCGAGGACAATGGCCGCGGATTCCAGCGGGATGAGTGCACCGACATCGCACTGGGCAAAGCGCACCTTGGCCTGCTGGGGGTTCGTGAACGTCTGGGCCTTGTCAATGGCAGTCTCGAGGTCGAATCGGCACCGCACGGCGGCACCACTGTCTATGCCTGCGTACCGATCGGGGAGGGATCGGGCAAATGACGGCGACGCCATCGCGCGTCCTGATGGTCGACGACCATCCGGTCGTGCTCGCCGGCCTCAAGGCGCTGGTCGAGGCCGATGCGGATTTCGAGGTTGTCGGCAACGCGCGTGACGGGCGCACTGCACTCCGGCTGGCAAAACAGTTGCTCCCGGACGTCGTGGTCCTCGACATTTCGATGCCCGAGATGAACGGTATCGAGGTCGCCACCGCGTTGCTGGCCGAACGACCTGAATGTCGCGTGCTGGTGCTCACCGTGCATGACGATCGTGCGTATCTGCGCCAGCTCGTGGAAGCCGGCGTGAGCGGTTACCTGCTGAAGCGTTCGGCTTCGGACGAACTGATCCGTGCGTTGCACGCAGTGGTGTCCGGAGGCATGTACCTTGATCCCGCGGTTGCTGGAAAGGTGGTCGGCCGGGCGAGGCGCGCGCTGCATCCTCAGTTGGGCCAGGTGACTGAACTCAGCGAGCGGGAGACCGAGGTCCTTCGTCTGGTCGCAGGCGGCCACAGCAACAAGGAAATATCGACGCGGCTGAACATCAGCGTGAAAACCGTCGAAACCTACAAGGCACGGGCGATGGAGAAGCTTGGCTATCGCAGCCGTGTCGAACTCGTGCGGTACGCGGCCGATCAGGGCTGGCTGGACGGGCGCTGAAGAAGCTCGGGTAAGTGTCCTGGATTTGTGAGGATTATCCTGACGCTCTGTCAGGAACGGGCTGACGCCTGATCGCGGACCATACCGGCTTTCTTGCACAGCCGAACTGACGCTCCCTTCGTATCACGATCGACCAGGCGACGACGGGGGCCCGCGGCTGGATGAACGCCTACAACACCCTTGCGCGCGTACCGGGTACGTCGCTGCAAAGCGAGGCCAGGGAAAGCCCGTTCGATCTGCGGGAACTGCGGTATTTCCACAGCGTGGCGCGCACCGGAAATTTCGGGCGCTCGGCGCGCGAGCTGAATGTCAGCCAGCCTGCCATTTCACATCAGGTCCGCAAACTGGAAGAGGGTTTGGGGACGCAGCTCCTGGTGCGCCACGGGCGGGGCGTTGCCCTGACCCAGGCTGGCGCATGTCTGCGCGATCGTCTTGAGACGGTCATGCGGTTGCTGGCTTCGCCGCTGGACGAGGACGCAGCGGCCGGAACGGTTCCGGAGTCAGTGTCCCTCGCGGTGCCCGCCGAGGCAGGCCCGTTGCTCGCGGCACCATTGGCCCGGGAATTCCGCAGCCGTTGGCCGGATGTCGCACTGGATATTCGCGAGGGCAGCGGCACCGAGCTTGAGGAATGGGTGCTGCACCGCCGCGTTGACATAGCGGTCGTCCAGGATCCGCCGGTCCTGACCGATCTGGAGATATGGCCGATCCTGACGGAGGGCCTGGGCCTCGTCGCGCCGGTTCATTCCCGGCCGGCAGAGGACCACGGTCCGCTGCGGCTGCGCGATCTGATCGGCGAGTCGCTCATTCTGCCTGGCCCGCAGCACTGGATTCGCCGCCGTCTTGACAGTGCGACGCAGCGCCACGGGATTCGGCTTGTTCCGACCATGCAGGTGAGCAGCGTCGCCTCCACCAAGGTCATGGTTCGCAACGGGATTGGCTGCACGGTCCTGCCGCTGACGGCAGTGCAGGACGAGGTTGCTCGCGGCGCCCTGGCATTCCGGCCGATCAGCCATCCGCCGCTCACGTCCACCTGTGCACTGGTGTTCCGTCGCCAGGCGACGAACGCGGTTGTCGCCGAATTCGCCGACATCGCGCGTGGCGCCATGACCGCGCTGGCCGGCAGCGGAGCTTGGCCGGGAGCGCAGATCCTCAGACCGGACTGGAAGTCCGCCGAGTTGCCATGCGACCGCGTGACCAATCTGCGTCCGGTGCAGGCGGAGTCAGGGAGGGCCGCAATCTAGCAGTCAAGGGGCGACCACATTCCAGCCGCAGCCGAGGCTGGCATAGGCGAACAAGGCTGGAGAAGAGTTTGGGGCAGTATGCGTGTCAGTCGTATGCTGCCTCTGCACGAGTTTGTTCTTAATTGTTTCGTGACCGCATCTAGAGCAATTTGATCTCTGTTGCGGTTTTGCCACGGTGTCTCAGTAATGTCGCGAGACGGCTCGAAACGTTATTTGCACGCGTCATGGCCGGATATATGGTCTGTCCGATCTGGATGCTCCTCGTCAGAACCTATCGACCCGTCCGCTTCCAACTCACCGATCCGCGGGCGCATCGGGACAGCATCTGGAAACTTCGCCGGCCTGCCGGCGCAACGAGGAGGATGAAATGCGCAAGTTTCTGCTGGCGAGCGTCGCCACGCTGGGGACCGGGGGACTGATTGGAACGGCCGTCGCCCAGGTGCCGGCGATCACGGGGACGCCGGTCGTCGGTGTGCCGACACAGGGCCAGACCGCCTTTCCGCCGGCAGCCAGTCCGGCGGCCGGTGCGAACAACAACAACAACTACCAGGCGCCGATGCTTCCGGGTCAGCTGGCCAATCCGACCCCGGGTACCATGGTCGTTCACGTGAACGGCAAGGTGCAGGTGGACTTCCAGTCAATCTGGACCAGCGTGGACTCACGCGTCGCGGCGGCGCCCGCCGCCGGTAGTCTGGGCGCGGTGCTCGGTCAGAACGGTACGGGTTCGGTCAAGGTCATGCCGCAGGCGATCGACAGCTTCGCGCGTATCTACCTGGGCGGCGATGCCATGGCGACGAACGGCCTGCGCTACGGCGCCGCGATCGAGGTGCGGCAGAACTTCATCGGCCAGATCAGCAACAACGGCAGTTCGGGCGCCAGCGGCTACTCCTCGTTTGAGACGCTGTTCGTGCGGCGCGCCTTCACCTACGTCGCCGGCGAGAATTGGGGCATCGTGCGCGTCGGTCAGGCCGACGGCCTGATCAGCATCTTCGACAACGGCGTGACCACCTTCCAGTTCACGCCGACCGGCAACCTGAACGGCGGCGATTTGCAGAACATGGTAGGCGGCGTCGCGCCCGCATTCGTGTTCCTGGCACAAGCCGGCAACGAATACGATAATGCCAAGGCGGTCTATCTGTCGCCGCAGATTGCCGGGTTCGACTTCGGCATCCAGTACGCGCCGAACACCTCGAACGGCAACGGCATCGGCAGCGCCAATATCGCCCCATTGACCGGATCACTCAACGGCTCCGGCACCGGCACCGGCAACTCCTGCGGCATCGTCAATACTGGCTGTCCGACGCTGTCTTCCGGTCCAGGCATCCAGGACGGCTCGCGGTCGATCAATCAGGCGGCGATCGGCGCGCGCTACCAGGGCCAGTTCGGTCCCACGGGCCTGCTGGCCTACGTCGTGGGTGAGGGCAGCCAGCACGCCGACTACACCGGCGCAACCACGGCCGCAGTCCTCGGCAACACGACGGTGGCGGGCAGCAAGTTCAACGGCAGCTTCAATGATCTCGCCATCGGCAGCGCCGGCATCGCGGCGACGTTTGCCGGCTTCACGGTCGGCGGCAACGTGGTCGGCGGCCAGATGAACGGCCAGTTGGGCCTGCAACCCAAGGGCGGCGCACCGCTCCTCGGTTTCCTGGCCGGCGTGAAGTACGTCGCGGGGCCGCTCACGGTCGGCATCGTCGGCGAAGAATACTGGGAGCAGGGCAACGTGAACCTCAGCGGGATAACCCAGTTGAAAGCCCGAGCGATCGACGTCGCCGGAAGCTTCACCGTTGCGCCCGGCTTCACTGTGTTTGCCGAATATATCTGGAACGACCAGACCCAGGGAGCGCGCAACTTCGTTACCGGCGCGATCGGAACGGCGGCAGGCTCAAACCTGAACAACAACATCCGTGGCCAGGGCTTCCTGATCGGCGACGTGGTCAACTTCTGAGCCCATTACGGGTTTCGGCCAAATCAGGCGGCGGGGTCATTCTCCGCCGCTTTTCTCTGACCAGAATACGGTGTCGCTGATTGCCCGCGCGCTACTAATTCTATGCTCTTGTGTCCGGTTCTGTGCCACCCGCTGAAGCTCGGCATGAAGATCGCCGGTGCGAAGGTGGCCGTAGCGGGCGGTCATCTGGACAGTCGCATGGCCGAGGATTCGGCTCAGGTGATACAGGTCGCCTCCATCTTGGACGAACCAACTTGCGAATGTGTGGCGCAAGTCGTGCCATCTGAAGTCAGTCACGCCCGCCCGTTTGCACGCGGCGACGAAGCCATTTTTCATATCCACGAATTGCCTTCCATCGACCTTTGCGAACAGATAGGGAGTATTCGGCCGTTGTGGTTGACCGAGTAAACCCTTGATGGTGGTAATCGCCTTGTCGCTGAGCGGCACGTGGCGAGGGATGCCGCTCTTGGTATGATCGAGTCTGATCTCGCGCCGCGCGAGATCAATGGCCGACAGAGTCAGGCTGAAAAGCTCCTCCTTTCTGAGGCCGGTTTCGAGGGCGAGAATGATGGCCGGCCGGATGTGGTCGGCCGTGGCCGTAAGCAGTTGGTCAAGCTCGGCCGGGGTGAGGAACCGGGTCCGAGGCCGTGACGCCTTAAGCGCCCTCTTGTTGAGAGCTGTGACCGGATTTGTGCCTAACCACCCCCATCGGACCGCCATAGCGCACAGCGAGCTCAGGAACGCCAAGTCTCGACGGATAGTAGCATCTGCAATGCCGGCTTGCTTTCGCCTGGAGATGAAATCTCCCAGAACGTGTCGATCGATTTCATCCAAGTATCGGTCCTGCGCGAGAGGTCGGAATGCCTTGTGGCAGCAACGATAGACCACACGTGTCCCGGCCCTAATCGTGGCTTCGGACAAGAACCGCTCGACGGATTCCTCGTACCGACGGCGGGGACTGTCGCCACGGGCCTTCGTGGCGTATTCGGTCAGCAGGCGCCGAAGGAAGGCTGTTGCTTCTGTTTTATTGGATGTATGCGCCGACCGGCGAATATGATGGCCATGGGCTCTAAACCTGACCCAGTAGACCCGACCGCGACGATATACTGTGGCCAATTTTTTGCCTTGTCAGTCTGAAGTCCCTGGCCGACCGTTGTTGATCGGATTGCGAGAAGAGATAGGCGGCCCGCCGTGTCAGGACTGCCCTCTCACCTTGTCAGATCTTTCCTGACAAGCCAACGGGCAGCGTGGTCCCCGATCCCACGAGAACCGCCGTTGGATTGAGATCGCCCGGATGTTTGGTGTGCATCTGCATGAGCGAGTGTCGGCAAGCTGTTGCATCGGCTTGGCTTCAGGCATCTCTCGGTGCGTCCGCGTCACCCGCAGGCGGATAGTTCGGCGCAGCAGGCGCATAAAAAAACTTTGCCGCGCTGGTCGCCGACGCCATCCCGCCCGAGGCTTGCGGCAAGCCACTCGAACTCTGGTGGCAGGATGAAGCGCGCATTGGCCAGCAAGGCAGCCTGACCTACATCTGGGCCGAACAGGGCACCCGGCTCCCGGCGCGGCCCTGGTGCTGCCCGAGGCCAATGCCGAAGCAATGAACCTGCATCTGGTCGAAATCAGCCGCCACGTCACACCTGGCGCCCATGCCGTCGTGCTGCTGGATGGCGCCGGGTGGCATCGGCTTGGCGGCCTCCTGCACCTGCCCCACAACATTAGCCTGCTGCACCTGCCGCCCTATTCACTGGAACTCAACCCGGTGGAGAACATCTGGCAGTTCCTCAGGCAGAACTTCCTCAGCAATCGCGTCTCCGACAGCTACGAGGCCATCGTCGACGCCTGCTGCGCCGCATGGAATGCACTCATCGCTTTGCCAGACCGCATCCGGTCAGTCACGCAGAGAAATTGGGCAGTAGCGGTCAACCCATATGGCCGTTGGTATAGCTCGGTGCCAAGCGCCACGTGCGCAGACATGCGGTGTCGCGCTCGATCGCTGCCTTAGCCGCTGCTCGCGGATTGGAGGCGGCTGACCTCGACGAAGCAATCGACCATGCCTATGCGGTGGCTCGTGCGCGCACGTTTCGCTATGTCGAGATTTGGCGCGGATCGGACCGGCTATATTCTAGCCCTCGTGGATGGCAGATCAGCGGTGGCAGATTCCTCGCCGAACTGACGCAGTTGCTCCGCAAGTAGTTCATATTCAACCGCCAACTCCAGCAAGGTCGTCTTGACTGCGGCATCCGTTCGGCTGCCCGCGAGGCGTCTGCACCTGTCGGCTTGCGCCAGAAGAGATAGACCGTCCCGTAGGTCCAATTCCGCATTACGCATGGGTTGAATTCCAGTCTGTGATGAATCATCGCCGCCGATTGGCTACGTCGGTAAGTTGGCGCAGGGGAATTAACAAGTTACAACGATGGCCGTTTCGTATTAGTCGAATCACACGCCCGGGTGTGTACCCGGGGGATTACCACAATATTATCGAGCACCAACAGATTTCGGCGTTTACGGTTGATCCAGATCAATGCGTCTCCCCGACAACTCCGGCTCCCCCATAGAGATGCTGGGGGATTTTCTTATCGGCGGTTTCCCCGATACTATCAGGACCGCCGGCGACGACCGTTGTTCTTCTCCCCCGGCGGTGGAAGCTCAAGGTTTCCCTGCCTAAGATCTGACCTATGTACACGTCCAACCTTCTGGCGTTTTCGAATACGCTTAGTTCGTTTAACTTTTCTCCGCCGCTTCTTCAGCGACCACTTGGGGAGGCGATCTCTCTGCACGAAGCGCAGTGGAACGACGAATGCTCCTTGCCTAGGCGTACCACGCACAGTCTGTTCGATCGTATGCCACCATCGGATTAGAATTGCTGCTAGATGCGGTACAAGCATGTTTCCTAGTCTGCCATCAATGATTACGACAGTCAGACCGCCCCTAAGCCAGACGAGGGTTTGACCTCTTGGTCGCAACACGCTGTCTTTTGTAATCACGACATGCGTGGGATCGGGTGGAAACTCACCAGCCAACCAGTCAGCGTCCTTAAGTCCGCGATCCATGGTCCGGAATGTTAAGGACGTGTCTTCCCGACAGAATCCTTCTATTGCCCAACAAATCCGGGGAGAAATGCTTTCATCAAATACGAGGACTAGGCTCTGTTTAACCATCGTTCAAAAACGACAGCATCACGCACGGCTTTGGGGCTCGTCCCGAACCAGTGAGCGGCGGCGGATGCGTTTCCTCCTTCCGCGCGGAACGCCTCCGCAAGTGAAGCGGTCGGCACGCCTGTTTCGGGATCGATGGGTTCACCAAACCGGCGTTCCGGGTCCAGGACGACACGGAATTTAGAGCCAATTGGGTACCATTTCAGAATCCGTCCGTCGGCACCACGCACCACGATAGTGCCGCGAAGAGATCGCTCGATTATATCCTCAAAGACTTGCTGCCGACTAAGCAGGTCGACTGCGATTTTTGGATTATTCCTGGCTCCCTTCAGGCTAAGAAAAACTCGGCGACCGTCCGTACGGAAGCTCCCGTATGTGAACGGGTGACGTGTTTTCAGAACTCTACGGGCCTGAAAGGATGCAAAGCGAATTGTTGGCCATGGTATGCCTTCTTCGTGCAGCTGAGCTGCGACCCAGATTTCCATCAGACCATGGAACGTGATGATATTCTCATCAAATCCGAGATCGAGTTCGGCGACGGCAATAGGGGATTCGCGAGGTAGAGTGGTATCGTCTGGCTCTGGGCCAACTATACTCTCTACAGTGGAAGTGGAGAGACGCACCAGTCGCGCAGCTTGCGGCACGGTGTAAACGCCGACCCCGATTAGTGTCTGTCCCTGACTGTCCAGGAAGCTCATCTGTTCCCCCGCCCGGAAGGCTAGCAGTGAGCTGTCGCAGCGCATAGATAGAGGCCAAAGGTATGCTAGGACAGCCCCGCGTTGGCCTGAGGCGCGAATGAATACTTCGCCAATATCTGCGACAGACGTTTCGTAATCCCCTGGTAGACTGCCTGGGTAATTTGCGAGGTCGTCGTCATTACAACCTCAATGCAGGTTGTGGCGGCGGCGGCACGAGTGAGTGAGCAGCCCGCTCCGCCGCCGCCGGGCATCGCCGGTACTTCCACAAACCGACGAAGAGTGTCCGACAACGGCGCAATGGCAATAACGCTTCGATTCGGACGTACAGCACCCACGATCGCGATGTCGTGGCCCGATTGGAAGGGACGGGGTATCATGCTGTACCTGTGAGAGCGACAATCGCACCCGCGTTCGTGTTGTCGCCAAGATTGTGACAAACAACGTCGAAGCGCTCGGTCAGACGATATGCATCCTGATCCATCTCCAGGTAGCGATCGGGAGAGATCATCAGCGTCATCTCGCGCCGGCTTCCGAGCGCAGCGGCCGATGCAAGATCGCCGAATAAGACCATAACGACGCCAGTCTGATCGCCAGAGCCGGGGAGCTTAGGCGTAATCACGATCGGCACGCCGCCGTAGCTCAATGCCGGCCTGTCGCCGGATGTGGTTTTGACAAATCCGCCGCCTGTTGCGCCGAGCCGTGCAAATAGCGATGCAGCGCCATATCCGGAGCAATAGAATTTGGCATTTCCCCAATACTTTTCCGGCAATGCCGCCATCAGTGCCGTGATGTCGGTTGCATCGAGGGTTCCGAACGTTTTGTGCGTGGAAACTGCTGAAACCTTGCCAGCGCCGTGCGATCCGTCGAGTAGAGTGGGGCACAGCCCGCGCATTCCCGCATAGGTGCTTGTTCCATCACCGTTGAAACCGCAGTCATCCTCTTTGAGACCAAGCGCGCTTCCGCTATCGGCCAGGAAATACGCCGCAACATCGACCGCAGAGTCCTCCACCAGCTCGGAACTAAGCCGGTCGAAAATCGCGAGCTTCTTTGCGGTTAGTCCAACCGAATCCCAGGTCGGTGCTGACTCACTGAGCGGAGCATTTTCACCGAGGAAAACCGGCGTCACACCGCCTGTCCGTCGCGCCACCGATGCGAAGTCGCTGGTCATCGTGTAGGTGCTGGCATTTTGCCGAAATGTGGCGGCATCCCTGAACGCCAGAATGCCTGGCATCATTTCCGTCGGGACCAGCACGCCGCCCGTACTGTTCATGGCCTCAGACGCAGCGCGGCGCACCGGAAGCATGCGTGCGCCGGCCTCCCACAGCGTCTTGGCGCTCAGGGTCCGGCCGAAGACCTCGCATAGCCATGCGGCGCTGTCGCGCAACATCTCGTCAATCGTCTCGGCTTTGTCCTCCCGCAGCACGGTCGCGGGGTCGATGTTGCGCACCGGCCTTGCCTTGGCCTTCGTCACCTGACGGCGCACTGCGGCCTGCGGCCCACCGAGCGCCCGGCGGCCGTCGGCAAGAAGCGCAGCCCTAATCGCCGCGCTGTCGTTGGTCATGATGCTCACTGAGCGATCTCCTCGGCGGTTACGATGCCGGCTCGGACGCACTCCGCCAGGTACCGGTAGATTGGCCCGTCAACGATCGGCTCGGAGAACAGGCCGCCGACGCGGTCAGCCGGCAGTGATGCTGTGCCTGGGCCGATCGCCACCGCCGCGCGCCGGAACTCCGCAGCGGCACGGTTCGCGCGGTTCAGTTCCAGCAACGCACGCACGCGGCGCAACTGGATGGCATGCCAATGATGCATGTTCTCGGCCATGTATTCGCGCGAGGCATCGGCCCTGGCCGCGAACAACTGCCGGTCCAAATCCTCCAGCGCCAACGCGAGCCCGTTGCGGTCACGAATTACCTCATAGAGCCGCGCATCTTTGGATGCAGGCAACGGCCCACCGCCGAAGCCATTGAGCCAGCGCTTGGCGACCTGTTGCGGCGACTCCTCGGTGGCCGGCGGCGTCGGATGTGCGCCAGCCGCGTCCAGCTCCAGGTGCTCGCGGTGCAGTTCGGCCGCCTTCGAGCGTAGCAGCGCGATCTTGGCTTCGACCGCCTCGGTGCGCGTCTGCGACTCAGGCGGCGGTGCAGCCGGTGGCGGCGTCGGTGTGGTGGATGCGGTCAATCTCATTCGACTGATATCGTTCCCAACGATACTGTGTTAAATAATTTCCCCCGCATTTTTACGAGCTTGCCACGAAGGCGACGTGGTGTGTTGGCACTGCCACCGATCTGACGCGCGACGGTGCTGACGGCGTGAAGGCCTAAGCCAGCGGCCTCGAGGCGGAAGATCTCACGGAGTGCGGCCTCGTCGTCGGTTGCCCGCCTGCCCGGCCGAGCACCGCCCTGGAGCACCCGCAGCGCGTGCCGGCACCTGCCGCACCCTAAGGCAGCCGCTGCCGCCAGCTCGGCCTCGGCAACAGCACGGTGGGCTGTGGCGGCGTCTTTAGTCACGTTACCACCTCGGTTCTGGTGGTAACGCGAGGGCGAATCGGCTCCCGCTCGAAATCTTCCGCCGTCAGCCGTTCCAGCTCGCCGTCCGTTAGCAGCCCGTGGCGCTTTAGATACGTGGCCTGGCTTTCGAATACCGGCGGATCGTTCGGGTCGCACTCGGGCGGGCCGCCGACGATCGTCGCGCCGGGCGGCAACTCCCGTGGCCACTGCCAGCCGGTAGGACGGCCGTACTGCAACCTATCGGGCCAGCCCGGCGAGCCAACGCCTCCCAGCCGTCGGCGCGGCTCTGGCGCCTGATACCGCCACCAGCACGACGGACGGCTGCCAGGACGTTCCTGAGCCCATTCTGCGACGATGCCTTCGCCCAACTCGGCCCACATGTCGGCTACCGGCGGCCGATCCGGTCGGAATGCCGGATCGTCGTCGCGCTCCATGGCCCACCAGTGCCCATACCAGCGATGGTCAGGATCAGGCGGCTCCTTTTCGTCGAAAAGGAACGCGATCTCGTGCGGGAGAAGCGTCGCCAAGGTGATCGGTGGCGAGTGCTGCTTCGAAGGTACGGCGTTTCAGCGGCATTTCATCGGTCCTCCGCAGGTGGCCGCCATCGGTTTCCGCCCGGCCCATCGTCTGGCCACGTATCCACAATCGCGTGGGACTTTTGCTCAATTTCCTGGCCAAGCTCGAAATCATGGAAAAAGTAAATGCCCAGCAACACACCGCGCGCCTCTTGTGACGGCTCAATGTGCTCGCCACCCAAGAGCGCCTGGACGATCGGTGGATATTGGGTTTTCACCTTCGGGGTGTGCGGCGCTTCAATGGCATGGGTTAGGCCCTCCGGTTCGATCGCAATGCTGGCGGCCGTGGCGTCGCCGATGGCTCGGAAATATCGAGGTCCAATTCGCGAACCATCCTCGCAAACGCCAACCTGGTATCGCGCTCGATCGCGATCTCCGGACGCGTTCTCGGCGAGCCTTGCCGATCGATGAATGTTAATCCGTGCGCCTCGATCGCCTGTCTGGCGTCCTCCGCGCGATCCCACGCCGTCGCTGCGAGCGTCAGAAGCCTAATGTGGTGCTGCTCCAACGCGTATTCGGCCAGCACAGACGCCCACCAAGCCGCTGTGGCCGGCTGGAGATGGCCCGGCGGATGTTCTATCGGTTCAGGCTTTCGCGCGGCCATTGCCATAATCCTTCAATTTGGTTCGGGGCGGGTTTTTCTCGTGTGAACGCGCGGAACGGTCTGAGGTCCCGACTAGGTGGTAATCGCAGACCCCCACCATCCCATTGATATCGTTATACATTTCTTGTGGCACTCCCAACGAATTACAGTCCCTTGCCTGGCGATAATCGCGGATCGCGTGCCTCATCAAGCTCATCGAGTCACTCCTCGATGATCAATTCGATTATCGCGTTCAGTATCCGCTTCGGCATGCCAATTGCGGGTCGAAATGAGCCATCCCGCGATTGTGCATCGGAGCGCCGGCGCGCAGTCGGCCGGATGGTCCACGCAAAACGCGGACGCCGTGCAGCAACAACTCGATATCGCCAATCTCCAACGTGATGTCCGCCAGCGCGTACAGCGACTCAGAGTGCACACGTTCAACACTATCGAGCCGCACACCGACTTGCGCTGTGACGACATATGCGTCGTCGTCCTCATGCAGGCATGCGCGAGTTGCTTCCAAGCATGCTGGTCTTTACCACGAGAATCACGCTGTCGGGGCGATGCCGGCAAGCGAGCGACAGTTCGCCGCGCACATACGCAGCGCAGGCTTCGGCCGCAGTGATCGGCGCAGTGGGGAGATCGTTCCAGAACAACCTGCATCCTTCTCGCAGCATCGAGGTCGCGATGCGATTGGCGTCCAGGTTGCGAACATTTGTGGCTGTGGTGGTGCTCATGGCTCGGTCAGTCTCCTGTGTGTGTGATTGTGCTCGCGGTTTCGTGAGATCGTGAGGGTGACGCTTTTCCGCCGCCAATCCGCCAATGTTCCGCCGATACTTCAATGGTCATTGGAAGCCACTGCGCCAATGACAATTGAACTAGGCGGAACTCATTGTTGGCAGTCGGCCGGAACCGCCAATAACATGCCAATGAAAAACTGCCATTGGCACCCATCACGACGGCCTCTTGGTGGGGTTAACCGTCAGCCCGATGCGCTCTTTGTGCTCGATCGGATCATCATAGGTTTGCTTGACCAGGGTGCCGCTTCTGACCCATGCCAGGATCACAGCGCGACACTGCTTTTCATCCTTCTCTGGACAGTGCTTCTGGACGATCAACCACGCTGCTCGCTTGCCGGCTGGTCCCGCAGGCGAATACCGCTGGCCATTCTCCATACCAGCGTCCAGATCATCGAGGATGCGGTTGAGCAGCACGCTATCGAATCCTGCCCATGTGTCAGGCGGCAGCCACGGCTCGATAGTCTGTACCGTGTCACCGGCAGGGTAGATGCCTTTGCCGTTACCCAGCGGCATACCGACAATCCGGAACCACTTTGCGCTAATGGACGGCGGCGCTATGTTCACCTTGCCGCTGTCATACCGAACCAAGCTGCGCCGATCCGCCTCACTAAGTCCGAACATCTCGGCCTCATCAGTCGTCATTGCCGCCAAGGTATAGACTAACCGCGCCGCGTCCTTTCCAGACGATGCGCCTCTAGCCTTGTTCGCATCACCAGCGGACGCGATACCCTTATTAGTGTGGTGCGGAAAATCGATCGCGCAGTTTAGGTCTATCGCTATCTGGGAAAGCAGCGAGCATACAAAGTCTATCGCGCCGTTGTCGTTTTCGTTTACGCCGTGCGTTTTCACGAATGGATCAAGGCAAACGAGATCGAGATTGTGTTCTGTGATGGCTTCTCGTAGCAGTTCTTCCAGTTCTGCTGCTGCCGGTGAGCCTTCAACCATCCGTGCGAGTTTGAGTGATTTCTTTGGAGCGGCCAGAAACAGCCATCCCTTTACGTCTATCGGTCTGATGCCGTGCTTGAGCATTGCTGCATAGACGCGACGACGAAGCTCGTCCCTATCATCCTCGAATGACACAACCAGCGCGCGACAACGGCGGAATACATGCTCATCTGTCAGATTGCGGCCAGTCACAAGCGATGCGACTTGCGCTACGCGGGTTGCCGTCTTGCCTATCCCACCGTCCGCTATCAACGACGATAGGAACTTCTTGCAGAAAGTATTGCCGAGCAGCCATTCGCGAGGGTCTATGTCGTAGTTGTCATCGCCAGCGTCCCAGATGCCAAGCGCGCCGAGCCGGCGCTTGTCCCAATCAGGATTATCGCGCTGCCACTCCTCCGTCGGTGGCGGTACCCAATCGGCGGCGCTGTCCGGCGCTCCATCGAATGCGGCGTTCATCTGACACCTCGCCGACCGGTGTCGAGTGGTGCTCGGCGTCCGCTGTCCAACCCCCAGCGCGCGGTTTGTTCGGCATTGCGCCAGTCGCGAACGGTGGCGTGCGGCAGGGCATCCACGAGCCAACTGACAGCTTCGCCATCGCTGAACCCGGCACTGGCCTGGATGCCACCGAGCAACCGCGCGGCATCCCGAAGCTCCTGGTGCTTGCTGCCTTCGGCTGCACCGCCGACGCGTTCGATGGCGCGACGGATGACGGCCTCGACGTTAGCCGGAGTCGGGCCACGTCGCGCGGCACGAGGTGGTGGCGCTGCCTGCTTCGGTGTCATCGCCCACAACAGCCATGCCGGCCATGCGGCTGGTGGATGATGGTCGAAGCACTCTCGGCCGTGAGCAAACCAATGGATCGCGTAGCCGCCATCGCCCCGGACATCGATGCCTTGTGCGATCAGAGACTCAGAGTTGCGGACGCCTGGGGCGTGCTGAAAATAGACGTGAATTCCGCCACTCTCGGTCTGGTATGCGCGGCCACGCGGGATGCGACTGGCGTTGACGTGCCACCATGCGCGGGCTGCTTGTCGCAGCGCGGCTTTCTTCGGCGTATCATCGGGCCGGCTGCCAGCATCGATGTCCAGCACGTCAAACCCGGATCGCGCGCCGGTTGCTATGCCGATCAGTGGGCCGGGGAATCGGTGCCAGAGGTCCGCCACGAGCACCGGATCACTGACTGCGTCCAGGAAGCCGTGCTCAGTCGCCGGCCTCTTGTCGGCGCGGCACGGAAACACGGCCCAGCCGGTGTTATGCGCCAGGTTCTCGGCAAGTCGGATGACGGACTCGCAGGGGCACGGGGCGGATGGCTCGGTGCAGTCGTCAGCCTGGAGTGCGGCGCTCATGCTGCACCGTCCTCGCGCGGCAATGTGCGGAGGACGTGGCCCATATGCACCCACTCGTCGAACGTGAGATCGTCTGGCGGAATCCAGCCACGAGCGCTGAAAATCCCACGACAGCCGAGCCCGTGCATCAGCCTGGTGAACGCCACTGTACCTGCATCGGTCACGCCGGCAGCGGCCAACTGCACCTCGGCGTCGGCTTCCCTGGAATGCTTCGCTATGCTGTCCAGTGCACCCCGTAGGCCCAAAAGCGACACCGTGTCGCTTTTCAGTCCTGATCTGGCGAGCCGCATATAGCGCTGTGCTGAACGTGCGCTCAGCCCAGTATTGGCCGCTAACCATGGTTCCCACGAACCGTGCGGAACCATCTCCTTTGCTTCGATCAGGCGATTGCCAGCCTCGATTGCGTCGGCTGCCAGTTGCTCGGCACTGCGCCGCACCTTTGCATCGAAAGCGCGGATGTCCTCGGCAAGGACGGCGAGCCGATTGTCACCTGCGCCGCTCATAGCGCACCTCCGCGCCGGATATGCGCAGCAACGCTATCGAAGTAGTCTCTTGCGGATTGCTCGGATGATAGCGCTATGTCCAGGGCGGCTTCTGGTAGTAGCGCTTCTATGTTGATGCGAAGTAGTTCACGGAGCATGGAAGCCGGCATAGCTTCTGCTTCGACCGTCTCCAGAATATGCGGTGACCGGGCTTCGCTTTCCTTTCTAGGCTTTGTTGGGAGTTCGAGATCCTCGATTTGCTCTTTCGTGATGCCTATACGAGTAAACTCTAGATCGATTTCCGGTCTCAGGTGCTCACGCAATTCGCGTTCTATAGCGACATCGATAAGCACTCCGGACGGGTCATAGTCGCCAATATAGAAGATAATGACAGGTCGATCACGACACTCATCATTGATGAATTCCGCGGACTGATAGGCAAGCGTCATGCTGGAGAAGCCGCCGGCCGGATAGAGACTGACTGCCAGCTCTTCGCAATCGTTCTCGATAACACCGGCTATCGAACGGCTTTCGCACCACACTTCGCAGTAGTAGTCGGAGTGCTGCCACATATCGGCTCGATAGAGACCCTTTACCGAACTGAGGAAGTCGGCGGTGTCGCGATATGTCGGGGTGTGATAACCGCGTCTTGTGGCGTCTGTGACCCATCTGTACGGTAAACGTCCAGTCCGCCGCAGGACTTTCATACGGTATTGAACGGCCCGGTAGCCCCGCTCAGTCTTCCCTACCGGCTCCGGCAGCCTCGGGTCAGTCATTCGGTAGAAGACGTGTCGAATGCTCTGCGGGTGGTCCTCGGTCAGGACATCCAGGATTTGCCTGTCGAGCTGATCGATCCTGGCGTTGGTCCGGCGGTCCCGTTTTATGGTGCGTGCACGATAAACGCTCGGAGCTGCCGCCTGCGGGTCGGCGCCCACCTCAATGGTGCTCACGCTGAACCGCCCTGCGCCCGTCGGCGCTCGCGTCCCGCCGTGATGTACAGGCGCTTCTCGCGTTGCCGCGCGAAGCGCTCAAGCAAGTCGGACATGAAAGCCGTATGAGCTGCGGCCTCGACTGCCGCGTGATCTTCGGGCGACAAATTCACACCATGCCACCATGCGGCACCTTAGCTCCGCCGTCTGGGTCGAGCCGGACGCCAATAGTGATGCCCGACACCTCTACATAGACATAGCCGAGGTCGTAGGCCCCGCCGGTTCTGTAGATCCGCCTTAACTGCGCCCTTCCGGCGATCGGGCGAGCGGGGGAATGCCATACCATAATAGGCGCCTCAAATGTCAGAGGAGGCGGCCTTGACAGTCGCGGTAACCTAGTGTAGATACGCCTGTATCGCCCAGTCGCGTACACGCCTGCCTGGTCCACCGCGCGGTCGTAGCCGCAGGTTGGATCAGCCTGTGCTCCTCGGCCGCCCTCGGCCGCGGGAGCCTTGTTGGCTCCGAGTGCGTGACAAAAGCCAATCCCTGACCTTGTCTGCGGGGTAGAGCTTCGTCGCTCCAATCTTGATAACGGGAAGTCCTGCCGCCTCTCGGCGGAGGATGGTTCGCTGGCCCCAGCCGGTGTCGGCCTGGAGCTCTTCACCAGTTAGCAGGCCATCAAACAAGCTTAGCCGACGCGCGCTGATTGTCTCTGACATTCCGTCCTCTGCCTGAGTTCGACAGAGACGGACATAGTCGGGCAAAACCGCTGGGGCCAGGAATGAATAATCCAAGCCTTATTTGTCCATTGGACGAATAAGGCGGATTTTCTGTCAACTCAGTTGTGCTGCTATCAATGATGGTCTTGTACTGGCAGCGTGTCGCGCATCCGGCTCATCCGGCGCGTGATACTGTTCGGCGTCCCTGCAAACCCGCGTTTGAACCCCAGCCTATGGTGCAAGTCGTTTGCAACCATGCGGGAAAATTGCGCCCACGTCTGGCCGAATTCATTATGTGAGTCTCGGCGCTTGCGCCAATCCCAAAAGCCGGATTGCTGAGCGCCATATATCCAGCATCGGCAAAGCCATTTCAGGTCCCTGTCAATCTCTGGATGCGTCGGGCCTCGCGGCCGGCCGCGTTTTACCTTTTGCGGAGGATCGAGCACCGCAGCAAGCTGACGGAGCTTACCTGCCGCCAGCGTAGCGCCGACAAGATTTCGTAGCCGCTCCACTGCTTCGTCGACCAACGCAGCGGCGTTAGCTGCCTCGTCCGGGCCTGGGCTCATGGGCCCGTTCTCGCGATCGGCACGACTTCGCATTCGTTTGCTACTTTCGCAGCAGTGAATTGCATGAGCGCACCAACACGCTCGGTCGCGGCGCGAAGGACTTCGTCATAAAGATGAGCGTATCGTGCTGTGGTCCGCGGCTGAGTATGCCCGAGCAACGCTCCGACGATGTGCAAACTCAGGCCGCTCGACGCAAGCACGCTGGCGAAGCTGTGCCGGAGGTCATGCAGCCGTATATTCGTGATGCCAGCGGTCGCGCATACACTCGCCCAGGTCCGCTTGACTTCGGTCAGCGGTCCAGAGGTGGGAGGGGTCGCGCCTTTGCGGGGCTTGCTTGTCTTCGCGCTTGGGAAGACATACGGACAGTCCCCAACGGCCTCATTCTTCATATCTGCGATTAGCGCCTGCGCCGGAGCCGAGAGCGGGACGCGATGCACTTTGTTCTGTTTCGTGTGCGCCGACGGCTTGGTCCAGACCCCAGCCGCCAGATCAAACTGGTCCCAGGTCGAGCTGAGCACTTCGCCGCGCCTCGCGCCAGTCAACATCAAGAGCCTGATCGCATTCGCCGAAGTCTTCTCAGGATGCGTGGCGAGTGCCTCTGCAAGTCGCCCTATCTCAGCGGGCGACAGGAAACGCTCCCGCTTTTCCTCGTGTGCCCTCTCGATCCCGCGGGTCGGGTTATCCTCGCGCCATCCCTCTTTGATCGCCAAGCTCATCATCGTGGACAGCACGGCGACGAGTCGGTTGCCGCGGTATGGCGCCCGCTTGGCGATCTCCCGGTGCAGCGACGCGATCTCCGCGTGACGAATGACTGCCACCTTCAGCTTCCCGAACTGCGGACGGACGTAGAGGCGGATCAGGGATCGGTAGTCCTCCTGCGTAGTGGCGCGCCGAGCTGGGAGGTATTCGGACTCGTATAGGTCGCATAGCTCGTTGACGGTTTTCGCAGCCCTCTCGTCATCCCGATCGGCCATCGGGTCTTCCCCAACATCGATGCGGCGTTTGAGCGCTCGGCCCTGCTCCCGCGCCGCCTTCACCGACCAGTCCGGAAAGCTGCCGATCGTGATCCGGCGCTCGCGCCCGGCCGCCCGGTAATTCAGGATGAAAGCCCGCGCGCCAGCCTTGGTGACACGGATCCCGAAACCCTTCAGTTCCGCATCATAGGTGATGCGATTGCCGATGGTCGGCGTCTGGAGCTTCTTCACATCGCTGTCCGTCAGCCGGTCGCCCATATCCGCCCGCTCGTGTCCGCGTTGTGTCCGTGCAGAATGTGCACCGACATGGCAAACTCTGTCAACGGTTGTCAGCCGCTGACCACGAAATGCATAGAACTGCCAAGCTAAGTTACGCGGACACAGGGAGATCTGCGGAATGCCGATGGTGCAGGAGTCTGAATGGCATTCAGGAGGTCAGCGGTTCGATCCCGCTTGGCTCCACCAATCACGTTCAACCGTCGTGTCCAGGCCGAGGCGCGGAGGCGCGGTGGGTCAGCAGCCCGCCGGCGCCCCCATTGTAACGAAACACTGAATTCGGTAACCCCATGCCGGCAGAGGCTTGCCGCGCCGCTGGCCGGCCCCTTTATGCCGATGCGCTTGTCCCAACTCCGGGCAAGCGGTGACTGCGACAGGCAGAACATGGCGACATTCCATGGATGAGCGCGTCGATCGGACGGAAGCCAACGTCGAACCGGCGCCGCTGTCACGTGAAACCCGTGTCGCCCGCGCGTCCCGGCTGCGCCGGCTGGTTATCCCGGTCATCCTGATCGCCGTCGTCCTGGGGGTCGGCTGGTATTGGTGGTCGCACCATGTACCGCAACCTGCCGGTCGCGGCGGCGCCGCGCAGGCCGCGCCACCACAACCGGTCGGCGCGGCCACCATCGACAAGGGTGACATCCGTATCGTGCTGAACGAACTCGGCACCGTGACGCCGCTCGCGACGGTGACGGTGAAGACGCAGATCAACGGCCAGTTGGTCGATGTCGGCTTCAAGGAAGGCCAGGTGGTCAAAAAGAACGACTTCCTGGCGCAGATCGATCCTCGGCCGTTCCAGGTGACCCTGGAACAGGCGCAGGGCCAGCTTGCCCATGACCAGGGCCTGCTGCAGCAGGCGCAGACCAACCTGAAGCGGTTCCAGACGCTTGGACGGCAGGATTCGATCGCCCAGCAACAGGTGGACGACCAGCGCTATCTGGTGGCGCAGGACATCGGAACGGTGCAGTCCGACCAGGCGCAGGTGGACAGCGCGAACCTGAATCTGACCTATTGTCATATCGTATCGCCGATCGAGGGTCAGATCGGGCTTCGCCAGGTCGATGCCGGCAACTATGTGCAGACAAGCGACCCCAACGGCGTGGTCGTGATCACGCAGATGCAGCCGATCTCGGTGATCTTCTCGGTGCCGGAGGACAACCTGCCGGACATCATCCAGCGGCTGCACACGGGCGCCACTTTGAGCGTCGAAGCCTATGACCGGGCCAATGTGCGAAAGCTGGCGACCGGGCAGCTTGGGACGCTGGACAACCAGATCGACACGACCACCGGCACGCTCAAGCTGCGCGCAATGTTCGATAATCAGGACGAACTGCTTTACCCGAATCAGTTCGTCAACGCCCGGTTGCTGGTGAACACCCTGCAGGACACCGTCCGGGTACCGGTTCCGGCGGTTCAGCGCGGCGAGCCTGGTACATTCGTCTACGTGATCAATGCCAACAACACTGTCTCGGTTCGGCCGGTGAAGCTGGGGCCGACCGACGGAGGCTACGCCGCGGTGTTGTCGGGCCTGCAGCCCGGCGACCGGGTGGTGACGGACGGCACCGACCGGCTGCGCGACGGCGCCGCGGTGACGGTGCCGGCACCGGGCCAAGCGCCCGGCCGCGGTCAGGGTCGCACCGGCCAAGCCGCCTCGCCTGGCCAGACTGCCCAACCCGGCCAACCAGCACAGCCCGGCCAATCAGCGCAGCCTGGCCAGACGCCGCCCGAACCCGGTCAGCGCCCCGACGGTCAGCGCGGCCAGCGCCATTCGACACCGCCGCAATGATCCGCGCCATCCCGCGTGGTCGTCGGGGCGCGGCATGAGCCCGTCGCGCCCCTTCATCCTGCGGCCGGTCGCGACCACGCTGCTGATGGCCGCCATCATGCTGGTCGGGATCGTTGCCTACCGCTTCCTGCCGATCTCCGCGCTGCCGGAGGTCGATTACCCGACCATCCAGGTGCAGACCTTCTACCCGGGCGCCAGTCCGGAGGTGATGACCTCGGCCGTCACCTCGCCCCTCGAGGTGCAGTTCGGTCAGATGCCGAGCCTGAACCAGATGTTCTCGACCAGTTCGGCCGGGGCGTCGGTGATCACCTTGCAGTTCAGCCTGGATATCAGCCTCGACATCGCGGAACAGGAGGTGCAGGCGGCGATCAACGCGGCGGGCAATCTGCTGCCGACGGACCTGCCGGCGCCGCCGATCTACGCCAAGGTCAATCCGGCCGATGCGCCGATCCTGACGCTCGCACTGACCTCGAAGACTCTGCCGCTGACCCAGGTCGAGGATCTGGCGGATACGCGGCTCGCGCAGAAGATCTCGCAGCAGCCTGGGGTCGGCCTTGTCAGCATCAGCGGCGGCCAGCGGCCGGCCGTGCGCGTCCAGGTCAATCCCCGCGCCCTGGCCGCCTACGGACTGAACATCGACGACCTGCGTACCACCCTGGGCAATGCCAACGTCAACACGCCGAAGGGCAACTTCGACGGCCCGGTGCAGGCCTCGACGATCAACGCCAACGATCAGATCACCAGCCCCGACGACTATCTCGCGCTGGTGATCGCCTATCGCAACGGCGCCCCGGTGCGGTTGAAGGACGTGGCCACCGTCGTCAGCGGCGCGGAGAACACCAAGCTCGGCGCCTGGGCCAACACAACGCCGGCGGTGATCCTGAACGTGCAGCGCCAGCCGGGCGCCAACGTCATCCAGGTGGTCAACACCATCAAGGCGCTGCTGCCACAACTGCAGTCCACCTTGCCGGCGGCGGTTGATGTCGCGGTACTGACCGATCGCACCACGACAATCCGCGCCTCGGTCGCCGATGTCGAGTTCGAATTGGGGCTGTCGGTCGCACTGGTGGTGCTGGTGATCTTCCTGTTCCTGCGCAACCTGCCCGCCACGATCATTCCGAGCCTGTCGGTGCCGCTGTCGCTCGTCGGCACTCTGGCGGTCATGTATCTGCTGGGCTTCAGCCTGGACAACCTGTCGCTGATGGCGCTGACCATCTCCACCGGTTTCGTGGTCGATGATGCCATCGTCATGATCGAGAATATCTCCCGCTATGTCGAAGCCGGCGAAGCGCCGTTGGCGGCGGCGTTGAAGGGCGCCGAACAGATCGGCTTCACCATCATCTCGCTGACGGTGTCGCTGATCGCCGTGCTGATCCCGCTGCTGTTCATGGGCGACGTCGTCGGCCGGCTGTTCCACGAGTTCGCCATCACCCTGTCGGTGACGATCATCATCTCCGCCGTTGTCTCGCTGACATTGGTGCCGATGATGTGCGCCAGGCTGGTGCGACATCGCCCGGAGGCGGAGCGCAGCCGCTTCGACCTGGCGGCTGAACGCGGCTTCAACTGGGTCATCGGCCGCTACGACCGGTCGCTGACCGTCGTGCTGGATCATCAGGCACTGACCTTGCTTGTCGCCGTCGTCACGCTGGCGGTCACCGTGCTGCTGTATGTCGTGGTGCCGAAGGGTTTTTTCCCCGTGCAGGACACCGGGATCATCCAGGGTATCTCGGTCGCCGCGCAGACCACGTCCTACGGCGCGATGGCGCAGCATCAGCAGGAACTGGCGGCGGCAATCCTCAAAGACCCCGACGTTGTCAGCGTCAGTTCGTTCATCGGCGTGGACGGCAGCAACACCACGCTGAACAGCGGCCGCTTCCTGATCAACTTGAAGCCAAAGGACGACCGCAGCCTGAACGCCACCGAGATCGGACGCCGCCTGCAGCAGGAGACCGCCGGTGTCGCCGGCGTGTCGCTGTATCTGCAACCGGTGCAGGACCTGACGATCGACGCCGCGATCAGCCGCACCCAGTACCAGTTCGTGCTGGAGAACCCGAACCTCTCCGCGTTCAACGAGTGGGTGCCGAAACTGCTGGAACGGCTGCGCCAACTGCCCGACCTGACGAATGTGGCCAGCGATCTCCAGCAACAGGGCCTGACGGTGAACCTGGTGATCGACCGGGAAACCGCCGCGCGCTTCGGCATAACGCCGGCAACGGTGGACAACGCGCTGTACGACCTGTTCGGTCAACGCATCATCTCGACGATCTATTCGCAGTCCAACCAGTACCGCGTCATCATGGAGGCGGATCCGGCGTTGCAGACCTCGCTGGATGCGCTGTCGGCCATCCGCCTGCCATCGTCCGCCTCGACCACCGGGCAGGTGCCGCTGTCCTCCATCGTGCGGATCGAGCAGAAGCCCGGCCCATTGCAGATCAGCCACCTCGGCCAGTTCCCGGCAACGACGATCTCGTTCGACACCAGCGCGGGTTCGTCGCTGGGTGCCGCGGTGACCGAAATCCGTCAGGCGGAACAGGATATCAGCCTGCCGGAGAGCTTCGTCAGCGCGTTCCAGGGCGCCGCCCAAGCGCTGCAGGCGTCGCTGTCGAATGAGCTGCTGCTGGTGCTGGCCGCGATCGTTACCGTCTACATCGTGCTGGGCGTGCTGTACGAAAGCTTCATCCACCCGATCACGATCCTGTCCACGCTGCCGTCCGCCGGCGCCGGCGCGCTGGTGGCGCTGCTGATTGCCGGCGACGACATCGATGTGATCTCCATCATCGGCATCATTCTGCTGATCGGCATCGTCAAGAAGAACGCGATCATGATGATCGACTTCGCGCTCGATGCGGAGCGCGAGGAGGGCAAGCCGCCGCGCGAGGCCATCCATCAGGCCTGCCTGCTGCGCTTCCGCCCGATCCTGATGACCACGATGGCGGCGCTGCTCGGCGCGCTGCCGCTGATGCTGGGCAATGGCACCGGGTCTGAACTGCGCCGGCCGCTGGGCGTGGCGATCGTCGGCGGCCTGATCGTCAGCCAGGTCCTGACCCTGTTCACCACGCCGGTGATATATCTGATGTTCGACCGCCTGGCGTGGCGGCTGTCCGGCAGGGGCGTGGCCCGCCGCGGCGCTCCCAGAGGAAACACCCCTACTGGCAACGCCCCCACATGAGCGTCGCGGCATGAACATCTCGGCCCCGTTCATCGGGCGTCCGGTCGCCACCATCCTGCTGACCATCGGCATCGCATTGGCCGGGATTTTTGCCTACTTCAAGCTCCCGGTCTCGCCATTGCCGCAGGTGGATTTCCCGACCATCTCGGTGCAGGCGTCCCTGCCCGGCGCCAGTCCCGACACGGTCGCGACCAGCGTCGCCAGCCCGTTGGAGCGACATCTCGGACAGATAGCCGATGTGACCGAGATGACCTCGACCAGTTCGGTCGGACAGGCGCGCATCGTGCTGCAGTTCGGCCTGGATCGCGACATCAACGGTGCGGCGCGCGACGTGCAGGCAGCGATCAACGCCGCGCGTGCCGATCTGCCGACCAGCCTGCGCAGCAACCCTACCTACCGCAAGGTGAACCCGGCCGATGCGCCGGTGCTGATCCTGGCGCTGACCTCGAAGACACTGACCCGCGGCCAGATGTACGACGCGGCGACGAACGTGCTGTCGCAGCGACTGTCGCAGATCAGCGGCATCGGACAGGTGATCATCGGCGGCGCCGCGCTGCCCGCGGTGCGGGTGGAACTGAATCCGCCGGCGCTGTTCAAATACGGCATTGGTCTCGAGGATGTCCGCGCCGCCCTTGCCTCCGCCAACGCCAACAGCCCGAAGGGCGCGATCGAGGCCGAGGGGCTGCATTACCAACTTTATACAAATGACCAGGCATCGCATGCGGCGGACTACCGGCCGCTGGTGATTGCCTACCGCAACGGCGCCGCAGTGCGGCTGTCCGACGTGGCGGACGTGCAGGACTCGGTCGAGAACCTGCGCAATGCCGGCCTCGCCGACGGCAAGCCCGCGGTACTGGTGATCCTGTTCCGCCAGCCCGGCGCGAACATCATCGACACGGTGGACAGCGTGAAGGCGGCGATCCCGCAATTGATGGCGGCGATGCCGCGCGATGTGGACCTGCTGATCGCCAACGACCGCACCACGACAATCCGGGCCAGTCTGCACGACACCGAGATAACCTTGCTGATCGCGGTCGCACTGGTGACGCTGGTGGTGTTCCTGTTCCTGCGCAACGGCCGCGCGACGCTGATCCCGGCGATCGCGGTGCCGGTCTCGATCATCGGCACGTTCGGGGCGATGTATCTGCTGGGCTATAGCCTCGACAATCTGTCGTTGATGGCGCTGACGGTCGCCACCGGTTTCGTCGTGGATGATGCGATCGTTGTTCTGGAGAATATCTCCCGCCACATCGAGGACGGCATGCCGCGCCTTCAGGCAGCACTCCTCGGCGCGCGTGAGGTCGGCTTCACTGTCATGTCGATCAGCTTCTCGCTGATCGCGGTGTTCCTGCCGATCCTGCTGATGGGCGGCATCGTTGGGCGGCTGTTCCGCGAGTTCGCCGTGACCTTGTCGCTCGCGATCCTGGTGTCGTTGGCGATCTCGCTGACCACCACACCCATGATGTGTGCGCTGCTGCTGAAGCCGGACGCGAGGCGCTCCGGACCCAGACGGCGCACGTTGTTCGATCGCGCATTGTCGCTCTATGAGCGCAGCCTCGCCTGGGCGCTGCGTCACGGCGGGCTGGTGCTGCTGGTGCTGCTGGTCACCGTCGGACTGAATATCGTGCTGTATGTAATGGTGCCGAAGGGCTTCTTTCCGCAGCAGGATACCGGCCGGATGATGGGCGGCCTGCAGGCCGATCAGAGCATCTCGTTCCAGGCGATGCAGGGCAAGCTGGCGCAGCTGATGGATATCGTGCAGCACGACCCGGCCGTGCAGGACGTGGTCGGTTTCACCGGCGCGGGCGGTGGCGGTGGCGGCGGTCAGACCAACACGGGGCAGGTCTTCGTCTCCTTGAAACCGCTGTCGCAGCGCGCAGGCATCGATCAGGTAATTGCCGGGTTGCGCCGCAAACTGTCGGTGGTGCCGGGCGCCAGGCTGTTCCTGGTCCCGATCCAGGACATCCGCGTCGGCGGCCGGCAAAGCAACGCCGCCTACCAGTACACCTTGCAGGCCGACAGCACCGCCGTGCTGTACGAATGGGCGCCGAAACTGCTTGCCGCGCTGGAGCACAACCCGGTGCTGCGCGACGTCAATTCCGACCAGCAGCAGAAGGGCCTGGAAACCGACCTGGTGATCGACCGCGCCACCGCAAGCCGGCTTGGCATCAGCGCCAGCCAGATCGACAACACGCTGTATGACGCATTCGGCCAGCGCCAGGTCTCGACCATCTACAGTGCGCAGAACCAGTACCACGTCATCATGGAGGTGGAGCCGCGCTACTGGCAGACGCCCGATACGTTGAAGGACATCTATGTCAGCACCTCCGGTGGAAACGCCAGCGGCACGGAGACGACAAACGCGGTGATCGGCACGGTCGCGGCCGCTGCCGCGAAACTCGCCAGCACAACGAGCAACGCCACCACCGCGGCAAGCATCGCCAGCAGTTCGGCGCGCAACGCATCGACCAATGCGCTTGCCAACACCGGCAAGGGCAGCGCTTCGTCGGGCGCCGCGGTCAGTACAAGCCAGGAGACGATGGTGCCGCTGGCCGCCTTCACCAAATACGGCCCCGGCAACACGCCGCTGGCGGTCAATCACCAGGGGCTGTTCGTCGCCGCCACCATTTCCTTCAACCTGGCACCCGGCAAGTCGCTCAGCGATGCCACATCGGCGGTGGCCGAAGCGGTGCGGCAGATCGGCATGCCGGCGAGCATCCATGGCAGCTTCCAGGGTACCGCGCAGACCTATCAGCAATCGCTGAACAGCGAGCCGATCCTCATCGCCGCCGCGCTGGTCGCCGTCTACATCGTGCTGGGCGTGCTTTACGAAAGCTACATCCACCCGATCACCATCCTGTCGACCTTGCCATCGGCGGGCGTGGGCGCGGTGCTGGCGCTGCTCGCGTTCAACACCGAGTTCAGCATCATCGCCCTGATCGGGGTGATCCTGCTGATCGGCATCGTCAAGAAGAACGCCATCATGATGATCGACTTCGCGCTGGAGGCGGAACGCGCGCACGACATGGATCCCCGCGATGCGATCTTTGAAGCCTGCCGGCTGCGGTTTCGGCCGATCATGATGACGACGAGCGCGGCCATGCTGGGAGCACTGCCGCTGGCTCTGAGCTTCGGCGATGGCGGGGAGCTGCGCCGGCCGCTTGGCATCGCGATCGTCGGCGGGCTGCTGGTGAGCCAGATTCTGACGCTCTACACGACGCCGGTGCTGTATCTGTATCTCGATCGTTTCCGCCTGTCGGCGCGACGCCATTGGCAGCAAGCCTTCCCGCGCCTGTCAACGACCCCCGGGCCTGCCGAATGAAGCTTGCGCCGGCCGCGGGTGCACTGGCTCTGTGCGTGTTCGCCGCCGGATGCATGGTCGGGCCGGACTACAGCAAGCCCGACGCACCGATGTCGGAGCAGTTCAAGGAGCTGAGCGGCTGGAAGCCTGTCCAGCCGGAAGACGATGCGGACAAGGGCGTTTGGTGGGCGATCTACCGCGATCCGGAACTGGATCGGTTGATGCGGAAGGTGGAGATCTCCAACCAGACGGTGAAGTCGTTCGAGGCGCAGTATCGCAATGCGGTCGCGCTGGTGGGCGAAGCGCGCGCCAACCTGTTTCCCATAGCCACGCTGAACGCTGGCGTGTCGCACACCGGGACCGGCGGCAGCAGTCTGTCGAGCCTGGCGCGCAACAATCAGTCAACCACCACATCCGGCGTCGGCACCACCACCAGCAACGGCAGCGGCGGCAATGGCGGTCGCAACGGCACGCTGTACACCGTCAGCGGCACCGTATCCTGGGACCTGGATGTGTGGGGCAGTGTGCGGCGCCAGATCGAAAGCAATGTCGCTGGAGCGCAGGTCAGCGCCGCCGACCTCGCGAATGCCGAGCTGTCGGCGCAGGCAACGTTGGCGACCGACTATTTCGATCTTCGCGCCGAGGACTCGCTGGAGGTACTGCTGCGCGAGACCACGGCCGCGGATCGACGCGCCCTGGAGATTACCGAGAACCAGTATCGTGCCGGCACGTCATCGAGTGCCGATGTGGTGACCGCGCGGGCACAATTGCAGTCAGTCGAGGCGCAACTTGTCGGCGTCGGCGTTCAGCGCCAGCAATTCGAGCACGCGATTGCCGTATTGACCGGACAGCCGCCGGCGAACCTGACGATCGCGCCCGCTTCGCTGGCCAGCGCGGTGCCGGTGGCCCCGGCCGGCCTGCCGTCCGCACTTTTGGAACGTCGCCCCGACATCGCGGCGGCCGAGCGGCAGATGCAGGCGGACAACGCGCTGATCGGTGTGCAGATCGCCGCGTACTATCCGACCATTTCGCTGTCGGCACTGGGCAGCTTCGCGGGCGACCCGCTGTCGCAGCTGTTCACCGTCGCCAACCGCGTATGGTCGCTCGGCGCATCGGCGAGCGAAACGGTGTTCTCCGGCGGCGCCCGCCCGGCGGCGGTCGCGGCGGCGCGCGCGACCTATGACCAGTCTGTCGCCAATTATCGGCAGACTGTGCTGACCGCGTTCCAACAGGTGGAGGACGCATTGTCGTCGCTGCGCATTCTGGAGCAGCAGGCCGCGGCGCAGGCGATCGCAGTCGAATCGGCGCGTCGCGCATTAGATGTCACGTTGAACGCCTACCGCGCCGGCACGGTCGCCTATACCAGCGTAATCACCCAGCAGACCTTGTTGCTGGGTGACC
>CAWEVI010000003.1:0-61417 GCA_963812475.1 uncultured Alphaproteobacteria bacterium
AAGGCGGTGCTCTCCCGCTGAGCTACGCGCCCATCCGTCGCCGCGAACCGGCTTCTAACGCGTCATCGGCGCGGCAGGCAAGCTTGGCTGGTGACAGCGGACGCCATGCCGGCTTCAATGCGGGAATGGATGTTCCGGTTGTCTCGACAATAGCGATCCAGCCCCCTGTTGTGGTGCTTCAGCCGGCACATCAAACCATACCGGTCATCTTTGCCTCTCCACACTCGGGACGCACTTATCCCGACGATTTCCTTGCCGCTGCCCGCCTTGATCCGTTGGGTCTGCGACGCAGCGAGGACAGCTTCGTCGACGAGTTGTTCGCCGCTGCGCCGGAACACGGCGCGCCGCTGCTCGTGGCCACCTTCCCGCGCGCTTACTGCGATGCGAACCGCGAGCCATGGGAACTGGATCCGTCAATGTTTGCCGACGCGTTGCCGCCCTGGGTGAACACCACCAGCGCACGCGTGGGGGCAGGATTGGGCACGATCGCCCGGATCGTTGCCTCCGGCGAGGCGATCTACCGCGGCAAGCTGTCGTTCGCGGAAGCGGAACAGCGCATCCGGTCGTGCTGGCAGCCGTTTCACCACGCGCTCGCCGGCCTGATCGCGGCGACGCGTGCCCGGTTCGGCATCTGCCTGCTCATCGACTGCCATTCCATGCCCTCGCATGGCCACACCAACCGATCCGGCGGAAAGCCCGCCACATTCGTACTCGGCGACGCGCACGGCACGGCCTGCGCCCCTCATACGACGCGGATGGTAGAGGAATTGCTGACGGAACTGGGGCATCCGGTACGTCGCAACGATCCTTATGCCGGCGGCTACATCACGCGGCACTATGGGCGCCCGCGCGAAGGCGTCCATGCGCTGCAGATCGAGATCGCGCGCGAACTCTATATGGACGAGAGCCGAATTGAACGGCTGCCGGACTTCGCGGCGGTCCAGGCTGCCATGACGCGGTTTGTCGCGGGCCTTGCCCGCGCGGCCGGGACGTTGGCGGAACGCTGAACCGGGTCAGGCGACCCGGACCGCGGGCGCAAAAAAATGGCGGTGCTTGTGGCACCGCCAAGTTTAGGGAGGAAACGTCCAAGAAAGCAGACAGCGCGACCAGGGGCCGCATTGCTGCGATGCACAATCTAGGCGGTCAGTCGTTCGTCTGCAAGTGATATTTTGCAATGCAGCATTGTCCGCCTGCGGGGGAGTGTTGGTGCGTTAGGCGAACAATAGCAACGGTCCGCTAAGGCTTGTCCGGTATCATCCGGCAATGCGCCGCTTCTGCCTTTCCCCCCTGATTTTCCTGGCACTCATGCTGCCTTGCCCGCTTCGCGCTGATCCGGCCCAACCGCCGGGCGGCCCCCAGGGACTGCTGTGCCGGCAGGGAATCGGCGCCGCCGAACGGGGAAGCGGCATCCCGCCCCATCTGTTATCCTCAATCAGCCGAGTCGAGAGCGGCCGACGCGATCCAGTCACCGGGGATTGGCATCCCTGGCCCTGGACCGTGAATGCCGAAGGCCAGGGGGCGTTCTATGACACCAAGGCCGAGGCGGTCGCCGCCGTACGCGGCCTGCTGGCACGCGGGGTCCGCTCGATCGACGTCGGATGCATGCAGGTCAACCTGATGCATCACCCGGACGCATTTCCCAGCCTGGACGTGGCGTTCGATCCGCAGGCCAACGCGGCCTACGCCGCACGGTTCCTCAAGGAATTGTATGCACAGAAAGGCGACTGGACCAGGGCCACCGCGGCATATCACTCGGCGACCCCCGATATCGGCGCCGACTATCAGCGCAAGGTGCTGGCGGTCTTGCCGGAGGAATCGCATCTGGCAAGCAATGCCCTGGGTTCACCCCTGGCGCAGGCCTGGGGAGCGACGATGTCCGCGGGTCCCCTTGGCTTCACGCGGGTTCTGCGATTCCAATCGCCCGGCGCCATCGACGGGCCGCGGTTGATGATGTTGCCGACCGTGGCGGGTGCGACGCCACCCGGGCGGAACCTGGATGCCTATCGCGCCGCACCGATCAGGCTTGCGTATCAGCCACCGCCGCGCCGTATCGGCGGATAACGTCAGCCAGCGAACTCAGCACGGATCATGGCCGAATTCTCGCCAACGGAGGGCACCGGCCCCAACGGGCGTGAGCCATCGCTGAACAGCACCGGTGGCGCGGCTATGGCAACATTCCCCTTCGGCGTCCGCACGGTCACGCGCCGAAGCGCGGGGTGGCGTGCGAGCGCCGCCACGTCATTGACGAAGCCGAAGGCCGTATTCGCGGCCCGGAGCTTGGCGGCGGCCGCGTCCCGGGTCAGGCGGACAAAAGCCGCGGCAATGTGCGCATCGACCAACGGACGGTTGGCGACTCGCGCTACATTGGTCCCGAATCCCGTTCGTCCCGGCAGGTCAGCCTCGTCCAGGAAATGGGTGCAGAACTCGGCCCATTCGCGCTCGTTCTGGATGGCGATCAGCACCAGCGCCCCTTCGGAGGTCGCGAACGCGCCGTACGGGCAGATCGAGGGATGCGCGAGGCCGAGCCGTTTCGGGGCCTTGCCGGTGCCCTCGTAGAACAGAAGCGGCACATTCATCCAATCCGCCATGCCGTCGAACAGGCTGACCTTGAGACCCTTGCCGCGACCGGTGATACCGCGCTCGATCAGCGCCTCGAGCACGCCGGCGTGCGCGGCCATTCCGCAGGCGATGTCGCAGGCGGACACGCCAACCCGGCCCGGGCCGGCAGGATGGCCGGTGATCATCGCCAGACCGGACTCCGCCTGCACCAGCAGATCGTATGCCTTCATCGTCGCGTAGTCGCCCGAGTCGCCGTAACCCGAGATGTCCACCGTGATCAACCGGGAATGCCGGTCGCGCAACCTATCCGAGCCGAAACCCGCGCGCGCAGAAGCACCAGGCGCGAGGTTCTGGATGAAAACATCCGCGCGCGCCATGATACGGTGCAGCAGGGCGGCGTCCTCGGCACACTTGATATCCGCGACCAGGCTCTGCTTGCCGCGATTGAGCCAGACGAAGTAGCTGGAAAGCCCGTTCGCCGCCGTGTCGTAGCCGCGCGCGAAGTCGCCTTCCGCGCGCTCGATCTTGATCACCCGCGCACCGGCATCGGCTAGCCGCGAACTGCAATAGGGCGCTGCGACCGCCTGCTCCAGCGAGACGACGAGCAGGCCGTCCAATGGCTTGTGCATGACGCCGATCTCTCCACTGCGAGCGACTATGCCGATCCCACCCCGCTCCGCCGACCTCAAGTGAACCGACGCGATGCAGGACAGTCCCGGCGAATAACATTCCGAAGCGGCCCATCCGGGTAGCGAATGCGTCCGGCGACCTGGATCTTCGGATCACTGCCACGCGCCCGACAGCGGTGGCCGCGCAAGCGGTCGGAAATGAGGCCCAGAAGGTTGCCCTGGATTGTGGAGTGCGCGAGGGTCACTTCGGTCATGCTGACCGGCTGAAATCCGTCGAACTCGTACTTCAACTCCTGCCGGCTTTCCCAGCCAAGGAATGCCTCGAGGCTCATGGGTTCCCTCAGTAGCTCCGCGGCAATCCGAGCACATGCTCCGCAATATACGACAGGATCAGATTGGTGCTGATCGGCGCCACCTGATACAGCCGGGTCTCGCGGAACTTGCGCTCCACATCGTATTCCTCGGCGAAGCCGAACCCGCCATGCGTCTGCAGGCAGGCCTCGGCCGCCGCCCACGCCGCATCCGCGCCGAGCAGCTTGGCCATGTTGGCTTCCTCGCCCGGCGTGAGCCCCGCCTCGAACTTCGTACAGCCCTCGCGGATCATCAATTCGGCGGCGCGCATCTGCGCGTAGGCGCGGGCGAGCGGGAACTGGATGCCCTGGTTCTGCCCGATCGGCCGCCCGAACACCTGCCGGTCACGCGCATAGTCGGTTGCCTTCCTCAGGAACCACCTGGCATCGCCGATACATTCAGCGGAGATCAGCAGGCGTTCGGCGTTCATGCCATCGATGATGTAGCGAAACCCCCTGCCCTCCTCGCCGATCAGGTTGCCGGCGGGCACGATCATGTTGTCGAAGAATATCTCGGTCGAGTTGTGATTCATCATCGTGCGGATCGGCCGGATGGTCATGCCCTTGCCGAGCGTTTCGCGCATATCGACGATGAACGTGGACAATCCGTCGGTGCGCCGCTTCGCCTGGTCGCGCGGCGTAGTGCGGGCGAGCAGCAACATCAGATCGGAGTGTTCCGCGCGACTGGTCCACACCTTCTGGCCATTCACCACATAGTGGTCGCCCTCACGTTTGGCGAATGTGCGCAGCGAGGTGGTATCGGTACCGCTGGTCGGCTCGGTGACGCCGAACGCCTGCAGGCGCAATTCGCCGGTGGCGATCTTCGGCAGGTAATCTTGCTTCTGTCTGGGCGAACCGTGCCGCAGGATCGTGCCCATGATGTACATCTGAGCGTGGCAGGCGGCCCCGTTGCAGCCTTCGGCGTGAATTGTCTCGAGGATGGCCGCGGCTGCCGAGAGCGGCAGGCCGGCGCCGCCGTACTCTTCCGGGATCAGCGCCGCCAGATAGCCCGCTTCGGTGAGGGCGCGGACGAACTCCGTCGGATATTCCCGTTGCTGATCGAGCTTGCGCCAGTATTCGCCGGGGAAGCGGGCACAGAGCTTCGCGACCTCCTCCCGAATTTCGGCGTGCGGGTCAGTGGGCAGGGGCTGGTCCATTTCGGCCTCCCGGGACGCTCTGGCGGTTGCTTAGGCGTCGGCAGACGGGCGCGCAACCACCCGCTCGGCGGATGAGTTGGTCAAGGTCATGGGTATGGAAGGGATCAGCAAATCGCAGGTCTCGCGGCTCTGTTGCCGGGATGCAGGGAACGACCGATACCGTTGGCGAAGGCGGACAAGTCGGGGCGCGACCGGGTGCAGACGTATTACGGCGAGCAGCCCTGCACGAGTACCTCGAGCGCACGACCTGCCATGTCGGCCAGCATGTGCGACGGTGGATCATGCTGCTGGGGCTGGCCGGCATCGCGCCCGACCGGCCGCCGGCGGATCCCGACTTCGCCGATCTGCCGATGCCCAGCCAGGTCTGGGAAGGCTTAGCCGCCCAGCCCAGCCGATTATGCTTGCTCCAGGGCCTTCGGGTGCCGGCCCGGCCGTTGCGGCAACAGGACCAGACACAGGATGATGGCTGTGGCGATCACGGCCGATGCAAGCGGCCGAACTCAGCGCGAGGCCGCCCTCGTTCATCGGCTTGTCCAGGAAATCGCCAACGGTCGCGCCGAACGGCCGGGAGAGGATGAAGGCCGCCCAGAACAGCAGCACCCGTGACACGTTCGTCCAGATGTAGAGCGCGACAATCACCGCGAGCCCCGCAGCGAAGACGAGCGCCCCGCCCCCGAAGCCTAGTCCGCCGGTGTCGGCCATCCAGTCGCCGAGCGCCGTGCCGAGCGTCTGCGAGAAGGTGATGGCGGCCCAATAGAACGCCTCGACCTTCGGATTGCTTACGGTGTTCACCGAGACGGTGCCCTCGGACCAATACCAAAGGGCGAGCACCCCAACGAGGCAGGCGAGCAGCAGCGCCGTGCCGCCCGTGTAGCCGATGCCGAGCGAGCGGTCCGCGAAGTCGGCCATGGTGGTGCCGAAGGTGGTGGAGGCGACGATCGTGGCCCAATAGAGATACGGATGAAACTTCTTCGCAATGACCTGCGCGACGACCAGCACGGTGAGCAGTCCAAGAAACAGGGCGGTCCCCGCGAGGTAGCCCCAGTTGAGCGTCATGGTGATGGTGTCGCCGCCGGTCTCGCCGAGTGTCGTCGCGAAGATCTTGATGATCCAGAAACCGAGGGTGATTTCGGGCACCTTGGTGAATTCGGCGGCTGTGGCGCGCATGATGCGGATTTTCCTGCTATCAGGTGTGGCGCCCGAGTCGCGCGATATGGCGGAGGCAACTCCAGACCAGAGTGATGGCAAGACCGGCGAACAGTGCGACGCCACGCCAGGCGAGTGGCACTGGAACCTGCGGCAGCAGCAGCGCGACAGCCGACAGCCAACCCAGGATGATCAACGCCAGGCGGCCGTCATCGACGAACAAGCCGAAAATCTCGTGGAAAATTGGTCCGAGCCAGCGCATCACGCGTTCTCCACGCCGGCGACGATGGGAAGGGTCCGGCTCATCCTGCTGCGGCCGAGCCCGATGGTCAGCGCGGCCGTCAGCAGGAAACCCGCAATCAGGACCGGGATGCTCCAGTCGCCGCCCGGCCAGGGGATGGCGAGGCCCTCCCCGACCCAGAAGGTGCCGAACGCCGAGAGCACCACGCCGACGATGAACTTCAGGCTGTTTTCCGGAACGTTGGCGAGCGGACGATGCACGGTGAGGCCGAGCACGATCACTACCAGCAACGCAACGAGGGCGCCGAGGCTGGCCGGCATCAGCAGCCCGGCACCACCCGCACCGATGGCGATGACGATGAACACGACCTCGATGCCCTCCAGCATGGTGATCTGGAAGCTGGCCGCGACAGCCTCCATGTCCCACGCGCCCGCGCCGCCAATGGTCCCCAGGCGGGCAGCTTGCTTGGCGAACGCGGCGGCTTCGTCATGCGGCGGGATGACGCCGACGGCGCGCAATACCGCCTTGCGGAGCCAGCGCAGGCCGAACAGCAACAGCAACGCCCCGACGGCGATCTGGATGGTATGGAGCGGGATGCGCGCCAAAGCCGGGCCGAGCACCGCGACGATCGCCAGAAGCACGACCAATGCGGCGCTGCTGCCGCCAAGCGCACTGCGCCAGCCACGCACGCTGCCGACGGCGAGGACAATGGTCAGCGCCTCGACGCATTCGACCAGTGAGGCGAGGAAGGCGGCCAGGATGGAAGGGGCCGCATGGGTCCAGCCGATGTCCATTGATGTGCCTCGGCGTATGCAGTATATGCTACACGTATATTACGTTCTGTTGTATATACTACATCTTTGCCGCCGGCAAGACGAGGACGCAGGATCGTGAATGACAGTTTGGCTATGCCGCCGGAGATGCTGTCGGCGCGAATTACCCGGCTTGGTGGCTCGCTGGGGGCGGCGGGGCAACGCGTGGCGCACTTCATCGTGCAGAATCCGGCGGCTGCATTGGCAAGTTCGGCGATGGATCTGGCGGCCAGCACAGGGACATCCGACGCCACCGTGATCCGGACCGTGCAGGCGCTTGGCTATGCCGGTCTCGCCGATCTCAAGCAGGCGCTGGTGGCCTCGCTCGAACGGGGTGCGACCCCGGCCGACGATATGCGCCGGACCCTGGAGGACCTCGGCCAGGACGCGACGCTGGCCCTCGACATGGTGCTGGAGACCCACGCGGAGGCACTGACGACGCTTCGCTCGGCCGCGTTCCGCGAGCAGTTGGGCCGGGCTCTGCCGGCGCTGCACGCAGCCGAGCGGATCGTCGTCTTCGGCATCGGACCCTCGGCTGCGCTGGCGCAGTATGCGGCGACGCTGCTGGCACGGGCCGGGCGACGCAGCATGTGCCTCAACGTGACGGGGATCATGCTGGCGGACCGGATGCTGGACCTGCGTGCCGGCGACGCGGTGCTGGCGTTGGCCTATGGCCGGGCCTATCGCGAGGTGACCGGGCTGTTCGGGGAGGCGCGGCGGCTACGCCTGCCGATCGTTCTGGTCTCCGAGACGGCGGAGAGCGCGCTGGCACGGTTTGCCGATGTTGTGCTGGTGATCCCGCGCGGGAAGCGTCAGCGCGTGGCGCTTCATGGCGGCACGCTGGTGGGATTGGAAGCGGTCGTGTTGGCGCTTGCCGCCGCCAATGGGGACCGTGCGCTGGCCACGCTGGAACGCCTCAACATGCTCCGCGTCGGCGTGAGTGGGCAGCGCCATGACGTGGGGTGAGTGACCGGGGCAGGCGGGCGTCGTTGCGTGGACTCATCATGCGGAACTTCAACGATCGAATTTACTGCGCTCCCGGACTGGTTCCTGAACAGTACGCGACAGTTCTGCGCCAGAAGGGAGGGTTCATCTGGACCACTCCTCTCTCCCGCAGTCGGTTTCGGTGCCACATTGTGACAAGATGCCACGCAACACAGGATATCATCCCAAACAGTCGTACGCACGCAGGACTCAGCCTTGACCCGCTTCCACGCAGCTCCTGCCGAAGTCTACGGCGATCGGTTAGAGCGCGCGGTGCTGTACGGTTCGCGCGCACGCGGCGATCATCGTGTGTAGGCTCTGATTACGATATCGCCGTGTTCATCAAGCAGCCCGGCTCGCTGTCTGACGAGCTTGCCCGCCTTGCCGCGATCAGCACGGATTTACTGCTTGGCACTGGCACAGTCATCTCCGCCAAACCCCAGATGCAGACCCGTGGTATTTCATTATTTTATAGGAACATTAAGGATTCGGAACCAGTTCTCAGCCCTTTTAGCTGATACTTGTCAAAGTCTTCAAATACAGCACAACCGCCAGCTTCTAGCTCTTCGATGGCGTCTCCAAGAGCGCCAGCATTCGAGTTGAACACTTCGGCGTGTTGATCTGCTGGCTTATCATTGAGAACCTCAATGAGGTGGATTGAAAACTGATACACCGTAAACCACTGAGCCGATCTTCTGGCGATAAGTGCCAGATAACTGATGATGCAGGGCGGATTTCCACAGTTCGCGTTTCTTACTTGATTTTTGCTCGCGACCAAGAGCGGGACCCATTGGAATTCCAAGACGCTGGGTGTCTCACTCATAACGTGAACAAAATCGTCGTAAAGCACTTGTGGGATGTATGAAAATTGGGGTTGCTCGGGTGAACCCTCCGCATTAGATCCCGGTTCCCAGCCCCACCGGTCGTCCAGGCTCCGGCATCCATAGGAGTTTGATCTGATCAGCCATTCCACTCGCTCCCTGTTCCAGATTAGCTGCGACGAACGCTTACGTTGCACTACCGACCCCTAACGCTCGGTTTAGTACGGGGCAACCAAGCTCCAAGGTTGTCCGCTACAGATCAACTGGCGGCGTCCGCTTGACAGACCATGGGAGGTTCCCACCGGCGCAGCGCTTACGCTTAGTTAGCGTTGCCTACCCCGAGGGCACAATGGGTCGAGCAGGGTCATTCGATAGGGTTATTGTTATAACGGCATGGCCCACGCCGAGGGATGCAAATGATGAGTTACGCCCCCCGCCCCCGCTCCACCATCCGCAGGAAACTGACCGCCGCCGCCCCTGCCGCCGCGCACGCCGCGACCACCAGCGCGATTGTGGCGCCGTCGCGGGGCGCCAGCCCGAATATCAGCGCGACCAGCGCGGCCCCCACGCTCTGCCCCAGCAACCGTGACGTGGCCTGCATGCCGCTCGCCGCGCCCGCGCGGGTCGGCGGGGCGGACGTTATGATCGCGCGATTGTTCGGCGTGTTGAAGAACCCAAACCCGATGCCGCAGATCAGCATCCGCCACACGATGTCGAACGTGTCCGGCTGCGCCGGCAGCAGGCTCAGCGACGCGAGCCCGAACGCCATCACCCCCAACCCGCAGCCGCCGAGAATCCCCGCCGGGTAGCGATCCGCCAACCGCCCGGTGAACGGCGCGACAACCGCCACCGCCAGCGGCCAGGGCGTCAGCAGCAGCCCCGTCTCCACCTGGCTGCGGCCGAGCGTGTTCTCGAACAGGAACGGTAGCGCCACCAGCGCCATGCTCTGCCCGACGAACGAGCAGATCGACGTGGCGACCGACAGCGCGAACAGCGGGATGCGCAGCAGGTCCACCGGCAGCATGGGCGAGGTCTGCGACAGCTGCCGCGTCACCAGGACGAAGCCGAAGATGATGGCGAAGCAGAACTCGGCGCCGGCCAGGCTGCCGCTTTCGCCATGACCCCAGCTGTCGATGGCCGTGATCAGCAGCCCGAACGCGAGCGCGCTCCAGATCGCGCTGGGCGCATCGAAGCGCGCACCGGAACTCGGCGTGTGCGGCAGGGCGCGCCAGGCAATCGCGATCGCAAGCGCACCGATCGGCACGTTGACCGCGAACAGCCAGGGCCACGGACCGATGGACAGGATGCCGGCCGCGACGGTCGGGCCCACCGCCGAGGCGATCGAGCCGATCGTGGCGTTCAGCCCGACGCCTCGGCCGAGCCAGCGGCGCGGGTAGATGAAGCGGACCAGCGCGCCGTTGACGCTCATGATGCCGGCGGCGCCGAAGCCCTGGATGACGCGGGCAATGGTCAGCGTGAACAGCGAGTCCGACAGCGCGCAGCCCAGGGAGGCGATGGTGAACACCACCAGCCCGTACCGATACACGCGGCGATAGCCGTAGATGTCGCCGAGCGAGGCCAGCGGCAGCAGCGATATCGTCACCGCAAGCTGGTAGGCGTTCACCACCCAGATCGAGGAGGCGGGACTGGCGTCGAGCTCGCGTGCGATGGTCGGCAGCGCGACATTGGCAATCGCCCCGTCCAGCACGGCCAGGGTGAGGCCGAGGGCGATCGCAAGGATTGCCCAATAGCGCTGCGGCAGCGGAACGCCGTCCTCGGCGGTCAGGTGGATGGCTGCCGCGGTGCGACCCGGAAGCGTCGGCTGATCCGCCATCAGCCGGCGACCGCAGCGGCATCAAGCGCAGGCGCCACCTCGGCAACTGTGTGCAGTACCGCCGCGACCTCCAGTTGGCCCAGGTCCGGGCGACACAGCACGCTGACTCGAGCACCGCGCGGCGCACACAGCGCCGGATCGGAATCGCGCGAGAACAAGACGATGGCCGGGCATCCTGCCGAAGCAATCAGGTGCATCGGGCCGGTGTCGTTGCCGACCGCGAAAGTGGCAGCGCGCGCCAGGCTGCTGAGCTGGGCGAAGTTGGTGCTCCCCGTCAGGTCGATGCCGCCGCGGACGCCTTCCAGCGCCGCGGCAGCCAGCGGCTGCTCCGGCGCGGTGCCGATGACCACGGGCGCCACACCACGTGCCGACAGGGCCACGGCCAGTTCCCGATAGCCGGCAACCGGCCAGCGCTTGAGCAGCCGGTGCGGCGAGCTTCCCGGCGCGAGTAGGGCGAACGTCCGGGGCAGGCCGAACGCGCTGATGTCGCCATGGCTCCACGACAGGTCCGCCGGTTCCCGTCCGGCAATACCCGCCTGGCGAAGCTGGCCGAACTGGCGGTCGATATCGTGCAGACGGTTGCGGTTTGGATCGCGGTCGGGCAGCGCACAGCCATGCGCGATGCCGGACCATTCGGGGCGCTTTCCGGGCGGAAGAAGTTGGAAATAGCGGCTCGAGCGGCCCGAGGTCTGCAGGTCGTAGATCCTGTCGAATCCGCCATCGATCAGCCGCCGCCGCAACCGAAGCCAGCCGGGTAAGTCCCACCACTCGGGGCGCTCGTCGATCCAGACGGCGTCGAACCAGGGCGCCATCGCCAGCCACGCGGCATAAGGCGCCGTGGTCAGCAGCGTGATCCGTGCGGTTCCGTGGTGGCGGCGGATCGCGGCGAACGGACCGACCGACTGCACGACATTGCCCAGTGCGCCGAGCTTGACCACCAGGATCCGACTCGGCGGCGTCTTGGTGGCCCGCCCTGGCGTCATGCCGGAGGGTGATTGGCGGCCCAGTGGCGCGCGATGTCGATGCGGCGGGCGACCCACACGCCGGGAAAGCGCCCGACATGATCGAGCAGCCGTTCCAGCCCGGCGGCGCGGGCGGGGTGACCGATGATCCGCATATGCAGCCCGATGGACAGCATCTTCGGCTGTGCGGCGCCCTCCCGGTAGAGGAAGTCGAACGCGTCCCGGCAGTAGCCGAAGAAGTCATCGCCGGTCGCGAACGTGCCGCGGCCGAACTTCGAATCATTGGTCGAAAGGCTGTAGGGCACGACCAGATGCGGCTTGCCCCGAACGGTTGTCCAGTAGGGCAACTCATCGTCGTAAGCATCTGAGTCGTAGAGAAACCCGCCCTCCTCGACCAACAGGTTCCTGGTATTCAGGCTCGGCCCGTAGCGGCAGTACCAACCGAGCGGCCGCTCCCCCATCGTCTGTTGCAATGAGGCGACGGCGCGCCGGATGCGCTGGCGTTCGTCGGCTTCGCTCAGGTCGAAGTGCTTCTCCCAGCGCCAGCCGTGGCAGCAGACGTCGTGGCCGGCCGCGCGAATGGCAGCGGCTGCCGGCGGGTGACGTTCCAGCGCCAGCGCACAGCCGAACACGGTGAGCGGCAGGCCGCGTTCGGCGAACAGCCGCATCACCCGCCAGAACCCGACCCGGCTCCCGTAGGCGAACATCCCCTCGGCGGCCAGATCCCGCCCCGTCACGCCCGGGTTGAGCATGCCGTTCTCGGTCAGGCCCCATTCCGAGGCAGGATCGCCGTCCGGCACCGAGGGCTCCGAGCCTTCCTCGTAGTTCAGCACGAAGTTGAGTGCGAGCCGCGCCCCGCCCGGCCATTTCGGATCGGGCGGATTGGCGCCATAGCCGATCAGGTCTCTGTCCATGGCCGCCAGATTGCCACCGATCGCCGCGCCCTGGCCACTGGTTGACTGGCCCATGATACACGTCGAAAAACCGCGGCATGTCGGCTGCCGCCACATCCTGGATTCTCACCGAGGACTTTGCCGGGCTCCAGGCGCAGGCGCTGGGCTTGGCCGAGGCGGCCGGCCTGCGGCCCGAACTGCGTGTGCTGGCGCCGCGCGCGCCGTGGAAATGGCTGGCGGCGTCGCTATGGCCGGCTCCGCTGGCCGCAGTGCGGAATGCGGTGCGGGCGCCGTTTCCCGAGTTGGTGATCGGTTGCGGCGGCGTGGCGGCGGCTGTCGGGGCTGCGCTGCGCCGCGGTGGCAGCCCCGTCGTCCAAGTGCAGCACCCGCGTATGGACCCACGCCGCTTCGACCTGATCGTGGTAAACCGACACGATGAACTGAGCGGGCCGAACGTCGTGGTGACGCGGACCGCCCTGCACCGCGTTACCCCGGCGCGCCTGATGGAGGCGGCAGCGCATTGGCGCCCGCACTTCGAGCACCTGCGGCGCCCGCTGGTCGCGGTGCTGATCGGCGGCAGCAACGGCCGGTTCCGCCTAGACGCTTCCGTCGGCGGCGATCTTGCTTGCCAGCTTGCAACGATGATGCGCCGCGACGGGGTCGGCGTTGCGGCCACGCCGTCGCGGCGCACCGATCCGGCGGTGACGCGCGTGCTGACGGAGACGCTGGCGCCGCTGGGCGGCTACGTCTGGGACGGCAGCGGCGACAACCCGTATTTCGGCATGCTCGCGCTGGCGGATGCGGTTGTCGTCACGGTGGACAGTGTCTCGATGGTTTCCGAGGCGGTGGCAACCGAGGCTCCGGTCCTGTTGGCCGCACTGCCCGGCCGGTCGCGGCGCAACCGGCTGTTCATGGAGGCGTTGCTTGCCGAGGGGCGGGTGCGCGCGTTTGCCGGGCGCTACGAGACGTGGCCGGTGGCGTCACTCGACGATACGCCGGCGGCGGCGGCCGAGATGCGTCGGCGACTCGGCATCTAGGACAGTTCCATGTTGCAAATCCAGACGTTCGACAGTCGCGCCGGCGGCAACGTGCTCTACAAGGCGCTGGCGCACCCGTTGGCAGCCGAGGCGATCGGCCGGATGTATGGGCGGCTTGCACAGTCCGGGCCCGTGGCCGTGTACGATCCCGACAGCATCGCCGAAGCGTTGTTCGCGCTGTATCCTGCCGCGCCGCAGGTAGCCGGTCTTTACGTGCACGACGTGACGGTCGTCGGGACGCAACGCGCCGGGCTGGTAGGCCGCCCGTTAACCGACCTCCCGTCAAGCGGCGCGCGCATCGTGCTGATCGCGGCGTTCGATGCTGCCCGCATTGCGGCGCGAATTTCCGATCTTATGCCGCCTGGTGCCGAGGTCGTCACACTGGACGATGCCAAGCTTCCGCGTGAACTGCTGACCAACCGGACGCGCTATCTCGACAGGCTGAACTTCGCCACGAATTTTGCCTTTTTCCGCGATGCCAACGGGCTGTCCACCCGATTGGTGTCGGCGAATTACTGGGCCGGATATGGCGCCGGCACGATCCTGCTTTGGCTGCGGCTGTTCGATGCGGCGGGCACGGCGCTGGCGACCTGGCAGCAGGTAATTCCAGCGGGACCGTGTGGCTTCTCCATCGACAGCCGCGTGGTGCGCGAGCGCTTCGGCCTGCCGGAATTTACCGGGCAGCTTTTTGTGCACGCGATCGGCGTGGCCGGGCACGACGTGGTCAAATACGCGCTCGATACCTACGCCGCCGACAATGGCGGCAGCCTGTCCTGCACGCATGACGCCAACGCCTGGCCATCCGACCGTTACGCCGGCCTGCCTGCACCGCGAGAGGACGAGCGGGTGATCCTGTGGCTGCAGAACAGCCACGCGGCACCGATCCCGGCCGGCGCCATCGCGCTCGACCGCATGGGCGTGGAGCGACCGGTGGAATTGGCGCGCGAGGTCGGGCCGTTCGCCACAGTCGCGGTGGATGTGGCGAGGCTGCTGCCGGATGTGCGCTGGCCGGCGCAGATCGAGCTGCGTGCGGGCCGGCACGTGGTGCGTCCGCGTTACGAAGTGATGCGGGGCGAGGGCGTGCGCATCGCCCATGTCAACGTCGAGCGCGGCGATCTGCGCCCCGATCCGGCGATCCCACGGTTGCCCGGGCAGCTGGGCCGGGGCTACCTGCTGCCTTTCCCCGTGCTGCCGCGTGAGCGGTTCCGCAGCATCGTGCAGCCCACGCCGATGGCGGTCTCGCAGACCACGCTGCCGATCCGGCTCGACGTGTTCGATGAAGCGGGACGCAAGGTAACGGAGCGGTTCCTGGGCTGTCTGTCGCGCAATCACGATTTGGCGGTTGATTTCGACGATGTCGCGTTGGACGCGGGACATGCAGAGCTGGTCTATGACTTTCGCGATGGTGGCGAGGCGGATGGCTGGCTGCACGGGCTATTCCGCTACGAGGACCGGCGTTCCGGTCACGTCGCGGAATTGAGCTTTGGCGCGCACATCTTCAACACGGTGATGACCTACAAGGACGAGCCGCAATCCTATTCCGGCCCGCCGCCGGGGTTGACGACGCGACTGTTCCTCAAGCTCGGCGATGCGCAACGGCGCAGCTTCGCGGTGCTGATCTATCCGGCATCGGCACAGTGGCATGCGAAGTCGGCGACCGCACTGCTGCTGCATGACGGCTCCGGTGCGGTGATCGCCGAGCAGCGCGTGGCGATCGCCTGCTCCGGTTCGACGATGGTATGGCCGCACACGGTATTCGGCGACGCTGCGCTGCGGCAGGCGGGGCCTGATGGCTATGTGCTGGTGCGCGACATCACCTGCCGGCTATTCGGCTATCACGGCCTGATGGATGACGCCGGCGGATTTTCGCTGGACCATATGTTCGGGTTCTGACGACGCAGCACCGAGCCCTCAACGTCATGGCCGGCCTGACCCGCCTGACCCGTCCATCTTTGCCAGCGCAGGTGCCGCGACGGATGGCCGGGACAAGTGTCCCGGACATGATGCGGAGTAAATGCAAGCATGGCTTCATATATCGCCTTGCTGCGCAAGGATCCGCGCAGTGATTATGGCGTCGATTTTCCTGATTTCCCGGGGTGCATCACGGCCGGTCGCACGCTGGAGGAAGCGCGCCGGATGGCCGCGGAGGCACTGGCGTTTCACGTGGACGCCATGCGCGAGGACGCTGATGTCATCCCGCCACCATCGCCAATGGATGCAATCATGCCCGATCCGCACAACCGCGATGCGATCGCCCTCCTGGTTGATCTGCCGGCAAAGTCTCGTCGTGTGGTACGGATCAATATCAGTCTGCCAGAGGACGTGGTGCAGTCGATCGATCGGGTTGCGGCGAACCGCTCCATCTTCCTTGCCGACGCCCCGCGCGAACGGCTGAAGCGACAGCGAAAGTCGGCTTGAGCACGTGTCGGTCCTGGTAATCCCACGCGTTCGTCGGCATAGTAGCCAAAACAGCGGCCGATTTTAGAACGGGGGAACAGGCCATGGCGGATTACAGCACGCATGCACGTCCGGGTCGCCGTGACGTCATCAAGGGCGCGGCCGCCGCAACAGCCGCGGCGCTGACGCCGATCGGTCTGGCGACTGCGCAACAATCCGCCGTTCCGCGAAACAAGACGATGATCCTGGTGTGGTCGGGCTCGCGCGAGGGGCGCTGGGTGGATTTCGAGCTATGGAATCCTTACTCGATCGGATCCAACCACCAGAACGGTCCCAACATCATCTACGAACCGCTGGCCTATTACAGCGCATTCGCCGACAAGACCTATATGTGGCTGGCGGAAAGCTACCAGTTCACGCCTGACTTCAAGCAGCTCACCATCAAGACGCGTTCTGGGATCTCATGGTCGGACGGCACGCCGTTCTCGGCCGAGGACGTTGCCTTCACGTTGAACAGCCTGCGCGACATCGGGCCCAAGGTGAAATGGGGCGTCGATGTGCAGCAGGTGATGAAGGCGGCAAAGGCAACCGACGCCAATACCGTGGTCGTCGATTTCGTCGTGCCGGCGCCTCGCTTCTTCTTCTTTCTGACCTACAAATACGACATCGGCGTTTACATCGTGCCGAAGCACATCTTTGCGGATCAGGACTGGACGACGTTCAAGCACTTCGACATCGCCAAGGGCTGGCCGGTCAGCACGGGGCCTTGGAAGGTGGCGGACGCCTCATTGCAGCAAAAGGTGTTCGAGCGGCGACCGGAATGGTGGGCGGTGAAGGCCGGGCTCGCGCCGCTGCCGGCGATCGAGCGCACGATCTGGCTGCCATACGCGGGCGAGCAGGCGACGGCGCAGGCGCTGATCACCAACCAGCTGGACGCGGGTACCGGCATGCAGCCGGCGACATTTCCCACGTTGTTCCGCGGTAATCCGAAGATCGTCACGCACACCGCGCAGAAGGCGCCGTATGGCTATGTCGATTGGTGGCCGATCTCGCTCTACGTGAACAACGAGGTCAAGCCGTTCGACGACAAGGACGTGCGTTGGGCGCTGTCCTATTACATCGATCGCGATCAGCTGATCGACGTGGGCTATCTCGGTGCCTCGCAGGTATCGGCGCTGCCAATGCCGGCCTATCCGCCATTGCAGCCGTACTTCGATGCGGTGAAGGACCTGCTCGGGAAATACGATACGCTGGCGTTCGATCCAAAGAAGGGCGATGCGCTGCTGTCGGCCAAGGGCTTCAAGAAGGATTCCGCCGGCGTCTGGACCGATCCTCAGGGTAAGAAGCTGACCGTGGACATCATCGGCTTCGGCGCGGCCGGCCCGGCCATCGGCCCGGTATTGTCCGAGATGCTGAAGCGCCATGGCGTCGAAGCGTCGCTGAGCATGCCGCCCGACTTCGACGACCGGTTCCAGAAGGGCCAGTTCGTCGGTTCGATTTACGGGCACGGCGGCGCGATCAACGAGCCATACTCGATGTTGCGGCTTTACCAGGGTCGCAGCGTCGCGGTGCCCGGCGCGCACCTTGTGAACTTCGCCCGATGGAAGAACGAGGCGTTCGACAAGATCACCGATGAGATGTACGTCACCGATCCAAATGACAAGCCGAAGATGCTGGAGCTGTTCCATCGCGCGATGGAGATCTGGCTGCCGGAGCTGCCGGACATCCAGCTGGTGCAGAATTTTCACCGGATACCGATGAACACGACGTACTGGAAGAACTGGCCGACGGCCGACAACAACTACGTCAACGGCGCGTCGTGGCACCTGACCTACCCGATCGTGCTGTGGAACCTGCAGCCGGCCTGACGCATGCAGGCTGCGTACATCGCGCGACGGTTTCTGGTCTTTCTGCTGATCGTCTGGCTGGCCGCGTCGCTGAACTTCTTCCTGCCCAGGCTGTCGGGCCAGGATCCGGTGCGCACCAAGCTGCTGCAATCGGCGCAGCTTGGCGGCTATGTGCATTCGGGCATCGAGGAGATGGTGAAGGAGTATAACCAGCGCTTCGGCCTCGACCGGCCGCTGTGGCGGCAGTATTTGACCTATCTGCACGACACGGCCCGGCTCGACTTCAACTACTCGATTGCCAACTACCCACGCACGGTGCGCGAGATGATCGCCGAGGCGCTCCCCTGGACCATCGGTCTGCTCGGCATCACCACGCTGCTGTCGTTCGGCATCGGCACGTTCCTGGGGGCGTTGCTCGCGTGGCCAGGTGCGCCGCACTGGCTGCGCTATTTGATGCCGCCGCTGTGGGCGCTGCATGCCATCCCGTTCTTTTTGCTCGGTCTGATCCTGATGTACCTGCTGGCCTTCCAGGTGCAGCTGCTGCCGATCTTCGGCGGCTACAGCGCGGGCACGATCCCGTCGCTATCGGTGGGCTTTGTGCTGGACGTGCTCGCGCATGCGCTGCTGCCGGCACTGTCGATTATCCTGGTCGCGACCGGCGGCTGGGCGCTGGGAATGCGCGGCATGATGGTGACGACGATGGGCGAGGACTACGTGACCTTCGCCGAGGCGAAGGGTTTGAAAAGCGCGACCATCTTTCTGCGCTACTGCCTGCGCAATGCGATCCTGCCGCAGACCACCGCGCTGGCGCTGGCGCTGGGGCAGATCCTGTCGGGTGCGGTGCTGGTGGAGGTAATCTTCGGCTATCCGGGGATCGGCGCGCTGCTGTTCCAGGCGATCCGGGAGAACGACCACTTTCTGATCCAGGGAATCGTATTCACCGTCATCGTGGCGCTGGGTTTGGCGACCTTTGTGCTGGACGTGGCCTATCCGTGGCTGGATCCGCGCATTTCCTACAGGCGGACGTGATAGCAAACGCCTGCGTTTCCGGCTGCCGGAGCGTGCCCTGATCCGCGCGCTTTCCGCTTCGTCCATCATCTAGATGTCTAGACATATCCCGACATTCTCCATCTTCCCCTCAGTGGCCGGTCTGCATGACAAGACCATGTCAGCCACGGAGGGCAAGAATGACGACCTTGCGCGGAATCCTGCCGGTTTTTCCCGCCACCGATAAGGCGACAGGAAAGCGGCGCGGCGTGCTTGCCGTTGCTTGCGGGGCGCATGCGCTGCACGACGGCTACACCGATCTCATCTATGTGCTGCTGCCGATCTGGCAGACGGAATTCGGCCTGAGCTACGCGGCGCTCGGCGCCCTGCGCATGCTCTGCGCCGGTTCGATGGCAGGGCTGCAGGTTCCAGCCACCGCCGTGGCGCGCCGTCTGGGAACACCACTGGTGCTGGCACTTGGCACCACACTGTCGGCCTGCGCTTATCTCGCCATCGGCCTGACCGGCGCGGGATTCGTCGTGCTGGCCGCGGCGCTGCTGGTCGGCGGCGCCGGATCCGCCACACAGCATCCGCTGGCCTCCACACTGATTGCCCGCGCCTACGACGGTCACGGTGCCCGTGCGGCGCTGGGCACCTACAATTTCTCGGGTGATCTCGGAAAGATGGCGCTGCCGGCGGCGACGGCCTGGCTGCTGGCGGTGATGTCATGGCGTCATGCGCTCGGCGTCGTGGGAATGCTTGGACTGCTGACCGCGTTCTGCATCCTGCTGTTCCTTCCGCGCAGCCTGGACGGCGCCGGCGCGGGCAGCCTGCAGGCCACGACGCCGGCCCCGCACCATCTCGCCGGGAAATCGCGGTTGGGCAGCGGGTTCACCCTGCTGCTTGTGATCGGAGTGCTGGATAGCGCCACGCGCATGGGATTCCTGGCATTCCTGCCATTCGTGCTGCGGGCTAAAGGTGCGTCAACGCCGATTATCGGTCTGGCACTTACTCTCGTGTTTGTGGGCGGGGCGGTGGGCAAGCTGGCGTGCGGTCTGCTGGGCGCCCGGCTCGGCGTGCTGCGCACGGTCATCCTGACGGAACTGGCGACTGCGGCCGGTATCATGGCGCTGGCCCCGTTGCCTCTTATGGCGGCGCTGACATGCCTGCCCATCATCGGCATTGCGCTGAACGGAACGTCGTCGGTGCTTTACGGCACCGTGCCGGAACTGGTTTCCCCCGATCGGCGGGAGCATGCATTTGGCCTGTTCTACACGGGCACCATCGGCGGCGGCGCGATCGCTCCGGTGATCTACGGCCTGGTCGGCGATGCGATCGGGCCTGACCATGCCATCGTGATCGTCGCCGCAGTATGTCTCGCGACGTTGCCGCTGGCGTGGCTGCTGGCCCCCTTGCTGCCGACGCACGAGGCCGGCGTGGTGCCGGCGCAACGCCGACGCCCCACGCCAACTTGATCTTTAGCGTTCGTTGGGGTTCGAATGTGGCGACAATATTGCGCTTGACGAACAAAGGAGCGGCTGCATGACGATGGCAAACGGGTTGGGGCGGCGTGCGGTGGTCCGGCTGGCGGCGCTTGGTGCGGTCGCCGCGACCGGCGTCGCCGTTGCGGCGGAGCAACCCAGCGGCCGGGTCGAGATGGAGCAGCATCAGATCTCGTTGGTGATCAGCGCCGGCTGGGGACACGGCACGCTCACCTACCAGGGCCGGCAGCATCCGTTCAGCATCCACGGGCTGGGAGTGGGCGGGCTCGGCGTGTCCAGCTTCACCGCGGGCGGGCCAGTATTCGGACTGGCGCGACTGGAGGATTTCCCCGGCGTGTTCAGCCAGTTGAGTGCCGGTGCGGTGGCTGGCAACGATCAGGTGAAAGGCGGCCTGTGGCTGGCCAACCCCCACGGGGTGAAACTGCATCTGGTGCCGCACCGCCAAGGCCTGGCCCTGACACTCGGTGGGGATGGGCTGCTGATCGAATTCGATACCTGATTCGCGGGAATACGGCCCCGACAGCGCTAGAATGCGGCGCAGCCGGGCCGATCGAACAAAGCTGCCAGGCCGCAGGCCGAGACGAACATGCTGCCCGCATCGTGGCCGACTCCCCAGATGCTCAGGATGCGGTGCCGCACCAGATTGGGATGCCGCTGCTCCAGCGCGAACAGGTAGTTCATCCCGCGCACATATCGTGTCGGTCCCTGCGCCTCGGCAGCGCAGCTCCGATCCAGTTGCGGATGGTCGGCATCGGTGTCGGCCTCGCCGAGCAGATAGACGACATCGCGCGCGATATAGCGCTCCTCCAACGCTTCGATCTGTTCGACATAGGCCGGAGCGCCCACCAGACCATACGGCCAGCGCTCGGCAGTCCCGCATGCGGTGCGGCTTGCGGGCACAGGGCGATCGTCGCTGGGCCAGAGATAGGAGGATGGATTGGCGACCACGTACCGCACCGCAACACCGGCGCTGGCCAGTGCCGGCATGCCGCGGCCGACGACGGCGTAACGCTGCACCAACTGAGCACCCGCGCCATGGCCGGCGAGCACCAGACGATGCACGTTGGGGAACATCCTCGGGTCCGCAAACTGCGCCAGAACCGCGTCAAGCGCGTCGAACGAACTGAGCGGCGCCGGCCCGGTTGCCGCCTCGCCGTCGATCCAGCCGGTGCTGCTCCAGCGCAGCACGTCGCCCGATGCCTGGCGCGCAGCGGCGTCGGAGGCGGCCAGGAACCGAGGCAGCACGATGATCGTGCCGCGTCCTGCCTCCCCGGCCGCAAACATCGCGGCCTGCGCCATTCGCTGCGTGAGGTCGGCATCGCGCGGTGTGCCAGGCACGAGGACCAACGCCCGCGTTACCTCCGGCAGTCTGTGCATCCAGTCGGCCGACACCAGGACTTGCAGCGTCCCCTCCCCCGCGGCCGTGATTACCTTCAGTCCGCCTGCGGAATTCGATGCGTATATAGTAATGTTCCGCATGCTCGACAGGTGCGCCGCCGGCGAGCAGCAACAGGAGCAGCAGCCAGGGAAGCCTCATACAACGCCCGGACATTGCAACCGATGCCAAGCCGGCTCCGGCCGCCACGGCAAATCGGAATGCCTGCCAAAGCGACATAACCTGCGCCGTCGGCGCGGCAGAACGGAGGAGGCAACGCGAGCTGGGTTGTAGTGTCACATCCAATTGAGGAGCCCGATTTCGGAATTGACCGACGTCAAGATCAACGATAGCCCAGAAAACGCTGATATCGCTGCGACCGCTGATCCGGTGCTCGTCAAGCGGGAAGAGTCTCTGTACCGCGTCTCAAGATCTGTCTGGTGCGTTTGTAGGAGGATTGAGGAGGTCTCTGTGCATTGCGGATGGGACCGAGCATGAGTTGCGACAGACCATCACGGATCACCGACTCTGTATAGGCTTGACCACAATCGGTTTCTTGCAAAGCCTGGACTGCTCAAACAACAAATACCGAGGGTCGTTGCGGCCTTCTTGGTTGTAGCGGTTCTATTGGCTCAACTGGTTGTATTGGACACGGCTTCACGGCCATTCTTTGTCGCGCCGCTCAATAATTCGGTGCCATGTATGGAATAATGTACTGATCAAGGCGTCTAAACCATTATTGCACTAAACAATAAGCGACGCAGAACCAATGACAACGCCTCCGGCGGACGAGCCGGTGCCAGGAACGTGACGTGATCGAAGCTATTTTCGTGGCAGATCGGATTTAGCCCTCCTTCACTCCCGATCAATGAATTGAGCGAACTGCTCGGCAATCGGAATTTGGCCGCTCTGTCCCGCTTGGGTGGTGAATGTGGATCGACTGACAAGCATGACAGTTTTCGCCCGAGTTGCTGCCATCCGGAGCTTCTCCGGTGCGGCACGCGAACTGGGCATTTCCCAGGCCACTGCCAGCAAGCACGTCCAGACGTTGGAGGAATGGCTCGGCGCGCGCCTGCTGCATCGCACAACACGACGTGTTGCGCTGACCGATGCCGGGGAAAGCTTCTTTATCCAGTGCTCGCGAATACTTGAAGAAATGGAAAGCGCGCGCAACGCCGCAAGGCCGGAAGCGCTCGTCCGCGGCACCATGCGAATCACCGCGCCCGTGGCGTTCGGCAGCACCAAATTGGTGTCTGTCGTGGTTGCCTTCATTGATCGGCACCCAGAGCTTTCGCTCAGCGTCGAATTGACCGACAGGTCCGTCGATCTGATCGAGGAAGGCTACGATCTCGGCATCCGCACCGGCCCGACCGACACGGCGGGACTCGTCGTCTGGCCCCTGCTCACATTACCCTATGTCCTCTGCGCGGCTCCGACCTACCTTGCCCGGCATGGCGCGCCTGGCACGCCTGCCGATCTGACCCGTCACACGTGCATCACCGACAGCAAGGATCGGACCGGCATCTGGCATTTCACGGGCCCCCGCGGGGCGACCGAAGTGCCGATCGATGGCCGACTGCGGGTGAACAACGCGATGTTGCGCCGTGATGCTGCCCGTGCCGGCGCCGGCGTGCTGGTGTGCGCCCACTATCTGGTGGCGGAGGATTTCGCCAACGGAAAGCTCGTTCGGTTATTGCCGGAGTACGCATTGCCCGACAACAATCTCCATGCGGTCTGCCCAGGCTGTCGCGCCAGTTCGCCCAGAATCCGCAGCCTGCTGCATCATCTCACCACGGAACTGGGCGCACAGCACATCGTCGAATGACCCTGGTCCAACTCGGGGCCGACTGTTACTCAATCGGCTGTGCCGAACTTCACGTTGGAAAAGCGGGCTGGGGGACGCGTGGCCGGGGTGGACGAAGCGGGGCGAGGACCGCTTGCCGGACCGGTTGTCGCTGCCGCCGTCGTGTTTCCGACCGGTGTGCCGCGCCAGCTTGCCGCACTGCTCGACAACTCGAAGAAACTCACGGCCGAGCAGCGTCTTGTTGCGTTTCAGGCCTTGCGTGCCTCCGGTCGTGCCGAAATCGGCGTCGGTGCCGCATCGGTGGCCGAAATCGAGCGGCTCAACATACTGCACGCGGCGTTGCTGGCAATGTGCCGCGCCGTCGCACGTTTGCCCGCCCCGCCCGACCTCGCCCTGGTTGACGGCAACCAGCCGCCGGCGCTGGGCTGTCCACTGCGTTGCGTGATCGGTGGAGACGGGCTGTCGCTGTCGATCGCCGCCGCCTCCATCGTCGCCAAGGTGCTGCGCGACCGAGCGATGACCCGGCTGGCGGTACGCTTCCCGGATTATGGCTGGGGCACAAATGCCGGCTACGCGACACAGTTCCACGTTCTGGCGCTACGTCGGCTGGGACCGACACGGCATCACCGACCAAGTTTCGGCACCGTCAGCCAGCTCGCCCTCGAGTTGCAATGAGTCCAGGCGTGGGTTGGGGGAAGCGACCAGGCAAGCCCCGACACGGCTTTCTCCGGGGATTCCAGGCCGACGGCCACAATGCGGAGGGACCTTGCGATTGACGTGACTTCCGCACAACCGCCACGATGATGCTACCCGGGTCCGCCGGGGAGTACGGCCCTTCTTCCGCCCTGGGAGACACGTGGAAGTCATCCGCGAACTGCCGCTGGATCAGGTTCTGCTGGGGGACTGTGTGCAACTTATGCGCATGCTGCCGCCGGCTTCGGTGCATTGCGTGTTTGCGGATCCACCCTACAACCTGCAACTGCGTGGGGAGCTGCGCCGGCCGGACGACAGCCTGGTCGATGGGGTGGACGACGACTGGGACCGCTTCACCGACTTCGCCACCTATGACGCCTTCACGCGCGAATGGCTCAGCGAATGCCGGCGGCTGCTGCGCAAGGACGGCACGCTGTGGGTGATCGGCGCCTACCACAACATTTTCCGCATCGGTGCGGTACTGCAGGACTTGGGGTTCTGGGTGCTGAACGACGTGATCTGGCGCAAGGCCAATCCAATGCCGAATTTCCGCGGGCGACGCTTCACCAATGCGCACGAAACGCTGATCTGGGCGGCGCGCCAGCGCGACTCGCGCCATCGGTTCAACTACGCTGCGATGAAGGCGCTGAACGACGACATCCAGATGCGCAGCGACTGGTTCATCCCGCTGTGCACCGGGCCCGAGCGGCTGCGCAACCAGTACGGTCTGAAGCTGCATCCGACGCAGAAGCCCGAGGCGCTGCTGCATCGGGTTCTGCTGGCCAGCACCGCGCCGGGCGATATCGTGCTTGATCCATTTCTCGGTACCGGCACGACCGCCGCGGTGGCGAAGCGGCTCCACCGGCACTTCATCGGCATCGAGCGCCACCCGGCCTATGCCGAGGCGGCGATCGGCCGGATCCGCAAGACGCGGCCGGTGTCGGATGAGGGTCTCGCCGGTGCGGTGTCGAAGCGCGAGACGCCCCGCGTGCCGTTCGGCAGCCTGGTAGAGCGGGGACTGATCGCTCCCGGAACCAAACTGTACGACCGGATGCGCCGGGTCAGCGCCGTCGTCACCGCCGATGGGACGGTGGCGGCGGGCGGCGTGCGCGGTTCGATCCACAAGGTCGGCGCCACGGTGCAGAATGCGCCATCCTGCAACGGCTGGACCTTCTGGCACTTCGAGCGTGACGGTGTGCTGTTGCCGCTGGATGTGCTGCGAGCACCAGGGCTGGCGGAGACATCTTGATTTTGCAAAGTCGAGGTGGCGAGCCGCCATGGTTGTGGAGGTGTCCCGAGCATACTCGGCTCCCGCAACTGTGATGCTCCGCAATCGAACATGAACACCGCGCCCAGGCGTCACCATCAGCACCGGCGCAGGGGTTGGCCTGGCGCAAGCGCATCCGGGGGAAGCGAGATGACCGCGAAGTTTTTCGGAACTGGACTTGCGGCTGCGTTGCTGGCGTGGCCGATCGCCATGCCGATCCAGGCGAGGGCCGACGACGCCAAGCTCGATTCGCCGATCGTTGGATCCGCGATTGGCACCACGATCGCAGGCGTCCCCAGCGGCGGCGCTCCGTGGGTTGTTCGTAGCGGGCGCGCAAGACTTGAGAGCGATGGCAGTCTGGAGATTGAGGTGACAGGGCTGCTGCTTGCCAGCGGTCCCAACGCGGGCACGACAGGGGGCATTCCCCAGGTTGCCGCAAGCGTAGTGTGTGGGGACATCGTGCAGGCCAACACCGACGCGGTTACGCTCCCGCCGTCCGGGAGCTTCGAGATCCGCGCCATGGTGACGCTGCCACAGCCTGCTTGCCAGGGTGCGGTGGTGCTCATTCGGATCGTCCGGCCGAACAGCCCGCTGACCAGCACACCGGCCCCAGCTTTCATCGCAGCCAGCGGGGTGTTGGATTAGGCATCTGAAAACGCCATTGCGGCTGGCTGCCCAAGAATAACCGCCGGCAGGTCGGCGCGATCGCATGGCATAGGCTATGCACGCGCGCGCCTGGCTGCCGATCGCAGACGCCGGGACGGCTGCCTGCGCCGCAATCGAGGTTCACCTGATGCCTGGCGTCGGCACTCTTGCGCATCAGGCACTCTTCCGTCGCGCAGGCCTCGGCGCCGCTGAACACACCTTTGATCGCCATCGAATTGCGCCACCGAGCCGCCTGCACCACCCTCACGCCAGCCCGCGACCCGGAGGATAGTTCGATGGCTGGCGTTCCCCGCACCAGCGGCGTGCTGGAGACCTCGCTCTATGTCGCCGATCTGGATCGGTCGTGCGACTTCTATCAGCGTGTGTTCGGCTTTGAACGCTTCGTGCATGACGGCCGCATGTGCGCGCTCGGCGTGCCGGGCAGCCAGGTGCTGCTGCTGTTCCACCACGGCAGCACGAACGAGCCGGCGCCCGTGCCTGGCGGCTTCATCCCGCCGCATCACGGCAGCGGACAGTTGCATCTGTGCTTCGCCATCCCGCTTGGCGAACTGGCCGCGTGGGAGTCGCACCTGCGACATACGGGCATCGAAATCGAAAGCCGCGTGCATTGGGCACGTGGCGGCACCAGCCTGTATTTCCGCGATCCCGACGGCAATTCGCTGGAAGTGGCAACACCCGGTCTGTGGCCGAATCACTGAATGAGCAGCCGTTGGGCGCCAGGGAACGTCGGTGAACTGGCGAGCCTGACGGCGGTTGCACTGCTGTTGTTGCTGGCGCTCGGCGCAGCCGCTGTTCCCTGGATCACGCCTGACCAAAACGAGACCGCACACCGCCTTGCCGCCATCTGCATCTTCACCGCCAGCTATCTCGCTCTGGCGATCGGCAAGGTACCGGGACTTTCAATCGACCGCGCCGGCGTGGCTCTCGTCGGCGCCTGCCTGATGGTTGCGTCCGGCGTCATGACCATGGACGACGCCTACCAGGCGGTGGACATGCAAACGATCACCCTGCTGCTCGGCATGATGATTGTAGTCGCCAATCTGCGCATCTCCGGCTTCTTCGCGGTGGTCAACGGCTGGGTGGTGCGCCGAGTGCACCGGCCGGTGCTGCTGCTCGCCGCCGTCGTCCTGGTATCGGGTGGGTTCTCCGCCTTCCTGGTGAACGACGCGATCTGCCTGGTCATGGCGCCGTTGGTGCTGGAACTGACGATCGGTCTCGGGCGCAATCCGGTGCCCTATCTGCTGGCCGTGGCGATGGCATCGAACGTCGGTTCGACGGCGACGATCACCGGCAATCCGCAGAACATGATGATCGGCAGCTTCTCGCAAATCTCTTACACGCAGTTCGCCATTGCGCTGGCGCCGGTGGCACTGATCGGCCTTGTGCTGACGGTTGTGCTGCTGGCCCTGCTGCATCGTACCGACCTCCGCGGTGAAAGCCTGCGGCCCCGGCTGCCTCGCCTGAAGGTCAATCGCGTCCTGGTGGCGCGTTCCCTGGTGGCCACGGCGCTGATGGTGGCGCTGTTCTTTGCCGGACAACCGCCGGCGAAGGCAGCGATCGTGGTCGGAGCACTGTTGCTGCTGACCCGCCGGGTGAAGAGCGCGCGCGTTTATGCCGAGATCGACTGGTCGTTGCTGCTGATGTTCACCGGCCTGTTCATCATCGTCGCGGGCGCCGAACGCGAGCTGCTGAAACCACAGGTTGTCGATACTGTGGCGCGGCTGCACCTTGCAACCGTACCGGTGCTCAGCCTGGTGACCGCAGTGCTTTCGAACCTGGTCAGCAACGTGCCAGCGGTACTGCTGCTGAAACCGTTTGTTGCCGCACTGCCGGATCACGATCGCGCCTGGCTGGTGATTGCGATGGCGTCGACATTGGCCGGGAATTTCACCGTGCTGGGCTCGATCGCTAATCTGATCGTCGTGGAAAAGGCGGCGCGGCGCGGAATTGCGATCGGCTTCTGGGATTACTTCCGTGTCGGCGCGCCACTGACGCTGCTGACGCTCGCCGTTGGAACGTCGTGGCTCATGTGGCGTTGAGGTACCGCAACGCACGGGAGGTCTCGGTGGATCGCATTCGAATTCTTGAAGAGTCGCTTTGGTCAAAAGTCCCGCACGAGGTCATCGAGGAAGCGATGAAAGCCGCCAAGGCCGAACCCAGCTGGATCGCGATGCAGGGCAACGGACATATCGTCGCGATGGAGCCTCCCGGCAGTCCCAACTCGGCGACCGGCGATGTGATCTATATCGCCGAAGTCAGTCCCGCGACGGCACGGTAGCTAGTCCCGGCCGTTCCCCGGCTGCAAGGCGGGCATCGATCGCGACCACCGCTCGCGGCAGGTCGGCGATGCTGTCGATCACCACGTCGGCATCGCGGAGTTCGGCGGCTGCGTGCTCGCGAAACGAGGCACGTTTGGGGGGCGGCAGCGCTGCAAGTTCGTCGGGCGAGAGGCCAACCGCGTTGCCGGTCATGGCGATACCGACGGTCCAGGTGCCCGCGGCCTTGCCTTCGCCGATGCCGGGCGCGGTGTCGTCAACCTTCACCACGCAGGCGGCAGGCCACACGCCGAGCCTCGCCATGGCAAACCACATCATCAGCGGACTTGGCCGCCCCGCCGGCAGATCACCCGCGCAGACCGTGAACTCGGGCGAGTAGCCTGAAGCTGCGGCAAGCGGCGCCAGCACATCCATAATCGGGCGCGTGTAGCCGGTGGTGCCGGCGACCTTCATGCCACGTTGGCGCAGCACCTCGATCGCTTCGATGGCGCCTGGAATGATGTCGGCATGATCGCGCACAGCGGCGATGTTCATCGGCTCGAACACCTGAAAGATCGCGTCTACGTCGCTCTCCAGGAAATCTCGCCCGTGGCGCCCACGCCACGCAGCGGCGACGGTCGGCGTTTGGCCCACGGCGCGGATATGGTCCCATTTGGCCATGCCCATCGGGCCCCGCGCATCGGCGATGCTGATCGCGACGCCGAATTGCGCGAAGGCGCGCACGAAGGCGCCCATCGGTGCGCGGCTGCCGTGGTCCACGACAGGTACCGGCCCAGTCAAGGACGGCGGCTTTCAGTTGCAACGTCTCCATGTGTCGATACCAGCACGCTTGCCCCTGGCGCGCCAACCGCCCAGCATGCTGCCATGCAGGATCGCAGCGAAGGTGACGTCAACCTCGGTGACGCCCGTGCCGCCTGGCAACGCAAATACATCGATGCAGAGACGCGTGCTCTGCTGGATGAAGATGCGCGCTGGTTCCTGCACCAGGCGCTATCGACGCCATGCCTGAACGTCGTGGAGCGGGCCGAGGGGATCCATCTGGTTGACACCGCTGGCCGCCGGATCATGGATTTTCACGGCAACACCGTGCATCAGGTCGGCTACGGCCATCCGCGCGTGATCGAGGCGGTGACCCGACAATTGACGACGCTGCCGTTCTCGCCGCGCCGCTTCACCAACCGCGCTGCGATCGACCTGGCGCGACGCCTGGCCGACCTGGCGCCCGGGCAGCTTAACAAGGTGCTGTTCGCGCCGTCCGGCACCGCGGCAATCGGCATGGCGCTGAAACTGGCGCGTCACGCGACGGGACGACACAAGACGCTATCCATGTGGGACGCCTTCCACGGCGCCTCGCTCGATGCGATCTCGGTTGGCGGCGAAGCGATGTTCCGGAGCGAAGCCGGACCGCTGCTGCCGGGCACCGAGCACGTACCGCCGCCCGCTCTGGCATCGCGATTCTTCGGTGAGGACGGACGCGCACACGAACGACTGGCCGACTACATAGACTACGTGCTGGAGGTGCAGGGCGACGTCGGCGTGGTCATCGCCGAACCGGTGCGCTGGACAACATTGGAGACGCCGCCTGCCGATTTCTGGCCCCGCGTACGGGCAAGCTGCGACCGGCACGGTGCACTGCTGATCTTCGACGAGATCCCAAGTTGCCTCGGCCGCACCGGCACGATGTTCGCGTGCGAGCAGCTCGGGTGCACGCCGGACATGTTGGTCATGGGCAAGGGATTGGGCGGCGGCGTGTTCCCGATGGCGGCCTTGATCGCGCGCGAGGATCTCGATATCGCGGCGGACCGTGCGTTGGGCCATTATACACACGAGAAGAGCTCGGTCGGGTGCGCAGCAGCGCTTGCCACGCTGGATGTGATCCGTGACGAGGAGCTGCTGGAGCGTTCACGCGTTCTTGGCGCACACGGGCTGGAACGGCTGCGGCGCATTCAGGCTGCGCACCCTGCGATCCGTGCCGTGCGAGGGCTTGGCGTGTCGTTTGGCGTCGAGATGGCGGACGCGGCATTCGCCGAGACGCTGATGTATCGCTGTCTGGCGAATGGCCTGAGTTTCAAGGTGGGCGGCGGCAGCGTAGTTACATTGTGCCCGCCGCTGACGATCACGCGAACCGATCTGGACGTAGCGTTTGATATCCTGGACCTGGCAATTCGATCGGACGCGCGTAGCAAGTGAACGATAGTCGCGGGCGCAAAGCGCCAGCGCAGGGCGTTGGTTCACCCCTGCGGCACAACCGCTACGCCCGACGAGGCCAGCGTGATCGCAACGTCTGCGCCGGGGAGAAACGGCGCGACGACCTCGGGCGCCATGACAAACAGCTCCCTGGTCAGACCTTCGGCCACCACCCAATATTCCATGTGGCTGCCGAGATAAGCCGCCTTGGATATCCGGCCGGGCAACGCTCCGACCCGCGCCGCGCCCGGCGCCAGCAGCAGCGACTGCGGCCGGATGGACAGCTCCGCCGCGCCCTCCATCACTCCGCGATGCGGCAGCGTCAGCGCCAATGGGCCAAGGCGCACGCGCGCCATCTCGCCGTGGCGCGCCTCGAGCATCACAGGAACGATGTTGGCGTCGCCGATGAAGTCCGCAACGAAATGACTGATCGGCTGCTCGTACAGACCGCGCGGCGTGCCGTCCTGCGCGATGCGGGCCATGCTCATCACCATGATGCGGTCGGAAATCGCCAGCGCCTCCTGCTGGTCGTGCGTCACATACACAGCGGTGAGCGACAGGCTCTGCTGCAATTCATGGATCTCCTGGCGCACGTGCCGGCGCAGCTTGGCATCCAGATTTGACAGCGGTTCGTCGAACAGCAGCACCTTCGGCTCGAGCACGATGGCGCGCGCCACCGCGACGCGCTGCTGCTGTCCGCCGGACAATTCGCTTGGCAGGCGCGCGCCGTAACCGTCAAGCCCGACCAGTTCCAGCTTCGCCTGCGCCAGATCCACCGCCCGTGTCTTGCGCATTCCCGACGCACGCAATCCGTAACAGACATTCTCCAGCACGGTCATGTGCGGAAACAGCGCATAGGACTGAAACACCATCGACACATCGCGTTCGGCGGCCGACAGCAGGGTCACGTCCTCGCCCTCGATCAGGATCCGACCACTCGAGGCCTGTTCCAGCCCCGCGATCATCCGCAGGATCGTCGTCTTGCCGCAGCCGGACGGGCCGAGCAGCGTCACCAGCGTGCCGCGCGCGATGGCGAAGCTGACAGTGTGCACCGCGGTCACGGTTCCGTAGCGCTTGGTGACGGCGCGGAACTCCACCGCCGGTGCATTGGCGCCGCTCATCCCTGCACCAACGCGAGCCCCGGCGCCTCGATCGGCGGCAACTCGGCACGGCGGCCGATGCGACGTTCGCCGACCAGCAACTGGATGACGATCAGCACCAGCATCATGAACACGACCAGCATCGCCGAATAGACGATCGCCACGCCGTATTCGCCGACATCCGCGCGGCCGACGATATAGACGGTGGCAAGGTTGTAGCGACCGGAGACCAGGAAGATCACCGCGCTCACCGCCGTCACCGCGCGTACGAAGCTGTACACCATCGCGGTGACGATCGCGGGACGCAGCAACGGCACGATCACCCGCATCAGCGTACCAAACGAATGCGCACCCAATGTCAGTGACGCCTCGTCGAGGCTGCGGTCGATCTGGCTCAGGTTGGCAAGTCCCGCGCGGATGCCGACCGGCATGTTGCGGAAGGCAAAGGCGATCGCGATGATTGTCCCGGTGCCGGTCAACGACACCGGTGGCACGTTGAATGCCAGGATATAGGCGACGCCGATCACCGTGCCCGGAATTGCGAAGCTGATCATCGCCAGGAATTCGAAGCTGCGCCGTCCGGGGAAGGTCTGCCGATCCAGCAGCCACGCCGTCAGGATGCCGAGCACCGCGGTGAACGGCATGGCGATCAGTGCGACCTCGATGGTGACGATGAACGAATTCCACGCGGAACCGGACAGGAACCAGCCGCCGACGCCGCGCTCGATGGAGAAAGCGGTCCAGAAGTATTCCAGCGTCGGCGTGTTGTCGCGACCGACCGATACGACGAACCCACCGATCAGGATCATGCCATACACCGCCACCGTCAGCACAAGCCACGGTCCGATCGCAGCGTAGCAGGCTGCGCGCACGCCGGCCGGAAGCTTCGCCGGAATTCCGACGTGCCCCTTGCCCGCCATTGTGGCGTAGCTGCGCCGGCCGAGCCAGAAGCGCTGCGCGAGAAAGGCGGTCAGCGTGAATGCCAGCAGCACGATGGCGAGCACCGCGGCTCGGCCCTGATCGTGCGACGCGCCTACCACTGCGAAGAAGATGTCGGTGGAAAGAACGTTGAAGTTGCCGCCGATCACCAAGGGGTTGGCGAAGTCAGCCATGCTCTCGATGAAGCCGATCAAAAAGGCGTTGGCGAGGCCCGGACAAATCAGCGGCCACGTCACGGCGCGAAACGTGTACCAGCGGCTGGCGCGTAGGGTCTGCGATGCCTCCTCGAGGCTGGGGGCCACGCCTTGCAGCACACCCAGCAGTACCATCATGGCGATCGGCGTGAACGCCAGCACCTGCGCGATGGCAATGCCGGGCACGCCGTAGATCCAGCGGCTGCGTGGAATGTCGAACAGGTCGGCGAGCCACACCGTGACGACGCCGGCGCGGCCGAACAGCAGGATCAGCGCCAGGCCGATGACGAACGGCGGTGTAATGATCGGCAGGATCGACAGCGCGCGAATCAGCGGCTTCATCGGCAGGCGGGTGCGCAGCGCGACCAGTGCGAACGCGAGGCCGAGCAGCGTGGTGAACAACCCGACCAGCATGGCCAGCGCGACGGTGTTCCACGCTACGCCGCAGTTGCGCGCGCCGAACACGCAATCGAGGCCCCAGATCGACGGGCTGAACAGCTTCGTCCCAAACAGCGAGGGTGCGAAGCTGCCGTCGTTGTCGCGCACCGCGGACGCAAGGATGCACAGCACCGGATAGAACACGAACAGCGAGATCAGCCCGACGACGAGCAAGAGCGCGCCGACCACGAACACGTCGCCCTTGCACGCGCCGAGCCGCGCCATGCCGTATGCGAGCAGCATCAGGCAGGCGAGTGCGTACAGCGCCGCACCCCAGCCCATAGCCGGTTGGCTCGGGCCGCCGTCGAGCCACATGGCGAGCCAGACGAACGCCCAGCCTCGGTGGGTGATCAGCAGCCCCTCGGCGACGAGCCAGATCAGACCCGCGGCGCCCGCTGCGACAAGGGTCCGCTCTCTCGCGTCATGGCCTGCTCGTTTTTCCCCGTCATGGCCGGGCTTGACCCGGCCATCCACGCCGGACCGCTGGCGCGTGGATGGTCGGGTCAAGCCCGGCCATGACGGGGACTTCCGGGCTTGCCCAAACGACGCCCAGATCGCCAGCAGTAAAGGCAGTGCGAGCGGAAGCAGCCACGCGCGGCCGGCAAATAATGCCGGAGGCGACACCCCGTCATCGAGGCCGTACCACGGCAGGACCAACAGCGCGGTCCACCCAGCTACCAACCAGACGACGAGGAAACGCGGCAACCGCCGGCCCTATTTCGGCGCATTCTTCACCTCGTCGGTCCATTTGCCGAGCAGACGTTTGCGCGTGGCCGAGGAGCCGTAGGTAGCGAAGTCGTATTCGATCAACTTGATCTTGGAGAGGTCGGGCGCCTCGGGCGGCACCGGCGTGACCGGGTTGGAAGGAATCTGAAAACTCCCAGTCGTGGCGGCGATCTTCTGCGCCTCGGGCGTCAGCGCCCAATCGTAGAACTTCTTCGCCTCGTCCATGTGTTTGGCGCCGGCGATCAGGCTGAGCGAACCGATCTCGTAGCCTGTGCCCTCGCACGGCGAGACCACCGCGACCGGCTTGTTGTGTTCGGCGACATCGATCAGATCGTGCTGAAAGGCGATGCCGATCAGCGTCTCGCCCTGACCGGTGGCAAGCGCGGGTGCCGCACCGGCCTTGGTGTATTCGTTGATGTTGCGATGCAGTGCCTTCATGTAGTCGAACGCCTTGTCTTCGCCCATAAGCTGCACAATGGTGGCGAGCATGGTCCACGCGGTGCCGGACGAGTTTGGATCCGCCATCTGTACCTCGCCCTTGAACTCGGGCTTGATCAGGTCGGCCCAGCAGGCCGGGGCCGTCAGCTTGCGCCGTTTCATGTCCTCGGTGTTGTAGCCGAAGCCGAGCGCGCCGAGGTAAAGCCCCACGGTCCGGTTGTGCGAACGGTCCGCCTGGCGCTGCGCCCAGTCGCGGAGCTTTGGCAGCATCGGCGACTGGTAGGGTTCGGTAATGCCCTCGTCGGCGGCCTGCAGGTGTGGATCGCCGGTGCCGCCGAACCACACGTCGCCGTGTGGGTTGTCCTTCTCGGCCCGTACGCGGGCATAGACCTCGCCCGCGCTCATGCGTGTCATATCGACCTGGACGCCGGTATCCTTTTGGTACGCCGTAGCCACCGCACGGCACCATTTTTCGTCAACGCCGCAATACATCACGAGCTGACGCTGCGCCTGCGCCACACTGGCCGAGAGCATCAGCGTGAAGACGGCGGCCGCCCCTACAAGGTGGCGGCTGATGCAATCCGATATGCTCATCTGTCCCCTTACGGCGCCTGTTTGCAGCAATTTAGTAAATCAAGAAAGTGTCCCAGAACGCGCAATTATGTGCGGCAGTGAATTGCGCCTCGGTGAGCGTTGATGACTTCGGCACATTCTGCGAGAAGTAGACCTTTGAGTTGGCGGTGTAACGCGGCCAGGGATGATCGTTGGTCAGGTTCGGATTGCCGGTGTACATGAAGTTCGTCCAGGCGGCGACCAGTTGCTCGGAAAGTACACGCTCCTGAGGGCTCAGTTTGTGAAGAATCCCCAAGGGCCCACCGTGCCAATCGGTGAACAGGAACTGAATATCGATGGTATGCGCCGCACCGTGCGCAAAGCTGATGGGCGGGAAGTACCAAGGTGCGTTCCGGTCGCTGAATTCATAGGCGTAGAGCGGTACATACTCGGACACATGCTTATTGAGTTGCGGATGCCGGCACACGTTTGCGTCGGTGCCGACCGCGACCCAGGCCGCGCCGGGATTTGGATAAGCACTCAGCGGGTACTTCGCCAGCACCGCGTCGGGTGTCCCGGCCGGGTAATTTGGCGGACCCGCGCCCGGTCCGGCGGGGCCACCGAAGGTCGTCTTGACTAGATTGGTGTATTGCTCCGCCGACATCGGACCAAAGAACAGCTCGTTGATGCTGGCGGCAAACGCCCCCTCGTCCGCGACGCTGCCGTTCATAATGGGCATATGGTTGAACTTGCCGGTGGACCACGCGGTGTCCGCCGGGATCGGCAGGATCGTGCCGTCCACCATCAGGCCATTCACGTACGGACCGTTCGCTGCGGCAGTGCCTTGCAGCGACAGGATCTTCTGGACCGTCAGCTCGCGCAGACATGTGGCCGCCGCGGCGGTCGCATCGGCGGCGCAGCCGGCGGCAGTGGCAAAGTTCGCGCCGCGCAACTCTGCAAGCGGCAATGGCGCTACCGTGAGCAAGGGGCCACTTTCAAAGATGGCCCGGTGGATCAGGCCCGAACTTGCCGGCGAAATCACCAACGCTGCGGTGCTGGTCGAGCCGGCGGACTGGCCACCGACGGTGACATTGCCGGGGTCGCCGCCAAATGCCGCGATATTGCGCTTCACCCATTGCAGCGCGGCCTGCTGGTCCATCAGTCCGTAATTGCCGATGTGATGGTCCTCGGCGTCGATCGCGGGATGGGCGAAGTAACCCAGAAGCCCGAGCCGATAGTTGATGGTAACGACAACAGTAGGTCCACCTGGGCCGCCCTTGACGAGCGCGCTCGCGTCGTAGTCGTTGCTTTCACCGTCGAACAGACCGCCGCCATGAATCCAAACCAGGACCGGCAGTTTCTTTGAACCGACAGCCGCACCATGGCTGGGCGTGAAGACGTTCAGAAAGAGGCAATCCTCGGTGACGCTGACCGGACCGGCGAACACCCCAAGTTCAGTGATCTGCGGACAGGTGTTCCCGAATTTGGTTGCATCAAGCGTCTGCGTCCATGCGGCGCGCGGCTGCGGCGGCTGCCAGCGCAACGCGCCGACCGGCGCGGCCGCGAACGGAATGCCAAGGAACGAGTTCACGCCGTTATTGACGAAGCCCTGAACCGACCCTTCGGTAGTGCGGACAAGAGGACCACCGCGTTCGGCGGCTGTGGCTCTGGGCGTGGTTACGGCTGTCGCCGAAAGCAAGCCGAGCAGAACGGCGGCAGTCAGGCTGAGCGCATTTTTCGCCCGCTTGGCCATTGTTTCACTCCCGAGTTTTGGTTCTCATTCACGTGGGCATAGGCAAGGCAGATGATGCGCGCCATCCACTCGGCATGGCAAGCCGGGCCAGCCCGGGCGCCGAGCTGCGGTTTTTCATGCGTTTGCGCCATTCGGCAGTTGAATTGGAGTGTACGTTTGTTCACCGCATCAGCGAAAACGGCGTCGGCATCAGAAGAGTCGACTGCATTTCCACCAGTAGCGGACCACCCTGTGCGATGAAGGCCTGCCAATCCGGATCACGGGCGCACTCGGCACGGACCTTCATCCGTGTGTTGACGTCCGGGTAATTCCACATGTGCACAACCTCATTCGGCTGCGGAGCCTCACCGGTCCACAGGCACACATTCGGCGAATACTTCTCGCGCACGGGAAACACCGACTTGAACAGCTGTGCCCACTGCGCCGCCTTGCCTGGCTGCGTGCGGTAAATGCGCAATTCATAGACGCCGCCACTTGCAGCAGGGGGTTTGATATCGACCACCGGATGGAGGAAGCGGATGTCCTGCCGCTGCAGCATCGGCTGCACAACAGGCACATACTCCTTCGTCCAGCGCGCGTTGATCGACAGCGCCTCGCGCGAGCGCGTGCGTTCATCCAGGCTGGCGTAGCTCCACAGGTGCCAGGCCTGGTTGAGCTGGCCGAACTCGGTGGTCCAGTAGCCGTAGCACTTCCCGTAATCGTCACCGCGCACCGGGCGGCCGACCTTCTCCACGTGCTGGATGTAGGCAGGCAGCTTGCCGTTATGGAGCGTGTAGGTGCGGAGCTCATAGATCATCCCGTTCATCCCCCCAGGATTGTGCCGGCCGCGATGCCCGCCTCGGACGCGGCAATCTTCCGGCCGCCGTCCGGGCGCACGCGCTCGATCTCGATGAAGCCGCCCTGGCCATGCACCGCCAGCTTGCCGCCGATCGCCACGACCTCGCCCAGCTTCTTGCCTTTCACGTCGGCGAACGTGCGCGCGATCCGCTTCGCCGCGTTGAACACGAACAGCTTCTTGCCATCCATTGTCGTCCACGCGCCGGGTGCGGGATCGCAGCCGCGGATCAGATTGTAGATGATATCGACGTGGTTCGCCCAGTTGATACGCAACTCCGCATCTCGAAGGATTCCCTCGTAGCCGGCCTCCGGCTCGTACTGCACCAGCGCCGGCGCCTTGCCGGCCACCACCTGCTCGGCGACCTCCACCAAACCCGCCACACCCATCGGGAAGATCTTGCCAAAATACAGCGAACCGAGCGTGTCCTCCGGCTCGATCCGCACCGCGCGTGTCAGGATCACCGGTCCTTCGTCCAACCCATCGGTCGGGCGGAAGATCGAGAACCCGGTTTCCGTACGTCCGCAGATGATCGCCCAGCTCATCGACGATGCGCCGCGGTGCAGCGGCAGCAGGCTCGGGTGAAACTGGATCGTGCCGAACTTTGGAATGCTGCAGAAATCCTGCGGCACGAACTGGGTCACGTAGGCCATCACGCCGACATCGGCATTCGCCTGCCGCAACGCCTCCTGCGCCGCCGGATCGGTGAGCTTCGGAAATTGATGCACCGGTACGCCGCGCTCCTCCGCCGCCACGCGCAACTGGTCGGGGCGGCCCTTCTCGGGGGCGCAGAACACGGCTGCCACCGTGTCGCCGCGGTTCAGGAAAGCCTCCAGTGTGGCCTTGCCAAAATCCTGCTGGCCGATGATGGCGATGCGCATGCGGCGGCCTCCTCCCGTGCTTGTTGCTGTCCGGTTCAACTCGCACGCCGGCCCGACCTTGGCAACCGTCACGCGGCGGACCTAGCCTGCCGCATCCACGCGGAGTGCACAGCGATGCCGTTCGACGAACAGGCCGCGATCGACAGTTTCTGGGCCGCGCGCAACCGCGGCGTTCACTTCCCGACCGAATGGTTCAATCGCCTGACACTCGACGAAGCCTATCGCATCCAGCTTGGCTTGATCGACCGTCGCCGCGTCGCAGGCGAACGGCAGATCGGTTGGAAGGTTGGTCTGACCGCCAAGCCGATCCAGCAGCAGTTCGGTTTCCATGAGCCGGTGTTTGGCTGCATCCTGGAAAGCGAACGCTCCGGCCACGTGTTCCATCCGGCCGAGCTGATCAAGCCAGGCTTCGAGCCGGAACTGTGTTTGCGTATTGCGCAACCGCTCGCGGGCGACGTTACGGTGGCGCAGGTGCGCCAGGCGATCGACGTGGTTTATCCATCGTTGGAAATCATCGAGACACGCGGCGATCTGTCCGCGCAGATCGCCGTCGCGATCGCGGACAACGCACAGCAGAAGACCATCATCCTTGGCAATCCCGTTCCGTTGGGCGACCTGGAACTGGACCGTGTCGCGGCCACCATTCGGATCAACGGCAAGACCGTCGCCACGGGACAGGGCGACGCCGTCCTCGGCAATCCGCTGCACTCGGTGGCTTGGCTCGCACGCAAGCTGCCGGAGTTCGGGCGTGGCATCCGCGCCGGTGACCTGATCATGAGCGGCTCATTCACACGCCAGTTCCCGATGGAACCGGGCGACCACGTCGATGCCGCTTTTGTCGGCGTCGGCGACGTGCGGATCGAGATGCAGGCCCAGGACACGATTACCTGTTGACTATCACGGGTTCGTGATCCAATGTGGCCTCCCTGGCTCACGCCCTCTGGCTGGTGGGTCCAGAAGGGACGCGCAAATCGAGATCGGTAACATAATGAACCTCTATGGCAACGGTTCCGCCGGCGACTTCGGCTGTCACATTCGTCGTGTGAGCAATCGAGGATCATCGTTATCGGCGCGCGCTTACGGGCTCGAGATTCGTCCCGAGCCCTCGGCTACCTGACCGTCTCCCGATCACGCCGCCCAACGCCATGTCGCCTTGCAGGCGCAGACGATCCAAAAGTGCGCCGTTCCGGGTCCAAGCCGATCCTGATCTGAGATAGGTCAAACATTATGCAAACCGGGTCCCGCATCGGTGCTTTTGCGTTCGCTGTCGCCGTCGTCGCGATGGGGTGCGCCGGGCTCTGGTACATGACCCAGTTGGTCACGCTACTCGAAGAGAATGCAATCGTGGAGCATGCGCTGCGCAATCACCTCGAGGCGGACATGATGCATGATGCCCTGCGCGGTGACGTCCTGGCGGCGCAGTACCAGACACAGGATCGTCATACCGTGGCCGACGATCGTGGGCTTCCCACAGTTGCCTTCACGCGTTCCTTCACCGACCACGTTGCCCGCTTCCGAAAGGCGATCAGCGAGAACAAGGTGCTGGAGGCTGAGGAGTACAGCGATCTGGCTGTTGTATTGGCTGGGCTCAGCGAACCTCTGGCCGCCTACATCAAAGAGGCCGAATGGCTGGTGCCGCTCGCTTTCTCCGATCATGCCTTGGCAACCACCATGCTGCCGGCCTTCGAAGACCATTACCATGCACTTGAGACGAGCATGGAAGCGGCGAGTGATCGGATCGAGGCCATTGCGGGAACGACGCGCACGGCAGTCGCGATTGCCAGGACGAAGGCCACGCTGCTGATCGGTGCTGCCGCCCTTCTGACAATGTTCGCCACATTCCGTCGTTGGCGCGAGCTCAAACGCGAGGTAGCCACGCGGCGTGCCGTCGAGGCGAAACTCCGCGAGCTCGCCGTGCACGATGACCTCACCGGCCTGCCCAACCGCCGTGGCATGGCGGAACGCCTGAATGCCGCACTGTCCCGCTCGCGGCGGGACGGCAGCACGGTCGCAGCGCTGCTTGTGGACCTCGACCGCTTCAAGCCGGTGAACGACCTGCGCGGTCACGCTGCCGGCGACCGTCTGCTGCGGCTGGTTGCCAAGCGGATGACCGATACTGTCCGCGAGGCGGACATCGTTGCGCGCATCGGTGGGGACGAATTCGTCGTGGCCGCCCAGTTCCCACCCAATACGTCAGGAAAATACCCCGACGAGGCGACCGACGCGAGCGATGCCACAGCTCGCCTGGCACGCCGGCTCGTTGCTGTGCTGGAGGAACCGTTCGACCTCGGCGACGCAGGAATCCCAGTACTCGTGGGTGCAAGCGTCGGCGTGGCGCTTGCCCCGGACGGTGACGCGGATGTCGAAGATCTGCTGCGCCGGGCCGACATGGCGATGTACCTTGCGAAGGAGAAGGGGCGCGGCTGCTTCCGTTTCTTCGAACCCACGATGGATGCGGCGATCCGCGAACGCGCCGCAATGGAGGTCTCCCTGCGGCAGGCGATCGTGGCCGACGAGCTGATGCCGTACTTCCAACCGTTTGTCGCTCTGGGCGCCGATCAACAACCGATCGGCTTCGAGATGTTGGCGCGCTGGTCACACCCAGAGCGCGGTTTCGTTCCCCCTGCCGACTTCATCCCGTTGGCCGAGGAGACCGGCCTGATCGTACGAATGACGGAACAACTGCTCCGACGCGCGTGTAATGCAGCAGCTTCCTGGCCCGACCACCTGATCCTGGCAGTGAACGTGTCTCCCGTGCAGCTGCGCGATCGTGCGCTGCCGGCCATGGTGGCCACAGCGCTGGCTGAAAGCGGGCTGCCTTCTCGCCGCCTGGAGATCGAGCTGACCGAGAGCGCGCTGGTGGGGAACTTCGAACTGGCGCGCGAATTGCTGACCGAACTGAAGGAACTCGGCGTGCATTTGACTCTCGACGACTTCGGCACCGGCCACTCGAGCCTGCGTCACCTGCAGATGTTGCCCTTCGACAAGATCAAGGTGGATGCGAGTTTTGTGCGCAACATGCACATCAGTCCTGAGAGCGGCAAGATTGTCGCGGCAGTGGTTGCGCTGGGCCGCAGTCTTGGCCTGCTGACGGTGGCCGAAGGGATCGAAGACGCGGTCATAGCCACAGCGCTGAGGGACATGGGCTGCCATATCGGCCAGGGCTGGTTGTTCGGGCAGCCTTTGGCCGAACTTGCAACGAGCGCCCTCGCGTGTGGAGCGATGCCGGTTCGTTTACCCAATAGCCACATTGAGACGGGCTGGTAGCAGCGGGTCGCCGTGCATGCCGGTCAAAAGCCGCCTGGCAGTACGTCAATCGTCGGTCGTTCCGGCAGGGTTGCGCGCGACAGCAGCAGCGTCGGCGAATCACTGAACCGAACCGCATAGCGGTCGCGCACCAGATCGACGAAACGCGCGACAACCTCGCGCGTGTAATAGTGCATCGGCAGGACCAGCCGCGGATGCAGCTGATCGAGCACCGCCGCCATGTCCGGCTGGCTCATGGTGAAGACGCCATCCACCGGCGCCATGACCACGTCGATATGCCCGAGCAGCACGAGGTCCTGGTCAGTCAGCAGGTGATGCAGATGCGACAGGTGCGCTATGCAAAGGCCCGCGCTTTCGAACAGAAAGATCGAGTTGCCATACACCTCCGTTCCGCCCTGCCCGTCGCGGATGTTCGTCGGCAGATTGGCCACGTGCAGATCGCGCACCGTCAGGTCGATCTGCGCCGGCGTGCCGTCATCGCGCCAGCCATGCAGCACGTAGCGAATGCGCGGGTCGGGGTAGTCCGTGTAATGCGTCGAGTGCGCGTGGTTCATCGTCGCGATGTCGGGCGGATCGCGCGGCACGTTGGAGCCGTTGTAATCGGTGACCGCGCGGACACCGTCCGGCGTCTCTATCAGGAAGCTCGCGTGGCCAAGGAAGGTGATGGTCAGCGTATCCGGCGCGGCGTCCGCCGGAATTACGCGCGGTGCATTGATCGCGATCGGCGTACAGCCGGCTTTGGCCAGACGCGGAGCAAACAAAATAAGCAGGCATAGAATGCAGGTGCGCGCGTGGAACATGTGCGACGGGTTCTCCAGCCCGCAGTATTGGCCAAAATCGGTGTGCAGGCGAGCTGCGCCCGTAGCGGCCAAGAGCGTCCGATATACGACCCCTTGCCACGTCTCGGGACGAGACGGCCACACGATCGTTCTGGGTGGCAGCCGGCCCGTGCGTTACCGGGCCGACCCCAGTTTCATTCAGACCGGACGCACGTGGTCGAAGAACCCGGTGATGGCAGCCAGTCTCGTGTCGGCGCTGACGACCCCGAAATCGGTGCCACGCACCACCGGCGCACCTTCCTCCGGTGCCAGATCCCAGGTGAAGCGGACACGGTCATGGTGGCTCTCGACATCGCCGGTCCGGCGGAACCGATGTCGCGGGAAGCGCTCCTGCACGCTTGCGATCATCGCATCGATGCCGTCACGCCCTTCGCCCTGAAACATGGGATCGAGATAGCTCGCGCCTTCCGTCCACGTCCGTGCGATCAGGTCGTGCCTCCGTCCGGCGTCGGTCTCGTTCCACGTCGCGATATAGCGATCGATCAGGTCGGTGAGTGTGTTCATCGTTGGACTCCTTGCTGTCGCACCGGTGGCGGTGCGCTCGGCAACTTGCGTACTCCAACCGCGCTGGTCGATTACATCGGAGGTAATTGGAACGGGTTGCGTATGGGCGGTATGGTCGCGCCATGAATGGTTTGATCCGACCGGTTGGTGACCTGCTGCGCGAGTGGCGCCAGCGCCGGCACCTGAGCCAGCTCGACCTCGCATCCGAGGCCGAAATCTCCACGCGCCACCTCAGCTTTCTGGAAACCGGGCGGTCGCAGCCGAGCCGCGACATGGTGCTGCATCTGGCCGAGCAGCTCGATGTTCCGCTGCGTGACCGCAATGTGCTGCTGCAGGCGGCGGGCTATGCGGCGGTGTTTCCCGAACGCCCGCTCGATGATCCCGCGCTGAAAGCAGCGCGGCAAGCGATTGACCAGGTGCTCGCGGCCCATGAGCCCAATCCGGCGCTCGCGGTGGATCGTCACTGGACACTCATCGCATCCAATGCGGCGACGCGGCGTCTCCTTGCGGGCACCGAGCCCGCGCTGCTGCGCCCACCCGTCAACGTGCTGCGCCTGAGCCTGCATCCGCAAGGGCTTGCGCCGCACACCGCCAACCTTCGCGAATGGCGGCAGCATCTTCTGGCGCGTCTGCGGCGTCAGATCGAGATCAGCGGTGATCCGATCCTGGTCAGGCTGCTGCGCGAGCTGCGCGATTATCCAGGATCCGATGGGCCGGGATCCAATGGGCGAGGATCCGATCAGGTGGATGGCACCGATTACGACGCGACGGCGATCGCCGTGCCTTTCCGCCTTGTCACGGCAGCCGGTGTGCTCGCCTTCTTCAGCACGACGACGGTGTTCGGCACACCAGTCGATATCACGCTTTCAGAACTTGCGGTGGAGGCGTTCTTTCCGGCCGACCAGCAAACCGCCGATGCCCTGCGTCGCCTTGGCGCGTGACACGGGGACAAACGCCGCCCCACACAAGAGCGGACTGACTCCGGTCTGCTCAAGGAGCAGGCGGTTCGCGCCAGATTTCGAATCCGTAAACCCGCTCCGCAGACGATGCGCCCGCGTTTCTCGTGTGGAGGATGTTGAAGGCATGTCGCACCGCAGCGTCCAAAGTCTCGGCGGCAATATCGGCCGGAAAGAGAATATCACCGCGCTCATTCAGCATATGACAATGATAATCGAGCATGGTGCGCGCCTTTGCGCCGTTCAGGCGGGAGCACACGTATCCCTCTGCCGCTGACGCCCAGGACATCCTTTTGCCAGCGATGAAACAAACGTGCGCGCCCCAAAACAATGGCGCAAGCCGAAAACAGTCGGAGCCGCCCCGTGAGCCATCATGACGGCCGACTTGACGCATTATTAACGTTGCTTATCCAGGCACCAGCCCGGCGGGGACCTCGACCCTGCCCACACCGCGTGGAAATCGCGCGATGTTCGCCCGACAAGTCGCGACCGCAATCCGTTACTTTTATGCACTATAACAGCACTATCACGCCGAATTGCGCTTGGGTTGGCGTGATTCGATGCTAAACAGGACCATTACCAATACTTCCGGCGGGCGGCTGACGGGCCCTTGCTTGCCGGTGCTGGTTTTCTCCGAACCGGCAAGCGGTGGGGTGACAGGCCGGGGGTTGCTCCATTCCCCCGGCCTTTCGCTTGTTTAGTCCGTGAAGCGGCTGCGGCCTGCTGGTCCGCTCCATTCATGCCTCGATCACACATTGCGTGGCGCTGGCCGCGACAGTTAGCTTTTCCAGAACAGGCGCAGGAATACGACCACAAGGTCACTTCGTCGCCACACCGCCGACCTGTGCAGCTGATCAGGAGAAGACGCCGTGCTGGAGCACCTGGAACGCCAGACATCGCTGACGAACAATCAGCGTAAGATCGTCTTCGCCGCGATCCTTGGCGACATGCTCGACTTCTTCGACTTTTATCTGATCGGCTTTGTGCTCGCGTTCATCGTCGGCTCCTGGCACCTCACCTACGGCCAGTCGGCGATGATCCTGCTGTCGTCCGGCCTCGGCGCGGTTCCCGGCGGACTGTTCTGGGGCTGGCTCGCCGACCGCATCGGGCGGCGCAAGGTGTTCATCATGACCGCCCTGAACTTCTCGCTGGCCACCGGCCTGATGGCGCTGACACCGGAGCAGGGCGGCTGGATCTTCCTGACCGTATGCCGCTTCCTCGTGGGGTTCGGTGTCTCCGGCCTGTTCGCCGTTGACCTGCCGCTGGTGCAGGAATTCGTGCCCACATCCAAGCGAGGCCTGATCGGCGGCCTTGTCACCTCCTGTCTGCCGCTGGGCAGCATGCTTGGCGCATTTCTGGGCGCCTACATGGCGCCGATCATCGGCTGGCGCGGTCTATTCGTTGTCGGCCTGATGCCGGCGTTCATCACGCTGCTGATCCGTGCATGGGTCCCCGAATCGCCCCGCTGGCTGATCCGCATGGGGCGCGTCGAGGAAGCGCGCCAGTCGCTCGCCTGGGCGCTGGAGATGGACGCCAGCCACATCCAGCTGCCCGCCACCATCCCCGAACCGCAACCCACGCGCTGGCGCGAACTGTTCCGCTATCCACGCAGCATGGTGCTCTCCACGTTGACCAGCCTCGGCGTGCAGACAACCGGTATAGGGCTTGTGCTTTGGGCACCGACCCTGTTTGCGCAGGTGCTGGCGATCTCGCCGGCCCAGGCGTCGTTCCTGATGATCTGGGTTGGCCTCGCCGGACTGATCGGCCGCTTTCTGTTCTCCTGGCTTTCGGAAGCGATCGGCCGCCGGCCATCGGGTATTCTGCTCAGCTTCGGAGCAGCGGCCGGCGCTTGGCTCGCCGGGATCTATTACGACGCGTTCCTCGGTGGGCTGTCCATGTTCTGGCTGATGGTGATGGTGTCGCGCTTCTTCGGCGACGGCGGCTATGCCGTGGTCGGACCGTACGCGGCGGAGGTCTGGCCCGCCAGCCTGCGCGCCAGTGGCATGGGGTTCGGCTATGGCCTGGGCAACTTCGGCAAAGTGCTCGGCCCGCTGGGGCTTGCGCTGATCGCCGGTTCATCGAACTACGTGAACCCGAAAGCGGATCTCGTCGCACTTGGTCCCGCGATGAACTATCTCGCCGCCTGGTCGGTGATGGCCGGCCTGGTCTTCCTGTTCCTGGGATTCGAAACCAAGGGTCGTTCGATCGAGGAGATCGACGCTGACCTGATCGAACCGGAAACCGTGAAGGTGCGGGCACTTTAGGCCCGCGCGGGGCCTGCTATCATCATCGGGATGCAACGCGAAGGAGACCAGATTATGCCAGTCGTCCGAGCTTCCGCGCGCCCGACCAAGCAGGGCGCATCGAGCACATTCACAGGCACCGTCTATCAGGACGAGATCGTCGTCGGCAGCACGCCGTCGCGCATGCGGGCATCGGTGGTGTCGTTCACCCCTGGTGCGCGCACCGCCTGGCACACCCATCCGGTCGGGCAGACACTGTACTGTCTGTCAGGTGTCGGACGCATCTGCTTCAAGGGCGAGAAGCCGCAGGCGTTGAATCCCGGCGACACGGTGATGATCGCGCCTGGCGTGCTGCACTGGCACGGAGCGGCACCGGACCGGCTGTTCGCCCATCTTGCGATGTCAGAGAACAGCGATACCGGCGCCGGCACGACGTGGGGCGAACACGTCAGCGACGCGGAGTACACGGCGCCCGTCGCGTGACTACTCGGCGGCGGCGCGCATCGGTCCTCCGAGCGCGCCGGACGCCTTGATCTCGGCGATCCGTTTTTCATCGAACCGCAGCACATCGCGCAGAACCTCGTCGGTGTGCTCGCCGAGTAATGGTGATCGTTGCACATCCGAGACGCTGTCCGACATCTTGATCGGATTGCCCACCGTCAGATACTTGCCGCGCGTCGGGTGATCCACCTCCACAACTGTTCCGGTGGCGCGCAGTGACTGCTCCTCGGCGATCTCCTTCATCGACAGAATCGGACCGCACGGAATGTCGTACTTGTTCAGAATGTCCATGGCCTCGAACTTCGTCTTGGTCATTGTCCAGTGCTCGATGGTGTCGAAGATCGCCTTCAGCCGAGGAAGACGGGCGGGCGGCTTGGCGTAGTCTGGGTCGGTTTTCCATTCCGGCTTGCCGATCACGTCGCAGATTGCTTCCCACACGGGCGCCTGGGCGATGAAATAGATATAGGCGTTGGGATCGGTCTCCCAGCCCTTGCATTTGAGAATCCAACCGGGCTGGCCGCCACCCGAGGCATTGCCTGCGCGCGGCACCGCCTCGCCGAATTCTCCGCCTGGGTACTGCGGATATTCGGTCAACGGGCCGTGCGCCAGCCGCTGCTGGTCGCGCAGTTTCACGCGGCACAGGTTCAGCACGCCGTCCTGCATGGCGCACAGCACCTTCTGTCCGCGCCCCGTCGTGACGCGCTGAAACAGCGCCGAGACGATGCCGAGCGCGAGGTGCAGCCCGGTGCCCGAATCGCCGATCTGCGCGCCGGTGACCAGCGGCGGGCCATCGTCGAAACCGGTGGTGGAAGCGGAACCCCCGGCGCACTGCGCGACGTTCTCGTAGACCTTGCAGTCCTCATACGGGCCGGGACCGAATCCCTTCACCGACGCGAGGATGATGCGCGGGTTGATCTGCTGGATGCGCTCCCAGGTGAAGCCCATGCGATCCAGCGCGCCGGGCGCGAAATTCTCCACCATCACGTCGCACGTCTTCATCAGTGCTTCGATCACCGCCTTACCCTGCGGATTGCGCGCGTCAATGGTGATCGAGCGTTTGTTGTGGTTCAGCATCGTAAAATACAGGCTGTCCACATCAGGGATATCGCGAAGCTGGCCGCGCGTGATATCGCCGCCGCCTGGCCGCTCCACCTTGATCACGTCGGCGCCGAGCCAGGCGAGCAGCTGCGTGCAGGTCGGCCCCGACTGCACGTGGGTGAAGTCAAGGATCTTAACGCCGTCGAGTGCTTTTGACATCTTATGCTCCTGGCTTCTTCGTCCCCGCGTTCTTCGATAGGGCGCTTTTTGGGTTGAGATTGCCGATGTTGCCACTCTCGCTGCCCGCCGCCGGGTCGATCACCGCGTTGATCAGCGTGGGCTTTCCGGAGTCCATCGCCGCATCGACGGCGCGCTTCAGTTCGTCCGGCGTGGTCGCATTGACACCAACCCCGCCGAACCCTTCGATCATCTTGTCGTAACGGGCGCCCTTGACGAACGCGGTCGTGGCCGCGTCGGTGCCGCCGCCCAGGTTGACGCCGTCGCCGCGATAGATGCCGTCGTTGTTGAACACGACGACGCAGACCGGCAGGTTGTAGCGGCAGATCGTCTCGACCTCCATGCCGGAGAAGCCAAACGCGCTGTCGCCCTCGATGGCGAGCACCGGCTTGCCAGTCTCGATCGCCGCGGCGATGGCGAAGCCCATGCCGATGCCCATGACGCCCCAGGTGCCGACATCGAGACGCTTGCGCGGCTGATACATGTCAATCACGCCGCGCGCCTGATCGAGCGTGTTCGCGCCCTCGTTCACCAGGACCGCATCCGGCCGCTCCTTGATCACATCGCGCAGCACGCGCAGCGCCGAGTGGTAGTCCATCGGGACCGAGTTCTTGCCGAGCCTGGTCGCCATCCGGGCGATGTTGGTTTCCTTCTTTTCGTGGATCGCCTGTGTCCACTCGGCCGGAGGCGGTTTCCAGTCGTCACCCATGGCGCGCAGCAGAGCCGCCACGCAGGAGCCGATATCGCCCACCAGCGGCGCGGCGATCTCGATGTTGCTGTCCATCTCCCGGGGCTCGATGTCGATCTGGATGAACTTCTTCGAGCCCGGCTTTCCCCATTGCCTGCCTTTACCGTGCGAGAGCAACCAGTTGAGGCGTGCGCCGATCATCATCACGACGTCGCTGTCGGCCAGCACGGTCGAGCGCGCGGCGGCGGCGCATTGCGGATGCAGGTCGGGCAGCAGGCCCTTGGCCATGCTCATCGGAATGTATGGAATGCCGCTCTTCTCGACCAATGCGCGGATGTCGTTGTCGGCCTGCGCATAGGCGGCGCCCTTGCCAAGGATGATCAGCGGACGTTTGGCGCCGCGCAGCACGTCGAGCGCACGCTCGACAGCGGAGGGGGCCGGAAGTTGCGCCGGCGCCGGGTCGATCACCTTTACCAGCGAGCGGCGGCCGGCCTCGACCTCCATCACCTGACTGAAGAGCTTGCCCGGCAGATCCAAATATACGCCGCCAGGCCGGCCTGAGACCGCGGCGCGGATCGCGCGCGCGACGCCGATGCCGATATCAGCCGCATGCAGCACGCGGAACGCCGCCTTGCACAGCGGCTTGGCAACGGCGAGCTGGTCCATTTCCTCGTAGTCGCCCTGCTGCAGGTCGACGACCTCGCGTTCGGACGAGCCGCTGATCAGGATCATCGGAAAGCAGTTCGTCGTCGCATTGGCGAGCGCGACCAAGCCGTTCAGAAAGCCCGGCGCCGAGACCGTGAGGCACACGCCCGGCGACTTTGTCAGCCACCCCGCGATCGCCGCCGCGTTGCCTGCGTTTTGCTCGTGCCGGAACGAGATCACCCGCATCCCCTCGGCCTGCGCCAGACGGCCCAGATCGGTGATCGGGATGCCCGGCACGTTATAGATCGTCTTGATGCCGTTCAGCTTCAGCGCGTCGATGACCAGGTGGAACCCGTCCGTCAGTTCGGCTTCAGCTTCGGCGACACTCTGCTCAAGTGCTGCGGACATTGCCTTCTCCCTATACGTTCCCTATACGTATTGCCGGCGTCGTTCGTCGTCGGATGCGGCGCTCCGGTCGAGGAAATCGCCGTGCGTCTCGACATGCGCCGCCAAACCCATGGTGTGCTCGCGCACCAGCCGCGCGACGAGGTCTGCGTTATGCCGCTCCAGCGCCGCGATGATGTTGCGGTGGTCCGCGATAGAGCGCTGCGCCCGGTTGTCGTGGGTCATCGTTACCGCACGGACCGCTCGCATGTGGATGAACAGGTTCTCGGTCAGGCTGGTCATCAACTCGACGCCGCCCATGCGGATGATCGCCTTGTGGAATTCCATGTTGGCGCGCGAGTATTCGCTGATCTGCTCGGATGGATCCTCCTGGAACACGTCCACCAGGGAACGCAGTTCGGCGAGTTCTGCATCGGTCACGCGCGGGGCGGCGAGGCGCGCTGCCATGCTTTCGATCGCCGCCCAGACGGTGATCATCTCGACTACCTCGCGCTTTGACTTGCGCACCACGATCAGGCCGCGGCGCGGCACCGAGCGGACAAAGCCCTCCTGTTCCAGCACCGAAAGCGCTTCGCGGATCGGCGTGCGCGACATGCCGAGGTCCTGCGAAAGCTGGCGTTCATCGAGGCGCACCTCAAGCGGGTGGCCGTAGATGTTCATCTCGGTGATGGCGCGCTTGATCGCCGCGCAGGCCTGCCTGCGCAGGCCGATGCCGAGCGCGATGGGTTCGGCGGCTGTTTCCTGCAATCGTCGTTTCCTCGCTGGCACGCCAGTTGGCAACCGTTGGTGGTATGCCACGAATGGGCGCGAGGATCAATGGGTCAGGGCGTGGCCGTCCGAACCTGCAGAAGCGATCTGGTGCGCTGCCGTCGCCGATGGTGACGGGCGAACCAGCTACGTAACGACATCGGCCGCCGGAAGAGCGACGAGCTCGCGTTTCACATCGGTCATCCCAGCGCCCGGTATCCGAGTTGCGTCTTCAGTGTTCATCTGTGTGCCGCTGCACCGCTTCACCGGTGGCTGTAATCCGTGAAAACGTAATCTCTTGCCTTCACAGTCGTGTGGCACGCGAACCCGCACTTGGCGTCGTTCCCCTGTGGCGGATGGCCGGCCAAGGTTCCGGGTGCGAAAGTATCGGTTGCGGCGTCATAGTCGAACACGGCCCATCCCCACCCGCCGCTGTCCGCGAACCTCTTGCTGTCCTTCACCATGAAATCCATGTCATGCTGGGTGCCTGGCACCGTCGCCGCGGGGAACACCTCCATCTTTTTCGGGTTCCAATGGATTTTCGCCAGCTTGGCGCCGTCGGGGAAAGGCTTGCCGTTGCCGGGAACGCCAGCCTGGTAGGCGTCGATCATTACAGGATTGGCGAGGATCGCAGCCATCAAGTCTCCGTCCTGACTGATCGAGACAACCTGCCACGCCTCGTAGCCTCTGAACTCAGAGAACGCGAGCCCATTTGGCACTTTCAGCGAGTACTTGTCCTGCGCCGACATCGCCCAGCCGCCCACGACGGCAAACACACCCGTAATAACCGCAATCGTCAGCATCCTTTTGCCGCTCATCGTCAGCACCTCCCTGATCGACTTTGCAGGTTTGAGGCGGTCGAAGGATCGTAGCTCATGGCAACCTCCTTTCTCAGGGCTTCTTGGGTCACACAATGAGCCATGCTGGCCGCATTCGGCAACCCTCGGATATTCAAAGAGCGAAAGAGACTTATCACGATGTTAGACAAGACGAGGTGCAGCCGCGGATGTATTTCAAAGTCAAGACTTCTGCACCGCGCCATGTCGTTTGGCGATTACCAAAAGAGTAATGGCCAGCACAGGGCATATGATGTCCATGTAGAACGGAACACCTGCGTTGCCGGGCGCAAAATTTCCCGCAATCGTCATCTGCTTGACATGTCCAACGGCATCGCCGAGCAGGAAAATGGAGGCAGCACAGACAGCCGCCGCCTTGAAGTTCAGATCGCGCCAAAATGCGGTCACAGCAGTCGCACCGATGGCTAGATCGGCCATGCCGACCTCAGACTGGAACGGGCTCACGTCCCACCCAATCAGCTTCGCAGCCGTAGCGGGAAAGAAGACATGAAACACCCCGGCCCACAGCCCTGTGACGCCAATAGGAAGCAGCAGGATCCACGATAGGAACCGTTCGGCGGCAGGTCCGTGACGACGCCGCGCCGCCGCGGCCAAGAGAGCCGCGATCAAAAGCAGAGCGGGAAGGTTCTGCAGCGCAAAGCCGATGACCTGAGCGACCATACGCGGCAGCCTAACATCCAGAAACTTGATGAGTATATGCCGCCGCGGTCGGAGATCGGCTCTACATACAGACCCAAAAGTTTCGCTGCGCGCCTTCACCCGCTCCCGGCCTTCGCCGCCCGGAGAGCGCAGAACGAAGGGCCAGGATTCCAAGGGCTCGGCCCTTGGGGGGCGGGATGAGGCCCCGCCGCTTCGGGTTGACTCGCCCGCGCGCCTGCGTCTACCTCGCGGACAAGCCCCCGCCAGCGTGGGCCATCAGCAGGGAGCTACGTATGGCAAGCCGTCGCGGCGCCGATTGGATTGGCCAAAAGGCCATGCCCACGCCGTGAAGCCTCCTGCTTCGTTTGCCGCTCCACTGCTCCAGGTCACCGATGTCGCGATGCGTTTCGGCGGCGTCGTGGCGCTTGCCGGCGTCTCATTCGATGTCGCCTACGGCCAGATCTGCGGCCTGATCGGGCCGAACGGCTCCGGCAAGACGACGCTGTTCAACTGCATCAGCGGCTTCTATCGCTTTGCCGACGGCGACATCCGGTTCGAGGGACGCTCGCTCAAGGGGTTGTCGCGATATCGCATGGCCGGCCTGGGCATCGGCCGCACCTTCCAGAATGTCGCGCTGTTCCGTTCGATGAGCGTTCGCGACAACATACTGGTGGGAGCGCACCATCTCGGCCATTCCGGGTTCATCACCAACGCGCTTCGCCTGCCCGTCGTGCGGCAGGAAGAACAACAGGCGGTGGCGCGGCTGTACGACCTGCTGGAACTTCTCGACCTGACCAACATCGCCGACACGCGGGCCGGCAGCCTGCCATTCGGCACGCAGAAGCGCGTGGAACTGGCGCGTGCGTTGATCGGCGGGCCGAAGCTGCTGATGCTCGATGAGCCGGCCGGCGGGCTGAACCACGGCGAGGTGGACGATCTGGCGCAACTGCTGCGGCGCATCCGGACGCATTTCGACCTCAGCATCCTGCTGGTCGAGCATCACATGAACCTGGTGATGCGGGTTTCGGACAAGGTGGTGGCGCTGGAGTTCGGTCTGAAGATCGCCGATGGCACGCCGGAGGAAGTGCGCAGCGAGCCCGAGGTGATCCGCGCCTATCTCGGCGAGACCGGGGAAGAGCAGCATGCCGGCGCTGCTTGAGGCCCGCTCGCTGCACGCCGGCTACGGCGAGACGCGCGTGCTGCACGGCATCGATTTCGCGGTCGAGCAGGGCGGCGTCACCGCGTTGCTTGGCGCGAACGGTGCCGGCAAGACCACGACGCTGCGGGCGATCTGCGGCATGGTGCGCACGAGCGGCGAAATTTGGCTGGGCGAGGAACGGATCGACGGCCGCGCGACCGAGGACATCGTTCAGCGAGGAGTGGCGCACGTGCCGGACGGGCGCGGCACGTTCGTCGAGCTGACAGTGGAGGAGAACCTTCGCCTCGGCGCCTATATCCGGCGCGACCGCCAGCGCATCGCCGCGGATTTCGAACGCGTGTTCGGTTATTTCCCGCGATTGCGCGAGCGGTTTCGTCAGCAGGCCGGCACGCTGTCGGGCGGCGAGCAGCAAATGCTGGCGATCGCGCGGGCGCTGCTGCTGCGGCCGCGGCTGCTGCTGCTGGATGAACCATCGTTCGGCCTTGCGCCGCTGATCGTGCAGGAGATCTTCGCGATCATGCACCGCATCCGGGCGGAGGAGGGCGTGTCGATCCTGCTGGTCGAGCAGAATGCCAGTCTTGCGCTGGAGATTGCCGAGCAGGCGTATCTGCTGGAGACCGGGCGCATCGTGATCTCCGGCCCGGCGGCGGAGATCAGGCGGGATGAGGGTATCAGGCGTTCGTATCTGGGGTATTGAGATGATGACGATGCACCTCCTCCCTAACCCTCCCCCGCTTCGCGGGGGAGGGAATTATGGTCTCCTCCCCCGCGAAGCGGGCGAGGGTTAGGGAGGAGGTGCCGTGGAAGGCGTGCTGCACCAGGTTTTGTCGGGCATCGCCAGCGGCGGCATCTACGCCTCGGTCGCGCTTGCCCTCGTGATGATCTACCAGGCGACGCACCACGTGAACTTCGCCCAAGGCGAGATGGCGACATTCTCCACCTACATTGCGCTCACCCTGATCAACTTCGGCCTGCCCTACTGGGTCGCCTTCGTCCTCACCGTCGTGGCCTCGTTCCTCATCGGCCTGCTGATCGAGCGCGTCCTGATGCGGCCAATGATGGACGCCCCGGTGCTCGCCTCGGTCGGCGTATTCATCGGCCTGCTGCTGATCATCAACAGCTGCACCGGCTGGATCTTCGACTACATGATAAAGACCTTCCCGACACCGTTCCCTGGCGGCCCGGTGCTGTTCAGCGGCTACGTCTCCGGCCATGAACTGGGCGCCACGGGCGTGACGCTCGTCGTGCTGCTCGCGGTCTATCTGTTCTTCCGTCACACCAAGCTGGGCCTGGCGATGCGTGCTGCCGCATTCAATCCGGTATCCGCGCGTCTCGTCGGCATCCGCGTCGGCTGGATGCTGGCGCTTGGCTGGGGCCTCGCCGCGTCGATCGGCGCGGTCGCAGGCATGATGGTGGCGCCGATCGTCTATCTGGACCCAAACATGATGGCCGGCATCCTGCTCTACGCCTTCGCGGGCGCGCTGCTTGGCGGCATCGACAATCCGCTCGGCGCAGTACTTGGCGGCTTCGCCGTCGGAATCATCGAGAACCTGGCCGGCGCCTACGTCGTCGGCACCGAGCTCAAACTCACGGTGGCGCTGATCATCATCGTCGCCGTGCTGGTGGTGAAGCCGTCGGGTCTGCTCGGCCGGACCGTGCTGAGCAGAGTGTAACCGATGATGCGCAACGCAGCATTGGCGGTCCTGGTATGGCTTGCCGCGGCATTCGTGCCGACGTTTCTGTTCAGCGACTACCACCTGTTCCAGCTCACCATGGTGGTCGTCTATGCCATCGCCATCCTCGGCCTTGCCATCCTCACCGGGTTCAACGGACAAATCTCGCTCGGCCACGGCGCGTTCTATGCAATCGGCGCCTACGTCACCGCCATCCTGACATCCGAATACGATGTCCCGTATTGGGCGACGCTGCCGGTCTCGGCCATCGTCTGCGCTGCGGTCGGCTTCCTGATCGGACTGCCGGCGCTTCGGCTTGGCGGATTGTATCTCGCGCTCACGACCTTCGCGCTCGCCGTCGCCGTGCCACAGCTTCTGAAGCACAACCTACTGGAGCCGTGGACCGGCGGTGTGCAGGGGCTCGTCATCGACAAGCCCGACGCACCCTTTGGCCTGGACCTTTCTCCCGACCAATGGCTCTATCTGTTCACGCTGTTCATCGGCGCGCTGTTGTTCCTGCTTGCCTGGAACATCGTGCGCGGGCGGATCGGCCGCGCGATGATGGCGATCCGCGATCATGCGCTCGCCGCCGAGGCCATGGGGATCGACATCGCGCTCCTGAAGACGCGCACCTTCGCCCTCAGCGCGCTCTACACTGGCGTCGCAGGCTCGCTCGGCGCCATCGTGGTGCAGTTCGTGGCGCCAGACAGTTTCGGCATCTTCGTGTCGATCTATTTCTTTGTCGGCCTCGTCGTGGGTGGCGTGTCATCGATCGGCGGGGCGATCTTTGGCGGTTTGTTCATAGAGTTCGTGCCAAATCTCGCCGAGAAGGTGTCGAAGGCAGCGCCCGGAGCAGTTTACGGCGTGATCCTGATCGCCGTGATGTTCCTGATGCCGGCCGGTGCGGCCGGCTTCGTCGGTTCCCTCGTTGCACGCTTTCGTCACGGCGCGAAATCGGCTGATATCAAACCGGCCAACAAAGGGGAATCCGGTCCTGACACGCTTGCTGCTCCGGCCGTCGTGCCTCATGGCGTTGGTCCTGACGCTGGCGTCAACCGCCGCCTGTAAGAAAGAGAACGCCTACGTCCCGCCGCCGCCGCAGCAGGTCGGCGTGGCGAAGCCTGTGCAGCAGGAGGTGTTGCCTTACCTGGATCTCACCGGCAACGCGGTCGCCTACAATCAGGTCGATCTTGAAGCGCGGGTGCAAGGGTACCTCCAGGAGATCAATTACAAGGACGGCGCTCAGGTAAAGCTGGCCGACACCCTGTTCGTCATCGAACCGGGCCCGTATCAGGCGCAGTTGCAGCAGGCGCAGGCGTCCCTGGCGGCCACGCAGGCCGATCTCGTGCAAGCCGAGGCGGAGTTCTTCCGGCAGTCAACGCTTGGCAAGAGCGATTTCGCCTCGCAGTCCAAGGTGGATGAGGCGCGGGCCAAGCGCGACACCGACAAGGCCAAGATCATGAACGATCAGGCCGGCGTGACGATCGCGGCGATCAACCTCGGCTACACGCGGGTCAACGCACCGTTCGACGGCGTGGTCACCGCGCATCTCGTCTCGGTCGGCGGCCTGGTGGGCAGCAACGGCGTGACGAAGCTCGCGACCATCGTTCAGCTTGATCCGATCTATGCGAACTTCACCGTCAGCGAGCAGCAGGTGCTGCGAACCAAGCAGGTGCTGGCGGCGCAGGGCGTCAAGCCGGAGGACATCAAGGGTTCGCCCGTCGAGGTCGGGCTGATGACCGACACCGACTATCCGCATGCCGGCAAGCTGGACTACGTCGCACCCATGATGGATTCTGCCACCGGGACGCTGACCGTGCGCGCCCTACTGGAGAATCCCGACCGCGCGCTGCTGCCAGGCATGTTCCTGCGCATCCGCATCCCCTTGTCGCGCCAGAAGGCAAACGCGCTGCTGGTGCCGGACGAGGCGTTGAGCGCTGACCAGCGCGGTCCATATCTGCTGGTCGTGGACAAGGACGACATCGTACAGCAGCGCACCGTGCAGACCGGGCAACTGGAGGGTCGGCTGCGTGTGATCGCCTCGGGTATCGCGCCCGACGATCTGGTTGTCATCAGTGGCAACCAGAAGGCTATTCCCGGCGAAAAGGTGGCCCCGCAGGTGACGGCGATCACCGCCGATGCCGCGCCTGCCCCGCCCGGCAAATCATGATTTCGAAGTTTTTCATCGACCGTCCGGTTCTCGCAAACGTACTGGCGATCGTCATGGTGCTGCTCGGCGCCGTCGCGTTGTTCGTACTGCCGGTCGCGCAGTATCCGAACGTCGTGCCGCCGACCGTTTCGGTGACCACGCGCTATCCCGGCGCCAGCGCGGACACCGTGATGAACACGGTCGCCCTGCCGCTCGAGCAGCAGGTCAACGGCGTGCAGGGCATGCTGTACATGCAGTCAACCAGCGCGTCGGACGGCACCTATTCGCTGATTGTGACGTTTGAGATCGGCACCGACCTGAACTTCGCGCAGGTGCTGGTGCAGAACCGCGTGTCCGCGGCGATGGCGTCGCTGCCCCAGGCGGTGCAGGTGCAGGGCGTGACGGTGCAGCAGAAATCAACGTCGATTCTGCAGATCGTTACGCTCACCTCGCCGGACGGGCGCTACGACAGCCTGTTCCTGAGCAACTACGCCACCATCAGCCTGGTTCCGGAGCTTTCGCGCATTCCCGGCGTCGGCAATGTCGGCGTGTTCGGTGTCGGGCAATATTCGATGCGGATTTGGCTGGACCCGCAAAGGCTGTACGCACGCGGACTGACCCCCGACGACGTGATCAAGGCTGTCCAGCAACAGAGCCAGCAGGTCACATCGGGACAGGTCGGCGCACCGCCCGCACCCGCGGGACAGAATTTCCAGCTCACGGTCAACGTCGAGGGGCGGCTCACCGATCCAGACGCGTTCGGCAGCATCATCGTCAAGGTGGACAGCGCCAATGGAGGTCAGATCACGCGCGTGCGGGATGTCGGCCGTGTGGAGCTTGGCGCGCAGACCTACTCGCAGGCATTCCGGCTGAACGGCAAACCGTCGGCAGGGATTGCGATCTACCAGCTGCCGACGGCGAACGCGTTGGACGTCGCCAACCGCGTCAACGCCAGAATGGCGGAACTTGCGAAGGCGTTTCCGCAGGGGCTGGCCTACGGCGTGCCGTTCGACACCACGCGGTTCGTCACTGCCTCGATCCACGAGGTCTACAGGACGCTGATCGAGGCCGCGGTGCTCGTGCTGATCGTCATCCTGGTGTTCCTCCAGGACTGGCGCGCCACTCTGGTGCCTGCGACCACCGTGCCGGTGACGATCATCGGCGCGTTCGCCGCGATGGCGGCGTTGGGCTTCACGGTGAACCTTTCGACGCTGTTCGCCATCATTCTTTCGATCGGCATCGTGGTGGACGATGCGATCGTGGTGGTGGAGGGCGCGGCGCACCACATCGAGCGAGGCCTGTCGCCGCACGACGCCGCGATCAAGGCAATGGACGAGCTGTTCGGACCGATCGTCGGCATCACGCTGGTGCTGATGGCGGTGTTCATTCCGGCCGCCTTTCTGCCAGGTCTCACCGGCCAGATGTACGCCCAGTTCGCCCTGGTGATCGCGGCGACCGCGCTGATCAGTGCGATCAACGCCGCCACGCTGAAGCCGACGCAGTGCGCGCTGTGGCTGCGCATGCCCGTGCCGCCCGCGCAGCGCAATGTGTTCTATCGCGGATTCAATCGCATCTACCAGCCGGTCGAGAACGGCTACGCACGGCTGATCGGCGGCATGGCGCGCCGCAGCGTTACGATGGTGGTGCTCGCCCTGGTCGTCGCCGGCGTTGGCGCGTGGGGTGTTGTGCGGCTGCCGACGGCGTTCATTCCGATTGAGGACCAGGGCTACGTGATGGTCGCCGTACAGCTTCCCAACGGAGCGGCCGTGGGTCGGACGCAGCAGGTGATGGACCAGGTGACGCAGGCCGCGCTCGCGGTTCCCGGTGTGGACCAGGTGGTCGCGATCAGCGGCGTGTCACCGCTGGACAACAATGCCACCCTGGCGAACGCCGGCGTCGCCTACGTGGTGTTGAAGGACTGGAGCCAACGCAAGCCGGGAAGCGGTGCCGATCTGCGAACCCTGTACGGCAACCTGCAAGGTGCGTTGGACAAGCTGCAGGATGCGGTTGCGCTGGTGCTGATCCCGCCGCCGATCCAAGGCATCGGCAACGCCAGCGGATTCACCATGCAGCTGGAGCTGCGCGACGGCAGCTTCGACTACACGAAACTGCAGACCATGACCCGGTCCATCGTGCAGGACGGCAACACGCAGTCCGGCCTGCAGCGGGTCATATCGCCGTTCCGCGCCGGCACGCCGCAGCTCCAGGTGATCGTCGATCGAGTCAAGGCCGAGACGCTGAATGTGGCGGTGGGCGACGTGTTCAACGTGCTCGCCGGCTATGTGGGTTCCAGCTACGTCAATCAGTTCAACAAGTTCGGTCGCACGTTCCAGGTTTATGTTCAGGCGGATTCGAAGTTCCGCCTGCTGCCGGGCGACATCGAGAAGCTCTACGTGCGCACGCAGGACAACAAGATGGTGCCACTCGGCGCGCTGGTGCAGGTCCGTCCGATGGTGGGGCCGGCACTTGTCGGGCTCTACAATCTATATCCGACAGCCACAATCATCGGCTTCGCGGCGCAGGGCTTCAGCTCGGGCGAGGCGATCAACCTGATGGAACAGATCGCCGACAAGACCGTGCCGCGCGGTGCCGGCTACGATTGGACCGCGATGTCCTATCAGGAGAAGCTCGTCGGCGGACAAATCATCTACGTCTTCGGTCTCGGCATGCTGCTGGTTTATCTGTGTCTGGCCGGGCAGTACGAGAGCTGGCTCGCACCGATCTCCGTCATTCTGGCGGTGCCGTTGTCGCTGATAGGACCGGCCATCGCGTTGACCGGTCTCGGGGTGGCCAACAATCTTTACACGCAGATCGGCCTCGTCCTGCTGATCGCATTGTCGGCGAAGAACGCCATCCTGATCGTTGAGGTTGCGCGCGAACGGCGCAGGATGCAGGGCGCGACGGTCGTTCAGGCGGCGGTGGATGCGGCGCGTGCACGCTTCCGCCCGATCGTGATGACCTCGTTCGCGTTCATCCTCGGCGTCGTGCCGCTGGTGACGGCGACCGGGGCGGGAGCCAGTGCGCGCGCCTCACTCGGCCTTGCGGTGGTCAGCGGCATGCTCGCCTCCACCTTGCTCGCAGTGCTGTTCGTGCCGTCATTCTTCGTGGTGATGCAGCACGTCGAGGAGTGGTGGAAAACCAGGGACAAGGCGTTCGTGACGACGCGCGGAGCGATGTAGCGTGACGACGCTCGGGGTGATGTAGCGCGCGCGGCGCTGCCACCGTAAGCTCGACACGCAATCCGGGAGGATATCCGAATGTTGGATCTGACGGGGAAGGTGGCGATCGTCACCGGAGCAGGATCGGTCGGCCCCGGCTGGGGCAATGGCAAGGCAACCGCGACGTTGCTCGCGCGCCAGGGTGCCTCGGTGTTTCTGGTCGACATCAACGAAGCAGCGGCGAACGAGACGCGGGAGATCATCGAAGGCGAAGGCAACACCTGCGCAGTGCACCGCTGCAACATGACGGTCGCGGCGGATGTGCAGGAAATGGTGCAGGCCTGCCAGAACCGGTTCAAGCGCATCGACATCCTGGTGAACAACGTCGGCGGCTCAGCGCCCGGCGATCCGGTGTCGATGTCGGAGGAGGTCTGGGACAGCCAGATCGACCTCAATCTGAAGACGGTGTTCCTCGGTTGCAAATATGTCCTTCCGGTGATGGAGGCGCAGGGCAAGGGCGCCATCGTCAACCTGTCGTCGGTGGCGGGATTGCGCAACGACGGCCATGGCGGGCGCGTGCATGTCGGCTACAGCGCGACCAAAGCCGGCGTGATCCAGTTCACCCGCTCGACCGCCGGCGCCTATGTGAAGAAGGGCATCCGCTGCAATACCGTGGTACCGGGGCTGATGCACACGCCACTGGTGGAATATCGGCTGGCGCGCACAGTCGCCGGCAACGATGCCGCCGCACTGATCGCCAGCCGCAATGCGCGCACGCCGATGGGACGGATGGGCACCGCCTGGGATGTCGCGCATGCTGCGCTGTTCCTGGTATCCGACGAGGCGAACTACATTACCGGGACGGAGATCATCGTCGATGGCGGCCTGATCCTGGCATCGCCGTAACGGAAGGGAGAGAAGACCAATGAGCGAACGACGCTTCAAGGAACTGACGCCGCAGACGCTGACGCCGGAACAGAAGAAGGTGGCGGACGCAATCCAGTCCGGGCCGCGCGGCGCCGGGCTGCGTGGTCCGTTCAATGCGCTGCTGCGCAGTCCCGAACTATGCGATCTGGTGCAGCGGGTCGGCGCCTATGTGCGCTATTCCAGTTCGATCCCGGCACAGTTGAACGAAATGGCGATCATCATGGCCGGACGGAAGTGGACCGCGCAGTATGAGTTCTACGCGCATCGCAAACTCGCCATCCAGGCTGGGCTGAAGGCCGACATCTGCGACGCGATCGCGGCCGGGACGCGGCCCGCGGCGATGCAGAACGATGAGGCGGCGGTCTATGATTTCTGCACCGATCTGCTGGGCAGCGGGCACGTATCGGACGCCAGCTTCAAGCGGATCGCCGACCGGTTCGGCGAGCGTGGGGTGATCGATCTGATCGGTGCGGTGGGATATTACAGCCTGGTATCGATGGTAT
>CAWEVI010000004.1:0-109821 GCA_963812475.1 uncultured Alphaproteobacteria bacterium
ACCGCCTGCTGGTGAGGGTGCCGGGCACCGACCTGCACATGTACGGAACGCTCTGGCTTCTCACACAGGGAGAGACGCGCAAGACGAAGCGCGTGCGGCTCTTCACTGAGTTCGTATCCCGCAGGCTCGCCGCGTACGCGCCGCTTCTCGCGGGACTGTCCTTATCGCGCGACTGACGCGCGGCAGGCCGCCGGCAACGCTTGCCGTAATCCGGTCGGAAGCCGAGCTGCGATCGCTCCAAGCGAAATCGCGGTCAACCCCTCGCGCTGCTGACGGTAGTCTTCGGCTATGTCGGCGGCGCGGCGGTGCCAGTGGATTCGGGAAAAGTGGACCGATCGATATTGATAGTGGCTGAAAGCGGAGAATTTCTAGAGCGATCAAATTCCTCTTTGAATTCAAAAGCCATGCGCATCTGACGGTTCGGGCAACGGGAGTTTTCAAGGTGGGGAAATTTTTCGCGACGACAAATCTCATTAGACCCGATGCCAACAATCGAGTGGGAATGAGGGTGAGCGTCGTGAAGCAGAACAGAGGGCTGCAGCAATCTGTTCCAGCAGCGCAGTCGCGCAGAGGTCACGGACCGCATTCACCGTCGGGACTGGCAATCACCACCACATAACCGTCGCAATCCCGGAGCCAAATCTCTCGGTGCCGGGGCGCGGGGTTGATGTGAGGTTCTTCGATGATCTCGGCCCTCAGGCCGCGTGCTCGCTCCACCGCCGAGTAAAAATCATCGACCTGGAACCACAGCAAGACACCGCGTCCGGGCGGCGCCGCGGCTGCGTTGACCAGGCTGGGGTGATCTTCCTTATCCCAAGCGTGCAGTTGAAGAAGCAACCGACCAGAGCACGAGATCCGATCGTACACGTCGCGGTGACTGTGTTCCGGAAGCGAGTCCGCACCAAGCAGTTCGGCGTACCAGAGACTGCTTGCCCTGACATTGCTCACCGCTATAAGGGGTTGAGGCTCGACGGTTGATTTTTGTGCAGAGAAGCTCACTGAGGCTCTTTTCTCGATAATCGCCGTAGATCTCTGCGGCTGCTCTCGCCGGATGGCAAGGGGAGAACTCTCGATTGTATTGCCAAACGCGACAACCGAATGATGATCGAGATGCGCTGGCGATATGTGGCCTTCGACCTCAAAAGCACTAAATTCTGACGGATCGAGAAGACGATTCCTGTTTGTTTTGTTGGCGATCGTACGATGATCCCATGTTACACTGCGACCGGCGCCGGAGGTTCCGGCATCTGCTGGGCGGCGCCGGCGACACTCTCCGGCACCCGGGCCAGACGCAGCCCCTCTGCATAATGGTCCCGATCGCTCTTGCGCTCGAGCGGCGATGTGGCGATGAAGCGTTGCACGGAAAAATGAGGCTCGATGCCTTGCAACCGTTGCCAGACCATCTCGGCCTCCAGCGACCGTCCGAGATGGCCGAGCGCGGAAAGGTACGGCTTATAGGCCGCGGAGAAGGACGGATTCATTTCCGTCACTGCGCGCGCCACGGCAACCGCCGATTCGTAGTCGCGTTTCTGCAGACGGATCAGGACAAAGAACGCGTCGAAGAAGAATGCGTGGGGGTCGAGCGGGGACAACTGCTTGTAGCGGTTGTGCCGCCGTTCCGCCTCTGCCGGATCGCCGATATAGGCGTAGGCGATGGCGGAGAGTGCCCACGCCATCGCCAGATTGGGATTGAGCGACAGCGCTCGCTCATGCAGCGCGATGGACTCATGCAGGCGTCGGTGCAAGAAGGCGCGCACATGGCCGGCGATGGTCAGTCCGCGTGCGTCGTAGGGATCCAGCGCCACCGCGCGTTCGGCGTGCAGGCCGGCCTGCTGCATTGCCGCCGTCGGATCGGCCGCCCAATCCTGGCCGACCAGGAACATCAACCAATAGGCGTACCAGGCGTGCGCGGCAGCAAATTCGGCCTCCAGCTCGATCGCGCGCGACAGGTACTCGCCCGCCTGCATGAAGGCTTCGCGCTCCAGTCTGCCGATCAACGGAATCGAGCGCAGCATCAGGTCATATGCGGTGGCGTCCGTCGGCGGCCGGCTGGCGCTGCGTTTGGCCTCGATCAGCAGGATCTCCGGGTCGATCTGTGCAACCACCTCTGAGGCGATCTCGTCCTGCAGCGACAGCAGATCATTCGACTGGCGATCGAACCGGCGCGCCCAGACGACCTGGTTTCCTGCGCGCAGATCGAGCAGGCGCACGGTGATCCGGATCCGGTTGTGCACGCGCTGTATCGAGCCATCCAGCAGGAAGTCGATGCCGAAAGAGCGACGGATTGCCGTCTCGTCGCGATTCTCCGCGGCAAATCGCGCCAGGGAATTGGATGCGACGACGAACATCCATCGGAAACGCGCGAGCGCCGTGGTGATCTCTTCCGTCAGACCGGGGGCGAGGTGCGCGTCTTCTTCGGCCGAACTGACAAGCTGCAACGGCATGACGCCGACGCGTGCGCCGCCACGGGTCGGCCAGTTTCCCTGTGGCATCGCTTCAGGCGCCGGCGGCGCTTGGTATGGCTGCTCAGCAGAAGTGGGAGACAAAGATGGGGGTCGGGCCGGTGGCGGTGGTGGCGCCGGCGGGCGTCGCGGAATGTGGCTGCCAGAGGGGCCGCGGATATCCGCAAGCACGATCTGGGTCTCCGCGGAGGGCGAGGCATCCAGCAGGTCGGCGAGCACGGCACGACAGCGGTGATACGCCTGAATAGCCATGCCGCGCTCGCCGCGCGCGGCGTGCCCCCGCATCAGCGCTCGCCACGCGCCCTCGTGCGCCCGGTCGATCTGCAACAGGCGCTGCGCCGCGGGAATTGCCGCCTCCAAATCGACCTGCTCGTGCAACAGCGCCTCGGCGACGGTCCGGGCGCGATCGCGCAGTCGTTCGCGCTCGATACTGAGCCACACATCGAAGGTAGGATTGATGCCGTCCAGCCCCTCCAGCAGGTCGCCGTCCATCAAGGCGAGTGAGGCCGGTTGGTTCGCGGTAGCCCGCATGACCTCCTCAGCGTCCACCCAGACCTTGCCGGGGCGCAGGGACAGGTGGTCGCGAGTGACGTTGAGGACCTCGGAGCCGCCAGGGGCGAGCGCCTCGAGCAGCCGGTGCACCTCCTGACGGAGCGACGCGCGGGCCTGTTCCTCGGGCCGGCCGCTCCACAGCAATTCTGCCAGCCATCCGCGCAGAGCGGGACGCGGCGACGACAGAGCGATCGCGGCGAGCAGCGCCCGGGTCCTGCGTCCCAGTGGCAGCATACTCTCGCTGGTGAGCGTCCAGACCTCCATCTGGCCGATCAGCCGCAGCCGCACAGCCACCTCACCACCAGCATCTGGGATCTTGACCGAAGCCGGATGTGGGGCACCTGCGATCATAACGTCATTGTGCGGTCTTCGTCTGTGCAGCCAAGCGTGCGAGAACGCGCCACAACCCTGGATACGGCGGGCAGCGTCGCGACCGATGGTGGTCAGTCTTCGGCCAGCCAGTTGATCGCGTTGTAAAGCAGTTGCTCACCGGGGTTGTCGATTTCGGTCTTCCAGTCGATGTTCCGCTTGGTGACGTTCACCAGAGCGGCTCGCGCAACGGCCTTCGCACCAAGTAGCGTCGTCGGTATCGTGGCCGCCAGCCGAGGCATGATCGCGTGCCACTCATCTTTGAGAGCATCGAGTTTTGATCCGACGCCCAGATCGTTGTCGGGATCGTCCGGTGAACCACGCTCGCAATGAAGGTCACAATATTCCAATTGGTTCGCCACCATCCGGTCGCAGAGAGCTATCAGCTCGGCATCCGGGCCAGCACCGCTGCCGGAAACACCATGGCGCGCCAGAGTGATTGCGGCAGCTTGAGCGTCGTAGTCCGCAGCGAGATCCAACAGGCGGCGGCGAAAATCCCCGTCCACTATTTCGCTCGCGAGCCGACGAAATCCCACCGCCTGTCTTTTGAGAGACTCCGCGTTCGATGCAAAAGTGACCATGCCCGATCTTCCAGCGACGAGAGCCTTAACTGTAAATTTACCGTTGATCAAATGTTACTTCCACCCTCAATCGCGCCCTGCCGCTAAATCTTCGGTAAAATGCCGTTAAATCACTGTCAGAAGGTTCGTGCCGTTGGTCGCCACCGTTCGCCGGCGCGGTGGGCCACGCCACGCCGGCGCCCGACGAGCCAGTTTCGCACGGCCACAGGCTCCTTCCGCGCCCGCCACATCGCCGCGCCGCTCGTGGGCAGTGGGCCCGAATAGGCCCAACCAAACGCAATCTGATCGCTGCACCAGGCGCTCGAAGTGCCAGTTCAAGCAGCACATCGTACTACCCCGAGCGGAGACAGCGGCATACTGCTCCGTAGATTGCCAGCGTCCGATGACATCGCCATGCGCGAACCGGACGGATGGCATCCGCCCTGTCGCAAAACCGCAGGTCAATCAGGCGTCAGCCGTGCCGCATGAGTCAAAGTCTCACACACGGCCGACAATGCCGTTATCGCGATTTCGTCCAACTTCGCGGCCGACGCCGAGAACGGCCACGAAATAGATAAAAGCCCGTTATACGGGTTTTGGCATAACGGCAACGGGCGCCAATGTCGGAGCAAAGGCACCAAGACGGACCTTGCTGGAGTCCGTGGTGGGCGGCAGCGTCGGTGCGAATGCACCGAGGCTGATTTTGCCGATATCGCCGGTGGGCGCCAACGTCGGAGCAAAGGCACCAAGACGGACCTTGCCGGAGTCCGTGGTGGGCGGCAGCGTCGGTGCGAATGCACCAAGGCTGATTTTGCCGATATCGCCGGTGGGCGCCAACGTCGGAGCAAAGGCACCAAGACGGACCTTGCCGGAATCAATGACGGCTGCGGAGCAGGCAGAGCTGAAGTGAAGCATTTGTGGAACCCTTTCCGAATGTTTGTATCAGTTTTTCGACTGTCGTTAACGAAATGATATCGCTTCGTAAGGCGACCGGAAATTGATTACCCCTGGCAGGCCTTTTTTTGTCCGGATTACGTTACTCTGACGTTAAATCGAAATCATTTAATCAGCGGGACAGATCGCCAAGCGCGTCAGCTTGGACTTACGTCGCCTGGGTCACGCCGAGTTTGCGCTGCCTCGCAGGCGACCGATGCGCCGACCAAAAGCCGAATGGCCGCTTCGGAAGAGCCGCTCCCGATTCCAGTGCGGCCATTTGGAATGTCGTGCGCGCCCGCAGGGGCAACAAGATTTATGGATGGTGTCTATAAGCCTGTCGGCCGCTGCCTTGCCGGTATTGTAATGCGCAAAAACGCGTGCATACCCAACTAAAGCCGCCAAGTGGCGCGTTTAGACTCGGGTTACTTCGAACCAGGCAAAAGGCCGCCGTATCGGCATTCAATTTGTGTTTCCCGTTAATCAGCAAGCCGGGCGAACCGGCCCCGATCACGCCTCAGCCGTTTCCTTCCAGCAGGCGTGGCAGCACCAAGGTGATTTCCGGCACAAACGCTATCAGCAGGACCGCAAGGATCAGCACGATGGCATAAGGGATCATGGTTCGCGCAGCACTTTCGATGTCCGCGCCCGCGACGGCGGCCGAGACATAAAAGCCGACGCCGATCGGCGGGATGAACGCGCCCACCCCCATCGCCAGGATCAGCACGATCCCATACTGGACCGCGTCAACGCCCATATGCACGGCAATCGGCAGCAGCAACGGCGCCAGAATAATCAGTGCCGGCAATCCTTCCAGCAACGACCCGATCACAATCAGCAAAACCACCGATCCCGCCATGAACGCCCACTGGCCGCCGCCCATCGCGCCGAGCACCAGCACCAACTCCTGCGGTAGGTTGGCTGCCGTCAGAACCCAGGCAAATGCCGAGGCGGAGGACAGGACGAACAGCACCATACCGGCCGAGTTGGCGCACTCGCCCGCGAGGCGAAGCACGGTGCCGATGGGCATCGCGCGATAGACCAGCGCCGAGAGGACCACGCCATAGATCACCGCGACCGAGGATGCCTCGGTTGGTGTCGCGATCCCGAACTTGATGGCCATCACCATCGCCACGGGCATGATCAGCGGCAGGACCGCGCCGGGGATGGCGCGCAATCGACTCGCCTCGATCTGCACAGGCTCGCGACGCGGTCCCCGGCGCGCCAGAACGTAGATCAGCAGCATCAGGCTCAGCGCGATCACCACGGCGGGCAGCAGCCCGGCGATGAACAGCGTGCCGATGGAAATCGGCGTGACCGATCCCAGCACGAGCATCGCGATGCTGGGTGGAATGGTCTCGCCCATCGCGGCGGAGGCGGCGAGCACCGCTGCGCCCTCCGCCTCGCGATAGCCTTGCTTTTTCAGTTCCCGGCGCACGACCGGGCCGACCGCAGCCACGTCCGCAACCTTGGAGCCCGACACACCGCTGACCAGGAAGATCGTCACCACGACCACCTGTAGCAGGCCGCCGCGCACATCGCCGATGACCGCCATGGCAAAGCGCACCAGACGCAGGCTGATGCCGCCGCGCTCCATGATCAGCCCGGCGAAGATGAAGAACGGCAGGGCGAGCAGGATGAAATTCCCGGTGCCGTCAACCATCGCCTGCGGCACAGCGACAAGGGGCGCCGCGTCGGTCAGGTTCAGGTAGCTGAGCGTGGCGAACATCATGCCGAAGCTCACGGGCATACCGAGCAGGATGGCACTGAAAAACACCAGGATCATGCCGGTCAGCGCCGCACCGGGATTGTCGGCGAACACCGGTGCGCCAGCCTCGATCGCCGCAAGCGTGGTGCAAAGCCCCATGGCAACGCCGGTGACCGTCACCATACGCCAGGAATATGCGACCAGCAGGCGCTCCAGTGCGAACAGCGCGATCAGCAGTAGGCCGAACGTCACCGGAAGGGTGATCCAGCCGGTGCTGATCTGAAGGATGGGCGTGACATTGCCCCAACTCGCCGTCAGCAGCGCGACCGACTGCCAGGCAGCCGTGGCGGTTACGATCACAACCAGCCATTCGATCCCCGCGCCGATCGTCTCGCGCGCCGTGTCGCCAAGCCGGTCGGTGATCAGCCTTATCGCCGTGTGGTGCGCGCCACGATAGGCGGCGGCACCGCCGATGAAGGCAATGATCGCCAGCGCGAGCCGGGACGCTTCATCGCTCCAGAGTGGTCCGTGACCGAGCAACGTGCGGCCGACGATGCCGACCAGCACGACCGCCAACTCAATCAGGAGCGCGCCGGCGGCGACAATGGTGGCGAGACGATCAACACCGTGCATGGCGCGTGAAATCGCACCAGCCGCACCGCCCGCCGCGACGGTATGATCCACGGCGGTGGACGACAGAGAGTTCATTCCACCCGTCTCACGCGCCTCCGGTCTGCGTCAATATGCTGTCCAGCAGATCGGCGCCCACGATCGGGCGAAACTGCTCGTAAACCGGCTTGAGTGCCGCGGCGTAGGCAGGCTTGTCCGCTTCGCTGATCGTACAGCCCTGCGTCTTCAGGAAGACGACGGCTTCATCGGTCTTTGCGGCCATCATTGTTCGCCAGGGTGACGCCGCGGCCAACGCGGCGTCTCGGATCGCCGTCTGGTACTGAGGTTCCAACTTGTCCATGGTGCGCTTGCTGGCCATGATCGCGCCGGGATTATAGTTGAAATTGGTCAGCGTGATGTGCTTCGCGACCTCATAGAACTTGCTCGCGATCAGCGAGATCAATGGCACCTCGAGCGCATCCACCGCGTGTTGCGCCAACGAAAGATAGATTTCCGACACGTCGATTGCCTGCGGAGCGGCGCCAAGCGTCTTGTAGGTGGCGGCATAGATCGCACCGGGCTGGATCCGGATCTTGCTGCCTTCGATGTCTTTTGGCTCTGGCACCGCGTGCGCCGTATGGGTGACCGGACGCCAGGCCCAGTGACCCCAGCAAAGACCATAGATGCCCTTTGCCGGAAACAGGTCGAACAGTTGCTGACCAACCGGGCCGTCGAGCACCTTCTCGGCATCCTGGCTCGTCTTGAAAAGATAGGGTAGATCGAGCACCGCGACAGTCGGGTAGATGGTCTCGATGAACCCCGTGGTGTGACAAACCAGATCGAGCGTACCGGTCTGCATCGCGGTCAACGCGTTGCCCTGACTGCCAAGCTGGCCGGCGCCGTAGACCTTGATCTCCACCGCGCCGCCCGTGCGTTTCAGTACGTCGGCGGCAAAGTCATTGAGCATGCCGTAAATCGGATGGCTCGATACGTCGGCCATCGTCATCTTGAGGCGATGCACCGGTGCGTCCGCCCGCGCATGGCGTGCCACCAACGGCGCCGACAACACTGCCGCACTTCCAGCAACAGCCAGTCCACCGAAGCGCCTGCGCCCAATCCTCATCATGAACTCTTGCTCCCCACCGGGTGATCGCAGTTATTCGTCAATTGCGAAAGTCGTGTCGGGGCCGGTCGGCCCGCGTCACGCCGTGATGCGGCGTCGCTCGACGTTCCGCTGCCGGCACGTGACGTTGAGAAAACGGGAAGGAACGGAGCGCGGACGGATGAACAATCTCGGGATCGATTTTCCCTGGCATTGCAGAGCCGACTGCCCAAACGCGGGAAAGGCTCATGCTCGAGATTGTTTCAGGTACCTTGGATCAGACCAGCCACAGCACTCGAAAGTGACTTTCACGGCGACGCTCTGGCGAATCCGCCAACCGCGTCGTTTTCACGATCCATGCCTCAGCCGCTGATTGGGTCGCGAAACTCCGGGTCGCCTGATGCCTGCCGTTACGACATTCGACTTCGACATCGACGCCGAGCTTATCAGCCTTGGCGGATATAACGTAGGTCGTCATGCTCCATTATGGCGATATTTCGCCAATAAACGCAATATGGGTCTGATTGGTGTCCGAGCCGAAACGACGTGGGAGCTCGCCCGATCGAGGCAGCGTCAATCGACCTTGTCCAGTGCATAGCCTTTGCTTTCCATGCACGTCCGGATCGCGGCACGAACCTCCGGAGGCCCCGTGATCGCGGACATGATCCAGGTCCCAGGCGTGGCGGCGTTTTTACGACGCACGGTTTCGGCCGAGACGGTGCTGCACTTCTCAAGATCAGCCTTGTATCGTTCGGACGTGTGGTCGCCGTGGACAGGCGGATCGTAGGCAGCACAACCGCTTAAACCGAGCAGCAGGCCGTGAATAAGTGCCAGCGCGAGATAGGTTGTGGTTTCCGCGTGACCGCGCCAGCCCGTACCACGGTCTCCTCCGCCTCCGGCTGGCGCGTGCAGTCCGGATCCGCCTCAATTCCGGGCACCAGGCCACCTCACGCCGGCACGAAGCTGACGGGAAATGAGCTCACCTGGTATTTGACGCTCGCACTGTGGTGCGACGTCGGTGTGCACCCTGAATTTCGGACACGGCATAACGCGGCGCGCGTCGCTCCCGGTCACGCTAGTCGGCGCGGCGGCTGGCGGCCATCAACTCAGGTCGGGGCGTGATGATGCGCCGGGCAAGACCGATCGCTCCGAGCAGGCGAATGGTGAGCCAGGTAACGTCCAGTTCCCACCAGGCGTGACCATGACGGGCAGAGCGTGGGTCGGCGTGGTGGTTGTTGTGCCACCCTTCACCATTGCTGATGTAGCCGACAAACAGATTGTTCCGGCTCGAGTCGCCATTGTCGTAACGTTGGGAACCCCAGACATGCGCCAGCGAGTTCACCGACCATGTGATGTGCCACACCAGGACGGTGCGCAGAAACACGCCCCAAACGAGAAAGCTGGCCCCCACGCGCAACGCCTCGGGCGCGGTGGAACCCGCCACGCTGGCGGCGACAAAGCCGGCGGCGAAAAAGACAATCCAGGAGGCGTACACGATGTACATCCATCGCCAGTTTCTCTCCAGTCCGCGATAAAAACGATCGGCCAGGATATCCTTGGCGTATCGTTCATATATCCGCAGCTTGGCGAGTTCGGGGGCTTCCACCATCAGCCAGCTCAAGTGGCCCCACACAAAACTGTCGAGCGGACTGTGCGGATCGCCCGGCTCATCCGAATGTTGATGATGCAGACGATGCACCGACACCCAGCGGGCTGGCGTGTCCTGCACGCAGCACACGCCCAGGACGACGAACGTCCGCTCCAGCCATTTGGGGCAGATCAGCCCGCGGTGTGCAAGCAGGCGATGGTAGCCGAGATTGATGCCAAGGGTGCCAAAGACAAACAATCCACCGAGCGCCAGGACCACCCCGCTCCAGCTGAAGAACCAGGGCACCAGCGCGAGAAGTGCCAGCAGGTGATAGCCGACGATGCCGCCAGCATACGGCCACGCGATCGTCTGGCGCGCGCCGAGGCGTGTTCGCGGCTTTGCCGGATCGACGCTGCGAACTCGGCGCCTGCCGATGTTCCGCCGTACGATCCCGGCGGGCTGGACCATATCAGCGCCTCGTGGTGATGCGCAGTCATCGCGCGAGGACATAGAGCGTCTCCTTGGGGCTGCGCGACGAACCAGTGTCCAGCGGCGGGCCGTATCGAACGGACGTGTGCGGCCGTATCGCCGGCTTCCAGCCGGTTCGGCCGAGACAGTCAATAGACCCATGTGCCGGATCTCTCAATCTCTCTGCGGTGAGCCAATTGAGCCACATGCCTGCTTCGCCTCGGTTGCATCGCCAGGTCGCTGCGGCAGGACACCGATGGTCGGTGATGGCTGGCCACCGACCACGGTTCACTGTTATCGGGCTCTTCCATGTGAGGAGCCCGAATGACTCTTGCCGCACTGCTGCGCCACCTGGTGTTCGCCGTCTTGCTCGCGCTGCTGTCCGCTGCCGTGGTGCGTCTGATGATTGCTGCTCGCCTGCTGGACCACCCGGACCCGCGCAAGGTGCACACGGCGGAAACGCCGAAAGGCGGCGGCGTCGGTGTGGTCGTGGCGTTCCTGGTCGGTATCGGCGTGCTTTACCGCTTCGCGGAATTCGCCCGGCTGGCCGATCAGTATTTTGTCGGCGTGATCGAGGCATCTGTGGCGATCGCGGTGGTGGCGTTCCTGGACGATCTGTTCGACTGGAAGTTCACCGTGAAGCTGGCGGCGCAGGTGCTTGCTGCCCTGGTTGCGGTAGGCAGTGGCATCTACGTGGTGGACTATCGGCTGCCCTATGTCGGCCCGCTCTATATCGGGTGGTTGGCGGCGCCGGCAACGGTCCTCTGGCTGCTGTTTGCCACCAATGCGATGAACTTCATCGATGGCCTGAACGGGCTTGCGGCTGGCGTGGCGCTGATCGCCGCCTGCTTCCTGGCCGGCATCGCCGCGTTCACCGGCGGCTGGTTCGCGTATTTTGCGGCTTTGCTCCTCGCCGCGGGGCTCGCGGGGTTTCTGCCGTTCAATTTCCCCCGCGCGCGCATCTTCATGGGCGACGTGGGCAGCCAGTTCTGTGGCTTCATTCTGGCCGTGCTCGCCGTCGTTGCCAGTCGCTTCGATGGCATCGAGCTTTCGTTCCTCATTGTGCCGATGCTGCTGTCGGGCGTGCTGTTCGACGTGGCGTTCACGTTGATACGGCGTGCGTGCGCGGGCGAACCGCTGACCGAGCCGCATCGCGGCCATCTTTATCAGATTGCGCAACGCTCAGGCGTGCCAGCCGCCGGCGTGACGCTGGTGCACTGGGGATTCGCCATATTTGGCGGCGTATGTGCCATCGCATTCGTCGCCGCGCCTGTGCCGGCCAAGCCCTTCGTTCCGCTGCTGACCGTCCCGCCGCAGCTTTGCTGGCTCGGCTTCGTTGTGAGTCGTGCGCGCCGCGCGAAAGTCGCGCGTTGGGGATGACGCGAGGTCCCAGGGGTCTGGGCCCGACACAGGGTGGGACACCGCGCAGCCATCAGCCGACGCAGCTATCGCCGACAGCTGCCGCTTCTGCGATGGACAGTCCCTGACGCACCGAAGCGGTGCGCCGGGGGGCTGATATCAGGCGCTTGTCGTGGCGCGTCGCTGCGATGACTCGTGAACCGCAGGAGCGCGCTTCGCGATGACGGCCGCCTCCCCCATGATGGAACGCAGGTCACGCAGGAAGGCCGCGCCTTTAAGGGTGCGCTGCACCAAAACGCTGCGGCGGTCCAGTGGGTCCACCTTGCGACGCGCTAGGTCGAGCTCTCCCAGTCGGTCGAGCGCGCGTGTGATCGCCGGTTTTGAAACATTCAGGTCAGCCGCCAGTCCGCGAACAGTATGTCCCCCGTCGCGCAGGTAGCAGGTCAGGAACACGCCCAATTGGCGGGCCGATAGATCCGGCCCATCGCGTCGAACAAGCGAGACAACGGTCTCGCGGAGAACTCCGACCATCTGATCGGCCGACGGGTTCGTTGCCATGCACGGTCCTTTCTCATCCTGGACCACGGGTCGTGGTCCTGGATATGCAGGTGACGCCGATCGATGCTACGTCAATCCCATTGCGGAAGCGATTTTCCCGCCACTCGCGTGTATGTGACTGGAACCCCCTCAAACCGGGCGCGCTTCACCCAATCGTTCCGTGATGCCGGAATAAATCGCCCGCATCGCATAGGCCTCCCCACCCTCGGGGCGGCCAGGCGCCGTCTGGTCATTCCATGCATACAGATCGAAATGGGCCCATGCAACCCCCGGCGTAACAAATCGTCGAAGGAACAATGCGGCCGTGATGGCGCCAGCGTGCGGTTTGGAGGACACGTTGTTAAGATCGGCAACCGAACTGTCCAGCCAGCGATCATAGGGAGCCCACAGCGGCAGACGCCAGAGTGGATCGTGATGCTCAAGGCCATTGCGCAACAAAGTCTCCGCCCAGCCATCATCGTTGCAGAACATCGCCGGCAGATCCGGCCCGAGCGCGACCCGCGCAGCGCCCGTCAGCGTGGCGCAATCGACCAGCAATGACGGGGATTCCTCGCACGCTTCGGTCAAAAGGTCGCACAGCACCAGACGGCCCTCCGCGTCGGTATTGCCGATTTCCACTGTCATGCCATTGCGTGTGCGGATCACGTCGAGCGGCCGCATCGCGGTACCGGAAATCGAGTTTTCCACACAACCGGTGCGCACCACCAGGCGAACCGGTAAATTCGCTTCCATGATCAATCTGGCGAGGCCCAGCACCGTGGCCGCGCCACCCATATCCTTCTTCATCCGCAGCATGCCGCTCGACGGCTTGATGTCATACCCGCCGGTATCGAAACAGACGCCCTTGCCACAGAGCGAAATGAGTGGCGCGTCCGCGTGAGCAGTACTGCCCGACCACCGGAAGATCGCGACCCGCGCCGGTCGCGCCGAGCCACGCCCGACCGCCGCGACGGTCGGGTAAGCCTCATCGAGGGAATCGCCAGCAACTATTTCGGTCGTGGCACCATAACGCTTGCCGAGGGAGATGGCGAATTCCGCAAGTTCAACGGGTCCCAACACGTTGGCGGGCGTGTTGACAAGGTCACGCACCATCCATGTTGCTGACGCCGCCGCGCGACTGCGTTCCTGACCGGGAGCGAGAAGCCGTGCCGGGCGGCGTTTGGCCGCCTTCAGCGCGGCATAGCGATAGGCGCCGAGACAATAGCCAAGCGTGGCAACGCCGTTATCGTAGTCACCCGGCTGCGACCGCCACGGCATACCCTCGGGCAATCGAAACGCCAGGTTCCCGAACGCCGCGGGAGAGTTGTCCTCGCCCAGGCCGAGCACCGCGCCGGCCACGCCATCATCACCTGGCAGAAACATCAGTTCCTGGGCCGCTGCGGTGAAGTCAAGCTGGCGGAGGAACCGGCCCTGCGCCGGCGGCAGGCTGTCCAGAAAAGCCGCGAGTCCGATCGGGCGTACCGCATGCAGCGGCCGCGTCGCATCCGCCGCGTTCACCAGGCAGTCGAGCGTCTGCTCCAGCATATGCCATCTCCTGATCGCGTCATGGCCGGATCATGTCCCGGCCAACCGGCGGGCGTCGTCGCCGGTCCAGATGGTCGCGGACACGCCCGGCCATGACGACGGAACACCTATTGGCCGAGCGACGATCCAAGCAGAGAGGTGACGCGTCGGGCAAATTGCGCCGGATCGCGCGGCAGATCACCCTCCTGCACGCGCGCGAGATCGAGCAGTGTGCGGGCAGCTTCCGCGATCAGAGTTTCATCGGCCAGCTTGGCCGTCAGGGCCTCGATCAGCTTGTGCCGCGGATTGACCTCCAGCACCGGCGCGGCCGGCATCATGGCGCGGCCGGCACGGCGCATCAGGCGCTGCATCTGCAGATCGGGACCCTTCTCGCCGGCGGCCAGCACAACCGCGCTGTCGGTAAGACGCCCGGTTGAGCGGACATCCGAGACGCCGTCCCCAAGCGCCTGCTTCAGCGCCGAGAGCAACGGCGAGATATCCGGCTGATCGGCGGCCTGATGAAATTCGGCCGACGCCTGGGTGATGCTCTTCAGCGACTTTCCCTCGAAGCTGTCGAGCCGGTCCGGCCAGAACGCGTCGATTGGATCCGCGAGGAACAGCACCTCAATGCCCTTGGCGCGGAACCCCTCGAGTTGCGGCGATGCGCGCAACGCATCGGCATTATCGCCCGCCAGGTAATAGATCGTGTCCTGATCCGCCTGCATCCGCGTCAGGTAGTCCGGCAGCGATGTCCAACCCTCCTGCGAGGACGACCGGAAGCGCAGCAGCGGCGCGATCTCGGCGCGATGCTCGGCGTCCTCCCAGACGCCCTCTTTCAGCACCGGACCGAAATCGTCCCAGAACTTGCCGTAGTCATCGGCCTCCTTGGCGCGGTTCTTCAGTTCCGAAAGCACGCGGCCGACCAGCGACTTGCGGATCCGCCCGAGCACCGGCGTGGTCTGCAGCATCTCGCGCGACACGTTGAGCGGCAGGTCCTCGGTGTCCACCACGCCTTGGACAAAGCGCAGCCAGGACGGCAGCAGATCGGCCTTGTCGGTAATGAACATCCGCCGCACGTGCAGCCGCAGGTGCGAATCGCGATCGCCCTCGATCGGCTCGAACGGCTTCATGCCCGGGATGAACAACAGGGCGAAGAACTCAAGCATGCCTTCGGCCTTCCAGTGCAGTGTGGCCCAGGGCGTGTCGAACATCAGGCCGAGATGGCGGTAGAACTCGTTGTACGACTGCTCGGAAACCTCCGCCCGCGGCTTGCGCCACAGCGCGGTGCCCTCATTTGCGGGCAGGTCCTTGCCGTCGCGGGCTATGGTGATCGGCAGCGTGACGTGGTCGGCCCATTTGCGCACGATCGCCTCGAGCCGCATCGGATCGAGGAACTCCTCGGCGTCGGACTTGACGTGCAGCACGACATCGGTGCCGGGTGTCTCGCGCGTCGCCGGGGCGATGGTGAACTGTCCGGCCCCGTCCGAGGCCCAGATGAATGCCTCCTCGGAGCCCGCCTTGCGGGAGGTGACCTCGACCCGATCGGCCACCATGAAGGCCGAGTAGAAGCCGACGCCGAACTGGCCGATCAGGCTGGGCCGCTCCTCGGGCTTGGCGGACGCGAGCGCGGCGCCGAACGCACGGGTGCCGGAACGGGCGATGGTGCCGAGATTGTCGATCAGCTCCTGTCGCCCCATGCCGATCCCGTCGTCGGCAATCAGCAGAGTACGCGACTGCTTGTCGGGAACGATCCGGACCTTGGCCTCGGCCGGAGGCGCCAGGGCGCTGTCGGTCAGCAACTCGAAACGGCGCCGGTCCATCGCATCGGCCGCATTCGCGACCAGTTCCCGCAGGAATATCTCCCGCTCGGAATAAAGCGAATGCACCACGAGATCGAGCAGCCGCCCGACCTCGGCGCCGAAATCATGCTTTTCTTCCACCGTATCGTTCATCGCCAGCCCTCCTTGCGTGCCGCGATATGCGGTGAAACGAACGGGGATTCAATGCGAGGGCGCAGCAGGGTGGCATTGGGCGGGCGGGCTGTTGGAGTGCCTTAGCGCGCAGAAACCAGGTGGCGAGGCTGTGGGGCGCGTTGGCCGAGCAGCAGTCCTTCAGTATCCAGATCCTCGTCCACATCAGGCCAGTGGATCCCGTAGCCGGCGCCGCAGATCTCCCACCGGGCCCGTTGTTCCGTCGTCGCTCCAGCCAGACGTGGATACCACGCCACCGGCACTGAGATGGTTCGTCCATCCATTAGCCCAACAACCAGTTCGTCTTGCGTGACCGAGACAGTCCTGATCCGTATGTCGGCCAAGGCGCCCTGTCCCGAAATGGGCATGCCATCCCTCCGGAAGCGCTCCGCGTCGCTCGCGAACAAGCCAAACCATATCCGCCAGTTCGTGCGGTGCGAAGCCGATATTTCGAGCCACTATGGCCTGCTCCAGCCAAATCTTCGCCAAAGCACCACCACGCTCGATATGGACATGCGGCGGCTCTTTTCGATCATGGCTGACGAAAGACAATATGAAGCCCCGGATCCTTAGGATTGTCGGCATCGCTCCCTGTATCGGATGCCGCCAGTTAACGAACTGTCACCGCCCCCGCCGGAACCGCTTGCATTCCGCGGCGCAACACCCAAACATCCTGGCATGGCCACCTTCGGCTTCGATACCGGTTTCGCCCCGCGCGTCAAAGCCGTCCTCGGTCCGACGAATACCGGTAAGACCCATCTGGCTATCGAGCGGATGCTGGCGCATGCCTCCGGCATCATCGGCTTTCCGCTCCGCCTGCTCGCCCGCGAGAACTACGATCGCATGGTGGCGCAAAAGGGCGCCCGCCATGTCGCGCTGATCACCGGCGAGGAGAAGATCGTCCCGCCCGATGCGCGCTGGTTCTCCTGCACGGTCGAGGCGATGCCGCTCGACCGCGACGCGGAGTTCCTCGCGGTCGATGAGATCCAGCTCTGCGCCGATCCCGATCGCGGTCACGTCTTCACCGACCGGCTGCTGCACGCCCGTGGCCTGGTGGAGACCATGTTCCTCGGCGCCGAAACGATCCGCCCGCTGCTGCAGCGCCTGGTGCCGCAGGCCAGCGTGGAAACCCGGCCACGCATGTCGCAACTGTCCCACGCCGGGCTGGTGAAGCTGGTGCGGCTGCCGCCGCGGTCCGCAGTGGTGGCGTTCAGTGCTGCCGATGTCTATGCGATCGCCGAACTGATCCGCCGCCGGCGCGGCGGTTGCGCGGTGGTGATGGGGCGGCTCTCACCGCGCACCCGCAACGCTCAGGTGGCACTCTACCAGGACAAGGAGGTCGACTTCCTGGTCGCCACCGACGCAATCGGCATGGGCCTGAACATGGACGTGGACCATGTCGCCTTCGCCTCCCTGCGGAAGTTCGACGGCCAGCGCCCGCGTCGGCTCAGCGCGGCCGAGGTGGCCCAGATCGCCGGCCGCGCCGGACGCGGCATGCGCGACGGCACATTCGGCACCACCGGCCAATGCCGCCCGCTGGACGACGACGTGGTGGCCGCGGTGGAGGCGCACAGCTTCGACGCGCTCGATCAGCTCTGCTGGCGCAACTCCGACCTCGACCTGACCCATGTGGACACTCTGCTGGCTGGCCTCATGGCACCGCCGCCGGGCCCCGCCCTGGTGAAGGGAAACGACGCAGCCGACCAGGAGACGCTGGCCGCGCTGGCCCATGAACCCGAGATCCGCCGCCTCGCGCAGGGACGGCGGATGGTGCGGCGGCTTTGGGAAGCCTGCCAAATTCCTGACTTTCGCAAGCTGGCGGACGACACGCACACAAGGCTGTGTGCCCGGGTGTTCGGGCACATCGCCCGGGATCAGCGCCTGCCCACCGACTGGCTGGCCGGGCAGATCGGCGCGCTGGCACGCGCTGAAGGCGACATCGATACCCTGATGCAGCGGCTTTCCGGCGTGCGCGTGTGGTCCTACATCGCCGCGCGGACCGACTGGGTGCAGGACAGCGCGCACTGGCAGGGCCGGGCGCGGGAAGTCGAGGATCTATTGTCGGATGCGCTGCACGAACGGCTGACCAGCCGGTTCGTGGACCGGCGCGCCGCCCTGCTGATGCGCCGCCTGGAAGCGGGCGAAACCGAGGAATTGCTCTCGGCGGTGACCCGGCGCGGCGATGTGGTGGTCGAGGGCCACTCGGTGGGTCGCGTCGGCGGCTTCAGCTTCTTCCCCGACCCGGAGGCGGTAGGCGATGAGAAGAAGCTGGTACTGCGCGCCGCCCGGCGGGCGCTGCGGGAGGAAATGCCGCGTCGCGTGGCGCTGGTGGAAACTGCTCCGGACGCCGTCTTCGTATTGGCCGACGATCAGTCGGTGACATGGGACAGCGTCCCGATCGCTCGACTGAAGCGCGGCGCGAGCGCGCTGCGGCCCCGCATTCAGGTGCTCGACAGCGAGTTCCTGGATGGCGCCCAGCGGGAACGGCTGCGCGTCAGGCTGCAGCGGTTCTTGGACGACAAGGTGAACGCGGACCTGGCGCCATTGCGTGCCGCCGCCGACCGCGGATCGCAACAGCCTGGTTTTCGCGGGCTGATGCACCGGCTGACCGAGGCGCTCGGCCTGATCGCCGGTGAGGAAGGCGACAGCCTGTCCCCGCAATCGCGCGCCGCTCTGAAGGCGATCGGCGTGAAGGCCGGCCGCTTCGGCCTGTTCCTCCCGGCACTGCTCAAGCCGCCCGCAACTGCGATGCGTGCGCAGCTCTGGGGCCTGCAGCACGGCCAGACCGTGCCGGGCCTGCCGTCGCCGGATGTGGTATCGTTGCCTGCTCAGCCCGACTGGCCGGCCGGTTTCGCCGATGCCATGGGCTGGCTCGAAGCCGGACCGGTGCTGCTGCGGCTCGACATCGCGGAGAGGGTGGCCGCCGAACTGGCCTGGGCTGCAAGGCGTGGCGCCACGGCGTTGCCGCCCGCCCTTTCGTCGCGCTTTGCGTTGAAAGCGGAGATGCTGCCCGTGGTGCTTCGACGCCTCGGCTTTCGCATTGTGCCCGCCGGCGGCCTGGCGACGGGAGAATACGGGCCGCCGGCGCCGGCGATGGTGCTGCCGCTCCGCCGGCGACGGGCAGTCATGGTCGCGGCGCCTCAAGGCCGTGCCCACGGTCCCTTCGCCGCCTTGGCGGCACTCAAGCGGTAGGGGGATCGCGATAGCCGATCAGGAGGACCGCGACTGGCAGCGGCTCGACAAGTGGCTGTGGTGCGCGCGCTTCATGCGGGCGCGCAGCGATTGCGCCGAGTTGGCCGCCAAAGGCTCGATACGCATCAACCGCCAGCCGACCGACAAGCCGCATGCCAGATTGCGCGTCGGCGACGTGCTAACCGTGCCGCTCCACACCACGGTCCGCGTCGTGCGCGTGCTCTCGCTGGCCGCGCGGCGCGGTCCGGCGCCTGAGGCGCGGCTGCTTTACGACGAGATCAGTGACACCGGCAGCGGACCTTGCGCCACGACGTAATCATCGGCATATCGCCGCCTCCGGAACCCACACCAGGGACTGCCCATGACCTACGTGGTCACCGAATCCTGCATCCGCTGCAAGTATATGGACTGTATCGAAGTCTGCCCGGTCGACTGCTTCTATGTCGGCGAGAACATGCTTGTCATCCATCCGGACGAATGCATCGACTGTGGCGTCTGCGAACCGGAGTGCCCGGTGGAGGCCATCGTGCCGGACAGCGACGACAAGGCGGGCGACTGGCTGGAACAGAACCGGACCTATGCCGCGCTGTGGCCAAACATCACCCGGAAAGGCGAGCCGCCCGCGGACGCCGATGAGTGGAAGGACAAACAGGAGAAGGCCGCGCTGTTTTCGCCCGAACCGGGCAAGCCCTGACTGTCTGCCCGCAGCGCGGTGGGCCTTGAGCCGCTGACGTTCAACGAAGAGTGGCGCGCGGCGGGCTCCTTGCGGGTCTGTAATGCTACGCCCCGATGACGTAACACCTCTGTGATGCTATATTGCCCAAGACAGGCGACGGCGGCCGCGCAAGCCAACGGCGGTCGCGGCTATTCCCAAGAGCCGATCCTTCGGAGCGGAGCGCAGGCCGGCCGATTGGCCGTGTCGATCGCCGGGCGGATCGCAGCACGTGAGGGACGAAGGGAAAGAGGTGTCAGGAATGAAGGCAACCGCCGGAACCGCGCGAACGGATCGCGAAGCTGGTGCCTCGCGCCACGTGGCCCCTCACCGCGCGGCGGCTAAGGCTCCGGCCAGATCGGCGCAGACGACAGTGGCAAAGAAGACCGCGGCGCCTGCCAGTCAGGCCAAGCCTGCACACGGCAAGAGCACTGCCGTTCAGTCCGCCACAAAGCCTTCGCAGCCTGCCAAGCCGGTGGCGGTGAAGCCCGCGCCAACCACGCCGCCCGTCGTCCATGTGGCTGAACCTCCTGCCGCCGCGAGCCCATCTGCCAGGACATCGGATGGCCCGATGCAGTCGAAGGCGCCCTCGCCCCCCGCTGCCCGCCCGGATCCGGTGCCGCCATTGGCCGCGCCGCCACCACCCGAGCGGCGGCCGAACATGCCCGATCGTCCTCCCATTCGACCGCTGGCCAAGGCGGAGATCTTCATCGAGGGCGACCACGTCGTTTACCCGACCCACGGCGTGGGCAAGGTCGAGCGGATCGCCACCGAGGAGATCGCCGGCCACAAGCTTGAGCTGATCCACATCACCTTCGAAGAGAACCGGATGACGCTGCGCGTGCCGGTGGCGAAGGCGCGCACCGCGGGGCTGCGCAAGCTGGCCACGCGAAAGCTGTTTGATGAGGCGATGGCGGTGCTGAAGGGCCGCGCGCGGATCAAGCGTACCATGTGGTCGCGCCGGGCACAGGAGTACGAGGCGAAGATCAACTCCGGCGACCCGCTGGCGATCGCCGAGGTGGTGCGTGATCTGCATCGCAATGCCGGCCAACCGGACCAGAGCTTCTCCGAGCGGCAGATCTATGAAGCGGCGATGGACCGGCTTGCGGCCGAGCTGGCGGCGCTCGACAAGACCGACAAGCTGACCGCGGCGTCGAAGTTGGTGAATTTCCTGAAGTCGTTGTGAGCGCACCTGAGTTACCGCTTTCGCCGGAACCCAGGACACATCCCACCCCTTACGCCGGAATCGCGGCCATCGCCTTGGCGCCGCCCTTCGGGCGATTGGTCAGCGTCACATCCCCGCCATGGGCACGGAAGATGTTGCGCGCGATCGGCAGGCCCAGGCCCACGCCACCTGTCTCGCGACTGCGGGACGGCTCGCAGCGGTGGAACGGCTCGAATACCCGCTCCAGTTCGCTCGGCGGGATGCCCGGCCCGTCGTCTTCCACCTCGATCGTCAGCATCCCATCGACCGGGGAGAGCAGGCGCACCCTCGCGCCACCACCGTAGGACACCGCGTTGGACACCAGATTGGCCAACGCCCGCTTCATCGCCAGCGGCCGGGCGCGTACAGTCAAATGCGGCGGGCCTTCATAGGCCAGCTTCTCCACCACATCGGGTCGCGCGTCCCCCGCCTCGTCGAGCACGGTGCGCAGCAGCGCCGGGAGATCCAGCAACGTCACCAACTCGGTCGTCTGCGCGTCCCGTCCGAACGCCAGGGTAGCGGAGATCATCGCCTCCAGCTCCTCCAGGTCAGCCAGCATCTTCGCTCGCTGCTCTTCGTCCTCGACGAACTCGGCGCGCAGCTTCAGCCGCGTGATCGGCGTGCGGAGGTCGTGGCCGATCGCGGTCAGCATCTCCGTGCGGCCCTCGACGAAGCGCCGGATGCGGGCGGCCATGGTGTTGAACGCCGCGGCGGCGGTGGCGACCTCCAGCGGGCCATCCTCCGGCAGCGGCGGCGCATTCACGTCGCGTCCCAGCGCCTCGGCAGCGACGGCGAGCGTGCGCACCGGCGCGGTCAATCGCCGCACCGCCCACAGCGTGAGCCCGGCCGCGGCGGCGGTCATCACCAGGAAGGCCGCGAGAAACGTGGGCGAATGCCAGGGCCGCGCCGGCTCGACCGCCACCGAAACATTCAGCCATGGCCCGTCCGGCAGCTGGAGGGCGACAATCACCCGGTGCCGCTCCGGATCCCCCAGGATGCGCATCGCACGCCACCGCGGTACGCCGAGCAGCGACACGAGGTTCAGGTTCACCCGGAGCAGGCGTTGCCGGACCGGTAGCACATCCGGCAGCTCCAGCGCCGGCGGGTTTGGCGATAACTCGGCCACGAGGCCCGGTGTCACGTCGGTCAGCACCGTCTGACGTTGCGACGGCGGGCTCATCATCACGGCCCGGTAGATGCCGACCACGCGCACGGCTACGTCGCGCGCCTGGGCGATGTGCTGGACGTCGAGACGGTCCAGCGCATGGATCGTCAGGCCCGCCACCTGCACCACGGCCAGGCCCACCAGCAGGACGACCGCCGTCCGCGTGGCCAGACTGCGCGGCCACAGACGCAGCTTCATGCCCGCTCGACCGTCGCTGCCAGGACGTAGCCGCCGCCGCGCACCGTCTTGATAAGCTGGGCGTTGCGGCCGTCATCCTCGAGCTTACGCCGCAGCCGGCTGACCGCCACGTCGATCGCACGGTCGAACGGCCCCGCCTGCCGGCCGCGCAGCAGGTCCAGCAGCATGTCGCGCGTCAGCACGCGGTTCGCGCGCTCCAGCAGGGCGAGCAGAAGATCGTACTCGCCACCGGTCAGCGCGACTTCGGCACCTTCGGGGTTGAGCAGGCGGCGGCGCGTCGGCTCCAGGGTCCAGCCGGCGAAGCGGAGATTGCGACCCGCCGCATCGGCGCGATGCTCCGGGAAATCGCCGGCGCGGCGCAACACGGCGCGGATCCGCGCGAGCAGCTCTCGGGGGCTGAACGGCTTGGGCACATAATCGTCCGCGCCGAGTTCGAGGCCGATGATGCGATCGGTCTCCTCGCCCATTGCGGTCAGCATGACGATGGGCACATCGGACTGGGTGCGCAGCCAGCGCGCAAAGTCGAGCCCGCCCTCGCCGGGCAGCATCAGGTCCAGCACCACAAGGTGATAGTGGCCGTTGGCGAAGGCACGGCGCGCCTCCCTGGTGTCGCGCACCGCGGTGACCCGCATGCGGTGCTTTTCCTCCAGGAAACGCGCCAGCAGATCGCGGATTTCCCGATCGTCGTCCACAACCAGGATGTGGGGCATTTGTTCCATGACCCGAAGCATAGGCATTCGCCGTGGCCTCCGGCAGTGTCGCTTGCATTCCGTCGCACTTCGTCGCGCGCCTGACACATAGGCGCAATCATCGCCCCACACCTTGGCTGGCATCGCCGAACGGGGCGATCACGAATTGGGAGATGAGAATGCGAAAATCCATACTCGGTGCGTTGGTCGTTCTGGCCATTGGGGGGACAGGCGCTGGCGTGCTGATCGCCAACGCCCAGCCCGCACCCTCGCCTGCTGCCCAGGACGTGGCGCCCCCACCCAACCGCCCGCACTGGCTGGGATGGATGAGGGGACAGCATTTGCGTGCGATGCGGGATGGCCGGCGTGTCGGGCCAGGGCCTTTCGCGCTGGTCTATCGGCAGTCGGATCGCCAGCTCGCCCCGGCCGATGTGCAGAAGATCGCCGAGGGCTTCCTGCTGTGGAACGGCAATCACAGTTGGAAGGTGGTGGATGTGGCGCCATCGCCGGACGGATCGATCGGGTTCGCGCTTGCCACATCGGACGGCTCGGTGATCGCACGGTTTGCGATGGATCCGCACAGCGGGCGGGTGACCCGCAGCGGTTGATTGGGTAAGACGGCGGGCGTGACGTTCCCATACCCGCCGCCCGCTGCTCGCGCCGCCCTTGACCGGTTGATCGCCGGCGATTCCGACCTGGCCGGCATCGAGCGCCGGGCCGGCCCCCTGCCCTGGCGCACCCGCGCGCCAGGATTTCCCGGCCTGCTGCAGGCGATCGTCGCGCAACAGATCAGCAACCAGGCGGCCGCCGCGATCTGGGGAAGGCTGCGTGCCGTCGGAGGTGCGTTGGAGCCTGTGGGCCTGCTGGCCTTGTCCGACGAGGTGCTTCGTGCCGCCGGATTGTCGCGTCCGAAGGTCGTCCACGCCCGCGTGCTCGCTGGGGCATTCCTCGACGGAACCCTTGATCCCGCCACGATCGCCGCCATGGATGACGAGGCGGCGGTGGCCGCAATTGCGTCGATCCGCGGCCTGGGCCGGTGGACGGCAGAGGTCTATCTGCTGTTCGCGCTTGGCCGCCATGATGTGTTCCCGGCCGGCGATGTCGCCCTGGCCGCATCCGCGGCAAATCTCAAAGGATTGGAGGCGCGTCCGGGCCCAGTCGAATTGCGCGCGCTGGCCGATGCCTGGCGGCCCGCGCGGTCGCTGGCGGCACGACTGCTCTGGCATCATTGGCGCCATGTCACCGGCCGACCGGCACTGGACGATTTTCCGGTCACCTGACGGGCGTCTGCAAACCGTTCGTTCATGCCGACGGCGCACCATGCGGTGCAGCCATGGCGTTCCAACTCACCCCGTCGTCCGCGCCGCCCTCTGTCCGCGATTACCTGCCGGCGACCTTTCGCGAGCGCGGGGTCGCAGTCCCTTTCACCACGCCGCTGCTGGCGGGTGCGAGGGTACGCGTGGCCGAACAGGGTGGCACCGAGCTGGTCATGCTGAACCCCAGCGGTGGCCGTGGCGTGTACATCCTTGCGTCCAACGCATTGGGAGCACTGTGCAGGCCGAGTGTGCACGACACGAGGCTCAACCAGAAAATCTCGATCCTGCCGAGCATCACGCCCGCCTCGGTGCGTGATGCGGCGCGCCAGGTGGCCGCGAGCGGGCTGGCCGGCCGTGAAGCCATGGCCACTGCGCTTGCCCTCGCCGAGTCTGACGAGCGAGACCGGCAGCAAATTGAAACCGCGCTGCTCGCCCGCCTGGCCAACCAACTAGGGCCGCCGATCCAAGACCCGGTAGCGGTCGGGCAGATAGCCGACCGATTGGCTCCGCTCCTTGCGATTGCGCCGCAATCGGTGATCGCAGCCCTGAAGGCCCTGGTCGAGGGTCTCCTTTCAATCGGTCTCCCCGGGCAATTGCCCGCCGGGCGCGCGGCGCGAATGATCGAACGTCTCGCATCGCTGGGCCTCGACCTCAACCTATGGCTTTGCGACACGGTCGCCGACACCAATGCCGATCTGGCCGATATGATCCTGGCGGCGGCCGAACTCACGCGGTCTGCGGCGGGCGCGGCCTTGGCGGCGCTGCGCTGCCTGGTCGCAGATCCCATGGGCCTGCTGCGCGCCTTCGCCAAGACGCCCGAGCCGATCACCCAGCGCATGGCTCGACCAGAGTGGCTGCTCGACGGCTGGGAGCCGGTGTACCTGCTCTGGCAATGCGCCGAAGGTCCGGCGGGCCGGCATGGAACGCTGGTCCAGATGGCGCGGCTGGTGCCGAGCCTTCCCAGGGAAGCATTGGATTGGATCGCGTCGCAGGCGGAAAGTCCCTCTCTCCGCCGTCCGATAGAACTCGATCCGAACTCGGGAAACGATGCGCTGGGCCGGGGTCTGGCCGCTCGCAACGAACGACTGCGCGCACTGGCAACCTGAGAGCGGAACAAGCCACTCATGCAACCGACCGACCCGATGCTGACGTCGCCCGAATTCCACGCTTTGCAGAATACGCTGGCCAAGGCACGCAGCGAGCAGATTTCCCAGGTCGTGGCGGCGATCGATGGCATGGGAACACGCGGCATCGCGGACCAGATCATTGCGCCATTGCGACCGCGCCTTGCGCATCTGCGACCAAGCCGGCCGTTGCGCTGGACCAGATTGCTGTTCACACCGCTGGATCCGCTGATCGTGCCGACCGCTCACTGGAAGCCCGGCGATCCGACGATCCCGCGCGCCTGCCTGACGATCCTCGGCGTGACGGTACGGGCTGGCATGGGACGCAACGCCGATACAATCACGTCGGAGCTCCAAGACCGAACGACGGCGGACGCACAGCTCAACCCACAGATCGGCGGCAGGCTATGGCCAGCGGCGGCAGGCATTCTGGCCAGCGCCAAATTGCCGGAACGATGGGGGAAGACCGGTCTCCCGGCCGAGGCGTTCGCGGCACTGGCGCACAACGTGTCGGCTGCGCTGGAGCAGGTGCTTCCCATGGATGCGATTGGCGCGGAGATGGAATTCGGCGTGGCGCTGCAATTCGCAGTGCTGCGGCCGATCCTGCTTGCGGCGGCAAGACATGGCCCGACCGCCCTTGCCATGGTTGTGGTACTGCTGCTTGCGAGGTTGCCGCAGACTTCCCCCCTGCTGGATTGCGGTGCGCTGACCGGAGTGACGGCTGATGAAGCGCCCCTTCGCGACGCCATCGTGCGGGCGCGTGCTGTCCTGCTCGAGCGTATCGAAGAATCAGGTGGTGTCGAGGCTCTCGTGGTTGGCAGTTCTCTAGCGGAGGCGGCCGCCGGGGTGCGGCAGATCGACGCGCTCCTGTGCGGGTTGCGGAACGCAGGCGACGGCTCCGATGCCGCGCGGCGGGAGGCGGCCATTCGCGCACGGTTGGACGCCAGCTGCCGCACACGTTTTGCCAACGGGCTCACCAACGAGTTTGTCGAGAAGTTGCAGGGTCGGGGGCCGCGTCAGGGTTCGGCGGCATTGGCTTATCTTGAAACAACTGCGCGCAACCTGCGGGCCTTGGAAAGCGAAGCCCGTCGCATCGGCAGCGCCGAGCTCTACGACACCCTGTTGCAAGAGACCGCCGCTACCATAAAGACCTTGGCTGGCAGCGGTCCGCTGGGTTTGGTCGACAAGGTTCGGCTGGTGGAAATCCTGGTCGGCCCGGACGCGGCGCTCGCCGTCCTCGAAGGCGGCAGCTGATCAAAGCTTACGACCGCTGACGTTGACCCGTCGCATCGCCAACTCACTGTCATGGCCTTAGGACCCGGGCCGGCCTATGCGAAACAGCTGATTCGCGGACCGCGATCCCTGCGGTCATCCCGCGAAAGCAGGGATGACGAGGAGCTCCGCGGAGATGACGGCAGCGGGGCGAACCGTCATCGTCATCCGACGCAATTCATTTCGCGCCATGGCTGTCTCAGCCTGCGTTCTCATAGTCCGGCAGCAGCCACTCGACCGGCTCGGCGACAGCGGCGTCGTACCAGGCGCTGACGAAAGGGTGGGCACGCACCGCGTCGCAATAGGCGCGCGTCTCCGCACTGATCTCGGGCCGCCATGTGAGGAAACGCGTCACCACTGGTGCATACATCACATCCGCGGCGGTCAAATCGGCGCCGAACAGAAATGCACCGCCGGTGCCAAATCGTTGGCGCGTCTCGGCCCACATCGCCTCGATCCGGGAAATGTCGGCAAGCGCCTCGGGCGTGCGGCCTAGACCGGAGAAATCGCGCCCAAGGTTCATCCACATCGCCTGCCGCAGCCCGCTGAACCCGGCATGCATCTCCGCGCTGATGGCACGCGCATGCGCACGGGCGATGCGATCCGCGGGCCAAAACGTGGGCGCGATCTCGGCGCAGTATTCGCACACCGCGAGCAACTCCCAGACGCGCGCGCCGCGATGCTCGAGATATGGAACCAGTCCGTTGGGCGACAGTCTGCCGATCGCCCCGGTCGGACCGGGCCGCTCGAAATGGATCAGCACCTCCTCGACGTCCAGCCCGGCAAGTCGCACCGCGAGCCAGCCGCGCATCGACCAGGACGAATAACGACGGTTGCCGATGTACAGACGGCCTTCAGGCATCGCGGCGCCTCCTCATTCAAACAGTTTCCCCGGCGCGGCGGAGTCACGCGAATAGTCGAGTGAACAAAATCCTCCGCCCATGTAGCGTTCCTCAACAGGATCGTTGCTGACTTTTCCCCCGAGCTGTCCGGCAAACGGATCGGCGCTGTCGCTCGGCTGCCATCCGATCGCGCCGCGCGCATCGTCCTTCCACCACGTCATGCGCTGATTGTCCGACGCGCCCCAGATCACGCTGCAGCCAACCTTCTCAGCCTGCACGCAGCGGATCACGAGCCGCGACAGGTCCGCATAGGACAGCCAGGTCGCCAGCATGCGGGCGTTGGTAGGCTCCGGGAATGCGGAGCCGATGCGCACGAACACACTCTCCACGCCGTGCTTGTACCAGTAGAGCCGCCCCATCAGCTCGCCGTACGCCTTTGACAAACCATAGAACCCGTCCGGGAGGAACTGCGTGTCGGCACCGATCGTCTCGCTTCGCTCGTGGAAACCGATCGAATGGTTGGAGGACGCGAAAAGCACCCGTGCCGTCTCGCGCCGCGCTGCCTCGTAGATGTGATAGAGCCCGCGGATATTGGGGCCCAACACCTCTTCGAACGGCCGCTCGACCGACACACCTCCCAGATGCACGATCGCACCGCAGCCTTCCGCCAGCCGCAACATCGTCACGCCGTCGTTGAGATCGGCCTTTGTGAAAGTGGCGCCCGCCGGAACAGCGTCGGGAAACGGCGCGATATCGGTCAACCGCAGCGTCCAGCCCTCGGCCGACAGCGACTTCGTCAGCACGCGGCCAAGCGCGCCGGACGCACCGGTCAGCAGCACGGGTTTTGCCGGTCGGTCGCTCATTGTGCATCCTTCCATCCGAACGGAGAGGCCGCATCATGCGCACGATCGAGCAGCACGCCCAAGCCCTGGCCGACGGACGCACCACCAGTCGCACATTGGTCGAACAATGCCTGGCACGCATCGCCGACCCGGATGGTGAAGGTCAGCGCGCGTTCATCACGGTTCACGCCGATCAGGCGCGCGCGATGGCGGACGCAACGGACGCGTTGCGCCGCGTCGGCCGCGAGCCCAGCCGGTACGCCGGCATTCCGATCAGCCTGAAGGACCTGTTCGACATCGCCGGCCAGCCGACGCCGGCCGGCTCGCGCGCCTTGGCCGATGCACCACCCGCGGCGGCGCACGCGGCCGTGGTGCAGCGGATGCTGGCCGCCGGCTTTGTTCCGCTGGGTCGCACCAACATGACGGAATTCGCCTTCTCCGGCCTCGGGATCAATCCGCATTACGGCACGCCGCGCGCACCCTGGGATCGCGCGGCGGGACGTATCCCCGGCGGCAGTTCGTCCGGCACCGCCGTCTCGGTATCCGACGCCATGGCGGTCGCAGGGCTCGGGACCGACACCGGCGGCTCCTGTCGCATCCCGGCGGCATTCTGCGGCATTGTCGGCTACAAGCCGACGGCGCGCCGTATCCCCATTACCGGCGTGCTGCCGCTGGCGCCGAGCCTCGATTCGGTTGGGCCGTTGGCACCGAGCGTTGGATGCTGCGCGGTTGTCGATGCATTGCTGGCCGGTGAAACGCCATCGCTGCCGAAACCGGCCGAGCTTGACGGGCTGCGCCTGGCGGTTCCGGAAACCGTCGTGCTCGATGGACTGGACGCGACAGTTGCTGCCGCGTTCGACCGCGCACTGACCACGCTCTCCCGCGCCGGCGCCCGCATCGTGCGACGGCGGTTTGCCGAGTTCGACGCAATCGGCCCGGTGAATTCCAAGGGTGGCTTCGCCGCCTCCGAGGCCTACGCCTGGCATCACACCCTGCTCGCGGAGAAGGGCGCGCTCTACGACCCGCGCATCCGCGTCCGCATCGAACGTGGGGAAAGAATGAGCGCGGTCGATTACATCGATGTGGTCAACGCCCGCCGGCGGATCATTGCGAGCTTCGACGCACGCACGCGCGAGTTCGATGCGCTGATCATGCCGACCGTGCCGATCGTGCCGCCGTGCATCGCCGAACTCGATGACGAACGTGAATACAATCGCATCAACATGCACATTTTGCGCAATACCGCGATCGGCAACTTCCTTGACCGTTGCTCAATCAGCCTGCCGTGCCACCGGGAAGGCGAGCCGCCGGTAGGGCTGATGCTGATGGGGGAAACCATGGGCGATGCGAGTCTGTTCAGCATCGCCGCCGCGGTTGAGGTTATGGTGTGAGCAGCAATGGCAAGTACCGGGTCAACATGCCGTCCGCATCGCGCAGTTCGTGCATGATCGTGAAGTGGTTTGCACCGGCCGCCGGCAGCAATGGGCCGGGCGCATTTGCGGCAGCACGCAGCGCCTGCAGATCGCGGCTGTCCGACACGAGTGGCGGTAGCTCCGCCGTGCCATAGGCGATGGCAAGCGGCTTGTTCACCACCGGCAATCGCAGCGGCGAGAGGTAAAGAATCTCCTCATCCGTCAGCCGCAGCTTCTCGTCCAGATAGGTGTCGCGCACCGGCCCCAGTTCAAACACGCCCGATATCGACAGCCCGGCAACCGCGCTCGGATGCGCGAGCGACATCGCTGTCAGATGACCTCCCGCCGACCAGCCGGATACAACGATCGGGCCGGCGATCCCGTGAGCGGAACCATGCTCCGCGAGCCAATCGAGCGCCGTATGGATTTCGGCAGCAATCTCGGTGAGCGTCGCGTCAGGCGCCAGCGTGTAACCTGGCAGCGCCACTGCCCAGCCATGCGCGTAAGGCCCGGCGATCAGATTGGTGAACATGTCCTTGCTGTTGCGCTGCCAGTAGCCGCCATGGATGAACACGAGGCATGGCGCATTTAAATCCGCTGCCGGAAACAGGTCCCAGGTGTTGCGTTCGCGCGGCCCGTAGCGTTGATCGAGATGCCCGGCATGCTCGCACCTGAACGCCTCCGACGCTGTGCGCCACTCGGCAAGCAACGCCGCGCTGTCCGCCACCGCGGCTGAGTTGTTGTAAGCGGCGTCGCGCTCGGCGCAACTCATGGTGCCCCAGTTCATGCCGTCGCCTTCAGATACCAGTCCATGATCTGCCGGCCCTGCCAGAACAGCGTGCCCGGTCGCGCGGCCATGTACTCCAGCGCCTGCTCGAACCAGCCGATCCGGTGCGGCACACCGCTGATATACGGATGCACCGCAAGACCCATCACCTTGGCGCCCTGCGTCTCCGCCTCCGCATACAGGCGGTCGAACTGTGCGACCGTGCGCGCAAAAAGCTCCTCGGCCCGATGGTGCTGGATCATCATCATCGGAATGTCGTTCAGCTCCACGCTGTATGGCATCGTCAGCAGCGGGCCATGCTCGGTGCGGAGCGTGCACGGCAGATCATCCACCACCCAGTCGGCGCAATAACGCACGCCGGCCTCCGCCAGCAGGTCGGGCGTATCGAGCGTCTCGGTCAGGCCCGGCGCAAGCCAACCGACGACCTCATGGCCGGCGGCCTCGCGCAATGCATCCATCGCGCTACGGACCATCGCGCGCTGGTCCTCCACCAGATGCGTCGCGATCTGCGCGAATCCGTGCCCCATGAATTCCCAGCCGGCATCGCGCGCCGCCCGCGTGACACGCGGATACGCCGCCGGCACAGTGCCGTTGATCGTCATGGACGGCGCGATGTGATGCGCATCCAGTGCCGCCTTCAGCCGCCAGAACCCGACACGCATGCCGTACTCGTGCCACGCCCAGTTGGGAAGGTCCGGCAGCGCGGAGGCGCCCTGCGGAGCGGTCAACACCTGGCGCGGCATGGCGCGCTCGATGTCCCAGTTCTCCACGTTCACCACGATGAACACCGCGACGCGCTTACCGTCCGGCAGTGCAAGGCAGGGCCGGTCGATGCTCGCCTGATAATCCAGGCGCCGCGTCGGAGTCATGGCAATTTGATCCCGGTCAGCGCCTGCCAGACACGGATCACGAATGCATCGTCCTTGGCGCCATCGCCATGCGCGGCTGCGGCGAGAAACAGCTGATGCGCCGCCGAGGCCATCGGCAGCGGGAACGTCAGTGCGCGCGCCTGGTCCAGCACAATGCCGAGATCCTTGACGAAGATGTTCACCGCAGAAAGCGGCGTGTCGTCGCCATCCAGGATATGTGGCACGCGGTTCTGCCACATCCATGAACTGCCCGCCGATGATGAGATCACCTCGAACAGCGTGCGCGGATCGGCGCCGGCGCGGATGCCGAGCGCCAGCGCCTCCGCCGCGGTTGCTATGTGCACGCCGGCGAGCAACTGGTTCACCATTTTCACGGTGCTGCCGACACCGGCCTGTTCGCCGAGCCGCCACACTTTCCCCGAGATTGCATCGAGCACCGGCTGCGCCTTGGCGAACGCGACATCGGAACCCGAGGCCATCACCGTCAGCGAGCCGCCATGCGCGCCCGCCTTCCCGCCGGAGACCGGCGCATCGAGCATCAGAAAGCCCGCCGCGACGATCTTCGCGTCCAGCGCACGCGCCGCTTCCGGAGCAATGGTGGCGCAGCACAGGATCACCGCGCCCTTGGCCACCACCCCAAGACAGCCACGTGGGCCAAAGAGCACGTCGTCGGTCTGCGCCGCATTCACCACGAACACCACGACGGCCTCGGTGTCGGCGGGGAGTTCGGACGTGTCGGCGACCGCTGCGCCGCCGGCATTGGTCAACTCGACGCGTGCAACCTCACGGACATCACAACCCGTCACCTGATGCCCCTTGCGAGCCAGATTGAGCGCCGCACCCATACCCATGGTGCCCAGCCCGATGACCGCAACCTTCATGCTCTCATCTCCCATGGCGGAAGCGTTCGACCGCAGCCACCAGCGCGCGCCGGATGCCGGGCTCGAGTGCCGAATGCCCCGCGTCCGGCACGATCGACAGCCGCGCCGCTGGCCAAACAGCGGCCAACTCGAAGGCAGTACGCGCCGGACAGATCATGTCGTAGCGGCCCTGCACGATCTCGGCCGGAATGCGCCCGATGCGGTCCATGCTGCCGAGCAGGCCCCCCGGCGGCAGGAACAGGCCGTTGGCGAAGTAGTGCGCTTCGATGCGCGCGAGCCCCAGCGCGGTGCGGTCCTGCGCAAACGAACTGACGGTCTCCGGGCTCGGCAGCAGCGTGCTGCACGAGCCCTCGTAAACCGACCATGCGCGCGCCGCGGGCAGATGCACGGACGGATCCGGATCGGTCAGCCGCCGCAGATATCCGCCGAGCACGTCGCCCCGCTCCGGCTCCGGCAGAAAGCTGACGAACGCCGCGTGGGCATCCGGAAAAACCGCGGAGACGCCGTGCAGGAACCAATCGACCTCCGCGGGCCGCCCCAGGAACACCCCGCGCAGCACGCAGCCGGCGACGCGGTCGGGATGCGCCTGCGCGTAGGCCAGCGCCAGCGTGGAACCCCAGGAGCCGCCGAACAGCAGCCAGCGCTCGATGCCGAGGTGGCGGCGCAGGGTCTCGATGTCGGACACCAGATCGTCGGTGGTGTTCTGCTCGAGCCCGCCGAGCGGTCTCGACCGGCCCGCGCCACGCTGATCGAAGATGACCACACGCCAGATGTCGGGATCGAAGAACCGTCGATGCACCGCGCCGGCGCCCGCGCCCGGGCCGCCATGGAGGAACAGCGCCGGCCGGCCGCGCGGATTGCCGACCTGTTCCCAATACATGACGTGGCCGGCTGCCAACGGCAGGTAGCCGGTCTCGAACGGTCCGATCTCGGGATACAGGTCGCCGCGGGGCATGACGCCGATGCTATAGGCAGCGCGGTCAAGGCGGAACAGGGTTTGCGAAGAATGCAGAGAATTTGGATCGCGCTCGGTTCGCTGGCTGGACTGACCGCGGTGGCGATGGCCGCGCTGGCCGCGCATGGTCTCGACTGGTTGGAACCTGCACGACTCCAGATGGTGCGGAACGCCATCGAGATGCACGGTTGGCACGCGCTGGCCCTGCTGGCCTGCGGGATATGGGCGCCTCGTGGCGGAAGGTTGGCCGATTGGGCGGGAGGGGCCTTCGCCATTGGCCTTCTGTTGTTCTGCGGCGCCGTCTATGCGCTGGCGCTGGCCGACATCCACGTGGCGATGCTGGCGCCGATCGGTGGACTGCTGCTGATGTCGGGCTGGGTGCTGCTCGGGTTGTCAGCGCTGTGCGTCAGGATGCGGTCGTGATCGCTGGGTGAAATGCCGCGCCGCGTCAGCAAAGCGCGGAAAGCAGGCTGTTGCACACATGCGCCATGTCCGCCTCGCTCAGATCGGGATGGATCGGCAGCGCCAGAATTCGCTGCGCCAGATCCTCCGATACCGGCAGGCGTGCGCCGTCGTGATGGTCGCGATAGGCAGGCTGCAGATGCAACGGACGCGGATAATAGATCGCGCTGGGAACACCATCCGCGCGCAGCGACGCCTGCACGTGATCGCGCATCGCTGCATCGCGAAGCAGCACCGAATAGATCGCCCACGCGCCGGTGCTGTCGTTCACGCGTGCCGGCGTGACCACAGCGTTGCCGAGGCGCGAATCGTAATAGCACGCGATGCGTTCGCGAATCGCGAGTTCGTCGCCGAACACGGTAAGCTTGGCCAGCAACACTGCCGCCTGGATCGAATCGAGCCGCCCGTTCATGCCGGTGCGCAACACCTCGTATCGTGTCGTGCCCTCGCCATGCGTGCGCAGGCTGCGGTACAGCGCCGCGCGCTCGTCGCTTTCAGTCATCAGCGCGCCGCCGTCGCCATAGGCGCCGAACGGCTTGGACGGGAAGAAGCTGGTGGCCGTGGCATCCGCCGCCGTGCCGAGCGGCCGGCCATGCAGCGTACAGCCGAAGCTCTGCGCAAGGTCGTCCAGCGTGAACAGCCCCTCGCGTTCGGCGATGGCATTCAACGCGGGCCAATCCGCTGGCTGGCCGAACAGATCGACACCGATCAGAGCACGCGGGCGCAACTTGCCGTCCCGCCGTACCTCGGCGATGCGGTGCTCCAGATGCCCGGGGTCGATCTGGAACGTGCGCGGATCGACATCGACGAACACCGGTGTCGCACCGAGCACCAACGGAACCTCCGCGGTCGCGGTATAGGTGAAGGCGGGCAGGAACACCGCGTCGCCGCGGCCGATGTTCTCCGCCATGAAGGCGATCTGGATGGCGTCGGTTCCCGAACTGACAGCCACGCAATGCTTCGCCCCGCAGAACTTCGCCAGCTCCGCCTCGAGTTCCGCCACCTCGGGTCCGAGAATGAACTGGCAATGCGCCAGAACCCCATCCAACCGACGGCGCAACTCCGTGGCGATGCGTGCCTGCTGCGCCTTGAGGTCCAGAAACGGAACGGCAGGGCGCGCGGTCACGTGCGATTCACCACAGGCATCAGTCCTTCTGCATTGTGTTCGAATTCGGTGACGAGCCGTCCGAGCAGCATGAGCGCCAGGCGCGCCTGACCGCCACGCGAGGCGGCGGCGATCTCGTCGATGGCGCGCCCCACAATCGCCGGGTCGGCGGTGCGTGGCGCCGCCATCAGCAGGCCGGGATAGCCGGTCGGCGCCGGCGGCTCCTTCCCGTGGAACAGCTCCTCATGCAGCTTTTCGCCCGGGCGGAGACCGGTGAAACGGATTTCCACGTCGCGCTCCGGCGTCAGTCCGGCCAATCGGATCATCTGGCGGGCGAGATCCACAATCTTCACCGGTTTGCCCATGTCGAGCACGAAAATGCCGCCCTCCTCGTCGGATGGCAGAGCGGCGTCGCCCGAGCCGACCACGCTCGCCTGCAACACCAGACCAACCGCCTCGCGTACCGTCATGAAGTAGCGCTGCATGTCCGGATGCGTCACCGTCAGCGGCCCGCCGCGCTCGAGCTGGCGCTGGAACAGCGGCACCACCGATCCGGTGCTGCCCAGCACGTTGCCGAACCGCACGGTGATGCAGCGCATGCCATGTCCGGAAGCGCGCGCGGAAATGTCCAGTGCCTGGCAATACATTTCGGCAAGCCGCTTCGACGCGCCCATCACCGACGTCGGGTTCACCGCCTTGTCGGTCGAGATCAGCACCATGGCCCGCGCACCCACGCTCCGTGCCGCGTCTGCCACGTGACGCGTCCCGGCGACATTGGTGAGCAGCCCCTCGAGCGGGTTGGCCTCGACCATCGGCACGTGCTTCAGCGCGGCGGCGTGAAACACCAGTTCCGGCCGCCACTGCTCGAACACCGCACGAACGCGCGCCTCGTCGCGGATGTCGGCGATCAAAAACTCGCGCGCGACGTGCGGATGGCGTTCGGCGAGTTCGAGGTCGATCAGCCAGAGCGCGTACTCGCCATTGTCGAGCAGGATCAGCCGCTCGGGGCCAAGCGTGGCGACCTGGCGCGCCAGCTCGCTGCCGATGGTGCCGCCGGCGCCGGTAACGATGACGCGTCTGCCCTGGATCAGCCGCGCCATGCCCTCGCGGTCGAGCGGCACCTGAGGGCGGTTCAGCAGGTCCTCGATGGCCATGGGCCGCAGTTCGAGCTGGCGCGGCCCACCCGTCAGCGCCGAAGGATCGAGCGACGTGGGGCGTGGCGCACGGCGAATGCGCATGCCGTAGCGTTCGGCCTGCTCTACCAGGACCGAGAGCGACTGCCCGGACAGATCCGGCGTGGCGACCACAAGCATGTCCGGCAGCCTGCCCTCGCCATCGAGGCGTTCCAGGACGGTCGCGGCATCGCCGATCGAGCCGACGAACGGATAGCCATGGATGCGCCGCCCGGTCTGACGCGAGCCGACCGCCAGCAGCCCTTCCACCCGCAGCGCCTGCCGCCGGTCGCCGATCAGCGCGTGGAGGAACAGATCGACATCCTCGGCCGCACCGACCAGCAGGGCCGAGGGCACATGGGCCGCATAGGCGCCAGGGAGTTTCCCGCCCGGGCGCTGGCGCAACCGGCGATAGGCAACTCGTGGAGCACCCAGCAGAACCAGAAGTGTCAGCGCCTGCACCGCGGGGAAAGCCGGATTGGCGGACGCCGTCCCGACCAAAGCCGTCAGGCCCGCGAACAGGGCCGCGCCCAGCAGGCTGGTATAGGCAACGGCGAGCAGATCGCCGATGCCGGCAAAGCGCCAATATTGCCACGGCAGCCGGAACGGCAACCCTGCCAGCAGCAGTGTCGCCGCGCCGGCGGCGGGCAGCCACAGCGGATGCAGCCAGTCTCCCGACGGGTCGGCAATTGCACGGGCAAGCGGCACGGCCAGCGCAGCCAGCGCCCCGTCCAGGGCTATGTTCAGGGCGACTCGTATCAGCGGACGCGTGGCCATGGCGGCCCCTATAGCCCAGTGCGCCTGACCCGTCATACCCCACGACCGCCGCCGGGCCGTGCGGCCTGAAAACCACAGATTCACTATCGCGTCCGGTCGTGATTGGGTCGATACTGTCGGGCGCGTGGGGACGCAGCGAGTGCGGTCCATGCCCGGGCAATCCAAGACCACAGCGACGGCCGAGATGCCTTGGCCGCGAAGGGAACGTACGCAATGCGAACCAAGAGTAGTGTCACCCGCCGTACCGCGCTCAAGTTGGGCGCCGCCGCAACCGCGCTGCCGCTGGTGCACATCCGCACCGCGGGCGCGGCGGGCAAACTGAGCCTTGCACTATGGGATCACTGGGTCCCCACCGGCAACGCAGCCATGAAGCAGCTCGTGGATGCCTGGGCCGAGAAGAACAAGGTCGATGTGCAACTCGATTTCCTCACGGCCATCGGCAACAAGATCAACATCACGATGGCCGCGGAGGCACAGGCCAAGACTGGGCACGACGTGTATGCGTTCAATTCATGGACCGTGCAGCAGTACGGCGACAGCCTCGTGCCGATGGACGACGTGATGAAGTCGCTGATCGCGAAATACGGCAAGCTGGGACACGCCTACGAATATCTTGGTGTCGCCAATGGGCATTGGCTGGCGGTTCCGGTGGGCTGGGGCTCCGCGCCGCTGACACCGTGTGCGCGCATCAGCATGATGAAGAAGTTTGCCAACATCGACGTGCAGGCCTGGTATCCGGCGCACGAAACGTCGCCTGACGCGGCGAAGGACTGGACATATGATACTCAGTTGAAATTCGCCGAGGCGTCGCTGAAGAGTGGATTTCCAATCGGTTTCGGTTGTGGGTCCGGAAGCACCGACGCCAATCAGACATGGGGCGCCACCTTTGGTGCGTTCGGCGCCGATCTGGTCGATGCCAAGGGCAATATAACGATCGACTCGGACAACGTGATGGCGGTCATGGAGTACTGCCAGAAGATGGTGAAGTTCATGCCGCCGGATGCGGTGAGCTGGGACGACGCCTCGAACAACCGTGCCCTGATTTCGGGCAAGGCGGCGCTGATCTGGAACCCGCCCTCCGCCTGGGCCGTGGCCAAGCGCGATGCGCCGCAGGTGGCGGAAGACTGCTGGACATTCCCGAATCCGCTGGGACCGAAGGGGCGTCTGGTGCCGCACCGGCCGTATTTCTGGGGCGTCTGGTCCTTCTCAAAAAATCAAAGCGCGGGCAAGGAGATCATCGAATACCTGTCGCAGCGTGAGCAGGTCGAGTCACTCGCGGCCGCTGTCGCAGGCTACGACATCCCGCCCTTTGAATCGATGTCCGACCTGAAGATCTGGAGCGAGGTCGAACCGCCGAAAGGCACCATTTACAATTACCCGGTTCGTCCGTGGCACCACGCCGAATACTATGTGCCCGGCTCTTCGGCTCCGCCCGATATCGCCGTGCAGATCTGGAACCGCAACATCAACCCCGGCATGGTGTCGCGGCTGATGTCCGGCCAGACGATCAAGCAGTCGATCGCCTGGGCGAAGGACGAGCTGGAAGGCTTCGTGCGCTGAGCCGACGCTTCACGGCCTGTCCTTGAATGGATGCGAAGGGCCGCGGCGCGCCGCGGCCTTTCCGCACTCGCGTGCCGGCGGCTTCTGGACGATACTGGTCATGTCGCGCCACTGACGTGGCGACTTCCCGCAGACTCCAACGTCCGGGCGATCGCCGAAGGTGATGCGACCGCGGGCCGCGCCCGCGCCGTCCAGGGTTGCAACAATGGCCGACGTCAATTCGGCCGCAATGGGAGCTCGCGCGATGCCCAGTCAACGTCGTCCCGTGACACGCCGCAATGCGCTCAAATTCAGTGCCGCGGCCGCTGCCCTGCCGCTGGTGCATATCCGCACCGCCGGCGCGGCCGGAAAGCTGAGCCTCGCACTGTGGGACCACTGGGTCCCCACCGGCGACGTCGCAATGAAGAAGCTGGTCGATGCCTGGGCCGAGAAGAACAAGGTCGACGTGCAGCTCGATTTCCTGTCCGCCAACCTGATCGTTACCAGAGCGGCGGAGGCTCAGGCCAGGTCCGGACACGATGTCTTCGCCTTCGACCAGTGGGCCGTGCAGCAGTACGCCGACAGCCTCGATCCGATTGACGATGTGATGCAGCGGCTGATCGGCAAATACGGCAAGCTGGGCCGAGCCTACGAATATCTCGGCGTGGTCAACAAGCACTGGATGGCGGTGCCGGTTGCCTGGGGTTCCGCGCCGCTGCCGCCTTGTGGCCGCATCAGCATGCTCAAGCAGTTCTGCGGCGTTGACGTGCAGGCCTGGTTCCCCGCGCAACCTGGGACGCCGGAAGCGAGCAAGGACTGGACCTACGAGACGCAGCTCAAGATGGCGGAGGCCATGTTCAAGGCCGGCTACCCGATCGGCTTCGGCTGCGGCCAGAACAGCACCGACGCCAATCAGACGTGGGGCGCCACGTTCGGTGCCTTCGGCGCCGATCTGGTCAACGCCAAGGGCGAGATCACCATCGATTCTGACAGCGTGATGGCGGTGATGGAATATTGCCAGAAGATGGTGAAGTTCATGCCATCCGAGGCGGTCCAGTGGGACGATGCCTCCAACAATCGCGCGTTGATTTCCGGCAAGGCCGCGTTGATCTGGAATCCGCCTTCTGCCTGGGCGGTGGCCAAGCGCGACGCGCCCCAGGTGGCGGCGGATTGCTGGACGTTTCCAAATCCGACGGGCCCCAAGGGCCGGCTTGTGCCGCACCGGCCGTTCTTCTGGGGAATTTGGAGCTTTGCCTCGAACAAGACGGCGGCACGAGAACTGATCGACCATCTGTCACAGCGTGAGCAGGTCGAGCAGCTTGCCGCTCCGGTCTCTGGCTATGACATTCCGCCGTTCCAATCCATGACCGACCTCAGCATCTGGAGCAACGTCGAGCCGCCGAAGGGCACCATCTACAACTATCCGGTGCGTCCCTGGCATGACGCGGAATACTACATTCCCGGTTCCTCAGCCCCGCCCGAAATCGCTGTGCAGATCTGGAACCGCTATGTGGTCCCGGGCATGGTGGGCCGGCTGTTGACAGGCCAGTCGATCAAACAGTCACTCGCGTGGGGCAAGGACGAGCTGGAGGGCTTTGTCCGCTAAGCAACTGCCGCGGGCCAGGCACACCGACTGGAGCAACCCCGTGCCTATGCCAGACCACGCAGCACGGAGCTTGCGCTCCGTGCCCATTGCTGGTTTCTCAGCCTGCCAGGAGCTCTATTCGCGGGGTCCTTCCAAGCTCCATTACCACGCGAGCCCAGTGCTCGATGAGGTCGGTATCGAATCCCCAGGCTGCACGCTCATGCATTGCGACTGCGAATTCATGGGCTTTCGTCGGCGAGGCGGAAAGCAGTATCCGAGCCGTCTCGACAGCGCCGCGCGGCACTGACGGCGAAATCCGCCGGACCGAGCTTTCGGTGTCCTCGGCAAGGAACGGGTTCACATCGTCCATGTTGCATCCCCATCGTTTTGACGGGCGATTTCTGCCGGTATCGAGACGGCGAGGCTATGACCTGCTTCACACTCGGCAGGCGGGGTACCAACTGTCAGGATGCAAACCTGGCCACTGTTCCCAGTGACACCTGTGATTGGAGCACCACCGCCCGGTGTGCAGGATTGGTCCTCCGTCAGCGCCACAAATTTGATTTTGCGAGGTCGATGATCTCATCGTGCCTGCCGCTCAGCAACGCCTTGACCATGTAGAGCGTGAAGCCCTTCGCCATCTCCGCGGTGATGGAGGGAGGCATGGCAAGTTCCGTCCGGTTGACGACGGCATCAACCAGTACCGGGCCGTCATGCGCCAAGGCAGCGGCAATGCCAGCCTCGACATCGGCCGGATCTTCGAGCCTGATTCCGCGAATACCGACAGCTTCGGCCATGGCTGCGAAGTTCGGATTCCGGAGTTCCGTGCCGGTCGGAAGAAAGCCTGTCGACTTCTGCTCGAGCTCGATGAAGCCGAGCGCACCGTTATTGAACACCACGACCTTCACGGGCAGTTGGAGTTGTGCAAGGCTCACAAAGTCTCCCATCAGCATGGTGAAGCCGCCATCGCCCGACAGAGAGATCACCTGACGCCCGGGAAATGCCGCCTGGGCGCCCACCGCCTGAGCCATCGCATTGGCCATCGAACCGTGCCAGAACGACCCGATGAGCCGCCGCTTGCCATTCATGACCAGATAGCGTGCGGCCCATACCGTCGGAAGGCCGACATCGCAGGTGAAGACAGCGTCCGCCGTGGCCTGATTGCTGATTTCCTTCGCGACCTGCTGCGGGTGCAGCAGTCCCTTCCCAGGCTTGCCGGTGGCGAGATCATCCAAGGCCTGGCGTGCTTTCGCGTAGTGCTCCTGCGCACGCGCGAGATGGGTACCGTCACCCTTTTGCTCCAGTAACGGCAGCAGCGCTGTGATGGTCGCCTTCACATCGCCGACCGCGCCCAGATCGACCATGGCGCGACGACCGATATTCTCCGCCCTGATGTCAACCTGCGCGATACGAACCCCCGCTTGTTGCGGATAGAATTGACGATAGGGAAAATCGGTCCCGAGCATGAGCAGAACGTCGCAGTCCAGCATGGCATAGTAACCCGAGGAAAAACCGATCAACCCTGTCATACCCACATCGTAAGGGTTTTCCCACTCCACGTGCTCCTTGCCACGCAACGCATGCACCATCGGCGTCTGAAGGCGCTCGCCCAGCGCCAAAAGCTCGCCATGCGCACCCTCACAGCCAGAACCGCACAGAATCGTCACACGGCGGCCGCCATTCAGCATTGCCGCGAGCCGGTCGAGATCTCGTTTCGCCGGCATGACGAGGGGAACCGGCAGCAAAAGACTGTCAACCTTGGCAGGAGGGGCGGCCGATGCCGGCTGAAGCGCCACGTCGCCGGGCATCACCACCACGGATACGCCGCGCCTCCCGACGGCCTCGCGGATCGCGACCTCGAGGGTCCGCGGCATCTGATGCGCCCCGGAGACGAGTTCGCAATAGTGGCTGCACTCCTTGAACAGCGTCTCCGGATGAGTCTCCTGGAAATAGCCGGAACCAATCTCCGCCGAAGGGATTTGAGCCGCGATAGCGAGAACGGGGACGCGTGATCGATGGCAATCGAAAAGTCCATTGATCAAATGCAGATTGCCAGGTCCGCAACTTCCCGCGCAAACGGCCAGGCTGCCGGTCAGATGCGCCTCGGCGCCTGCCGCGAAGGCGGCAACTTCTTCGTGCCTGACATGGATCCATTCGATCTTGCCTTGCCGGCGGAGCGCATCCGTCAGACCGTTCAGGCTGTCGCCGACAATGCCATAGATCCGCTTGACGCCTGCTGCGGCCAGGGTTTCCCCGAATTGATCAGCGACGGTTGCCATGATTTCGCTCCTTCCCTCTGCGGCGGACGCAACCGCTCCGATGTGGGCCGCAACGGCGCATTCCGCTCGGCTCGGCCAGCGAGTTAAGGCCAGCCGCGCAAAAGGTCCAGTCCGACACCCCTTCGCGATCCCGCGCTGCCGTCACCGCGCAAGGTTCTGGCTGCCGCCACCGCAAGCGTCATCGCTTGGTCGGTGTGGGTGCTGATCTTGCAACCTTGCAAATGGCGGCACGCGTGATTGGCCTGCGATGCCGATCTGCTGGCGCAACCGCGTCGAACATTGACCGTGACCACCTGCACGAACCCGGCGGTCTTCGCACCGGTTCAGTGGGGCACCAGCGACAGCACGATCTCGACCGCGATCAGCACCAGGATCGCGACCTCCAGCAGTTCCGACCGCGCCCCCGCCGCCTCGCTGTGCAATGCCATGTAAGTCTCGCGGATGATCGCGAGCTTGCGGTCCACCGCCGCACTGACGCTGCGCACGCGAAACAGCTCGATAGCCGCGGCATAGACCCGCGCGAGATAGACGTCCTCGGTCACCTGCAAGGCATTGTCCACCCGTTCGGCAAGCTCGCTGACCTCGGCGACCAGCGTGTACAGCCGCCGGGCGAGCCGCGCATAACGACGCGACGCCAGCAGGTTGGTCCGCCGTCGCGCCGCCTCGACCAGATCGCGCACACGCGGCAATTCGTCATCCAGCGTCTCGTCGTAGGTGCGCATCTCCAGGAGCTGGGCGTTGGCCATCTCCAGCACGTCGGCCACGTCGGTCTCACGCTGCGGATCGTAGATGAAGGCGCGGTCCCAGGTAATGACGGCAAGGTCGTCGGGATGGTACGAGAAGCGCTGCCGCAGCAGGTCGCGTCGGGCGCTGTCGGACAATGGCTGCTCCTCGCCCGAGAGCAGCGGGACAAGGTCAGCGCGCTCCAGCACCGCATCGGCCGTAAGGGGCTCGTCGAAGCTGTCCACCAGGGCGATCAGGTAGTCTTCCTGCAATGGCGCCGCTGTCGGGCGATCCAGTGCCTCGCCCAGCAGACCCCGCAGTTGCGCCAGCAGTGTCGTCCACACCGCGGTCGCGGCCGCCGGCCCGATCGACAGGTCGGTCCGGTTCACCAGCCGGGTGAAACCGGTCCAGCTCAGCCCCTTCGCTGGCAGATGCAGCGCCAGCGCGGCGATGCCGAAATCATAGAGGCGGGCCGTGGCCCCGGCGTGGACATGTTGGCCATCGACCTCCATCGCCACGGGCTCGAGCGCGAGCACAAGCGGGGGCACGCCGAAGGACACCGCCTTCGGAGGGGTGCCGGCCAGCCTGCTGCGTGCGCTCGCGCCCTGGGCCCGGCGCGCCCAAAGTTCCTCGGCGCGCCGCAGGTCGATCCCGTAGGCCAGATCAAACAGACGAAGCGCAATGACGTGCCCCGACCGCACTCCCAGTTCACCCTGGGCCATTCGCTGCTCCTCGGCTCGGGCGGCCGGGTCCGATATTGCGTGATCCAGCGCCGGGACCCAACGCGATTTGCTTCCTCGCGTGACTGGCAGGCTCTCACCATCCGATCGGCCGATCGATGCCCGAGCGCCCTGCGAACGGGCAGCACCCGCCGAGTCGCGCGACTCGGCGGACGGCGGCGGTTACCCGGTCGGGGCTGGGTGAAGGCAGGACCGCAGCTTATCGAGGTCTCACCTGGCCATCGCAGGACCGCCGTTCGCTAGGGGGCCGGGTCGAGACGAACAACGATCTCGGCGCCATACGCGACGTCCACCTGATCACCCGCCTTCAGGCGCCGGACGAAGGCCTGCATTGCAGGGTCTAGCACGTCGATTGTATGGGTCACGCCGTTCGCGCCGGTGAAGGTGACGGTGGTTCCATCGGTTGCTGCGGAGACGATGGTCACGCGCCCAGCGGCGTTGACGCTGCGTCCATTCACCGCGGCGGTGCCGACCGGTGGAGAGCCCGGCGTTGCCATCTGTACGGCAATCGCATCGTTGATGGTAAAGGTCAGTCTGTCGCCGGCTTTAAGTCGTCCGAGGTTGGTCACTTCCGGCCCGGCGACGACCGTGGCGTGCCGTCCATCCGGAGTGCTCAACACCACTTCGCGGGTGGTCATATCCACCGAAACGACGGTAGCCACGAACTGCTCGGTGTGGTGGGACACGGTAGGGGGTGCAGGGGGCGGTGCAGGCTGGCAAGCACTGAGAACGCCCACCATCCCCATGCCGAGCACGAGCAGCACCCTGGAAGAGAAGGCCGCATAACGTAGCATCTTGGGTTCCCCCTGGTTTTGTTTGTCAGGCAGCGAAACGGAAGCAGCTCAGACACACGTGACAAAGGCGATCGTTGCGAGCCGGCGCGGGCCGGACTGAGTCACTATCAGCCTTATGGGACATGATCTCGCGCCGGGGCAAGCATAACGAAGACGTGCGTCACCGGGTCAGTTTTGCGGTTGTGCTGCTGCACCGCCGCCGCCACGGCTTCACGGCTGGCGTGGCGGAGATCCTCGAGCAATGCGATGTAGGTTGTGTGAAAATATCCGACAACCCATGCCTAGACAGGTTGCAACTTCATCGGCACCATTGAGACGGGTGCGGCAGCAGGGGAAGTGAAGATCCTCCGATGGCATACGAGTATCCGACCGCGACTGGCATTCTCCGGCTGATCAACGTTCAGGGGCGCTGGCTCGTTCATTTCGCCGATCGCCGGTCTGGTCGCTGGCCTTCCCCCGACATGGCGGCCAAGGCCGTAGCCCGACATCAAACGGGCCTCCCCGCGTGGGACGGGCACTGGGACGAAGCGCCCGAGGATTTGTTGGACTGGCGGCCGCTCGGAGATTCGCTGTAGCCGGCACCTGCAACAAAACCGCAGCACGATTGTCATGCAACTGAGATAGTCGGCGCTCCGCCAGCCGTTAGCCTTGCGGTTCTCGCGAACCAAGAGGCCAGCCCAATGTCCCAAGCTATCGCAGGCACGCTCCCCGCCCGGCCTAATCTCGACGCCAGGCCGCACCGCAGCGGGGCGGTCATCTTCGTTGTTCTGCTTGGCATCGGCCTTGGCTACACGCTGAACGGCCTGCTGGGCGACATCGACGCAGCCCACACCCCGCCGGTGGCGATCGGGGCCTTCGTGCTGCTGGGAATTGCACTTCTGATCGCGCTCGGCTTCGAGTTCGTCAACGGCTTCCACGACACGGCCAACGCCGTGGCGACGGTGATCTATACCCATAGCCTGCCGCCGCATCTCGCCGTGGTCTGGTCCGGGGCGTTCAACTTCCTCGGCGTCATGGTCTCGTCCGGCGCGGTAGCGTTCAGCGTCGTCAGCCTGTTGCCGGTCGAACTGATCCTCCAGGTGGGCAACAGCGCCGGGTTCGCCATGATCTTCTCACTGCTGATTGCCGCCATCGTGTGGAATCTCGGCACCTGGTGGCTCGGTCTGCCGGCCAGTTCCTCGCACACGCTGATCGGTTCGATCATCGGCGTCGGCCTCGCCAACCAATTGATGGCGCCAACAGGTTCCGGCACCTCGGGTGTCGACTGGTCGCAGGCAATGGGCGTGTTTCAGGCGCTGCTGTTCAGCCCGGTGGTCGGCTTCGTCGCATCCGCGCTGATGCTGCTGGCAATGCGGGCGCTGGTGCGGAACCGCGCGCTGTATGAGGCGCCGACCAGCAACGCCCCGCCGCCGCCCTGGATCCGCGGCCTGCTGGTGCTGACCTGCACCGGCGTGTCGTTCGCGCACGGCTCGAATGATGGGCAGAAGGGCATGGGGTTGATCATGCTGATCCTGATCGGCTCGGTGCCGACGGCCTTCGCGCTGAACCACGCCATGCCGAGCAGCGCGACACCCGCGTTCCTCGCCACCACGCAGCGCGCACAGGCGGTGTTCGACGCACATGCCGGCAGCGCCAAGGTGCCACTGGAGACCGCCCGCACCGTCGTTACCGATGCAGTGCGCACCCGTACGGTGCAGGGGTCGGAGACCTGGGCTGCGCTCGCGACGCTGTCCGGCGACATCGCCGCGCAGGTCAAGGCACGTGGCGAGATGAGTGCCATCCCTGCCGCGGCGGTGCAGAACGTGCGCAACGACATGTACCTGGTCAGCGAGGCGATCCGCCTGGCGCAAAAGCCTGGCGCCGGGCTGTCCGCGCAGGACGCCGCCACGCTATCGGCCTATCGCGGTGAAGTGGACGCCGCCACCAAGTTCATCCCGACCTGGGTCAAGGTGGCGGTGGCGATCGCCCTCGGCCTCGGCACCATGGTCGGATGGAAGCGCATCGTCGTCACCGTGGGCGAGAAGATCGGCAAGAGCCATCTTACCTATGCACAGGGCGCTTCGGCGGAGATGGTCGCCGCAATCACGATCGGCGCCGCCGACATGTTCGGCCTGCCGGTTTCCACCACGCATGTACCTGTCGAGCGGCGTGGCCGGCACCATGGCGGCCAGTGGCTCGGGTTTGCAGTGGGGTACGGTGCGCAGCCTGGCGTTGGCCTGGGTGCTGACGCTGCCGGCCGCCATCCTGTTGTCGGGCGGACTTTACTGGACGCTGCGGCAGCTGTTCTGAGGAACCACCTGCGGCGGCGACCGACTGCCGCGCGAATCCCGGCCAGACCGGCGTCTTGCCGTTGGTTCGACAGATGTGCGACTCCCATGGCCGTCAGGGGAGTCCGAGCATGGGCATGATCAACAGCCTGTCCCGAGAAACGCCGGTCATCGTGCAGGGCATCACCGGCCGCATGGGGCGCACGCATGCGGCGCTGATGCGCGCCTACGGCACCAACATCGTCGGCGGCACCTCCACACGGACCGACACGAGGGACGCGGCCGGCGTGCCGGTGTTCGCCGGTTGCTGCGACGCCGGTACTGGCGACCGGCGCGGTCGCCTCGGTGGCGATGGCGCCGCCGCTGGAGACACTGGCCGCGGTGGAGGAGGCACTGGCCGCCGGCATCAGGCTGATCGTCACGGTGGCCGAGGGCGTGCCGCTGCACGACGCGATGAAGATCGGCCGCGCGGTCCGCCGGGCCGGCGCGACATGGATCGGCGCATCCTCGCCCGGCGCGGCGATTCCAGGCGAGATCAAGCTCGGCTTCCTGCCGGATGTCTGCCTGCGTCCCGGACCGCTGGCGATCATGTCCAAAAGCGGCACGCTGTCCTATGAGGTCGGCTACCGGCTGGCGCATGAAGGCCTGGGGCAGAGCATCTGGGTTGGCGTCGGCGGCGATCCGGTGAAAGGCGTGCGCTTCGCCGATCTGCTGCCGGAATTCTTTGCCGACGATCGCACGCACGGCATCGTGCTGGTCGGCGAGGTCGGCGGCAACGAGGAAGAGGAATGCGCCGATGCGCTGTCGCGGCTCGGCGTGCGCAAACCGGTGTACGCGCTGATCGCCGGCCGCGAAGCGAAGGAAGGCGTGTCGATGGGCCACGCCGGCGCCCTGGTGTTCGGCGAGGTCGGGACGTTCGCCTCGAAGACGCAACGCCTGACGGCGGCCGGCGCGCACGTTTTCGGCTCGATCGAAACGCTGGTCCAGGCGTGCGCGGGTGATTTCCAGGCGCTGCGGACATGAAGGCTCCAGGCCGCGCACTCGGTTTTCTCCTACTGTCGTGGGCCTGCGCGGCGAACGCGACGATGACCCAATTGCCCGGGCTGGTGCGCGAGCCGTTCCAGCTGGACGTGACGATGCCAGATGGAACACATGCGGAGCTCGAGGCCCTGCTGACCCGTCCCGACAAGCCAGGACGCTTCCCACTTGCCATCATCAATCATGGCCTGCCGCGCGATGTGATGGCGATCGTCAAGGGAGCGCCGGAGAATTACTCCGGAACTGCGATCGTGTTCGCGCAGCATGGCTACGCGGCGGCCGTGGTCAATCGTCGCGGTTACGGCATGTCGTCGGGATCACTGGAGGGAGACTTCGGCCCATGCAGCGACAGGGACTATCCAAGGGCAGGTCATGCCTGGGCTGCCGAAATCCTTGCGTCCGTGGCCGGTCTCAAAACGGAGCCTTGGGCTGATCCCGACCACGTCCTGCTCGTCGGGCATTCGGCTGGGGGGTTCGCTGCACTTGCCGCCGCCGCGGGTGATCCCGCCGGCATCGTCGGCATCGTCGATTTCGCCGGCGGACTCGGCTCCCCCACGGCTGACTTTGTGTGTCAGCCCGAGCGGCTGATCCAGACGATGCATGGCTTCGGCGAGAACGCGCATGTGCCGAGCCTGTGGATCTTTGCGGAGAACGATCACTCCTTCGGGCCGCACCTGGCACGGCAGATGTTCGATGCCTACACGGCTGGCGGCGCGCCGGCTGAATTCGATGCCGCACCGTCCTTCGGGAGAGACGGTCACTTCCTGATATTTGCCGCCTCGCCCGCGCCCTGGTGGCCGCGCGTTGCAACGTTCCTCGACCACCTGCATCTGCCGGTGCGGACTGTCGTTGACCTGCCGCCGCCGAGCGCCCTGCCTGTGCCACCCGGGCTCGACGCGCGTGGCAACGAGGATTTCGCAAGTTATGTTACCTCCCGGAGCTACGAGAAGGCGTTCGCGACGGATGGAAAGGGCCATTACGCCCGGGTTTTCGGCCAGCGGACCCAGGAAGACGCCCAGTCAGCCGCACTGAAGCGCTGCGAACAGCGCGACTGGACATGCTCCATATACGCGCTCGGCAACGAACTCGTCGGAATTGGCGCCGCGGATGCGGCGGCGTCCGCGGCTAGACCTTGATATCGCGGACGAACTTCGCCTTCTCCGCGGATGCCGCCAGCAGGAACGAGAAATCCGTGCCGGTGGATACGTAGCGCGCACCCTGGCGCACGTATTCGGCCATCAGGTCGGGGCGCGATGCCAGGCCGCCGACACCGACATGCTTGCCGTGCTTCCTGCACGCCGCGATCGTGCGCAGGTAGGCGTCGCGGACGTTCGGATGATCGAACTGGCCGGTGATGCCCATCTCGTTGCACAGATCGTTGGTGCCGATCAGCATCATGTCCACGCCGTCCACCGCGGCGATCTCCTCGACATGCTCCAGCGCCGCCACGGTTTCCATCATCACCACGACCATGGTGGCGTCGTTCATCGCCTGGTTCACCACCGCGGAGGGGAAACTGCGATAGTGGTAGTGTGGCAGCGCACCCCCGGCGCCGCGCTCGCCGAACGGCGGGAACTTCGCGTAGCTCACCACCTCACGGGCCTCGGCCGCCGAACGCACATGCGGGGCGATTACACCGAGCGCACCGCCGTCCAGCAGGCGGCAGATGAACTCGGGGCTGTTGGCGGGCACGCGCACCAGCGGCGTGATGCCGCACTGCATCGCAGCAATGCAGATCTGGCAGACGCTGTCGATCGAGAAGGTGTTGTGCTCGACGTCCACGTAGATCGTGTCGAAGCCGGCGGTGGCGGCGATCTGTGCGATCTCGATCGTGCGGGTGAGGCGTACAGGTCATCGAGGCGACCACCTCGCCGCGTGCCAGCTTCTCCTTCACGCGGTTGCGCAGGATGTCGCGCAGTTCGTCTGCCATGGCTTCCTCCCGGGATTGCCGGCCATTGTTGCCCGGTGAGCGTGGCGGCCTCAAGATGGCGCATTCCACTCGTCATCCCTGCGAAGGCGGGGGACACCCCGGCTGGATCCCCGCCTTCGCAGGGATGACGAAAGATGAGCAGGGATGACGAGAGATGAGCAGGGATGACGAAAGATGAGCAGGGATGACGAAAGATGAGCAGGGATGACGAAAGATGAGCAGGGATGACGAAAGATGAGCGGGCATGACGAAGTTGAGCGGGGATGACGAAGTTGGGCAGGGATGAGGAGAGATGAGCGGGATGACGAAAGATGGCGAGCGATGATGACGATGAGCGGGCGATGACAAATTGATGTTGGAGCAGCGCGTGGCCCATAGGGTTGCATTCCTCGATGTCATGGATGCGAGGGTTCGCGACGAAATCCGCTCCGAGCTGCCGCCCGGATTCACGATCGTCTTCGCCGAAACCTCCGACCGGCGCGAGCATCTGGCGCTGGTGGCCGATGCCGATTTCATTTTGACCAGCATCCCGGTGGACGCCGATATGATCCGCGCCGCGCCGCGGTTGAAGCTGCTGCACAAATGGGGCATCGGCGTCGACAAGTTCGACCTGGATGCGGCGCGTGCGGCCGGCGTGCCGGTGGCGATCACCTTCGGCGCCAATGCCGGCGCGGTGTCCGAGCATGTACTGATGTTGATGCTCGCCACCTATCGCAGACTGTCGCTGGCGGACCGCAGGCTGCGCGACGGCATCTGGCTGCGTCCGCAATTGCGCGCACAATGCTACCAGATTTCCGGCAAGACGGTCGGGCTGCTGGGTTTTGGCAATGTCGCGCGCATGGTGGCGCACCGGCTCGCCGGTTTCGAGCTCGAAATCATTTATAGCGATATCCGTCGCGCCGACATGGCGACCGAGAAGGCGCTGCGCGCCACGCAGGTGCCGTTCGAGGACCTGATCGCCCGCAGCGACATCCTTTCGGTGCATGTGCCGCTGACGCCGGCTACCAAGGGTCTGATCGACGCCGCGACGATCGCGCGCATGAAGACCGGTGCGGTGATCATCAATGCTGCGCGCGGCGGCATCGTGGACGAGGCGGCGTTGTATGACGCGCTGGTGGGTGGCAAGCTGCATGGTGCCGGGCTTGACGTGTTTGCGATGGAGCCGACGGATCGGGAAAATCCGTTGTTCCGGCTCGATCAGGTCGTGGTCACGCCGCATACCGCGGGAAGCGTCATCGACCTGGTGGCCGACATTGCGCGCCACGCCTTTACCAACATGCAGACCGTGCTGCGCGGTGCACCGTTGCCGCCGGACGATCTGGTCTCGCCGCCGAGGGAGAAGAATTGATGGCAACATTGCAGAGCAGGTCGGTGCGCCGGCGCGAGGACGTTCGGCTGCTGACCGGCCGCGGCAATTACAGCGCCGATCCGCAGCCCTCCGGAATGCTGCACGCGGTGCTGGTCCGCGCGCACCATGCGCACGCGGCGATCGGCGGTATCGATGTGGCTGTGGCGCGCGCCATGCCTGGCGTGGTTGCGGTATTCGCCGCCGCTGACCTGACCGACGTGGCGCCGATCCCCGGCGGCATCGGATTTCCGCGCCCCGACGGCGGCCCGGCGCCGAAGACCGATCGCCCGCTATTGGCTGCGGATCGCGTCCGCTTCGTCGGCGAGCCGGTGGCGGTGGTTCTGTCCGAGACGCTCGAAACCGGAAAGGACGCAGCAGAGGCGGTGAGAGTGGATTACCGCGAACTGCCGCTGGTGACCGATGCGGTCGCGGCGCTGGAACCGGAATCGCCAAAAGTGTGGGACGACGTTCCCGACAATATCGGCTTCCTGTGGAAGCGCGGCGATCAAGCGGCGACAGACGCGGCGCTGCAGTCGGCGGCGCATGTGGCGCGGCTGCGGTTCACCGTCTCGCGCGTCACCGCCAACACGATGGAGCCGCGCGCCGCATGGGCCGAAGTCGGACCGGACGGCAGGATGGTGATCCAGGCCGCGCACCAGTCGCCGTACAATCTGCGCAACGGCATGGCGAACGGCAATTTCAACATCAAGCCGACCGATATCCGCGTGCTCACCATCGATGTGGGCGGCTCGTTCGGCATGAAGTCGGGCGTGCAGCCCGAATACGCGCTGGTGGCGTGGGCGGCGCGCAGGCTGGGCCGGAAGGTGCGCTGGATCTCCGATCGCACCGAGGGTTTCCTCAGCGACGAGCAGGCGCGCGAGATGCGCATCACGGTGGAGCTGGCGCTCGATGCCGATCACAAGTTCACCGCGCTGAAGCTGCGCTGGGATGCCAATCTCGGCGCCTACGTGACCGGCCGCTCCGGTTGGCCGGTCGGCAATATCGGCGGCACCGCCGGCGTTTATCATATCCCGGCGATGTACGCCGAGGCGTTCGGCATTCTCACCAATACCGTGCCGACCGCCGCCTATCGCGGCGCCGGGCGGCCGGAGGCGACCTACACGATCGAGCGCATCATCGATGTCGCCGCGCGCGAGGTCGGCATCAGCCCGTACGAGCTGCGCCGGATCAACCTGATCCCGCCCGAGGCGATGCCGTACAAGACCGCGCTCACCTTCACCTACGATTGCGGCGAGTTCGAAGGCAACATGGAGACGGCGGCAAAGTTGGCGGAACTGGACGGCTTCGCGGCGCGGCGTGCGGATGCCGAGGCGCGCGGGCGGCTGCGCGGCATCGGCCTGTGCAACTGCATCGAGGTCGCCGGCGGACCGTTCCTGCGGCCGGCGAAGGACCAGTCGACCCTGCGCCTCGCGGAGGACGGCACGCTGGTGCTGCGGTCGGGCTCGATGTCGGTGGGACAGGGACTGGAAACTGCATTCTGCCAGATCGTAGCGGAACGCTTCGGCGTGCCGCTCGACCATGTGCGCTACGAGGCCGGCGACACCGACATGCTGTCCGGCGGCAAGGGCAATGGCGGCTCGGGTGCGCTGTGCATCGGTGGTTCCGCGGTGACGGTGGCGGTGGACAAGGTAATCGCGACGGCAAAGCGCATCGCCGCGGAATTGCTGGAGGCTGCCGAGGTCGATGTGACGTTCGAGGCGGGGAAATTCACCATCGCCGGGCACGGACCGCTCGATCGATCTCGCCGCGGTGGCACACGCCGCGCATGATCCCGCGCATGTTGCGCCGGGCGAGGAAGGCGGCTTGGTCGAGAGCGGCGAATTCCAGGCGACCATGGTGACCTTCCCGAACGGTACGCATATCTGCGAGGTGGAAATCGACCCCGACACCGGCATGACCGAGGTGGTGCGCTACAGTGCGGTCGAGGAACTCGGCCACGTGCTCAATCCGATGCTCGTGGCGGGGCAGACGCATGGCGGCGTGGCACAGGGCGTCGGTCAGGCGATGGGCGAGCAGATCGTGCACGATCCGCATTCCGGCCAGATGCTGACTGCGTCTTTCATGGATTACCAGATGCCGCGTGCGGCCGATCTGCCGGATATTCTGATGACCACGCGCGAGGTGCCGACCAAGGTCAATCCGCTCGGCGCCAAGGGGGTCGGCGAGGCGGGCACCGTCGGCGCCATGGCGGCGGCAATGAATGCGGTGAACGACGCGCTGGCGCCGCTCGGCATCCGCCACTTCGACATGCCCGCGACGCCGTGCCGCGTGTGGTCCGCGATCGTGGCGGCGCGCGCCAGGCCGGCATGAGCGATATGCTGTTTCACATGATCGCGGGCGCGCCGACGCCGGTTGCGCCGTTTTCGCACGCGACGGAGGCCGATGGCTGGGTGTTTCTGACCGGACAGATGCCCACGCAGCCCGACGACGATACTGCGCCGCTGCCGGCGGGGATCGCGGCGCAGACCCGGCGCGTGATGGACAACCTGATCATCGTATTGGGTGGTTTGGGGCTCGGGTTGCAACACGCGGTCAGCGTGCGCGTGTTCCTGACGCGATTCGAGCAGGATTATGCGCCGATGAACACGGTGTATCGCGGCTATTTTCCGCACGATCGTCTACCGGCACGGACCTGCGTCGGGGTTACCGGACTGGCACGCGGTGCGCTGGTGGAGATCGACCTGATCGCACGGCGGTCCTGAGGACCTGCCGGTCGTCATCCCGGCCCGACCTTGTGGTCATCCCCGTGAAAGCGGGGATGACAAAGGAAAGCGGCAGTGTCCGCAATTGTTCAGGATGCGCCGCCTGGCAACGGTGGCAGTGTGATGTGGAGCAGCGCGTTTCGCAGCGACGTGCTGGAGAGCGCAATGAAGCCCGTCACCGGCGTGTCCAATTCCAACGCCAGAAAAATCGACGACGCCAGCGAAACCGTCGCCAGCATTGTCACCGTGAACACCAAAAGATTACGGGGCGAGCTGAGACCGGCGATCACGAAGATCACCCCGAGCCAGAACACCAGAATTGCGACGAACGGCCAGGACAGCGACGGTTCCGCGTTCACGATCAGGTTCCAGCGTTGGTCCAGCAGCGCCACCATTCGGGTCCGGAGACTGGCTGCGATCGAGCTCTGAAACGAATTGTCGGGTGTCAGGTGGCGGATCGCCATATCGATCTGAGTCAGCAACGCGCCAAGCTCGGCGCTTTCAAGTTCGCTGTCGCCGACGCGGCTCAGATGACGTGGATAATTTCCCGGCGGCGCCGGCTCGTCCGGCCACGTGTCCGCGATCGCTGCCTTTGTATAACGAATCAGTTCGACCCGGAGAGGATCGGCCGCCGATCCATATTCGCGCAGCCGCTGATCGAGTTCGGTGATCTGAATGCTAAGCCCGCGCAGGCTGGCTTCGCTGGTGCTGAACCGTGCCTGCGAGGACGAGATCAGCAGGCCAAGAACCAGTGCGGCGAACGTCACCAGCAAGGTGATCAACACGCGGATGGATTCGACCAATTCCCGACTGCGGTGGACGTCGCGGAGGAACCGCTGCACTGCCAGGCCGCCCCAGAACGAACCGATCATCAGCAACAGCGACAGGACCGCGACGCTCAGTTCGTACACATGTGATCCTCTCGCCCGCGACTTCGTGGCTGCCTAATCGGCCTGGCCGAGCGCGCCATACATCTCCGCGAGATGGGGGCTCATGGGAAGGTTCAGCAACTCCCCGTTGGGCAGTCGATCGAGGAACCATCGCGCGTAAAGTCGGTTCAGTGTCCCTTCGGAGGCCATGCGTCCGAAGCTGTATCGGACGAGTTCGGCAAAGGCGGGATCGTCCTTGCGAAGCGTGATCGCGTACGGCTCAAACGACAGGTAGTCGCCGACGATGCCGAAGTGCCCGCCGTCCGGACGTGTGGCGATGTAGCCGTACAGCAAGATGTCGTCGGAAGCGAACGCGTCGACCGTGCCCGCGGCGAGCATACCGTAGGCAGTATCCAAACCGTTGGCTTCCATCACCGCAATCGGGGGCGACACGCTGCCAGACAAACTCCGCATCACCTCGGCGTTGGTGGTTCCCGCCCCGACCACGACCGTTCGGCCAGCCAGGTCTCGATAGGATTGCACCTTGATGCCCCCGGTGCCTGCGAGCGGAACCATCAGCTTGGTTCCCGCCAGGAAGAACACCGGCGAAAACGCGACGGTCCGGGCGCGTTCGGCGTTGGCCGTGGTCGATCCACATTCCAGATCGAGCGCGCCGGAAATCACCTTCGGCAGCCGCGCGTCCGCGGTCACCGGCACATAGACGATGCGAACGCCCGTCTGCCACGCCGGTGCATCGGGTTCCAGCAGGTCGCGATTGAGCGTGCGCGCCACGTCCTCGGCAATGCCGTGGCACAGGTCAAGCGAGAAACCCACGGGCTGGCCCGCCCTGTTGAGGAAGGAAAACGGCAGCGCGCTGTCCCGATAGCCGATCAGGATCGTGCCGCGATCCCTGATCGTCTTCAGCGTGCCGGTTTGAAGTTCGCCTTCCTCCGCCCGGACGCCGTTGCAAACCAGGGCCGCGGCGAGAACCAGTGCAGCGGCGGCGGCCATGCGCCTCATGCGGGCTCCACTTCCATTTCCTCGATCATTTCCTGCGTATCGAGATCGCTGATCAACTGACCTTCCCATTTGGCGACCACTGCCGTCGCCAGCGAATTGCCGATGACGTTGGTGGCCGAGCGGCCCATGTCGAGGAACGTGTCGATGCCGAGGATCAGTAGCAGGCCTTCCTCGGGGAGGCTGAACTGGCTGAGTGTTGCCGCGATCACCACCAATGAGGCGCGCGGCACCCCGGCAACGCCTTTGCTGGTGAGCATCAACGTCAAAAGCATGGCGATCTGCGTCCCGGTGCTCAGCGGAATGTCGTAGGCCTGCGCTATGAACACGCTGGCGAACGTGCAGTACATCATCGTGCCGTCGAGATTGAACGAATAGCCGAGCGGCAGGACAAAGCTGGATATGTTCCGCGAGATCGGGAATTTCGCGAGTTGCTCAAGCATCTTTGGATAGGCCGCTTCCGAGCTGGCGGTGGAGAAGGCGAGCAGGAACGGCTCGCGCACCAGCAGAATAAGACGTTTGACGCTGGGGCCGAGGAAGATGAAACCCACGATGATCAGCACGATCCAAAGGCAAAGGAGGCCGAAGTAGAACTGGCCCATGAACTTGGCGTAGTTGACGAGAATCCCCATGCCGTTCGTGGCGATCGTCGCCGCCATGGCGCAGAACACCGCGAGCGGCGCCAGCTTCATCACGTAGCCTGTCACGCGCAGGATGATGTGGGACAGGCCCTCGATGCCCTCGAGTACCAGACGTGCGCGCTCGCCCATGGCGGCGCAGGCGACGCCGAAGAATATCGAGAAGACGACGATCTGCAGGATCTCGTTGTCCACCATTGGGCGGATCGCCGAATCCGGGAACACGTGCTTTACGAAGCCGTCCAGTGTCATTGCGTGCGCGTCGATGCCTGAACTTACGCCGCTGGCAACCTTGTGGACACCGACGCCGGGCTCGAACAGGTTGACCAGGATGAGACCGAGCGTCAGCGACACCAGCGATGCGCTGACGAACCACAGCATGGCCTTGCCGCCGACGCGGCCGACCGCGCCAGCGTCGGACATGTGGCCGATACCCACGACCAGTGTCGAGAAGACAAGCGGGGCGATGATCATCTTGATCAGGCGCAGGAAGACCATGCTGCCGATCGAGATGTACCCGGCGAAGAGCTTCTGCGTGGCCGGGTCGGCAAACTCGTCGTGGATCACGCCGCCGGCGGAGATCCCCAGCACCATCGCGACCAGGATATAGGTCGTCATGTGGCTTGACTTCATCGGCGTAGCCCTTCCCGCCCGGTCAGTGTTGCCATCATGTTGCAATGTTTGCGCGCGGCGGTGCAATGGTGCTGCCGGGGGGCGCGGCGGCAGCTATGCACCCATATCATCATGGCCGGCCCACGGGTCGGGCCGAAGGCCCGCCCGAGGACAGGCGATGACGATGCCAAATGCTACCCGATAAGCCGTTCGGTGGCCGGGTCGAACAGGCAGATCTTTCGCGTGTCCAGCGCGAAGCGGGCGCGCTCGCCTGGCTTCAGGCGAATGTCCGGCGCGACGCGACCCAGGACCTCGTGGCCGCCAAGCCGCAGCAGCACGATGGTTTCAGCGCCGGTCGGTTCCGTCATCTCCACCGGCGCCTCCACCAGCAGGCCGCCGTCCTCGAACCGCCTGTTGTGTTCGGCGATGCATTCGGGCCGGATGCCGAGCACCACCTCGCGGTCGAGATAATCGCGGGCCTGCGTGGTCCCCGCCAGCGGCAGCCGGATCTCGTTAGCGCCGATCATTGCAAACAAGCTGCCGCTCTCGGCGACCACGCGCGCCGGCAGCGTGTTCATCGGCGGCGCACCCATGAAGCGGGCGACGAACAGATTGGCCGGCTTGTTGTACACCGTGTCCGGATCGGCGAACTGCTGGACCTCGCCCAGGTGCATCACCGCGATGCGCGTCGCCAAGGTCATCGCCTCGATCTGGTCGTGCGTGACATAGACGATGGTCGAGCCGATGCGCTGGTGCAGGCGCTTGATCTCCATGCGCATCTCGACACGCAGCTTGGCGTCCAGATTGGACAACGGTTCGTCGAACAGGAACAGCAGCGGATCGCGCACCAGAGCGCGGCCCATCGCGACGCGCTGGCGTTGTCCGCCGGAAAGCTGCGACGGCTTGCGGTCGAGCAGCGCCTCGATCTGTAACAACTTCGCCACGCGGGTCAGCGCCTCGACCTGCTGACGCTTGGGGACGCGCCGGCATTCCATGCCGAACGTCATGTTCTGCCGCACCGTCATCGACGGATACAGCGCATAGGACTGGAACACCATGGCGATGTTGCGGTCCTTCGCCGCAACGCCGTTCATCGGCCGATCGCCGATCTCGATGCTGCCCTGGCTGGCCGTGTCCAATCCGGCGATGATGTTCAGCAGTGTGGATTTGCCGCAGCCGGAGGGGCCGACAAGGATCGCGAACTCGCCGCTGTCGATGGCGAGGTCGATGCCCTTCAACACCGGCAATGCGCCGTAGCGCTTCCAGACATCCCGGATGCGAAGTGCCGACATGCTACTTCACCGCTCCCGCGGTCAGTCCGCGCACGAAATAGCGGCCACCGAACAGATAGACCAGCAGCGTGGGTGCGGCCGCCAGCAAAACGGCGGCGCTCTGCTCGCCATATTGTGGCGCATCGCTCAGGCGCGCGCTGAGCGCGATCAATGCGGCGGTGATCGGCTGGTTCTCGCCGGAGGAGAACGTCACGCCATACAGGTATTCGTTCCAGATGCCGGTGAACTGCCAGATCACCGTCACGATCAGGATCGGCGGCGACAATGGCAGCACGATGCGCCAGAAGATGCGGAAGAATCCGGCGCCATCGATGCGCGCGGCCTTCAACAGATCCGGCGGGATGGATACGTAGTAATTGCGGCAGAACAGCGTGGTGAAGCTGATACCCTGCACGATATGGATCATCACCAGGCCGCTGATGGTGTTGAACAACCCGAGGTCGCGCAGCACGATCACCCACGGCACCAGCCGCATCTGTTCCGGCAGGAACACACCCAGCGTCATGATGCCGAACACAAACCGGTCGCCGCGGAAGCGCCACAACGACAGCGAATAGCCGTTGAGCGCGCCGAACAGCGTGGAGATCAGAGTCGCGGGGATCACCATCCGCATCGAATTCCAGAAATATGGCTGGATGCCGGTGCAGTGCTGGGCGATGCAGTAGCTGCTCCAGGTCTGGCTGAAGTTGCTCCACACCAGCTGGTGCGGCAAGTTGATGACGCCGCCATGCGCAATATCCTCGGTGCTGCGCAGCGAGTTCAGCACCACGACCAGCAACGGAACCAGCCAGAAGGCCGCGAACGCGATCAGTGTGGCATGGATCGCCAGGCGGGACAGCAGACGACTGTCAGGCATGGGCGCCTGCCTTGCGCTGCTTCCAGCGCTGATAAAGCCCATAGGGCACCAGCACGAACGCCAGCGAGCCGAGCAGCATGACCGCCGCGGCCGAACCTTTGGCAAGTTCGCTGCGCTGGAACATGAAGTCATAGACGACGACAGTCGGGAGCGTGGAGGCAAGCCCCGGTCCGCCGGCGGTCAGCGCCACCACCAGGTCATACGTCTTGATCGCGAACTGCAGCAGCATCACCAGGACGGCGACGAAGATCGGCCCGATTGTCGGGAAGACCACGCGCAGATAGGTGCGCACAGGACCGGCGCCGTCGATCTGCGCCGCCTTCACCAGATCGGCGTCCACCGAGCGCAGCCCCGCCAGCAACAGCGCCATCGCAAAGCCCGACGCCTGCCAGACCCCAGCGATGACAATCGTATAGATCGCCTTGTCACGGTCGATCAGCCACTCGAACCGGAAGCTGCTCCAGCCCAGGTCGTGCATGAGCTTCTGCACGCCGATGGTCGGGTTCAGCAGCCACCCCCACACCGTGCCGGTCACCACGAACGAAACCGCGAGCGGATACAGAAAGAGCGCGCGGTAGATGTTCTCACCGCGAATGCGCTGGTCGAGCAGCACGGCCAGCAGCAACCCCATCGCCATGGTGAAGACGACGAAGCAGCCGCCGTAGATGAACAGGTTGGTGTAGGCGATCTGCCAGTTCCGGGTGGCCAGCATCTGCGAGTAATTGCGCCAACCGGCCCAGCTGTATTCCGGCATCAGCGTTGATCGGGTGAACGAAATCCAGACGGTCCAGGCGCTGAACAGCAGAACGTAGGCGCAGCTCACCAGGACCGGCGGCCAGATCACCAGCTGCGGCAGCACCCTGTCCCGGCGTTCGCGCCAGGTCATCGGTCAGCGCACGTTGTCCACCGCATCCACCAGCCGCCGCTGGCCTTCCTCCGGGCTGATGCGATTGTCGTGCACGAACTCGGTCAGCACGTCGATCATCGCCGCGGTGATCTGGTTGGTCTGCGCCATGTTGTGCGCCAGGCTCAACACGACCCGGCCACTTTTTGCCGCCTCGGCCATGGCATGCGACGCCTCGCGCTGCTGGTCGTTGAAGCCCTCGACGGTAAGGTCGGTATCCGTGCGCACCGGGATCGAGCCGGTGATCTGGCAGAACAGCGGCCCAAGCTCCTTGCTCATGACGATCTTCGCCAGCAGCTTCTGGCCCTCCTGGAATTCGGGCGCCTTCTGCTGCCAGAAGATGAACTCGTCGGAGTTGAGGTCGAACGCGATCCCGCCGTCATCGGCCGGCGCTGGGCCGACAAGATAGTCGCTGAGCTGGAAACCGCCGCGCTTGTAGATGCCCGCCGCCCAGTCGCCCATCAGCAGCATGCCCATCTCGCCCTTCATGAAGCGCGGGACGAACGTGGTGTAGTCCTGGCCGGCAATGCCGGGGTCGGACCAGTTGCCGAAGTTGCGGAACTGACGGAACGCGGCCAGCACCTCGGGGCCCTTCAGCGTCTTCTCGTCGAGTTCCATCAGCGCCTTGCGGTAGGCATCGAGGCTGATGCCGCATAGCGCGATCTCCCACTTCATGCCGTCGTCCCATTTGATGCCGCCATTGGCAATCGGCGTGATGCCGGCGGCTTTCATCTTTCCGGCGACGGCATTGAACTCCGCCCACGTGGCGGGCAGCTTGGTCAGGCCGACCTGATCGGCCGCCTTCTTCGACACGAACAGCGTGTTGATGCGATACGCCTGGATCGGCAGCGCGATCCAGTGGCCGTGCGGCTTGCTCAGCCGCGTGAGTTCCGCGGGCACCACGGCCTCGTAGCCAGCCTCCTTCACCATCGCGTCGAGATCGAGCACCGGCGCGATCTTCGACCAGGCGGCGATCTCCGGGCCCTTGAGCTGCGAGGCCGCCGGCGGGTCACCCGCGATGATCTGTGCGCGCAGCTTGTTCATCATCTCGGTGGTGAAGCCGGGCACAGGATTGTGCTCCCAGATGCCGCCCTGCTGCTCGAACGCCTTGCCGAGCGCCACCATCGCGGCACCGCTGGAGCCCGAGCTCCATTGTGAAATGACGGTGACCTTCGGCTTGGCCGCACCTTGCGCGCGTACGCCGCGCGGCAACGCCAGCGCCGCGCCACCGGCGGCCAGCACGGCACGACGACCGATGCGGTGGTCCTGCATTTGTTTCCCCTCCCTCTGCGCCGAACTCCGCCCGCTTCAGCGGACGTTGTCGACCGCCTCCGCCAGCCGCTTCTGGCCCTCTTCCGGACTGATGCGGTTGTCGTGCACGAACTCGGTCAGCACGTCGATCATCGCCGCGGTGATCTGGTTGGGCTGCGCCATGTTGTGCGCCAGGCTCAGCACGACGCGGTTGGCCTTGACCGCGTCCGCCATCGCCTTCGCTGCCTCGCGCTGACCGTCGCTGAAGCCCTCGGCGGACAGATCGGTGTCCGTGCGCACCGGAATGGAGCCGGTGATCTGCGAATACATCGGGCCGAACTCCTTGCTCATGACGATCTTCGCCAGAAGCTTCTGACCCGCCTGGAATTCCGGCTGTTTCTTCTCCCAGAAGATGAACTCGTCCGAGTTCAAATCGAACGCCACCTTGCCGTCATCCTGCGGTGCGGGTCCGATCAGGTAGTCGCTGAACTTGAAGCCCGCATGCTGGAACACACCCTGCGCCCAGCCGCCCATCAGCAGCATGCCCATGTCGCCCTTCATGTAGCGATCGATGAAGGTGCTGTAGTGCTGGCCGGCGGCGCCCGGATCGGACCACTCGCCGAGCCTGCGGTACTGGCGAAATGCGGCCAGGACATCGGGACCTTTCAGGGCCGCGTCATCCAACTGCATGACCGCCTTGCGATAGGCATCGGGACTGATGCCGCAGAGCGCGATCTCCCACTTCATGCCGTCGTCCCATTTGAGCCCGCCGTTTGCGACGGGCGTGATGCCGGCGGCCTTCATCTTGTCGGCAATGGCGTTGAACTCCGCCCATGTGGCCGGCAATTTTGCCACACCGACGCGGTCCGCCGCCTTCTTCGAGATGAACAACGTGTTGATGCGATAGGCCTGGATCGGCAGCGCAATCCAGTGGCCATGCGGCTTGCTGAGCCGGACAAGCTCCGCTGGCACCACGGCTTCGTAACCGGCGTCCTTCACCTGCGCGTCCAGATCGACGACCGCGCCGATCTTCGACCATGCGGCGATCTCCGGGCCTTTGAGCTGCGAGGCGGCCGGTGGATCACCCGCGATGATCTGCGCGCGCAGCTTGTTCATCATCTCGGTGGTGAAGCCCGGTACCGGGTTGTGTTCCCAGATGCCACCCTGCGCTTCGAATTCTTTGCCCAGTGCGGTGATCGCCGCTCCGTCGCTGCCGGCGCTCCATTGCGAAATCACGGTGACCTTGGGTTTGCCGGCCTCGGCACGGAGCGCGGCTGGAGCGGCGAGTGCCGCGACGGAACCGGCAAATAGGCTGCGGCGGCTGATTCTGGACATTGTTTCAATTCCTGTTGGCGACCGTTCATGACAGGCCCGGTACGCGCCGGCACCGTTCAAGCAGATGGTCGCAACCGTGACAATCGGGCCGGGAAATCGTCAGGCGCGGCCGCCGCCGAAGGCGTTGAAGGTGATCATGGTGTAGGTGTCCTTCACGCCCGGCAGCGTCTGCACCTTCTCGGTGACGAACAGGCCGATGTCCTGCTCCGGTTCGAGATAGAACTTGCCCAGCAGGTCATACTGTCCGGACGTGGAGTACAGCTCCGACATCTGATCGATGGTGTCGGCCGCTTCGCGTGCAACCTTGTAGGCCTGACCCATCTCGCACTTGATCTGCACGAATATCGCCCGCATGCGGCCTCCTGGCTCAAGCGGCCGCGCTCGCCGCGGCCATCAGCCGGGAGTCTATAGCGGTACTCGAAAGGATGCCTCCCTGGCGCGCGAGGCCACCGCTTCGTGCCTCAGCGTGCTCGGCGTCGCCGCGGTGAAAATCAACCCGCCTTATTCGGCCGCGGCCGGCCTTGCCGGGACCGGCACCGTGTTTGGACCGAACCGCTCGCGATACGGCGTGGTGTCGATCTCCTCCAGCTCGATCTCGCGCGCCAGCACCTTGCGCTTCCATTCCTGGTGCGCCGGCTCATCGCCGTGGAACTCCGGCATCACCTCCTTGGCGAACAGCTCGAGGCTCTCGCAGATATGCGGATGCGCATTCTTGCCTGCCTGGTTCAGCAGAATGACCTGATCGATGTTGGACGTGCGGAAGCGCCGCAGCTTGCGCCGCAGCGTCTCCGGCGAGCCGATCAGTCCGCCTGAAATGGCGCGCGCCGCCGCCTCGGGATTCTCGCGTTTCCACTTGTTGTATTCGTCCCACATGTTGACCGTGTACGGATCCGGCCGCTTCCGCCCCGAGCTCGATCCGTAGTAGCGCAGCGCAAACTGGAAGAACGTCGCGCCATCCGCGCGCCGCCGCGCCTCCTCGTCCGTTTCGGCACACATGAAGTAGCTGACCAGCGCGATGTTCGGATTGGTCTGGTAATCGGCCAGCTTCTCCTGCTGTTTGACGAAGGCGTTGTAATAGGCGTGCACCCAGGCGTGCGCGGCGTCCGCCGACAGGAACTGGAACCCCAACGCGCCCAGGCCGCGCCGGCCTGCCATCTCGATCGTCTCCAGCTGCGAGCACGCGACCCACAGCGGCGGGTGCGGCTTCTGCACCGGCTTGGGCAGCACGTTGCGCATCGGCATCTTGTGCCATTTGGTGTCCAGCTCGACACCCTTGTCCCGGAACATCGGGATGATGCAGCGGATCGCGTCCTCCCAGATTTCCCGTTTCGTCTCCATGTCGCGATCGAAGCCGCCGAGTTCGGTGACCGAGGCCGATTCGCCGGTGCCCATCTCGACGCGTCCGTTCGACACCAGATCCAGGCAGGCGATGCGTTCGGCGACGCGCTGCGGCGGGTTGGTCGTAAGCTGTACGATGCCGTGGCCGAGCCGGATGTTCCTGGTCCGCTGGCTGGCCGCGCCGAGGAAGACTTCCGGCGCGGGAGAGTGGGAGTATTCCTCGAGGAAGTGGTGCTCGACCTCCCACGCGTAGTCGTAGCCGAGCCTGTCGGCCAGCTCCACCTGGGTGAGCGCGTTCTGGTAAAGCTGCCGCTCGTCGTCCGGCCCCCATGGGCGCGGCAGTTGCAGCTCGTAGAAGATGCCAAACTTCATGGCCCGTTCCCCTGTCCTACTGGCGAGTAGTGCGCCGGAGGTCAGGCGCAGTGTCAAGGCGTCCGTCCTTTGGCGTCCGCCCTTTGGCAATCGGCGCCGGGATGCTACCCATGGGTAGCACTATCGATTGGACCCAATATGCCGGACGCAGGAACACCCACGCCCAGATCGGTCGGACACAGGCTTGGATCGATCGAGGCGGTGGAACAGGGCCTGGCATCGGTCGGCTACATTCCCAGCCGCCAGATCGCCACCGCCGTCTATCTCGCCCAACATCTGCAGAAGCCGATCCTGGTGGAAGGCCCCGCCGGCGTCGGCAAGACCGAGCTCGCCAAGTCGGTCGCCGCCTTTCTCGACCTCACTCTGATCCGCATGCAGTGTTACGAGGGACTGGATGAATCGAAGGCCCTCTATGAGTGGAAATACGGCAAGCAGCTGCTCTACACCCAGATCCTGAAGGACAAGATCGGCGAGGTGCTCGGCGCAAGCGACACGCTGGCGGCCGCCCTCGACAAGCTGCATGCATTTGGCGACGTGTTCTTCTCGCGCCAGTTCCTGGAGCCACGCCCGCTGCTGCGCGCGCTGCAACAGCCGGGCGGCGCGGTGCTGCTGATCGACGAGATCGACAAGTCGGACCAGGAGTTCGAGGCGTTCCTGTTGGAGATCCTCTCCGACTACCAGGTCACCATTCCGGAGATCGGCACAGTCGAGGCAATGGTGACGCCGATCGTGCTGCTGACCTCGAACAGCACGCGCGATCTGGGTGACGCGCTGAAGCGACGCTGCCTGCACCTGCATATCGGCTTTCCGGATGCGAAGCTTGAAGGCCGCATCATCGAATCGCGGGTGCCCGGCATCGAGGCGAGCCTGCGCCGCGAACTGGTGGCATTCGTGCAGCAGTTGCGTGCGCTGGATCTGAAGAAGGTGCCGTCGGTCAGCGAGACGATCGACTGGGCGCGCGTGCTGGTGCTGCTGCACGCGGCGGCGCTGGACAACGACATCGTGCACGACACGCTGAACGTGCTGCTGAAGTTCGAGGCGGATATCGAGGTGGCCAACAAGCAGATCGCCACGCTGACGCAGAAGGCGCGGCAGGACGCGGGGCGGCCGGGTTAGTGCTGGGTCCCCTCCCCTCGCGGGAGGGGGTCGGGGGTCGGGGCGCCATGTCCCCCACCGAACCTCTCCGCCAATTCCTGCAGGCCGCGCGCGGCGCCGGTATCCGCGTCTCCGCCGCCGAGGGCATCGACGCCGCCCGCGCCGTGCAACTGGTCGGCTTCGCGGACCGCACCGTGCTGAAGGACTCGCTGTCCCTCGTGCTGGCGAAGACGCCGGACGAGAAGAACCTGTTCGACGAATGCTTCGACCTCTATTTCAAGCGCGGCGGGTTCGCACAGGACGACGACGACGGAGATTCACCCGGCGACGGTCGCAACCCGACACCGCAGGGCGGCTTCGGCAGCGAGGGCATGGGCGGCAGCGGCGGCGCATCGCTGTCGCAGTTGCTGCTGGATGATGACCGCGCGACGCTGGCGACGGCAATGGAAGCGGCCGCGCGCGAGTCCGGCATCCAGAACATCCGCTTCTTCACCCAGAAGAACCTGTACGCGCGCCGCATCCTCGACCGCATGGGCCTGCGCCAGGTGGAGCGCGACATCGAGGCGCTGCGCAAGGAAAACTCGCACACGACCGCCGACCGGTTGGAGAATCGCATCGAATATCTGCGCGACCAGGCGCGCGATCTGGTCGAGCGCAACCTGCTGCTGTTCGCCCGTGGCGAGACGGAAAAGTTCCGCGAGGAGCTGCTGAAATCCGCACGCCTCTCCAACCTCGAGCGGCGCGACCTGGACCGGATGCGCATCCTGGTGCGCGCAATGGCGAAGCGCCTGGCCGCGCGCTACGCAAAGACGCGGCGGCGGCGGTTGCGCGGCCAGCTCGATGCACGCCGCACGCTCCGGCGCAACATGGGCTGGGGCGGGATTCCCTTCATCACCGTGTGGAAGCAGCGGCGGATCGAAAAGCCCCGCGTCATGGTGCTGTGCGACGTCTCCGGCTCGGTCGCCGCGATGGCGCAGTTCCTGCTGATGTTCCTCTACGCGCTGAACGAGGCGCTGTCCGACATCCGTTCGTTCGCCTTCGCCGGCAGTCTGATCGAGGTGAGCGACATCCTGGAAGCCGAACCGGTGGAGACCGCGATCGCCAGGATCATGCACATGATCGGTTTTGGATCATCCAATTACGGCAACTCGTTCGCCGACTTCGAGGACGGCTGGATGCGGCTCGTCACCAACAAGACGACGATCATCATTCTCGGCGATGCGCGCGGCAATCGCACCGATCCGCGCACCGAGATCATGCAGCACCTGTCTCAGCGGGCCAAGCGGATCATCTGGCTCAACCCGGAATTCCGCTCCGCCTGGGGCACCGGTGATTCCGACATGTTCCGCTACAAGCCGTACTGTAACGTCGTCACCGTGTGCAACACGCTGCGTCATCTGGAGCGCGTAGTGAGCGATCTGCTGAAGGACGCCGCCTGACCCCAGGGCCGTTGCGCGGGCTACCGCGTCAGTCGCGCCAGATCGACCGTGCCGGATCGACGGTTATGGTGTGGTTGAGCGGCCCATGTCCGGCGCCGAAGCCGGGCGCCGCGGCAATTGCGGCCCGCACGAACGCGCGCGCGCGCGCCACCGCGTCGCGCAACCCAAGACCCTGCGCCATGCCAGCGGCAATCCCGCTGGCGAGCGTGCAGCCGGTGCCGTGCGTGTGCCGTGATACGATGCGCGGCGCCGAGAACACCTCGATGCCGTCAACGGTGGCCAGCAGGTCGACCACCTGCTCGCCGGGCAGATGGCCGCCCTTCAACAGCACAGCCGGAACCCCCAGGGTCAGCATCGCGGCCGCGGCATGATGCATTGCGGCGACATTCTGGATCGTCATTCCGGCGAGTGCTTCGGCCTCCGGCAGGTTCGGCGTGATCACACTCGCCAACGGCAGAAGCCGGCGCTTCAGGGTCTCCAGGGCGTCCGATGCCAGCAGGCGCGCGCCGGTCGTCGCGACCATCACCGGATCGACCACCACCGGCGTACGCTCGATATGCCTTTCCAAGGTGTCGCAGACGGCCTCGATCGTCGCAGCGTCGCCGAGCATTCCGGTCTTCACCACGTCCGCGCCGATATCGTCCAGCACCACCACGATCTGCCGGCTGACGAACTCAGGCGGCACCGCATGCACGCCGTGCACGCCCAGCGTGTTCTGCGCCGTCAGTGCCGTGATGGCGGTCGCGGCATATGCACCGAATGCCGTGATGGTCTTGATGTCTGCCTGAATGCCGGCGCCACCGCCCGAGTCCGAGCCGGCGATCACCAGCACGCGTCCATGCATCAATCGGCATCCTCACGTTCGCGCGTGACCGCGGCGATTGCGTCGCACAGCTCGCCCACCACCCGGCGGACCAATGCCTCGTCCTCGGCTTCCGCCATCACGCGGAGCAGCGGCTCGGTGCCGCTCTCGCGGATCAGCAGGCGCCCGGACCCGTTCAAGTCCGCCTCCGCCGCGGCAATCGCCTGCTTGATGCGCCGGTTGTGCATCGGCGACGGACCGGTGAAGCGCACGTTCTTCAGCTGCTGCGGCAGCGGCGTGAACACGCGGCAAACCTCCCCGGCCGAACGTCGCTGCTCGACAATCACCGACAGCACCTGCAACGCTGCCAGGAGTCCGTCGCCGGTGGTGGCGAAATCCGACAGGATCACATGTCCCGACTGCTCGCCGCCCAGGTTCATCCCGGCCTCGCGCATCCGCTCGGCCACGTAGCGGTCGCCCACCTTGGTGCGATGCATCGCCAGCCCATGGTCAGCCAGGTGGCGCTCCAGCCCCAGGTTCGACATCACGGTGGCCACGATGCCGTTGCCGCGGAGCCTGCCGCTGTTGGCCCAGGATTGCGCGATCAGCGCAAGGATCTGATCGCCGTCGATCAGTTCACCCTTCTCGTCGGCCATCAACAGGCGGTCCGCATCACCGTCCAGTGCGATGCCGAGATGCGCGCCGTGTTCAATCACATGGGCGCAAAGATATTCCGGCGCAGTGGAACCGCAGCCGCGGTTGATGTTGAAGCCGTCCGGCGACACGCCGATCGGGACGACGGTGGCGCCAAGCTCCCACAACACGGTGGGCGCCACGCGATACGCCGCGCCATGCGCGCAATCGACGACGATCTTGAGGTCATCGAGCCGCAGGCCGCGGGGGAAGCTGGCCTTGGCTGCCTCGATATACCGGCCGGCGGCGTCGTCCAGGCGCGAGGCGCGGCCGAGTGAGCCGGGGGCGGCGAGGCGATGACCGATCGGACTTGCCATCAGCACTTCGATCTCGATCTCGGTCTCATCGCTGAGTTTGACCCCGTCCGGACCGAACAGCTTGATGCCGTTATCCTCGAAGGGGTTGTGCGACGCCGAGATCATCACGCCAAGGTCGGCGCGCAGGCTGCGGGTCAGCATGGCGATGGCCGGCGTCGGCAACGGCCCCACCAACGTCACATCCATTCCGGCGCTGATGAAGCCAGCGGTGAGCGCAGGTTCGATCATGTAGCCCGAGAGCCGCGTGTCCTTGCCGATCACGACGCGGTGACGATGGCTGCCGCGCGTGAACCGAAATCCCGCTGCCTGGCCGAGGCGGAGCGCGGTCTCCGCAGTCATCGGATCGGTGTTCGCCGTGCCACGGATACCGTCGGTCCCGAACAGGCGCTTGACACGCGTCATCGATGCTCTGAGATGTTTGAGGTGCTGTTACTACCTATAGTCGGCATGTTGGGGCGTGCGCGCCCGAAATGGAAGCACTTTCGTAATCACAAGAGGAGAGTTCGCCAGACAGTTATTGCCTGTACTGTTTCTACAACATCATGTACACGTAGGATTGTAGCACCATGCGAGAGGGCAAACAGGCCCGCGGCCAGGGAACCGGCGAGGCGTTGACGCGGTTCGGCTTGCCTGACGATCCCCGCCATGAAGGATTTTCGCGACACGCCGACAAGGATCGGGTAGCCGAGCGAGGCAAGTTCCGACAATCGGCGGAGCAACTCCATCGACTGGCCGGGCGTCTTGGCAAAGCCGACACCCGGGTCGATTGCGATCTGACCTGACGCGATACCGGCCCGCTCGGCCGCCCTGATCCGTTCGGCCAACTCGCGCTGTACGTCGAGGACCACGTCGCCGTAATTCGCTTCGGCATACATCTTGGCAGGATCGCCGCGCATGTGCATCAGCACGACAGCGCAGTTTCGCGCAGCAACCAGCGCGGCGGCAGCGGGGTCGTGGCTGAGTGCCGATACGTCGTTGACGATTGCCGCGCCGGCGTCGAGCGCGGCTGCCATGGTCGACGCATGACGCGTATCCACCGAGATGCGCAGGCCGGCCGAGGCAAGAGCACGGATTACCGGAAGTATGCGCCTTTGCTCGACATCAGGGGGCGTCGCCTGTGAGCCCGGACGTGTGCTCTCGCCGCCGACATCGATGATGTCGGCGCCCGCCGCGCCCATCGCCAGACCCGCGGCAATTGCTGCATCGGGAGTCAGGTGATCGCCGCCATCGCTGAAGCTGTCGGGCGTGACGTTCAGCACGCCCATGATGCGGGGGCGATCCAGCGCAAGACCACCCCAGGTTCTGCGAAGCCCAGAGATCACGGTTGGCGTAGCATCTCCCCCTCCCCTTGCGGGAGGGGGAGCAGCGGTTGGCATCAACCGGGTTGCGGCGCCGGACCAAGGCCCCCTGCCGGTGGGGTCTGTGCCGCCGGGCGGCCCGCGGTCGGCACCGAAGCGCGGCGGCTTTCGGGCGCCGGTTCATCCACCACCTTGCGGATCACCGGCTCGCCGCGCAGGACCGTGCGGATCTCGTCGCCGCTCAGCGTCTCGTGCTCCAGCAGTCCGCGCGCCAGGCGATGCAGCTCCTCGACATTCTCGGTCAGGATGCGCCGCGCCTTGGCATAGGCGCGATCGATGATGTCCTTGATCTCGCCGTCGATCTCGCGCGCGGTCGCCTCTGACACGTTCTTGTTCTGCGTGACCGAATGGCCGAGGAAAACCTCCTGGCTGTTGTCGCCGTAGGCGATCATGCCGAGCTTGTCGCTCATGCCCCACTCGGTGATCATCCGCCGCGCCTGGTCGGTCGCCATCTTGATGTCGCCGGCTGCGCCGTTCGACACCTTGTCGGGTCCGAAGATGATCTCCTCCGCGGCGCGCCCGCCCATCGCCATGGTCAGCTCGGCCAGCAGCTTGGACTTGCTCTTGGAGTAGCGGTCGCCCTCCGGCAGGCTCATCACCAGGCCGAGCGCGCGCCCGCGCGGTATGATCGTTGCCTTGTGCACCGGGTCGCATTCCGGCTCGTGCATGGCGCACAATGCGTGGCCGCCCTCGTGATAGGCGGTCATGCGTTTTTCGGCCTCGGACATCACGAGCGAGCGCCGCTCGGTGCCCATCATCACCTTGTCCTTGGCGGATTCGAATTCGAGCATGGCGACCACGCGCTTGCCCATGCGCGCCGCCAGCAGCGCCGCCTCGTTCACCAGGTTCGCCAGATCGGCGCCGGAGAACCCGGGCGTGCCCCGAGCGATCACCTTGGGGTCCACATCGGATGCCAGCGGGACCTTGCGCATGTGCACACGCAGGATTTTTTCGCGCCCGTTCACATCCGGGTTCGGCACCACAACCTGCCGGTCGAAGCGGCCCGGGCGTAGCAATGCCGGGTCCAGAACGTCCGGACGGTTGGTCGCCGCAATCAGGATGACGCCTTCGTTGCTCTCGAAGCCGTCCATCTCGACCAGCATCTGGTTCAGGGTCTGCTCGCGTTCGTCGTTACCGCCGCCCAACCCCGCTCCGCGATGCCGGCCAACCGCATCGATTTCATCGATGAAGATGATGCAGGGCGCGTTCTTCTTGCCCTGCTCGAACATGTCGCGCACACGCGATGCGCCGACGCCCACAAACATCTCGACGAAGTCGGACCCTGAGATGGTGAAGAACGGCACGTTCGCCTCGCCGGCGATTGCGCGTGCCAGCAGCGTCTTGCCGGTGCCGGGAGGACCGACCAGCAGCACACCCTTCGGTATCTTGCCGCCCAGCCGTTGGAACTTCTGCGGATCCTTCAAAAATTCGACGATTTCCTGCAGCTCGCCCTTCGCCTCGTCGATGCCGGCGACATCGTCGAATGTCACACGGCCCTGCTTTTCGGTCAGCATCCGCGCGCGCGATTTGCCGAAGCCCATCGCGCGGCCGCCGCCGGCCTGCATCTGACGCATGAAGAAGACCCACACGCCGATCAGCAGCAGCATCGGGAACCAGGACAGCAAATAGTGCAGCAGCGGATTGACGTCCGAATCCTCGGGCTTGGCGATCACCCGCACGCCCTTGTCGGTCAGGCGCTGCACCAGCGTTGAGTCCTCGGGCGTATAGGTCTGGAATGTGCGCCCGTCGGTGAGCTGGCCGGAGACGGTACGGCCCTGGATCACCACGTCGCGCACCCGTCCGCCGTTCACCTCGTTGATGAAGTCGGAATAGGCCACCTGCGTCGCAGCCGTGTGGGTTGTGCCAGGCTGGAACAGGTTGAACAGCACCACCAGAAGCAGGGCGATGATGACCCAGAGCGCCAGATTACGGCCGAAATTGCTCATCTCACTTCGCTCACGTCCCCGAGGTGCAACCCTGATCCAGTCCAAGGCACCGATATCAGGCCGGCTTCGGTCAGCACCGAAACCACCCGCCGGTGCAAGGAACCGACGAACCGACAGCGTTCGACATTGTCAACATAGGGTGTCGGCTCCTGTCATGCATCCCCAAACGCGTACCACCCAAGGAATGGTGCGGGCGCAGCCGGAATTGATGGATGGAACACCAATGGGATGCGCTCGCATGTCTGCGCATCAGGATAGACCAGGTGCGGAACGGCGAGAAGCTTTCCATCGAGCCTCACCGCCGGCAGTGTCCTGAGCAGGGCGGCCGGAAGCGCCGAGGCGCGACGCAGCCGCGCGGCATCGCTGCCCAATGCGCCTAGAACCGCGCCGGCGGGGATCAGCGCATCGGCTTGCAACCGGAAGCGTCCGTCCCAGACCGCACGGGGTGCCGCGGCAACCGGCGGCGCCATCGCCGCCGCCTCCCGCGCCACCAGAAGTCCTGGTCCCAGCCGCCCCGCGGGCATCAGGCGGACGCCGGCCAGGGTCGCTGGCCGGGGCGCCATGGCGAGTGACGCCACCGCGGCTGTCGGTGGCGGAAACGGCGCTCCGGAGATCGCCTGCATCAGCGCCGCCAGCGCGCGCGGGTCGATACCGGGATCGCTCCCGGGCATCCCGTCGGACAGCAGACAATAACCTTCGGGATGTAATGATGTCCGCCCGGCCAGCCACCAAGCGGCGTTCCGGTCGGCTTCCGCCCGCCGACGACCGGAGGCTGCGGCCGCAGCGACCAGCGCGGCGGTTGCCGAACCGATGCCACGGTGATCACGGCGCGCCAGCCGCAGTCGCGCACGCAGCGCGGCCGCGTCGGTATTGGACGGATCCGCGATCCATTCCACACCGGCAGCGATCAGTGTGGCGCGGAGATGGTCCGGCGCAGTGCCGAGCAGGGGACGAAGGATGCGCACCATCGGCGTCTCGACCAGCGATGCGATTCCCGCCAATCCGGCCGGACCGCTGCCGCCAAGCGAGCGAATGAGCACCGTCTCCGCCTGGTCCAGCGCATGATGACCCAGCAGCAGGTGCAGGATGCCTTCGGCGGCGCAGGCCTCGATCAGCGCGTGGAATCGGGCGGTCCGCGCGCGCTCCGCCAATGCCGGCCCCCGCGCGAGCCCCGCGATCGTCAGCACCCGCGCCGGGATGCCCCGTCCGGCAAGTCGCGCCGCCGTCTCTGCCGCCTCGGATGCGGACGTCGCACGCAGCCCGTGATCGACGATCAGCGCACGCAACGATCCGCCGCGCTCGCGAGCCCATGTGTTCGCGAGCAACGCCAGGGCCATGCTGTCGGGTCCGCCCGAAACGCCCGCGGCCAGCCGAGGCGCCGGCTCGAACGGCCCGAGCGCGGCCATCGTCGTGGCGAAATCCGCGGCAGTGATCAGCGATCGCTACCTGCACCCGGCGCGCTGCGTCAATTCGCTGATCGCTTCGCGCAAGTCGGGGCGGGGTGACGGAAACTCGGTGCGAAGTTTCACCAGAGTATCGCAGGCGGCTTTTTTCTCATTGATGGCGATCAGCGAATTGGCCAGTCCCAGCATCGCATCCTGGGCGTGCGCACCCTTTCTTGCCCGGTTATAGGTGTCGTCGTAGGCGATGGCCGACTGCGGAAACTGCCGTTCGCCCAGCAAAGCCTGGGCGAGCAGGAATTGCGCATCATACGCGCGCGGCGAGGTCCGGCTGCCGGTCAGCACTTCGCGCGCCGCCTGCTCGGCAGTCTGATAATCGCGCCTTGCCAGAGCGGCATTGCCCTCCTGCATGGCCACCTCGGGGGTGCGGGGCACGCCCGGCGAGCCTGGTGGCGGCCGCGGACCGGCGGCATAGGGCCCACCGAGCGAGGTCGGCGGCGGCGTCAGCGCCAGATTGGAAGACGGTGGAAACTGCGACGACTGCGCGGGAGGCGGGGCGCCCCTGGGCGGCTGGCCGATTTCCTGGGAGTTCTGCGCCTGGAACGCCTGGTCGTCGATGCGCTTGGACAGATCGGCGCCCAGCCGCTGAACCTGATTTGCCGTCTCGTCGGTACGGCCGCGAAGCTGACGCACCTGCTCCTCGAGCGCGTCCACCCGGGACAGCAGTTGCGCGACCAGATCATTCGCGCCTCCCGCGGGAGGCGCCGAGGCGCCCCGGCTGAGATAGGTCGGGCTGCCGCCACCGCCCCGAGCCACCTGGTCCTGCAACGCCTGCATCTGCCGGCGCATGTCCAGGATCTGATTCTGCAGCGCGATCGCCTCGCGGCTGTCAATCTGAGCCCGGGCCGGCTGGCGGTACGACGCCACGGCAGCAACCAGGACAAGTGCCACGATCAGGCGGATCGCCGACAGGACGCTCATGCTGTCTCTCCTCGCGCCGCGACTGCACGGCTGAACTCCGGGACCGGACCATGATGCCAGACCCAGGCAGTCATATGGCAGCCCTCACGCAAACGAAACCGGCGGCCTGGGGCCGCCGGTTCAGTGCCATACCGGAAGGAATTCTGGGTTCAGCGGACCGAGGTGATCGTGTTGCGATTCTGCGCCCAGGCCTGCTCGTTGTCGCCAAGCGCGGTCGGACGATCCTTGCCGTAGCTGATCGTGCTCATTCGCGAGCCCGCCACCCCGCGTGCGACCAGATAATCACGGCTGGAATTGGCGCGACGCTGGCCAAGCGCGAGATTGTACTCCTCGGTGCCCCTGTCGTCGGTGTTGCCGGCAACCTGAACGTTCACCTGCGGGTACTTGGCAAGCCAGCCGGACTGCCGGTCGAGCGTCGCCCGTGCGTCCGAAGTCAGGGTCGAGCGGTCGAAGTCGAAGAAGACCCGGTCACCCACATTGGCGACCAAATCCTCCTGGCTGCCCGGCACCGGACCCGAGGTTGCCGCCGCGGCGCCGGAGCCAGTCGAGGCGCCGGTGTCCTTGTTCGCGCACGCCGCCAACAGGGCGACGGCGGCCAAAGCGCCGAGAATCTTGCTGTTCATTTCACTTCGTCCCTGGTTGAGGATGACTAAAGGCGGGAAACAAGCCAATCCCGCGCAACGGTAATCCGTTCCGCGCGTGAATGCGATGCGATGGTTGCATTGCATTCGGTCAAGTTCACGAGAACCGGAGCCGGGCCCGGCGCTCTCGCACAGCAGGCGAACCAGCCTCAAGCCGCCAGGGGCGACCATGCCGGATCCGAGGCATCGGTCGGCGTCCCCACCACGCGCTCATTGAAGCCGGTGATGTCGATCGACACCAGGCGCGACGAAAACCCGGAGCCTCGATTGTCGCGCCCGGCAGTCTGCCGCCAGAACATCAGCACCCGGCCATTTGGTGCGAATGTAGGTCCTTCCACCGAGAACCCCTCGGACAGGATGCGTTCCCCCGAGCCGTCCGGATGCATCACGCCGATCGAGAAATTGCCTAACTCGCCGCCGAAGCGGGTGAACGCGATGAGCTCGCCGCGCGGCGACCAAACCGGCGTGGCGTAGCGGCCCGACCCGAAGCTGATGCGCCTCACCCCGCCGCCCCCCGCACTCATCAGATAGAGTTGTTGATCGCCGCCGCGGTCGGAGTTGAAGACGATCTGGCTGCCGTCGGGGCTGTAGCACGGGCTCACGTCGATCGCACCGGAATCGGTCAGCCGCCGCGAGGCCCGGCTTGCAAGGTCCACGGTGACGAGGTCCGATCCGCCGCCGCGCGTCACCGACATGACCACGTTGCTGCCATCGGGCGAGAAGCGCGGCGCGAACGTCATGCCCTCGAAATCGCCGAGCACCCTTTGCTGGCCCGAACCGAGATTGAACAGATAAACCCGCGGGCGGTTGTTGGCGTAACTCATGAAGGCAATCTCGTCGCGCGTCGGATGGAAGCGTGGCGTCAGGACCAGCCAGGAACCGTCGGTCAGGAAACGGTTGTTCTCGCTGTCCTGGTCCATGATGGCGAGACGCTTGGTCTGCCGCCCGCGCGGACCGGTGGCGGCGATGTAGACGATGCGGGTGTCGAAATAACCCTTCTCGCCCAGCAGCCGCTCGTAGATCACATCGGCCATGATGTGCGCGATGCGCCGCCAGTTGGACTGGCTGGTGGTGTATGCGGTGCCCTGGATCTGCGCCTGCGGCAGCACGTCCCACAGCCGGAACTCGACGCGGATCTGACCGCCGCCCTGCAATTCCGCCCGCCCGGTGACCAGCGCCTGCGCGCCGACGGCCTTCCAGTTCTGGAAGTTGGGCACGTCGCCCTGACCGCCCGCCTGGATGAACGCTCCCGGCGCGATCGCGCGGAACAGACCCGAACGGGCAAGGTCGTTGGTAATGACGTTCGCGATGTCCTGGCCAAGCTGGGAGTCGCCCCCGCCGAGCGCCGGTATCGCGATCGGAATAGGATCGGCGCGCGCACGGTTCACGTCGATCACCGCACTCTTTCCGGCGCCGCCCCCAGGGGACGAAGCAGGGGACGAAGGCGGGGGCGCCAGCGCCTGCGCGCGTACCGCCGCGGGCACCGCAAGCAACGCGGCGGAACCGGCTGCACCGGCGAGAAGCGTGCGGCGGCGAAGCGGAAGCATGGGCAGTCCTGTCATGTCGGAGCCTTCCCTGAAGTAAGTTTGCTCACGGTCGGAACCGGAAGGTGAATTCCCGCGTCTGTCCCAGCATTGGCTGCGGCAGCGGCAGGTTTGCGCAATTCGGGTCCAGCACGGCACGCACGGCTCGCTCGGAAAACACCCGCAACCGAGGATTGCCGCTCACGCGGCCAACGTCATCCTGTGCGATAACGGCCCGCCGGACGACGCCGGCGCCATCGGTCGTAACCGTCAGCAGTACCTGCATCTTGTCGAGATCGAGCATTCCCGGATCGGTGCTCCAGCAGCGGCGGACGAAATCGCCGATGGCGCCGCGCTGGGCCGCGGTGAGGGCGGACGTGTCGTCGCTCTCGGGGTTGCCGCCACCGTTCGGCGCCCCGCCCGCCTGCGGATTGTAGCGTGCCTTGGGCGGTTGGGTCTGGCGCTGCAGGCTGCGCAGTTTCTCCAGCGTGTTCTCGAGGGCAGTGCTCTGCGGCGCCGGGTTCTTGGTCGGATTCGGCTGCGAGGTCGTGCTTTGCGGACTGGGCGGCGGTGGCACCGGTGGCGGCGGAACCGGTAGCGGCGGCGTCGGCAGCGGCGGCTGCACCTGCGGCGGGCTCGGCGGCGCGGCGGGCGGCGGCGGCGAGATTGCCGGAGCCGGCGACGGCGTGGGCGGCGGCAGCGGCGTCGGTGGCGATGGTGTGGGCGGCGCTGTCGCCTGGGGCGGCGCAGGCGGGGGCGGTGGCGGCGGTGGAGGCGGCGGGGGTGCCTCGATGGTCTGCGGTTTCGGCGGCTGCGGCGTGGGAGGAGCCGGCGCAGCCTCGGGCGCGTTTGCGGGTGCAGGCACCGCGGCCGGCTGCGGTGCCTGCACCGAGGACGCGGCGGTGCCGTTGTCGAACACCATGGCCACCGTTACTTCCGGCGGTTCCTCGGCCGGTCTGCCGAAGGGCAGGTCGATCAGCAGGAGGAGCAGGATGGTCAGATGAATGGCACCGGAAATGAATGCAGCGCGACGTAGCGTGGGGTCCGTGCGCCGGGAGCGGGTTCCCGCGCGATCATCCCCATGCAGGACGCGTTGCAGCACGTGCTGGCCCCTCAGCCGTTCTTCGGGCGGCCCGTGGCGGTCGGGGCCGTCCCGGCGGGCGGGGAGGCTGGGGGTGCGGCGGGCTTCGAGGCAGGCGGTGTGTTTGGCTGCTCCGCCAGCAGCGCGACCTTGGTAAAGCCGCCCTGGGTGATCGTGCCCATCACCTCCATGATCCGCCCGTACGCGAGGTCTTTGTCGCCGCGCACGAAGATGCGGCGATCCTGATCGTTCTGCGCGATTGCCTGCAGCTTCGCGACAAGATCCGGCAGTTGAAGCTCCTGGTCCTGCAGGAAGATCTTGCCACCAGCATCGATGGAGACCGTGAGTGGCTGGCTGTCGGTGTTCAGCGGCTTGGCGTCGGTCTTCGGCAGATCGACCGACACGCCAGAACGTCATCAGCGGTGCGGTGACCATGAAGATGATGAGCAGCACCAGCATCACGTCGACCAGCGGCGTCACGTTGATTTCGGACAGCGGCCGATAGCGTCCGCGCAGTCGGGTCCTGCCGTTGAGTGACACAGCCATGCTAACGTTCTCCCCCTCCCCTTGCGGGAGGGGGGAGGCGGGCGGGGGCGTTTTTCACTGTCGCCATCTCCTGCCGCATCACACCCGCTCCTCGCTCTGGCGTGAGAGGATGGCGCTGAATTCCGAGCCGAAGCCTTCGAGACGGGAGGCAAACCGGGCAAGGTCGTTGCTGATCTTGTTGTACGCGAGCACGGCGGGGATTGCCGCCACCAGGCCGATCGCGGTGGCGAACAAGGCCTCCGCGATGCCGGGCGCCACCACGGCGAGATTGGTGTTGTGCATGGCGGCGATGGCGGAGAAGCTGTGCATGATGCCCCACACTGTGCCGAACAGCCCGATGAACGGCGCGGTGGCGCCAACCGAGGCGAGGAAGATCATCCAGCGTTCCAGCCGATCCATCTCGCGCTGCACGGTCACGGTGATCGCCCGATCGACCCGCTCGCGGACCGAGCTGCGGCTGATGTCGGCGCCGGCCACGCGCACCGAACGACGCCATTCGCCCATGGCCGAGCCGAATACCGCGGCCATCGGATGCGTCGGGTTGGCCGCCTGCTGGTCGAACAGTTCATCCAGGCTGCCGCCGGACCAGAACCGGTCCTCGAACCCGTCCGCCTCGCGGTTCACCTTGCGCAGGCTCGACCATTTCTCGAACACCACCGCCCAGACCCAGATACTGGCCGCGAGCAGGCCGAGCATGACGATTTTGACGACGGGGTCGGCCTCGATGAAAAGGCTCCACAGCGAGAGATCCGCCCCCGGCGTCGCGAGATTGGCTGCATCGACTGCCCGATCCACCTGCTACTCCATATCCTGTTCGGCATGGCCCGGACTGCGATCCGGAGCGCGCGCCGCGTTGCACATTGCCGTCAGAACCGTCCGCCAGCGCCGCGGCAGGCGTCCCGGTCTGCCGTCCCGCTTCACACAGGCCAGCCGCACCGTCAGAAGGGCACACGACCCCTGCGGCCCCTGCACGACCTGGCGAAGCAATACCGACGCGCCCCCCACTGCGAGCGGTTCGGTTAGCACGGCCAGCGATTCGTCGAGACGGGCAGGACGCAGATAATCCACTTCGACGCGCCGCACCATGAACATCAGGGAGAACTGCCCCAGCAGCTCGGCATATGGGATGCCGAGATCCCGCAGGGCCTCGGTGCGGGCACGTTCGGCGAAGCGGAGATAGGCGGCATGATAGACGACTCCGCCGGCATCGGTGTCCTCGTAATAGACGCGTATTCCATAGCGATGCCTGCCATCCGGCGCTGTGGAGGCTGGATTGCTGTTCATTCATGGTCCGATGGCGCGGCGTCACGCAGCAGGTCGAGCTGATCCGGCGTACGTGAAGGCAGCGGCAGGTCGAGGTGACGCCAACCCGGCTCGCCCAACATGCGACCACGGCTGGTGCGCAGCACGAGGCCCTCCTGGATCAGGAACGGCTCGATCACGTCTTCCAGCGTATCGCGCGCTTCGGCGAGTGCGGCGGCGAGCGTCTCGACGCCCACCGGCCCGCCGGCGTGGTGCTCGGCGATGCGGAGCAGATAGCGGCGGTCCATCGCGTCCAGGCCGAGCCGGTCCACCTCCAGCCGGTTAAGCGCCGCATCCGCGGCCTGGCGGTCAACTTCGGCAGTGCCGGCGACCGCGGCAAAGTCGCGCACGCGGCGCAGCAGTCGTCCGGCGATGCGTGGAGTTCCACGCGAACGGCGAGCAATCTCGGCAGCGCCGTCGCGGGTCAGCGGCACGCCGAGTTTCTCGGCGCCGCGGCGGACGATGAGCTCCAGTTCGGCCGGCGTATAGAAGACCAGGCGCAACGGGATGCCGAAGCGGTCGCGGAGCGGTGTGGCGAGCAGGCCGGCTCGCGTGGTGGCGCCGATCAATGTGAACGCCGACAGGTCGATCCGCACCGAGCGCGCCGCTGGCCCCTCGCCGATGATCAGGTCAAGCTGGAAATCTTCCATCGCGGGGTAGAGCACTTCCTCGATAGCCGGCTGCAACCGATGGATCTCGTCGATGAACAGCACATCCCTCGGCTGGAGGTTTGTCAGGATTGCGGCGAGGTCCCCCGCCCGCTGGATCACCGGACCGGACGTGGCACGAAACCCGACCCCGAGTTCGCGTGCCACGATCTGGGCCAGCGTTGTCTTGCCCAGGCCGGGCGGCCCATGCAGCAGCACGTGATCCAGCGCCTCGCCGCGGTCGCGTGCGGCCTGGATGAACACGGCGAGGTTTTCGCGGCTGGCCTGCTGGCCGACGAATTCCCGCAGCGTCTGAGGCCGCAGACTGGCCTCCGCCGCATCCTCCTCGCGACGCATCGGTGACACTTCCCGGCCGTTCGGGAGAGGGTCGGGGGGCGGGGTCTGCGGAGCCCCACCAGACCCCGCCCCCTGACCCCCTCGCCCGAGGGGAGGGGGAGGCTGCCCGACCTTCCTCCCGGCCTTCCTTCCGCTTCCGCTCATGTCGGCGCCCGCTGCGCCAGATCCTTCAGACTGTCGCGAATTACCGCATCCAACTGCGCCGTATCGCCAAGCCGTTCGACCGTGCGCGCCACCACCGACTGCGCTTCAGGCCGGCGGTATCCGAGATTGACCAAAGCCGAGATCGCGTCCTCCACCACTCCGGGCGGACCGATCCGGGGCGCGACGAACCCGGGCGCCGACGGCATCGCGCCGGCCTTGTCGCGCAACTCGGTCAGCAGCCGAACCGCAAGTCGTGCACCGACACCGGGCGCACGCGTCAGGCTGGCGCGATCCCCGGCGGCGATGGCTGAGACAAGGTCGCGCGGCGACAGCGCCGACAACACCGAAAGCGCGACCCTGCCGCCGACGCCCTGCACCGTGGTCAGCAGGCGGAACCAGTCGCGTTCGGCCGCATCGGCAAAGCCGTAGAGCAGAATGGCGTCATCGCGCACATGCGTTTCCACCAGCAGCCGCGCTGCCGCCGGTGGTGCGGGCAATGCGGCCAGAGTGCGTGTGGACGCCTGCACCAGGTAGCCGACACCGTTCACATCGATGATGCAGCGCCCTTCCTCGAGCGCCTCGACGCGTCCGATCAGCTGGGCGATCACGCGCTCCTCATCCGACTGCTCCACGCCAGCCGGCTGGCGCGATGATGCGCATGGCAGATCGCCACGGCCAGCGCATCGGCGGCGTCCGCCCGGCGGATCGCGCCGCCCGGCAGCAGCTGACGGACCATCATCTGCACCTGCGCCTTCTCGGCTCCGCCGGTCCCGACCACCGCAAGCTTCACCGCCTTGGCGCCATATTCGGCGACCGGAATGCCGGCCAGCGCCGGAGCGAGCAACGCCACGCCGCGCGCGTAGCCAAGCTTCAGCGTGGCGGCGCCGTTGCGGTTCACGTAGGTCTCCTCGATCGCCGCCTCATCGGGCCGGTACTGCGCCATCAGCGTCACCAGCGCATCGTGCAGCGCCTTTAGCCGTTCCGGCACACTGGTTGCGCTGTCGGTCGCGATGATGCCATCGGCAATATGCCGCAGATGGTTGCCATCGACCTCGATCACCCCCCAGCCGGTGATGCGCAGGCCAGGGTCGATGCCGAGGAATCGGGCCATGCGCGAATCGAGCCCCTGTTCATGACCTGTGCTCTATACGATGGACCGGGGTGTCATTCTATGGCTATAATATTGGCCATAATCCACGAGGCTCAGTGTGGGCACCTATAGCGTCGCGGAAGCGAAAAATCGTCTGTCCGTCCTGATCGACAAGGCAATCGAGGGCGAGGAGGTGGTGATCACCCGACACGGCAAGCCCGTTGCAGAGTTGCGTTCGAGAGCGCCGCGAAATGCCAAATCCTCCAGGGCCATGCTTGAGTGGCTGCTGGCCCGCACCCGGGCGCGCAAGAGCGTCGGCATCACGTCGGTCGAGCTGCTCAACCAGATGTACGAAGAAGATGAGAGGTGAGCCTGTATCTCGACGCCAGCGTCATAATTCCCGTAGTTGTCGATGAACGGTTCACCAAGGCCGTTGGCGCGTTCCTGGTTGGCTGGGGCGACAGTCTGACCGTCAGTGATTTTGCTGCCGCCGAAGTTGCCTCCGCATTGTCCCGGTTGGTCCGGATGGGCGTGTTGGAGATCGCAGAAGCCGAGCAGCGATTGGCGGACTTCGACGTCTGGCGCGCCGGCGAGACCGACACTGCCGAGATGGACGCGCACGACTGCCGGCTGGCGAACACCTACGTTCGTCGCTTCGATCTGAAGCTGCGTGCAAAAGACGCGCTGCACGCCGCGATCTGTCGCCGACTTGAGTTGCAACTGGCCACGCTCGACCGCCGGCTTGCAGCGGCCGCACGCGTACTTGGGATCAATGTCGTCGTGCCGACGGACTGAATCGCGTCCGCGTCACGCCGACAGCTTCTGCATCACCGCGTCGGGGATGTCGAAATTCGCATACACGTTCTGCACGTCGTCGCTGTCTTCCAGCACGTCGAGCAGCTTCAGCACCGATGCGGCGCGGTCCTCGTTCAGCGAGACGCTTGTCGTGGGGCGCCACTCGATCCGCGCGCTCTCCCCCGGCCCGAACCGCGCCTCCAGCGCATCGCGCACCGCGAAAAAATCATCGACCGCCGCGGTCACCTCGTGCGCCTCCGCGTCGCTCGCCACGTCCTCCGCGCCGGCCTCGATCGCCGCCTCCAGCATGTCGTCGGCGCTGGCGGCAGCGGCCTGATAACGGATCACCCCCAGCCGGTTGAACAGGAAGCTCACCGAATTGGTCTCGCCCAGCGCCCCACCATGCTTGGCGAACGCGGACCGGATGTCCGAGGCGGTGCGGTTGCGATTGTCGGTCAGCGCCTCGACGATGATCGCGACACCGGCCGGACCGTATCCCTCATAGCGCACGTCGGAGTAGTCCTCGCCCCCTGCCCCGCCGGTCGCCTTCTTGATCGCCCGATCCACCGTGTCCTTCGGCATGTTCGCCTGCCGCGCCGCCACCACCGCCGAGCGCAATCGCGGGTTGGCGGCGGGATCCGGCAGGCCCTGACGGGCGGCAACCGTGATCTCGCGGATCAGCCTGGCAAACTGCCGGCCGCGGCGCGCATCCTGGGCGCCCTTCCGGTGCATGATGTTCTTGAACTGGGAGTGTCCGGCCATCGCTCACGGGTCAGTGTTCAAAGTTCAGTCGTTTCGTGGCACAACCTACACCGACGACGCATGAGGAGGCGATAGTGACCGACGCACCCGGCTGGCCAGGCATCGCGCCCCGCTGGACATCCAGCGCGAAAACCGGCATCGGCACCGCGCTGTCGCCGGTCAGCCGCGTTTGGTTCACGCTCAGCCACGGCATCCTGGACGAGATCTATTACCCGCGGGTCGATCAGGCCTGCACGCGCGACTTCGGCTTCATCGTGACCGATGGTGCCGGCTTTTTCGCCGAGGAGAAGCGTGATTGCAGCTGCGAACTGATGCGGCTGGAGGACGGTGTGCCGGCGTTTCAACTTGTCAGCACCCATCTCGATGGCCGTTTCCGTATCGTAAAGTACATCCTTACCGACCCGCGCGCCGACGTAGTGTTGCAGCGCGTCCGGCTGGAGGTCCTAAGTGGTCCGCCGCTCCGCCTGTTCGCGCTGCTTGCGCCGCATCTGGTCAATGGCGGCGCGCACAACACCGGCTGGATCGGCAACTACAAGGGCCATCGCCTGCTGTTCGCCGAGGGCGACGGCACCTGCCTGGCACTCGGCTGTTCGCGACCTTTGGTCGCCGCCTCGGCCGGCTTCGTCGGCACGAGTGACGGCTGGCAGATGCTCCACGCCAATGGCAGTTTGACCGAAGAGTACGACCGCGCCGCGGACGGCAATGTCGCCCTGACAACGGAAATAGCCGAGCCGGAAACCGAGTTCCTGCTCGCCCTGGGCTTCGGCCGCACTGCCTCTGAGTCGGCGTTCCGCGTGCGTGCGAGCCTGCAGACCCCATTCAATACGCTGCTCGAGGAGTACGCCGCCGGCTGGCGCGGCTGGCAGGCGCCGCTCCGCTCGCTCGATCGCAAGGTGGACGGACACAACGTCTATCGCGTCAGCACGACCGTGCTGCGTTGCCACGAGAGCCCGACCTTCCCCGGCGGGCTGATCGCCAGCCTCTCCATCCCCTGGGGCAGCAGCAAGGGGGACGACGACATCGGCGGCTACCACCTCGTCTGGCCGCGTGACCTGGCTCAGACAGCAGGCGCATTCCTGGCCTGCGGCGCCCACACCGAGGTTCTGCGCGTCGTCCGCTACCTGCGCGCCATTCAGGAGGAGGACGGCAGCTGGCCGCAGAACTGCTGGCTGGACGGCTCGCCGTACTGGGGCGGCGTCCAGCTCGATGAATGCGCCTTCCCGATGCTGCTGCTGGACATGGCCTGGCGCGAGGGCGCCTTGCCGCGACCGCTGCTTCAGGCGTTCTGGCCGATGGTGGCGCGTGCGTCGGGCTTTGTCGTCGGCCATGGCCCCCGGACCAGCCAGGACCGTTGGGAGGAAAATGCCGGCTACACGCCGTTCACGCTCGCCGTCCAGATCGCGGCCCTGCTCGCCGCCGCCGAACTGGCGGAGGTGTGCGAAGTTGACGGCGTGGCGGACTTCCTGCGCGACACGGCGGACGCCTGGAATGAGCAGATCGAGGATTGGATCTACGTCGCCGACACGCGGCTCAGCCACGAAGTCGGCGTGCCGGGCTATTACGTCCGCATCGCGCCCGAGGTGCCAGGCGAGGCGCGTGCCGAACTCCGCGGAACGGTCGAGGTTCGCAACCGTTTCGGTGAGGCGTCCCATGTCGAGGCAGACGAACTGATCAGCACCGACGCGCTGGCCCTGGTGCGCTTCGGATTACGGGCGGCGGATGATCCGCGCATCACCGACACGGTGAAGGTGATCGATCACGTGCTGTGCGTTGACCTGCCCTACGGTCCCGGCTGGCGGCGCTACAATGGCGACGGCTACGGCGAGCATGAGGATGGCAGCCCGTATGACGGCACCGGTATCGGCCGTGTCTGGCCGCTGCTTGCCGGCGAGCGCGCACACTACGAGTTGGCCGCCGGCCACCGCGCCGAGGCGGAACGCCTGCTGGCGGCGATGGAGACGGGTGCAAGTCCGGGAAAAATGCTGCCGGAGCAGGTCTGGGACAGCCCCGAGATCGCGGCGCGCGAACTGTTTCCTGGCCAGCCAAGCGGCTCGGCAATGCCCCTGGTCTGGGCACATGCCGAGCACATCAAGCTGCTGCGCTCGCTGGCGGACAATGCGGTGTTCGACCGGCCGCCGCAGACCGCCCGCCGCTATCTGCGGGAGAAGCACGCCGTGCGGTGTCACCCGTGGCGTCCGGACTGGCGTCCGCCATCGGTCCCGGTGGGCCGGGTGCTGCGGCTCGACCTGACCGAGGCGGCGCTGGTGCATTGGAGCGCGGATGGCTGGCAGACGCGGACCGACGCGCAGACGCGCGACACGGGACTGGGCATCCACACGGCGGATATTCCGACGGATGGCTTCGTGCCGGGCCGGGACATCGTCTTTACCTGGATGAGCACGGCGACCGGCAAATGGATCGGCGAAGACCACACGGTAACGATCGGCGCGGTCTGACGGAGCGTAACGCCACCTCGGTTTACATCCACGACCCCGATCACGGATGCCATTGTCGGAGGCGACGATATTCCATGGCGCGTGCCATTAGCTGCTCGGGCGACAATGCGGAAATGGGCGGGCGGCTGTTCATGGCACGATGTGAGGAATCAAAAGTTTAACGGCAGATAATCGCCCCCAGCATCTCCAAACGCGCGTAAACAGTCGCGATTACCCCGCCACGCATTTACTATCAGAAAACCCGCTCCCAAGAATTTTTATACAGGTTTGACGGCAATCTCTTGAATTCAGACAGGTGCTATATCGGTTCCAGGTACCATTTGTATCTTGGCATAAGCAGTTACCGCCCATAGTCACACTTGTTGCAGCATTAACCTGAACCGAACACCAGGTCATTCCCGTCTGGCTGTGTAAGGCAGAAATCTGCACATACCCTGCTCTGAACGCCGTGAGCGTGAAGTAGCGTGTACTGGGGGTTTGTTGGGGTCGATCCTCCTCACTCCAGTCAACGACGTTGCTATCATAGGTATACATGGTTAGGTCATTGCCGTTTTCGTCGCCGCCCCAGAGACCAATTCGAATCCGATCCCCAGATGTAATATTCAGAGATGTGAGGAATGCGCCGCTATCAGGGTCAAAGAAATTTGCCATGGTTCGTCCTCCCAGTCTGTAGTGGACAGAAGCCTGCCCCTGTCAGGCTACCAGCGGCTTGCCGGGCGCGCTTTCCCCGCCTTACCGCGTCACCTACCCCGACCAAGCGACTTGGACGCCACCATACGCCACGCCAGGGCGGGCGCGTAAGCCCCTGGTGTGCTGCCGTCCGTGACTGTTCGACGCCGACGCGCGCGTCCACTAACCACTGGCAGTGGCCGGCAAAACCGCCGTGATCACACCGCGCGCCAACCGATCCTCGCTGCACGACTATGACGCCAGCTTTATGCCGCACGCCATCCGATCGAGAACTTCTTCGCCAGGAGCAAGCAGTTTCGTGCGATCGCCACCCGTTACGAGAAGACCGCACGCAACTTTCGGGTCGCCGTCCAGCTCGTCGCCAGTGTCGTTTGGCTCAATTGACGACAGGCTCTAATGCGCGCCGGCGCTCGACACGGCGCCCTTTTTCAGCAATGCAACCACTAAAGCGGCAGCGAGCAGCACGACGCCGAGCAAGGCGAAGCAGTCGGCGTAGCCCATGATCGTCGCCTGGGCGCGGATCGTCTCGCCGACGGCGATGATGGCGCGGTGCAACGCACTCGCCGGATCGGGGTAGCCGCTTGACATGAAGTACTGTTGCAGGTCGGCCAGCCGGTTGCGCGTTGCCGGTTCGAGCAGCGAGACATCCGGGGTGATGATGGCCGAGTGGAACTGCTCGCGCTTGGTGAAGAACGTCTCGATCGCGGCAGTGCCGATCGCGCCGCCGAGATTGCGCATCATGTTGAAGAGGCCCGACGCACCGCCCGCCTCGTGGGGCGCGATCCCAAGCATCGCGATCGCCGAAAGCGGGGTCAGCACGATCGCCTGACCGATCGCACGAACGATGTTCGGCCAAAAGAGCTCCGGCGCGGCATAGTTGTGGTCGAGCGTCATGTTCATAAAGCAACTGACGGCAAAGATCAGCAGGCCGGTGCCGACCAGCAAGCGCGGATCGAACCGCTTCATCAAGAGCGGCACCAGCGGGATCAACAGCAGCTGCGGCAACCCGGTCCAGGCGATCACCTCGCCGGCCTGCTCCGAGTCAAAGCCTTGCGTGACGGCGAGGTATTGGGGCAGCAGATAAGCCGAAGCGTAAAGTGCGAAGCCAAGCAGGAAGTTGCCCAACGTCCCAAGGCCGAAGTTACGCCGACCGAGCAGCCGGAGATTGACCAGCGGCTCGAGCGTGATGAATTCGAGAATTACAAAAGCGCCGAGCGTCACCACCGCCAGGAGACTCAATTTGACAACGAACGGCGAGCCGAACCAATCATAGACGTTACCGTCGTCAAGCACGGTCTGCAGGGCGGCGAGGCCAACGGCCATCAGCGCGATACCCCGCCAGTCGCCCCGGCGCAGCAAACCGAGCTGCATCGCCGACTTCGGCAGACCGTACCAGAGTGCAGCGAGCATGACCGCACCGGGGACCAGGTTGATGTAGAATATCCAAGGCCAGCCGTAATTGTCGGTGAAGTAGCCGCCGATTGTCGGGCCGATTGCCGGCGCAAAGGTCGCAGTTACCGAGAAGCCGGCCAGCCCGATTGCGTGCTTCGAGCGCGGCAGCATGGTCATGATGATGGTGAAGGCGAGCGGGATCATGACGCCACCGGCGAACCCCTGGAGGGCCCGCAGCACGATCATCTCGCCGAGGCTGGTGGCCTGACCGCACAGCGCCGAGAACAACAGGAACAGCGCCACATTGACGAGCAGGTAGCGCCGCAGGGAAAACACCCGACTGAGGAAGTCAGTGAGCGGGATGACGATGATCTCGCCGATCAGATAGGCGGTGGATATCCAGGTCCCGTAGACGCCGCCGGTGCCGATACCGCCTTCGATATAGGGCAGCGAGGCATTCGTGATCTGAATGTTGAGCACCGCCATGAAGGCGCCGATCAGCGCGCCGCCGACCGTGATCCAGGTCTTGGGCGTGACCGGCGCCTCGTCGGCGCGATCGGCGGTCATGACGCATTCCGCAGGTTCGGCGCCGAGCTGGCAGGCTTCGTATCGATTGTCGGTTCGACCGACATGCCCGGGCGCAACATATTGGCCAGAGGATCATCAGCATCGACAACGATCTTGACGGGAATGCGTTGGACGATCTTGGTGAAATTGCCGGTTGCGTTGTCGGGCGGCAGCAGCGCGAACTCCTGGCCACTCGCCGGGGCCACGCTGTCGACATGGCCGGTCACCTTGGCGCCCGGAAAAGTGTCGACGTCGATCGTAACCGCCTGGCCGGGCCGAACATCGGTCAGCTGCGTCTCCTTGTAATTTGCAACGACGTACACCGCCTGCAACGGCACCACAGCCATCAGCTGCGTGCCGGCCTGCACGTATTGTCCGACCCGCAAGGTGCGGACGCCGACAGTGCCGTCGACCGGCGCGGTGATGATCGTGTAGCTGAGGTTAAGCTCGGCCTGGTGCTCCATCGCCTGCTGTTGGGCGAGCGTCGCGGCGGCCTGGCTGACCTGTGCCTTGAAAACACCGATTTGCCTTTGGGCGGCGGAGACAACCGCGACGTCATGCTGCAGCGTGGCGTCCTTTTCGCGAATGTCGGCTTGCGCCTGTTGGGATCGTTGCACGGTGCCCCAACCGTCTTTGGCCAACTGGGTGTAGCGCTGGAAATCCTGCTGCGAAAAGACGAGCGCCGCTTGGTCCGATGTAACCTGATGGCGGCCCTGCTCGATCACGAGCATTTGCTGATCGATCTGTTGGTCGAGCGTGTCGATTGCAGCCTGCGCAGCGGCGACATTGGCGCGCGCCTGGTCGAGCGCGGTCTGGTAATCGCGCGGATCGATGCGTGCGAGCACTTCACCCGCCTTCACCGATCGATTGTCGTCGACGGGCGCCTGGGAGAGGTAGCCCGACACCTTGGGGCTGATCAGAACCGAATGCGCCTGAACGTAAGCATCATCGGTCGAGACCAAAAACCGGCCCGTCCGCCAGTAGTAATTGCCGTAACCCGCGGTCGCCGCGATCAACAGCGGTGCCCCGGCGGCGATCAGCAGCTGCTTCAGCGACCACCTGCGGCGCCCGACCCGTGTCGCGGTTTGGTCGATGGGGCCGGCATAGCCAACGAGGTCTGACCCGTCCATCACAGCGGATTTGCTAATTCCCATGTCGCATCTCCAGCCGCCCAGGGGGTGCCGGAACCGCCCGGCACGCCATAGATCCAGGGTTCGGTTCGGGACATGGAAGCAGCGCTGTCATCGGATAATATACATTTCACTGCACAGACTATCCGTTATTGCTTCACAGTCGGGAATGAAATGGATCGTTTTGATAACATCCGGGCCTTCATCAAAGTCGCAGAAATCGGCAGCTTCGCCGGCGCCGCAACGCGGCTCGAAATTTCGCCGAGCATGGTCAGCCAGCATGTGAAGGACCTGGAGGAAAACCTTGGCGTGCGTCTGCTCAACCGCACCACGCGCAAAGTGGGCTTGACCGAGATCGGGCGCGAATATTACGAGCGCTGCGCGCAGATCCTGGCCGAGCTCGACGAGGCCGATCGGATCGCGAGCGCATTGCAGTTGACCCCACGCGGCCGATTGCGGGTGTTTTGCGACACGAATATCGCCCGCTTCATCGCGCCGATCGTAGCACGCTTTCTACAAAACTTTCCCGAAGCGGCAATCGATCTGCGGACAGGCGACCGGATGACCGATCTTGTCGAAGAAGGCTTTGATCTTGCCATCCGCGCGGTCGTACCGCCGGATTCGAGCCTGATCGTGCGACGGTTGGCCGAATGGCACCACACCCTGTGCTGCGCGCCGCGCTATCTCGAAAATCATCCGGCGCCCGCGCGCCTCGCTGATCTCGCCACACATAATTGCCTGCGATATGCGTATTACCCATTCGGGGATGAATGGCACTTCACGGACCGGGACGGAAAGCCCGCTGCCGTGCGCGTAGCCGGCAATCTGGTGACCAGCAGCGCCGAGGTACTCCGCATGGTCCTTCTCAACGGTGGCGGTCTCGCCCTTGCCGCTCCCTTTATCGCCGAGGAGGAGCTTAGAACCGGCGCATTGGTCTCGCTCTTACCTGAATATCGGCCGGTTGAGTTCGCAATCAACGCAATCTACCCGCACCGGCGCTACCTCGAGGCGACGGTCCGCACCTTTATCGATATGTCGGTTGCGTGGTTCGTTGAGCATCGACGCTGGATCGACCCCCTCGGCTCGAGGGAATCGTCAGCGACGGGAAGATGATCATGACTGCGGCCGCCCTGGGGCTGTCAAAACCGTGGCGCCCGCATTTGCGAATTTCATCCTCCGGGCATCGCCGCAGCGAGCCGCCCACCCACCCGTACCGGTTCGATCCGCCGCGCCAGCCCCGTCGCATCGTCGGTCTCGACGAACACGCCGCAGACCGTGGCCTCGCCCTCCGCTGGCGCCAGACGTTCGCCCGGCATCTTACGCCAGAAGCGCGCCACCGCGCCCTCCTTCGCCATGCCGATCACGCTGTCGTAGTCGCCGGACATGCCGGCATCCGATTGAAAGGCGGTGCCCCTGGGCAGCACCTGATGATCGGCCGATGGGCAATGCGTGTGGGTGCCCACGACCAGCGACACCTGCCCGTCGAACGAGTGCCCAAACGCCATCTTCTCGCTCGACGCCTCGGCATGGAAATCCACCACGATCGCCGCGACCGTGCCGCCCATGCGGTGCTTCGCCAGTTCCTGCGCGGTGCCGCGGAACGGACAGTCCAGCGCATCCATGTAGAGCCGCCCCATCGCCTGCAGCACCAGCGCCCGGCGTCCGCCCGGCACCTCCACCACGACCGACCCCGCACCGGGCGTGCCGGGCGGATAATTCAGCGGACGCAGCAGGCGCGGATTTTCGGCGATGTAGGGGATGATCTCCTTGCGGTCCCACGCATGATTACCGAGCGTGATCACATCGGCGCCCGCCGCGAACAGCGCTGTCGCCATGTCCGGGGCGAGCCCGAAGCCATGCGAAGCGTTCTCCGCGTTCACCACCGCCAGGTCGATGCGCAATGTCTCGCGCAGCTTGGGTAGCGAAGCCGCCACCGCCTCGCGGCCGGATCGACCCACCGCGTCGCCCACGAACAGGATGCGCATCGGTTATTCCTTGCACAACGTCACGCCGCGCTCGGTCGCCACGGCGTCCAATCTCGCGTCGTAAGGACCAGCCGGCACTTCGTCCAGTTCCTGCGCCGCGTAGGCCACGCCAAGACGATACCGGCCCGGCAATGTCGCGAGCGTCCGATCGTAATATCCGGCGCCATAACCGACCCGGTTGCCGCGGCGATCGAACGCCAGCAGCGGCACCAGCAGATAGTCCGGCGCGCGCACCTCGCCGATCGGCCGCATCGTGCCGAAGCGTTCGGAGACCAGAACATCACCGGGTTGCCAAAGCCGAAAAATCAATGGATTGTCGCGCTTTGGTGTTTCCGGCAGCACGATGGGATGGCCGCGCGCATGCAGCGCATGCAGCAGCGGCCGAATATCGATCTCCTGCCCTATCGGCCAGTATCCGGACACCACCGCCCCCTCCGGCGGGGGGGTATCGCGGAGCACATGTCCGGCCAGCGCCGCGCCGACTGCGGGGTCCCACGCCGCTCGCGCCGCGAGCGCGCGTTCCCGGACGGCGCGCTTGGCTTCGATCAGATTGGCTGGAGAGTGCGGAGCCGCCATGGCCGTTGGCGTGTCATCCTCCCAGAGCCTGCTTGTGCAGGTGGGCACCAGATACCGAGACCAAGATCCCGACAGAGCCAGTTCCCGTGGGAGTTGCTTAGTGGCCCAGGGGATGTATTACCTGACGCACCGGGCAGCCCCGCTCTCACGATCTAGGGATGCTCCATGCCAACGGCAATGTCCTCCGCGCGCTTTGCCAGCTTGCCGAGCCGCCGGCCGAGCTTCGCGTCCGTCGGTTGGCCCGCCCGCGCCGCCTTCAACGCCTGATCCATCTCGTAGAGGTCGTCCGCCATCAGCAGCGATGCCATCACCAGCATACGCGATTCACCGCTCGGGCCGGCCGATGCCCGGATCGTTTCGATCCGTCGCTCGACCTCGCCGGCCATTGCCAGCAGGTGCTGTTCCTCGCCGTCCTGGCAGCCGACGGTGTATGCGTAGCCGTTGATGCGAACGGTAACCTGCGCCATCGAGTGATCCTTGCCCTTCGGGTTCAATCGGCCTTGCTGCCGAGCACTGTCCGCAAACGATCGATCATCCCGTCGAGTCGCGCAGCAATTTCTTCGGCATGCACGGAGGCGGGCCGATCCGGGATTTGCAGTTCGTCGCGCGTCGCCGCCTGCGCGATGCGTTCCAGTGCCGCCTCCAGCCGGTCGGCCGCCGTGTCCGGGTCTTCCGTCTCGCTCGCCATCGCCTGCCCCCTCGACCTCAGCCTTTGCGCCGGACCCTGCCCCGGCTGCACTGTCGGCTGAACTGAAAGCGACCAACCGCTTGAACGTCAAGCAGTGATCAGTGACCGTTGTCCTGCCGTCGTCGTCCACGGCTTGGTGCACGCGCGTTCCGTGCTCGCCATCGGGCGGTCCGTGACGTTGCTGTCCGCGCCCGGCGCCGCGCTGTTTGCCGGGTGCGGATGGTGGCGCGCGGTGATCGAGCGCGCCCGCGGCGAATACCCCGGCGTTCCGATCGACGACATCCTCGATTGTGCCGATGCGCCGGGCCTGGCACTCGGGGCGCTGCGGATCGGCCAGCGCCGGCTGGTGCTCAGCCCGACCTCGCCCGGCTGGCAATCCGTCGCCGCGATCGCCGCATCACTTGGCGGCGAGGTGTTAACCTCGCGTCCACCAGCGTTCGATATGGCTGAGCGGAATGCCGCTCGCCGGTTACACGAATGGTTGCAGGTGCAAACCACCCCGGGTGACAGCGACGACGCCCTGGGGTAGTACGCGTGAGATCGCCCGCAGCCCTCAACAGGAGGACCGTCCACATGCGCATCACCCAGAAAGTGAAGAAGATCCTGGACTGGTATGAGGGCGATCCGCCCGGCGTGAAGGCAAACCTCGCCCGCATCCTGTCCACCGGAAAACTGGGCGGCACCGGCAAAGTGCTGATCCTGCCGGTCGATCAGGGCTTCGAGCACGGCCCCGCCCGCAGCTTCGCGCCCAACCCGCCGGCCTATGATCCGCACTACCATTATCAGCTCGCGATCGAGGCCGGACTGAACGCCTACGCTGCCCCGCTCGGCATGATCGCCGCCGGCGCCGACACGTTTGCCGGCGCGATCCCCACCATCCTGAAATGCAACAACTCGAATAGCCTGGCCACCAACAAGGACCAGGCGGTCACCGCTGGCGTCAAGGACGCGCTCCGCCTCGGCTGCGCGGCGATCGGCTTCACCATCTATCCCGGCAGCGAATTCGCGTTCGCCCAGATGGAGGAACTGCGGGAACTGACAGCCGAGGCGAAGGCGAGCGGACTGGCGGTGGTGGTGTGGAGCTATCCGCGCGGACCCAACCTGGATCGCGCCGGCGAGACCGCGCTCGACATCTGCGCGTATGCGACGCAGATGGCCGCGCTGATGGGCGCCAACATCATCAAGGTGAAGCCGCCGACCGCGGTCATCAGCCTGGAAGCGGCGAAGAAGAGCTACGAGAAGATCGACGGCTCCACGCTCGCCAAGCGCGTCGAGCACGTCATGCAGTGCGCGTTCAACGGCAAGCGCGTCGTGGTGTTCTCAGGCGGCGAGGCGAAGGACCTCGACGGCGTGTTCGAGGAAGTGCGCGGCCTGCGCGACGGCGGCGCGAACGGCAGCATCATCGGCCGCAACACCTTCCAGCGACCGAAGGAGGTCGCGCTGGAGATGCTCAACAAGATCATCGACATCTATCTCGGCAAGGCGTGAGGCATGGTGGGGATGGGCGGCAGCCACGACGGCTGCCGCATCTACCTGATCACGCCGCCGAAACTCGATCCCATCCCGTTTACTGACCGGCTTGCCGCCGCGCTGGACGCGGGCGATGTGGCCGCGGTGCAGCTTCGCCTGAAGGACGTAGGCGACGACGCGTGGCGCGGCGCGATCGATGCGCTGCGACCGGTGACGCAATCGCGCGGCGTGGCGTTCCTGCTGAACGACCGCGCCGATCTGGTCCGGGAAACCGGCTGCGACGGCGCGCATGTCGGGCAGGAGGATTTTCCCGCACGAGAGGCCCGCGCGCTGATGGATCCCGATGCGACGTTGGGCGTCACCTGCAAGGGCAGCCGCGATCTCGCGATGGCCGCGGGTGAGGACGGCGCGGACTACGTCGCGTTCGGCGCGTTCTTTCCGTCCGGCACCAAGGAGGTTTCCCGGTTCATCGACCCCGAAATCCTGCAATGGTGGTCGGAACTGATCGAGCTGCCATGCTGTGCGATCGGCGGCATCACTGCGGCGAACTGCGCACCACTGGTGCAGGCCGGCGCCGATTTTTTGGCGGTGGTCGGCGCGGTGTGGGGGCATCCCGACGGCCCCGCGGCCGGCGTGCGTACGTTGAATGCGGCGATCGCGGCGGCGCGGGCGGGGTGAGCGGCGGCAGGTAGACGACATGGGTCCGACGGTTGGACATAATCAATCCAAAGAACCATTCCGGGAACAGTTCGTCCTCTTCTTGAAGGAAGTGCTTCAGGCATTCGCCGCGACAACGCCGGGCTACGCGCATGACAGTCGATCGCGATGGGCCTATGCGTTCAACCCGATGCCCGACAGCGATGCGGAAAAGCCGGTGTACGCGACGATGGCCGCGCTCAGGGCGCCCAATTTCGCGGCATTGCGCGTCGGCGTGACGGAAGGCGGACAGGTCGTCGTTGAGGTCGAGTACCTGAAGCGGGTCGTGCCGTTCATCACGGATGATGTCGAAGATCCGCAAGAGTTCCCCAGAATCCAGAAAGGACTCAGGCAGATCATCGAAACTTTTGAAAGAGCGGCCGGCATCAAGCGCCACAGCCTGTTCGAGCGCTTTGCGGACGATCCCGAATACCGACAGCTTGCCGAGCAGCGGCTGGCGGATGCCCGGCCTGACTAAGGGTCTTAGGGGAAATAAGTGCTTCGTTTGACGGTGACTTTGCCCCCTCTGTCGTCATCCCCGCGAAAGCGGGAACCCAGACGACAAATGGGTCCCCCGGCGCGACGCGGGGGCGATACGTCCTCGGAGCGGCGCAACCGCGTTTGAACGGAGACCACCATGCGCAGGATCATCGTTGCCACATTCACCAGCCTCGATGGTGTCATGCAGGCGCCTGGCGGCCCGGGGGAAGACCCGACCGGCGGCTTCGCGCTGGGCGGCTGGACCGCGCCGCATTTCGACACAGCGCTCGGCGCGTCCATGGGCGAGATCTTCGGACGGCCCTTCGACCTGCTGCTCGGCCGCAAGACCTATGACATCTTCGCCGCGCACTGGCCCTATGTCAGCGACCCGAACGATCCGATCGCCGGACTGTTCAACCGGGTGACAAAATACGTCGCCTCACGCTCCAGCCCGAAGCTGAGCTGGCAGAACAGCCGATGGCTGGGCCAGGACACCGTCGCATCGTTGCAGACGCTGAAGGGCGAAGATGGCCCTGACCTTCTGATCCAAGGCTCGAGCGAGCTACTCCAGACGCTGTGGAAGCACGGCCTGGTCGATGAGTTCAGTGTGCTGATCTTCCCTGTGGTGCTCAGCAAGGGCAAGCGCCTGTTTGGCGATGGCACCGTTCCTGTCGGGCTGAGGCTGGTCAAGTCGCAGGCTTATCCGACCGGGGTGATCGTGGCGAACTACGCGCCCGCCGGCAACGTCAGAACCGGCGACTTCCAGCTGGCCGAACCGAGCAAGGCCGAGCTCGAGCGCCGGCGCAAGCTGAGCTGATACGGACTGCGGCGGCTAAACGAGGTCGGGAACCACCGCATGGTTTGAATCAAATCGCAGCGGCTGGCTGGTCTCAGGGTTCGTGTCGTATCAGCGTCACAGAACGTGCTATATATAAATTCTACGTCGTGACAAACTTCAAAGCGTGTAACCAAGCGCGATCGCAATGGCGGCGTAGGATAGCGGCCCATTTTGTTAGGTTCCCCGGCTGAAACTGTGGGTGGCTCAAGGTATCATAGGGTCACATGAGCGGCGGTGGTGGGCTGCAACGACGTAGCGGGTTTTGGTTGGTGGCGCCTCACTGGACGGCACAGCGAATTTTGCCTCGGCCATGGCAATCGCCGTCAAGCCCTGTGCCTACGGCGCACCGCTTCGCGGCTGCGGGGCTTGACCGCGATACGCATGGCCGCGAGTTCCGCATTGGTGCCGTCAATGACGCGATCGGTTCGTCGTCGTGGTAGAGCTGCGGCGACTGATCGCGGGGACTGTCAAGAAGCGAAAGAGCTTACGACAGGTTGCGTCGAAGGAGCGTTGCTCGGCTTCGGACTGGCCATGGGAGAGCAGCGGCCCGCCATCATCACCAATGAGGTCGAGGACGACCTGCTCGACCGGCCGCCTGCGGAGATCATTGTCCATCTGCACCCGGCGGATGACCTCACCGCCGAGGACCCAGATGTTGTCGCGGTGCTGGCGCAAGGTCTTGCGCGACAGAGTTCGGGCCAGCATTTCGCGCAGGAACGGCTTGAAGCATTCCACTATCCGCAGCCCGTATGGAATGTCGCGTTTCTCATACGCCCAACTGCCTGGCCACTGATCGAGATCCGGGCAGTAGCTCTGCAAGGGATCGGCGACGACCTGTTGCGCTGGCAGGCTGGTAGGCCTCCCGGCAACTCCTTTGGGCCCTGCTGCCATGCGGCTGATCTCCCTGCTGAATCACTACCAGCACTTTCCCGGTTTCGTGTACGAGCGCGCGCGGCACTGCGCACCAAGCCAGACCATCGAGATCTCCGTGCGGCCGCGCCGCGGTTCGCGACCGGTGTGCTCGGGCTGTCATAAGCCGGCAGCGGCCTATGATCACCTGAGCCTGCGCCGGTTTGAATTCGTGCCGCTGTGGGGCTGCATGGTGGTGTTGCTCTACTGCATGCGGCGGGTGGATTGCCGGGCCTGCGGGGTGCGCGTCGAAGCGGTGCCGTGGGGCATCGGCAAGCACCAGCTGACCAAGGCCTACATGCTGTTCCTGGCGCACTGGGCGCGGAAGCTGTCGTGGCAGGAGACCGCGGTGTCGTTTCGCACGACCTGGGACAAGGTCTGCCAGTCGGTCGAGTATGTCGTGCAATGGGGGATCGAGCACCGGCAACTGGGCTCGATCGCGGCGATCGGTGTCGATGAGATCCAATATGCCAAGGGTCACAAATACCTGACGCTGGTCTACCAGATCGAACAGCACTGCACGCGCCTGCTGTGGATCGGCCGCGAGCGGACGGTGGCGAGCTTCGAGCAGTTCTTTGCCCTGATCGGCGAGGAATTGGCCGGACGGATCGAGTTTGTCTGCTCGGACATGTGGCAGCCTTATCTGACGGTGATCCGCGAGCGGTGCAGCCAGGCCATCCACATTCTCGATCGCTTCCACATTGTCGCCAAGATGAACACCGCGCTGGACCAGGTGCGTGCCGGCAAGGCGCGCAGGCTGGCGCGCGACGGCTACGAACCGATCCTGAAGAAAACCCGCTGGTGCGTGCTGAAGCGCAGGGCCAACCTGACCGGGCAACAGCGGTTCCGCCTGCGCGACCTGCTGCGCTACAACCTGCGGACCGCGCGGGCCTATCTGCTGAAGGAGGACTTCCAGCAGTTCTGGGAGTACACAGTCACCGAGCTGGGCTGGCAAGTTCCTGGATGAGTGGTGCTGCCAGGTCATGCGCTCGCGCATCGAGCCGATGAAGAAGATTGCCAGGATGCTACGCTCGCACCGTACGCTGATCCTGAACTATTTCCGCGCCAGGAAGCGGTCCTCCAGCGGCGTGGTCGAGGGTCTCAACAACAAGGCCAAACTGACCATGCGAAAATCCTACGGCTTCCGCACCTTCCACGTCACGGAAACCGCGCTGTACCATGCACTTGGCAAACTGCCGGAGCCTGACGTCGCCCACAAATTCTTCTGACGAGGCTTTGGTTATTCCAGTAGGCCCACGATCATGAATCGATGATGCCGGGCGGCGCTTTGTCGAGTGCTTCGCGGAAATCCTCGTCCGCCACATCCGAGATGCTGCGCGACCGCTGTTCCGCCACACAACACAAATTCCGGAGGAACGGCGGTAAAGCTCATCCGATAGCCGGATCTGAGGCTTCGGAAGTATGTCGAGGTGGAGCACAAGGTCGGCAGCCACACGGTGATGTTATAACACGGTCCGGGCGGGAAGCGACCGGATCCAACGTGGTTAGGTCTGCCGAGAAGACGTGGATGCCCGGCCTTCGCCTGCCATGACAATATGGTGGAGCCGTTGTGCTTCTTGAAGCACTCGTTCTCCACCGGATCCGTAATGCCCGTCCGCCATGTTTTATCGATCCTGAGTTCTGCACGAAGGCTTGAGCATTGCGACACTGGAGCAAGTGCGGGAGAATTTCCGGGCAGCGCAAGAGGGAGAGTATTCTACCCATGATGATCCCCCGTGTCTGGACCGACGAACTGGGAGCGTCACACTTCGCAGACCTGGATCTCCCAGAGGCCATGATGCCGTCGGCATCAGGGCTACCTGAAATGCAGTCGACAAGCTCGATGCCTGTCGAAAGTTTTCGGCTGGTCACGACGACGCCGCAAGCGATGACTCGTGGCTGGCACCCTGCCCCGGCGCGACAATTCGTAATCGTCGTAAGTGGTGCAATCGCCGTCGAAGTGTCCGATGGCGAGACGCGGCGGCTTGATGCTGGTTCAATGATCTTTTTCGAGGACGTAGTCGGAAGAGGTCATCTGAACCGCATAGTCGACGATCAGGAGATCATACTCGCCTTCCTCACTGTGCCGGAACACTGGAGCCCCTTGCCCCAAGTCCGAAAGTCTTGACCTGTGCAACGGCCAGACAGCCCCATCGACCAAATGCCTTATGCACTATAATTGAAACACACGAGGCCGCCCGCATGCGATCGCTCCTAGCGCTCCGAGATCTGACCGTGGCGGCCTCGTGCGCGGCATTCCTCGCCCCACTGGCCTCCGCACAGTACGCGCCGCCGGCCGCACGAACGGTGCCGCGTTTCGAGCCCGCGCCATGCCCACAACTGCCGGGCGCCGAAGAGCTGGCCAAGGCGAGCTGCGGCTACCTCATCGTCCCGGAAAATCGCAGCCGCCCGGCCGGCCGCACAATTCGGCTCATGATCGCAAAATACCCCGCGCGCTCATCGGAGAAGCGGGCCGATCCCATTGTCTATCTGTCCGGCGGACCGGGCGACATCGCCCCCCTGGAGGTCAACGGCCTCATCGCTGCCGACTTCATCCGCGACCGGGACATCCTGGTGATGAGCCAGCGCGGCACCATGTTCTCGCAGCCCGCGCTCACCTGCGCGTCCGCCGACGACTTCGACCGGAAGCTTCTCGGCCTCCGCTTCTATTCCGCCGCAACCGAGCGCGCCCATCTGGCGGCGACGCAAACCTGCCACCGGGAACTCGTCGCCACCGGCGCCGACCTCAGCGCCTACAATTCAACCGAGAGCGCCGCCGATTTCGCCGACCTCCGCAAGGTGCTCGGCATTGCCGCGTGGAATGTCTACGGCACATCCTACGGTTCCTACCTGGCGCAGACGCTCATGCGCGACCACCCCGAGGGCATCCGCAGCGTCATCCTCGATTCGGTTCTGCCGACGACCTACACCGTTCCCGGAAACTGGCAGATCACACGCGCCGGCTTCGACAATCTCTTCCATGCCTGCGCGGCGGACACGGCCTGCAATGCAGCGCATCCGCATCTCGAAGCAACTTTCACCCAACTGGTCAACAAACTCGAGGCCACGCCCCTGACGACAACCGTCAATGACCCGGCCACCGGCAAAGCGGTCAAGGTCGTTCTCGACGGCGGGGCACTCATCGACTGGCTGCGCAACCAGAACTACGCCGTGCCCCTGCTGCGGGCCGCGCCGGACCGGATCGACGGGCTCGCCGCCGGCCGTTCCAATTCAATCGAGGCGATCGCCAAGGATCGCGTAACCCGGGCACCGCCACCCGGTCCGGATGTCCCTGCCCTCGGCATCGGGCTGTCCTATGGCGTCAGCTGTCGCGAAGACTATCCGTTCGCGACGCCGCAGGATCTCGCCGCGGCGGGCCGGAAAGCGTTTCCGGACTATCCGCCCTCGGTGCAGCGCGAGGCCGTCGGCGGCTGGGCCTATATCAACCAGGACTGCCGCCAGGTCTGGAAGGTCCCCGCCGCCCCGCAGGCAATGCGCGAGCCCGTCGCGAGCAGTATTCCGACGCTGCTCGTCTCCGGCAGCTTCGATACGTTGACGTCGCTTGCCGGGGCGAAGGCCGCGGCGGCGCGCCTGTCAAAAGCGACGATCATCAGCATCCCCGGCATCGGGCATTTCGTGGCCCCTCAATCGCCGTGTGCCCAGACGGTCATCACATCATTCCTCGCCGATCCGGGCGCCCCCGACACGTCCTGCGTCGGCGCTGTGAAGCCGCCCACCTTCGCTCCTTTTTAACTCGAAGCCGCCCAGCTCCATCGATCAGCCCGCGAGAATGCCGCCATCGACCGCCATGGCATGGCCCACCATGAAGCTCGCCGCCGGACTGCATAGCCAGACCACGGCAGCGGCGATCTCCTCCAACTCACCGAAGCGTCCGATGGGTTCCTGCGCCACCATCCGCGCCACGATTTCCGGATCGTAATTCTTCGTGACGAAGACGGCCATCGGCGTTTTGACCATGCCCGGGCAGACCGCGTTGATGCGGATACCCTTGGCGGCGTAGTCGAGGGCGACGCTCCGGGTCAGTCCGATCACCGCGTGCTTGCTCGCGGAATAGGCGCTGCGGCCTCTCGAACCCTTCAGACCGCCGATCGAGGAACAGTTGACGATGGCGCCACTTCCCTGCGCCATCATCTGGCGGAGTTCGCCCTTCATGCAGTTCCACACGCCGCGCAGATTGACACCCATCACGCGTTCGAATTCGTCGTCGCTGGTTTCCAGAAACGCAGCTGCCTCGGAATTCACGCCGGCATTGTTGAAGGCCACGTCGAGCCGCCCATAGGTGCTGACGGTGTGCTTGATCATCGCCTCGACCTGAGCGGTGTCCGTCACGTCACAGGTGACGCCAACCGCGTTGTGCCCCTCCGCGCGCAGGCCCTCGGCCGCCTTGCCGATCGTCGCCTCGTCGCGATCGGCGAGCACCACGGATGCGCCGGCCTTGGCGAAGGCCGCTGCCGTCGCCAGGCCGATGCCACCGCCCGCTCCGGTAACGAGTGCCACTTTGCCATCGAACGCTGTCATTGCCATGCCGTGCCATTTGACCTGTTGTGAATGGTGGTCCCGCCGTCAAATATCCGCTCGTCCGGTCAGCCGGCGGCACATCGATCAAGACCAGCCTCCGGCCACGCTGGCGCGATCATTTCGCCAGGATGCGCGCAAGCTCGACCAGTTCCGTATCGACCCGCTTGGTGCGTCCGACGATGTCCGCGAGCGGCGTCCGCGTGACCTCGTTCTTCTGCCAGCCGACCAATACGCCGGTTTCACCATCGCTCAGGGACTTGACGGCGCCGACGCCCAATCGTGTAGCCAGCAGGCGATCAAACGCGCTGGGCGGTGCGCCGCGCACGACGTGCCCAAGCGTCGTGGCACGCAGCTCAAAGCCCGTCCTCTGCTTGTCGGCGTCGAAATACGCCAGGATCCTGGTGGCATTTTCCTTGACGCCCTCGGCAATCACCACGATCGCATGCGTCTTGCCACGCTCGTAGGCAGCGTGCAGCCGCTGCGCAATCTCGCTCGCCGATACCTCGTGCTCGGGCGTGGAGATGACTTCCGCACCCCCCGCGAGACCCGCCATCATCGCCAGATAGCCGCAGTCCCGCCCCATGGTCTCAACCAGAAAGGCCCGATTGTGTGACGAACCGGTCGTGCGCAGGTGGTCGATCGCCTCGAGCGTGACGTTGATGGCGGTGTCGCAGCCGATGGAAATATCCGTGCCGAGCAGGTCGTTGTCGATGGTGGACGCGATGCCGACCACATGAACCCCAAGCTGGCTGAACATATGTGACCCGGTCTGCGAGCCGTTTCCGCCAATCACCACCACGCCGTCGATGCCCTGTTGGGCGAGGTTGCGAAGCGCCTTCGACCGGCCGCTCTCCTCGCGGAATTCGGCGGATCGAGCGCTGCCAAGGAATGTGCCACCGACCTGAATGATGCCACCCACGTCGCGCGCACTCAGTTGTCGGAACTGACCATCGACCAGACCTTGCCAGCCCTGGCGCACGCCATAGACCGTCATGCCCTGATCGAGCGCACTGCGGGTGACGGCGCGGATGGCCGCATTCATGCCAGGGGCGTCACCACCACTCGTAAGGACCGCGATGTGCTTCATGAGTCCGAGATTATGACCGTGTGTCCGGCGGACAGGCAAAAAAAGTGCCGGCTCGCCACGATCGTCCGCAAAATGCCGCTCACCAATCTCCTGCCACGGCAAACAATTCGCATGCCGCCACGAGGAGCCTCACGGCGACGTGCCATGGCGTGTCACATTGAGGTCAAATTCTTCGGTTTGTTCGCATCCGGTCACCAGTGATGCGAAGGCGGAAAGCGATTGCACATTGCAGGCTCTGACACGCTGATCCGCGCACGTACGCTGCCCGCCACCGTGCGCGCGGACAGCAAACTCGTGCAACTCGAGGCGCTGCGCGGTCTCGCAGCGTTCATCGTCGTCGCCTGGCACTTCCTGTGGGCCTTTGATCCGGCAAAGCTCGGCATCGTTGACGGCTTCGACCCATCCGCCACCATGCTCGGCAGCGTCGGCTTTGCTTCGATCGACGGACCCGCGGCCGTCACGCTGTTCTTTGTCCTGTCGGGCTTCGTCCTGCCGCTCGGCTTCTTCCGCTCAGGCCATACCGACATCGTGATGCGCGCCGCCGCCAAGCGCTGGCTGCGTCTGGTCTGCCTGGTGATGCTCGCCGTGCTGCTTTCCTGGCTGTTGTTCCGCCTGGGCCTGTATCGGCACCGAGAGGCCGCACAGCTGAGCCAGTCGGCCTGGCTCGGCACGTTCGGCGGTTCCCATCCGCAACAAGGTTTCTCCCCATCGCTGCTGGGCGCGCTGGCCGAGGGCTCGCTGTTCGCGTTTCTCCGCGAACCGGACATGTACGATCCCGTGCTCTGGACCATGCATCACGAGTTCCTTGGCAGCTTCGTCACATTCTTCCTCGCGGTTGTCGAAGTGTCGGGCACGCGCCGCGGCGGCCGCTGGCTGCTCGTGGTGGCCGCGGTCGTGGTTCAGTTCACCGATCCCTACCTTATCGCGTTCGTTCTCGGCACCGGGCTCGCCTGGCTCGTCGCGCGCTTCGACATCCGCCTGTCGCCAGGAGTAGCGCTGGCGTGCATCGCGGCGGGAATTTTCCTGTTTGGGTATCTGGAGCCGCGTGGTGCCTACGCCGCCTTCGCCGCGGTGCAGGATCCGGGTCCCGCACGCTTCGACCGCATCGCCATTCACACCGTGAGCGGTCTGATGATCATCGTCGGCTTGATCGGCAACCACCGGCTTGGCCTGTCGCTCGCGTCACCACCGTTTCGGCTGCTTGGGCGCTTGTCGTTCCCGGTCTATCTGTTCCACTTTCCGCTGCTCTGCTCGGTCGCATGCGGCCTGTTCGTCGTGCTGCAGCCGGCCATGTCGCATCAGGGCACGCTGCTGCTGGTGGCCGCCGTCTATGCTCCGCTGGTCATCGGCGTCGGCTACCTGTTCGCCCGCGTTGACGATCTGTGGCTGGGCTGGGTCAATCGGTTCTCCTCGCGTCTGATCACGCCGTATCAGGGCAACCACAGGACCTGATCGACACGGTCGGCACCCGAGGCAATCATCGCCAGCCGGTCGAAGCCGAGCGCAATGCCGGCCGACGGCGGCATCCCCAATGCCAGTGCGCCGAGGAAATCCTCATCGAGCGGCCAGTCGGGGCTGGTTCCCGTCGGCTCAGACGTCGTGGATAGCCGGCTCACGCCCGGTCCTGACGGGTCAGGCGACGGCTCGGGCTGGAGCGTATGGCGTCGCGCGCGGTCGGCCACGAAGCGCGCACGCTGCTCGTCGGCATCGGTCAGTTCGACGAAGGCGTTGGCCAGTTCGATGCCGCAGACGAACAGCTCGAACCGTTCGGCGACGCGGGGGTCCGCTGGGTCGCGGCGTGCCAGCGCGGCCTGGGCTGCGGGCCAATGCGTGAGGAAGCTTGGATGCGCCCGCCCGATCCGTGGCTCGACCCGCTCCAACAGAAGCCGGAAGAACAGGTCCTCCCAGGTTTCCCCCGCACGCAGGCGCGATCCGGCGGCGGCTGCCAGCGCTGGCGCATCGCCGGCGGTTGCCAGCACGTCAACGCCGACATCGCGCGCGAAGGCTTCGGCGACGGTCAGGCGTTCGATGCGGGAAAGGTCAGTTGTCACGCCGCGGCAGGACACGACCGGCGCCAGGACGGCGCGCAGATAGGCCGTGGTTTCCTCGATTAGCGAGTCCATCCCGGCGCCCGGTCGATACCATTCCAGCATGGTGAACTCAGCCGCGTGCAGGTCGCTGCCCTCGCCGTTTCGCCACACCCGGGCAATCTGGAAGATCGGCCCCGCCCCCGCCACCAGCAGCTTCTTCATGGCGAATTCCGGACTGGTGTGCAGCCAGAGCGGCTCGCGGCTGCCGTCCGGATGCTCCCGTTCGGTGCGGAAGGCACGCAGGTGCACCTCCTCGCCGGGGACACGCACCGCACAGGGTGTTTCGACCTCGGCATAACCGCGCGATGTGAAGAAGGCGCGTGTCGCCTGTAGCAGCAGCGCGCGTCGGCGCAGGAAAGGCAGGCGTGCGGCCAAACTTTCGGGATGCCAGACGGGGCGGGCCATGCTGCGATGTTAGACCAGAACCAATGGCAGTGCTGGCGCCAACCAGCAGGACGGAATGGTCAGAATCCCATCAGGCGCTTGAACGAAGCTTCGCCCCGGCCTGCCCGCGCGCGCGCGCCGGCCTGTCGCGGTTCACCGGCTTGGTCGTGGGGCCCAGTGGTTCCACGATGTCAGGCAGTTGCGCCTGGATGAACCTGCCCAACACCAGCAGGTCATCGCTACGCGGGAAGCTTGCGCGCCACAGCAGGCCAATGCGCCGATGCGCCATCGCTGCATTGATCGGGCGAACCTCCAACCGCTGATCGTCCCCGACGAGGTGTGGCACCGCCATCGCCGGAAGCAGCGTGCTGCCAAGTCCCGCGGCGACCATCTCGCAGATCGTCTCCAGGCTGGTCGCGCGGAAGTCGTCGGCCGGTGTATCCCGCTCGCGGAGCTGATCGCGACACACCGCCAGAGCCTGATCGCGCAGACAGTGGCCCTCATCAAGCAGCAGCAGCCGCTCCTGCGCCAGATCGCTTTCCGTGACGGCCGGCCGGTTGCTGAGCTTATGTCCGGTCGGACAGACGAAGCAGAACTGTTCCCGGAACAACGGCATCGACGGGTGGACGCCGGTCTGCTCGGGCAAGGCGATCAGCAGCACGTCCAGCGCATGCGCCTCGAGTGCCGCGAGAAGGTTGTCGGTGAGGTCCTCGCGCAGAACCAGCCGAAGGTGCGGATAGCTCTGGTGCAGGTCGTTCAGAAACAACGGGAGGATATACGGGCTCAGCGTCGGTATGATACCGAGGCGCAGCACGCTGGTGAGCACTCCATGGCGATGGCGCGCCAGTTCCGTGATCTGGTCCGCATCCTCGAGGATACGGCGTGCGTGCGTCACGATCCGTTCGCCGATCGGCGTGAGCGTCACCGAGCGCGTGGTTCGCTCGACCAGCTGCACACCGAGGCCTTCCTCCAGCTTGCGCAACTGGCTGCTGAGCGTGGGCTGCGTGATATGACAGCGCTCCGCCGCGTGGCCGAAGTGCCGCAGGTCCGCGACCGCAATCAGATAGCGGAGCTCAGCCAGGGTCATTGGCATTCCCTCATTGCCGCACTCTATCGATAAGATCGTATCCTTAGATTGGGCAAATGAGTGGGCCGCTGCAAGTGTGCGCGCTGTTCGGCGCTGGTCCGACTCGCCTGCACGGCATGGGTGAATGCGACGCGAGCGTGACACTGATGCGTGCCCGGCGCATGGGAAGGCTGGTGGTGCAGCCAAAAAAGCTCCCCCTCCCTTGCGGGAGGGGGCTAGGGGGAGGGGTCAGCGCCCAAAACCGGCGGCACTCCTCCCCAACGCCCTCCCCAATGGGGAGGGGAGTATCTGCCTCTGCGAACGACTACAGGTTCGCCTGGAAGTCCTGATAGTCGCGCACCTTCTTGTACACTTGCAGCCGGTTGCGCTGGCTGTCGGCGACGATGATCTCATCCGTCGCCGGGTTGAAGTCCACCGCCGTCGGGAAGCAGAACCGGTAGAGCGGCTCCGAGTTACGCACCCGGCGATACGCCTTCATCATGTCCGGATTGGCATCGACGCTCTGCTTGGCCCATTTCGAAAACTGCTGCGCGTCGCCGTACAGGTTGGTCAGCGGCGTGCCGTCCGCCTCGAAGATCGACACCCGGTGGTTGCCCCAGTCGGTGACGTAGATGTCTCCGTCCGGATCCACCGCCACGTCGGTCGGGTGATTGAGCAGCCCGGCCTTGGGATAGTGGGATTCCGGCAGGCTCGAGACAAACGGTCCAAGGTAAGTGACCGCGAAGGCATCGTCCGGCTCCGGCAACGCGCCGTAGCTGCCGATCTTCATCAGGAAGTGGCCCTGCGGTGAAAGCTTCTGCACGCGGTGGTTCTTCCAGTCGGCGACGTAGATGTTGCCGTCCTTGTCGGTCGTGATGCCCCAGGGCTGGTTGAACTCGCCATCGCCCGTGCCGCCCTTGCCGCACGAGGCGACCAGCTTGCCGTCCGGTGTGAACACCTGCAGCCGGTTGTTGCCGCTGTCCACCACGATGACGTTGCCGTTCTTCTCGACGGCGAGGCCCGCTGGGCGCAGAAGTTCGCCGTCGCCGCTGCCGGTCGTGCCCCATTTGCGCTTGAACTTGCCATCCTTGTCGAACACCGAGATGGTGTTGGTCCACTCGTCCGAGCAGAACACCTCGTTGTTCTGGCCCACGGCGACGCCGAACGGCCAGGTGGCCTTGCCGTCGCCCTGGCCGTGCTGGAAGAACTCGGCGGCCAGCTCCTCATCGCCCGGACCGCCAAGCTTGATGCGGTTCACGCGCATGCCGAAGTTGTTCTCGTTGCCGCGATTGGCGGTGTAGAGATCCCCATCGCCGCTCAGGCACATCGTCTGGACATAGTTGAAGCCCGTGCCGGTCGCAGCGCCACGCCCGATGGCATAGCTCCAGTCATAGGCCCTGCCGCGCACCACTGTGGTTAGCGCCATAATCCCCTCCCTTCCTCACCTAAAGCCAGCGCCCGCCCGCGTCCCCTGGGCGGGAACGCGGGCGGTCAGTCATCCGACGGCCTAGTGGAGGAAGGCCGGCTTCTCATAGGTGCCGTTCACGATCGGCGCCGGGTTCACATGGAGCCACTTGTCGAGAATGGTCGAGTAGATGCTGCGGAAGTCCATGCTCGGGTTCAAATCACCCTGCACGAGCTTGCTTGCATCCAGCGAGGGATACTCGCCGTAGTGGCCGCCCTTGACCTTCTCGCCGAGCACGAACGTGGCACCGGCCGCGCCGTGATCGGTCCCCGAGCCGTTGTCGCGCACGCGGCGGCCGAACTCGGAGAACATCAGCACGATGACGTTGTCAGCGGCGTTGTGGGCGCGCAGGTCGGTCATGAAGGCGTCGAGGCCCTCGGTGACCGCGGTCCACAGATTGCCGTGCAGCGGGTTCTGCCCGGCATGCGAGTCGAAGCTGCCGTGGTCGCAGTAGAATACCCGCGTGCCGAGATTGGCGAGATGCACCTGGGCAACGCCCTTGAGCTTCTGCGCAATCGTGGTGTTCGGGTACTGCACGTCGGACTTGTAGAGGCCCGGCGCCACCTTCAGGATATCGGCGCCCTTCAACCCGTCGAGGCCGGTGGTGCCGAGGTAATCCATCACGCCGCTGCCCTCGATCGGCTGATACATGTGGGAGAACGTCTCCAGCACCTTCAGCCGCTGCGCCTGGTCGCGGATCGTCGGCAGGAAGCCGTACTGCTCCAGCGGGCCGGCCACGCAGGCGACCGGCACGTTGGGCACCGCCAGCGCACGGAACAGACTTGGACCGAAGCTCACGCAGGTGACGACGTTCTCCTTCTTCGGATCGAACTCGCGCACCACGCGACCCAGCCAGCCTTCGGTGCCGACCTTGTCGGCCTCGCAGGTGTGCCAGATATCCATCGAGCGGAAATGCGAGCGCGGCGAATTGAGATAGCCGACGCCGTGCATGATGGCGAGCTTGTCGTCGTCCCAGAACTTCTTCAGCGGCGCCATGTAGTTCGGGATGGCGTGCGCCTGGTCCAGGTGGATCATGTCGCTATCGGCGATGCCGACCGCCTTGCGATTGTCCTTGTACAGGCCGTTGTTGTACGGGATCACCGTGTTCAGGTAGTCGTTGCCGCCCGTGAGCTGCAACACGACCAGCACCGGATCCTTCGATAGCTGCGTTGCCGACATAGAGTAGTTCCTCCTATCCGTTCCGAGTCATGTTTCAGCCGAACTGATATTCGCGCGTTGCGGCGATCAGCTGCAGCATTTCGGCGGTACGACGCGTGGCGTTCTGCGTGCTGGCGGCGTTGTCCCAGCCGATCTCGCCCCACTGCTTCGCCGCATCGACCAGCTCCTTCTTGGTCTCCGCACCGACCTCGACAGGGCCAAGCTGATCAAGGCAGTTGGTGACGAGCTGCTCGGGCGTCTTGGTGCCCTGCGCCTTCAGCCGCGCGACGATCTTCTTCACGCCCGGCAGGTCGGGATTGCCGATCTGTGCCGCGACGAAGTTGATGCGCGACATCAGCGAGCCGCTGTTGATCCACTCCTTGCCGGTGTGCCAGCCCTCGACCGACGGCGGGTTCAGCAGGTCCTGGCCCATGTATGACGGCTGCATCGACAGCTCGCCGTAGCCGGGCTTCGGCAGCTCATAGCCGCCCACCAGGCGCAGCGTTCCGACAACCACCTCGGCCGGCGACTTCAGGTGCTGGTAGCGCGCTTTCTTGAAGAAGTCGGACGAGAACAGTGCCTTCAGCACCGGCTTCATCTCGCACTTCGATTCCTGGAACACCTTCATCAGCATCGCGATCGCTGCTGGATCGCGCGGCTCTTCGATCGACCAGGCCGGTACCTGCGGCTCGTCGGCTACGAAGAAGTTGTACAGGTGACGGCAGATGAACTTGGCGCAGGCCGGCTGCTGCACGATTATGTCGATGATGTCCTCGCCATTGAAGTTGCCCTTGTGGCCGAGGAACGTCTTCTCGCCGTCATCGTGGTCTTCCGCGCGGTATTCGAACTTCCACGGGAACCGCCCGTAGGGAAGCCGCGGCAGTTTGGTCTCGAACGTCCAGCCGGTGAAGGCGCGCGATGCCTCGCGGACATCCACCTCGGTGTAGTTGCCGGCGCCGAGGCTGAACAGTTCCAGCAGTTCGCGGCCCCAGTTCTCGTTGACCGCGGTGCCATGGTTCTGGTTGTTGTCGAGCCAGAAGAGCATGGTCGGGTTCTTCGCGATCTTCAC
>CAWEVI010000005.1:0-388921 GCA_963812475.1 uncultured Alphaproteobacteria bacterium
GAAGACTCGAACTTCCACGACCTTGCGGCCACAGGTACCTGAAACCTGCGCGTCTACCAATTCCGCCACCTGGGCAGTCCGATGTCCCGCGACGGGAGCGGGAGAGCGGTCGGGCGCGCGATGTAACTCCCGCCCGTCCCAACGTCAACGGGCTGTGGGCCCTCCCCTTGCGGGAGGGGGTCGGGGAGAGGGGTTCCTCAGATCGTCACGAACAAGGCATACGCCCCGGCGATCACGCCTATCGCACCGGCCCCCAGCGCGAGCGCGGTGATACGGGTCACCACGGCGACCGATGCCAGCACGATGGCAATCTGCAATGCCCCGACCACGAGTTCAAACTCGTGGTAGCGGTGGAACGCCTCATCGCGCGCCGCTTCCTGAGCCTTCGCCCGTTCGGCAAGTTGCTTGGTACCATCCCCCTGCGGTTCGTCGCGCATGCGCGCCTCATTCTCGTGGGCACGCTTGATCTCCGCTTGCGGGCCGGGGTCGGCAGCATTGGGGAGATTGGCCAGAATGCCCGCCTCCGCTGCAAGCACCGTCGCGCGCACCGTCTTGGCCTGGAAGAATGCCCACTCGTCGGCCACCGCGACATGGTGCGTCAGATATGCGTTCTGCGCTCCCTTCTCGCCCATTTCCGCCAATGCCAAAGCGGCTGCGAGCACCGCGATCAGCACCGCGATGCGGCGCGCAGTGGAATCGCCGTGAAGCGCATGCGCGTGGTGGGCCTCCTCGATGCCTTCCCGGGCGTGCTCGATCGTTTCACTCATTGCTGTTGATCCTGTTGATGGGTCGGTCAGGCCGCGTCCGGAGCGGGTGCCTGAGGTGAAACGGCCTCGATCACCGCATCCTGCGCCGGCGCGTCCAGCACTTCGCGGATCTTCGCTGCCAGGTCGGCAAGGTTGAACGGCTTGGCGATGAAATACACACCCGGATCCAGCGTGCCGTCCTTCAGGATGGCATCGCGCGTATAGCCAGTGGTGAACAACACACGCAGACCCGGCCGCGCGCTGCGCGCCGCGTCTGCCAGCGCACGCCCGTTCACGCCCCCAGGCAGTCCGACATCGGTGAACAGGAGATCAATCCCGCCCCGGTCAACAATGAGCCGGACCCCGTCCATCGCATCACCAGCTTCCAGTACCTCATAGCCCATCTCACGCAACGCTTCGACCGACGAACGACGAACCGCCTCATCGTCCTCCACCACGAGGATCGTCTCGCCCTGCGCCGGGGGCTGCGCGTCGGTGGCGGCATGACCGTTTGGAGCTTGTTTCGGCTCCGGCCGGATGTAGCGCGGCAGATAGATCTTCACGCTGCTGCCCTGCCCCGGATCGCTTTCGATTGCCAGGTGTCCGCCGGATTGCTTTACGAAGCCGTACACCATCGAAAGTCCAAGGCCGGTTCCCCGTCCGAGCGGCTTGGTGGTAAAGAACGGCTCGAACGCCTTGCTCACGACCTCCGGCGTCATTCCGGTGCCGGTATCAGTTACTGCCAGCATCACGTACTGTCCGGCGGTCACCTCCGCATGCAACGCCGCGTAGGCATCATCCAACTGCGCGTTGGCCGTCTCAATGGTCAGCCTGCCCCCTGCCGGCATCGCATCGCGCGCATTCACACCGAGGTTGAGCAGCGCATTCTCGAGCTGATTGGCGTCCACGCGCGTGAGCCACAGCCCACCCGGCAGTACGGTTTCGATCGCGATCGATTCTCCCAGCGTCCGGCGCAACAGCTCCGAGACGTTGGCCACCAGCCGCGCGAGATCCAGCGGCTCCGGTTCAAGTGGTTGCTGGCGCGAAAATGCGAGCAGCCGGTGCGTGAGCGTCGCCGCGCGCTGCACGCCGGTCATCGCCGCATCGGTCAGGCGCACGAGCGAGGCGCTGCCCGCCGGCAAGCGGCGCTGCAGAAGTTCGATATTGCTGCTGATCACGGTCAGGTGGTTGTTGAAGTCGTGTGCTATCCCACCCGTCAATCGCCCGACCGCTTCCATCTTCTGCGACTGGCGCAACGCCTCCTCGGCCATTTCACGCCGGCGAACCTCCGCCTGAAGCTTCGCCAGGGTGGCACTCTGCCGCCGCCCCTGGCGCATTGCCAGAACGCTGAGCGCGAGCAGGCCGAGTGTTGCGGGGATCCCAAAGACGAGATGACTCGCCATCAAATCCCGCCATTCGCGGACGATCGAGCCCCATCGTCGGCCGACCGTGGCGTACACCGGATACTCTCCCAGTTTGCGGTATGCGATGAGACGATCGGTGCCGTCCGTCGCCGACCGCCCGTGGACCAGCCCGGCCTGAGGCGCCGCCGCGATTGCACCAACCAGCAGCGCATCGCGTACCGGTTCCGGGCCGGAACGCACCGTTTCCGGATAGCTCGCCAACTGCGTGCCATCGTCGCGGATGAGACTTGCGCTGTAGTCGGTGCCGCCGCCGAACATCTCGCGATCGAAATTACGGAAATAGATCGGCGAGACCCCGACCAGGATAACACCGGAAAACCGGTTTGGGTCGTCACCCCTGCGGGTGGCGACCGAGAACACGTCTTCGCCGGTGAGCCGGCCGAATACGATGCCGCCGATATAGAATGGCAAATGCGAATCGCGCAGCGCCTTGAAATACTCCCGATCGCTGAAATTGACATTGTGATCCACGGGATAGCGCGAGGACGCCACCAACGGCCGGGCGGAGCGACCGACCACGATGACGGCCGTCACCTGGGGAAAGCCTGCAATCATCGCCTCAAGCCGATCATGTAGTTCCCGCTCGCGGGCGATCACCGCATCATCGCTCAGACCGCCGACAAGATCATTAACCCGGCCACTGAGCAGCATGTGGCTGTCGAGTACCTTCGTCGCCTGCTCCTGCGAAACCGCCAGGTCGCTCTGGAGGCTGGCCGTCGCCTCCCGCAATGTGCCGCGCCACGCGAGCCAGCCGCCACCGATGAAGACGAGCACCGGAAGGACGATGGAGGCAACCACCAAGCCCCGCAGAGCCCAGGCGGCTCCGGATTTCCCGCCGGTTTCGTCCATCCTCGCAAACGTCTCCCCGGGATTGCTCAGATCGTATTGCCGCAACGATTGATGTCATAGTACGGGGGAGACTGCCAGGATGCACTCTGCGACACTCTCACGCTGCCGTGATGATGGTCGAACGTTGGCAGGAGACGCCGATGCCGGACGCGATACGGCCGATCCTGGTGATCGGCAGCCTCAACATGGATCTCGTGGCGCGTTGCGAGCGCCTTCCGGCGAAAGGCCAGACGATATTTGGCCAGGATTTCTTTACCGCTGCCGGCGGCAAGGGCGCCAATCAGGCCGTGGCCGCGGCAAGGCTCGGCGGCCGGGTCGCAATGGCAGGCTGCGTCGGCGTTGATGCGTTCGGCGGCACACTGACGGCCGGACTTCGCGAAGCCGGCATAGGCACGGAAACCATCGTTCCGGTGGACCGGCCAACCGGAACGGCGCTGATCACGATCGATGCTGAAGGCGCCAACACCATCGTGGTGATCTCCGGCGCCAACGCGGCCTGCGACCTAGCGCTGGTTGATCGCGCGCTGGCGAGCGCCAGCGGTCCCGGGGTCCTGTTGTTGCAGAACGAGATTCCGCTCGAAGCTACCGCGCATGCGATCCGCGTCGCACATGCATCGGGATGGTTCGTCATTCTGAACCCGGCGCCGGCGGGCCCGCTGGCGACGGAACTTCTGTCGCTCATCGACATCATCGCACCGAACGAGACCGAGGCGGCAGCAATCACGGGGCTGGCCGTGTCCTCGCGCGAGGGCGCGTTGACCGCGGCGAGCGAACTGGTGACGCGAGGCGCGCGCGGTGTGCTGATCACGCTGGGCAGCGAAGGCGCGCTCTATTGCGACCGGTCGCGCACTCTGTACTGTCCCGCTGTTGCCGTTCAGGCGATCGACACCACCGCCGCGGGCGACGCCTATATCGGCGCTCTGGGTGCCGCGCTGGCCGAAGGACGCGGGTTGCCCGAAAGCCTGGGCTTCGCAGCCGCTGCCGCCGCACTGTCGGTGACGCGGCTTGGCGCGCAGCCATCGCTCGCTTCGCGCGCCGAACTGGCGGACTTCATCGCGCGCCACGGCACCCCGATGCCGAAATCTCTGCCGGGGGTCGGGTCCCCGCCTGCGCGGGGATGACAATGGTGACGCGGGGATGACAATGGTGACGCGAGAGTGACGGCGGCGAGTGGCGAGCAGGTGGATGATAGCGGCGATGGTGATGAACGTTATGACCAACGATCGGTCTTTGGATTGTCATCCCCATTTTGAATCGTTATCCCAACGAAAGCGGGGACCCAGGGCTGCTTCTTTTCAAACGCTCTGTGTCGGACTCTGCGCCCCACGTATTATCGAGCGCTTCGGCGGTGGCTTCTGCCATGGCGTCAGCTTGCGTGCGTCCTGCTGTGCATCGCGCGCGATGATCGCCGCGCGTTCGAACACATGCCGCAATTTGTCACCGGTTGGCAGCGTTCCGGCAAATGCCTGATCGACGATCTGCTCGCCCAGCGCGCGATAGCTTTCGAACTGGCTTTCGGTGAAGAACTGTTCCGCCGTGCTCTGGTGGGGAAAGTCATCATGCTCGGCCCAATAGGCCAGCACGTCGGCTGACAGATAGTTGGGCAGCCATGGCTTCAGATAGAGCAGCAGACCCGTTGTTCCATCGTGGTAGGTGATTTTGGCCAGTGCGCCGGCGGCATTGAGTTTGATCTCACCCTTGATAACCGGAGCGATGAAGTCGACCTTCACGTAAAGATCGATCGACGCCATGCGCAGTGCGCGGCCGAGATCGACATAGTGATAGTCGGGATCGCAACCCGCATCGATGACCAGGATCCGGCAGCATCGCCGCCGCAACATTTCGTAAATGCCGAGATTGTCAAAATGCCCGCCGTCGGACAGGTAGACGTCAGCCTTCCGGTCATTCGCGCGTCCGAACATCTCGTTGAAGAGCGGCCACAGTGCATTGCTGGGTTTTGCCGGTCTCCACTGTTGTTGCGCGCCCGGATTGGGCAGCCAGGCACCCAACCGCACGTCGAACAGGGTCATCACGAATGAGGTGGCGGGCGAGGAGTGATAACCCATGTTCGGACTGACCGCGGCGCCGGAAATCGTCATCGCGGTGCCCAGCGTGATACCGCTCGCCTCATCCTCTGGGCCGGATTCGTGCTCCTGTCCGGCATATTGATTGGTCCTGACGTAGCGCCCGGGCGGATCGGCGTCCTTTTGCTCCGGACCCCCGAGGCAGGCGGCCCCCGCCCGCAGCGGCGTAATGGTGAATGGTGCGGCCTTGCGCTCCGCCCAGCTGCTTGGTGCGCCCGCCAGCAGGTTGAGCGTGACATTCACCACCGGGAACAGCATGCCCCGCTGTTGCCTGCCCTGATAAAGGTCCTGCATGCGCAGATTGTCGCCGGGATCGAACCGCGTGTACGCATCTGGCCTGCGTTCAGCCGGGGGCCGCGCGGTTCCGATGAACGCGCGCGCCAACCGGTTTCGATACACGCCGTGCATCGAGAACCGATTGATATTAATCCGTCTCCCGCAGTAGTACGATACGCCGGCGAGCGCGGCGATCACCACTAGGACAGGCAGCCACGCCACGCTTTCCCAGTATTGGGCCAGCGCCGCGACGATGACCGCACCGAGCCGGCCCAACAGGACGAACAGCGTTGCCGCGAACAGCAGCGTGGCCAGCGCGATCGCCGTCTCAAGGACGGTGCCACTCCATCGTGCCGTGCCTTCGGTACCTGCGGCGCCCTTGCCGCCGAACGACTGCGCGCTATGGGCAAGCCATGCACCGACAGGTCCACTGGCGAACGCGACGACCGTCCCGTAAGTGCTCGCCCATCGGTCAAAGACGAGGACCGGCATGATCAGCGTGACGAAAGCGAGTGCCGTCCAGCCCAGCATCGGCACCAACTTCTCACCGTTGACACGCGCGAGCCACTCGCGATCGAGTTCGGCATATGCGGCGGTCCAGCGCAGCCCGACATAGAGCGTACTGTGCAGCACCTGCGCGGCGATCACCCAGAGTGGCGCCAGGACCGCCAACGTCGTTGCGGACATCTGCTGTCCGAGTGTCATACCGAGATGCAGCAGGAATGCGCAGAGCGTCGCGCCCGCGATCCAGAATCCGACATTCCACCCGAACGATGGATAGTGTTCGCGACCGAGTGTCAGGGCGGCGATGCCGAAGCCCGCAACGAGCACAATGAAGGCGCCAAGCGACAGCGGCGCGAATGTCCAGGACAGGAACGGCACCGCCTCGAATTGCGCTGAGCCCACGGTGCTGAGCCAGACCGGTGCAAAAAATGCCCAGGCCAGTATCGGTATCACAACGCCAAGCTGTACCTTGTGCGCTGCAACGCCATAAGGACCATGTGGCCGGCCGACTGTGGCGCCATAGGACTGCGTCGGCACCGAGCGGCACACCATGATGGTGCCACCCAGAAGACAGGCAAGGCCAAGGGCAAGTGCCACGTTGCCGATGCACGGACCCGCGTCCCATAGCACCTCCCGATAGAACAGCGGCACAATCGCCGCCGCCAGCAGAACCGGACCGAACACCAGCCAGTTCAGCAGCACGTTGCGCAGCCACAGCACGATCGCCGACCAGGAATCGGACGAACCGAAGCCGCCTTCCGGTATCAGGAAGTTGGTATAGTTGCGCAGGCTCCGCAGCGCTGGATCGTCGGGTTCCGTCAGCGCCTTGACCGCCGCGGCGAGTGCGCCATGTCCCTTGCCGCCGCCATGCATGATCGTCTGTAGCCAGGCGCCGATATATCCGCCGCCCGAGACCGTGGAGAGGTAGTTGAATTCGCCCAATATGCCCTTGGCCGCGAGCGCCTGAAGCGCACCCATGCAGAACGCAGCGCTTCGGATGCCGCCACCGGAGAGACAGAGCGCGGTCTTCTCCGCCGCGGACAACGCGGCCGCGTTCGCGTGCAGCCATTCCGGCGAGCGCCGCGGCGGCTTGCCGTCGACCCAGTCGTCGCAGGTAATCGCAGCGAACTCCTCGAGCAACGCCTCCTCGCAGGTGACGACGGCGTCCGGGTCAGTCGGCATCACGTTGGGTCGGAGCATCGGTTCGTTCCAGCAATGCTTACGATTCCAAGGCTGCCAGAACCGTCACGCTGAAGCTACAACCCCGTGGCGCTTGTCGGACCGTGCCTGTGGCGCTCTGATCGCATCGGTTCATCCCGGAGACAAAGCCATGGCGCCGCGCGTCGATCCCGTTCATTCCGATGCCGAGGTCCCGGCGCGCACAGGCGTCGTCGTGGTCGGAGGCGGCATCATCGGGACCAGCACGGCATTCTTCCTCGCGCGCAAGGGCATTCCCGTCGTGCTGTGCGAGAAGGGCCACATCGCCGGCGAACAGTCGAGCCGCAACTGGGGCTGGTGCCGCAAGATGGGCCGTGATCCGCGTGAGATTCCATTGGCGATCGAGGCGCTGCGCCTGTGGCAGGAGATGAACACGCTGACCGAGGCAGAGACTGGGTTCCGCCAGTGCGGGATCGTGTATCTTTGCAAAACCAGGGACGAAATGGCCAAGCGCGAGGCATGGCTGGAGCATGCGCGCCCCTATCAGCTCGACAGCCGACTGCTCTCGCGCGACGCAGTGATGCAGGTTCTGCCAGGTCTCGCCGGCGACTGGCAGGGTGCGCTCTACACGCCGAGCGACGGCCGCGGCGAACCGCAGAAGGCCGCGCCGGCGATCGGCGAGGCCGCGCGCCGCCATGGCGCAACGATCCTCACACAATGCGCGGTGCGCGGCGTCGAGACTCAGGCCGGGCGGGTTGCAGCCGTGGTGACCGAGAAAGGGCGCATCGCCTGCGACAGCGTCGTGCTGGCCGGCGGGGTCTGGTCGCGATTGTTCTGCGGCAACCTCGACCTGCGCCTGCCGCAGCTCAAGGTGATGTCGTCGGTGATGCGCACCGAGAAGTTCGCTGCGGGGCCGGACGTATCATGCAGCGGCTTCGGCTTCGGCGTACGCAAGCGGCTCGACGGCGGTTACAACGTGGCAAGCTGGAGCGGCAACGTGGTCGACATCGTGCCCGACACGTTCCGCTTTGCCGCGGACTTCCTGCCTTCGCTGCGCCTGCAATGGCGCAACATGCGGCTGCGCGTCGGCGGCAAATTCCTGGAGGAATGGCAGATCCCGCGCCACTGGGACCTGGACGCGGCATCACCGTTCGAGCGCGTGCGCACGCTGGATCCGGCGCCGTATGGTCCCATCCTCGATCAGGCGCGCAGACACCTCACTGCCGCCTTCCCCGCGTTTCCGAGACATGCAGGTCGCGGAGAGCTGGGGCGGGGTGATCGATGTAACGCCTGACGCGGTGCCGGTGATCTCCGCGGTGGACACGCTGCCGGGATTCCACATCGCCACGGGATTCACCGGCCATGGCTTCGGCATAGGCCCCGGTGCGGGGCGACTGATGGCAGAGATCGTGACCGGCGAAGCGCCGGTGGTCGATCCGACACCGTTCCGCTACAGCCGGTTCACCGACGCCTCACGCCCGCAGCCGTCGCCGTTGGCGTGATGCCGCTCGATCGGGGAGCTATGCATGTCTACACGCGAAGTACGTTAGTCTTCTACAGCTCTTGCGTGTGTCGCCATTGGCCGGCTCGCTGCTTAGCCGCACAGAGACCGGCGGGGCCCGTGGAGGACGGGGCTGGGCAAGGAGCGTGCCGCACCCGTGAAATTTCTCTGGTCACACGGTCAAAAGTACGTATTATCACGCCAAGTTTATGCCACTCAGACGAAGTGGGGGAGCTGGGGTGTACCAAGGCTTCTATCGGTTCTCGCGTGATCCGTTCGCCGCGCCGGCCGACGCGCACCACATATTCATGGCGGCCGGCCATCGCGACGCGCTCTCCAGTGTCATTCTGGACGTGCTGAAGCGCCGGCCGTTCGTCGCGGTCGGCGGCAACGGAGAGGTCGGCAAGACCACCGTATTGAACGCCGCCCTGGCCAGCCTCACGGACCAGCGGCGGCGCCGGCCGGTGCACGTCACGCGGCTGGATCAATTGCGCCTGACCAGCCAGAGCGCGCGGCAGATCGTCGCGCAGCTGCTCGGCAAGCGCACCGGCGAGCTTATCGATCACGACCAGCAGCGATTGTTCCATACCCTCGCGGACTGCGGCAAGGACGGCAGCCAGCATGTCCTGGTTATCGATGATGCGCCGTCGGTGAACCCGGGCGCGCTGGAATTTCTGCGCCTCGTGTCGGGCCTGCAGACGCTGGACCGGACGGCCATGCAGGTCGTCCTGGCGGGGCGGAACGAATTTTGGGAGACGCTGACCGGCGACGGCGGCTGGGCAACCCCCGACCAGGTGGCCAACCGCGCCGCCGTCGAGCCTTTGGCCGACGACGAGGTGCGCAAATACATCGACTATCGCCTGCAGCTCGCCGACAGCTCGGTCGATCGGGTGGTGACGGACGCGGCCCTGGGCGACATCATCCGCCATGGGCAGGCCCTTCCCGGCCGCATCAACCGGATTCTCGATCGTGCCTTCACCGTCGGGGCCGCCCAGGGGTTCAGCCGCATCACGCCACGGGTCGTCGATGAGGCCGTGACGTTCCTGGAGGCCTCGAACCTGCTTCCGGCCGCGCCGGCCGGCCGGCCGGCTGCCGCGCCGATCTTCCTCAACGCGAGCCATGCCGCGCCGATTATCCTCAATGCGAGCCATGCCGTCCGCGATACGGCAGAGGACCCGGGCGCGGCAGCGCAGCCGGGCAAGGAGGCTGCTGCAAGGATTGTCTGGCTGCCCGCCGTCGGGCGATCCACCTGGCTGGCGGGCGCCGCTGCGGCGGCGGTCTTCGGGATCGCCCTATCCGCCGGCATGCTGCTGCCGCGGGGCCTGCCGCATTTCACCGTGCCTTCGGTCGCCTCCGTGGACGCGGTCGCGCCCACGGCCGCCCCCGCTCCCACTTCGGTACGTGCGACCGCGACCGCTGCCGAGCCCACGACGACCGATACCGCCACCCGGACCGCCGACGGTCAGCCGGCGGTAATGGGCGAAGCGCCGGCTGCGACGCTCTCCCAACCAGGCCCGACCGTGACAGCACGTCCGGCCGCAGCCGCCTTGCCGGAACCGGCGCCGTCAGGACCGCCGGCCAAGGCTATAGACCCGCCGGCTGTCTCGGAGCCCGTCGCCCCATCGGTGCAGACGGCAATGGCACCATCGCCCGCGCAACCGGAGGCGTCGCTCGACGCCCGGCCGGCGGCGGCGGAGCCGGCACATTCGGCGGATGCGCAGGATCGGACGCAGGAGCGGCTTGAGGCGCGCCGTCTCGAGGCGTCGCCCCCGGACGCAGCGCCGGCCGGGGCCGACCCCGTGGCCATGCCCCCGTCCCCGAGTGCGCCCCCTGCGGCCTCGCCCCTGCCGCCCACTGTCCTGGCAGTATTGCTCGATCGTGGCGCCGCGATGCTTGCGACCGGCGACATCTCGGCGGCGCGCCTGCTCTACAAGCGGGCCGCCGACTCTGGCAGCGCGCTGGCCGCGGCGGAGATCGGCAAGACATACGAGCCCACGTTCCTGGCCAACAGGCGCGCGGTCGGCATCCAGGCGGATCCGACCGTCGCGGCGGGTTGGTACCGGCGCGCGCTGTCGCTGCGCGGCACCAAGGCGGCAAGCCTGCTGGCAGAGCCGGGTGCGGTGTTTGCCCGGTGATCCGAAGCGCGGGTCCAGTAGGAGCCGTGAACACCGGCCGGATCTTCCGCACACCCGTGCAGGACATCTCACATGGCCATCGGCCCAGGCAGGAAACCGTCGAAGGGTATCCTGGATAGTTCAAGGGAGTCATTCATGAAGCTTATGATCGCCGCTACTGTGCTGAGCGTTGTGTCCGCCTCGCTGGCCGTGGCTCAGCAGCAACCGCCGGACCAGGCCGGTCCGGCCGTGGCTCAGCAGCGACCGGCGAACCAGGCCGGTCCGGCCGTGGCGCAGCAGCGACAGCCAGACCAGATCGCCCGGGCGAATGAAGGCACCGTCGGGGTGATTACCGGAATGGAGGGTGGGACCTATGCGCGCACCGGCGCGGATCTGACGATCCTGGACGACGGCACACTTCGCGTGCTGCCGATGCTCGGGAAGGGCTCCCTGCAAAATCTCTCCGACATTCTCTACCTCAAAGGCGTCGACGTCGGTTTTGTTCAGTCCGATGCGCTGGCATACGCGAAGCAGCACGGCATGTTGCCCAACCTCACGCAGAGCATTCGGTACATCGCCAAATTATACGATGAAGAAGTTCACGTTCTCGCCCGCAAGGACATCACACGGCTCGAGGATCTGAACGGCCAGCGCGTCAACGTCGATGTCACCGGCAGCGGTTCGGCGATGACAGCCGAGATCCTCCTCGATGCACTCGGCATCAAGGCAAAGGTCGAGCACGAAAAGCAGGTCAACGGCCTACAGGAGCTGAAGCACGGGGATATCGCCGCGATCATCCATGTCGGAGGCGCACCGATTCCGCTCTTTGCCGACGTGTCGACCGACAGCGGCATCCATTTTCTCCCGCTCGAGCTCAATCAGGCTCTCGCGCAGACTTATCTGCCGGATAAGTTCACGCACGACACCTATCCCTTGCTCGTCCCAGCCGACGCGCCGGTGCCGACGATCGCCGTCGGCGACGTGATGGCAGTGTTCGCCTGGCCGCAGCACACTGAGCGGTACAACAAGGTCAATCGCTTCGTCGATGCCTTCTTCAGCAAGTTCGACCAGTTCCAGCAACCGCCGCGCCATCCCAAGTGGCGCGAAGTGAACTTGACAGCGGAAGTGCCCGGCTGGACCCGGTTCCAGCCCGCGCAGGACTGGCTGGTCAGGCAAACCACCGCCGGCACAGCCAATACCGCCTCGCAGGCGCGGTTCAACGCCTTCCTGTCGCAGTCCAACTCGGGGATGCCTGGCAATCTGACGAACGCCGCGAAGGAGGCGCTGTTCCAGCAGTTCCTTGCCTGGGACAAGCAGCGGGCGGCAGCGCGTTGACCACGCTCCGGTTGGTCGGGCCCGGTCTTGGTCGGCGGGGCCCCAACCGAGAATTCCCTCGATAAACGTGCTGAGCGAAGGGCGACAATGCTCAAGTTCATATTGCGCAACCGGTTCCATCCGAGCCGGTATTGTTCCAACGCCGACGTCCGGCCGAGAGACCGAAATCGACATGGTCTGCCCCGGCGCAGACCGCTCTTCGCCGCCGGTCCACTATTGGTGTCGATGTTGATGGGGGGCGCTTCCTTTGCGGCCACGGATGTCTCCGGTGAGCCACGCGCCGTTCCTTCGGTGAAAGCCGACGAGGAACTCGGGGCGCTGCTGTTCAAGGTCGAGCAGCAGATCTCAACTGGACGCGCCTTCGTCCCGGCAGACGACAACGCGCTGGACACGTGGGCACGCGTTGTCCAGAGAGCGTCCTCGTCCTCGCCTGAAGCGCTCAGGGCCTTGACGGGTTTCGTAACGCGTGCGCGGAACCGCGCGGCCGATGAAAAGGCGGCAGGCCGGACGGACGTTCTCGATCGATCTGACGCTGTTCGAGGACTTGGCGGCCACATTACTCGCGCGCGCGGGCGCCGCTCCGGTGTCGCCGTTGCAATCCCAGGCAGCCACTTCGGAGCCTGCGCAGCAGGACCATGCCGGACCCGCACCCGGACCCGGCGCCGGGGTGGCGGCCATGGCCAACCGTGACAACACCGCATCCTCCGATACCGCGGCAAGCGTCCCCCTCTCGCCCAAGGTGCTGGATTTGACCGAGACTGGCGTCGAACCAGCGCGAACGTCTCCCAGCAGCGCGCCTGCCCCAGATGCTTCTCCCGCTACGGGCGTGGCTGACCTGAACACGGGACATCAGGCTCCCGCGGGCGGCAAAACGGAGCTGGCCGTTGCGATCCCGACCACACCTCCAGCCACGACTAGACAGACCGTACAAGAGCAGCCGCTGGCAGCGACCTACACCAGTCGCGGCGATGCGATGCTGGTGATCAAGGACTTTTCAGCGGCACGCAAGTTCTATGAGTATGCCGCCAACGGTGGGAGTGCTCGCGCGGCCATGGCGCTCGCCGGGACTTATGATCCGGCCGTCCTCACCCAACTGGGCGCTGTCGGCGTCAGACCCGATCCGGCGCTGGCCGCGAGTTGGTACCACACAGCGGCTGCGCTCGGCGCCCCTGACGCGGAGGCGCGGTTACACACGCTGACCAAACAAGCCGCCAAATAGGTTCATAGCGCATTTCGCTTTCAGTGCGGCGGCAAGAGGCGCGACGGTCCGCGCTGAGGTTATGCATTGCATGGCAATGCGACTTGCTAATGGCCCATCGCGCCTCACCATTGCTGCGAGGTCATCCAATTCCTCGCGCACGCTACATGGAGAAGACCCAACGTTCGTGAGCCAGGAGCAAACTGCCATGACACGCGAGCAACTACGCCAACAAGGCGAAGCGACGCGCGCCAGCCTGTTCGGCGCCACCACGCACGAACCCGCCGGCTTCGGAACGTTGCTGACCGAGGCAGTGCACGGCGCGGTGTGGAACCGTCCCGGCCTCGCACCCGCCGACCGGATGCTGTGCACGCTCGCCGCACTTTCGGTGTGGCCGAGATTGCGTCAGCTCCGTCGGCACATCGCCGCGGCGCTGGAACTCGGCTTGTCGCCGGAGGCAATCCGCGAAGTGCTCGTGCAGGCCGGTCTATATGCTGGATTTTCCGCTGCCGAGGAGACCCTGGCGCTGGCGGCGGAGGTGTTCGCGGAACGGGGCGTGGCATTACCGCCTGACCTGCCGGCGGATGCCTCGCTGGAGGAGCTGAGCAGCCGGGGCCATGAGCTGATGCAGCGCGTGCATGGCGAGCGCAGCCGGCAAGGCTACGCCGCGCCCGACAATCCGGTGACCTATGCGCTGTATGAGTTGGCGATCCAGTACGGCTACGGCGAGATCTGGTTCCGTCCAGGTCTGCTGCCACGCGCACGCGCATTGGTCGCGGTCGCGGCGTTCACCGCATTGCGTCTGCCGGACCAGGCACGGCGCTTCGGCCAAGCCGCGCTGAACCTCGGCATGGCGCGCAACGAGGTGATCGAGGCGGTCATCCAGACCGCGCCGTACAGCGGCTTCCCACCGGCGTTGAACGTGCTCAACGCGCTTTCGGACGTGTTGCGCTGACAATGGCGGGCGTGGCAGCGTCGTGTCGTCGATGACAGGGGGAGACCGACCATGCCTCAGATAGACGGTGGCTGCCTTTGCGGCAAAGTCCGCTACAGCGCCAATGCCGACCCCGCCTTCGTTGGTGTCTGTCATTGCACCGACTGCCAGAAATTCACCGGCAGCGCGTTCAGCGTGGTTGTGGCGCTACCGAAGGACGCTCTGTCGGTGCAGGGCAAGGTAAGCACATTCAGCAAGCCAGGCGATTCAGGACAGCCTCTTCAGCGGTGCTTCTGCCCGGAATGCGGCTCGCCTGTCGTCGAGGAGGCGGCCGTGATGCCGGGGATCGTGATGATCGGCGCCGGCACGCTCGACGATTCGAGCTGGTTGAAGCCCGCCATGCAGATCTATTGCGACAGCGCGCAACCATGGGTGCAGCTCGGCGGCGGACTGCAAAGCTTCGCGAGAATGCCGACGCAGGGTTGATTACAGCGGGAAGCCGAGCGCAGCCACGGCCGGTGCAACCAACGCACCTGCCACCACAACGATCCATGGCGGCACCGCCCACAGCGTGAGCACCAGGAAGGCGGTGAGCGCGAGACCGAAGCCAGCCGGCGTATGGACGCCGCTTGTCCACACCGGCGTATAGAGTGCCGCGAGCAGCACGCCGACCACCGCGGCATTTACCCCGCGCAGAGTGGCCTGCATGCCCTGCCGCCGGCGCAGCGTGTCCCAGAATGGCAGCAGCCCGGTCACCAGCAGAAACGATGGCGCGAAGATCGCCACCACCGCGATCAATGCGCCGAGTGCTCCGTTCGGCGGCGGGACCATGACTGCGCCGAGGTAGGCGGCGAACGTGAACAGTGGGCCCGGAACCGCCTGCGCTGCACCGTACCCGGCGAGAAATGCGTCGTTCGTCACCCAGCCAGGTGGGACCACGGCGGACTGCAGCAGCGGCAGCACGACATGCCCACCGCCAAAGACCAGCGCACCGGCACGATAGAACGCCTCAAACAGTTGCAGTGGCTGGCTTTTGAGTCCGACCGCCAGCGGCGGCAGGAATAGCAGCAGCACGAAGAAAACGATGATCGCGGCAACCGCAACGCTGCGATTGAGGTTCAGGCCGAGCGGGACGTAGTCTGCCGCGGCGCTGGCGGCCGGCTTCGGCAGCAGCGTCAGGCCGACAATTCCACCGAGCACAATCGCCGCGATCTGGCCCAGCGCGGAGGGCATGGACAGGGCGACCAACGCGGCTGCGACCGCGAGAGTGGCGCGCGGCCGATCGGGTGCCAGACTTTGCGCCATGCCCCATACCGCCTGTGCGACAACGGCGACCGCAACCAGTTTCAGCCCCTTCAGCCACGCCGCATTGCTGACATCGCCAAGCGCCTCCACGCCATAGGCGAACGCCAGCATCGCCAACGCGGACGGCAGCGTGAAGCCGACCCAGGCCGCGAGCATGCCGAGCGGGCCTGCACGCAACAGGCCGATCGACATGCCAAGCTGGCTCGACGCCGGCCCCGGCATGAACTGGCACAGCGCCACGAGATCGGCGAAATTCCCATCGGGCAACCAGCGGCGACGTTCGACGAACTCGGCGCGGAAATAGCCGATATGCGCGACTGGCCCGCCGAACGAAGTGCAGCCGAGGCGGAGGAAAGTCAAAAGGACTTCCAAAACCGATCCTCCCCCTCCCCCAACCCCCTCCGACCGGGGGAGGGGGCGTCGAGGCGCGCGTCGTGATCACTCACATGGTGTTCTTCACGAAGCGACCGCCCAGCATGATCGCAGCGATGTTGCGGCCCTCGCCGAGAAACACGGCGATGTCGCGATACGGATCGCCGTCCACCACCAGCAGGTCCGCATACGCACCGGGGATCAGTTCGCCGATCCTGCCCTCCTGGCGTACGATCTCGGCGTTCACGAGCGTGGCGGAGCGGATGATGTCCTGCGCGCTCATGGTCTCGCGACGAATGGTGAACTCGTTGCAGTGGTCATTCTGCAGCTGCCCGAGCAAATCGGAGCCGAAGCCGATCTTCACGCCGGCGCCGCGTGCGATCTCCAGCGAGCGCAGACCAGCATGCAGCACAAGTTCGTTCTTCGCCAGGCTGTAGCCGGAAAGCCCATAGTCCGGACCACGACGTTTCAACGCATCGTAGGCAACCAGAGTGGGTACCAGATACGCGCCGCGCGCGGCCATCAGCTGCGCGGTGGGCGCATCGATCAGGTTGCCATGCTCGATGGTGCGCACGCCGGCAGTGACCGCACGCTCGATCGCCTTCGCCGAATAGGCATGCGCGCAGACATAGGTGCCCCACCGTGTGGCCTCGTCCACCGCCGCCTCGATCTCGTCGATGCGGTATTGCAGGCTCTCCAGCGGATCGGCCTGCGAGGCGACGCCGCCGGACACCATGATCTTGATGTGGTCGGCCCCCTTGCGCAGTTCGTCGCGCGTCGCCTTGATCACCTCCGGCACGCCATCGGCTACGCGGGCGGTCCAGGCAAGCCCTGAACAGCAGGCACAGAACACGCGATCCTGGGTGCGGAGACGATGATCGGCGTGGCCGCCGGTCTGGCTCAGCGGTGCACCGGCGATGAACAGGCGAGGCCCCTCGAAAAGGCCCTGTTCGACGGCGGCCTTCATGCCGTAATCGGCGCCGCCGGTGTCGCGCAGCGTGGTGAAGCCGCGATGCAGCATCGCACGCATCGCGACCGAGCCTTTGGCGGCGAGCAGCGTCAGCGGCACGTCGGCCAGCAGACGCAGGTTCACTTCGGTGAGCACGACGTGGATGTGGGCGTCGATCAGGCCCGGCATCAGTGTGCGCCCGCGCAGATCGATGCGGGTGGCGGTCGAGCTGGCAATGGCTGTGTCGGAGACTTCCTTCACGGTGCCATGTTCGACCAGGACGGAAATCCCCTCCTGCAGATCATCCTTGCGAGGATCGAGGAAGCGGCCACCACTAAACAGATAGCTTGTCACATCCGCACCCCTTCCATTCGGCATGACCGAACGCCGCAGCACGGAACGATCCTAGAGCCGATCCGCGGCTCGAACCAAGGCGCCGGCGGCCACTTACCAATTCTCAACCAATTCACTGTCCCATCCACCCCGCAGCGACCGGAGCCTGCGCGGCTCCGCCATGGCGGCTGCGCGAAGGGGCCCCCGAATGCGTGTGAACGAACCGATCACCGAACGCGAAACCGACGTGCCGGATGGCGAGCCGCTGGTGTCGCGCACCGATCCCGCCGGTCGCATCGAATTCGTCAACCATGTGTTCGTCGAGGTCAGCGGTTTTACCGAACAGGAACTGATCGGCTCACCGCACAACATCGTCCGCCACCCGCACATGCCGGAACAGGCCTTCGCCAATCTGTGGGAGACGATCAAGGCTGGGCGGCCGTGGGACGGGTTGGTGAAGAACCGGAAGAAATCCGGCGACTTCTATTGGGTGCGCGCCAACGTGACCCCGGTCGTGCAGGACGACAAGGTCACCGGCTTCATATCGATCCGTTCCAAACCAAGCCGTGCGCAGGTTGCAGCGGCCGAACAGACCTACACGGCCATCCGCAACGGCACGGCCAAAGGCATCGCGCTGTCGGAGGGCGAGGTGGTGCGAAGCGGCGTGCACGCCTCGCTAAGCGGTCTCTGGCACGCGGTGTCCGGGCGCCTGCTCGCCGTCACCGTCGTCGCCATGTTGGCAATCCTCGCAGTCGGCTGGCTCGGATTTTCCGGCATGGCCTCGTCGAACGACGCATTGCGCCACGTTTATGAACGCGACCTTGTGTCGGTCAACTGGCTCCGCGGCGTCCTGGACCGCATACGCGACAACCGGAACCACATCGCGCAATTGACCATCGCGCTGGGACGCGGCGACCCTCCCGAACAGGTGCTGGCCGAGCGCGAACCAGCGATCCGGGCAAACATGGCACAGATTGTCGAGCTGTTGCGCAATTATAACGAAACCGACCTTGACCCGGAACAGCGCGCGCTGGTGCAGAAATTCGACGACCAGTATGCGACGCTTTTGCGCGATGGGATCGAACCCGCGCTTGCGCTCGCCCACCGGGGTGAGATCGCGCAACTGAATCAGTTGTTCCAGAAGCAGGTGCCGCCGCTGTTCCAGGCCGCGTTCGATACCGACCGTGACCTGGTGGAGAAGCAAATCGGCATCGGCCGCACGGCGTACACCGGTGCGAACGAGAGCCTGCGCTGGCGTCTGAGCGTCGGCACGATCGCAGCACTCGCGGGCCTGGCTGCGGTGCTAGCTCTGGTCTGGGTGCTCTTCACCTCGGTCCGGGGCAGCGCCCGGGCACTCGAGCAGCACCTCACGGCGATCACGCGCGGCGACCTCACGGCAGAGGTCCCGAGGCCTGCGGCGCGCGAGTTCCGCCGCGTGACGGCAATGTTGCGAGCAATGCGCGCGCATCTGGCTTTTGCTGACTGGCAACGCGCGCAATTCGAGCGCCGGGCTGCCGAAATCCGGCGCGAGACCGTGGAAGCGATGGCGCAGACGATCGAGCAGGAGGCAGGAGCCGCGGTCGATCTGGTGGCTCAACGCACTGGCGTGATGGCACGCGACGCCGATGCCATGGCCGAGTGCGCCGAACGGGTCAGTGGCAATTCGCAGCACGTCGCGGGTGCCGCCGATCAGGCCATGAAGAATGCACAGGTCGTCGCCGCGGCGAGCGAGGAACTGGCTGTGTCGATCCGCGAGGTTTCGACGCAAGTCGAGCATGCAAGCAACGTTGCACGTGCGGCTGCGACAAAAGGTTCCAATGCGCGCGACACGATTCGCTCATTGTCCGAGGCGGCTGCGCGCATTGGCGCGATGGTGCGGCTGATCGCCGACATCGCCGCGAAGACAAATCTGCTGGCCTTGAATGCCACGATCGAAGCGGCGCGCGCCGGTGAGGCCGGCAAGGGATTTGCCGTGGTGGCCGGCGAGGTCAAGGCTCTCGCCTCCCAGACCGCAAAAGCGACCGAAGAGATTTCGCAGCACATTGCCGGACTGGGGAGCGCCATGGAGGCGTCGGTCGCGGCAGTGGAGGAAATCGGCCACACGCTGGATGAGGTCGCGCAGGTTGCGGTCTCGGTCGCGGCTGCGATCGAGCAGCAGACCGCGGCAACCCAGGAAATCGCGCGCAATGTCATGGAAAGTGGCGCTGCTGTGCAGGAAGTGACGAGCCGGATCGCGGACGTATCGCGGGATGCCGAGGCGACCGGGCAACAGGCGATCAATCTGCGGAGTGATTCGGGCGCGGTGGCGAATGATATCGCGGCGCTGCGTGGTGCGCTGGTGCGAACCGTGCGCACCGCGACAGCCGAAGCCGACCGTCGCCAGGAGCCACGCGTCGCGGTCTCTCTCACGTGTAAATTGCTACTCGGTGCGGGCGGGCCACCCATTCCGGCCGTACTGCGCGATCTGTCGCGGGACGGTGGTGCAATCGAGGCGGCTTCCAACAACGGCGCAGTCGGTGATGCTGGCACGCTGACGCTCGATCGTCCGAACGGTGCGCGGGTCCGTTTCTCGATCCACTCGGCCGGTCGGGATGGGATGCTGCACGTCAGGTTCGACAAGACGACGATGGCGCCGGAATTCAGACAGATTATCGATGCAACGCTGACCGGAAGGCAGTCGGCGCCGCACGCGGCATAATCCTTGGTGATCGCCTTGCGGTTTTCCGTTGGCAGCGATTGCGCGGGTTCGTCGCAATCCGATACTCTGCCCACGGACTTCCGAGTTGGAGCACCGCATGACGGATGCGCTGGACGTTAGATCAAACATCAAGGTCTGCATGTTCGATCAGTACGGAACCATCGTGGATATGCAGACCGGGCTGGTTGACGCCGTCACACCGTTTCTGCGCGCGAAGGGCTGGCCAGGCGATCCCAACGCGTTCGTCACCTGGTGGCGCCGGACGCATTTTGAAAACTCGATGATCGATGCGCTGCTGCACAAGGAGCATACGCCCTACCGGGAGATCGGCGAACGCTCGGTCGCCCATGTGATGGATCGCGCCGGCATCGACCATACAAAAGACGAGGTGCGCATGCTGGTGCAGCATATCGTGCGGCTGCGACCATTTCCCGAGCTACCGGCGGCAATGGACAGACTGCGAAGGCGCTACCGTCTGGTAGTGCTGTCGAATGGCGATCCGGATATGCTGGAAGACGCCCAACAGTATCATGGCATCGCATTTGAGACGCTGATCTCGGTGGCTGTCGCCAATTCATTCAAGCCGCATGTCGCGACCTACACGAAGGCCGCCGAAATCGTTGGCGTCCGCATGGATGAGGTGCTGTTCATCGCCAACCACGCGTTCGACTGCATCGGCGCGAAGGCCGCCGGCATGCGCACCGCGTTCATCGACCGCCGTCAGCGTCCGTTCGGCGCCACGCCGCACCAGCCCGATCTGCTGGTACCAAACATGACGGCACTGGCGGACGCCATCGCCTGATCACCGCTGGCCGCGTCGCTGTGGTGGAGCGGGCGGGGTTTCACCGGGTTCGGTCGTTTGAACTTGCCGGCGGCCACAACCACGTGCCGTGGTTTATATTGTATATCGCCTGCGTCGACGGTTGGCCGCTGATGCCGTCAGGATGGTTGGCGTCGTAATAGGTGTAGGTGCGAACGGCGTTGTCCGCGCCGGCCGCCGCGTCGGGCGAAGGACCAACATTTGCCGCACATCCCGTCAAGGCAATGCCGGTGACGCAGATCGTCAGTATTCGAGACATTTCGCTGTTCTCCGTCACCCGCGCAGCCCGACTTTAGCAACGCAGCCGCCTGTCCGCCACGCAATTAGGCACGGGGATGGGACCTGCGCCAGACGTCCACCAACCGCGCCTCGTCCACCGACGTGTAACGCTGCGTGGTGGACAGGCTGGCATGCCCAAGCAGGTCCTGAATTGAACGCAGATCCGCCCCACCGGCAAGCAGATGCGTGGCAAAGGAATGGCGCAGCGCGTGCGGCGTCGCGTGCTCCGGCAAGCCATGCAACCGGCGAAACAGCCGCAGCGTGCGCTGCGCCACCGCCGGATCGAGCCGCTTGCCGCGCGCGCCCAGAAACAGCGGGCTGGCAGGCCGGCGGTCCGGATGCAGGACCAGCCACGCGGCGATCGCCTCGCGCACCACCGGAAGCACCGGCACGATCCGCTGCTTCGCACCCTTGCCCACCACCCGCAGCATCCCATCCAAGCCGGGCAGCGGCGCATCCCGCACGTCAAGCGCCAGCGCCTCGGCAATGCGCAGGCCGCAAGCGTAAAGCAGAGTGAACAGCGCGGTATCGCGAGCCTGGACGACGGCACTATCGGACATCACGGCGATCTGCTCGGTTACCTCCCGTGCCTGGGACGGCGCCAAGGCACGAGGCGCCGGACGCGCCGCGCGCGGTGTCGCGATCAGCCGCAGAGCCGGATTGTCCACGTCATGCCGGCGCGCCAGGAAGCGGAAGAAGCTGCGTACAGCGGAAACATGGCGCGCCCGCGTCGCGTTGCCGGCCCCGTCGGCGGCAAGGGCTGCCAGCCAGGCGCGCAGATCGGCCAGACGTAACGATGCGAGCGCCGCAAGATCGGCTTCCCCGCCCAGATGTCGTGCCAGAAAACCCAGAAAGCCGGCGATGTCGGCGCCATAGGCTTCCACCGTCAGTGCGGAAGCGCGGCGTTCCTGGCCAAGCCACTCAAGAAATGCAACCCGCGCCGCTTCGCCGGTCATCGCCCTGGAGCGTTGTCAGGTGGGCAAGCGAGCAATGTTTTCGTCGTGATCTGGTCTGCCGTTATCACCCGTCAGTCCTTCACCATCGGCCAGCGCACTTGCAGTCGTCACCGTGTGCCCGTTGTGATCCCCAATTGCTTATGGTCACCCCAGCGAAAGCGAGGACCCCGGCGGGATCAACACGGGCATTGGTATCATGGGTTCCCGCTTTCGCGGGAATGACAATGAGCGCGCTCAGCGCCCGAGCGCGGCAGCGACGGCACGTCCGAGGAAAGCCAGTGGCCCGCTGCCTTGTGCGGGGTCGAGTACATCCGGGTTCCGGGCCAACAGGGCAACCAGTGCCGGTGGCCCCTCTCCCGGCACGCGAACCAGAGCGTCATGCCTGGCCAGACCGGCGGCTTCGGCGTGCAACAGGCGCGCGTCGGACGGCGCATCGCGGAACACCACCTGCCGGCCGTCCAACAGACGGCCGACCGTGCCTGTCGGCAGCGAACGCGTTCCCGGATGCTCGGCTTCCAGGCAGAGATGCGCTGCGTCTACAGCCAGTATCGCGGGCATCTCGCCGCTGACGCAGTCCGCGGGATCCGGCGAGCGCAGCAGGGCCAGCACGGCTTCCTGAACGCGGGCGGCCACTCCCGCCGCGGAACGGCCCGCCGCCAGCAGCACATCCGCGCGCTCACGCTGGGCCTGGAGCATTGCCGCCATATGGTCGGCCAGACCCTCGCCATGCACGCGGGTGGGCGGCGTCAGCACTCCGTAAAGCTCGACGTGTTCAGCCAGCCATGCCGGGTTGGCACGCAGGAACGCCTCGACGAACGCTGCCTCCCCCGCCGGCAGGCTCATCGGCTCAGGCAATCTGCTGGCCGGTCTTGGCCCAGTCGGCAAGGAATGCAACCAGACCCTTCTCCGTCAGCGGGTGGTTGAACAGCAGGCGCAGCACCGCCGGGGGCACCGTGGCGACATGGGCGCCCAACTTGGCCGCCTCCACCACGTGCATCGGGCTGCGCACCGAGGCGACCAGCACCTCGGTCTTGAAATACGGATAGTTGCGGAAGATCGTCATGATGTCGGCGATCAGCCCCATGCCATGCTCGCCGACATCGTCCAGCCGGCCGATGAACGGGCTGACGAAGGTGGCGCCCGCCTTTGCCGCAAGGATCGCCTGGGCAGCCGAAAAGCACAGGGTCACATTGACCATCACGCCGTCATCGGTCAGGTGGCGGCAGGCGCGCAGCCCGTCCGGCGTCAGCGGCACTTTGACCGTTATGTTCTTTGCGATGGCCCGCAACACGCGGGCCTCCGCCATCATGCCCTCGAACCCGGTGGCCGCGACTTCGGCGCTGACCGGGCCGGGCACGGCGGCGCAGATATCGGCCAATACGTCCTGGAATTTCTTCCCGGTCTTGGCCATCAGCGAGGGGTTCGTGGTCACCCCATCGAGCAGGCCGCTGGCGGCGAGGGACCTGATCTCCGCGGTATCCGCGGTATCGACGAAGAACTTCATGCCATCGCTCCGATTTGCGGCTACGCCTGGATGCCAGGCGAGACTCCGTGCGGATCATATAGGATGCAGGGCATCGACCGAAAGCAGACGTCAGTTGCCGCAAGGCGTGTCCCGGTCATGCTGCCCTACCCCTTTCCGGGCCCGTTCGACTACAGCGTTCCACAGGATCTGGACCCGCAGGCAGGCGACATTGTCCTGGTTCCGCTCAATCACCGGGAGGCGGTGGGGGTCGTCTGGGACGAGCCAGCGGTTGATCCCCGGGTCAATCGCCCGGGACCGGACCCGGTGCCCGACAGCAGGCTGAAGTCGATTGCCACCATCCTCGACACACCTTCGATGGGTCCAGCGCTGCGGCGGTTCGTCGACTGGGTGGCGGCATATACACTGACCCCGCCCGGCGAGGTGATGGCGATGGCGCTGCGGATCGTCTCCCCCGGGTTCGGCCCGTCCACCATCGGGTGGCGACGCGCCGATCCGCTGCCGGAGGCGCGGATCACCGAGGCGCGCCGAAAGATATTGGACGCGCTGGATGCGAAAGAACCGTGCAGCACGGGGGAACTGGCGCGGGCCGCCGGGGTCGGCGCGGGCGTGCTGCGCGGCATGGCCGACGCCGGGATGCTCATTCCAGCCGTGCTGCCATTGTCCCCGCCATTCGCCATTCCGGATCCGGAGCATCCCGGCGAAGTCCTGTCGCCGGACCAGGTTGCGGCGGCCGCTTCCCTCCGCCATGCGGTGGCGGGGCGAAAATTCTCGGTGACGCTGCTGGACGGCGTGACCGGCTCGGGCAAGACCGAGGTGTATCTGGAGGCGGTGGCGGAATGCCTACGCCAGGGCCGCCAGTCGCTGGTGCTGCTGCCGGAGATCGCATTGTCCTCGCAATGGCTGGAGCGCTTCGAGCGTCGCTTCGGCGTCGAACCGGCGGTCTGGCACTCCGACCTCACGTCCCGGGTCCGCCGGATCACCTGGCGTGCGGTGGCCGAGGGCGCGGCGCCCGTCGTGGTGGGCGCCCGCTCCGCGCTGTTCCTGCCTTTCCCCAATCTTGGTCTCGTCGTGGTCGACGAGGAGCATGAAACCGCGTTCAAGCAGGAGGAGGGCGTGATCTATCACGCCCGCGACATGGCCGTCGTGCGCGCGCGGTTCTGCTCCGCTACGGCGGTGCTGGTGTCGGCGACCCCGAGTCTGGAGACGCTGGCGAACGTCGAGGCAGGCCGCTATCGCCATCTTACCCTGCCGACGCGGCACGGCGGCGCCGCGCTGCCCGTGGTGACGGCGATCGACATGCGCGCTGCCCCGCCGCAGCGCGGTTATTTCCTCGCGCCGCCGCTGACTCAGGCGGTGCGCGATACGCTGGAGCGCGGCGAGCAGGCGATGCTGTTCCTCAACCGCCGGGGATATGCGCCGCTGACGCTGTGCCGGCATTGCGGCCACCGCATGCAGTGCCCGAACTGCACCGCCTGGCTGGTGGAGCATCGCGTTCGCCGCGCGCTGCAATGCCATCATTGCGGCCACACGACGCCTATTCCCGACGAATGTCCGGCCTGCGGTGCGGCGCACAGCCTTGTGCCGGTGGGTCCCGGCGTGGAGCGCATCACCGAAGAGGCCATCGCGCTGTTTCCCGCGGCCCGTCGCCTGGTAATGGCCAGCGATACGATCACCGGCCCGCACGCCGCGGCCGGCGCAGCGCGTGCCATTGCTGCCCGCGACGTGGATCTGATCATCGGCACCCAGATTGTCGCCAAGGGCTGGCACTTTCCCCATCTGACCCTGGTAGGGGTGGTCGATGCCGATCTCGGCCTCGCCGGCGGTGACCTGCGCGCCGCTGAGCGGACAGTGCAGTTGCTGCATCAGGTCGCGGGACGTGCCGGGCGTGCCGAGGCGCCGGGCCGCGTGATGCTGCAGACATTTTCGCCCGAGCACCCCGTGATGCAGGCTCTGGTGGACGGCGATCTGTCGGCATTCATGGCGCGCGAGGCGGCGCAGCGGCGGCCAGGGCATTGGCCGCCCTATGGACGCCTGGCCGCGCTGATCGTCAGTGCCGACAGTGCTCCAGCGGTCGATGCGCTCGCCCGTGATCTCGGCCGGGTGGCGCCGCGAGAGGCAGGCGCCGAGGTGTTGGGACCTGCGCCCGCGCCGCTGGCGATCCTGCGCGGGCGGCACCGACGGCGGCTGCTGTTGAAGACGCGGCGGGATGTGGCGGTGCAGCCGATTCTGCGGGAATGGCTGGCCAAGGTCCCGGTACCGCGAGGTGCGCGCGTGGAGGTGGACGTGGACCCGGTATCGTTTCTGTAGGCGCGAGGGGCGGTGGTCACGACCACCCACCCTTCGTCATCCCGCGGCGATGCTGTCAAACGCCCAGATCGCTGTCAAACGCCCAGATCAGTGATGGTCAACGCCGTGCAGCACACAGTCCACAGTGTCGAGGCGGGTCACACACTTACCCGGCCGCCATCTCCCGCGTCGCCCTGATCGGAAGCTTCAGCACTTTGCAAAGCGCGGACAGATTGGCATCTGTCGGGCGGCAATGATCCGTCTCCCAATAATAGATGCTGGCGGTGGTGACGCCGACGCGCTCGGCGATTTCACTAACAGAAAGATGACGTTTGATCCGTGCGTCGCGGAGATAACGAGCAAGACTTGGCTTGCGGGGCAATGTTCTTATCCTTTCCGTCTGGAGACGTGGTTACATAGTGTTCGCAAGCCCACCCTGCAAGACGGCCGCCTTCAGGCTGGCCGTAATTAATCGGGCGGAAGGAGATTCAAATATGCTTGAAGAGCATTGGTGACCCGGAAAATTACATTTGGACCGACGCTAAGACGGTGTGGGCGGCGTCACGGCTGTCGATGCCTGCCATTTCATGCTTGTTTGACGAAGCAAAAACGGAGTGTAGCGATCCCATCATTTGGGCGAGAATCCTGGCGTGCTAAAAATGCTCCAGTACCTGGCAAACCGGCGCCATCGCGCGTTTCACCGTTGCCGGGCGCCCTGAACGGGGTTCATACCCTCCGTCAGGCGAGCCCCCGCCATCGATTTTGGCAATCTTGGATTAGCGTGCTGATAATCCCCCGCGAGTGAACCAAGAATGAACTTTCCAAGGAGGATCGATCCGATGGCACAGCAGCCGGCGATCGCTACCCAACCTCAGGTCGATCCGCTGGAGCGTGAGACGATCAGGCGGATCGCCTGGCGATTGATGCCCCTGCTCATGCTCGGCTACTTCTGCGCCTACCTCGATCGGGTCAACGTGGGGTTTGCCGGCCTCACCATGAACAAGGCGCTCGGGTTTTCCGCCGCCGTGTTCGGCTTCGGCTCCGGCGTATTCTTTGTCGGCTACTTCCTGTTTGAGATTCCCAGCAATCTGATCCTGGACAAGGTTGGCGCACGTCGCTGGATCGCACGCATCCTGCTGACCTGGGGGATCATCTCGGGATTGACCGCTTTTGTCTGGAACGACTGGAGCTTCTACACCGTCCGATTTTTGCTCGGCGCCGCGGAGGCGGGCTTCTATCCCGGCATCGTACTGTACCTTACCTGGTGGTTCCCGTCCTACTACCGCTCGCGGATGATGGGGATCTTCCAGTCGGCCAGCGTGATTTCACTCATCATCGGTCCGATCGTGTCGTCGCAACTTCTGGTGTTGGATGGCTGGCTCGGGTTTGCCGGCTGGCAGTGGCTGTTCATCATCGAGGCGCTGCCGCCGATCATCATGTCCGTCGTGGTAATCATATGGCTGACCGACCGTCCGAGTGGCGCGCTCTGGCTGCGACCCGAACAGCGTGAATGGTTGCAGGCACGGCTGACCCGCGAGCGGGCGCAACGGGAATCCATACATCGCTTCGAGCTCAGCGAGACGCTGCGCAACCCACGAGTATGGTGGCTGACCCTGGTCTATTTCGGCCAGAACGTATCCAACTACGGACTGCTGATCTTCCTGCCGCAGATCATCAAGGCATTTGGCGTGTCCACCGCGATGACCGGCGTGATCAGCGCCGTCCCATTCGTATTTGCGGCCTTTGCGATGATCTACTGGGGTTACCATTCGGACCTTCATGGCGAACGCACCAAGCACGTGGCGGCCGCCTGCTTCGTGTGTGCCGCCGGACTAGGCGCCTGCATCTTCATCGGCATCGACCGGCCGGCGCTGATCATGGTGGCACTCGTCATCGGCGTGATGGGGCAGCAGTCGATCGCACCGACGTTCTGGTCCCTGCCGACGGCGATGCTCTCCGGTACCGCGGCAGCAGGTGGAATTGCCATGATCAATGCGGTCGGCAATCTGGGAGGCTTCCTTGGGCCATACATGTTCGGGCTGGTGAAGGACTTCACCGGCAGCGACACGATCGGCCTGTTGGCTCTTGCAACGGCGCCGGTCATATCCGGGATCGTGCTGCTTGCTCTCGGCCACGACCGGCGGTTGGAGCAAATTCCACCCGAGGGGGCAGTGGCAGAATAATTACCACCCGCGGTTGATCCAGATCAATGCGCAGCCGGGTGAAACTGGTTCAGATCGCTCGTGCCGCAACGCGGGAAGCCGGACCGATGTCATGAAAGCGAAGGGCGCCAGCCACGATCCGATTTCGTCGGTGCGGCAATCCGCCCCCGAAGTTGCGATGTTCGAGGCAACCGACGCTCATTTGCCAACCGCTCCTCCCAACAAGGCCATGACGCTGCAACCCAGCAACGTCGAACTGCCCAGCCATGAAGACCCAATCCCCTCGGCCTCGTCGCAACGACCATCCTCTGGCCTGCTCGAGGATGCACCGCCTACAGATACCGATGACGATCTGAAACCGGCCCGAGGGTTCAGGAACGGGGTCCTCCTCGCGGTACCGCTCTGGGGTCTGATCGGCCTGCTGGCCTGGCTGCTGCTGGCGTAGCAACGCATGGAAGTCATCGGCTGTGCCGACGGTATCACCCCGGCCGCCACGAGCCTCTCGCCGGCGTCACTTGCCAGCTGCCCGGCGCTTCCACAATTCCCAGGGTCGGTCCACCAGCCCATCGTTGGTCGTCATCGCCGCTGCCGCTTCGCCGTCATTCAGAAACGTCGGATCACCGAGCCGCAACGCCTCGCTTTCCATACGGGCGTTGACTTCAGTGTAAACTGCCCGGAACACGACGTGACGTACCGACTGCGCCGCAGCCACCGAACCGTGCCCGCGCATCAGCGCGACCGGATGCTGCCCGAGCGTCGCCGCGAGCGCGCGACCGAGCGCCGAATTGCTGATCAACATATTCGACGCGGGACCAGCTACATCGCGGATTTCGAAGACCGGCACGCCGCCGCCAAGAAAGCCGGCGATGTGGTTCATCGGCCGGAGCTGCACCGTGGTGTTGGCGTAGGGGATCACGGCTGGCGAGTGGCTGTGCACCACCGCACGGACATCGGGCCGCACCTTGTAGATCGCACCATGGATGAAGCGTTCGAGATAGACGGCGCGACCGCGCTGATCCACCGGCGTGCTGTCGAGATCGAATTCCATGATGTCGTCCGCGGTGACCAGCGCCGGCGCCATACTGCGTGCGAGCAGATAGCGGTTCGGATCCTTGTCGTGGCGCGCGCTGACGTGGCCGAAGCCATCGACCACGCCTTGGTCATATAGGATCTGATTTGCCGCCACGAGGTCGCCGACCAGTGCCGCGTCCGCCGGCCCGGCGGACGCGGGAGACGGCGCCTGCGCGTCCACGGCGGCAGCCATCAGCACACCCAGGAAACCGCGCCTGCCGATATCGTGCGCCATCCCACAGAAGCAACCCGGCATGACGCCCTCCCTGGTCGTGTTTGCCGAAATGCTAGACGAGCTTGCCATTGCCCGTCACGCCCGGCACGCTTTCCGCCACGCATGCAGGAAGGAGATGGCCGATGAGTGATTTAATGCGCCGCTCGCTGTGCGAAGCAGTCGACGGCTCCATCCTGATGGGCCACATGCAGGAACTCGCCCGCTGGGTTAAGCTGTCCGGCACGCCGGATGAGCTGCAAAGCCTGCACTACTTCCGGGCGGAACTCGACGAATACGGCTACCGTACCAACCTCATCATGCATGACGCGTATATCAGCCTGCCCGGCAAGGCACGGGTCGATGTGGACAACCAGGCGCTCACCAGCATCACGCATTCCTTCTCGCGCAGTTCGCCGCCGCAGGGCGTGACGGGACGACTGGTGTATGTCGGAGACGGCGATGAAGTCGACTTCGCCGATCGCGACCTGCGCGGTGCGATCGTGCTGACCGAAGGCATCGCCAGCCCTGGTCAGGCCGCGCGCGCCTCGCATGCCGGTGCGGTGGGCCAGGTGCAGATCAGCCCGCACGAACATCTGCACGAGATGTGCGTCTCTCCCGTGTGGGGCAGCCCGTCAGACGAGACCCTGTCCGACTTGCCGACCACGGTCGTCTGCACCGTGTCGAACGCCGACGGCGTCGCGCTGCGCGAGCGTCTGGCACGCGGCGAGCAGCCGAAGGTGACGCTGCACGCGGAGGTGGACACAGGCTGGCGGCCGACGCCGATCCTCGAGGCCGAGATCGACGGACCCGAGGCGGATGGGCCGTTCATCCTGTATTCGGGCCATCACGACACCTGGCATTACGGTGTGATGGATAATGGCGCGGCCAACGCCACCATGCTGGAAGTGGCCCGTCTTGCCGCGCGCGAGCGTGGCAGGTGGCGACGCGGTCTGCGGCTGTGCTTTTGGTCGGGGCACTCGCATGGCCGCTATTCCGGTTCCACCTGGTACGCCGATCAGAACTGGGAGGAACTGGAACGTCGCTGTGCCGTGCACGTGAATATCGATTCCACCGGCGGCATCGGCGCGACCGTCCTGAAGAATGCCGCCGCCGCACCGGAACTGGTCGGGCTCGCCGGCGATGCGATCCGCGAGCAGGCCGGATCAGACTACGACGGCAAGCGCATGTCGCGGTCATCCGACCAGTCGTTCTGGGGCATCGGCATTCCCGCGATGTTCGGCGCGCTCAGCGAGCAGCCGCCGGCGCCGGTGAAGATGCGCAATGCGCTCGGCTGGTGGTGGCACACGCCGCACGATCTGCTGGACAAGATCGATGAAGCGAACCTGGTGCGCGATACGCGTGTGTTCGTGCACACGCTGCTGCGTCTGTTGACGGATCCCGTGCTGCCGCTGGATTTCGCCGCACATGCGCGCACGCTGCTGGAGGAACTGGAAGACCTGCGCACGTCGCTCGGCGACCGCTTCTCCATCGACAGCCTGATTGCCGGTGCGGAGAGGCTGCGGGAGGCGGCGGCCGCCGGCGGGCATTCGGATCCTGCGCTGATGCGCGCGTCGCGGGCGCTGGCGCCGGTCTATTACACAAGCGGCGACCGGTTCGTGCACGATCCGGCGCTGCCGTTGTCGGCGTGGCCGGTGCTCGACGCAATGCGCAGGCTGGCCAAGATGGCACGTGGCAGCGACAGCGCGCGCTTCCTCGCCGTCAGTGCAACGCGCGGGCGGAATCTGCCTGGCGCACGCATTGCGGGAAGCAACGGAGGCACTGAGCGGCTAGGTCGCGTTCAGAACTGGCGGGTTACGCCGCGCTGACCCACCCTACGCGTTGCGACAACGCAGCAGGTTCATTGGCTTCATGCTCATTACCACCTCGTCGTTCTGATTGAGCACTTCCACAAGGCTGCGCACCATTCCGCGATCCGGCTTCGAGCGCGACCGGTTCGCCTCCAGCACCGTGACCCGCACACGCAGCCGGTCGCCGGGCCGCACCGGCCGCACCCAGCGCAACTCGTCGATCCCCGGCGAGGCCAATGCCGCCACTTTGGAAAGATAATGCTCGGCGAACAGCCGCATCATCAGCGATCCGGTGTGCCATCCGCTGGCGATCAGGCCGCCGAACGCACCCTGCGCCGCCGCCACCGGATCAACGTGCATGGCCTGAGGGTCGTAGCGCCTGGCGAATTCCACGATCTCGTCCGCCGTCACCGCGACATCGCCGAATTCGCTCACCATGCCGATGCGATAGTCCTCGAAATAACGTTGGTCGGGCGGGACCGTGGCTTCTTCATCCATGGGGACCGATCCGTTTCGCTGTTGCTCGGTATTGTCTGACATGCCATATGGCGCTGCACAATAACGTGGCGGCGCGACGCCGGCATGCAGGAGGATCAGGTCCCATGCAGCATCTTTCCCGTCGTGGGATCCTCGCGGGCACTGCGGCACTGGCTCTCGCCCGTCCCGCCATTGCGCAAGGCGCACCGATCAGGATTGGTCTCATGCTGCCGTTCTCCGGCACCTTCGCCGCGCTGGGCGAGAACATTGCTTCGGCCTTCGAACTGTATTTGCAGGAGCGGGATGGCAAGCTCGGCGGACGCGTGGTGACACTGATCCGCCTCGACGATGAGTCCGATCCGGCAAAGGCTCCGCAGAATGTCAACCGCCTGCTCGAGCGTGACCACGCCGACGTGCTGATCGGCACCGTACATTCCGGCGTCGTGATGGCGCTGGTGCAGGCGTCGCGTGAACGGGAGGTGCCGCTGATCATCCCGAACGCCGGGAATGTCGCCGCCACACGCGAACTGTGCGCGCCCTCGATCTTCCGAAGTTCGTTCAGCAACTGGCAGCCCGCCTATGGCATGGGAAAGGCGCTGGCCGCGAAGGGCGTGAAGAAGGCCGCATGGGTGACCTGGGACTATGCCGCCGGCAAAGAGTCCGGCGAGGGCTTCCGCGACGGATTACGCGCCGGCGGCGGCGATTTGACGCAGCTACTCACACTGGCATTCCCGGACACCAACTTCATGCCGATGCTGGGGGTGCTTTCCGGACTCGGCGTCGATGCGGTCGGCTCGTTCTTTGCCGGCGGCGGCGCGGTGCAGTTCGTCAAGGACTACGCAGCAGCGGGACTGCGCGAGAAGTTTCCGCTCTGTGGTTCAGGATTCCTCACCGAGGGCGTGCTGGCTGCGCAGGGCGCGGCGGCCGAGGGCATTCAAACCGCACTGCACTACGGCGATGGATTGGACAACGCCAAGAACACCGTGTTCCGCGCCGCGTTCAAGCAGAAGACCGGCCGCGCCGCGGATGTCTATGCGGTGCAGGGCTACGATGCAGGCCAGATACTTGCGATCGGGCTGGATGCGACAAAGGGCGACGCAACGGCGATCAAGCAGATGGCGGCGGCGATCCTGGCCGCGAAGATCGACAGCCCGCGCGGCGCATTCACCCTGTCGCCGTCGCATAACCCGGTGCAGACGATCTATCTGCGCGAGGCAAAGGGCGGCGAGAACCGCGTGATCGGCGTCGCAGCCGATGCCCTCGCCGATCCCGGCACCGGCTGCAAAATGAGCGCCTGACAAGATTGATGGATCTTGCCGGGCTGCTCGCCCAGATCCTGAACGGCGTGCAATATGGCCTGCTGCTCTTTCTGATCAGCAGCGGCCTTACGCTGATATTTGGCGTGATGCGTGTGATCAACCTCGCGCATGGCAGCCTGTTCATGATCGGCGCCTATCTCGCCTATGTGCTGGCCGGCGCCACCGGATCGCTCTGGTTCGCGTTGCCGGTCGCATTGCTAGGCGGCGCACTGTTCGGCGGATTGCTGGAGCGTGTCCTGTTCCGCCGGTTCCGCGAACGCGAACATCTCGATCAGGTGCTGTTGACCTTCGCGCTGATCCTGCTGTTCGAGGAGGCACGCGCGGGGTTGCTTGACAACCAGTTCCACAGTGTCGCCGTACCGACGGCACTCGATTTCTCAGTGCGGATCACCGCCGACTTCGCATATTCCGCCTATCGCATTGCAGTACTCGGCATCTGTCTCGCCATTGCCGCACTGATGTTCGCATGCGTCGAGCGCACCCGCGTCGGTTCGGCGATCCGCGCCGCCGCCGAGAACGCCGAGATGGTCGATCTGCTCGGCATTGACGCGCGACGACTGCACACGCTGGTTTTCGCCGCCGGCACTGCGCTCGCGATGCTGGCGGGTGCGTTGGCTGCACCGTTGCAGTCGGTCTATCCGGGGATGGGCGACGGATATCTGATCATATCCTTTGTTGTGGTGGTGATCGGCGGGCTCGGTTCGATCGCGGGAGCGTTCTGGGCTGCATTGCTGATCGGCCTGATCGACACGCTCGGCAAGGCGTATGTGCCGCAGGCGGCGGGGACCGCGATCTACGTGCTCATGGCGGCAGTGCTGGTATGGCGGCCCGCCGGCCTGTTCGCCCGAGGCTGATGGCATGCGTTGCGCCTCATGGCGCGGCAACACGGCGTTGGCGGTCGCAGCACTGGCCATCGCCTGCATGCCGTTCTACGCGTCGCCCTATCACATGCAGTTGGCCTCGACAGCGATGATCGCTGCGATGTTCGGGCTGAGCCTGCAACTTCTGGTGGGTGGCGCCGGAATGGTGAGCCTGTCACAGGCCGCTTTTTTCGGTCTCGGTGCCTACGCCGTGCATCTGCTCGGCCACGCCCTGGGTGAGCCGCCATCGATCCTTCTAAGCCTGCCGACCTCAGGATTGGTCGCTGGATTTGCCGCTTTGGTGATAGGCCCATTCGCGCTGCGCACTCGCGGATTCTTCTTCCTGATGACGACGCTGGCATTCGGTCAGATGCTGTTCTTCGTATTCCACGACACGCCGCTCGGCGGCGGCGGCGATGGCGTGTTCATCCAGCGCCCGGTCTTCGCTGCGTTCGGCGCAGGCTTCGAGGTGACGCGCGCCAACCGGCCCGCCGTGTTCCTGCTGTCGAACCTTGCCGTGCTGATCGCGATCTACACCACCCTGTGGTACCTGATGCGGACATTGTTCGGCCACGCTCTGCTCGGCATCCGCGGCAACGAGGATCGCATGCGCGCAATGGGCCACGATGTGCTGCGCCTCAAACTCGCGGCATTTGTTCTGGCCGGTGCGCTCGCGGGGTTAGCCGGCCACATGGCTGCGTTGAACGACGCGTTCGTCAATCCCGAGTTGCTCGGCTGGCACCGCTCGGCCGAGGCGCTGCTGATCGTGTTGTTGGGGGGCATCGGTGCGTTGCATGGGCCTATACTGGGTGCCTTCGCGTACACGTTGATCGGCGAAATCGGCCAGAGCATCACCGAGCGCCAGCGTTTGGTGGAAGGCATTGTCATCCTTGCCGCAGTCCTGCTGCTGCGTCACGGAATAGCGGGGATGCGACCGTGGCGCCCTCGGCCGACATGACGCCGGTGCTGCAGGCAAGCGGCCTGTCGCGTCGCTTCGGTGGGCTGCTCGCCGTGGCCGATGTGTCGCTGGATCTTGCCCTCGGCGAACTGCATGCGGTGATCGGTCCAAACGGCGCGGGCAAGAGCACGCTGGTGAACCTGCTCACCGGGGAACTTGCACCGACCGACGGAACCATCCGGATCGACGGACACGACGTCACCGGCTGGAGCAACTGGCGTATCGCGCGCAGCGGCGTCGGTCGGTCATTCCAGCGCACCAACCTCATGCCGCAGATGACGGTGCTCGAGAACGCGCGCCTTGCGGCGCAGGCGCTCATGCCCGCGCGTCATCTGCTGCGCACGCTGCGGCGCGACGATGCTTGCGTCACCGCGGCGCGTGCGGCGCTGTCGCGGGTGGGGCTTGCGGATGTCTCCGACCGCATCGCCGGAACTTTGAGCCACGGGCAGCTTCGCCAGCTTGAAATCGGCATCGCACTCGCAGCCCAACCGAGGGTGCTGCTGCTGGACGAACCGCTCGCCGGCATGGGACCGGAAGAGAGCGAAACGTTCGCCGGATTGCTGCGCGAACTGGCTCGCGATCATGCCGTGCTGCTGGTTGAACATGACATGGACGTGGTGTTCGCTGTGGCGCACCGCGTGACCGTGATGCTCGATGGACGGGTCTTGGAGTGCGGCACTCCGGACGCAGTCCGTGCCGCGCCCGCGGTGCGCGACGCCTATCTCGGGCACGACCTATGAACGCGCCGATACTGGAGGCACGTGATCTCGTCGCCGGTTACGGCGCCAGCCAAGTGCTGCGCGGCATCGATTTCGCGATACGGCGCGGCGAAACGGTCGGCCTGATGGGACGCAACGGCATGGGGAAGACGACCCTGATCCGAACGCTGCTGGGCCTTCTGCCGGCGCAATCCGGAACCGTGTTGCTTGATGGCGCGGACGTCGGCGGCCTGCCCGCATTCCGGCGCGCGCAATGCGGCATCGCCACGGTGCCGGAGAACCGCGGGGTGTTTGCCAACCTCTCCGTGCTGGAGAACCTGCGCCTCGCCGCGCGTGCCGGTGTGTGGACGGAGGATCGTGTGTTGGGGCTGTTCCCCCGCCTGCGGGAGCGCAGGCGTCATCGCGGCAATCAGCTTTCCGGCGGAGAACAGCAGATGCTGGCGATCGGTCGCGCACTGATGACCAATCCAAGGCTGCTCATTTTGGATGAGGCGACCGAGGGCTTGGCTCCACTGATGCGCGACGAGATATGGCGCACGATCGGCCTTGTGCGTGACAGCGGAATTGCCGTCATCGTCGTGGACAAGACGGTTTCGGCCGTACTGTCGCTTGCGGATCGCGTGACCGTTCTCGTCAAGGGAAGCGTCGTCTATAGCGGCCCGCCGCAGGCGCTGCGCGAGGATACCGAGATGATGCATCGGCATCTGGGTGTGTGACCCGTCTTTACGTCTCGATCTTCACGTACTCAAAATCGCCCGGCATGTTGTCGATGCCGATGCGCGGCGGTGCGATCCACGACGCAAACGCGCCGGGCGCGTGCACCGGCCGCATCAGACCTTCCACAAACCGATTGTCATCGGCGGACGGCAGCATCGTCTCGCTGCGCGCCTGCCATTGCTCGGCGGTCAGCAGGGCGCCGTCGGTATCGGCGTGGATCGCGGCAAACTCGCCGATGCGGCGGTTGAATGCCACGTGCGGCAGGCCAAGGCGAAACGCAATCCCGGCCCGCTCGATCACCCGATTCCAGCGCGTCACGCCCGCATTGGCATCCTCCACATAGTCATCGCGCAGCCGCATGTTCAACGCGGAGAGTGCCGCAACGTCCTCCCGCGCGATCGCACCGTCCCGCAGTCGAAGCACCGGATAGGTCGCGCCGGCGAGCAGGTGATCGTCCGTCAGTTTGTCCTCGCGATAGCGTCCCTTCAGTCCGGCATTGAATGCGTTCGCCGCGTTCGTGCTGATCTCGTTGCCGAACAAATCCAGCGTCAACGAGAAATGCAGATTGGCCTTCTTCTGCAAAGTCGGCAGGTCGATCACGCCGAGTGCGCGCACCCGCTCTATATCGGTCGGATCGTCGACGCCGGCCTCGCGCATGGCCTGACAGGTGCGCTGCACGATGCGCTGCACGCCGGTCTCGCCGACGAACATGTGGTGCGCTTCCTCGGTAAGCATGAAGCGACAGGTGCGCGACAGCGGATCGAACCCCGATTGCGCCAGCGCGGCCAACTGCATCTTGCCGTCGCGGTCGGTGAAGAACGTGAACATGAAGAACGACAGCCAGTCCGGCGTCGCTTCGTTGAATGCACCGAGCATGCGCGGACTGTCCCGATCGCCGGAACGGCGGCGCAGCAGTTCCTCCGCCTCCTCGCGCCCGTCGCGGCCGAAGTATTTCTGCAGCAGATACACCATCGCCCAGAGATGCCGGCCCTCCTCGACATTCACCTGGAACAGATTGCGCATGTCGTAGAGCGACGGCGCGGTGCTCCCCAGATGGCGCTGTTGCTCCACCGATGCCGGTTCCGTATCGCCCTGGATCACCAACAGACGACGCAGCATGGCTCGATATTCGCCGGGGAGCTCTTGCCACGCAGGCTCGCCCTTGTGCGCCCCGAACGGGATCTTTCGCCCCTCCACCGCGGGAGCGAGCAACACGCCCCAGCGGTATTCCGGCATCCGCACATAGCCGAACTTTGCCCAGCCCTCGGAACCGACCCCGACGGCGGTACGCAAATAGACCAGGCTGTCCTGGAAGCCTTCCGGCCCCATCGCCTGCCACCAGTTGATGTAGCCCGGATGCCAGGTCTCCAACGCCTTGCGCACGCGCAGATCGTCGTTCAACCCGACATTGTTCGGGATCAGCCCGTCATAGTCGACCGCGGTTCCGTCGGGCATTGTCGGTCTCCTGTCAAACGCGCTCTGGATCGAAACTGGGCCGCTGGCCGCTGCCGTAGCGCTTCAGCGAGCCCTCTTCGCCGACTGCGTTCGGTCGCTGGAAAATCCAGTTCTGCCACGCGGTCAGCCGCCCAAAAATACGCGTCTCCATCGTCTCGGGTCCGGCGAAACGCAGATTGGCCTCCATCGCCGTCAGCGCATCGGGCGAGAACGACGCGCGTTCCTCCAGCATCAGACGGACCTCGTCGTCCCAATCCGTGTCGTCATAGGTGAACGTGACCAGACCCATCGCATCGGCGTCCTCCGCGTGCAGCGTCGCGCCCGTACGTTCACGGGCATGCGCGAAACTGTCGGGCTCGCCAAGGAACCGTGTCGAGAGCCGCGTCAGGCCGTTACCCATCGGATACGCGCCGAAATTCAAATCCGACAGATGCAAGCTGGCGGGGCCGTGGTTGTCGCCGCTGCCCACGCCGGAAAACATCACCGACCGGTCGGCCGCAAACAAGAGCTCGGCGAGCGTGCCGGCGAAACAGCTTCCCGGTTCGACCAGAGCGATCAAGCTGCGTGACGTCATGTCGAAACGTTTGAACACGCGCTTCAGGTAGAGGCGTATTTCACGCACCAGCCAGTCGTTCTTATACGCTTCCAACAATTGGTCCGCCGCAAGCACAGCGCCCGGATCGCCTTCGGACCGCAGCACGATCAACCCCAGCGTCGGTTCATTCAACCGCAAATGCAGGATCGCGTCGTCCAGTTCCCGCGCCATGGCAAGCGGCCAGAACCCGGCGCCGGCGGCGTGGATGGCCGTAACATCGCGCGGCAAATTTCCATTCGGGCCAAACAACGAAATCTTCGCAAACCGTTGCGCGCGATCGAACGTGACGCGGACATGCGAATACACCACGCCATCATCACCGACGCTTCGCGCAAGCGGCGTCAGCACGATACCCTTCGCGTCCGCCGGACGATCCGACAGCCCAGCCAGCGCCAGCGCACGCTCGGATAATTTCGCCTCCCACGCCGACGGCGGCACCACCTCGTCCACCAGCCGCCACTCCACCGCGCGACGCCCGCGCACACCTTCCTCGGTGGAGCAGAACACGTCGGCGCGGTCGCGCCGCACCAGGCGCTTGTCGGTCAGCCGCGTCAGCCCGCCGGTCGCAGGCAGCACCGCCAGCAGCGGCATCTCCGGCAGTGCGACACCCGAGCGGCGGTCGTCGATCAGCGTGATGTGGTCGGCGGCCATCGCCAGTTCATATCCGCCCCCGGCGGCGCTGCCGCTCACCGCCGCCAGCCAGCGCTGCCCGGAATTCGCGCCCGCATCCTCGATCGCCAATCGTGTTTCATTGGTGAACTTGCAGAAATTCACCTTGTGGCCATGCGACGCCTTCCCGAGCATGCGAATGTTGGCCCCCGCACAGAACACGCCTTCCTTGCCGGAACGCAGCACCACCGTGCGCACCTCGGGATGTTCGAACCGCAGGCGCTGCACCGCATCGGCCAGTTCGATATCGACGCCGAGATCATAGGAATTCAGTTTCAGCTCGCAACCGTCGAACAGGCCCCCATCGGGATCGACATCCATGGTCAATGTCGCAACCGGACCATCGAACGCAAGGCGCCAGTGACGATAGCGGCTCGGGTCGGTCTCGAAATCGATGCGTTTCATGCCGTGGCTTCCATTAGAACGCTCCGCACAAACGGCACGATCGCCGCCAGCGTCGCGTCCTTCGCTTCCAGATGGGGCGCGTGCCGGGCACCGGCAATCAGTCGCGTCTCGAGAGGACAGGTTGCCACACGTTCCAGCACGCGAAGCTGCTCCGGCGTGCCGTAGGGATCGTCCGCGCCCTGCAACGCCAGAACGGGCACCCGAATTTTTCCGACCTGTTCAGTGATGTCGAACGCACGGAACCGCGGATCGAGCCAGGCGTCGTTCCAGCCGCGGAATGCCACCTCCACGTCGCGATGATACCGCGCCAGTCGGGAGCGCAGGTCGCCTTGTTCGTAGCTTGCCTTGATCGCGGCGATGCTGGCGATGTTGATATCCTCGACGAAGAAGTGCGCCGCGATCAGCACCACCCCGGCTACGCGTGCGTCCTGCACAGCCCCGGCATGAATCGCCGCGATCGAGCCACCGTCGGAATGCCCGATCAGCACCGCACGCCGTATCCCGGCCGCATCGAGCACACGCGGCACGACCTTGAGTGCCTCGTGGTGCATGTAGGTCATCGGGCGTGGCAACGGCACCGGGTCGGAGGCGCCGTAGCCGAACCGCGACCAGGCGAACACCCCGCAACCCGTTGCCGCAACCAGCGCGGCGGGGAAATTCCGCCACAGTGCGACACAGCCCAGCCCCTCGTGCAGCAGGACAAGCGTTGGCGCGGCATCAGGCGCGGATCCCCACCATCCGGTTTCCAGGCGTTTGCTGTCCAGGACGATCTCACCAATGCGCACAGCCATTACCTGAAACCCGCCCGGGGGCTTTGCCCCCGGGACCCCCACCAAAGGCGAAGCCTTTGGAATCCATTACTGAAGTGACGGGTTCCAAGGGCTCCGCCCTTGGCGGAGTCCAGAGGCAGAGCCTCTGGTGGGGTTCGGGGTGAAACCCCGAGCGCAGCCGCACCGTTATCCTGACGCGTATGGCGACACGCCCGGCCACGACGGTGTCGCCACTCACGGCACTTCCCGCAGCCGGAACCGCTGAATCTTGCCTGTGGCAGTCTTCGGCAAATTGTCCACGAACTCGATCCAACGCGGGTATTTCCATACGCCGATGCGTTCCTTCACGTGCGCCTTCAGCAGCTCCTTCACCGTGTCGGCATCCTGCTGCTTCGCCGCCTCCTGCAGCACGACAAACGCCTTCGGCTTGGTCAGCCCGTCCCGGTCGTGCGCGCCGACCACGGCCAATTCCAATACCGCGGGATGCGAGACCAGCGCCTCCTCCACCTCGAACGGCGATACCCAGACGCCACTCACCTTCAGCATCTCGTCGGTGCGGCCGCAGAACCGGAAATAGCCGTCGGCGTCGCGGATGTAGGTATCGCCGGTATGCGTCCACTCGCCGCGGAACGTGCGCCGCGTCTTGTCGCGCTGGTTCCAGTAGCCCTCGGCCGAGGACGGACCCCGGACCACCAGTTCGCCCGCCTCGCCGTTGGGGACACGCCCGCCGTGTTCGTCCAGAACCAGCGCCTCATATCCGGGCACCGACTTGCCCGATGTTCCGTAGCGTATGTCGTCGGCGTGGTTCGACACGAAGATATGCAGCATCTCGGTCGAGCCGATACCATCCAGGATGTCCACGCCGACCATGTCGCGCCAGCGCCGACCGATATCGGCCGGCAACGCCTCGCCGGCCGATATGCAGCGCCGTAGCCGGTCCGACCCGGCGCCCGGGCCGATCCGCGGATTGGCCAGCATTGCGGCGTACAGCGTCGGCACGCCGCCGAACATCGTTGGCTGGTGGCGCCGCATCGTGTCCAGCACTGCGTCCGGCGTCGGCCGATCGGGCAGCAACACCGCGGAAGCGCCGACCGCCATCGGAAACGTCATGGAATTACCAAGGCCGTAGGCGTGGAACGCCTTGGCCGCGGAGAACATCACATCGTCCGGGCGGATCTGCAGCACCCGCGCGCCATAGGTGTCGGCTGTCGCGCGCAAACTGCCATGGACATGGCGCACACCCTTCGGCGCGCCGGTTGAACCGGAGGAATAGAGCCAGAACGCCACCTCGTCCGGCGGGGTGACAGCGGTCCGCGCAGCGGGATCGCCGCTTGCCAGAAAGTCGGAAAGTGTAACCTGGCGCGGGTCGTCGAGTGGCACCGGCGCCGCGCCATCCGGCTGCACGATGATGATCCGACGGAGTTCGGCGAGGCTCTGCAGAACTGGAAGCAGCGCGGCTGCCAACGGCGCGGAAATCGCCACTGCATCGGCACGGCTGTCCGCCAGGATGTAACCCACCATGTCGTGGGTCAGCAGGGTGTTGATCGGCACCGGCACGACACCGGCGCGGATGGCGCCCCAGAATGCGATCGGGAAATCGATCGTATCGAGCAGCAACAGCGCGATGCGCCGCTCGCGCGCCACGCCGGCGGAGCGCAACGCTCCGGCGAAACGGCGGGTCGCGTTCGCAAGCTCACCATACGACAAGGACCGCGACGGATCGCGGAAAGCTGTTGCAGCGCCGCATCCCTCGCGCTCATGGCGGTCGAGGAAGTAATCGACCGCGTTGCCGTTGCCGCCGCTGCCGGACATTCGTTCCTCTTTCGCCTCGTTGTCTTGCCGGCCAGGTTCAGGGCGAAGAACGCGCCGGCAGGTGGGCGGTCGCGGTCCTGCCGCGGGCCAGACGCATCAACGCCAGCATCATGGCGATGACCATTGCATACGCCAGCAATTGTGCGCCATCCGGCATCGCGGTGTAGCCGATCAGCGTGTGCAGCAGGCGTCCCGGCACGCTATCGTCGCGCAGCAGCCAGGAGGTGTCCCAAAGCGGTGTGGCGAGGCCCTGGAAATAGTCGGCCTGTTGGAGGAAGAACACGGCCTGGGCGGCCAGGCCGGCGGCGAGCAACGTGATCAGGCCGGTGGTAACAGCGAACAGCCGATGCGCCGGCACCGCCAGTAAGCCGAGATAGATCAGCGCCGATACCGCAGCGCCGAGCGCGACCCCAAGTGCCCCGCCCGTCACCATGGCGGCCACCGTCGTGCCGCCGGTCGCGAAGATACCATACAGGAACAGAACCACCTCTGAGCCTTCGCGCAGCACGGCCACACCCACCACAATGGCGAGTGCCGTCAGTGGCCTGCGGCCTTCCGCGACAGAGGTACCCACGGCGCGCACTTCACGTGCGAGCTCGCGACCATGACCCGCCATCCATGCGTTGTGCCAGGTCAGCATGGCGACGGCGACCAGCAGGATTGCCGCGTTGAAGAACTCCTGCCCGGAGCCGCTGAACAACGCCCCGAGTTCGCCGGCAAACGCCGCAACGATGCATGCGCCCAGCGTGCCGCCGACAATGCCGCATGACACCCACCAACTGCGCCGCGGTACACCACGGGTTGCGGCCAGGACGATGCCGACGATGAGCCCGGCTTCGATGACCTCACGGAATACAATGACAAGACTGGCGAGCATCGGCGTTCCTAGATGCGACGAATTCGCAATTGCAGTAAAGCGAGCGCGAGCTGGATGGTCAACTGCAAGCAACGCTGCCGCACGATGCAGTGAAATAGGCTGTCAGCCACATTATTGCCAGCGATGCCTCCTACATGCGTTTCAGGTGACACGGGCTTCATCGAATGGAAACCCGGCACGAACGTTGAGGTAGATCACCTCGCGCGTCGCGCAGAGTTACCAAGGGGGCAGCAACGGGCAAGCAAGGTGTTGCGGCCATGTACGCATGGCGCCCGCGCCGCTGTGTCCTGTCGGCTTCACACGAACAACGATTGAACAAGGAGGTTACGATGCGAACCGTATATGCACTTGGATTGTCGGCGTTTATGGCGGTTTCACCGGCTATGGCGCAGGTCATCATCGGCGGCGGCGGCGACGCTTCGCGGCACGAGGCGGAGGCCCGGCAGGAACGCGGCGAGGCGCGACAGGACAGCGCCGAGGCGCGGCAGCGTGCTGCGATGGGCGACTATCGCGGAGCGGCGCGCGATCAGCACGAGGCTCAGCAGGCGCAGCGCGACGCGAACCATCAGGAGCGCAGGGCTGAACACGACAGCAACGGGACAACCATTCAACTGGGTCGATGACGCCAGCGAGAGGCGGGCACGACCCGCCTCTCTCCGCGCGATCCTGCGGGCGGTCTTAACAGTTACGTTACGAACGAAACCATGTTGAGGCCGCGCGCGTTCGCGCCATCACACCACCGACGAAAGAACCATCACACCACCGACGAGAGAATGGAGTCAGATATGCGAAGCACCTATGCGATTGCGCTCGGCGCATTTCTGGTCGCCGCGCCGGCGATGGGTCAGGTGATCATCCAGACACCGAACGGCGATGCTACGCGGCACGAGGAACGAGCCCAGCAGGACCGCGCCGACGCACACATGGCACGCCAGGAGGCCCAACGCCGCGCCGCGGTTGGCGACTATCACGGGGCCGCCGAGGCGGACCGCGAAGCACATCGGGACTGGCACGACGCAAGGCGTCAGGACAACCGCGCGCAAGATGAACAGGGTGGCCTGGTCATCGGCCGCTGACGATCACTTACCCGCCGCCGCGCGCTCCTTTGCCAGGAGTGCGCGTTTGCGGGGAACGCCCCATCGATAGCCCGTCAAATTTCCGTCGCTGCCGATGATGCGATGACAGGGAACCGCCAGCGACACGGGATTGCGTGCACATGAGCGGGCGACGGCACGCACCGCGCGCGGGTCACCGACCATCGCGGCGAGTTCGGCATAGGTCCGTGTCTCCCCGGCAGGAATACGGCACAAAGTCCGCCACACGCGCTGCTGAAACGCGGTGCCGCGAAGATCGAGCGGCAGCTCCAGCGACTGCTTCGGTTCTTCCAGGAAATCCAGCACCGCACGAACAGACTCGGCCAGCGCCGCATCGTCGGCGACCACTCGCGCGCGCGGAAACCTCTGATACAGATCACCGAGCAGCGCCTCGTCGGGCTCGGCGAAACCGATGAAGCAGACGCCTTTGTCGGTGACGCCAACCAGCAATCTGCCGAACGGGCAATCGGCGAAGGCAGTGCGGATCACCTCCCCTTCGCCCCCGCGGCGCACGGCGCCCGGTGTCATTCCGAGCAGTTCGCCGGTCTTTTCATAAACGCGGCTTTCCGAACCATAGCCCGCCTCCGCAACCGCGTCGGCCACCCGGGCGCCGTCCGCAAGTGCTGCGTGCAGCCGCCGCGCCCGTACACCCTCGGCATAGCTGCGTGGCGTCAGACCAGTGTGATCGCGGAACATGCGCAGAAAGTGGAAGCGTGAGTAGCCGGAACGCTGCGCCAGCATGTCGAGCGACGGGATCTCGTCCGCCGCCTCGATGTATGCACAGGCATCCCGGACCACAGCCTGTGCGAGGCGTGCGCGGTCACCTTTCGGGTCGCAGCGTCGGCAGGCACGGAACCCGGCCGCTTCCGCCTCGCCGCAGTTGCGAAAGAAGCGCACGTTCTGGCGCAGCGGTCGCGGAGAGGGGCAGCCGGGCCGGCAATACACGCCCATGGTGCTGACCGCATAAAGGAATTCTCCAGGCTCCCGGCGAATGACCTGGTCCCAGAGTTGATCGTGCGAGAGACGATCGATCGTGTGTGTGTCTTTCATGCCGTCATAATGGGCGCTGACAGGGCGGCTCGCCATCCGCGCGTTGCGATGACTTCATTCTGAAGCAATTCGCCCGGGCCGCGCCGCCCGCGACCTCACTTGTCAACTTTCAGCTAGCCGGGCACACTTTGCGGCAAGAATGCCACAGTGCTGGCGAATCGGGGGATACGAGGACTTTCCTGTTGCAAGACAGGACATTGCTAGCCTTAGCTCATGTCCCAGGTGAAGTTCGCCGGCCATCATCCTTGGACTGGAGCTTTCGCATGCGCATCATGTTTTCCGGTCTTGTCGCTGCCGGCCTGCTTTGCGCCGGGATTGCCAGCGCGCAGCAATGTGCAAAACCGGCCGACGTGTCGGCGTTCGACATCGCGAGCCTCAAGAGCAAACTGATGGTAACGGCGCTCACCTGCAATCAGCAGGACCGCTACAACGAGTTCGTGCAGCGCTTCCGCAGTGACCTGATGTCGCAGGAACGCGCGCTGCATGCCTACTTTACCCGTTCGTTCGCCGGCGCGCGCGCGCAACGGGAGCACGACGACTACATCACCAGCCTGGCCAACACCCAGTCGCAGAACGGGATCAAGCAGGGCACGTGGTACTGTCAGCTGAATGTCGGCATCTTCACGGAGGTACTGGCGCTGCAGAAGGGCTCCGACCTCGCGGGTTACGCGGCCAGCAAGACGCTGCCCCAACCGATCGAGGTCGTGGCCTGTCCGGTGCCGACCCGGACCGCCCAGGCCAGCCAAAGTCGCCGCTAGTTCAGGTCCGCCAGGCAGTCAAATAATCGCGTCAGGGCCAGCATACCCGCCTCATCATCCTGACGATGATGGGTATCACCTGAGGGCGAGGGGGCACGACAAGTCCCTGGTGAAGTGCCAGAGTCCGGTTTTGTCAGCTTCGGACCTTCTTGCAGCATGCATCAGCTCCTGCTTCTGCGGCACGCCAAGTCCTCGTGGGACGACGCAGCGCTGCCGGACCGTGATCGTCCCCTCAGCAAGCGTGGACGCCGGTCGGCCGTTGCAATGCAGCAGGCGATGCACGAACTGGGCCTGGCGCCGGATGTCGTGTTCGTCTCACCGGCGCGGCGCACCCGGGAGACGCTCGCAAGACTGGAGCCCTGGGATGATACCCCGCTCATCGAGCCGATGGAGGCGCTCTACCTGGCAAGCGCCGAGGACCTGCTCAGCGTTCTGCGTGGCGTGAACGAGACCGTCCGCAGCGTGCTGCTGATCGGTCATAATCCTGGTATGCACGAACTCGCCGTCATGCTCGCCGGCGCAAATCGTGACGGCGGTTCGGACGAGACGGCCAAACGGATCGCGGCCGGCTTCCCGACCGGAGCCCTGGCGGAATTCGCCATAGCGGGTCCCTGGCACCAGCTCGGCGCCAACAGCGGCCGGCTTGTGCGTTTCCTCGCGCCACGCGACCTGCGCGATGGTGACCTGTCGGAGGCGTCGGCCTGAGCGCATGGAACTGGAGCTCGGTCTGGACCCAGACGACGCCGCTCGCCTTCCCCGGCTGGCTCTCCTTGCCCCACTGAAGTCGAGCAGGACGCGCTCCCGGGCCGTCCGGATCGTTTGGCACGACGGCCTCGGCGGCGCATTGGCCGAGCAGGGTCTGGTGATCGTCGAGGAGCGGCCCGGCTGGCGTCTGGAACGGCTGCTTCCGAACGCCAAGCGCTGGCCGCCAGGCGCACCGGCGCCGGTGCTGGCGACAGGGCGCGATCCGTCGGCGCTCGGCCACGCGCTCCCCGACCCGATAGTTCCCATGGCGGCATTCGAAGGACGCACGCTGAGCATGGTGCTCGCAGGCGATCATGGGTCGGTCACGCTCACCCTGCTCAACGGGGCGGTGCGGGCCGTCGCGGCGGAGCATCGCGCCAGCCGCATCGTATTGGCAGGCGACGAGGCCGCGGTGCTCGCTGTCGCGCTTGCACTGGCCGGCGAAGTGCGCGCGGCCGTACCTCGCTCCAGCCTGGCGGCGGAAGCCTTTTCTGTCATGCGCGGCGGCATCCCGCCGCCCCCGCGGCATCAGGGGGCGCCCGAACTGCCCGCCGGACAGTCCGTCGCCGACGCCTTCGCATATGTCGTCGGACACCTGACCGACGTGATCCTCCATGTCGCCCCGGCAGCGTCCGATGGCCAGGACGGTCCCGAGCCGGTGCATCAGATGCGAGTCGCGGTGCGGCGTCTGCGCTCGGCGATCAAGGTGTTCCGCCGGGCCGTGCGCTGCCCACCCGTGGATGCGGCCGACGCCGGTCTGAAGGCGTTGGCAGCACGGTTGGGTCCCACGCGCGATTGGGACGTGTTCGTGACCGAGACCGCCGCCAAGGTCGGGGCGGCGTTTCCGACCGAACCGAAGCTGCACGGTCTGCTGGCGGCAGCGGAACGACGGCGCCACGCCTGCCACGCCGAGTTGCGCGACTATCTCCAAGGTGCGGAATTCCGCCGACTGGGGATCGAACTCGCGTGCCTCGCGGGAGGCGATGCGTGGCAGGCAACGCTGGGCGAGGCCGCGACGAACGAGCTCGCTACCCCGCTGAACGAATTCGCCGGGACAGTGTTGACCCGCAGGCTGGAGCGGCTGGCGCAGTTGGATGACGACATCGAGACGCTTGAGCCCGCGGCGCTTCACGCGATCCGGATACGCGCCAAACGGCTGCGGTACGCGGCGGAGATATTTGCTTCGCTGTACCCGGGCAAGCCAACCAAAAAGTTCATTCGCCGGCTCGGCACCTTGCAGGACCGGCTTGGCGCCTTGAACGACGGCGCGGTGGCCGTGACGTTGCTTGGCGAACTCGGGAGCAACCGACTGGCATTCGCCAGCGGCGTGGTGCTGGGCTTCGTCGGCGCGCATGGCCGGCCGACCCGCGAGCGGATCGCCCGCGCATGGCGGAAATTCCACCGCCTTGCGCCGTTCTGGAACTGATCGGCCGATAGCGCTTGTTGTACACCGCGTTGTGGAGGGGCTCGTTCGAAGCGTAGGCTTGTGGCAGCGTCTGGCTGCCAGCACCGGGAGCACCAAGCCATGCAGGAAAACAGCGTCGAACTGGATCTTTTATCCGGCGTCCGCATCGTGGACTTCACGCAGTTCGAAGCGGGGCCTTCCTGCACCGAGGCGCTGGCATGGCTCGGCGCCGAAGTGGTCAAGATCGAGAACCCGAGAATGGGCGATCCGGGCCGCAGGCTGCGGCCGGGACAGCCGGACAACGATCCGTATTACTTCCACGTGTTCAACGCCAACAAGAAGTCCATCACGCTCAATCTGAAATCGCCGCGCGGGTTGGCATTGGTGAAAGACATGCTGCGCAAGGCGGATGTCTGCGTCGAGAACTTCGCACCGGGCACGATCGAGCGGCTCGGGCTCGGCTATGACGTGGTGCGCGACCTCAACCCAGGCATCATCTACGCCCAGGTGAAGGGTTTCGGCGAAGGCAGCCCGTTTGAGCACAATCTCGCCTTCGACATGATCGCACAGGCCTGCGGCGGCACGTTCAGCGTGACCGGCGCGCCGGAAGGACCGCCCACGCGGCCGGGCATCTCGCTGGGCGACACCGGGACAGGCATGCTGATGGCGATCACCATCCTCGGCGCACTGCGCAAGCGCGACGCGACGGGACAGGGACGACGGCTGCAGGTGGCGATGCAGGATGCGATGCTGCACTACATGCGCATCAACTTCGCGACCCAGGCACTGACCGGCAAGCCCGCACAGCGCGGCGGCGACAAGGTGCCGGGAGTGAACAACGCGCCGATGGGGCTGTATCCGTGCAAGCCCGGCGGGCCGAACGACTACGTTTATCTGATGACCAGCCGCGCCAATCCCGACCATTGGGATCGGCTGCTGAAGCTGGTCGGCCGCGAGGACCTGATCGGCGACCAACGCTACGCGACGCCCATGGACCGGCTGGAACGCGAGCCCGAGGTGGACGCGGTGATCGCCGAATGGACCCGTCATCACACCAAGCAGGAGGCGATGCAGCTGATCGGCGCCGCGGGCATACCGGCCGGCGCGGTGCTCGACACCATGGAGCTGCAGAACGATGCCAGCTTCGAGCAGCGCGGCATCATGCAGGTCATGCATCACCCGGTGCACGGCGACTTCAAGATGCCGGCGTGGCCGGTGCGGGTGGACGGCAAGCCATCGAAGGTCGTGGCCTCACCGATCCTTGGTCAGCACACCGCGCAGGTGCTCGGCACATGGCTGGGGATGAGCGAGGCGGACATGGAAGGACTACGCCGGGACGGCGCGGTCTGAACGTCATCGAAAGTCAGTCGCACCACAAGCAAGGAGCGCCACATGGCCAACACCATCCACCCTGAAGCCACACCGGGCGCCGCCGTTGCGCCGTGCGGCCTCAATCACCTCGTCATCAACGTCCGGGACATGGAAGAATCCCATCGGTTCTGGACCGAGATCATCGGCATGAAACAGGTCGGCGAACTGATGGGGCGACCCAGCGGAGCACCGCGTCGCGGCACCATGCGGTTCTACAGCGCCGACCACGGCGGTGGACGGATGAACCATCACGACATCGCCCTGGTGGAGACGCCGGAACTTCCCGCACTCCCGGCTGACGGGAGCGCTCCGACGACCGCGATCAGCCACATCGCCATCGCGCTGCCCGGACGGGAGGCATGGCTGCGGCAGCTCGCATTCCTGCAGAGCCGCGGGATCAAATTCGAGCGCCGCGTCGAGCATGGAATGACCCACAGCCTGTATATCCGCGATCCGAACGGCTACAGCCTCGAATTGCTCTACGAGTTGCCTCGCGAGGTCTGGGAGGGCGATATCCAGGCTGCGCTCAATCACTATGTCGCACTGCCGACCGAGGGCGCCGAAGCGCTGAAGGACCGGGCTGACGACGTGCCGGTATTTGCCCGGCCAGACGCCGTATAGACGCCAGCCACCCGACCTCAGGCGATCGCGCGCAACGCCAGCGCGGTCAGCAGCGCGGCGTTCAGCAGCATCACCGAGGGCGCGACCGCAGCCGCGGCACGCTGCCAGCGCCGTCCCGCCGCCTGGCCGGCGATGCCGACCGCAACGAGGCTCGGAACCGTGCCCAGCCCGAATGCAACCATGGCGAGCGCACCGGTGGCCGGACCGCCGCTGGCGGATGCGGCGGTCAGCGCCGCGTAGAGAAAGCCGCACGGCAGAAAGCCGAGCGCCAGCCCGAGCAGCAGGCCGCCCGCGCGCGTCGATCGGTCCAACCGCCTGGTAAGGCCGGCAATCAGCCGCACGAAGCCGGGCGGCGCGGCCGTGGCGTCGGGCAGCAGCGCATGCAACGCCGGCACCAGCCGCCGCAGCGCCTGGCCGAGGAACAGCAAGGCGGCGACCAGCAGCAGGACGCCCGACAGGCGTCCCAGCCACGGCAACCGCGACAACGTGGCCCCCATCGCACCGGCCAGCGCGCCAAGCCCGGCGTAGGTGGTGATCCGCCCCAGATGATAGGGCAGCAGCAGGCCGCCGCGGATCCGTTGCAGCTCGCACAACCGAACGGCCGGCGCGCGAACCATTCGGTCCGCGACCTGGCCCAGCACGAATGGCCCGCACATCGGCACGCAGTGCATCGCGCTGCCGGCCAGGCCAGCCAGCATCAGGCCAGCCAGCAGGCCACCCGCCAGGGGTGTGGCGGCGCACAAGGCTGCGATGAATTCGAGGCCGTGATCCATTTCCGACCATGACGGCGCAACAAGGCTTGGCTGACATTGATTTAGATCAATGATCCGGCGGCGCCGTCACGGCAGATTTCCGGGAGGTTCACCGGAGTTGTCCATGAACATCGAGCCAAGCGACCTCATCGTCGGGCTGCTGATGACTGCCTTTGGCCTCATTGGCCTCATTCTCGCGTCCGGCGCCTACGATGACGAAATGTACGTGTTCGGACTGTCTTTGTTCGGTTTCGCATGCGTATTCGTGGTGGGCCTGGTCCGCCGCCACTTCGACAGGCAGGAAACGGCGCGGACGGCGGGCGACCGGCATGTCTGAGCGCGCGCTCCCCATGCCCCGCCCGGTCCCCGACTACAACGAGGCGATCGTCAAGAAATTCATCATCGCCACCGTGTTCTGGGCGATCGTGGCGTTCCTGGTCGGCGTCTACATCGCCACGGAACTCGCCTGGCCGCAGTTCAACCTCGGCCTTTCGTTCATCAACTTCGGGCGCCTGCGGCCGGTGCACACCTCAGCCGCAATCTTCGCGTTCGGCGGGTCGGCGCTGCTCGGCACGTCGTTCTACGTCGTCCAGCGTACCTGCCGCGCGCGGCTGTTCGGCGGCGAGGCGCTCGCGAACTTCGTATTCTGGGGTTATCAGTTCTTCATCGTCATGGCTGCGCTGTCCTATGTGATCGGGTTCAGCCAGAGCCAGGAATACGCCGAACCGGAATGGCACCTCGACGTCTGGTTGACCATCATCTGGGTGGCCTACGCGGTCATCTTCGTCGGCACGCTGATGAAGCGCGAGGAGCCGCATATCTATGTGGCGAACTGGTTCTATCTCGCCTTCATCCTGACCATCGCCGTCCTGCATGTCGGCAACAACCTGACGATACCCATCTCGCTGTACTCCGCCAAGAGCTACTCCGTGGCCTCCGGCGTGCAGAACGCGATGATCCAGTGGTGGTATGGCCACAACGCGGTGGGCTTCTTCCTGACCGCGGGCTTCCTTGGGATGATGTACTATTTCATTCCAAAGGCGGCGAACCGGCCAATCTATTCGTACCGTCTGTCGGTGGTGCATTTCTGGTCGCTGATCTTCATGTACATCTGGGCCGGTCCGCATCACCTGCACTGGACAGCGCTGCCGGACTGGACGCAGACGCTCGGCATGGCGTTCTCGATCATGCTGTGGATGCCGTCCTGGGGCGGCATGATCAACGGCCTGATGACGCTGTCGGGTGCGTGGGACAAGCTGCGCACCGATCCGGGCCTGCGCTTCTCGGTCACCGCCGTCGGCTTCTACGGCATGGCGACCTTCGAAGGCCCGGTGATGTCGATCCGCGACGTCAACGCGCTGTCGCACTATACCGACTGGGGCATCGGCCACGTTCACTCCGGCGCGCTGGGCTGGGTGGCCTTCATCAGCTTTGGCGCGATCTATTATCTGGTGCCGGTGCTGTGGAAGCGCAGCGGATTGTACTCCACACGCCTGGCGTCATGGCACTACTGGATCGCGACGCTGGGCATCGTGTTCTACATCACCTCGATGTGGGTTGCCGGCATCATGCAGGGGTTGATGTGGCGCGCCTATGACCAGTTCGGCTTCCTGCAATACTCGTTCGCCGAATCCGTGGTGGCGGTACACCCGTACTACGTGATCCGGCTGCTCGGCGGCCTGATGTTCCTCACCGGCGCGCTGATCATGGTCTACAACCTGATACTGACGGTGAACAGTCCGATCACCGATCGGGAAGTGGTGCATCCAGCACCCGCGATCGGGCTTGGCCCGGCCGTCGCCGTGGCTGGGGAGTGATCGCGATGTTCGCCCGTCATGAGTTCATCGAGAAGAATGCCTTCCTGCTGCTGGTGCTGACCCTGATCACCATCGCGATCGGCGGTATTGTGGAAGTCGTGCCGCTGTTCACCATCGAGACGACAGTGGAGCATGTGAAGGGTGTGCGTCCCTATTCTCCGCTGGAGCAGCGCGGGCGCGACATCTACACGCGCGAGGGCTGCTACACTTGCCACAGTCAGCAGATTCGTGCGCTGCGAGACGAGGTGGAGCGTTACGGGCACTTCTCGCTCGCCGCCGAGAGCATGTACGACCACCCGTTCCAATGGGGCTCCAAGCGGATCGGCCCCGATCTGGCGCGCGTCGGCGGCAAGTACTCCAGCGACTGGCACTACGCGCATCTGATCAATCCGCAGAGCGTGGTTCCTGAATCGCTGATGCCGCATTACGCGTTTCTCGCCGATACGCCGCTGGTGACCGATGACATCGCGGCGCGCCTGCGTACGCTGCGCATGGTCGGCGTTCCCTACACCGACGACGAGATCGCCAACGCGGCGGCCGATCTGGCGACCCAGACCAATCCCGCGGCCGACAACGCCGCCCTGTTGAAGCGCTATCCGAAGGCGATGACGGTGCTGGGCAACGGGCGCGAGGTGACCGAGATGGACGCGCTGGTGGCCTATCTGCAGGTGCTCGGCACCATGGTGGATTTCGCCGACCCAGCCAACGAACATCTGCAACAGTAGAGGCATCGTCATGGACGTCATGCCCTTCCTGATGTGGCTCGAGCACAATTCGATCCTGCTGGTGCTCACCGTCTTCGTGCTGATCGTGCTCACCACCTACTGGCCTGGCCGCAAATCCAGCATCGAGCGGAACGGCCGCATCCCGCTCGACGACGACTGTTAGGAGTTCCCAGTGCCGACCAAGATCGAAAAGGACGTCGTCACCGGCCAGGAGACCACCGCTCATGAGTGGGACGGGCTCCGGGAGCTGAACACGCCGCTGCCGAAATGGTGGATTTACACGTTCTACGCCACCGTCGTCTGGGCCGTGGTCTGGTGCATACTGTATCCGTCGGTGCCATGGGTGAACGGCTACTTCCACGGCGTGCTCGGCTATTCGCAGCGCGCGTCGGTAAACGCGGACGTGCGGGCGGTGGTGGCGCAGCGGGCGGCCACGATGGACCGGATCGCCGCATTGTCGTTCGCCGATATCCGCAAGGATCCCCAGCTCATGGCCGCGGCCAACACGGCAGGCCGGATCGCCTTCGCCAACAACTGCCAACCTTGCCATGCGGCTGGCGGCGGCGGCCAGCCGGGCTATCCCGCGCTGGCAGCGGGCGCGTGGATCTGGGGCGGCACGCTCGATGCGATCCAGCAGACTATCGCGCACGGCATCCGCAGCGGCGACCCTGATGCCCGCGAGGCGCAGATGCCGCGCTTCGGCGCCGACGGGATCCTCAAGCCGGCTGAGATCCAGCAGGTTGCCGACTATGTCATGACGCTGTTCGGCCACGCCGATGCGGGCAAGGACGTTACCGCGGGCCAGAAGATTTTCGCCGAGAATTGCGCGATCTGCCACGGCGATGCTGGACAGGGCGATCGTGAGAAGGGCGCGCCAAGGCTCGCATCGCAGGTGCATCTTTATGGTAACGACAGGGCCACCGTCGTGGCGCAGATCACCACACCGCGTATGGGTATGATGCCGGCTTGGAACACCCGCCTGGATCCCGCGACGATCAAGGCTCTCGCGCTGTATGTGCATTCGCTTGGCGGGGGAGAGTAGCGCGTTGAACAGTGCAACCCATCCCGTCATGGCGGGCGAAGGTCCGCCATCCGCGTCTTTCCTTCGTGCCCGCGCCGTAAGACGTGGATGGCGGACCTTCGCCCGCCACGACGGGTTGGGCTAGTTCATGTCACGCATCAGCAAGGCCGATCGGCAAATCCAGATCCAGCGCGAGGAGGCAGGCGATCACCTCTATGCCAATCGCGTGCGGGTGTATCCGAAATCCGTGCACGGTCCGGTGCGCCGATTCAAATGGGCGGTGTTGATCGTCTGCCTCGCCATCTACTACCTGCTGCCGTGGCTCCGCTGGCATCGCGGCGTCAACCAACCCGACCAGGCGGTCCTGCTGTCGATCTGGCACGAACGCTTCTATTTCTTCAACCTGGAGTTCTGGCCACAGGACATCTACTACCTGACCGGTCTGCTGATCATGGCCGCGGTCGGTCTGTTCCTCGTCACCAGCCTGCTCGGCCGCGTCTGGTGCGGCTACACCTGTCCGCAGACGGTGTGGACCGATCTTTTCATGTGGATCGAGCGCCTGGTCGAAGGCGACCGCAACGAACGCATGAAGCGCGATGCAGGACCGACGACGTTCGACTCGGCCTGGCGCAAGGTCGTGAAGCACGGCACCTGGCTCGGCATCGCATTTTGGACCGGTGGCGCCTGGATCATGTACTATGTCGACGCGCCGACGGTGACCGTGGAGTTCTGGACCGGTACGGCGTCGAAGGAGGTGTATTTCTTCACCGCCCTGTTTACCGCAACCACCTATCTCCTCGCCGGCTGGGCGCGCGAACAGGTGTGCACGTATATGTGTCCGTGGCCACGCTTCCAGTCGGCGATGCTGGACGAGCAGAGCCTGACCGTGACCTACCAGGGCTGGCGCGGCGAACCTCGCTTACGCGGCAAGCGGCAGGACGACACACCGGGGGGCGATTGCATCGATTGCGGCGCCTGCGTCACCGCGTGTCCGACCGGCATCGACATCCGCGACGGCATTCAGCTGGAATGCATAAGCTGCGGTCTCTGCGTCGATGCCTGCAACCACGTGATGGAAAGAACCGGACGGCCGAAATGGCTGATCACCTGGGACACGCTGGCCGATCAGGCGGCAAAGGCGGAAGGTCGCCAGGCGACGTTCAAATTCCTGCGCCCGCGCACCATCATCTATGTCTCCGCATTGTTCATCGCTGTCAGTGTCATGACGGTGGCGCTGGCGACGCGATCGTCGGTGGGTCTCTCGGTACTGCATGACCGTGCGCCGCTGTTCGTGCGGCTGCCAGACGGCAGCCTGCGCAACGGCTACACAGTGAAAATCGCCAACAAGGGCCAGACCCAGATGCTGTTCGAACTGAACACCGAGGGTTTGCAGGATGCGATCCTGGCGGAGGCCGATGAGGGCCTCGGCCCTGCGGACCGTTTGGGCCTGCCGGTGAAAGCCGACAGTGTCGGCACGTATCGCGTGCTGGTGAGCGGCAGGCCGGGCGCCCTGGTCGACGGTTCACAACAGATCGACTTCATGCTGCGCAACGCACAGACGGGCGAGCAGACGGTCTATCACTCGGTATTCATGGGGCCGCGATGAGCTACATACGTTGGATTCCACCGAAGTCCTCCGGCCATACGCCATCACCCGGGCGGTCCGTGTGGCGCTTGTTCCCGTGGCTGCTTGCCGCCAGCATGGGTGTGGTCGTTGTAGTCAATGCGGGGATGATTTTTGCCGCACTTGCCAGTTTCCCCGGCAAGACCGGCAACGATGGGTTTGATCTGAGCAACCAGTACGATGCGGTGCTCGATCATGCGCAGCGCGCGGCCGAGCTGGGCTGGACGATGCTTGCGCGGGCGGACGGAGCCGGACGACCGGAGGTAACCCTGACGGACCGGCAAGGCTCGCCACTGACCGGCGCTTCGGTGGCCGCTGCCGCCGAACGCCCGCTCGGCGCACCCGAGACACAACGGATTGCGTTCCACGAGACCGATGCTGGGCGTTATGTCGCGGACACGGCGTTGCCATTGCGTGGGCAATGGGATTTGACATTGTCGGCATCCGCCGGCGGCAGTCAGGTGGCAGCGACGCGGCGGATCATCGTGCGGTGAACGCGTTCAACTTCTCCCCCTTCCCTTGCGGAAGGGGGGCTCGATTTCCTCCTTCCTCAGCTTCGGCATTCGACCCCTGCGTACACTGCGGCGAGCCAGCACCCGCTGGCCGTCGCTTCTGCTGTCCCGGCTGCGCCGCCGCTTTCGAGATAATTCAAACACTGGGACTTGGCCGATACTACGCGCAACGCATCCTCGATCCGGCGCTGCGCGCACCACGCCCCGAAACCACCGAGCGATGGGATTTGTCTCGATACGTCGCGACACGCGCAGACGGCGCGCATGAACTAAGCCTGGCGGTCGACGGGCTGCAATGCGGCGCATGTGTCTGGCTGATCGAGTCGGTGCTCGCGCGCGAGCCGATCGTTCAGCAAGGCCGCGTCAACATGACGACGCGCCGGCTGCGGTTGGTGTGGCGCGGTGCCACGGAGCAGGCTGACACTCTCGTCGGTTTGGTCGAGCGCCTGGGCTATCGGCTGATACCGTTCGATCCCGCTTCGCTCTCCGCGGTGCAGGACGAGGCCGCGCGGGCGCTGGTGCGTGCGCTCGCGGTGGCAGGCTTCGCCGCGGTCAACGTGATGCTGATGTCGATCGGCATCTGGGCCGGCGAGGTCGGCGGACTGCTGCACGACATGGGTCTGGGAACACGCGACCTGCTTCACTGGGTCTCGGCGCTGATCGCCATGCCGGCGATCGCCTATGCCGGCCGGCCATTCTTCGCGTCGGCTGTCGCGGCACTGCGCCACGGGCGCACCAACATGGACGTGCCGATCAGTGTTGGCGTGATCCTGGTCACCGGCATGAGCCTCGTGCAAACTATGCGAGGCGGTACTCACACGTACTTCGACTCGGCGATCACGCTGCTGTTCTTTCTGCTGATCGGCCGATTTCTCGACCATCGTGCACGCGGCCAGGCGCGCGCGACAGCCGAGCAGATGCTGGCGCTGCGCGCTGCCGACGTGGCAGTGCTTCAGGCGGATGGCAGTATCGAGCGGCATAGCCAGCATGCAATTGTTCCGGGCGACCGCATCGTCGTTGGTCTCGGCGAGCGCGTTGGCGTCGATGGTGTCGTGGAGCGCGGCACTTCGTCGCTCGATGCCAGCCTGGTGACAGGCGAGAGTCTGCCGGTTCAGGCTGCGCCGGGAACGCAGGTGTTCGCCGGCACGCTGAACCTTGGTGCGGCATTGACGGTGCGCGCGGTGGCCACCGGCTCTACCACATTGCTCGCCGAATGCGTTCGGCTGATCGAGGCGGCGGAGGCACGCCGCTCGCGCTTTGTGGTGCTCGCCGATCGGGTGGCACGCCGCTACGCACCCGCGGTGCATCTCGCCGCGCTGGTGACGTTCCTTTGGTGGTACTTCATCGCCGGCGCCTCGGCGGGTGAAGCGCTGCTGATCGCTTGTGCGGTACTCATCATCACCTGTCCTTGTGCGCTGGCATTGGCGGTACCGGTGGTTCAGGTGATCGCGACAAGCGCGCTGTTCCGCGCTGGCGTACTACTGAAATCGGCCACCGCGCTGGAGCGGTTGGCAGATGTAGATACGATAGTATTTGACAAGACGGGCACTTTGACCGCACCGAACCTGGCGCTGGTGCGGGACCCTGACTGCGACGAACAGGCACTGCGTGTTGCGGCGTCGCTCGCGGCATGCAGCGGCCATCCCTTGGCCCGTTCCCTGGTGGCTGCCGCGGGTCCGGTCCCTGCTGCCGAGGGCGTGATGGAGTTTCCAGGCGAGGGGCTGCGCGCGGGCGAGGTTTCGCTGGGTAGCTGGGACTTCTGCGGAATCGACCCGGCCCCCCAACCCCCTCCCCAGAGGGGAGGGGAGGTCAGTACAGGGGCGGCTGCGACACTGCTCCCCGTCCCCTTGCGGGAGGGGGTTGGGGGGCGGGGTCCGGAACTCTGGCTCGCTCGACCCAGCCACGCACCAGTCCGTTTCAAATTTGAGGAAACGTTGCGCGAGGATGCCGCTGCAACGATGAGCCGGCTACGCGAACGCGGCATGGAAATCCATCTCCTGTCCGGCGATCGCGCCGCCTCGGTTGCCCGCGTCGCGGCTGCGCTTTCGATCGACAACTGGCGCGCCGACTGTTCGCCGGTGCAAAAGGTGACAATGATCGAGGCGCTCGTGTCCGCAGGTCGCAAAGTCCTCATGGTGGGCGACGGGTTGAACGATAGCCCCTCGCTGGCCGCGGCAACCGTATCCGCCTCGCCGGCGACCGCCGCCGACATCAGCCAGACCGTGGCCGACGTGGTGTTTCAGGGCAGCAGGATCGGACCCGTTGCGACGGTGCTTGCTACGGCACGGCGCGCGCGAACGGTGATGCGGCAGAATCTCGCCCTGTCGATCGGCTACAACGTGCTGATGGTGCCGCTGGCGGTGGCGGGATTCGTCACGCCGTGGCTGGCTGCGGCAGCAATGTCGAGTTCCTCGTTGCTGGTGATGGCGAACAGCTTCCGGCTTCATGGACGGCGAGCATGAATGTCATCCTCTACCTGATCGGCGCGAGTCTGGTCCTCGGCGGCGGGGGATTGGCGGTATTCCTGTGGTCGTTGCGCTCCGGCCAGTACGACGACCTTGAAGGCGCGGCCAACCGGATTCTGTTCGACGACGATGAGCGCTGATCGTCGCATCACACGTGCCCGGGCAACGAATCGGCGATGCTCGCATCACGCACAGCGAACCATCCCAAGACACTGGTCCGTTGGCTCGCGTAGCGCCGCGCCAGCCAAGCGCAGACGACCAGCTGCATCGGGTAGTAGATCATCATCGGGATCAGAATCATGCCGATCGTCGGCCCGGGGAACAGGGCGCTGGCGATCGGCACGCCACTGACCAGCGATTTCTGTGATCCGCACAACACCGCCGCGATCTCGTCCGGCACGGCAAATCCCTGCACACGGCTTGCGACGAGGATGGCGCCAAGCACGATGACCAGCAGCAGCACCGTGACCGCCCCGAGCACCACCAGCGTCACCGGCGGCAGCTCGTGCCACACGCCGTTCACCACCGCCGCGCTGAATGACGCATAGACCACGAGCAGGATCGAGCCGCGGTCAGTGATCGCCAGGACCTTGCGGTTTCGCTCGGCCCAGCCGCCGATCCAGGGCCGCAGCAGGTGACCGACCGCAAACGGAACCAACAGTTCCAGCACCACCTGTTCCACGTTGTGCACGGCAATCCCGGCACCGTGTTGTCGCGACAGCACGGCAAGGATCAGCGGCGTAAGCGCGAGGCCGAAGATGTTCGAAGCGGTAGCCGAGCAGATCGCGCCCGCCACGTTTCCCTGAGCGATCGAAGTCAGTGCGATCGATGACTGAACGGTGGACGGCAGCGCGCACAGGAACATCATGCCAAGCCACAATGTCTGCGGCAGAAGATGCGGAAACAGCGTGACAAGGCACCAGCCGGTCAGCGGAAACAGAATGAAAGTGACCGAGCCGATCGTCGCATGCAGGCGCCAATGCGTAATTCCGCCGACCACGGCATCGCGTGACAGCCTGGCGCCCTGAAGGAAGAAGAGCGAAGCGATAGCGCAAAGGCCCATGACGTGCACGGCGTCCGCGGCGGTGCCACGGCAGGGCAAGACCGTGGCCACCAGGACGACGGCTGCGAGCGACAAGACAAATCGGTCGGGATGAAATCGACGAAGGCTTCCTGCCAGCCACATGAAGAACACTCCTGCCGTGATGCAGAATTCGGCTCCTGTCCGTCGCGGGTTCACCATCCATCAGGGCGGTGGCTCGTTTGCGGGGCGTTCAGCGATGGCCTCGGCCATCACAGCCATCTCGGATGCGACGCCCGCGATGGACAGCGATCGCATTTGCTCCCACGGGACGGCCTGCGCATGCAGCGTGGACAGGAGTGCGGCGACAGCCGCCAGCACCAGGGCGATGCAGACCTGGATGTCCGCCGAATCCATGCGCGATCTGCGCAATCCACGCCACCTGCCATAGGACATGTCGTGGTGTCCGTTGTCGTTTTTGTGGTACTGCAATTTCATACAGGCGTTGCAGGTGGCTGACTGTGAGTTCAATCACAGTCGCCTCGGGAATCGATGGGCGGTCGATGGACAATCGAGCAGCTTGCCCGGTCGCATCCGGAGTGTGATACTCGCGGGTAAGCCCCCGAACGGATGAGTAGAGGCGGGGCACACATACAAACGGAAACACCAAGGAGATCCCGCCCCGACAAGGCAGGTGTCGATCAAGCGCAGTTCAGTCGAACCGGAAGGAGACGAACCATGAGTCGCGCCTACAACGTCATCGATGCCGACGGACACATTCTGGAGCCTCTGACGCTCTGGAATGACTACATGGAGCCGAAATTCCGCGACCTTGCGCCGAAGCTGATCCGCGACGCGGACGGCAAGCAGCGCCTGCAGGTCGGCGAGCAGCTGCTCGGCAGCAAGAAGGGTCTCGGCGCGCTCGGCGGCGTCGGCGCGCGCGACGGCACTGTGGTGGACGATGCCATGGAGTACGAGCAGGGACGCAAGGGCGGGTTCGATCCGCACGCGCGCATCCCCGACATGGATCTCGACGGCATCGATGCCGCATTCCTGTATCCCAGCATCGGACTGTTCGCCGGTGCGGTACAGGATCCGCAGGCCGCGGCGGCGATGTCACGCGCCTACAACCGCTGGCTCGCGGATTACTGCAAGCCGTATCCCGACCGGCTGTTCGGCGTTGCCATGATACCGATGCAGTCGGTGGATCTCGCGATCGAGGAGATGCGCTACGCACGCGAGAAGCTGGGATTCCGCGGCGTGTTCCTGCGGCCCAACCCGTACAACAACAAGATGATCCATCATCCGGACTACGAGAAGTTCTGGATGATGGCGGAAGAGCTCGACATGTCGGTCGGCTTCCACGAAGGCGGCAACAGCGGCATGCTCCAGGTGGGCATGGACCGCTTCGAGGAGCGTGGTGCACGCCACATCATCACCCACACGATGGAAATGATGCTGGCATGCATGGCCGTGATCTGGGGCGGTGTGTGCGAGCGCCATCCGAAGATCCGCATTGCATTCCTGGAATCGGGCGGCGGCTGGATCGCGGGTTGGCTGGATCGGATGGACCGGCACTTCGATGACAAGGGCTTCAATGATTCCGGCCTGAAGACGCGCCCGAGCGAGTTGTTCAAGCGCAACTGCTGGATCGCGTTCGAGCCGGTGGAACACTGCCTGAAGCCGCTGGTGGACTATGTCGGTCCGAACAAGATTCTATGGGCGACCGACTATCCGCATCCGGACGGCTTCTTCCCCGGCGCGCCGGCGATGGTGCGCAAGCTGATCGAGGGCGCGCCGGCCGAGACGATCAGCCAGGTGATGGCCGGCGGGGCAAAGGGGTTTTACGCACTGCACTGATCTCCGCCCAACGATCTGGGATCCTGAGCGGCCGGGATCAGCCGGCCGTTCAGGCACGGCTGTTCCGGTCAGGCGGTCACCGCCTCGTCGACGAGCGGCACAATCACCTCCTCGGCCAGGCCGTGCAGATGCACGCACTGCCACGTCGTCGGACGGTGCGGGAAACTGTCCGGACCGCTGAAGGTCTCGATTGCGCCGATCGTCGTCACCGGCACACTGTGGCCGAGCGTCACGCTCACTTCGGGCAGGAAGAAGCCGAAGCGGCTGCCGCCGGTGTCGATTGTCTGCACCAGCGGCACGGAGACGAGCGTGCCGAGACCGGTGTGATCGGTGGTGATCTGCGCGGGCTTGAACATCTTCGTAGTGGCGCCCTCCTTGAAGGTGAGCGCGGTGAAGGATGGATTGGCCCCGATCGTATAGGTGACCTCGATGCCGTTCCCGCTCAGCACGTACTTGTTCGCCATGGATCTTCCTCCGCTGCTGTAATACCGGCATTACGCCGAGCCGGCGGCGGGACACTACTGAAACCCAGCCAGCCCACAGTGAACCGGCTCACAGTCGCGGCAATCGACGAGCGTGCCAAAGGCCCGGTCGTCAGCCTCTACGATGCCTCAAATATGGCTGTGCGGGCTGGTCGTTGCCGCCAAACATCCGCACGATGGCGAGGTCGGGCGGAACGACGTGTGAACCTGCCGTGCCCCGGCAACCACCTTGATCACGACACCGCAGCGGGCATCCGGGCGAGATAGTTGTCCACTGCCGCAGCCTGCGTCGGAGTGATCAGCAATCCCAGTTTGCTCCGCCGCCACAACACATCCTCGGCGGTGTGCGCCCACTCGGTTCGCTTCAGCCATTCCACCTCCCGTTCTGTCAAATCGGCACCGAAGCATTGGCCGAGGTCGGCGGCGTCGCGAGCGTCCCCAAGCATACCGGCCGCCAGCGTGCCGTACGACCGCACCAGCCGTCGCGAGGAGGCCGCGGACAGGAACGGATAGCGCCGATGCAAATCGTCCTGCACCGCGCCGATGGCGTCCCAAGGGAAATCGCCGCCCGGCAAGACCGCCGGCGCTGTCCAATTGCCGCGCATCCCGGGGAAGAACGGCGCCAGCCTCGCCATCGCCGCCTCGGCTAGCCGGCGATGCGTCGTGAGCTTGCCGCCGAACACCGACAGGACGGGCGGTTCGCCGGCCGGGGCATCCATCTCCAGTACGTAATCCCGCGTCGCGTCCTGCGCCTTGCTCACGCCGTCGTCCAGCAGCGGACGCACGCCCGCGAAGCGCCACACGATATCCGACCGCTGCACGGGCCGGCGCAGATAGGCAGTTACCGCGCCGCACAGATACGCCTCCTCGACCGGCGTGCTGACCGCATCGGCCGGATCGCCGTCGAAATCTTCGTCCGTCGTGCCGATCAGGGTAAAATCGTCCTCGTACGGAATGGCGAAACAAACGCGCCCATCCGCGTTCTGGAAGATGTAGCAGCGATCGTGCGCATAGAGCCGCGGCACGACGATGTGGCTGCCTTTCACCAGCCGGACGCGCCGCGAACCAGCGTCGCCCACGACATCGCCGAGAACCCGCGACACGTACGGTCCCGCAGCGTTCACCAGTGCCCGTGCACCAGCCTCGGCGCCACCTGCCAGCGTCAGCCGCCACATGCCATCCTCACGCCGTGCCCGGATGCAGCGCGCGCGCGTGCGGATATCCGCCCCCAGCCCCGCGGCATCACGTGCGGTCAGCACGACGAGGCGGGCATCATCGACCCAGCAATCGGAATACTCGAACCCGCGCGCGTACTCGGGACGCAGCGGCTCACCCGCCAGATCGTGGCGCAGATCGACCACCCGCGTGGGCGGCAGAATTCGGCGTCCGCCCAGATGGTCATACATGAACAGCGCAAGCCGGATCAGCCACCGGGGGCGCAGCCCGGCATGATGCGGCAGTACGAAACGCAACGGTCGAACGATGTGCGGCGCTGCCCGCAACAGCACCTCCCGCTCGGCCAGCAACTCCCGCACCAGGCGAAAGGCATAGTGCTCAAGATAGCGCAGGCCGCCGTGGATCAGCTTGGTCGAGGCCGACGATGTGCCGCACGCCAGATCGTCCTGCTCCAGCAACAGAACCGAAAGCCCGCGTCCGGCGGCATCCCGGGCGATGCCAGTCCCGTTCACGCCGCCGCCGATTATGGCGAGATCGAACAGCTCATGCCCAGAGCGGCTCAGGTCCAAAGGGATTTACGCCTGGACGAACTCACCGGACTTGCCACCCGCCTTGTGGGTCAGGCGCACCGCCTCGATGCGCATGCCGCGATCCACCGACTTGCACATGTCGTAAACCGTCAGGGCTGCCACGGAGGCTGCGGTCAGCGCCTCCATTTCCACCCCGGTCTGACCGGTGGTGCGCACCGTCGCGGCAATCTCGACCCCGCCCGCCGCATCGTCCGCCGTCAGATCGACGCTCACCGCGCTGATCGGCAGCGGATGGCACAGCGGGATCAGATCGGCCGTACGTTTGGCCGCCATGATCCCGGCAAGACGCGCCACGCCGAGAACGTCGCCTTTCTTGGCCCCGCCGCTACGGATCATCGCCAGGGTGGCAGGCAGCATGCTGACCAGCCCCCGCGCCGTCGCGGTGCGTTCGGTGGCCGGTTTGGCCCCGACATCCACCATCGCCGCATGTCCGCGTTGGTCGAAGTGGGAAAAATCCTGGCTCACGCCCCCAGCCCCAGCAGCGCGCGGCTTGCCGCCGCCACATCCGCCTGCCGCATCAGACTCTCGCCGACCAGAAAGCAATGTGGCCCCACCGCAGCCAGGCGGCGCACATCGGCGTTGGTGCGGATGCCGCTCTCCGCGATCAGGAACCGATCCGGCGGCACCAGCGGCGCCAGTTCTTCCGTGACCGCCAGATCGGTCGTCAAGGTATCGAGGTTGCGATTGTTGATGCCGATCAGGGATGTCTGCAGTCCAAGCGCCCGTTCGAGTTCACGGCGGTTGTGCACCTCGGCCAGCACATCCATGTCGAGCGCCCGGGCCAATGCCTCCAGTTCGCACGCCACGGGGTCGGTGACGGCTGCCAGGATCAGCAGGATGCAGTCGGCTCCCATGGCCCGGCTCTCAAAGACCTGCCAGGGATCCAGGATGAAGTCCTTGCGCAGCACCGGCAGGTCCACCGCTTCGCGCGCCGCCATCAGATGGTCCGGACTGCCCTGGAAATGGGTTGTGTCGGTGAGCACCGAAAGGCAGGTCGCGCCGCCATCACGATAGGCCCTTGCCAGGGCCGGGGGATCGAAATCCGGCCGGATCAGGCCGCCGGAGGGCGATGCCTTCTTGATCTCGGCGATCAGTCCGTAACGGCCCGCGGCCACCGCCTCCTTCAGCACCGAACCGAAGCCGCGCGGGGTGTCGTTCCGCATGCCGATCTCGTAGCGCAGCGTCTCGACGCTGGTCCTCCGCTTGGCGTCGGCGACAGCCGCCCGCGTGTTGGCGCAGATCTCGGCCAGAACATCGGAACGCGGAAGGTCGGCGTTGTCGTTCATCTGCTCTCCTTGCCACGCGCATGGGAAGCCGTTCAACGTGGAGCGGTTTCCCGCCGCAGCGTCTCCAATGCGGCGAGGGACGCACCGGATGCAATTGATCGACTGGCGAGCCCAACACCCTCACGCAGGTCGCCTGCCCGCCCCGCGACGATCAGCGCCCCAGCCGCGTTCAGCAATACCGTATCGCGATATGGGCCGGTCGCACCCTGGAGCAATGCCAGGAGCGTGGCCGCGTTCAACGCCGCGTCGCCGCCGCGGATCGCCCCGATCGGGGCGCGCGGCAGCCCGGCCTGTTCGGGCGTGACGGTGAAGCAGCGAACCGATCCATCCCGCAGCGCCACCACCTGATTTTCGCCGGCAACAGAAAGTTCGTCCAGTCCCTGGCCGTGCACGATCCAGGCGGTCTCGCTGCCCAAGCGGCCAAGCGTCTCGGCCATCGGCCGCGCCCACTGAGGATCGAACACGCCGGTCAGCTGGCGGCGCACCCGGGCGGGATTGGCCAGCGGTCCCAGCAGGTTGAAAATCGTGCGCGTGCCGAGCTCGACACGAGGACCTGCCGCATGACGCATCGAGGGATGGTGCCGCGGCGCGAACAGGAAGGCGCAGTTCGCGGCACGCAGGATGTCGGCTAACCGTTCCAGCGGCACATCGACGTTCACCCCCAGGGCGGCGAGCACGTCCGCGCCCCCGGTGCGCGAAGAAAGCGCGCGGTTGCCGTGCTTGGCCACCGGCACATCGCATCCGGCGACCACGAACGTCACCGCGGTGGATATGTTCAGCGTGCCGGCTGAATCGCCGCCGGTGCCGCAGACGTTCGATCGCATCGGGCGGCGCGGCGATGGCGGTCATGTGTGCCCGCATCGCGCGCACCGCGCCGGTAAGCTCGGCCACCGTCTCGCCGCGCACCCGCATCGCCATCAGCAGTGCGCCGATCTGTGCCGGTGTCGCCTCGCCGGACATGATGATGTCGAATGCGGTCTCGGCCTCGGCGTCGGTCAGCGTCTCACCGGCGGCGAGGCAGGCCAGGACCGGTTTCAGATTGTTGGACACGATCAGGCGGCGCGCGCAGGCGTGTTCGCGCCTCGGGCTATTGCCAGGAAGTTTGCCAGCAATTCATGGCCATGCTGGCTGGCGATGCTTTCGGGATGGAACTGCACGCCGAAGATCGGCAGCGAGCGGTGGCGCATCCCCATCAGCAACCCGTCCTCGGTCCATGCCGTCGGCACCAGCACCTCGGGCAGCGTGCCGCGATCAACGATCAGGCTGTGGTAGCGGGTGGCAGAGAACGGCGAGGGCAGGCCCCCCAGCACGTCGCTTCCGTCGTGGAAGATACGGGAAACCTTGCCGTGCATCGGCGCCGGCGCGCGGACCACATTGCCGCCGAATGCCTGACCGATCGCCTGATGGCCGAGACAGACGCCCAGCACCGGGATTCTTCCCGCGGCAGCGGTGATCAGGTCGAGGCAGATGCCGGCCTCGTTCGGCGTGCATGGGCCGGGCGACAGGACGATCGCCTCGGGCTGGCGCGCGAGCGCGTCGGCGACGCTGATCCTGTCGTTGCGCGACACCTCGCAGCGCGCGCCAACGTCGCCCAGGAAGTGGAACAGGTTGAAGGTGAAAGAGTCGTAGTTGTCGATCAGGAGGATCATGGCGGCGCATCCTGCGCGGGAGAGGCTTACGCGGTCAACGGCGGCGCACAATCCGTTCGGTCCCCGCGCCTGTGATTTCCGCTCGCACCGGGATGACAACGGGTGGATTACGAGGGCGTCGGCGCCTCGGGATGCAGCAGTCCCTTCTCGCGCAGGTCCGCCCACAGCGCCGCGGGAATCTCCTGCCGGAGCAACGGCAGGTTCGCCTCGAACTCCGCGGCCGAACGCGGCCCCGGGATGATTGCCGCCACGGCTGGATGTGCCAGCGGGAACTGCAACGCAGCCGCCGTGAGCGGCACGTTGTGCGCGTCGCATACCTCGCGCAGAGCCTTCACGCGCGCGACGATCTCGGGCGGCGCCGCGGCGTAGTTCCATGTATCGCGCCCGGCCAGAATGCCCGAATTCAGCGGCCCGCCCACCACGATCGACGTGCCGTGCGCGCTGCACATCGGCAGCAGATCGTCGAGCGGCCCCTGCTCCAGCAGCGTATAGCGACCGGCGAGCAGGAACGCATCCCAGTCACCCCATTTCAGTACGTCGATCAGCACCGCCTTCTCGTTCACGCCGAGGCCGATCGCACTGACGACGCCGGTGCGGCGCAATTCATCCAGCGCCTTGTAGCCGCTCTCGCGCAACGCCTTCATGTGCGCTGCGTTCGCCTCCGCACCGTGCTGATAGACACCGATATCGTGCACGAACAGGATGTCGATCTTTGCCAGGCCCAGCCGCTGATAGCTGTCCTCCATCGAGCGCATGATGCCGTCGTAGGAGTAGTCGTACTTCACCTCGAACGGCATCGGCGCCAGCCTGCCGTCGGTCGCCCCACCGCCATCGCTGCGTGGACGCAACAGCCGCCCCACCTTGGTGGACAGCACCCACTCGTCCCGCGGCCTGTGGCGCAGTGCATCGCCGGTGGCGCGCTCGGCGGCGCCGACGCCGTAGAACGGCGCGGTATCGACATAGCGCACGCCGGCGTTCCAAGCGGCCTCGACCAGTTTCACGCGTTCCTCGGCGGTCATCGGAATCCGGCTGCCGCCCATCGTCGCGGTGCCGAGACCGAGCGATGTCACGTGCAGGTTCGTGCGTCCGACACGCCGTTTTTCCCAGATCGCCATGGCATGGTCCTCCTCGCCGCGAGTGGGCGGGCGATCGGCGAAGGAGTCAACTTGAGCGGGCGGTTTGTCCGGCTGCGTTTCGGTGCCGCTAGCAATACCACGTCTCTTTCGCTTGGAGTTGAGGTTATGAGGGTATCATGGTTTTCATCGTTCCGCTTGGATTTTGATGTTGATCAAGGACAGTGCCGCGTATTGGGACTTAACTGCCGTCGCCTCCGCACGATCGGTCACGATCCGTTGTGTTGGCCGCCTTCATGCAATCCGGATACTGGCGGCTTTAGCGCTCAAAAACCTTCGTTCTGCGTTTACCGTCCTGGTCCGTTTCTCCAGTCAGAGCGCTATGCCTGGGCATCCTGTTGAAATGGCAGATTGAATGAATTCGTCAGCAGGTTGCGAGCGACGATCTCTGGGAATCCTTGAATATGGCTATGATGTTGGCGATTGGATCAGAACCAGCACAGCGCGGAAATGGCATGGTGTGGGGTCGTTGCGCGGTATTCGCCCACCGCGTTGAGGCATCGGGTGCGGCCTGTGCTTCTATCCGGATCGACGGGTCGGAACGTTGCAATCCGCCGCTGCTGTCGCGGGAGCGAGGCGCCTGGGCGTCATCCAAATCATCTAATTTGTTGAATAGCTGAAAAACTGGGGCTAGCGTCATACCGGATCGAACAAACGCGCCGTCCACCGGAGGGAAGCTCAGCCAGCATTGGCCATGCGCCGATTTGGTACTCCTGAAATTGTGTTCAAACAAAAAACCAAAAGGAAATTGGAACATGTCAGTTACGGCCGTAACTTACTGGAAAGGCGGCAAGGCCGGGGATATAGTGGCGGCTGCCAAAAAGGCGAAGGCGATCTTTGCCAAACACGGCGCGCAGAATTTCCAGCTCAATCGAGTACACGCAGGACCTGATGCGGGGCAGTGGGCAGTCGTAACGACTTTCAGCGATTGGGCGTCGTACGGTACGTTGCAGCAGGCGCTGGCCGGCGACGAGGTGTATCAGGATCTTCTCGCCCAGGTCAGTGCGATGAGCGAACTGACCTCCCGCCGCATCGTTGTAAGCGTCGAACTATAGGTCGCACAGCCGCGCTGATCGGCAACGTTCCAAAAGTGCCGAACACCACAATATCGGGAGAGACGCCATGCGTATGATTCTTGCCACGACCTGCGCGGTTGTGACTGTGGTCGCGGCGGCCCATGCCCAGCAGTTGCCCTCCGCACCTGTGACAGATCAGGATTACATGAAGCGGGTCATGACGGCCGCTCCACCGCAGATCGTCGCCGATGCGACGGTCGTTCGCATGAAGGGCGGCGCGATGGAAACCCTGAAGAAGGGAACCAACCAGTGGACCTGCATGGAAGCGAACGGTGTGCCGATGTGCATGGACCCGAACGCGATGGAATGGGCGCATGCCTGGCAGACCCACGCACCGGCAACTGAAAAGAACGGCTTCATTTACATGCTGGCCGGCGATACGGGGGCGAGCAACACGGATCCCTATGCGACCGCGAAGACTGCCGACAACCATTGGATCCAGACTGGTTCACACGTCATGATCGTGGGCCCTGCCGCGCAGGCGATGGCCGGCTATCCGAAGACGGCTGATGCCGATCCCACAAAGCCGTATGTGATGTGGCCGGGCAGTCCCTACGCGCACCTGATGATCCCGGTGAAATAGCGAATCCGGCGGCACGAGCCAAACGCGCAGAACCCGGCGCCGGCCTTCGCCCATCTTGTATCGCGGCGAAGGCCGGATAGGGTGGCGGCCGGACTGTGGTCGTTCATGAGCCACATCCCTCAGGCGGAGGAGCGGAAGCCATGCCGACAATCGATGCGCAGGTCCACGCCTATGAACGCGATCACCCGGGCCGACCCTGGGCCGGCGTTCTGCGTGGCCCGCCGGAGGTCACTGGCGACGACATGGTGGCTGCGATGGACGCCGTCGGCGTCGATGGCGCGCTGCTGGTGTCGCCATTCAGCATGTACCGCTACGACGCCAGCTACGCCATCGCGGTTCATGCGGCGCATCCCGGCCGGTTTGGATTGATCAAGCCGGTCGATCCGGCCGACCCCGCGGTGGCCAATACGATCGCCGAATGGGCAGCCACCAAAGGCACCGTTGGCATCCGGATCATGCTCAATCGTGAGGGCGTGTCGACCGATGCGGCCGACCCCGGCCTCAACCGGGTGCTGGCAGCCGCGGCGCAGCATTCCTTGCCGGTGAACCTCATGTGTACCGGGCGGCTGGAGCAGGCCGGACTGTTGGCGGCGCGAAATCCCGACACGCGGCTGGTGATCGACCATCTCGGGCTGCCTCAACCACACGAACCGCCCGAGCCTACCGAACCGTTCGCCGATCTGCCAAAGCTGCTGGCGCTGGCGCCGCACGACAACGTCGCGGTCAAGATCACGGGCGCCTGCACGCTGTCGCATGAGCCGTTCCCCTATGGCGATCTGTGGGATCCGCTGTGGCGCATCTTCGACGCCTTCGGCCTGGTTCGCTGCATGTGGGGCACCGACTGGACCCGGGCCGTCGCGCTGTTGACCTACGAGCAGGGAGTCGAGGCGTTTCGCGTCACCGACCGCCTGTCCGATACCGACCGGACCGTCCTCATGGGCGATACGCTGCAGCGAATCTATAACTGGTCGCCGTCGCAAGCCTGACAGTGCCGAGATTGTCGGCATACTGCATTCCGCCACATACTCCTTAGCTCTGCTTCATGAGGAGGTGTGCGCGATGCAGCCGCTTCGGAAGGCCCTGTTCTTCAGCTGCCTGACAACAGCCACGCCTGCCCTTGCAGCGTCACCCCCTGAACACCGGCCGGAACTGGACCGGGTAGGCCACATCATCGTGCTGTTCCTGGAGAACCGCAGCTTCGATCACCTCTATGGACTGTTTCCAGGAGCAGAAGGCATTCACGACTCGGGATTTGCCTCCATCCAGTTGAGCGCCGAGGGCCGACAGTTCGCCACACTGCCGGCCGTCATCAACAACCTCTCGAAGCTGGAAAGCATCGACTCACGCTTTGCCACCGGCATGCCAAACGGACCATTCCGCGCGGACCGATATATTGGCCTCGAGGAGCGCACCAGCGATCCGGTGCACCGGTTCTATCAGGAGCAGGCGCAGATCGACGGCGGCAAGATGGACAGGTTTGTCGCCATGTCGGATACCGGTGCGTTGCCCATGGGCTATATCGACGGCAGCCCGCTGCCGCTGTTCCGACTGGCGCGTGAATATACTCTGGCTGACAGGTTCTTCCATTCGGCGTTTGGTGGCGCATTTCTCAACCACTTCTGGCTGATCTGCGCGTGCACGCCGCGCTACGACAACGCGCCCGAGAACCTGGTGGCGCAACTCGACGCGGATGGCCGGATGATCAAGGACGGCGCAGTGACGCCGGACGGCTACGCCGTCAACACGATCGAGCCGTTATCCGCGCCGCACGATCCCGGGATCGTGGACGATCGTCAGCGCCTGCCGTTGCAGACCATGACGACCATTGGACGGCGGCTCACCGACGCGGGCGTACCGTGGGCATGGTATTCAGGTGGCTTCGCCGATGCTGCCGCCGGTCATCCGGACGCCACCTTCATCTATCATCATCAGCCGTTTAACTATTTCGCGGATTACGCCGAGGGCACACCGGGACGCGCCGAGCATCTCAAGGACGAGCGGGACATGATCCGCGCGATCAGGGATCGCACGCTTCCTCCGGTAAGTTTCTATAAGCCGATTGGTGCCGATGACGAGCATCCGGGCTATGCCGACCTTGTCCGCGGCGACTATCACGCGGCGTCGATCATCTATGAGATACAGAAAAGCTTCATCTGGGACGATGCCGTCATCATCGTCACCTACGCCGAGAACGGCGGCATCTGGGATCATGTGGCGCCCCCGAAAATCGATCGGTGGGGGCCGGGCACGCGGGTGCCCACGATCATCATCTCGCGGTTTGCCAAGCGACATTTCGTCGATCACACCACATACGACACGACGTCAATTCTCAAGCTCATCGAGACACGTTGGAATCTGACACCTTTGGGCGACCGTGACGCGCGCGCCGCCGATCTGACCAATGCGCTGCAACCTTGACAGACGGGGCCCGCCGCCATGGGCACGACCCCATGGTCGGGCATCCCCGAAGGCCCGTCCAGCGTAAGCGCCGCCTTGCCTGCCGCACTGTCCCCGTGTAGCCGGCCTCATGCTGTCACGGCTTCAGTCGCATCTCGCTGCCCTGCGCGGGCTGCGCGCCGATCTCGCCGCACTTGGGCTTGGCGCGCTGTCCGCTGCCGCGCTGCCGCCGGTCCACGCGATCCCGGTATTGCTCGTCTCGGTTCCCGGACTGCTCGCGCTGCTCGACGGCGCTCGAACCCCGATGACGGCGGCGCGGCGCGGGTGGTGGTTCGGTCTCGGTCACCATGTGCTCGGCCTCTACTGGGTGACCGAGGCAATCCTGTTCGAGGCGGCACGGTTCTGGTGGTTGGTTCCACTCGCCGTACCGGCACTGTCAGGCGTGCTGGCCGTCTTCATTGCCGCAGCCTGTGGTGTGGCGCGCTTGGCGCGAACTGGCTGGCCGCGGGTGCTGGCACTGGCCGGGGCGTGGGTGCTCACCGATATCGCGCGCCAGTTCGTGCTCACCGGATTTCCATGGAACCCGTGGGGCAGCGTGTGGGAGGCCCCAGGGCCGATCGGCGATGTCTTCATCCAGCCTGCCGCCTGGGTAGGTGTGTACGGGCTCACGCTGGCCACGCTGCTGCTGGCCGCGATGCCGGTGCTGAGCCGGCGGTGGCAGGTTGGCGGCGCCGTGTTGCTTGCCGCATGGATCGCCTGCGGCGTGATCCGGCTCCGCGAAACATCGCCGCCGCCGACCGGCCTGAATGTCGTGCTGGTGCAGGGCAACGTGGCGCAGGGTCAGAAATGGGACCAGGCCCTGGCGATGCGGATATTCGAGTCGTACTTCTCGCTGAGCGAACAGGCGCGGAAGCAGGCCGGTGACGGCCCGGCCGTCGTGATCTGGCCCGAAACGGCATTTCCGGGCCTGCTGGAGATCGACGAACGCGCGCGCCAGGCGATCGAGCAGGCGACCGGTGGGGCACCCGCGCTGGTCGGCAGCGTCCGCTTCGATGAGCGGCAGCGCCCGCGCAACAGCCTGTTCGCGGTGATCGACGGCGGCGCGATCGGCGGCGTCTACGACAAGTGGCACCTCGTACCGTTCGGCGAGTACGTGCCCGACTGGCTGCCCATGCCCATCATGGTGGTCCCGGGCGGCGGCTTCGCATCGGGCCCCGGCCCCCGCACGCTGCACATTCCCGGACTGCCCCCATTCGGCGCGCTGATCTGCTATGAGGCGATCTTTCCCGGGCAGATCGTGGACCGAAGCGATCGGCCGGCATGGCTGGTCAACGTCACCAACGACGCCTGGTTCGGGAACTCGACCGGCCCACGCCAGCACCTCGCGGCGGCGCGGATGCGTGCAGTGGAAGAGGGCTTGCCGCTGCTGCGCGCGGCCAACACGGGCATCTCCGCCGCGTTCGACGCACACGGTCGTGAACTGGGGAGATTGAACATGCAGCAGACTGGAACGCTGACCGTGGCGCTGCCTGCCCCGCTGCCCGAGACCTTGTTCGCACGGCTTGGACTTTGGTTGCCGGGGATTGCAGCAACGGTTGCGCTCGGCGCAGGCCTTCTGGCAGGACGGTTGCGGCGTCGGTTAAAGCCGAATCGGGACTATCACGGATCAACTCGAGCGATTAAACTCGAAATTTATATAATATCTCTATTTTGATGGCAGCAGTTGACAATTAATGGTTGTGCCGTTAAGGTCCGGTTAACGACAGCTCGACACCCGGTTGTGCAGGTCCGCATTGAGGAGCCGTCTATGCTGAACGAACCGAAAGGGAAGACGGAGATGGCGCGCGGCGAACCCGTCGTGGGCACCGAAAAGGAAGGACGCCCGAGCCCGATCGACGTACATGTCGGCTCGCGCATCCGCCTGCGGCGCACCCTGTTAGGCATGTCCCAGGAGCGGCTCGGCGAGGCGCTGGGCCTCACGTTCCAGCAGGTGCAAAAATACGAGCGGGGCGTGAACCGAGTGGGAGCCTCGCGGTTGTTCGATCTGTCGCGCGTCCTCGATGTGCCGATCAGCTTCTTTTTCGACGACATGCCCGAGAGCCTGACAAACACCTATGGGGGCCAGGCCAGCCGCCGCGCCACCGGCTATTCCGAGTCGCACGATGGCTTCGCGGACGATGCCTTGAACCGGCGCGAAACGCTCGAGCTGGTGCGGGCATACTACCGGATCACCGATCCTGCCGTGCGCAAGCGCGTGTTCGATCTGATCAAGTCGATGGGGCCGGCCGAGGCCGGATGATCGAGAGCCTGCGTCAGGTATCACGCGGGCCTGGTTCGATTCGCAACTGAACGTTGTCGAAGCGCGGGTTGCGCGCCTGGTGCAGTGCGTCGCGCAAGGCGCACCAAAGGTCGCGCTTTTCGGCCTCGCCCAACGTGGCGGCGATCTCCTCACGCACGCCGCGTGCAACCAGCAGCAGTGTCGGCACCCGCCCCGGCTGTTCGTCGAGAACCACGTTCAGCCAGCCAACCGGCAGGATTCGCTCGTCGCGGCGTCCCGCCCTCCCGGTGCGCACGATGCGCAAGGCGTCCTCGGACAGCAGGACCAACTCGCTCGCCCGCGCGCGGCTTGCGTTGAGCCGCAGCAGGAAAATCGCAATTGCGACCTCCACGATGCTGAAGCCGGCCACCGGCCATGCACCGATGAACCAGAAGCGCAGCACGATCAGCCCGCTCAGCAGGCAGATCACCGCGATCAGGATGTGCAGGCCGCGCGGCGACAGACTGCGATGCGGTATTATGACCGCCTCGAACAGCGTTCCGCTTTCCAAGGCCTCGGCATCGCGATCCATCAGCCAAATGTAGCGCGCCAGGCGGTTTCGGAAAGCCTTGCCGGCCACCCGCTGCCTGGGCGACAAACATTGTCATGCCGACAGCGATCCGCCCACCCAAGGCGAAGCCCCGGAAGACACGGGCAATGTCGCTTGCCGAGGTGCGTGGTTTCCTTGAAGCGCTTGCCAAGGTAACGCCCGACCCGCGAAGCGAGCTCAGTTTCATCGACCCCTACACGCTGCTGATCGCGGTTGTGCTGTCCGCTCAGGCGACCGATGTCTCGGTCAATCGCGCCACCGAGTCGCTGTTCGCCGAAGCCGCAACGCCCCAGGCGATGGTGCAACTGGGGGTCGATGGCGTCGCGAGGCACATTCGTTCGATCGGCCTGTGGCAGGGCAAGGCACGCAACGTCGTGGCGTTGTCGCGTCTGCTGGTCGAACAGCATGGCAACGCGGTGCCCCGCGACAGGGAGGCGCTGGAAGCGCTGCCGGGCGTTGGCCGCAAGACCGCGAATGTCGTGCTGAATGTGGCGTTCGGCGAAAGCACGATGGCCGTGGACACGCATATCTTCCGGCTTGGCAACCGGACCGGAATCGCACCGGGCGCCACGCCGCGCGCCGTGGAGGACGCCCTTGTGCGCAGGGTGCCGGCCGACCTGCTGCGCAACGCACATCACTGGCTGATCCTGCACGGCCGCTATGTCTGCAAAGCGCGGCAGCCCGAATGCTGGCGCTGCGTCGCCGCCGCCTGGTGCAGATTTCCGGACAAGACACCGCAGCCGGTGGCAAAACCGCCAAAACGGGCAACTGCCAAGCCGGAGTGACGGCGGCGCTTCATCATCGTCGTTTCCGCTCACGCGGGGACGGAAATTCAAGCCGCCGCCGACGCTCCGCCACGCATCGATGGTCGCGCATCAATGGTAATGCATCCCTGGCCGCACCTTGCCGCGGAACACCCAGTAAGCGTAACCGGTATAGCCGAGGATGATCGGGATCAAGACAACCGCGCCGACGAGCAGGAATGCCTGGCTCGACGGCGGCGCCGCGGCGTCCCAGATCGTAATACCAGGGGGTACGATCAACGGCCACAGGCTGATCCCCAGGCCCGCATAGCACAGCACGAACCAGGCCTGGGTGCAGAGGAACGGCGTCAGATCACCCCCCCGCGACAGAGCACGCCAGAATGTCCATGCGACCAGCGCGACCAGCACCGGCACCGGACTGGTCAGCAGAATCCCCGGCCAGGTGAACCAGCGCTGCATGAACAGCGGATTGAGCATCGGCGTCCACAAACTCACCACCACGATGAACCCCAATGTGACAACCGCCAGGATCCGGGCGTGGCGCCGGCAGCGTTCCTGAAGCGCACCCTCGGTACGCCAGATCAGCCAACATGTCCCTTGCAACGCATAGCCACAGACGACCGCGATGCCGCACAGCACGGTGAAGCCGGTCAGCCAGTCCCACCACCCGCCGGCATAGACGCGGTCCTCCACGCGGATGCCTTGCAGCAGGCCGCCCAGGGCCAGACCCTGACAGAATGCCGCCAACGTCGAACCGCATAGGAAGGCCCTGTCCCACCACGCCCGTCCGCGCGTAGTGGCGGCACGAAAGCGGAACTCGAAGCCGACGCCGCGAAACACCAGCGCGAGCAGCATGGTGATGATCGCCGGATACAACGCCGGCATGATCACCGAATACGCCAGCGGGAACATCGCCAGCAGACCGCCTCCGCCCAGCACGAGCCAGGTTTCGTTGCCGTCCCACACCGGCGCCACGCTGTTCACCATCACGTCGCGGTCCTCATCGCGCCGTTCAGCGGCGAACAGGATTCCCACCCCGAGGTCGAACCCGTCCAGCAGCACGTAGGCCAGCACGGCAAAGGCAATCAGGCAGGCCCAGATCAGAGTCAGGATCATGACATCCGCCCGTCATCCATCGCCGCAATCGGCGTGATGCCGGCACTGCGGATCGGCACACCGGGCGACGGTCCGATTTCGCCCACGGTCGGTGGCCGGCGGATCACCCGAAACAGGAACACAAATCCGGCACCGAACACGATCAGATAAACCACAACGAAGCCGGCCAGCGAGCTGGCGACGCCTGGCAGCCCGATGGGCGACACGCTGTCGGCGGTGCGCAGCACGCCATAGACCGTGAACGGCTGGCGCCCCACTTCGGTGACAGTCCAGCCCGCGAGCAGTGCGATAAACCCCGACGGGGCCATCACCAGCGCGGAACGCAGCAGCCAGCGTGAGGCGTAGAGCATGCCTCCCATCCGCAGGTATGCAGCCCACAGGCCGAGGGCAGCCATCAGAAAGCCCAGCCCCACCATGACCCTGAACGCCCAGAACACGACCGGCGAAGGAGGACGATCCTGCGGGGGGAAATCCTTCAGGCCTTTGATGGAGCCGTCCCAGCTATGGGTGAGGACCAGCGCGCCGAGATGGGGGATTTCCACCGCCCAGTCGGTGCGTTCTTCGGCCATGTTCGGCATGCCGAACAGGATCAGCGGCGTCCCTGGCCGCGTTTCCCAGTCGCCCTCCAGTGCCGCGACCTTTGCAGGCTGGTAGCGCAACGTATTGAGCCCGTGCTGGTCGCCGGCGAGAATCTGGATCGGCGCCACCACGAGCGCCATCCACATGGCCATGGAGAACATCAGCCGCGCCGCCTGGCTCTGCGCATCGCGCCGCAGATGGAACGCGCCGACCGCTCCCACCAAGAAGGCGACCGACAGATAGGACGCGATCACCATGTGCACGAGGCGATAGGGGAAGGACGGATTGAAGATGATCTGCCACCAATCGTCAGGCACGAACCGCCCGTCGGGCGAAAGCGTGTAGCCCTGTGGCGTCTGCATCCAGGAATTCGCCGCCAGGATCCAGGTCGCGCTGATCAGCGTGCCGATCGCCACCAGCATGGTCGCGGCGAAATGCACCGCCCGTCCGACGCGTTCGCGTCCAAACAGCATGATGCCGAGGAAGCCGGCTTCGAGGAAGAACGCGGTCAGTACCTCGTAGCCCAACAGCGGCCCCATCACAGGGCCGGCCTTGTCGGAGAACCGTGCCCAGTTGGTGCCGAACTCGTACGACATCACCAGGCCGGAGACCACGCCCATCGCAAAAACAATGGCGAAGGCCTTCAGCCAATACTGGAAGATATCGAGATAGACCTGCCGGCCGGTGGCGAGCCAGAGCGCCTCCAGCACCGCGAGATAGCTCGCCAGCCCGATGGTGAAGGCGGGGAGCACGATGTGGAACCCGACGGTGAAGGCGAACTGCGCGCGGGCCAGCAGGACCGCGTCTGCTCCTGACATGCCAACCTCACGACCTTGCCGGCCTGACCACTATGGCGGCAGCAGCAAAGCACGCAAGGGATCATGCAGCCTGGCGCACCGCCTCCGGCCGGATCTGGGCAATGCTGCGGACCCCTACCACCTGACGAAGGTTGCCCTCGATCAGATGCACTGCTTCGCCGGGCATCGCCTCCATCGCGATTTCGATGTGCATCGTCTCGCCGGCGCGGTGCGACCACATGCGGTCAGGCACCAGATCGCGCTTGGCGAATGGCTGCAAAAGGCGGGAGAGCAGGCCTGGCGAACAATCCGCATCGAGCATGAAGCGGACGGCGACGGTTGGCCACGAGGACGTGGTCGTAGTCGGATCGTAAGACATGAAGGAAACTCCGGACGGAGACGCGAAGGAAAGTGCGGGTGATCCCCGGCTGCTCAGGCAGCCGGGCCGCTAATTCGCGTCGTGTGATTCCGGATCGTCATGAACCCACAATACACAATCGGTCCGATGATTTCAAATCACGGCCAGTCGAGTTCGGGCAAGCGCAAGAGCGGCACCTGGCGCATCGAGAGGGTACGATACTGCAAAGTGAGCGGAACCTCCACGTCTGGGGGGCCGCCATCCTCCGGCGTATGCGCGAGCAGCGACAGCACCGCCTTCGCCGCCGTGGCAGCAGACCTGCTGATCACACCGTGCGCCGCCAGCGCGTCGAGTGTCTCGGCGTAACCGACCACGCGGGCATTGCCTGTCCCCATTGGCTGCAATTGCTCGTCGAGCGCCAGTGTCGCACTGGCAGTAAGATCCAGCGGACCCCAGTTGATCGCCAGTCGCTCAATTCCCAGCGTGCCGCCTCCATCCCGCCACGCCGTCGCACGTTCCCCCATGGCGGGAGTGCGCGGCATGGGTCCGTCCAACGCTCCTTGCAGCGACAGGCTGGATATCCGCGAGCCGAGCGACCGGCCGTAGGAAGCCGGCAGACCAACCGCCTCGGCATTGAACAAAAATCCCAGTGCGACCTCTCCCGCCTGCGCCGCGGGTTTGAAGTCCAGGTGCAGGTCGAGCGACCCGATCGTCAGGCTGGCAGCAGCGTCACCGCTGGCCGGCGTGCCAGCGCGCACATCATGCGCGATAACAACGGCCGAGCGTGGTGGGGCATCCCGCTCCAACGGCAGCGTCATGCGCAACAGGGTGGCGGTGTAGGGGATCTCCGGTCCGGCCGCGAGGCGCAGACGCTGCATACCTTGCGATGCAATTTCCAACAGCCCCGGTCGGAGCAGAACGGTTCGCAGCACCAACCGATCGGTCTTCCAGGCCACGCCACCAGGAATATCGGGGTCGCCACCCTGAAGCGAAACCTCCGGGACGGTAAGGGTGGCCGTGAGCGGCCACCCGCCACGCGCCGGCTGACCCATCGTCGCCGTCCAACCCGATGCTCGCCACTCGGCCACCCAGGCGGCGAAGCCGTCGTCGAGATTGCGCTCCGCCAGATGCCAATAGAGTGTGTCGGCGGCCACCAGCAGCAGCGGAGTGGCGATCAAAACGATCCAGAGCCTCCGTCGACGCCGCATCTTCCCCTGCCCCGGACCCGAACCGCGCTTATAGGCAACGGCGCCGGCAAGGCAAACGGGTTGCTATCCCCATGGCGAGGCGCCCCTGCCCATAAACCCCATATGATTTAGAGGCTTGTGCAAATTCAATCACTTAAGAATGCAGTCTGGCTTGGCATGTCAGCCGGTCAAGCAATTAGCCCACAGAGTTTTCCACAGGGTCCCCCGTTGGATAGACCTCAGTTCGCAACGCCGATTCCAGACGCCGCATGAGTTCGTCACGCCGGAATCCGGTCGGGATCGGCTCGAGTACGTGAATGTGGATCGTACCGGGTCGCTTGCGGAATGCCCTGCGGCCCCAGCAGAAGCCGGAATCGGTCACCACCGGAGTAACCGGCAAGCCGGTGCGCGCCGCCAGCGCAGCCACGCCGGGCTGCAACGGCAACAGGGAACCGGCCTCGGCCCTGGTGCCCTCGGGGAAGATCACGATCTGGCGGTCTTCGCGCACCGCCCGTTCGGCCTCGCGCATCAGACCGCGCATCGCTGATGCCCCGCCCGAGCGATCGACCGCGATCATGCCGGTTGATTGCACCAGCGGGCCGAACAGCGGAATCCGCAGCAGTTCCTGCTTCAGCACGTAGCAACAGCGCGGCACCAGAACGAGCCAGACGATGGTATCGAAAGCCGACTGGTGGGCCGAGGCGATCAGCATCGGCCCTGCCCTGCGCAGCCGCTCACGGCCGATAATCTGGACGTGGACGCCGCAGATCACGCGAAGTCCGCCAACCACGACGTGTGCCCACAGCCTCGCCACATCCAGCGCCCGATGTCTCGCGATCAGCCGCACCGCCGTGCCGAACAGCGTCAGCACGAACGTCGCCGCAAAGAAGAACACATTGAACAGCAGCGAGCGAAGCAGGCTCATCCGGCGTGGCCGACGCGCTGCGCAGGGGCTTCGCGTGGCGGGATCACCGCGGTGAGGCCGACCTGGGTGGCCAGGTACTTGACGTATTCCTCGGCGATCAGCCGCAGCGGCACGGCGGGATATCCCGTGCGTTCCGGCGGCAGGACAGGAAGCGGGTACAGCGCCACGTCCGGTAACGCGCGACTCAGTTCGGCCAGAGCGCGAGGCATGTGGTAGGCGGCGGTCACCACGAGCAACGAGTGGATCTCGTTCGCTCTGGCCCACGCGGCCGTCTCCTGCGCATTCCCGCGCGTGGTCGTCGCGCTGCGTCCCAGCGTGACGCGGGAGGCCAGCGGCAACGGATCGACACCGGCGCGAGGCGCCAGTTCGGCAAGCTCCGCTCCCCCGCCGATGCCCGAAAGCAGCAGCTTGTCGCCGCGTTGCTCGGCGAGCAGCCGCAGCGCTGTTTCGACACGATCCGCACCGCCGGTGAACGCCACGATGCCGTCCGAATGCGGCGGTACCTGCCCGGCGCGACCCGCGATTTGCACGAACCATGCGAAGCCGATGACCCATACCAGCAGAGCAACCAGCAGGCCGATCCCCAGCGCCTTCATGGCAGACGCCGCAGCCATCGACGTACCGTACCCTGGGCGGTGGCGAAACCGATCGCAGCCGCGGCAGCCGGCAAACCCGGCAGCGCTAGCCATAGCGTCGCCGGCAGTGTGGCCAGAACTTCGTTTGGCGAGATCACATCCTGCGCACTGCCCATGAACGGCGCTGCCAGGCTGGCCAGTGTGAGCAGTACCGGCAGAGCCACCACGGCCCCGACGGCGCCCCCGATCGCGGCCAACAGCGTGGCGCGCCGGGCGAAGCGCGTTGCAATATAGCCGTCGGTGGCGCCCAGGCCGTGGACGATCTCGATCGCCTCCCGACGCGCCACGAGGCCGCTGCGGGTGGCGACCGCGATCACCGCTGCGGCCACGGCGGCCACCAGCAGCAGGGCAACCCCGGCACAGGCCTGAAGACTGCGCGCCAGCACGGCCAGCCGTCTGATCCAGACGCCATGGCTCTCCACCAGGGTGCCAGGTGCCACCGCATCCAACCGGGCGGCCAGCGGGCCGAGCTCCAGCCCGGCATCCGCCAGACGGACCGCAATCACGGCCGGCAATGGCAATGCCAGCCGCTCCGCTCCGCTGCCCAGCCAGGGGCGAAGCAGTTCCGCCAGTTCGTCGTCGCTGAGAGGACGCGCCTCCGCGATGCCAGGAGTGCCGGCGAGCAAAGCGACGACACGGTCGAGTCGCGAACCGGCGCCCTGTGCCGTCGGTTCCTTCGGCTGCGGCACCTGCACCGTAAGGGCCGCTCCGGCGCCTTGCTGCCAATGACGCGCGAGCGACGCCGCTCCGACCCAACCGCCCAGCGCCAAGGCCGCGAGGACAGCCATTGCCGCCACCAGGAACGGCAACATCCGATCGGAGATGGCCCGGCGCAGGCCCAGCTCGTCGAAGCCGGCGGGCCGCAGCAGATGGCGTGGGCGAAGGGCGGCCATCTGCTAGTGCAGGTCCGCCAGGCGGCCGCGCTCGAGGCGCAGCGCCGGTGACGGGTGACGCCCGACCAGTGCGTCGTTGTGGGTGGCGACCACGATCGTGGTGCCGAGACGGTTCAGCTCCTTGAACAACTGCATCAGCCGCTCCGCCTGCGCATCGTCGAGGTTGCCGGTGGGTTCATCAGCCAGCAGCAGGTTGGGCCGATTGATCACCGCCCGCGCGATCGCCACGCGCTGCTGTTCGCCACCGGACAGAGCGGCCGGCCGCGCGCCCGCCTGTTTCGCCAAGCCGACCCAGCGCAGCATTTCGCCGACATCAGCCTTGATCTGCCCTTCGGGCCGGCCGGCGATCCGCAGCGGCAATGCGACATTGTCGAATGCGGACAGATGCGGCAGCAGCCGGAAGTCTTGAAATACCACGCCGATTCGCCTCCGCAACCGCGGCAATCTGCGGCGCTCCGCCGTGTCGATGTCCATGCCAAGGATGGATAGTTTTCCGCGGGTTGGACGCACCGCGAGATACATCAGCCGCAGCATGCTGGTCTTGCCTGCGCCCGATGCGCCGAGCAGCCATCGAAACGCACCGTCCGGCAGAACGAAGCTGAGATCGTGCAGCACTTCCGGGCCGCCCGCGTCATGATGGCCTTGGCCCGCACGGCCGTATCGGAGCCCCACTTCATCGAATCGAACCATGCGAAAGCCCGCTGTGGCCGCTGCATCCTTCTTGCCATTCCGCGCGGCGCGCCGGAAGCATGATGCGCCATTGCCTCATGATCAGCGGTCCAGCACCATCCGTCGGAGCACTCATGCTGTCGGAGTGGCTGAACGCATGCGCATCGTCTGCCCGGCCTGTTCGGCCGCCTATGAAGTGCCGGACTCGCTGCTCACGGCCGGCCGAAACGTGCGTTGCGCGCGTTGCGGCAACGAATGGATGCCGGTGCAGGCTGCTACCGTCGAGCGGGAATCCGAATTGGCACCGATGGAGGCTCCGCCATCGGACTTCAGCGAGCCCGTGGCGATCGCCGCCCCGCAGGCGCCTGTCAGGGATGCCACGCCCATCGCTGAACCGTCACCGCGGCCATCATCCGCGATGGATCGGTTGGCGGTACAGTCGGCCCCGCCATCGTCGCGCCTACGGTTGCACCTGGCCTGGCTCGCAAGTCTGGTACTGATCGCCCTGTTTTGCATCGCCGCATATGCATGGCGCGCCGATATCGTCGAGGTTTGGCCGCCAAGTGCCCGTATGTACGCGGCATTTGGCATGCGACCGCCGCCGGGTCGAGCCCAGTAGACTGATCCACCGCATCGAAATCACCGACTGTTGTAGTAATAGTCGTCGCCGTAGCGCTGCGGTTGCGGTGGACGGGCAACGGGCTGTGGCGGGGCTGCGAACGTCGGGCCCTGGTCCGCCTGGGCAACCGCCAGATTGATGTACCGAATCGCGTGGAGCACGTCACCGGCGCCCAACATGCTGAGCGCCTCGGCAACCTGACCGGCCGCGACGCTTCCGCTGGCGGAGGCGTCCTCGGATGGATTGACCGGCCGGAACACGAGTTGCACCTGCGCCTGTTCCAGCAACTGGCGCGCGTCGTCGGTGCGGCCAGCCGCCAATGCGCTGCGTGCATCCACCAGGCGTTGCCGCGGCGACGTGACGCGCGGCTGATCCAAGGCAACCTGTGCTCTATCGCCACGCGAAAGTGTGTCCGACCGCGAAGATGCATCGCCCCGTGACGGGGCTTCGCGCCGGAGGCGCGTCAGCACCGCCTCCCGAGCATCGGGTTCAGACGGCGCAGGCTTCACCATGGCCTGGGAGGACCTGGGCGGCGCGGCGACAGGCGGACGAGCCGGCGGCAATACCTTCACTTCCTGTTGAGCATCGGGACGCGGCCTCTCCTGAACCTGCCGAACTTCGGGCTCGGCAGACGCCGGCTTGGCCGACGGCTGCGCCGGGCCGGGCGGCGAGGCTACCGGTTCCGGCGTCGGCAGAACCTTAATCTCCGCAGGCGGCTCGACATGCTGGTTCTGCTGTGACGCCGTCACCGGCGCACGTTTGCTCTGCTCCTCGGTGCTCCACTGTTCGGCCGCACGCCGCTGTGAGGCTTCCGCCTCGCGCTGCGCCTGCAACTTGACCTGCTCCAACGCGGCAGCCTGATCCTCCGCGCGCTGCTGGCGCAGATCGTCGAGTTCGCGCCGTGCCTGATCGGCCTGTGCCCGCAGGGCCGCGGTATCCTGGGTCGCCTGAGCGAGCCTCGCCTCCAGTTGCTGAAGCTGCTGCAGGGCATCGTGCTGGCGCTGGGACACGTTGGCGTCGGTCCCCGATGCAGAAGTCCCTCTCGATGGCGCCTCCACCGGCTGCATGGCAGGCGACGCGGATTGCACAGGCTTCAGCTCCGCCTGGGTAGCTGCGACGTGGGAGGTCGGATGCAGGTCAGGCAATATCGTCGTGGGATCGCCGTACGAGCCCAGAAACAATAGTGCCAGCCCGCCGACGGTGCCCAATCCAGCCAGCAAGAAGCGCCACATGTGGCTCCCTTTCGGCACGATGGCGATCGACACGCTCTGCCACGCTAACACATAAGACATCGCACATCTCGGTCAATCGGCATTTGCCGATCCAACAGGGACAGCGTCGCATTGCGCCGCAGTATCGGCGATCGGGATTCTCAACAAAACCTGAGCAGCGATTGCAGAATTATTTCAAATCACACTTCATCTTTTCGCGAATGTCGCCGTCTTGATAATACCCTTCGTCTATCAAGCTCGTGTCATTTGTCTTGCAAGCGCTCTCTTTCCGCCACAGGTGCGATGAACAAGTGCACACTTTCAGCACCGGGAGATATCAGTCATGGCAAAAGAATTCCAGGAGCAATTGATCGAATTCCTGCCGAAGATGCGCATCTGGGCGTTGGCGCTCACGCGGAATCGAGCCGCCGCTGAAGACCTTGCGCAGGATGTCGCAACGAAAGCTCTGGTTGCGCGCGACTGCTTCACACCTGGCACCAATTTCTCGGCCTGGGTCCATCGCATCATGATCAATCATTTTATCAGCGGCGTGCGAAACAAGCGCGAATTCACCGACATGGATACCATCCCGGAAGTAGCGGTCCAGGCGCCTCATGAAGACCGAACAGCGCTACGGGAACTGGGCTGGGCGGTCGACAGGCTGCCCCCTGATCAGCGCGAGGCACTGTTCATGATCGTGCTGCAGGAAAAGTCCTACGAGACCGCCGCCGAGGCGACGGGATGTGCGATCGGTACGTTGAAAAGTCGGGTGCATCGCGCACGTGTGCAACTCCGCGCATACCTCACCGGCGAGGAAACACCCAAGGCGGCTTGATGGGACCTCAGGGGCCGCGCCGCGGCTCCAGCAGGTGCAAGGAATACAATTGCGCCGGATCAGTCCAAAGTTCGGCAGTGTGCCAGCCGGACTTTTCGGCGAGCGCTGCAAAGTGCTCCGGCGCATACTTGTAGCTGTTCTCGGTGTGGATCGTCTCCCCGCGCGCGAACAGGATAGTTTGACCGGCAATTGAAACCATCTGCTCCCGAAGGCTGACCAGGTGCATCTCTATCCGGCTCTGCGCACCATTCCAAACGGCACGATGAGCGAAGCTGTCAACATCGAAATCAGCGTTAGCGTCGCGATTCAGGCGGACCAGCAGGTTACGGTTGAACGCAGCCGTGACGCCGTCCGCATCGTCGTAGGCAGGCAGCAAAATTGCCGGATCCTTGCGTAAGTCGACACCGACGAGAAATGATGAGTGTGCGCCGAGTGTCTCGCGCGCCTGCCGCAGGAAGCGATGCACGTCGGGCGGATCCAGATTGCCAATCGTGGAGCCCGGAAAAAAACCGAGCCGCGCCAAAGAGGAAACGTCCGCAGGCAGTTCCATCGGATCCATGAAGTCCGCCGGTAACGCGCATACTCGCAGCTCCGGTCTACTTTGCCGCAGCCGCTTCCGCATTTGTTCCAGTGCGGGCACCGCAACGTCGATCGGCACATAGAACTGAAAGACCCAATCACCCGTACGGTCCCGCTCGCGCAACAGGAATTCGGCCTTCGCCTCGTCACTGGCGCCGTATTCGATCAGCACGGCCGGTCCGGGTAATTCGGCTGCGAGGCGCGGCGCGACATCCGCCAGCAACGCCAGTTCGGTGCGGGTCAGGTAGTACTCCGGCAGTTCCGTTATACTTGCAAACAGGCGACAACCTTCCTCGTCATAGAACAACTTCGCCGGCAGGGTCTTCTGCGGCAGTGACAGACCAGATATCGCCGCATCCGCCACACTGCTTGCCGCCGCCGGCATCAGGGCGGTGTAATCAGGCATGAGCTGCTTTCCTTGTCAGATGTCGCGTGCCAGACGCACGCCACTGAACTGCCAGCGCTTGTCCGGGTGGAAGAAATTCCGGTAGCTGCGTCGCACATGGCTTGCCGGCGTGGCAAGCGAGGCACCACGCAGCACCATCTGATTGATCATGAACTTGCCGTTGTACTCACCCACGGCACCGGGTGCCGGGCGGTAGCCGGGATAGGGACGATAGGCGCTCGCCGTCCATTGCCACACATGACTGGTCAATTCATCGACATCGGGAGACGCGCTTGCAAATTCCCACTCTGCCTCGGTCGGCAATCGCGCGCCGGCCCACCGCGCGTAGGCATCGGCCTCATACCAGTTGACGTGCCGCACCGGCGCATCAGGATCAAGCGGTTCGAGACCACGCAGCCCCATCTGCCACCACACGCCATCCAACTCTCGCCAGTATAACGGATTGGACCAGTCACCCGCTTGTCGGCTTGCCCAACCGTCCGACATCCAAATGGTCGCCGTGCGGTAGCCGCCGTCAGCGATGAATGCCAGCCAGTCACCGTTGCGCACCAGGCGCGAGGCGATCCGATAGGGCGGCAGATATACCGGATGCGCCGGCGTCTCGTTGTCGAAGCAAAAGCCCGCGTGGTCGTGACCGATCCGTACCAATCCGCCTTCACAATCGACGAAGCGCGTGGGACCCGGAGCGCCCACCGGTTCCTCCCATTGCGGCAGCACCGGCGGCGCGAGCGGATTTTGCGCGAAGGCGTGGAGCATGTCGGTCAGCAGAAGCTCTTGATGCTGTTGCTCATGTTGCAGGCCAAGTTCGATCAGCTCGGCTGCCGCACATGGTGTGCAATCGAAAAGCTGCATCATCGCAGCATCGACATGTTTGCGGTAGGCGCGGACGCGCTCAGCTGAAGGCCGTGTCAGCAGACCGCGGTTGGGACGCGGATGTCGCGGTCCCATCGCTTCATAATAGGAGTTGAACAGATAGCCGAAATCGCTGTCGTACACTCGATATTCTGGCAGGAACCGACACAATACGAACTGTTCGAAGAACCACGTCGTGTGCGCCTGGTGCCACTTTGCGGGACTTGCATCGGGCATCGACTGGACGCATTGATCTTCATCGCTCAGAGACGCAGCGAGACGCTCTGTAAAGGCGCGAATGTCCACATAGCGTTGCGCTATCGTCGAGGTGTCGACAAGACGCGCCGCCGTAGCCAGTTCGTTCATGGCATTCTCCCGCCGTTGAACGGCGACAGCCCCAGGCAGTTCGGGCCATCGCCCCTCATCATTCGTTGTCGGCGTTGAAGCGCTCCCCCCGAGCGTGCCAGCGCGGGCCACCGCGGAACGCGATGTCCGCCGGGATTATGGCAGCCTTCATTCCCTGCCGGAAGACGGACCGTGTGAACCCCGGCGCCCAAGCCGTGTTGATGAAGGGAGCCCCCAACGCAGGAGACCGAATTCACATGAAGCTCGCCGCCGGTACGCTCGAGGACCGCATTCGCAAGCGCGCCTACTACCTTTGGGAGGCGGATGGCCGCCCACCAAACCGCGATGATGAGTTCTGGGAGCGCGCTCGTGAACTGATCGCGATCGAGGCCAACCCGACAGCGGGCCAGTTGCCGAATCCAATGATTCACGGCGATCCGGCTGGCCCGGAGCAACCTGTCGAGCCCATCGAGGCGGCGGAGAACCAGGGCGAATTTCCCGCGCGTCTCACCGATCAGGGCGACCGCCAGGCCGCTCCGCGCCGCCGCAGTCGCAAGGCGTGATGCAGCGCGGCCAGATACGAAGATGGGCGGCTCGACACCGCCCATCATAGCTTCAGCGTCGCGCGCGACAGATGTCACGCCCCGGTCCAATCACGCATTGGTGTAGCGGTACTCGGGCATGCCCTCCAGCGAAGCCTTCGTCGCTCCCGGCATGACAATCCGATCATTATCGATCTTGAGCTGGTCAAATGGCACCGAGACAAGCTTGCTGCCCATCCCCAGAAACCCGCCGACCGAAATCACCGCGGTGCCAGCCTTGTGATCATTGTCGTTCATCAGGACGTCATCGACCGACCCGATGGATTGATCCTGATCGTTGTACACACTGGCGCCCACCACCTTGCTCGCACGTACCTGGTGGTCGGCCGTGAAGTATTTCAGCGCGTTCGCGGTGGACATCGCGACGGGCGCGTTCGACCCCACGCCCTGGCTGGCCGGACGGCTGTTGGTCATGCCGGGTGACGGAGGCGCGGAAGTGGCGGTGCCAGGTGCCGTGGTCGTCTGTGCCAGGACTGGCCACGCAATCAGCGCCGTCGTGGCGATCATCGTTCCGATCGAAGCGTGTCTTGTCATGGTTGTGACCTGTCTCATGTTAGGACGTGCAACGAACGGCTCAGGCGGTTGGCAGTTGCGCTCGGTTCGGGAACAAAAGAACGTGCGGCCCCGAACTGACATCGCGTGCGGGCCTTTGCTGGCAGGAACCCGACAACGACACCAGCTGACAGGCTGGCTTGCACACCCAGGAGGCGAAGATGGCGGAGCGATCGGTCTGGCGCGGACACTTGCGGCTTGCCCTGGTGAGTTGTCCCGTGGCCCTGCACAGCGTGTTGCGCGCCAGCGGCGATCTCCGCTTCCATTTCATCAACCCCAAGACCGGCAACCGCGTGCGCATGGTGACGCAGGATGCCGAGACGGACGCGGAAGTATCGCGACGCGACCTCGTGAAAGGCTACGAATTTGAGAAGGATCGTTACGTGCTGCTGGACGATGAAGATTTCGAGAGCGCAAAGATTGAAACGTCCTCGACGATGACGATCGACAAGTTTGTCGTACGCGACGCGATCCATCCGATCTATTTCGATACCAGCTACTATATGGTGCCGGATGGCGAGGCGGGACAGGATGTCTACGTGGTGCTGCGAGACGCCATCGTGCAATCGGGGCGGGCGGCGTTGTCCCGGGTGGTGATCTCACGCCGGGAACGCGCAGTGGCGATCCTGCCGCTGGAAAAAGGCATGGTGCTGCACACGCTGCATGAGCCTCGCGACCTCTACGACCATGCCAAGCTGTTCGACCGCATATCTGATGCCCGTCCCGACGGCGAGATGGTGAAGCTCGCCACCCAGTTGATCGATCGACAAGAGGGAAAATTCGCACCGGCCGACCTGGAGGATCGCTATGAAGCCCGGCTGCGGCAGGTAATCGATGCCAAGCTGAAGGGCGAAGGGATCGCGCCGGAAGAGCCGGCGACGCCGAGGGCCGACAATGTGATCGATCTTATGGCGGCGTTGAAGCGAAGCCTTGGTCAGGACGAAAAACAGCATGCCCGATCGCGAGCCATCCCCGAAAAACCCAAGTCAGCGCCATCGCGGAAGACCAAATCTCCGAGGAAGCGCGTTGCGGGACGCAAGCGCGCCTGACAATCGGTTCAGAACCGGCGTCGACGACAGCGCGGCCTGACGGCCGCTACCGGCGCCACCAACCGCGCTTTCGCTCCACGAGTGGCGCCTCGCCGTTGCCGATCACAATCGGCTTGATCACCGGTTCCGGCTCCTCCTTGTCCATCGCGACAAGCTGCGACGCGGGTTCCTCTGGAGGCTCCATGACCGGTACCGCCGCCACCGGCTCCGCCGCACTCGGTTCGGCCGGGGCAGACCGTGGTTCCGCCATCATGGCTGGCTCGAGTTCCGGCTCCGGTGCCATCCGAGGCTCCTGAAGCGCGGCACTGACGGGCACGGCTGAGGTCTCCTCGACGCGGTCCATCACGTCGAAGATATCGAAGGCGTCGCCGCCGAACGGATTGGCCGGCGTGGGGCCGGTGTAAGTCGGTGGCAGATCCGGCTGGTCGGCTCCCGGTTCTGCATGCGACGGCATCACACCATCCGTGCCATCCGCCCGACGCCGGCGGCCGCCGCGACGACCACGACGACGACCGCGAGGTTCGTCCTCGGCGGCAACAGCCTCGGCATGCTCCGGCACGCCTTCGATGTGTGTCTCCGCAGCTTCGGCTTCGCTGGCCTCCAACGGTGGGGGTTCACCGGGTACGGTCGGCTCGGCCACGCTTGCGGGGGAAGTCTCGTCGCGGTGTCCGCCACGCCGCCGCCGTCGCCGCCGCCGATGGCTGCGCTCGGCCTCCTCGGCGGTCTCGCCAAAGTCCCCGACCGCCGCCACCACTTCACCGGTGTCCTCGACTGCGTCCGCTCCAACCTCGACCCGCTCGGTTATGACGACATCTGGTTCCTCGGCCTCGACTTCGTCAGCATCAGCAACTGCCGCCGCCGGCATCGGCAAGGCCGGATGCATGTCTTGCGTGATGACGGGCGTCACGTCTCCCGCCACCTGTGGCTTCACGCGATCGATGCGGAACTGCGACGCCATCTGTCCCTCGTCGCCGAGGCAGACCACCTGCATCGCATAGCGCGCCTCGATCTCAGCCAATCGCTCGCGCTTGTGATTGAGAATGTAGAGCGCCACCGGCACCGCCATGTAGACAACGATCTCCGCCGCGCGGCGCTTCGCCCCCTCCTCCTCGACACCACGCAGCACATGGATCGCTGCGCTCTCCGTCGAACGCACGTGTCCGGTGCCGCCGCAATGCTGGCAAGCAATGAAGCTTGTCTCGGCGAGCGACGGACGCAATCTCTGGCGGCTCATTTCCATGAGGCCGAAATGGCTGATGTGGCCGACCTGGATGCGGGCCCGGTCGTTCTTCAGCGCCTCCTTCAGTCGACGTTCGACCATGGCGTTGTGCTTTTTCGACTCCATGTCGATGAAGTCGATGACGATCAGACCGGCGAGATCGCGGAGGCGCAGCTGCCGGGCCACTTCGTCCGCGGCCTCGGTGTTCGTGCGCAGCGCCGTCTCCTCGATGCCGCGCTCGCGCGTCGAACGGCCGGAGTTGACGTCGATCGCCACCAGCGCCTCGGTCTGGTTGATCACCAGGTAGCCGCCGGAGCGAAGCTGCACGATGGGCTGCAGCATCCCGTCGAGCTGCGCCTCCACCGAATATTTCGCGAACAACGGCTGACCGCCACCCTGGGATGTCGTTGAATCGCGCCAGAGCTGCACCTTCTTGGCGTGGCTGGGCATCAACATCCGCATGAATTCGTGCGCCGCACGCCAGCCCTCCTCGCCGTCCACCTGGATTTCATCGATGTCGCGCGAGTACACGTCGCGGATCGCGCGCTTGATGAGGCTGGCTTCCTCGTAGATCAGCGCAGGAGCGACGGACTTCAGCGTGTGCTCGCGAATGTCGTCCCAGAGCCGCAGCAGGTATTCGCAGTCGCGCCTGATCTCCGGCTTGGGGCGGTTGGCGCCAGCAGTGCGCACGATCAGGCCCATGCCGGCGGGGATATCCAGTTCGGCGATGATATCCTTGAGCCGGCGACGATCAGTGGCCGAGGTGATCTTGCGCGAAATACCCCCGCCGCGCGGTGAATTGGGCATCAGCACGCAGAACCGTCCGGCGAGCGAGATATAGGTGGTCAGTGCCGCGCCCTTCGTGCCGCGCTCCTCCTTCACGACCTGCACCAGAAGGATTTGCCGGCGCCTGATCACCTCCTGGATCTTGTAGTTGCGCAGGAAACGCGACTGGATCCGCCGGTCGCGCGCCTCATCGCCGCCTTCGCCTTCGCCGCCCATTGTCTCGGGCGGCGGTTGCTCGGGGATCTGTTCGCCAGCCGACCAGGCTTCGGTGCCGGTCGCCAAGGCTTCCCGATCGGCTGCTTCCGCAATCTCCCGCACAGGCACGTCGGGCGGTGGGTCGGAGGGCTCTGCCGTTGCGAACCCGTCCGTGTCTGCCGCCCGGGGTGGCGCGGATTCCGCTGGCGTATCCAATTCGGCCGGCATGCTCTCGCTGGCGATGGCGGCCGGCTGGGCGGGACGATCGTCCGGTTCCGGTGCGACGGCATCGAACCCGAACGGCTGGGTGTGGTCTGGTTCGACGGGCGGGTCAGCCGCAGTCTGTGGTGCCTCGGCTTCCGAATCGTGCCATTCGGCATCGATCACGGTTCCCTCGGACGGTCCCGCTTGATTGGGCTCCAATTCCGCCGCGCGGTCTTCTGCCTCCTCCTCGCGGCGCGCATCCTCCGCCTGCATCTCGATCAGGCGTTGCCGATCGGCGACGGGTATCTGGTAGTAGTCTGGGTGGATCTCGTCGAACGCGAGGAAGCCGTGGCGGTTGCCGCCATATTCGACGAACGCCGCCTGCAGGCTTGGCTCTACCCGGACAACCTTGGCGAGGTAGATGTTGCCCTTGAGTTGTTTCTTGGTCGCCGTCTCAACGTCGAAGTCTTCCAGTCGGCTACCATCCAGTACGACGACGCGGGTTTCCTCCGCGTGCGTTGCATCGATCAGCATGCGCTTGGTCATCTAGTCCTGAACTCCGATGAGCCGCCCGGCACTGTCGCACGGGCCCCATCGGGGCACCCGCCGGCGGGCAGCTGAATAGGCGTGTGAGAAAGGGGCGGCCCGTCCGCTCAAGGATCGGAAAATCGTCCGGCCGAACGCGACGGAAGCATATCATCCCGTCGTTGAAGATGGGTGTTGCCGACGAATTGGTTAGGGTTGGCCCTGCGGCAATCATGATTTCGGCGATCTTCGGTCCCTGGCATCGGGCGTGTGTTCCGTTGGGGAACACCCCCGGGTGAAAGCGAGCTTCTGCCAGCCCTTCTGGGCAGGCCGACCCAGCGCGCTCGCCTGTGTCCAGACAGGGGCGCGACGCAGGCGGTGACACGGCAGCGGCGGACGCCGACCCTCCCCCGGACCTGTCCAGCCGAACCAGGCGTCCAGCCGGACCGCGGGCCATCGCTTCCGCCGGAGCACAACCGGGGCGGCGGGTGATCCGCCTCCCCCGACAGCGCCACCGGAGCGAGCCGGACCATGAAGCAATCCGGCCGCTTCCGCAAGCAATGCTTGGTTCAAAGGAGAGCACTCAATGAACCAGCCGTAATCAACGGGGAACGTGCAATTCTGCATCCGATCTGTTAAATAACCCTCCATGCTGCCCTGCGCTCCGGTCACGCGCCGCCTGCTTCTCGGCCGCCTCGGCACCGGCACCGGGATTATTGGCACCTTCCTGCTGCCCGGCTGGATGCATGGCGCTCTCGCGGCGGCACCAGCGCAGTCCCCCACCCAAGCAAAAGCTCCCGCGCTGCCATCACGTCAGTCCGTCAGGCCACCGGCGCCTCTGGTGATGCTGGACCCGGGACATGGCGGCAAAGATCCGGGCGCGATCGGTCTGTCGGGCACATACGAGAAGCAGGTATCGCTCGCCACCGCGTTTGAACTGAAGCGCCAGTTGGAGGCCGGCGGTCGCTACCGCGTGGCGCTGACCCGGGCGCGTGATGTGTTCGTCCCGCTGGACGACCGGGTGGCGAAGGCACAGGCATCCGGCGCCGCCTTGTTTGTTTCGATGCACGCCGATGCGCTGTCGGACCATGCGGTTCGCGGCGCCAGCGTCTATACCCTGGCGAATACAGCATCGGATGCGCAGACTGCGGCACTGGCGCAACGAGAAAACAGCGCCGACCGATTCGCCGGGTCAGGCTGGCGCAATACCCCCCCGGAGGTATCGCGCATCCTCGCCAGCCTGGTGCGGCAGGAAACGCGAATCGGTTCCGGACGGCTATCGCGCAGCCTGGTGGGCAGTCTCGACCAGGATCTTCCGATGCTGCCCAATCCCGAGCGCCATGCCGGTTTCGTTGTGCTGAAGGCCGTCGATATTCCCAGTGTTCTGGTGGAGATGGGTTTCATGTCCAACCGGAATGACGAGGCGGAACTGCGCCGTCCTGAACATCGCGCGCGCGTCGCAGAGGCGATGAAGCGTGCCGTTGATGGGTATTTCGCGGCCGTTGCCCGCATGGCCGACGTCGATCGCGTGACAACAAAGGGTGGGATCGCGTGAAAAGGATGACTGGCTAGCGTTCTCGTCGCTGGTCGTTTTTCGCGAAATGGTCCATATCGCAACATCATGAAGGAACCCCTGACCGCAGGCGAGCCGTTGGCGCAGCCACCCGATGGCGCCCGACGTGGGCAGCGCACGACCCAGGCTGTCGCGCGACGACCGCGCCGCGGGCGGATACGCCGGTTTCTGCGCGGCGTGGTCGGCGGCGTGCTCGGTGTGGGCATGCTGGTGGCGCTGCTGGCCGGCGCCGGCGGCTATTTCGCGTGGCTTCGCTTCAGCGCCGACCTGCCGAACGTGGACGGGCTGCGCAACTACCAGCCGCCGGTGATGAGCCGGGTCTATGCCGGCGATGCGCGGCTGATGGCCGAACTCGCCGCGGAACGCCGCATCTTCGTGCCCTATTCCGCGGTGCCGGAAGTGGTGAAGCAGGCTTTCGTTTCGGCGGAGGATCAGAACTTCTGGATGCACAAAGGCGTCGATCCGATGGCGATCATGCGCGCCGGCGTGTTCGATCTGACGCACATGGGCCAGGGACGCCGGCCGGTCGGCGCCTCGACCATCACCCAGCAGGTCGCCAAGAACATGCTGCTGGACAACCAGGTCTCGCTCGCCCGCAAGGCGCGTGAGGCGATCCTGGCGATGCGGATCGAGCAGAACCTCTCCAAGGAGCGTATCCTCGAACTGTACCTCAACGAGATCTATCTTGGGATGGGTTCGTATGGGGTGGTGGCGGCCGCACAGGCCTATTTCAACAAGCCGCTGGACAAACTGACCCTTTCCGAGGCCGCCTTCCTCGCTGCCTTGCCGAAAGCACCCAACAACTACAACCCGTTTCGCTTCCCCGAGGCGGCGAAGGCTCGGCGCGACTGGGTGCTGGACCGGATGGCGGAGGACCATGTCATCCAGGCGACACAGGCGGTTGCCGCCAAGGCAGAGCCCATTATTCCGGCGGAGTTCCGCCGGCCCCAGCCGCTTCCCGGTGCGGATTGGTTCGCTGAGGAGGTACGCCGCGAACTCATTGGTCGGTTCGGTGCCGATGTGACGACACAGGGCGGGCTCATGGTGCGCACCAGTCTTGATCCCGCGCTACAGGCCGTGGCCGAGAAAGCCGTGCGCGACGGGCTGCTTGCGTACGATCGCAAGATGGGTGGCTGGCGGGGTCCGGTCCTGCATGTCGAAGGGGGGGCCGGGCTGGCGAAGAACTGGGCCGAGCCGCTTTCGCAGGTCGCCAGACCGCAGGGCATGCTACCGGACTGGAAGCTTGCCGTCGTGTTGGAGGCTTCCGATACGGAGGCAAGAGTCGGCTGGCTCGACGCGGCCGGACAGAGCGCGGGCCAGACACCGCAGCAACACACCGGCATGATGCCGCTGTCCGATCTGTCCTGGGCGCGATCGATCAAGGACGGCAAGCCGGGGCCGGCGCCGCGGCGCATCGCGGACGTCGCAGTGCCAGGCGACGTATTGATGGTGGAACCGGTTGCCACTGCCCAGATTGCGCAATCGTCAAAGAGCGCAACCTCGACGCCAGACATTAAGGGCAAACCTGCGCAGGTCGCGCAGCAGCGCGTGGATCTGCGACAAATTCCGACTGTCCAGGGCGCACTGGTCTCGCTCGACCCCAGGACCGGACGGGTGCTCGCATTGGTCGGTGGCTGGAGTTTCGAGGGCAGTCAGTTCAACCGCGCCACTCAGGCGCAGCGCCAACCCGGCTCCAGTTTCAAGCCGTTCGTCTATCTGACGGCACTGGAGAAGGGCGTCTCCCCCAGCCAGCGGTTCCTTGACGCGCCCGTCGTGATGGACATGGGCGCGGCGGGCCGGTGGCGGCCGAACAATTTCGAGATGGAATTCGGCGGCCCGACGCCGTTGCGCATCGCGTTGGAACGTTCGCTGAATCTCGTGACGTTGCGCGTGGCACAGAGCGTCGGCATGGAGGCGATCGCTCAAACGGCGATTGCCTTCCATGAGGTGGATCAGATGCCGCGCGTGTTGCCCGCCGCGCTCGGCGCAGTGAGCACCACCGTGCTCCGGGAGGCCGCCGCCTATGCCGGCCTGGACGAGGGCGGGCGTGAGGTGATCCCATCGCTCATCGACAGCGTCCAGGATCGCGATGGCCACGTGGTCTGGCGGCCGTCGGCCATCGCGTGCGACAACTGCACCGACCAGGCGAACACGCCGCAACTGGCTGATCTGCGAAAGGAAATCGCCGATCCGGCCAGCGTGTTCCAGCTTGTCACCATGATGCAGGGCGTGACGACGCGGCCCGGCGCCACAGGCGTGAAGGTGGCGGCGGGACTCGGGCATCCGATCGCCGGCAAGACCGGCACGACGCAGGATTTCACCGACGCCTGGTTCTCTGGCTTCACCCCGGATCTGGTGACCACGGTGTGGGTCGGTTACGACAACCCCGCGACGCTTGGAAACAACGAGACCGGCGCAGCCCTCGCCGGACCGATCTGGCACGACTTCATGGCCGTCGCGTTGAAGAACCGGCCGGTGCTGACGTTCCAGCAGCCGCCCGGCGTCACGATGGCGGCCTGGGACACGGGTTCGGGCACCGTGACCGATGCATTCAAGCCAGATCAGGTGCCAGGCGCCTCCCACCCGATTGGCGGCGCGGTCACAAGCGATGCGGCGCCGGCGGATGGCGCGACGCCGGCCGGGGCGACACAGGCGGTGCATGGCGGAGTCGACAGCAGCATGGGCGGGCTGTATTAGCCGCGCCTTCTTTTGGACCGCGAGCGAACAATGTCAGCCGAATCGGATGCCCTGAACGAGCAGATCAAGCAGTCGATCGCACTGCTGAGGAGGCACCTTTGACTGGGATGTCGCCGAGGGCCGTCTCGCCGAACTGAACGCGCAGGCCGAAGACCCCAATCTTTGGGATGATTCGACCGCGGCGCAAAAGACCATGCGTGATCGCAATAACCTGGCGTCGCGGATGGACGGCGTGCGCAAGCTGGAGCGGGACGTCGGCGATACTCTGGAACTGATCGAACTGGCCGAAGCCGAGGGCGACGCCGCGATGGTGGCAGATGGCATGGCGACGTTGCGCGCGCTGGCCGAGGACGCCAAGCGACGCGAGATCGAAAGCTTGCTGTCCGGCGAGGCGGACGCCAACGACGCCTACATCGAGATCAACGCCGGCACCGGCGGCACCGAGGCGCAGGACTGGGCCGAGATGCTGATGCGCATGTACAAGCGCTGGTCGGAACAGCACGGCTACAAGGTGCAGTTGCTGGAGCAGAGCGAGGGCGAGACAGCCGGCATCAAGTCCGCGACCCTGCAGATCGGCGGGCCGAACGCGTATGGCTGGCTGAAGACCGAGGCCGGCGTGCATCGGCTGGTTCGGATCAGTCCATTCGATTCCGCGGCGCGGCGGCACACCAGCTTCGCCAGCGTCTGGGTGTATCCGGTGATCGACGACAGCATCGAGATCGACATCAACGAGGGCGATTTGAAGGTGGACACCTATCGCGCATCGGGCGCGGGCGGCCAGCACGTCAACAAGACCGAGAGCGCGATCCGCATCACGCACCTGCCGTCGGGCATCATCGTTGCCTGCCAGACCGACCGCAGCCAGCACCGCAACCGCGCCACCGCGATGGCGATGCTGAAGGCCCGGCTGTACGAGGCCGAACTACAGCGACGTGAGGTCGCCGCGGCGGCGGTGGAGAGTGCCAAGACCGACATCGGCTGGGGCCACCAGATCCGCAACTACGTCCTGGCGCCCTACCAGCTGGTGAAGGATCTCCGGACCGGCGTGGAGAAGGGCAATCCGGACGCCGTGCTGGATGGCGACCTGGACGCGTTCATGGCTGCCGCGCTGGCAGCCCGTTCCGGCGCGACACGATCGGACGCCAGCGCACAGGCACGGTAGTTTTCATCCGCCGTTTACGCGGCTGGCCGATGTTCTGCGCATGCGGGACACCGTCGAAATACTGCGCGCCGCAATCGCGCATCATCAGGCTGCGAATCACGCCGAGGCGGAGACGCTCTACCGAACCGTGCTGATCGCGGACCCTGGCCATCCGCGGGCGCTCTATCTGTGTGGTTTGCTGCTGCTGGATACCGGGCGGCCCCACGATGCGGCGTCAATGCTGGAACAGGCTGCTGCGTCACGTCCCGGTCATGCCGGATCGCTGATAAACCTGATGCGCGCCCTGCTTGCCGATCGGCGGCCTGATGAAGCACTGGCCGCGGGATCGTCGTGTGCGCTCCGGAGTGCCGAGGTTGTGTTCCTGCGCGGCACCGCGCTGAATGCCCTGGGGCGGCCGGGGGCGGCAGTGGCGCTGCTCGAGGAGGCGGTCGCGCTCGATCCCGCCAACGCCGCCGCGTTCCTCAACCTTGGCAACGCCTGTGCCGATCTTGATCGACTGGCAGATGCCGAGACGTACTGTCGGCGCGCGATCCAACTCGCACCGGGGATGGCGGAAGCCCATGCCAGCCTCGGCTTCGTATTGACCTCGTGTGGTCGGCTCGATGAGGCGATCGCCGTCTGCGAGACCGCCATTGCACTGCGCCCCGACTTCACCCAGGCCCATTGGAACCAGGCCGTGGCTGCGCTGCTCGCCGGGGATTTCGAACTCGGCTTTCAGAAATATGAGTGGCGAAAGCGTCATGATCGGTTCCGCCGCGACTTCATCGATCTGCCAGGACCGCAGTGGGACGGCAGCGACCCCGCGGGCCGAACCATCCTGATCCACGCGGAGCAGGGCCTCGGCGATACGATCCAGTTCGCCCGCTATCTGCCGTTGATCGCGATACGCGGTGGGTATCCGGTGCTCGCGTGCGAACAAAAACTGGTCCCGTTTCTGGCGAGCATGACCGGCGTGGCGATCGTGCCGAAGAATGCGCCGTTGCCACACTATGACTGCTGGCTAGACCAGATGAGCCTGCCGCGCGTGTTCGGGACGCGGCTGGATTCGATCCCGTCAGCCGCCGGTTACCTCCGGACTGACCCGGCACGCGTTGCCCGCTGGCAGGATGCATTGCCGGCTGGGGGGAGGGTTGGTCTCGCGTGGGCAGGCAATCCGGCGCACAACAACGATCACCGCCGTTCGCTGCCCGATGGAGACGTTGCCGGCATCCTGGCCACGCCCGGCATCACCTTCGTCAATCTCCAGGTCGGCCCCAGGGCTGCTACGAGCCCGCTTAAGGATCTCTCATCATGTTTGTCCGACTTTGCCGAGACCGCTGCGCTGATCGGCGCGGTCGATCTGGTTTTGACTGTGGATACCGCAGTCGCGCACGTCGCCGGCGCAATCGGCAAGCCAACCTGGATCATGCTCCCCTTTGCTCCGGATTGGCGCTGGCTGCTCGGCCGCAACGACACACCATGGTACGCATCGCTGCGATTGTTCCGACAACCGACAGTGGGGGATTGGTCCGCGGTGACTGCTGCGGTGGTGGCTTCCCTCGCGGCATGGAGGGATGCTCGATATGCCTGACGTACCAATTGAAGCTGACGGCCAGCGCAGCTATCCTGCCGACATGGAAGCAAGGCTACGCGTTCTGGAAGAGATCGCCGTCGGCACCAAGGCGGTTCTCGCCGAGATCAGAGCCGATCAGCGCGCCATGCGTTCCGAGATGACCGTTGGCTTCAATTCAGTGCGTGCTGAGATGACCATATTGGACCAGCGCCGGGAGCGTGACTTCCGCTTGGCCTTCGGCGCCATCATCACAACTTCGGTGGGCCTCGCATATCTGATCGCACACACCGCGCACTGGCTCTGACGCCCGCGGTTCCATCCCTTGCATCGTTCCGGTCGCAGGCATCGCACCAACAGGCGCAGATCGCGGCCAGCAGCGTGGCGCCAAGGCTGACGGCCCGGCCAGCGTCGCAGGATCAGAAGCGTTCGTCCCCGTGATGGCGGAATGCGTCGGGGAAGTCCCGGTACAGCGCAAACACGGCGCTCCGCACCAGCGAATTCACGCCGAAATGGAAGCCCTCGACCGGCTCACGGCGGCCTGCCACACGTTCGAATGCGGCTTCAAGCTGAGCAAGATCCTTCACCTCAATCATCAAATGGAACTCACCGAGCCCCGGTGCACCGAGACCGAGCTTGCGCCGCGTCAGACGCCAGCCTTCGATCAATCCTTGCTCCTTGAGATGGCCGAGATAGCCGGCGACCTTCTCGCTGAATTCCAGGTCACCGACGTTGGGTTTGAGATCACACCAGACGTGGTAGATGTCCACGCAACCGCCCTCAGGGTTTCACACCGAAGGCAATCACCGCGGCAATCGGCACGGCAATGCCATCGGCGTCGCGAAAGCGTTTCGCGCTTTCATCGATGTCGGCGATGATGGCCGGCATGGCGGCCGGCCGTTGCGCCTCGATCATCGCCGCCATGCGCGCGGTTCCCGCCCGTAGCGACTCCACCAGGGCCTGCGCGTCGGCGTGATGCCAGGTCGCGCGTACCAATTCCGTCGCGCAGTCGCCAAAGCCAACCTGGCGCAGCGCATCTGCGCACTGCGCCGCACTGCCGAACCCACCACCGGGCGGCGGCGCAAGCGAAGCCTCCTGATCACCATGCCGCGCGATCGCGTCGAACAGCAGCTTCCAGGCAATGTTCTCGTTCAAACCGGCCCAAAAGCTGAAAGCGACACGGCCGCCGCTGCGCAACACCCGATGCGCCTCACGCAACGCCAGCGCTGGTCTGGGCACATGGTGGATGCCGAAGTTCGAGACCACTGCATCGAATTCGCCGTCCGCGTAGGGCAACGCCTCGGCGTCGCCTTGATCGAAGTTTATTGCCTCGACGTAAGATCTGGCGACGGCAAGCATCGCGGGCGAGAAATCGAGCCCGGTTGCGCCCGCGCCGCGCATTGCCGCGCGCGATGCGACAAAGCCCGGGCCACACGCAATGTCGAGCATTTGCACGCCGCGGCCGACGCGGGCCGCATCGAGCAGAGAGTCGATGAACGGCCCTGTGGCGTTGGCGAAAGTCGCCGCGTAGGCAGCGGCCGCCCGCTGCCAGCGGGAATATTCGAAGCTACGAACTGCGTCAGGGTCTAACGTCATGTCAACCAAGGGTACACACGGGGTCCGTGGAGGACCACGGAATGCCACGGAGCAGCACGTGATTGCGCTTCGCGCGAAGTGCTGAGTTTTTCCGCCGTCTCACTCGGTGTGGAATCCTGGCCTCCTAGGCTGCCACACGACTGCCGAAATGCGCCTCCAGCGCGTCGTAGCGGATCATACGCGTGTACTCCTCCACCATGTCCGGCGTCGCGACTTCGACCATGACCCGGTTCTCCAGCCAGAACTCGATGACGTGGAACGCCGGTGGCTGGCCTGGTGCACCGCGACCGAAATAGCGAGTGCGCCAGCCTTCACGCTCGCCGATCCGCTCGACCGTGGCGCGATCGACCGGTACCGACAACAGCAGGTGAAACGGGACATAGCCCACGGTCGCGTCATGCGCGGCGCGCACCTGCTGGTCGCCGTTGCCGGGCTGCAACGCGACATTCTCGGGATAGACCTCGATCATCGAGCCATGTTCGTCGCCGCTCACGGCCATGAACGAGTTGGCCACCCCGCCGGGAAACGGATAGCAACGCCCATTCATCAGTTCGGCGAGGACATCGGCGACATGCTTCGGATCGCGGGCGGAAATCGAGATGTGGTGTATCATCGGTTATCTCCTCAGTAGGTGCGAAAAATCTGTGCGATCCGCTCGGGATCGGTCGTCACGGTCAAGGCCAGTGCCAGCAGGATGCGCGCCTTCTGCGGCAACAGGTTGTCGGCGATCAGAAAGCCGGCATTCGCGAGCCGCGTGCCGCGAAATGTGCGGCCGGAACCGGCGCGGGTGGATTGCACGACCACGATGCCTTGCGCAACCGCCTCCTTCAATGCCTCAAAATCGCCGGCGCCGGCAAAGCCGGGGGCAAACCCGGCGGAGACAATGCCCTTCGCTCCGGCAGCAATGAAGGCGCGAACCGCGGTTCCATCCGCCCCCACGTAGGCATAGGTGATATCCACACGCGGGAGCGCGTCGAGCGTGCCGATGTCGAATTCGGTATCCGGACAGCAGCGGCGCAACGGACGGCGATAGAATGCGACCGCATCGCCATCCGCATGGCCGATCACACCGAAATCGGCGGAGCGGAAAGTCTGCAGGCGCAGCGTGGCGGTCTTCGTCACATCGCGCGCCGCCTGGATTTCATCGTTCAGCACCACAAGGACGCCCATGCCGCGTGCCTCCGGGCTTGCGGCGACCCGGATCGCGTTCACCAGATTGAGCCCGGCATCGGTGGATAGCGCGCTCGAAGGACGCTGCGCGCCCACCAGCACCACGGGGACGGGTACCTTCAGCGTCAGGTTGAGGAAATACGCGGTCTCCTCGAGCGTTGCGGTGCCATGTCCGATGACGATGCCGGCAAGATCGGGATGGTCCGCAATCAGTTTTCCGCACAGCAGGACCAGCGCCTTCCAATCCGTGAATTCGATCGCCGTGCTGGGTATGTTGCGGTAACGGACGGCATGCACATCGGCCACCAGCCCCACCTCTGGGAATCGCGCGATGATCTCGTCGGCGTGCATCACCTTGCCGGTCGCGCCGTAATCCTGCAGATCGAGCGGCCCGACCCCAACCGAGGCGATCGTGCCGCCGGTACCGATGAAGGCAACCTTCGGTTTCATGCGACGATGATGCCGCCGGCGTCCACGGCTTCGAGCATCGGCGGACGGCGCGTATGGAACTCGGTATCCCGCTGATAGGCGTCCGCAACTCTCAACACGCGCGCCTCGGCGAATGGACGGCCCGCGATCTGCAGGCCGATGGGCAATCCATTCGGATCGAAGCCGCAATTGACGCTGACCGCCGGCAGGCCGAGATAGTTGAACGGTCGCGTGTTCGCCGAGACGGCCATGAATGCCGTCTCCGTACCCGGCGGTCCGTGATCGATATCGGTCTCCGCGAGCGTGGGCAAACAGGTGCGTATCGTCGGCGTTACCAGCACATCGACCTTGGCGAACACCTTCGAGGCGAAAGCCTTCAGGATCGGTCCGCGCCGGCTCAGCGCCTCGACATAGTAGGTCGCCGGGATTGCGTAACCGCCATACATCCGCCCGCTGATATGGATGCCATACTCGCCTGCCCGCTCGCGCATCCATTGTGCGTGAATCGTTGCCGCCTCAACTCGCGAGATGATGCCGCCGTAGGTGGTGACCGCATCCATCAGCGGCAGTGTGATGCGATGTACCACGGCGCCGCGCGCCGCCAGAACCGCAAGTGCATGCTCCAACGCATCCAGCACCGGCGGATCGACCTCATCGAGGAACCAAGTCGAAGGGACGCCAATGTTCAACCCGCGTATGTCGCCGTCGAGCGCAGCCTCGTAATCGGGGACCGGTTCGTGCGAACTGGTCGGATCGTGTGGGTCGCGCCCGGCGATCAAACCCATGATCCGTGCGCAATCACGCGCGGTGCGGGTCAGCGGTCCGACATTGTCGGCACTGAACGACAGCGGCATCACGCCGAACCGCGAAACGCGGCTCTGGGTCGGCTTGATGCCCGTCACGCCGCACGCCGCAGCCGGCAGGCGGATCGACCCGCCGGTGTCGGAACCCAACGCCGCGTAGTTGAACCGCGCCGCCACCGAGACACCGGAGCCCGACGATGAACCGCCGGTGATGTAGGGCAAGTTCCACGGATTGTGGCAGTCGCCGAACGCTCGATTGTGACCGGTCGGGTTCTGTGCGAACTCCGCCATGTTGAGGCCGCCGAAGGTGTAGGCGCCGGCAGCAGTCAACTTGTCGATGACGGTCGCGGTTACAGCGGGGCGGTAGTCCCTGCGGATCGCCGAGCCGCAGGTGCTGAGCCGGCCGGCCTGGTAGTACATGTCCTTGTGCGCCAGCGGTACGCCGTGCAGTGGACCGAGCCACTGATTTTCCCGCCGCGCACGATCCGCTGCGCGGGCTGCCTGTTCAGCCCCCTCGCGGTCGAGCCAGATCGTCGCGTTCAGCTTAGGATTGGCCGACTCCAGATTGCGCCAGCACGCGTCCAGCAATTCCATTGAGGTGGCATCGCCGTCGCGCACCGCATCGGCGGCCTCGACGAGGGAGAGATCGGCCAGATCGGTCATTGCCCTCACTCCTTGGCATCGTGCAGCGCAGCCTCGAAGCTCGCCGGCTCGTCCTCGAAGGCCAGCGTGCCGCGCAGAGCCTCAAAGGCGCGTATCGTCGATATCAGCTCCGCCGCCATGCGGCGGGCCGGATCATTCGGCGCCACAATGCCGTGCCATCGCGCAATCGTTGCCTCAACCTCGGCTTCGAACGGGTCCATGTTCGGTCTCCCGGATTCTGCGGATGCCACTATAGCCATGGAGATGGATTGAGCGACATGCCGGATGAAATACGACCCGATGTGCCGCGCGACGCGGTATTCGAGACTGACGTGCCTGCCCGGCTCGATCGGCTACCGTGGAGCGGCTTTCACTGGTTGGTGATCTGCGCGCTGGGGATTGCCTGGGTTCTGGACGGATTGGAAGTCACCATCGTCGGCTCGCTGTCCGGCGCGCTGACCGAAAGCCCGGTGCTGCGTCTCACCGGAGAGCAGGTCGGGTTCGCCGCCAGCGCCTATCTGATCGGCGCGGTATCGGGCGCATTGTTCTTTGGCTGGCTGACCGACCGATTGGGACGCAAGAAACTGTTCAGCATCACCGTGCTGGTCTATGCGATTGCCACCATTGCGTGCGGCCTGTCGTGGGATTTTTGGTCGTTCGCCGCATTTCGCGCGGTGACCGGCGCGGGCATCGGTGGAGAATATGCCGCGGTGAATGCCACGATCCAGGAACTGATCCCGGCCCGGCGGCGCGGCTTCACCGACCTTGTGGTGAACGGCAGCTTCTGGGTCGGCGCCGCGCTTGGTGCGATCGCAGCGTTGGTGGTGCTGAACCCGGCGGTACTGCCCTCGGAATACGGCTGGAGATTCGCATTCCTCATCGGCGGGGTGCTCGGATTCGTCGTGCTGCTGCTGCGCCGCTTCCTCCCCGAAAGCCCGCGCTGGCTGATGACCCATGGCTTTCCCGAAGAAGCCGATCGCGTGGTCACGGAGATCGAGCAACGTGTTGAGCGAGAGACCGGCCGTCCTCTGCCGCCGGTGCCGCATCAGGCACTGATGCTTCGGCGAGACGTGCATTCATGGTTCGGAGCCGGGACGCGCGCCTTGTTCACGCAGTATCGCAAGCGCGCGGTGCTCGGCATTGCGCTGATGGCCGCGCAGGCGTTCTGTTACAACGCGGTGTTCTTCACCTACGCGTTGATCCTGACGCGCTTCTACGACATTCCGTCCGGCAGCATCGGCTGGTTCATGTTGCCGTTTGCGGCAGGAAATTTCCTCGGACCGCTGTTGCTGGGCCGCCTGTTCGACACCCTCGGTCGGCGCCTGATGATCACCGCGACCTACGCGATCTCGGGCGTCATGATGGCGCTGACCGGCTGGCTGTTCGTCCTCGGCGTGTTGGACGCAACGCAGCAGACGATCGCCTGGACCGCGATTTTCTTCGTCGCGTCCGCCGCGGCAAGTTCGGCGTATCTCACGGTCGGCGAAAGCTTCCCGCTGGAGATGCGGGCTATCGCCATCGCACTGTTCTATGCGTTCGGCACCGGTGTCGGCGGCGTGGCGGGCCCGGCATTGTTCGGCGCGCTGATCGAAACCGGGTCGCGCGTTTCGATCCTGTGGGGCTACCTGCTCGGCGGCGGACTCATGGTGGGTGCGGCGGTGGTCGCCGCCTTCCTTGCGCTGCCGGCGGAGCGGCGCGCGCTGGAGGACATCGCCCCACCACTGTCCTCCGCGGTGCGATAGCGCCATAGTCCGGGCAACGCAGCCACCGATGGAGCAGCCGACCGTGGCAGTCGAGAAGCAGGCCTACCGTGAAGCGATGGCGCGCCTTGGCGCCGCGGTGAACGTGATCGCCACGGATGGGCCGGGCGGCCGCGCGGGCTTCACCGCGTCAGCCGTGTGCAGCGTCACCGACACGCCGCCAACCCTATTGGTCTGCGCCAACCGAACCAACAACTCCTATCCGGCGATGCGGGAGAACGCCGTCCTGTGCGTGAATACGCTGGCCGGCGCGCACGAGGAACTTTCGCCGGTGTTCGCCGGAATGACCGACCACACGATGGCGGCCCGCTTCGAGGGCGCGACATGGCACACGCTGCTGACCGGCGCACCGGTTCTGGACGGTGCACTGGTGGCCTTCGACTGCCGCATCGTCCAGATCGTCGAGGTCGGAACGCACGACGTGTTCATCTGCACCGTGGAAGCGGTGGAGGTCGGCGAGATGCACGAAGGCCTGATCTACTACGCCCGCGGCTACCACCGCATTCTGCACGGCGATTGAGGGCGGCAGATCGGGCCCGTTCAGGCCGCCTGCGTGCCGCCCTTGGGCGCGACACCGTAGTGCTTGAACCAGGCAATTGCCCGCTTCCAGCCATCCTCGGCATCCGTCCTGTTGTAGCTTGGGCGGTAATCGGCATGGAAGCCGTGCGGTGAGTCAGGATAGACCACGACGTCGACGATCTTGTGGGACGCCTTTGCCTTGGCTGCCGCCTCCTGCACGTCGGCCACCGGAATGCTGGTGTCCTTGGCGCCATACAGGCACAGCAACGGGCATTTCAGCTTGTCGGCTATGTCGATCGGCGCCAGCGGCTGAATCGGGCTGATGGCGCTCTTGATCGGCCCGTACCAGGCGACCGCCGCCTTCAGCTTCGGATTGTGCGCTGCATAGAGCCAGGTGTTGCGCCCGCCGCGGCAAAACCCGGTTTCGCCAATGACTGTCGCACTGCCGTGGTTGTGCGCAGCCCACGCCAGCGTGGAGTCCAGATCGGTCATCAATTCGGCATCAGGCTTCTTGCTGATGACGTCGCGAACGATCTGCTGGATGTCGGTCATTGTCGAGAGATCGGCGATGCGGGCATAGACTTCCGGCGCGACCGCCATGTAGCCGAGCTTGGCGAAACGGCGGCAAACGTCCTTGATGTATTCGTGGACGCCGAAGATCTCCTCGTTCACCAGGATGACCGGAAAGCCGGTGCCCTTCGCCGGGCGCGCAAAGTAGGCCGGAATATGCCCATCCTTCACCGGGATCTGCACCTCTCCTGCATCGAGGCCGGTCGTGTCGGTCTGGATCGCCTGCGCTTCCACCCGCTGCGTTGCCAGGGTGAATCCGCTGATCAGGCTGGTCATCACAAAACCACGCCGCGCCAGCGGATAGCGCCGCAGGCCATTGTGTTCGTTGAAGTCGTTCATGACTGTCCTCCCCGGATTGGTCACTATGGGCGTGACGCCCGCTGACAGCAGACGCTGGAAGGGCCGCGCCTATTTCATCGCCTTCTGCAGGTTCTCATCCAGCTTCGCCAGGAAGTCCTGCGTGTTCAGCCATTTCTGGTCGGGGCCGATCAACACCGCGAGGTCGCGGGTCATGAACCCGGACTCCACGGTCCCGATGCAGACCTTCTCCAGGGCCTCGGCGAACCGCGTCACGTCCGGCGTGTCGTCGAACCGCCCGCGATAGATCAGCCCGCGCGTCCAGGCGAAGATCGAGGCGATCGGATTGGTCGAGGTCTGCTGCCCCTTCTGGTGCTGGCGGTAGTGGCGCGTGACGGTGCCGTGCGCCGCCTCACTCTCCACCGTCTTGCCGTCCGGGCTCAACAGCACCGATGTCATAAGGCCCAGCGAACCGAAGCCCTGCGCCACCGTGTCGGACTGCACGTCGCCGTCGTAGTTTTTGCACGCCCAGACGTAGCCGCCGTTCCACTTCAGCGCGCAGGCCACCATGTCGTCGATCAGCCGGTGCTCGTAGGTGAGCTTCTTCTTGTCGAACTCCGTTTTGAATTCGGTTTCGTAAATTCTCTGGAAGATGTCCATGAAGTAGCCGTCATAGGCCTTCAGGATCGTATTCTTGGTGGAGAAGTACAGCGGCCAGCCGCGCATGAGCGCGTAGTTGAACGAGGCGCGCGCGAAGCCGGTGATGCTTTCCTCTGTATTGTGCATCGCCATCGCCGCGCCGCCATGCTTGAACGTGTGCACCTCGAGCGTCTGCGCCGGTCCGCCGCCGTCCGGCTGGTAGGTCAGCGTGACCTTGCCCGGGCCGGGGATCTTCATCTCGGTGGCGCGGTAGATGTCGCCATAGGCGTGGCGGCCGATGACGATGGGCTGCGTCCAGTGCGGCACCAGGCGCGGGACATTCTGGCAGATAATCGGTTCGCGGAAGATCGTGCCGTCCAGGATGTTGCGGATTGTCCCGTTCGGGCTTCGGTACATCCGCTTCAGGTCGAACTCGCGCACCCGCGCCTCATCCGGCGTGATGGTCGCGCACTTCACCCCGACGCCGTATTGCCGGATGGCATTCGCCGCGTCGACGGTGACCTGATCGTCGGTCTTGTCGCGGTATTCGATGCCGAGGTCGAAGTATTTCAGGTCGATGTCGAGGTAGGGAAGGATCAGCTTGTCCTTGATGAACCCCCAGATGATCCGCGTCATTTCGTCCCCGTCGAGCTCGACGACCGGGTTCTTCACCTTGATCTTCGCCATTCTGTCCCCGCCTTGATTGGCCCCTGATGAGTACGCCAGGTTCGTCAATCCCGGCGTTCAAGCCCGCGGACATTCGCATCCGTCCAGGCCGGGAGCAAGCCGCCGCCCGATTTTGGCGGGCCAGGGTTGCGTTCGAGCTCACGGGAATGTTACGAAGCAAAATCGGCAGTGGTCTATAGCTCCGCGGCTTTCACGGCTCCGACGGCGGCAGGTCTTGAGCACAACCCAGGCGGTCCCGCAGGTGGCGGCATAATGATCCGGAACAACGGCAGCCGGCTGCTTGGCCTGCTCGGCATCGTCGCCGGCACGCTCACGCTGATCGCGCTGACCTGGATCGGCACGCTCACCGCTGTACGGACCGAACGGACCGACGCGGAGGACCGGGTAACCGCCGACGTGGCCAACCAGGCCCAGATCTTCGAGGAACAGTTGCAGCGCAAGCTGCTCGAGGTCGATCAGACACTGCGCATTCTTGCCAGGACATGGGAAACCGACCCGGGTAGCTTCGATCTGGCCACCGCACGGCGCCAGTTCGTCGTGCTGAACGACCTCAGTTCGCAGGTGTTCATCGCCGACGAACACGGCATCGTGCAACACGACACGGTGCCGGCGACCTTGGGAACAGATGTCAGCACCCGGGACTATTTCCGTTACGCAGCGGAACAGACAGCCGACGACGGGATGTTCATCAGCCCCACGACGATGGGATCGGTGGTCAGGGAATGGCATTTGAACCTGGCCCGCCGGCTTCACAAACCGGACGGATCGTTTGCCGGCGTGGTCGTCGCAAGCATGCGGATCAGCGCCCTGGGCAGCTTCTATCAGATGGCCAACATCGGCTCCCACGGCATCATCGCCGTCGTGGCGATGGAACGGGGTGGGGTACGCGTGGCGGTCGGGCCGCATCGGATCGACCCTGGCTCACTGATCGCCGACACGGACATGTTCAAGGCCATGCAGGCCGATCCGGACGGCGTATGGTTTGGGCGCTCGGCCTTCGACGGGATCGAGCGCGTCCATGGCTTCCGCCATGTCACCGACCGCGACCTGGAAGTTGTCGTCGGCGTTGATCAGACGGAGGCGATGGGTGCGACCAGCGCCTGGGTCACGGCTGCATACGGCTTCGCCGGCGGCATCACGGCACTGCTGCTCGCGATGGCCGGTCTCCTGCTGCACGGCCTTGGCGCCGCGCGCCGCCGCGAGCAGGCGCTCGCGCACGACAGGGCCGTGCTTGCTGCCGCGAATGCACAGCTCGAGGCGGCCAAGGCGTCGGCGGACGCCAAGTCGGCGCAGCTCGAAGCGACGTTGGTCGGAATGACCGACGGCGTCGCGATGGTGGACGGCCGCATGCACCTGGTCGAATGGAACCCACGCTATCCCGGACTGGCCGGCGTCCCGAGCAGCATCCTGCGGGTCGGCATGCCGATCGATGAGGTGCTGCGGGCACAGGCGGAAGCCGGCGAGTTCGGCGACATCGATATCGAAGCGGAGGTGGCGCGGCAGATGGCGCTGCTGTCCGGCGGCGACTATGCCGCGACAACGGAACGCCCGCGGCCGGACGGCAAGGTGATCGAGCTGCGACGCAACAGGCTGCCCGACGGCGGCTTTGTCACGCTGTATACCGATATCACCGCGCGCAAGCAGGCCGAGACCACGCTGCGCCAGGCGGGCGCCGTGGCAGAGGCCGCGGCGCGCGCCATGTCGCGCTTCGTGGCTATCGTCAGCCATGAGATACGCACGCCGCTCAACGCACTGTTGAGCAGCCTGACCCTGTTGGCGGACAGCAACCTGGCTCCCACCCAGCAAGCCCTGGTCGGCATGTCCCGCCAGTCAGGCGATGCGTTGATGGCCCTGGTGAACGACGTTCTGGAGATGTCGCGAATGGAGGCCGGCCAGCTCATGCTGCGGCCGAGCTCATTCGTGCTTCGCGAACTGATCGAGAGCGCGATCGATATGTTCCGCTCGCCTGCCGCGGAACGCGGAATCGCGTTGCGCCTGTCGATCGGTCCGGGCGTACCGGAGGAGCTGCACACCGACCCAGGCCGGTTGCGGCAGGTATTGCTCAACCTGCTGTCCAACGCCGTGAAGTTCGCCGCTTCCGGCGAAGTGCGCGTGACGGCGGAAGCTCAGTTCTCCGGCGGCAGGACACAGCTGCGCATGGCGGTGCGGGACCGGGGGCCCGTCATACCCGAGGAGGATCGCAACCGTCTGTTCAAGCCGTTCTCCCGTATTGAGCAACCGGGCGCCGATGGGCCGCTGGGGACCGGCCTCGGCCTGGCGATCTGCCATCATCTCGTCACCCTGATGGGAGGCACCATCGGCTGCAATGTCTGGACGATGGGCGGGCGCGCGGCAGGAAACGAGTTCTGGATCGCATTGCCGGTGACCGTGCCCCCGAGCCAGGCAGATGACGAGGCGGGCCGCGCCGGCGTGCCGCGGCGCCGATCCCTGCCGCGAACGCGTGTCCTGCTGGTCGAGGACATCGTGGCCAACCAGCTTGTGACCGCGACGTTGCTGCGCCGCGAGGGTCATCTCGTGGACATCGCCGGCAACGGTGTCGACGCGATCAGCGCCGTTGCGGGTCGGCCCTATGATCTGGTCTTCATGGATATCTTCATGCCTGGCATGAGCGGCCTGAACGCGGCGAAGCTGATCCGGGGCATCGCGGGGCCAGCCGCGGCGGTGCCGATTGTGGCATTGACCGCGAATGTCTGCCCGGAGGACCAGGCGCTGTGTGCCGCGGCCGGCATGAACGGGATGCTGGGCAAACCGGTGACCCTGGCCGAACTGCTCGATGCACTGGCCTGTTATGTCTGGCCGCACCGATCCGATCGCATCATTCTGCACGCCGCTTCACCGCCGATACCGGCCGTGCGATCGTCAATTCTATCGGCTGCGCGCCTCGACGAACTACGCGGCGCCATATCTGCGGATACGCTGAGCACGCTGATCGAAGATTGCCTCGCCGATCTCGCGGAACGCCTGAAGTCACTGCGGCAGGCGTTGTCGCGGGACGCGACGGAGCAGGCGGTTGCGGACGCGCATGCCATGGCGGGCATGGCTGCCGAATATGGCATGGCTGCGTTGGAGAGCCTTGTTCGCATGCTCATGCAACTCCTCGCTGAGGAACCGGCCTCCGCCAACGCAATCGCGCAGGATCTGGAGGCCGAGATCGTTCGCACCGCGACCGCAATGCGTGAGGCGCTGGGTAGCGAGATGGTCTGAAGGGGCCTGCCTTCAGGCATCCTTAACACCGATCGCGGACACTGTCCGCATCATGTTGTCGCCAACGTCGCTCTCCGCCTTCTCGTCCGCTCCGGTTCCGGTTGGCGCCGGCACAGCCCGGCCGGTGCAGCGTGTGCGTTCCGTCACGCCGCAGCCAACCCAGCCCGCGGCTCCGATGACGAGCGCGATGCCCCGAGCCGGCGAAGGTGATACGACACCCGGCCGCATCCTGCCCCGCGGGTCGCTGCTCGATCTGTCGGTTTAGCCAAGCGAGGCGGCCGCATGCGGGCAGATCGGCGGGGATTGATCCGGCTCGGCGAAAGCGTCACCCTCCCGAGATGCCGGAGTTCGTCCGTCGCATCCCGCAAGGCGATAACCGCGAGCGCATGATCTGCGCCGACTGCGGCCACATCGCCTATGAGAACCCGAAGGTCGTTGTCGGCTCGGTGGTCGTTGCCGGCGATGCGGTTTTGATGTGCCGGCGGGCGATCGAGCCAAGGCGCGGCTTCTGGACCCTCCCCGCCGGATATCTGGAACTCGGCGAAACACTCGAGGAGGGGGCGGCACGGGAAGCCTGGGAGGAAGCACAGGCAGAGATCGTGCTGGACGGCATTCTCGGCGTCTTCAGTATCAGCCGCATCGGCCAGGTCCAGGTGATCTTCCGTGCCCGCTTCACCTCGACGGATGGGCCGCATTTTGCCGCCGGCCCCGAGAGCCTGGAGGTCGCCCTGTTTTCCTGGCAATGCATCCCGCGCGATACGATCGCGTTCCCTTCGGTGACCTGGGCGCTGGATGCATGGCGGCAGGCGGCGACGGGACCACTTGGGACGCCTGCCGGCAATCCGATGAGCGACCCGCGAGGGACGAGGTCTCTCGCCGCGGGACACGAGGGGAGCACCGAGTGATGCGAACGGGCCTGGCATTGTTCCTGCTTCTGGCGGTCACAGGCGCAGGACCCGCGCCGTCGCTGCCGGTGCCGCCAATTCCACCTGAACATCCGCCCGCCGCGCAATCGGCGCCGATCCCCAATCCGGATGCCCGCGCGCCGCTGGACACGTCTTCGGGCGGAACCCAGGTGGGTTTCACGGATTTCCGTCTCGATCGCGACAATCAGAGCATGGGTTATTCGCCAGGCTCGCAATTCCAGACGAACGAGGATCGGCGGCCCATCCAGACCCCTGGCCTCACCGTGCGAGTGCCGCTGCAATAGCGCGCCGGCGCGTTCCGAGCGGCCAATGCGTCACACGATCGCGCCGAAAATGACGGTTTCCGCAGCGCTCCACCTGCCCGCTGTCTGATCCAGATCAACGCGGACTTCCCCGATCCGGTATATGTGGGCAGACCAATGATGCAGGGAGACATGACCGATGGCTCTGAAGGACATACTGGTTCATCTGGACGTGACGCCGCGCAGCAAGACGCGGCTCGACGTTGCCGCCGGCCTGGCGATGAAGTGCGGCGCGCATCTCACGGGCGTCCACGTGATCGACATTCCCTCGGCCAACTACTTCTACGGCGCGGCAATGCCATTCGTGCCCGCCAATCCGGAGGAAATCGTTGACCGCATGCGGGCCGATGCCACCGAGGCAGCCGCCCCGATCGAGGCCGCCTTCCGCGACTGCCTTCGCCGCAACGGCCTGCAGGGCGAGTGGCGGCTGGTTGAGGGCAGCCCGGCGACCATGGTTGCGCTGCACGCCCGCTACGCCGACCTGACCGTCGTCGGCCAGCCCAATTCCTATGAGCCACAGGACAGTGACGCGGTGACTGTCACGACGGTGATGACATCGGGCAGGCCAGTGCTCGCGATCCCGTTTGCCGGAGATTTTCCGACTTTGGGCGAGCGCGTCCTGGTCGCGTGGAACGCCAGCCGCGAGGCAGCGCGCGCGGTCAATGATGCGTTGCCGCTGATGGCCGCCGCGAAGCAGGTGACGGTGCTGGCGATCAACCCGCAGAGGGGCATCGGCGGGCTCGGGGACGTGCCGGCTGCCGACATCGCGCTGCATCTCGCGCGCCATGGCATCAAGGCCGAAGCCGCGCACACGGTGGCAAAGGATATCTCCGACGGCGAGGCATTGCTGTCCTATGCCGCCGATATCGGCGCCGATCTGATCGTCTCGGGCGCCTATGGCCATTCAAGGGCGCGCGAACTGGTCTTCGGCGGGGTCACCCGCACCCTGATCGCGGAAATGACGGCGCCGGTGCTGCTGTCGCACTAGGCGTTTCGTCACCAGGTGAAACGCGGGACGGTCGCCACGGGCATCAGACCCGCCCCGGCCGCCATGGCTTCCGCCTTCGCGGTGTCGTAGCCGTCCGGTCCGGCCCCCAGCGTCTCGCCGTGGATGCCGGCCAGCACCCAGCACGCGGACACGTCCACGGCGGCGGCGCCGGCGATGTCGGTATGGAGCGCATCGCCGACCGCCAGCACACGATCAACCGGCACGCCGAGCCGCTCGAGCACCGGCTGGTAGATCGTCGCATCGGGCTTGCCGAGTGAACGCACATCGCCACCCATTTCCTGATAGCGCATTGCCAACGCGCCGGCGCACAGCACTCGCACGCCACCGCGGATAACCTGCAGGTCCGGATTGGCGCAGATCATCGGCAGGCCATGGTCCGCGCATTCCCGCAGCACCGTCTCGAACTCGTTCATGTCGGTGGGATTGCGGTGGTCATCCGGTCCCGTGTTCAAAACGAAATTGGCGTCGCCGGGCGTATCGACCTTGGTCAGCGGCAGGCCTTCGATCACGCCGCGGTCGCGCTCCGGACCGAGGTGGAAGATGCGCCGACCAAGCTCGGCCCACCACAGGTCGGGAGGCCGTTGCAGGGCACGGCGGACCGCTTCGCCGCTGGTCAGGATATCGGTGTAGAGGTCATCTGGGATGCCCATGCGGCGCATCATGGCCTGGGCCGCGTCATTGGGACGCGGGACATTCGACAGCAACAGCGTCCGCTTGCCGGCGGCTCGCAACGCGACGAGGCACTCCACGGCATGGGGGAAGGCGTTCACCCCGTCGTGGATGACGCCCCAGAGGTCAAGGATGAAGCCGTCGTAGCGCTCGGCGAGCGGGGCGAAATTGTGAAGGTGTTCCATGCCGCCTATTCTGCCAGACGATCCGCCTCGCTGCCCACGGCATCCTTGATCGAGCCAAAACCCGCCGCCCGCAGGGCAACCGCGAGTTCCCGCTTCAGGCGAGGGATCAGCACAGGGCCGGCATAGGCGAACGCGGTATAGAGCTGCACCAGCGACGCTCCGGCGCGGATCTTCGTGAGTGCGTCCTGCCCGGTGGACACGCCTCCGACGCCGATCAATGCGAGCCGGCCGTTGGCCAGCAGGAAAGCGCGCGCGAGCACACCGGTGGATCGCTGGAACAGCGGCGCGCCGGAAAGCCCGCCAGCTTCGCGCGCCGCCGCCGACCGCAGCGCAGGCTCACGGCAGGTCGTCGTATTCGACACGATCAGCCCCTGGACACCCTCGGCCACACAGGTCTCCACGACAGCGGCAAGAGCATCGCGCGTGAGGTCAGGGGCGATCTTCACCAGTACCGGGGGCCGGTTCGGAACCGCTCTCGCCACGGCGCGCAGAATCGCTCGCAACTGCGCCTCGCCCTGCAGATCGCGCAGCCCCGGCGTGTTCGGCGAGGAGACATTGATCACCGCATAGTCGGCATACCTGGTGACGGCGGCGATCATCGCCGGATAGTCGCGTTCCGGCTGTGCGCCATCCTTGTTGATGCCGACATTGACGCCAAGCGCGACCGGACCGCGCGGCACAGTGGCAAGTCGGGCGAGACAGGCGTCGAGCCCGGCGTTGTTGAACCCCATGCGGTTGATCACCGCCGCATCCGCATCCAGACGAAACAGCCGTGGCCGCGGATTGCCCGGTTGCGGATGGGGCGTCACGGTGCCGATCTCGACGAAGCCGAAACCAAGTCGCATCAGCGCCGAAACGGCAACCGCACTCTTGTCGAACCCGGCGGCAAGTCCGATCGGATTGGTGAACCGTCGCCCCAGCGCATCGACCGCAAGACCGGCATCATCAGGGTCGGTCGCGCGACCTGCGAGCCCGAGGCGCAACGCGTAAAGGGCGAGATTGTGCGCTCGCTCCGGATCGATGCGACGCAGCAATGGCAGCAGCGCGGAAGACATCGCGGGCAACATTCAAGACCGGCTTATGCCCGCGCGAGCGATGCCTGGGAAGCTGGCGCCCGACTGTCCCGCACCCGCGGCCGGGCGACGCACTCGCGGTTCACCTGGCTTCGCTGGCCCAGGCCCTGAGCTTGGCGTAGTTGGCGGCACACTCGGCGCGCGCACGCTCGGTCGTACGCGCCGCACGCTCGGCCCGCATCGCCCATGTGCCGAGCTGTTCGACGGTGCGCGGCGAAGCCGGTGCGCGCGGCACCGCATCGCCGTCCAGGCAACGCTCCGGACCCGGCGGCGACGGAATGATCGCGACCGGAGGCGTCGCGGGCTGAGCACAGGAGGCCAGCAGGATGAGTGCCAGGAAGCGCATCACCGACGCCCGCCCGGCAATGGCACGTTGCTCGCGCGCGTGATGGCGTTGATGTCGCTTCGCAGTTCGATCAACTGGTGTTCAGCCGAGGTAACCCGGGCGTCGAGGCTGGAATGCCACACGTCGAGTTCCGTGAAGCGCCGTTCCGCCTGGTCAAGCCGCGCGCGCTGGTCAGGCAGCGTGCCGATCTGCAGGCGGACGTCGCCAAGACCGTTCGCGAGCGCCTGGCGGAGCTCGGTGACCTGCCCGGATACGTTCGACTGCAGCTCCGCTAGCCGTCGCTGGTTGTCCTCCCCGCGGTTTGCATTCACCACAAACCAGTAAACGAGTGCGACCAGCAGCGCGACCACCTGCACCGCCTGCAACAAAACGACGAGGCTGAACTCCCAGACGACCCGCGCACGCGGACCGGCTGGCAGGGTCTGGCTCATGGTGAAATGCTCCATTGGACCGAACCGGCCCTGGCGCTTGCAACGCCGGTTGCGGAAGGCGACGATATCGACGTGTGGAATGAGCCCTACCTGGAAACCTGCTGCCGATCGGCCTTGCACCGGCTGACGCTGTGCGGCGCGGCCGGGCGGCCGGCCGGGCTGAAGGACGGACCCTGCCTGGCGCGGCTGACCGCCATGAACTGTGCCCGCCAGCGGCGCGACGGGCGCTACGAGATCACCGAGGCGGGCCTGTTTCTGCACGAAAGCGTGGTGATGAAGCGGCCGACCCCTGCCGTTTGAAGGTCAGGCGAGCCTGGCGGTTGCGACCTCGCCCGCCAGCCCAGGCGCGACGCTCAGGACCTGACCGCCATCCGCCGCCGAAATCATCATCAAGTCGCCCGCGGCCAGCATGTCGGCCGCATCGGCGAAAAAATCGCGGGTTTCCACCTGCTCCAGCGGGTCATTTCCGGCCTTGTAATGCCAAAGGGTGAAGCCGTTGGCATAGGCAAGCACGGACAGATTGCGAATGGCGAAGGCCATGTTGCGGATCCCTTCGGGCCAAAAAAGATGGCCGCTGCTGAGTACAGCAGCCATTCAGGTCATCGAGGAGGAGGAATTGTCGTCGAGCGCAGTTCGCCCGTTGACGGGAACAATCTACGTGCGGCGCACCGGTCATGTCAACGATTATTTTCCTAGACCCCGGAAACACCATGACGTCAGGCCACAATACCCTTAATCCTGAGCGGCCACTCCAGACGACCCAGCGCCTCACGCCACAACCTCCAGTCGCAGCGCTCGCCGGCGTGGGCAGGGTTCGGCGCGACCTGACGCTCGCCCCAAATTCGCAGGATACGCGCGTGCACGAGGTCGATCCGGCGACGCCGGTACAGCGCGTCGAGGCATTTCACCACGTCGTCCGGCTCGCAAGGGCGCGAGACCCTGCCCTGATTGGCGGTGTATCTTGCCCCGTCACGCCGCGCCTTGAGGGCAGCCATGGTCCAAAACCAAGCCTCCTCGGTATTGCGGAAGGGTTCGACCCGTCGAGCCGAATCACCGGCTGGAAATTGCGAGACGGCGCTTCGGTATGCCGTGACACCCATGGTGATCCCCTTTCGAAACACGCTCTAAGGTAGAACAAATCACGAACTATAAAACCACAGGTTGCATACAATGGCAAGGATATTTTCCATTTTTTCCTATTCCATTCCGCCTGGAATCCTACGACACTGTCCTCACCAACTCGCCAGCCGCGTCCAAGCCTGCACTATGCGAAGGTCCGTGCCGCTCCGGCGCGGCGGAGCGGCGTACGACACAAGGACCGCGTGCATGAAGCATGACGACATCTGGCGTGCGCTGGACACGCTCGCTGCCGAGAACGGTCTTTCCGCGTCCGGTCTGGCCAGGCGCTCGGGGCTCGATCCCACGACTTTCAACCCCTCCAAGCGCCGCATGCCGGACGGCCGCGCCCGCTGGCCCAGCACCGAGAGCGTGGCAAAGGTGCTGGACGCCACCGGCGCGAGCCTCGAGGCCTTCACCGCACTTGTCTCCGGCGCGCGCGCCCTCGCCAGCAACGGCGCGGCACGCAATGCGACCCGGCGCATTCCCCTGATCGGCTTTGCCCAGGCCGGCAGCGACGGCTTCTTCGACGATGGCGGATATCCGGTCGGTGGCGGCTGGGACGAAGTCACGCTGCCGGAGATCGGCGATCCCAACGCCTACGCGCTTGAGATCAGCGGCGATTCCATGGAGCCGGTGTTCCGCGACGGCGACATGGTCATCGTCTCGCCGGCTGCGCCGATACGACGGGGCGACCGGGTCGTGGTGCGCACCATGCGAGGCGAGGTGATGACCAAGCAGCTCACGCGCCGTTCGGCTCGCCGGATCGAGCTCAAAAGCCTGAACCCGGCACACCCGGACTACAGCTTCGACCTGGTCGAGGTCGCCTGGCTGCACCGCATCATCTGGGCCAGCCAGTAGCCGATCGGACCGGCGGTGCCTGGCTACGCTCGGGAATTTTCTTTGACGCGACCCCCGGGGCTGCGTTTCATGGCGACAGATCCCGGACGCCCACGCGTTCCGGCCAACGCGGGAATCCACACCATGCGCCCCATCATCTGGCTGCTCGCCGGATCTCTAGCCCTTCCGCCGCTGGCGCATGCCGCCGAGAGCGTGGATCTTACGCTGGTCCTGGTCACCGATGTCTCGCGCAGCATCGACGATTCGGAATTCAAGCTGGAAAAGGATGGCTATGCCGCGGCTTTCACCTCAACGCAGGTGATCGAGGCAATCCAGAACGGCACGGTCGGCGCGATCGCAGTCGCCTACGTCGAGTTCGCCTCCAGCTTCGAGGTGCGCACCGTGCTGGACTGGGGCGTGATCCGTGACCAGGCCACCGCCCAGGCCTTCGCCGACAAGCTGGTTGCCGCGCCACGTTCATTCTGGGGCCGCACCGCGATCAGCGCCGGCGTTGACCGCGCGGTGCAGTTGCAGGCCGAAAGCGGCTTCGAGGCGCCACGTCACGTCATCGACGTGTGCGGCGACGGCACCAACAACGCCGGCCGCGACGTGACCGAGGCGCGCGACGACGCGCTGAAAGCCGGAATCACGATCAATGGACTTGCGATCATCAACGACCATCCGGTTTCGTGGACCTATGCGCATGTCCAGCCACCGGGCGGTCTGCCCAACTACTATCGCGAGAATGTCACCGGCGGGCCCAGCAGCTTTGTGCTGGAGGTGCACGATTTCCACACATTCGGCGAGGCGATGACCCGCAAGCTGGTCACCGAGATCGCCGCCGCCGCCGTACCACGCAGACTGGCCGCCGCCCCTTGAAAAGGCGGGGCGCTGGCAGCAACGCCGGCGCGGAGTAGCATGACCAATGTTGGGGAAGACGGGTGTTGGGGAAGACGGGGGAGGACCATGGGTCTGCTGATAGACGGCGTCTGGCATGAGCAGGAACCGGCCGGGACAAGGGCCGACGCGGCGAGGGCCGATGCGGCCAAGGGTGATCCCAGCAGGACCAGCGGCCGTTTTGAGCGGTCGGACAGCGCGTTCCGCAATTGGGTGACGCCGGACGGACGACCAGGCCCGTCCGGCAGCGACGGCTACTCGGCGGCCCCGGGACGCTATCATCTCTATGTCTCGCTCGCCTGCCCGTGGGCGCACCGTGCGCTTATAATGCGCGCATTGAAGGGGCTGGAGCAGATCATTCCGGTCTCGGTCACCCATTGGCTGATGGCCGAGCAGGGCTGGAGCTTCACGCCCGGTGAAGGTGTCATCCCCGACCTTCTGTTCAACAGCCGCTATCTGCACGAGATCTATACCCGCGCCGACGCGCACTACACCGGCCACGTCACCGTCCCCGTGCTGTGGGACCAGCACACGCAGACGATCGTCAACAACGAATCATCCGAGATCATTCGCATGTTCAACAGCGCCTTTGATTCGGTGGGCGCCAGGCCAGGCGACTACTATCCGAAAGACGCGCGCGAGGATATCGACGAGTTGAACGCGCGCATCTACGACACGCTGAACAACGGTGTTTACAAGGCCGGCTTCGCCACCACACAGACTGCCTACGAGGAAGCCGTGGCGCCGCTGTTCGAAACCCTGGATTGGCTGGAGGAGCGGCTGTCGCGATCGCGATTTCTATGCGACGACACGCTGACCGAGGCGGATATCCGGTTGTTCACCACGCTGGTACGCTTCGATGCCGTCTATCACGGCCACTTCAAGTGCAACATCCGACGCCTGATCGACTATCGCAATCTGTGGGCCTACACGCGCGACATCTACCAGACCGCGGGCATTGCGCCGACGGTGAACTTCGCGCACATCAAGCGGCACTATTATCAGAGCCACAAGCGGATCAATCCCACCGGCATCGTTCCCGTCGGCCCGCTGCTCGACTTTGACGCTCCCGCCGAACGCGGCAAGGATGTCGCCCGTCTGCTCACGTTCTAGTCTTCTCACGTTCTGGGGACAATCGATTTGGAATTCCGCAATCTCGGCACATCCGGACTACGCGTGTCCGCCATCGGCCTCGGCTGCAACAATTTCGGCGGGCGCATCGATCTGGAGGCCACGCGCAAGGTCATCCACAGGGCACTCAACGTCGGCATCACCCTGTTCGACACGGCCGACACCTACGGTGAACGCGGCGGCTCCGAGACCTGCATGGGCCAGATCCTCGGCGATGACCGGAAACGCATCGTGCTCGCCACCAAGTTCGGCATGCCGATGGACGATGAGGACGTGAAGGTCGGCGGTTCGCGCCGCTACATCATGACCGAGGTGGAGGACAGCCTGCGGCGGCTGCGCACCGACTGGATCGACCTTTACCAGATCCATCAGCCGGACCCGCGCACGCCGATCGAGGAGACGCTGCGCGCGCTCGATGATCTGGTCCGCCAGGGGAAGGTCCGCTACATCGGCTGTTCGAATTTCCCGGCGTGGCAGGTGACCGAAGCGCACTGGACGGCGACGTCCTGCGGCCTGAACGGGTTTGTTTCCTGCCAGGACGAATACTCGCTGGTGTTCCGCAAGCCCGAGCCCGAACTGATGCCCGCGATGCGCAAGCTGGGCCTCGGGCTGTTGCCGTTCTTTCCGTTGGCAAGCGGCCTGCTGACCGGCAAGTACCGGCGCAACGTGGCGCTGCCCGAGGGCACGCGGCTGGCCTCGACGCAGCGCCTCGCCGACCGCTACCTGACGGAACGCAACTGGGAGATCGCCGAACGGCTCGGCGACTTTGCCGCTAGCCGCGGCCATACGTTGCTGGAGCTTGCGTTCAGCTGGCTGCTCGCACAAAGCCCGGTGGCCAGCGTCATTGCCGGCGCCACGAGGGCGGAGCAGCTCGATCAGAACGTCAAAGCCGGTAATTGGAAACTTGCCGAGGATGAGCTTGCCGGGATCGATCGCATCTGCGGCGTGTAATTTCGCTGTTGACTCTACCTACCGTTCCTTCACCGTCACGGCTGGGCTTGTCTCGGCCAACACCGGCGGCGCGGCGGCGCAATGTCGTTGGTTTTGGACCGCCGGAATAACGCGACACCAGGCGAGGAGAACAGCCGATGCAGTTCGGTCTCTTTGGCGCAGCCCAGGCGCAGCGCGGCGGCCCGGATGTGGACAGCGCCGCCGGGTTCAAGGACTATATCGAGTACGTCATCGAGGCCGAGGCGCTCGGCTACCAGAGCGCGTTCATCGTCGAGCATCATTTTACCGGATTTGGACAGGTCTCGGCGACGCTCAACCTGCTGACGTGGATCGGCGCCCGCACGCGCACCTTGCGGCTTGGGACGGCAGTGATCGTGCTGCCGTGGCACAACCCGGTGTTGTTGGCGGAACAGGCGGCGACGGTCGATCTGCTGTCGGGCGGGCGGCTCGATTTCGGCATCGGCAAGGGCTATCGCCACAATGAGTTCGTCGGTTTCCGTATCCCGATGGAGCAGGCGGAGCCGCGCTTCGAGGAATCGATCGACATCATCACCAAGGCGTGGACGTCGAACGAGCGGTTCTCATGGGGCGGGCAATACTGGCAGTTCGACGACATCATCGTCGAGCCGCCGACAATTCAGAAACCGCACCCGCCGTTCTGGCAGGGTGCCGGCCATCCGGAATCGATCCGACGCGTGGCTCGGCGCGGCCATAACCTGCTGCTGGATCAGTTCGCGTCGCTTGACGTGACCGGAGAGCGCTTTGCGACCTACCGGGAGGCGATGCAGGCGAACGGCTTTGCCTTCCATCCCTCGCAGGTTGGTGTCGCACGCGCCTTCTATGTGACACGCAACACCGCGGAGAAGGAGGCTGCACTCGACCGCCGGATCGCCGCGCAGCGCAGGCTGCATACGATCTCGCAGCGCCCGGATGGCAACAACACAGCCAGCATCATGGCTTTTTCCGACACTCGGGCGGCAAGCGAAGAGAGTGCGCTGTACGGCGATCCCAACGAGATCGCGCGCAAGATCGAGAAACTGCGCGACATGGGTGTCGAGTACATCCTGCTGAACGGCGGGGGCACATCACGCGAGAACCTGCGCCGCTTCGCCAAGGAGGTGATGCCGGCATTCCGCACCGAGCCGGAGATGCGCGCGACGGGCTGACCTCGATCGCTGCAAAAGGGAACGACAATGGCCATGCCGCAGGATTTGCTCGAGGCGGATTTTGTCGTGGTCGGTGCGGGTTCCGCCGGCTGCGTCATGGCCACGCGCTTATCCGAAGACCCCGCGACGCGCGTCGCGCTGCTGGAAGCCGGCGGCGAGGACCGCAACCGCTGGATCCACATCCCGCTAGGCTACGGCAAGACCTTTGCCGACGCCTCGGTCAACTGGTGCTATGAAGCCGAGCCAGATGCGGGCGCCAACGGTCGGCGCATCTTCTGGCCGCGCGGCAAGGTGCTCGGCGGTTCGTCCAGCATCAATGGCATGGTCTACATCCGGGGCCAGCACGAGGATTTCGACCTGTGGCGCCAGCTCGGCAACACAGGGTGGTCATCGTCCGACGTGCTGCCCTACTTCAAGCGCGCCGAACACCAGACGCGCGGCGCCGACGAATTCCACAGCACCGGCGGCCCGCTCTGCGTGTCCGACACGACCGAGCATCACCCGATCTGCGAGGCATTCATCCAGGGCGCGATGGAACTCGGCTATCCGCGCAACGACGACTTCAACGGCGCCAGCCAGGACGGCGTCGGCTACCACCAGACCACCACGCGCAACGGCAAGCGCTGCTCCACCGCGGTCGGCTACCTGCACCCGGTTCGTCAGCGGCCCAATCTTCGCGTTGTCACCGGTGCGCTGGCGGAGACCATTCTGTTCGACGGCAAGCGCGCGGTCGGCGTGGCATTTCGCGAGCACGGCGAACCCCGCACGGTGCGGGCAGCGCGCGAGGTGATCCTGTGCGGCGGCGCGGTGAATTCGCCACAGCTTCTGCTGCTGTCCGGCGTCGGTTCACAGGACCAGCTTGCACAGTTTGGCGTACCGCTGGTGCACCATCTGCCAGGTGTCGGCCAAAGCCTGCAGGATCACTATTCGGCGCCGGTCAAGCTCAAATGCCGTCTGCCGATCACTGTCAACGACGTGATGCAGAGCAATGTGAAGAAACTGAAGGTGGGGCTGCAATATTACCTGTTCGGCAGCGGACCGTTGACCATGGCCGCCGGCCCGGCAGCGCTGTTCGTGCGCACGCGGCAGGAGCTTGCCTCGCCGGACGTGAAGATATCCGTGGCACCGTTCAGTTCCGACAGGCTGCAGGACGGTCTGCATCCCTGGTCCGGCTTCGGCCTGACGGTCTACCAACTGCGGCCCGAAAGCCGCGGCGAGATCAGACTGAAGTCACCCCGAGCGGCCGACCCGCCCGCGATGCTGCCGAACTACCTGGCCACCGAGACCGACCGCCGCGCCATTGTCGAGGGACTGAAGATCGGCCGGCGCATCCTGGCCACGCCCCACATGCAGCACTTCATCACCGAGGAGTACCAGCCAGGGTCGTCGGTGAGGACCGACGAGCAGCTTTTGGAACACGCGCGGAACACCGGCGGCACGGTGTTCCATCCCACCAGCACCTGCAAGATGGGCGTCGATCCCATGGCGGTGGTCGATCCGGAACTGCGCGTATACGGTATTGAAGGACTGCGCGTGGTGGACGCCTCGATCATGCCCACGGTGATTTCCGGCAACACCAATGCCGCGACGATCATGATCGGCGAGAAGGCCGCGGATCTGGTGCGCCAGAAGCGGCGCGCCGTGGCATGACGAGCGTCTATCAGCGCTTCGGCGTTCCGACGGTCGTCAACGCCTGCGGCACGGTCACGCGGCTGACGGGCGGCCGCATGCACCCGGAAGTCGCTGCCGCAATGGCCGCCGCCTCGAGTGAATGCGTCGACATGATCACCTTGCAGGCAGGTGCGTGCCGCGTGATTACGCGGATCACCGGTGCGCAGGCGGCCATCGTCACGTCGGGCGCATCCGCCGGCGTGCTGCTGGGTGCGGCCGCATGCCTGGCCGGCCTTGATCCTGCGCGGATGAACCGCCTTCCTGAAGTCGCCGACGGGCGCAACGCATTCATCGTCGTGCGCAGTCAGCGCAACATGTATGACCGCGCCATTGTGATCGCCGGCGGCCGCATCGTTGAGATCGGCATTGCCGATCGCTACTCCGGACCCGGCGTGCGCGACGCGACCGCATGGGAGATCGCGGCCGCGATCACGCCGGACACCGCCGCGATCTATTACCTCGCTCATCCGCAGTCGCTTCCACCGCTTGCGGAGGTCGCCGCCGTGGCGCGCGAGCACGCCATCCCGCTGCTGGTCGATGCCGCCGCCCAATTGCCGCCCGCGGACAATCTGCGGCGCTTCCTCGAGCAGGGCGCCGACCTGGTCGCGTTCAGCGGTGGCAAGGCAATCGGCGGGCCACAGGCTTCGGGGATCCTGTGCGGTCGCGCCGATCTGGTCGCTTCCGCGCTGCTGCAGATGCTGGATCTCGATGTGTTCCCTGACACATGGCACGCGCCGGCCGAGTTCGCGCCGCTGCGCCAGCTGCCCGGCCTGCCGCGGCACGGCGTCGGCCGTTCCTGCAAGGTGGGGAAGGAGGAGGTCATCGGCCTGCTCGTGGCCCTGGAACGCTTTGTCGCGGACGGCGAGGCGACGCGAACCGTTGCCTGGCGGCTCACGCTCGACGCGATCATCGCTGCCGCCGGTCCCGTTCAGGGCATGACGATGCGTATCCTGGATCGACCGACGCCGCTGTTGGAAGTGACAACCGACGATGCTGATGGCCTGGCGGCGCGTCTGGCCCTCGGCACACCGTCGATCCTGTGTTCGCTGGCCCGCCGCCACGAGGGTGTCCTGCTGTTCTCGCCGGCGTCGCTCACGCCGAAGGATGCCCGCATCATTGGCGAGCGCCTGCGCGACAACTGAAGTAAGAAATTCGCCAAGTACATGTTCAGCTTGATTGCGCCACGTCGCGATTGCTGAAATGTTTCGTGACCCGAAGAAATGTGGCGTACTCAGCTATTGCATACGAGGCCAGGTCGTAGTTGATCGCGCGGCGCATCGGTGGCGATCGGATCGGCAACTCGCGGGACTGCATCGCTCCGATTGCGGCCAAGCCAGCCTTGGACGCGTCCTCTATCCCGGACTTGACCCGGGCCCGGCCCATGCATAGAACTCGGTTACCTCCCGACGCTCCGCACAATGGATCGCCGGGCGCATCACTATTGTCGAGCAGATCACAGAATCCATGGCCAACACCGCTTCAGCGCGCAAGCGCAACAGACAGTCCAAGCGCCGCACCGAGCGAAATCAGGCACGCAAATCGCGCATGCGGACCTTCATCAAGAAGGTTGAGGTTGCGATCACCGGCGGCGACAAGGAGGCGGCGGGCGCAGCATTCCGCGCAGCGCAACCCGAGATGCAACGTGCGGCCGGCAAAGGCGTGGTGCACCGGAATACCATGGCTCGTAAACTCTCGCGGCTGTCCGCGCAGATCAAATCACTGGCGACGGGCTGATCGACACGACCGCTGTGCCTTGCCGGTTGACCGAGAGACAGTCAGGACCGATAATCGCAGCTACGCACGGTCGCACGAATACAACCCCATCAACTGCAAGCTGCGACGTAGCAACTATACTGCTCGCGGCACGACACTTATCCACAACATCTGGAAATCTTCTTTCGTTTTATTCGGTCGCAATGCGACGCACCAGATTCCGATTGCTTGAGTCCAGAGACCTGACATAATTATTACTGAGCCGCCCACCCTTCGGCGGGTAGCTTGTCTTCCGACCTTTTCGTCCTGCCGCGTACGGCGGCGGTAAGCATCGTGCCTATGCGGCGGCGACAGCACCGTCGTGGTGGGATTTGGTTCGTGGCGTCGGGGAGCGGCTTCATGGAACGTGATTTGTCCGCGACGATGGTGAAGGAGATCGTGGACATATCGCAGCTGGCAACCCAATGGGCACGCATCCGCGGCCGGCTCCAAAGCGAGGTCGGCGAGGTCGAATATCGCAACTGGCTGCGTCAGATGACGCTGGCCGGCGCGGACGGCGATGAAATCACGGTGCATCTGCCCACGCGCTTCCTGAGCGACTGGGTGCGCAGCCGTTATGGCGAGAGATTGAACGCGCTGTGGCACGCGGAAAACCCGTCGATCCGCAGGGTGGACATCTGTGTCGCCGGTGCCCCGCCATCGACCGGATTGGCCGAGAGCCTCGCCTCGACCGTGGAACGGCTTCCGGCGGTTCCGCCCCGGCTCGAGGAACGGCTGGACCAGCGGTCAGAACTGGCGATCGATCCACGTTTCACATTCGAAGGTTTCGTGGTCGGCAAGCCGAACGAATTTGCCTATGCCTGCGCGCGTCGCGTCGCCGAGCAGCCATCGAGCCCAGGCTTCAATCCGCTGTTCCTCTACGGCGGTGTCGGACTCGGCAAGACCCACCTGATGCACGCGATCGCCTGGGAACTCGTGGCGAGCAACAGCGCCAACGGCGGTCGTCCGGTCTCGGTCGCCTATATGTCGGCCGAGAAGTTCATGTACCGGTTCATCGCGGCCATTCGCAGCCAGCAGACCATGCAGTTCAAGGAACAGCTGCGTAGCCCCGATGTGCTGATGATCGACGACCTCCAGTTCCTCATTGGCAAGGACAACACGCAGGAAGAGTTCTTCCACACGTTCAATGCACTGGTGGACGTGGGCAAGCAGATCGTGGTCTCGGCCGACAAGTCACCGTCGGATCTGTCAGGGCTCGACGACCGGCTGCGCACCAGGCTCGGCTATGGCATGGTGGCGGACCTGCACGCGACCACGTTCGAGCTGCGCATCTCCATCCTGGAGGCCAAGGCCGCGCGTGCCGGTCTCGCGGTGCCCACCAAGGTGCTGGAGTTCCTGGCCTACAAGATCACCACCAACGTGCGCGAGCTGGAAGGTGCACTGAACCGTCTGGTCGCCCATGCCAACCTGTTTGGGCGGACGATCACGCTCGAGACGACGCAGGAGGTGCTGCACGACATCCTGAAGGCGCAGGACCGTCGCGTGACGATCGAGGAGATCCAGAAGAAGGTCGCCGAATATTTCAAGATACGACTGACCGACATGTCTTCGGCGCGGCGCGCCCGCGCGGTGGCGCGTCCGCGCCAGGTGGCGATGTATCTCGCCAAGCAGATCACCCAACGCAGCCTGCCGGAAATCGGGCGCCGGTTCGGCAACCGCGACCACACCACGGTAATGCACGCCTGCTCGCGGGTGAGCGAACTCATGGGCCGCGACGCCGCCCTCGCCGAGGATGTCGAGCTGTTGCGGCGCATGCTGGAATCCTGAGCCGCCGCAACCGTCAGCGGCGACATCCCCACCACGCACTCGTCCCCGCGCAAGCGGAGACCGATGCGCCGCGCGACCGGCCTTCCCCACGATGCCGTGCCATTGCTACAGTGCATCGCACGGATTCGTCTGCGCGCCACTGTAACCCGGCCTTTTGAGGATGGATGCCATGATGCTGAAGGCCGACCGGGCCACCCTGCTGAAGGCGCTGGCTCATGTCCAGAGCGTGGTGGAACGCCGCAACACCATCCCGATCCTTGCCAACGTCATGATCGCTGTGCGCGACGGCAGTCTCACGTTGACCGCCACCGACATGGAGATCGCCATCGTCGAGGACGTGCCGGCCAGCACCACCCGCAACGGCTCCTGCACCGCTCCGGCCGCCACCTTGTATGAGATCGTGCGCAAGCTGCCCGACGGAGCGGAGGTGGAACTCGATCATCCGGGCGGCGACGCCCAGCTTGCGCTGCGCGCGGGCCGCTATTCCACCAGCCTGGTCGTGCTGCCGACCGAGGATTTTCCCTCCATGACCGCCGGCGTGCTGCCACACCGGTTCAACCTTCCGGCGCAGGTGCTGCGCGCCCTGATCGACCGAACGCGCTTCGCCATCAGCACCGAGGAGACGCGCTACTACCTCAACGGCATCTACCTGCATGCCGCCGAAAGCGAGGGCACACGCGTGCTGCGCGCGGTTGCCACGGATGGCCACCGCCTGGCGCGGGTGGAGGAGCCGCTGCCCGAGGGTGCAGGGTCCATGCCTGGCGTGATCATTCCGCGCAAAACGGTGAACGAACTTCGGAAGTTGCTGGACGAAGTGACGGGCAACGTGGAGATCGCGCTGTCGGATACCCGCATCCAATTCCACGCCGATGCGATTATGCTGACCAGCAAGCTGATCGACGGTACGTTCCCAGAGTACGAACGGGTGATCCCGCGCGGCAACGACAAGGTGCTGCGGGTGGGGAAGAAGGACTTCGCCGACGCGGTCGGCCGGGTGTCGGCGATCTCTGCCGAGCGGTCACGCCCGGTAAAGCTGTCGCTGGCGCGCGATCTGCTGGTGCTGTCGGCAGCCAGTCCGGAGCAGGGCACGGCCACCGAGGAACTCAACTCCGATCACGTGAAATACGAGGCGGGTCCTTTGGAGATCGGTTTCCAGGCGCGCTACCTCAACGACATCACCGACCAGATCACGGGCGAGGTGGAGTTCCGCTTCTCCGACGGGTCGGCGCCCACGGTGGTCCAGGACGCGGCGGACGCCAGCGCGCTCTATGTGCTGATGCCGATGCGGGTGTGAGCCGAATACTCTTCCCCTCCCCTCCGCTCCCGCAAGGTGAAGGGGCGGACCGGTCTGCGGCTCCCACCGTTTGTATTCTTATGATTGCGGGCCATTCCCGTCAGGCCGCACCCATCAGCGCCAGACCCTCCGCGACCGAGACGAATTCGCCACCGCCGGCCATCCTGCCTGCGCCGAACCGCTCGGCGAACAGGCGCCGAACCGCGGGTACAAACGCCGTGCCACCGGTCAGGAACACCCGGTCCACGGCCGTATGGGGCAGGCCAGCAGCCTGTAGCGCCTGATCGACCGTTGCACCCAACCGGCCTAGATCGCCTGCGATCCAGGACTCGAAATCGGCGCGGGTGATCGACTGCTCGATCGCCAGGTCCTTGTGATTGAAGCGCAGCACGGTGCTGTCCGCGTGCGACAGTGCGGCCTTGGCGCCGGAAACCGCCTGATAGAGCTCAAATCCCAGCCCGTCCTCGATCAGCGCGATCAGATGCCTCAGGCGCTCCGGATGCTCCGCCGTGCGGGCCACCTCGGCTATCGACCGCAGCGTGCGCGGCGTGCGCATCAGCGAGAGCAGGTGCCAGCGCGCGAAGCCGGAATCGTACTCCGGCGGCACTGGCAGTGGCTTGCCCATGACGCGGTAGCTGTCGCCCTTGCCGAGCAGTGGCGCGATCACGTGGTTGATGATGCGGTAGTCGAACACGTCGCCAGCGATGCCGATGCCGGCATGACCGAGCGGCGTCATGCGCGCGCCAGGTTCGAACCGCAGGACAGAAAAATCGCTGGTGCCGCCGCCGAAGTCGCCGATCAGCACGGTGGCCGGCTCGGTCAGCGTCTGGGCGAACCGCCAGCCGGCCGCCTCGGGCTCCAGCGCCAGCGTCACCTCGGAGAGGCCCGCCTCCGCATAGGCGCCGCGCAGACGAGCCGCGCCGAGCGCTTCATCGGCGAACTCACCGGCGAAGCGCACGGGCCGCCCGACAATAAGCCGGGGCGCTGCACCGATATCGCACAGCAATACCCGCAGGAAGCGGCCGATCAGGCGCTCCAACGTGAAGGGTTGCCCGAAGATGCGGGTCTCGGTGAAGCTCTTCTGCGCCAGATAGGTCTTCATCGACATGATCAGGCGGCTGTCCAACGGGTCCTCGAGATAGGCGGCGATCGCCGCCGGCCCCGCCGCCTGGCGAAGGACGCTGCGGCCGCGCCCCTCCTCGGTCCAGAAGCATAGTACCCGAACGGAACACATCGAGGAGAGCCGGGCTGGCCATATGGCGCTGCGTCGTCACGCTGCCATTCTCGTGCAGCAGTGCGACCACGCTGTTGGTGGTTCCGAAATCGACTCCGATCGCCCTGACCATCTCCGCCGCTCCGCCAAAAGGCGCGCGTTGAAGCGCGACCGAGGCCCCGGCGCAAGGCCCTCCGGCGGCGGGCCAGCGGGCGTTGTTGCAAAGTGTCATGCATTGCGCTGTCCGAAGGCACATGTACAGTCCGGGCAACGCGTCGAAGGGATTTTCGTTGGGAGCAGCTCGATTTTCGCCGCGTCGGCCGACCCCTGGGCCGGAGGGACGCCCTGATTCGGAAGAAACGGCCGCGCAGGCGGACACCGAATACTTCTTCCCTTTTCAGCATATACCCATCCCGGTTCATTCGATCGGTCCGGACGGCCTGCTACGTGACGTGAACGGGGCCTGGGTCGATTACACGGGCTACGCCAAGACCGAGGCGATCGGACGGTCCTTCGCCGATTTCCTCGACCCGCCTTCCGCGATGCTTTACCGCGAGAAAGCGGTTCCCGAGCTGATCGACACTGTTCCCGACAAGGAAAGTCGGTCCTTCGAATACCGGTTGACCAAGCGCTCCGGCGACATCGCCGACATCGTGCTCACCGCGCGTCCCGAGCGCGACCCCGCCACTGGACGCTTTCTGCACAGCCTTTCGGTGATCATCGACATTACCGCGCGCAACCGTGCCGAAGCGGCACTGCGCCAGGCGCAGAAGCTGGAGGCGCTGGGCAGCCTCACCGGCGGCGTCGCACATGACTTCAACAACCTGCTGATGATCATCCTTGGAAGCCTGGAATTGCTGGGCAGGCGCCTCCCCCCCGAGGACGCGCGTGCCACCCGGCTGTTGGACGCGGCGCTTCAGGGGGCGAGACGCGGCGCCGCCCTGACGGCCAGATTACTGACCTTTGCCCGCCAGCAGGAACTCGCGCCGATCTCGATTGATGTCCACTCGCTGCTCGGCGCCTTGCGCCCGATGCTGGCCCACCTGCTCGGCCCCGCCATCCGCATCGAGGATGACCTTCCGGCCGACCTGTGGAACCTGCGTGCCGACCCGAACCAACTCGAACTTGCATTGCTCAATCTCGCGGCGAATGCGCGTGACGCCATGCCGGACGGCGGCACCTTGCGACTGTCCGCGCGCAACGCCGCCGTCGACCCAGCCGAGACCAGCTTCATCGGCGGCCGCAGCCGTCCGCCGGCTGCCGCCGGGGAATACGTCGTGCTGAAGGTCAGCGACACCGGCGCCGGCATGGACGAGGCAACTCTGGCGCGCGCGGCCGAACCGCTTTTCACCACCAAGGGGCCCGGCAAAGGTACCGGCCTCGGCCTGTCCATGGTGCACGGCTTCGTGGTGCAATCCGGCGGCGCGCTGCAGCTGTCGAGCCGGCCCGGCGCCGGAACGAGCGTGGAATTGTGGCTGCCGCGAACCACCGACCCCGTCCGCGAAGCCGGCACGGGCGAGGCCGCGCCCGACGCTCCAGCCGTGCCCGGCGCGGAGAGCCTCCGCATCCTGCTGGTCGATGACGATCCGCTGGTCGTCGAGGGCACCGCCAGCATGTTGGAGGAACTGGGACATGTGACGGTCCAGGCGGCCACATCGGGTGAGGAGGCGCTGGCGATGCTGCGCCAGGATGGCAATTTTGATCTGCTGCTCACCGATCATCTGATGCCCGGCATGACCGGTCTGCAACTGGTCACCGCGGCGCGGGCGCTGCATCCGACCCTGCCGATCCTGCTCGCCAGTGGATTTGCCGAACTGGACGACCTGGCCGGCTCAGAGTGGCCGCGGCTGCGCAAGCCGTACAGCCTGAGCGACCTTTCTACCGCACTGGCGATCCACCGATCCGGCCACACGGGACACGGTGCCGACGACCGCGAGGACTTGCGCCGCACGGCGGATCAGACCCAACCGGGAAATTTGACGTCGGGCGCCGATGGCGATCCGCGGATCGGATCATGACATCCGCATCGCGGTGATATCGATTTCCATCATCAGCTCCGGGCTGGCGAGGCCTTTCACGATCAGCACACTGACACACGGTTGCACGCCGTCCAGCCGACGCAGCACGACATCCGTCACGGTAGCCAGATAGGCGCGGTCGGTGACGTAAATGGTTGCCTTGGTGATGTCCGCGATGCCGGCGCCGGCTTCGCCCAGCAGCACCGCCACGTTCTCCATGGCCTGCTCGGCCTGCGCAGCCGGGTCGCCTGCGCCGTGCATCACCTCATTCAGATCAGTGGCGGTCTGCCCGCGCAGGATCACCTGCGGCCCCGCCCGTACCGCCATGCAGAAGTCGCAATCCAGCGCCTGTCGGGCGAAGCCGTAGCGGACGGCGTTCGAGTGATAGCGGCGGAAACGCTGGTGCGGTTCACCTTGTCCGCGCAGCACGTGTGCATCGATCTCGAACAATATCTCCGGCCGGGCGAACCCGGGCACGACGATGCCGGTGGATACCGGATGGATGCCGCGGAAATGCCGGCCGATCACCGGATAGACCGCACCGCGATACGCCCGATCGCTGATGTAAACGGTGATCTTGCACACCTCGTCCATGCCGGAGCCGGCTTCGTTCAGCAGGACGGCCAGGTTCGTCAATGCCAGATCGGCCTGCGCCGCGGCATCCTGGGGACGTCGGCCCAGCCCCGCCATGAAGCCGCCGTCGAGCGCGGAACCGGTCTGACCGCGCACGAACACCTCGGCATCGCCGGCGGCAACCATCGCACCCCGCCACGCGATGGCCTGATCGAACCAGTCTTTCAGCTCGAATGTCCGCAGACGATGCGCCGGCTCGCCGACGACCGCCTCGGCATCGATCTGGACCATCAGTTCCGGCAGTGGCAGCCCGGCAACGACCAGGCCGGTGCTGACCGGGAACACATCCCGCAACCGAACGCCGATCGCCTCATAGACCTGCTTGCGGTGTGCGCGATCGACCAGCGACGTGGTAAGCTTGGTGATATCGCGCAGCGATCCGCCCGCGGCCTGCAGCGCGGCCTCGATGTTGTCGAGCGCGACGTGTGTCTGTGCGGACGGGTCGCCGAGCCCGGCAACCAAGCCGTCCGCCAGCAGCGCGCTGCGTCCGCTGAGGAACACTCGATCGGCACACCGGATCGCAGCGGACACCGGCGACCGAAGTCGCCCGGCGGGCATGAATGGCGCGGCGTCAAACGGCAGAAAACTCGCGCGCGGCATGCACTCGGCACTCCAAGGACGCTGGCAGACTAGCTCCTGCGCGCCTCGGATGCACAAAACGGCCTGTGGGGTGCTCAATATCCCATCGGAACACCGTAGCCCGGCGCGGCATAGGGCGGAGGCGGTGCGTAGGCGACCGGCGGAGGAGGGTAGTAGTGCGGCTGCGACGACGCGATCATGCCGCCGATCACCGCGCCGACGCCCAGACCGATCAACGCACCGGCCACTGCATCGCCATTGCCGTGGTCGTGGTGCTCGTAGCCGTGCCAGCCGCCACCCCAGTTGCCGCCATGATGACGCCAGTCGGCATGGGCCGCGGGTGCGGCAAGCAGCCCCAGTGCGACGGGTGCGGCGATCAGCAGCGATGACCAGGTGCGCATGGCTCGATCCTCATTTTCGGATGTGAGCCAAAGCTGGTGATCGGCGGTGACCGCATTGCGGCAGCACGGTGATATAACGGCGGCGTTTCGTGCGGCGTCATCGCTCCCGTTCGTGCGCGGCAAAAAAGCAGGTTGCGCCTGTGCGCGGCTGTTCGCCTAAACCCGTCGCACACCCCAGAACAGCGGGAACCCGTCAGGAATGCCGTCGATCGTGTTCTGCCAGGCCATCGGCTGATACCAGATGCCGACCGGAAGATGCGGCACGTCGATCCAGCACTGGCGCTGAATGTCCGCCGCGATCTGCTTCTGCGCCGCCAGATCCGGCGCATCGACCCAGGCGGCGCGAAGTTCCTCGATGCGTGGGCTGTCGGTCCAGCCGAACCATGCCTTCTCTCCCGTCGTGCGCAGGAAGTGCAGCAGCGGCGTCTGCATGTCGAGCCCGTTGGCAGTGGTGAATGCCGCGCTCCAGCCGCCCTTGTCGACCGGCTGGCGATTTTCGCGTCGCACGATCACGGTGCCCCAGTCCATCGACTGAACTTCCAGGTTGATCCCGGCGGACTTCAGCATTTCGGCCCCAACGTCGGCCATGGCCTTGCGATAATGCGGATCGCTCGGCGCGAGCAGGACGGTCTTCTCGTTGTTGTAGCCGGCTGCCTTGATCGCCGCTCGGACCTTGGCGAGATCACGTGGACTGTTCAGCACCTCCATGCCCGCATCGGTTGCCATGTCTGTGCCGGGCGTGAAGATCCCCACGCCGGCGCGCCACATGGATGGATCCTCGCCGGCGACGGCAATCATGTAATCCGACTGCACCACTGCGCCCAGCAACGCGCGACGGATAGCCGGGTTGTTGAACGGCGGCTGCAGGTTGTTCATCTTCATGAAGCCGAGCGTGCCGTTGCGGTCCTTTATCTCCACCCGAATTTTGCCGGTGTTCTTCAACAACGGAAGCAGATCCGATGTCGGCAGTTCCCACCAGTCCATCTCGCCGGTCTGCATGGCACTGGCAGAGGTGCCATCGTCGGGGCTGACGTGCCACTCCACCCGCTCGAAATGCACGACCTTCCCGCCGGCGGTCCAGCCTGTGCTGACTTCCTGTCTCGGATGATAACGTTCGAATTTGGTGTAGACGGCGAGCGAGCCAGACACCCATTCGTCGGCCTTGAAGCGGAACGGCCCGCTGCCGACCATTTCGTCGACCGGCTTGAACGCGTCGGTATTGGCCAGACGCTCCGGCATCATCGCGCACATCGGCGTGGAAATCTTGCCGAGCGCGTATGGCAGCATCCGGAACGGCCGTTTCAAGCGAAACTGTATCGTTCGATCGTCGATCGCCGACAGGTCGTCGGTGCGCGCCATCAGCAGCGCGCCGATGCCGTCGCGCGGCGCCCAGCGGCGGATCGAGGCAACGCAGTCGCGGGCGAGCACCTTTTCCCCGTCATGCCACAACAGCCCTTCGCGGAGCGTGAGCCTCCAGCGCCTGCCGTCATCCTCGACGGTGAAACCTTCCAGCATCTGCGGCTGCATCTGATACGCGCTGTCCATGCCGAACAGCGTATCGAACACCATGTAACCGTGATTGCGGGCAGTGTAGACCGTGGTCACGATCGGATCGAGAATGGTCAGATCCGATTGGGGAATGAACTTCAGCGGCGCATTGGCCGCGCCACGTGAAATGGACGGCGCCGCCAGCAAGGCGGCAACGCCAGTCGTGAACGTGCGACGCCGGATCATGGATTAGATTCTCCGTGTTTTCCTGGTTCAGGCGAGGCGCCACCACGTCAGCCAGGTGTTCAATTGCGCGGTGTCAGACTGTGCGGCGTATCTGCCGACACCGCTTCATCGCCTCATCGTCCCGCTCCCTCGTCCACCGGATACCGCCGCATCAATATCAGCATCAGTCCCATCGACGGCAATGCGGCGAACATGCACAGCGCATAGAATGCCACCCACCCGACCTGCGCTGCCAGCACGCCCGACGCCCCGCCGATCGTGTGCACCGCAATCGCTGCCAACGACGACAGCAACGCGTAGTGTGTGGCGGTGAACTCGCGCGAACACAGGCCGGACAGGTAGGTGATGAACGCCGCGTCGGCCATGCCCTGCGCGAACGCCTCGGTGGTCACGGTCGCGAACAGCACGTGGTGTTCGCCGGCCGACAGGGCGAGCAGCAGATACATCCCCATTGCAATCGTCTGGGTCCAGCCGGTGCGCAGCAGCGCCCGCCCGGTGCCGATGCGCGCCACCAGCCAACCGCCCAGCGCGATGCCGGCCAGCGTGCCGCCAAGGGAGAACCACCCGGTCGCCGCGATCGCCTCCCGCGAGAAACCCAGCGCGCGATAGAACGGCGCGGTCATGATGCCGGCCATCGCCTCGCCCAGTTTGAACAGCGCGACGAAGGCCAGGATCAGCACCGCGCCGCGACGGCTCAGAAAATCGCGCAGCGGTTCGATCACCGCGCGCGCGAGACGGGCGGCGAAGCCCGCCGGCACGACGCGGCGCTCGGCCGGCGGGGGTTCCGGCGCCAGCAGGGTAACCACCACCCCGAGACCGATCAGCACCGCCACGCCGAGCAGTGCCGCATGCCATCCGACCACACCCACCGCGGATATCACGCCCGTGGTCGCGATCAGCAACGCGATGCGATAACCCCAGATGTAGGCTGCCATCGCCGCACCCTGGCGGTGGGAGGGGAAAACCTCGATGCGCCAGGCATCAACCACGATGTCCTGGCTGGCCGAGAAGAATGCGACGAGCGCGGCGAGGGCAAGCGCGGCAAACGGGAGATGCGCGGGATCGGACAACGCCAGCAGTGCGGCGGCGGCGGCCAGCGCGGGCTGGATCGCGGCGAGCCAACCTCTGCGACGGCCCAGGCGGCGTAATGGCCCGGGCGGCGGGGCGTTGTCCAACACCGGGGCCCAGAGGAACTTCAGCGAATAGGCCAGACCGATGTTTGCGGTCAGACCGATCACCGCCAGCGACACTCCGCCCTCGGATAGCCAAAGGCGGAAGGTGAAGCCGGACAGCGGCAGCGGCAGGCCGGCAACGAAGCCGTATGCGGCCATCAGCCAGAGATGGGGCCCTCCCGGCCCGCTCCCCCCCTTCCGCTCCCGCAGGGGGCGGGGGAGTTCGGTTTCCGCGACCCCCCCTCCCATGACGGGTGGGGGCTGGGGGGTGGGATCGCTACGGAACGTCCGCGTCACCGCGGCCGAGCGCGCGCTGCATGGACACCACGTCCACCCAGTTGCCGAATTTCACGCCGACCGACCGCAACGTGCCGACCATCTGAAATCCCAGGCTCGCATGCACGCCGATCGAGCCGACATTCTCAGAATCGCCGATCACAGCGATCATCTGGCGCATGCCGCGCTCGGTGGCGTCCGCGATCAGGCGCGCCACCAGCGCCTTGCCGACCCCCTGGCCGCGCACGTCCTCGCGCACATAGACGCTGTCCTCGACGCAGTAGCGATAGGCGGACCGGTCGCGGAACTGCGTGTAGTAGGCAAACCCCAGCACGCCCGTCGCATCCGTCGCCACCAGCCAGCTCCAGCCGCTCGCAGTCACCTTGGCGAGCCGCCCGGTCATTGCCTCGACCGACGGCGGCTCTTCCTCGAAGGTGCCGGCGCCGGTCAACACGTGATGGGCATAGATTGCCTGGATTTCCGGGATATCGGCTTCGCCTGCTTCTCGTATCACCATCGCGACGCGTTCCTGCTGTCAGACCGGCAGCCCAAGCACGGACGCGGCGTCGCAGGCAAGCGCCAGCAATCCGCGATCGTGGCCGGCAGCGGCGACCAGCGAGAGTCCAACCGGAGCGCCCCCAACGACAGCTGCCGGCAATGTCACTTCCACCAACCCGCAGAAGCCGGCGATCGCCGTCACGCCGATCGTCGCCTGACGGATTGCATCCTGCTCCGCCATGCTCGCGGACAACAGGGGGGCGGGACAAGGGCTGGTCGGATAGATCAGCACCGCTCCGCCGGCCAACAGCGGGCGCACGCGCGCTTGGAACAAACGACGGAAGGCACGGCCTGGTGCTGCCACCGCAGGGTCGGTTGCCTTGGCGGCGGCGAAGCGCTCGCCGATACCGGGCCCGAATCGGGGTTTGACGGCCTCGACCCAGCTGCCGAGCGTGGCCCACGCCTCCTCCGCCTGCGTGGTGCGGAAATGATCGAAGACGCTGTCGATGCCCTCCGGTGCGAGCCGGACGCCGACCGCCCGACCGCGCAGCTGTTCGAGCTTTTCGAGTGCGGGGCGCAGCGCCTCGGCAACGTCGGGCTGGGCGTTGACCCAGGCTTCCTCCACGCGCAGCAGCGGCCCATCGACACCCTGCCGCCCGCCAGGCAGCAGCACGTCACCAATCCCTGCCAGCACGGAAGCGCTGCGCGCGAACCAGCCGCAGGTATCGAAATTGGGTGCCAGCGGACATGCACCGGCCAGGCTGACGGCGCCAAAGGTGGGCCGGATGCCGAACAGGCCACAATAGCTGGCCGGTATGCGCACCGAGCCGCCGGTATCGGAGCCGATCGCGAAATCGGCCAGCAGACCGGCGACTGCCGCCGCCGAGCCGCAGCTCGAACCGCCGGGAAACCGGTCCGGGGCGCGCGGATTGAGCGGTGTGCCCTGCCAGATGTTCTCACCGGTAAGGCCATAGGCAAGTTCCATGGTCTTGGTCTTGCCCACCAGACGGGCGCCTGCCTGCAACAGGCTGGTGACCACGGGAGCGGTGGCGATGGCCGGTGCATGGGTGCTTGCCCAGTCCGGGTTGCCATATGTCGTTACGGTGCCCGCAACGTCGAACACATCCTTCACGGCGAAGGTCAGTCCAGACAGACGGCCCGAGCTGATCGGCGGCCGTACCAGGCGCGGTCCCGGAACGAATGCTCCGTACGTATCATTCGCCGCCACCATTTGCTTTGTCCTCGCCTGCCGCGTGTGTCATAAGCCCCCGACATAACTGAGTCGCGGTTCGTATTCCGTTGCGTCCCTAAGCGCCGTGATAAATTCTTCTTGATCGTCGGTCACACCAACGTGTATATCAAACCGCTGTATTCCAGCCACCGCCGGACCGGCCAATCGCTTTATCGGTCGAGAAACGCTGGCGGTAGGTGACCTAGCCGAGCGTACCAGTACAGTTCGCGACGGCATGAAGCGACCGCATTGCCGGCCGGCAATGCGACACGCCTCTGAAGGGGATCGCTCGTGGATGTAAATGACGGACACGACTCCGGACGTGCGGGCCGGCGTCCGCAACCTGTTGACCGACAGCCAGTCGCCGGGGACGGCGGCGCGAGCGCGACCGGATCGTTGAGCGGTGCTGGCGAGCCGCTGGTCCATCCCCGGCTTCTGGCGGTGATCCAGGCCGGCCGATACCACGGGATCGAACTCGATCCCGGCGAGTTCCGCGGCACCGCAGGCGAGAAATCACCGTCCCCCGCGGCGCTTTCCACCTGGGCGCAGAATTCCGGCATGTGGGCCCGCGCCGTGCGGCTGCGCTGGCGGCATCTGCTGCGGTTCTCCAATACCGCCCCTGTGGTGCTGCTTTTCACCGACGGTTCCGCGGGTCTGCTCACCGGCGTCAATACCGAGCACAAGGTTGTCCTGATCAAGGATCCGCGCGGGCCGGCCGCCGATCCGCCGGTTGCGGTGGACGAATTGCGCCTCGCCGAAGTCTGGGCGGGCGATGCTGTTCTGATGCGGGCAAGCCGCGGCTTCACCGAGGTCGACGCACCGTTCTCGCTGCGCTGGCTGGTCGGCCTCGTGTTGCAGGAGAGGCGGTCGCTCCAGGAAATCGGCGTCGCTTCGCTCACGCTGAGCTTCCTGACGATCTTCCCGCCGCTCATGGTGATGACGGTGGTCGACAAGGTACTGACGCATAACAGCTATTCGACGCTTGCGCTGTTGGCCACGATCCTCTGCATCGCCGTCGCCTACGAGACATTGCTCGGCTATTCGCGCCGGCTGATGATCCTGGTGATCGGCACCCGGATCGACGCCCGGCTCAACCTGCACGTGTTCAACCGGCTGCTGCGACTACCGCTCGACTATTTCGAGCGGCATCCGGCCGGCGAGACGATGTACAACATCACCCAGATCCACCGGGTGCGCGAATTTCTGACCGGCAAGCTGATGGCGTCCTTCCTGGACCTGATGACGCTGTGCGTGCTGTTGCCGTTCCTGTTCTTTCTGAATGCATCGCTGGCCTGGGTCGTGCTGGCCTGCGCCTGCCTGATCACGCTGGTGATCCTGATCTACCTCAAGCCGCTCGGCATCATCATGGCGCGCGTGGTCGCGGCGGAAACCAACAAGCAGTCGGCGCTCGGCGAGACGGTGTTCGGCGTGAGGACAGTCAAGTCGCTGGCCCTGGAGCCGCAGCGCAAGGCGCTGTGGGACGAGCGGATCGCCGAGGCGGGTAAGTGGCGCCTGGCCTACGGCAAGCTCGGCAACTGGCCGCAGACGATCGTGACGCCGATCGAGCGCTTCATGTGGATGGGCGTCATCCTGCTCGGCGCCTATTGGGCCATGAGCGATCCGAGCGGCTTCGCGGTCGGTTCGCTGTTTGCCTTCATGATGTTGTCGATGCGCGTCGCGCAGCCGCTGGTGCAATTGGCGAAGATGACCGACGAGTATCAGGATGTCGCCCAGGCGATCGCGCAGGCGGCCTCGGTGCTCAACCGTCCACTGGAGGTGGATGCCGCATCTGGCGGCATGCGGCCCAAATTCGCCGGCGCCATCACGTTTGAGGACCTTTCGTTCACCTATGCCGGCACCAAGACTCCCGCGTTGGATCGGGTCAGCTTCTCGATCCCCGCCGGGACGATGCTCGGCGTGGTCGGACGCTCCGGTTCGGGCAAGTCCACCCTTACCCGCCTGCTGCAGGGCATCAATCGCGATTATTCAGGCTTCCTGAAAATCGACGGCTCGGATCTTCGCGAGATCAACCTGCGCCATCTGCGCACCAGTTTCGGCGTCGTGTTGCAGGACAACTTCCTGTTCCGCGGATCGATCCGCGACAATATCCTCGCTGGACGGCCGGGGCTCACGCTGGAGGACGCGGTTCGTTCCGCCAGGCTGGCGGGCGCCGAGGAATTCATCGAGCGCATGCCGAACGGGTACGAGACCTACATTGAGGAGGGTTCGCCGAACCTCTCGGGCGGCCAGAAGCAGCGTCTCGCAATCGCGCGCGCGCTGATCAGCGATCCCCGCATCCTGATCCTCGATGAGGCAACAAGCGCGCTCGACCCGGAAAGCGAAGCACTGGTCAATGCCAATCTGCTGCGCATCGCGCTCGGGCGCACCATGGTCATTGTATCGCATCGGCTATCCTCGCTCACCGAATGCGACCAGATACTCGTGCTCGAAAAGGGCACGGTGATGGACATAGCGCCGCACCGTGTCCTGCTCGAACGCTGCACCGTTTATCGCCAGCTTTGGGCGCAGCAGAACCGTCATCTCGACAGCCAAGGTCCTCGCCATGCAGCTCTTGCCCCGACACTCGTCCAAGGCGATTAGCGTCGTCGCCGACCGGGACGATCCAACGCTGCCGGTGATTCTGGAATTCGAGTCACCGTCAACCGCGATCACCAATGCGCCGATGCCGGCGTCCGCCCGCAACATCGTCTGGATGGTGAGCAGCATGTTCGCGGCTGCCATTGCCGCGATGGCGCTGATACCGATCGATAAGGTGGTTACGGCCCAGGGCAGGATCGTCTCCAAGTCCGCGACCCTTGTCGTGCAGCCGCTCGAGGCTGCGATCGTGCGCTCGATCGAGGTGCACGACGGTGAATCGGTGCATGCTGGACAGATACTGGCGCAGCTCGATCCGACCTTCGCCGCCGCCGATGTGGGTGCACTCGTAGCCCAGGTCTCGAGCCTGCAGGCGCAGGTGTCCCGCCTTCAGGCAGAGGCGGAAGGACGGCCGTTCACCTATGCCGGGCTCGATCCCAATCTGTTGTTGCAGGCCGCGATCTTTGGCCAGCGCCAGGCCGAGTACAATTACAAGATCGAAAACTATATCCAGAAGGTGAACGGCCTGATATCGGCCATCGCACGGGCGAACTCCGATGCGGCCGGTTACGGCAACCGGCTCAAGGTCGCGGCGAAGGTCGAGCAGATGCGGCTCGAACTTGAGCGCGATCAGGTCGGCAGCAAGCTGAACACGCTCGCCGCCTCCGACAACCGGGCAGAAATGGAGCGCAACCTGCGCAGCGCCGAGGAGATGGCGAACTCCGGGCAACGCGACCTTGCCGCCATGGTGGCGGAGCGTGACGGCTACGTGCAGAGCTGGCACGCCGACATCTCCGACAAGCTGTCCGATGCCACCGGCAAGCTGTCGGATGCCCGCGAGTCACTGAACAAGGCGCAGCTGCGCCGCCAGCTGGTCGAATTGCGCGCCGATCGCGATGCGACGGTGCTGTCCGTGGCCAAGGTCTCAGTGGGGTCCGTATTGCAGTCGGGTCAGCAGCTCATCACGCTGGTTCCGGCCGATGCGCCGCTGGAAGTCGAGGCCAACATCTCCGGTCGCGACGACGGCTTCGTGCACGTCGGCGATACCGTGGCCATCAAATTCGATACTTTCCCATATCATCAATATGGTCTTGCCTACGGCACGGTACGAACCATCAGCGCCGACAGCTTCGACTCCCAGGACGAACAGCGCAACCCGACGGGCTCGTTGCCGCTGCCGAGCGGCAGCAGCGACCTCTACTACCGCGCGCGCATCGAGATCGACCGCGTTGCGCTGCACGACACACCGGTTGGTTTCCGCATCATGCCGGGCATGCCTGCGACAGCCGATATCAAGGTCGGCAAGCGGACAGTGCTGACCTATCTGCTCGGCAGGGTCCTGCCGGTGGCGTCAGAAGCGATGCGTGAACCATGATACGCGCCCGAAAGATCGGAGCGCGATCGGACCCGATGGCCGAGGCCTGAGCGAATGGCAATGTTCGACCGGTTGATGGCCGGCATGTCGCCCTCCGCCGCGTTGCGACGGGCGGTGAGCCTGACGGAACAGGGCAACGTGAAGCAGGCCTTCCCGCTGCTGGCGCGGGCAGCGCGTGCCGGCATCGCGGAAGCCGAATATCGGATGGGCCGTTGCTATCTGGAGGCCACGGGCGTGCCCCCCAGTCGCGTGGAAGGCGTGCGCTGGTTGCAGCGGGCGGCGAACCAGGGCTATGTCGAGGCGCAGGCGCAACTCGCCACGCTGTTCATTCACGGTCTGGCCAGTACGACAAGTGCGCTGCCGGACGACGGCGTGGCTCCGACCGCAAGCCTGTTCGCCACCAACGAAGCCGTGGCTCCGGATTACGACGCCGCCGTCAGATGGGCCCGGAAGGCCGCCGAAGGTGGTTCGGCTGATGGCCAGGCGGTACTGGGCTATATTCTGACATCGGGTCCGGAGCAGTTGCGCAGTCTGGATGAAGCGCATCAGTGGTATGAGCGGTCAGCCGCCGCCGGCTGCCCGCAAGGTGCGCTGGGCTTCGCGCTCTCCCTGGCACGCACAGCCACGACCGAGGAGCAGCACGCGCCGGTAGCCGACAATATGCGCCGCGCCGCCGATGCGGGTCTGCCGACTGCTCTCTACCTGCTCGGCATGATGACCGAGCGCGGCCTCGGCATGACCGCGGACCCCGGCGCCGCCGTGGATTTGTTCCGGCAGGGCGCCCTGAAGGGCAACCGCCCCAGCCAGGCGCGCTGGGGCATGGCTCTGATGCGGGGCCAGGGTGTCTCCGCCAATCCGATCGAGGGCGAATCATGGCTGCGGCGCGCGGCGCTGGCCGGAGACCCCGAAGCGGCGGCGGTGGTCGGCGATCTTTATGCGAAGGGCGGCCACCTGCCGCCAAACTACGCCGAGGCGGCGATATGGTTCCGGCGTGCCGCGGAATCCGGACATCGCGGCGCAGCCCGTGCCCTGGGTCTGCTGTATCTGACCGGTGCGGGGGTAGCGCGGGACTCCGAGGAGGCCGCGACATGGTTCCGCATCTCGGCCCAGGCGGGCAATTCGAGCGCCCGGGTTGACCTCGCCAATCTGTTGCTGCGCGGCGAAGCCGGGACCGATGACGCGGTGCAGACCCGCGAGTGGTTCGAGCAGGCGGCCGCGTCGGGTGACCTGATGGCTGCCTTCAACTTCGGCGTCTGCCTTGCCGAGGGCGTCGGTGTCGAGCGAGACGACCGCAAGGCGGCTCAGTGGCTGCGACGCGCCGCCGATGGTGTCGTGAACGCTCAATACTGGTATGGCCGCATGCTGACGGAAGGCCGCGGCGTGGACGCCAATCCCGAGGAAGGGCGCGCGTGGATCAAGCGCGCCGCGGATGTTGGCATGGTGGAGGCCGAGGTCCTTCTGGCGGAAATGATGCTGACCGGCCGGGGCGGCCCCAAGGACCATCCGGGCGCATTGGCGCTGTTCGAGAAGGCTGCCGGACGCGGCCATGTCGGCGCCATGTTCGCGTTGGGCGCCATGCACGGCGGTGGCCACGAGGTGCCGACCGATCGGACGACCGCCCAGCGCTGGTTCGTTGCCGCCGCCGAGGGCGGGCATGCCTACGCCCAGATGATGCTCGGTCGCTACCTGGCGCGCGGACTTGCTGGCGAGCGTGATCCGGATCGTGCTCGCGTATGGCTGGAGCGGGCTCTGGCCCAAGGGCTGCAAGAAACGCGCGGCGATCTTGCCGCTCTGCCGCCACCGGACGAACCGGCGCAGGCCGAGCCACAGCACGCGGCCAGGCGCTGAAGCCGGCGATCGGGGCAGCGCAGCGGGACCCAACGCTGCCGGACAACGCCTCGCTCGCCCGGGAAGCATTCGAGCGGGCCCAGCTTGAAGCCGCCAACGGCTACCACGCGTGCGCCCGACGCTGGCTCGACCGGGCATGCCGCCTGGCGCCGAAGGATCAGACGCTGGCGCTGGCGCTGGCCAGCGCCAGCCTCGGTAACGACGACATCCGCGCGGAATCACTCTTCGCCGAAATCGCCGCCGCCAGTGATGTGCGCGAGGCCTGGTTGGGCCTCGCGACCGCACGACACCGGCTTGGCGATGCCGCACGTGCGGCGGGCGCGCTCACCGAGGCGCTGGCGCGCCACGTGATCGGCCGCGGTCTCGAGGCACTCGCCGGTGCCGTCGTGCGGGATGCGGGTGCGCCCGGGTGGTGCAGCCTGTCGGGCGACGGCACTGTGACAGTTGGTCCGCATGGGCTCGAGCGTCAGGTTGAGGTGAAATTGGACGGGCGCCGCGCACAGCGCGCCGGCGGCCGGTTGCGGACGGGTTGGCAGGGCGCGAGGTTGTTGGAGGTAACCGATCGCGGCGGCAGGCATCTGCTTGGCAGCCCGATCGATATCCGTGCGATACGGCGAACCGTCGGTTGCGTGGCGAGCGCCGGCGGAGGACTCGAGGGCTGGGCATGGCATCCCGGCGATCCCGACACCGATCCCGTGCTTACGATCCGCTCGGCCGCGCGCCATGGCGTGACGACGGTGACGGCCTCTGACGACGGCGTGCACGTTGACAACAGCGGCGTGCTGGCGCGCCCGCGCGGCTTCCGGCTGTCCCGCGCGGCCCTCGCCGGGATGTCGGGACCGTTGCACGTGCTGGACCATGACGGGCTCGATCTGCTGGGCAGCCCGCTCGACCCCGGCGCAATGCAGCTATCCAATGCCGCCGCCGCGGCAATGCTCGCTCGGCTCTACCCCACCGTCCGCACCGAGCGGGATGCCAAAGTCGTATCCGTTGCGCCTCCCGCGATGCCGGTCGATGGCACTGTCCCGCGCCCGCCAATCGGCATGTCGCATCGCCGGCGCATAGCCGACATCGTCATCCCCGTGCATGGCGGCACGGCCAGTGTCCTCGCCTGTCTGGCCAGCGTCCTGGCCTGCTTGACGCTGCCGAGCCATGTGATCGTCGTCGACGATGCGTCGGCGGACCCGGACCTGGTCGATGCGCTGGATCGGTTGGCGCGCGGCAAGCGCATTCGCCTGATCCGCAACCGCCGTAACCAGGGCTTCTCGGCAAGCGCCAACGCAGGCATCTCGGCGGCGTCCGGTCGGGACGTCATATTGTTGAACAGCGATACACTGGTCGCACCCGGCTGGGCGGACGACCTGCGTGCTGCCGCCTACGGCGCGCCAGACATCGGAACGGTCACACCGCTCTCCAACGACGCGACCATCCTGAGCTATCCGAGCGCGACCGGAGGAAACCCGGTGCCCGACCTGCGGGAGACCACGCGCCTTGCCGGGCTGGCGCGACGGGTGAATGGCGGCACGGTGGTGGATATCCCGGTCGGCGTCGGCTTCTGCCTGTACATGCGGCGGGATTGCCTGGATACGGTGGGGCTGCTGCGCGCCGATATATTCGCGCAGGGCTACGGCGAGGAAAACGATTTCTGTCTCCGCGCCCGCCACCTCGGCTGGCGTCACGTCGCGGCACCGGGCGTATTCGTCGCGCATGTCGGCGGCCAGTCCTTCGGCACCGCTGCCAGCCATCTGCAAGCGCGCAACACGAACCTTCTGGAGCGGATACACCCGGGCTATGCTGGACTGATCCAGCGACACGCGACGGCCGATCCCCTGGCGCCGGCCCGCCGCCGGCTGGATCTGGCACGCTGGCGCGCCGACCGGACCCGGGGTGGCGTGTCGACAATCATCATCACGCACAACGAGGGCGGCGGCGTCGAGCGGCAGGTCGGCGTATCGGTAGCGCGCCACCGTGCGGCCGGGCGTCGCGCGGTGGTGCTGCGTCCGGGCATGCTGCCCCATGGGGGCCGGTGCGTCGTGATCAGCGACGGAACCGCGGACGGCTTTCCCAACCTGCGCTATGCGATGCCTGCCGAGTTGCCGGCATTGCTCCGTCTGCTGGCGCGCGAGCGCCCGCATGAGGTCGAACTCCATCATATGGTCGGGCACCATAAGGCGATCCTGGACCTCATCGCCGGGCTTGGTGTGCCGTACGATCTGCATGTGCACGATTACGCCTGGCTGTGCGGCCGCGTCGCCCTTGTCGGGCCGGAAAACCGCTACTGCGGCGAACCGGACGTGGTGCGCTGCGAGGCATGCGTTGCCGATGCGGGCAGCCTGATCGACGAAAACATCACCGTCGCGGACCTGCGTGCACGGTCCGCATGGTTGTTGGCCGGCGCGCGACAAGTGATCGTGCCGTCCGAGGACACTGCTGCTCGCATAGGCCGGCACTTTCCTGCAACTCGTGCGACGGTGGCGCCGCACGAGGATGATGCGGCGATCGCCGCTCCGGGTCTGCCCGCAACTATTGGAATGCAGTGCCGCGTGTGCGTCGTGGGGGCGATCGGCATCCACAAGGGCTACCAGGTCGTACTGGACTGTGCCCGTGATGCCGCGGAACGTCGTCTGCCGCTTGAGTTCGTCGTGGTCGGACACACGATCGACGACAGGCGACTGCAGGCGACCGGCCGCGTCTTCATCACCGGCCGCTTCACGCCCGAGGAGGCAGTCGAGCTGATCAAGGCGCAGAACGCCACGCTCGCGTTGCTGCCGTCAATCTGGCCGGAGACCTGGTGCTTCAGCCTGGCCGAGGCGTGGCGCGCGGGCCTGCGGGTGGCCGCGTTCGATATCGGTGCCCCAGCAGAACGCATCAGGCGCACGGGCCGTGGGTTCCTGCTACCGCTGGGACTTAAACCTGACGCCATTAATAACGCGTTGGTTGCAACCGCTGGCCTGTCGCGCCAAGACTGAGTCTGCTACCAATGGCAGCGCAGTCTGCCGAGTTTGGCCAATTCGTCTTGCGAGCGGTTCCTTCCGTGTCCGACGAAAGCAAAAAAGAAAGCGAACAGCGGTATGTCCGAAGTCGGTAACGCCGTCAGGAATCCTCCGAGAAGCGAAGCCATTGCTCCCGCCGGCGGTCAGAACCGCGTCATCGAACTCAAGGTCTCCGGCCATCTGATGACACTGGACACCGGTCTGTTCTGCGTCTTCCAGGTGCCCGGTTCGTCGACCCCGAACGACCGGTCGGGTCTGCCGGGCGTGCGGATCTCGATGCCGCCCAGCGCGACCGGAAGGCCCGACGCGGTCAGCATCAGCACGTTTCGCGACGACGGCTGGTTGGAGGGTCAGGATGCAGCCGCGCTGGTGCGCGTTGCCAAAGGTCCGGCACAGGTGCTGGTCACGGTCTATCAGGCGCCGGCAGCCCCGCCGGAGAGCGCCCCCCGTCTGCAGGTGATGCGGCTGGGTCCCGAACCAGCCGTGGACGCCCGAGCGTCCGCGCCGATGACGGGCGGGAATGCGCGGCAGGCCATTGCTCCTGAGCTCGACTTTCCGCAATTCAGGCTGCGAGGCATAGAGTCTGGAAGACTCGATTTAGCAAGCTGGTGGGAATTTCGATGATGTCTCCGATTTGCCGGGACATAGAGAAATTCGGTGGGCACCACAGCACGCGGCGCACCGCAGCGATGGCGTCACTGAAAGTCGGTTCCTGCTTGCGGTACCAGGCGGCGGCATTTGGACGCAGTGCCGTCGTCGTGTCGCGTACCAGGCCATCGGCCCACACGGTGATCAGTGAGAACAGCCCCAGCAGTGCCGGGGTGGTGCGGAGGATGGCGAGATCGGACCACTGACGTTGGGTCTCAACCCCAAGGTGGGTCCGCACCTCCTGGAAGGTGGTTTCCACCCGCCAGCGCGAGACGAACCAGCCGAGAATCATTGCGGGCGTCGCATCCAGATCAGTGCTGAGGAATGCCGCCGGCTCGTGCTCGCCGGTTGGATCGCGCACCAGCACCCAGCGGATCGGCACCGGTGGTATGCCGGCATGGTACCAGACCGCAGTGCCGGTAGCGGTGAGCAGCTTGCGTTGCTGGGCGTTGTACCATTGCGAGACGACCACGGCCGTCCAAACGGTCTTCCTGCTGGCCAGCACGGCACGCAGTGTTGGCAGACGACGCCCCTTGAGCGGGGGGCGCCCGCGCTGACCCTTGCGGCGCCGCGGCGCCGGCTTGAACAAGGCGGCATCCAGCCGGAGCCGTGTGATCACACAGACGTGGCAGCGCACCGAGGCCAGCAGTTCGAGCGCCGCGAAGCCGCTGTCGGCGACAAAGATCAGCCAACGGTCGGGCAGCCAGCGTTTGGTTTGCAGGATCGCCTGTCGCGCCCAGTCAGTCAGCGTCTTGTGCCGCTTGCGGTGCTTTTCGCTCCACCGCGCCGATGGGGCGAGAACAGTCAGGAACGGCAGCGCCCAATGTCGGCCGGACCAGCTTATCGGCACCACCACCATCAGCGACAGCCAGCGCAGACCACTGGTCTTCACAAAGTGCCCCTTCGAGGACCGCACCGGGTCGCGGTAGATGCCGCGCGCTTTGATGCGCGCGCCCCAACGCCGCTCGATGGTGTCGTCGATCCCGATCACCACCGGACCGTTGGGCAACAGCCGCTCCAGCAGGTGCAGCAGCAGCCGTCGCGCCACGGCGCGTGCGTCCCAGCGGGCTCGGCCCAGCACCTCATGGTAGCGACGGAACTGCGGCGCCTCGCCCAGCCCCATGACACGCAGCGCCTGGGTGACGGTGCGCTTGCCGGGAGCCAGCACTGCGCCGGCCACCAGGACCAGAACACGGTTCCACACCGGCGCGGTGAAGCAAGAGCGGAACACCGACAGCCAAGCGGCCAGGGCCGGTGGGGTCAGATGCGGATCGAACGCCGTAGCGGCGCGCAGACGATTCGGTGTCATCCCAGTCGTAGAGGTGTCATCCCAGTCGTAGAATCGAGTCGTGCCGATGCCGCAAGAGTTTGCCGGCGACATCCGCCGGCGCGGCGCTCTATCGTAAACGCATGGCCGAAGATCCGATCATCCAGCGCATCGAGAGTTTCCGCTGTCGTCGCGGGCAACTGTTCGCCGAACGCCGCAACCGTGGCTACACGCTATATCGTGCCAGTTCCGGCGCGCTTGTCGCGCGCCTCAGAGAGTCGTCGGTCCGGGAAAGTTCATACCGGATTGCCAGAGCTTTCGCGGGAGCATCAGGGTACGGATTTGATGCAGAGCTGCGCATCGGCGGAAGATGTAAGCTGCCCGCGCATTGCGGCTGAGGCTTTCGAAGTCCTTGGCGAGGCGACGGCAACGATTGAGCCACGCCAAGGTGCGCTCGACGACCCAGCGCATTGGTAGGACTACGAAGCCGCTCGCCTGGTCGGAACGTTTCACGATCTCGACCGAGAGGTGTGGCAGAACCTCGGCTACTGCCGTGGCGAACTGCGGTCCCTGATAGCCGGCATCGGCAAACAGCTTTGCCAGGAAGGGATACATCCCGAACAAGGTCGAGAGCAGCAGAACCCCGCCATCACGATCCTGGATATCCGCTGGATGCACCACCGCGTGCAGCAACAGCCCTACCGTGTCGACCAGGATATGCCGCTTCTTGCCTGAGGCCGCGGACGTTGTGGTCCATGTTCAGCGCACCGGCGATGTGCCGGGCAGCATCGGCGACTGGGCGGGCACACGGGGCAGCGGCCTGTGGATCGAGGGCTTCAGTCTGACGCCGCACGAGAACATCGAGCCGTCCGACATTGAATACCAGGCCGTTCTTGGCCGCGGCTGGCTGTCGCCCTGGATCGAGGGCGGCAAATTCTGCGGCAGTCGCGGCATGGCGTTGCCGCTGCTCGGCCTGAAGGTGCGGCTCAAGGGGGGCGCGGCGCGGACGTATGAGTGCTCCTGCTCCGCCAGCTTCGTTGACGGCAGCGCGGTCGGGCCGGTGCCGGGCGGCGAGACCTGCGAGGCGGAAAGCCTGGCTGCGCTGGAGGCGTTTCAGGTGGTGGTCCGCCGCCGCAGCAGCACGCATGCCCCACGCGCAGCCGGGCCGCGCGGCACGGGGTCGCGCGCCAAGCCGCCGATGCCGACGACGGCCAAGCCTGCGCCCGCCAAACCCGCGGCACGAACGCCGAAGCCGGCGGCGCCTGCCCGGCGATCCCGTTCGTAGAAGTCGCCCGCCGACCTCCCCTCCGCTCTGCCAGGTCGCGGTGTGAAATACCTGTTCGTCCATCAGAACTTCCCCGGACAATACCTGCACATCGTCCGACACCTGGTCGCGTCGCGGCAGCATGACATCGTGTTTCTGACCGAGCCCAACGCGAACCAGATCCCCGGCGTCCGGAAGGTGCCGTATCCCAAACCCAGCGGTCCGGCGCCGGAAACCCATGTCGCGGCGCGCGAACTGGACGGTGCCATGCGGCGGGCTGAAATCGTCGCGCACACCGCCGCCAATCTGAAGCAGCTTGGCTTCGAGCCGGACATCATCATCGGCCACCATGGCTGGGGCGAGATGCTGAACCTTTGCGACGTTTGGCCCGACGCACCCATGCTCGGCTATCTCGAGTTCTACTACTCCGCGACAGGCATCGATGTCGGCTTCGATCCGGAATTCCCGACGCACCCGTCGGATTTTCCGCGGATACGGGCCAAGAACGCCGTGAACCTGTTGGCGCTCGCGCTTGACGCCAGCGCCCAGACGCCGACCCGATGGCAGCTCTCGACATATCCCGATTGGGCGCAGGAGCGGATCACGCTGTTGCCCGAAGGCGTGAACCTCGACGTGTGCAAACCGAACCCGCAGTCGCGGCGCCGCAGCCTGTCGATCGGTGACGCTACGATCAGGCCGAACGAGAAGCTGGTGACCTACGTCGCGCGCGATCTGGAGCCGTATCGCGGGTTCCACGCGATGATGCGCGCCGTGCCGCACATGCTGAGGGCACGCAAGGACGTCCGGGTGGTCTTGGTCGGTGGCGACGGCATCAGCTACGGCATGCCGCCTGTGGAAGGCACCTGGCGGCAGAAGATGGTCGCCGAACTGGGCGACGGCATCGATCCGAAGCGCGTGCTGTTTCCCGGCCGGCTCGAGTACACGACCTACCTCGCGATGCTGCAGCGCTCGGATGCGCATGTCTATCTGACCTATCCGTTCGTGGCGTCATGGTCGCTGCGCGAGGCGCTTGCGACGGGCTGTGTGGTGATTGCGAGCGACACGCCGACAGTGCGGGAGTTCGTCACGCACGAGCAGAACGGACTGCTGGTGTCGTTCTTCGATCCGAAGGGGATCGCGGATACGGTGCTGCGCGTGCTCGAGGATGCGACGCTCGCGCGCCGGCTGCGGGAGGATGCGCGGCAGTATGCGGAGCAGAACCTCGCGATGGCGGATTATCTGGCCGCCTATGAGGCGATCATCGGCCGGCTGGCCGGTGGGTGACACATTGCAACGGCCATCGTCGATGACCGCGTCGGTTCTCCGCCAGTCCGTTTTCGGGTTGGAGGGCGGCGCTCGTCTATAGCGCCGAGGTGTCGCGGCTACAGCACCAAACAACGAAGCTATTCGCCAGGATCGCTCCCTGCTTGGACAGAGCGGCAACCCAAGTCACACTCCGCGCAAACAACGACGATCCCAGGCAGGAAAACCATGCAAGCAGACTATGTGATCGTGGGCGCCGGCTCGGCCGGCTGCGTCCTGGCCACCCGCCTTACCGAGGATGCGAACACCAGCGTCATCCTGATCGAGGCCGGCGGCAAGGATTACAATCCGCTGATCCATGTCCCGGCGGGCTTCTACAAAATGCTCGACCACGACAAGCTGACCTGGAAATATCGTTCCGAGCCCGATCCCGGGACGAACGGTCGGGCCATCGTCTATACGCGCGGCCGCGTGGTTGGCGGATCGTCCTCGATCAACGGCCTGGTCTACATTCGCGGCCAGCCCGAGGACTACGATCATTGGGCACAGCTGGGGAACCGTGGCTGGGGCTGGGACGACTGTCTTCCCCTGTTTCGTGCCGCCGAACGCTGGGAAGGCCAGGAGAATGAGGTCCGGGGCAAGGACGGCCCGCTGCACACCTCGAACATGGACCGCTCGCCGCTCTGCGCGGCGGTGGTTGAATCCGGCAAACAGATGGGCCTGGCCTACCAGGAGGACGTGAACGGGATCACGCACGGCTCGATCGACACGATCGGCTGGTGCCAGCAGACCCGCAAGGGACGGCGGCGGGCCAGCGCGGCGCGCACCTACCTGGCGCAGGCTTTGTCGCGGCCGAACCTGCGGCTGATCACCAATGCCATGGTCCATCGTGTGATCTTCGAGGGCAAACGCGCCCTCGGTGTGGAATTCGGTCGTGGTGGCGTCACACAGCGCGCGACGGCCGGGCGCGAGGTGATCCTGTCGGCGGGTGCGATCGGCTCCCCGCACATCCTGCAACTGTCCGGTGTCGGCGATGCCGAGAATCTGTCCGAAATCGGCGTTCCGGTCGTGCATGCGCTGAATGGCGTCGGGCGCAACATGCAGGATCATTTCCAGGCGCGCATTTCCTATCCGGTCGCCGGCCTCGCCACGGCGAACGAAAAGGCGCGCGGCATTCCGCTGGCGATCGAGGTGCTGCGCTGGATGTTCACCGGCAAGGGTATGCTGACCTACAGCCCATCGCTGGTCGCTGCATCGGTGAAGGTGCTGGAGTCATCGGCCTCGTCCGACATGCAGATCACCTTCGCGCCCGGCAGCTTCAAGGACGGGCAGATCGGCGAGTTGGAGGAAACCCCGGGCGTCAGCGCCGGCGCTTGGCAGATGCGCCCGCTGTCGCGTGGTTATGTGAGGGCGAACTCGAACCGGCCCGAGGACATGCCGCTGATCAATCCGCGCTACCTCTCGGACGAGACCGACCGCATGGCGCTGTTGGGTGGCCTGCGTTTCGCCAGGCGCATGTTCGAGGCGCCCGCCCTTGCACCCTATGTGCTGGCGGAAAGCCTGCCCGGCAAGGACGTGCGGACCGACGACGAGTTGCTGGACTACGCGCGGCGTTATGGCGGCACCTGCTATCACGCCACCTGCACCTGCATGATGGGGCAACATCCATTGGCCGTCGTCGACGATCAGTTGCGGGTGCACGGAATGGAGGGACTGCGCGTGATCGACGCATCCATCATGCCGGCGGTGACATCGACCAACACCAACGCACCCACCATCATGATCGCCGAAAAAGGCGCGGCCATGATCAAGGCGGCCGCTCGGGAGCGGCTGGCGGCTTGAGGGTGATGACGGCTCTTCACCGGTGGCGGTTGGTATTCTCGGAGCCCGCCGGCCTCGTATGGTGACGTGTCACGTGACGCGACGATGAAGCCACGCGAGGCGGCGATGTATCGGCGTCGGAAGGCCGCGACAGGAGTACGAGCATTAGTGACGTGCAGCATCGCTGTCGAACGGCAGCAAGCGATCGCCAAACAGCTCGAGGAAGCCATAGAGCGCGCGCGTGAAGGTGTTTCTGCGCGTGCCCGCCCGCAGCACGGCGATCCCGAACAACAGCTCCGCGAGGCTGACACTGGTGAGGTAGCGTTTCGGCGGCCTGCTCGTTCAACCAGGCCGCACGGTGGGATTTGGCGCCGGGCGCGCGCCCTCGGAGATCACATTGGGTCCTCCTATTGTCCAGACGAAGCAGATGCGCCAATGGCGGCGCACGGACGGCTGGATATCCTGTTCAACAATGCTGGTGTCAGCTTTTCCCCAGGGTCGCGGACATCACCGTGGACATCTGGGACCCGCGAGCTCGGCGTGCACGGAATCATGCATGAAATCCGCCCTCTCGAATCGAGAGCGGTCAAGCAGGGGACTACCACAAGCGGCATAGAACCTCTTTGCGTTATTTGCGGCCCTTTGCGTGTTTTGCGTTAAATCCTTGCTTCGATCCAACAAGCGAAAAAGATCATAACGCAAATAACGCAAAGGGCCGCAAACAACGCAAACAGACAGGCACTGTCGGCGACCACGGCGCAAATACCACAGATCGAAGACGAACCGGCGCACTGGTGATCCATGGCGGCATGACGGCGCAGTAAACGCGTATCGGTCCCCGGTCCGGCCACGCGGCGCTTGGGCCGGGCAAAAAAGACCTTCCAACAGGCCGCCGCTTACTCCTCCGCAGTCAGCCGCGCCGCCTGATCCTCCGCGGTCAGCGCATCGATGAACTCGTCGAGCTCACCGACCATCACACGGTCGATCTTGTAGAGTGTCAAATTGATCCGATGGTCGGAGACACGGCCCTGCGGAAAATTGTAGGTCCTGATGCGCTCCGAGCGGTCGCCGGTGCCGACCTGCGACTTGCGGTCGGCGGCGCGCGTCGCATGCAGCGTGGCACGCTGCTGCTCATACAGCCGGGCGCGCAGCACCTTCATCGCCTTGGCGCGGTTCTTGTGCTGGCTCTTCTCCTCCTGCATCGCGACGACGATGCCCGACGGAAGATGCGTGATGCGCACCGCGCTGTCGGTCTTGTTGACATGCTGGCCGCCCGCACCGGACGCGCGATACGTGTCGATGCGGAGATCGCCTTCGTCGATCTGCACATCCACCTCCTCGGCTTCCGGCAGCACGGCGACGGTGACGGTGGAGGTATGAATCCGCCCCTGGCTCTCGGTGGTCGGCACGCGCTGCACGCGATGCACGCCGGATTCGTATTTCAGCCGGGCGAACACGCCGCGACCGGTGATCTCGGCTATGCCTTCCTTCAACCCGCCCAGTTCGGTGTCGTTGTATTCGAGAATCTCCCAGCGCCATCCACGGTTTTCCGCATAGCGCTGATACATCGCAAACAACTCGGTCGCGAACAGCGCCGCCTCGTCGCCGCCGGCGGCGGGTCGCAGTTCCAGGATCGCGGCGCGTTCGTCGGCCGTATCCTTGGGCAGCAACGCAATGCGGATTTCGTGCTGAAGCGCGGGAACCTGTTCCTTGAGCGAGCGCAGTTCGGCTTCGGCCAGTTCGCGCATTTCCGGATCGGCAAGCAATGCCTCGGCTTCCGCCTGAGCGCGTTCGGCGGCACGCAGGTCGCCGATGCGCGCGACCACCGGCTCGATGTCCGACAGCTCCTTCGACGCCTTGACGTAACTCTCGCCCGACAACCCCCGGGTCAGCATGTCGCGCAGTTCCTCGGCGCGCGCGGCGATGCGGTCGAGCTTCGACGCAAGGTTCATGCGAAATGCGCGGCGAGCTCCGACAAAGCCACCGCCTCCTGGTCGCCCGTCGCGAGATCTTTCACCTGTACGACCCCGCGCGCGATGTCGTCATCGCCGAGGATCACCGCGGCGCGCGCGCCGATGCGGTTGGCGCGCTCCAATCGCCGCCGCAGGTTGCCGCGATAGGCCATCTCGGCTCGGAGGCCGGCATGCCGCAGTGTCTGGAGCACGATGAGCGCCACCGTCTCCGCGGCGTCTCCGATCGGCACCACGGCGACGGTCGCCGGCGCGGATGGCGGGGCATCAAGCAGCATCGCAAGACGCTCGATGCCCGCGGCCCAGCCGACCGCCGGCGTGGGAGGCCCACCCATCTCCTCGACCAGGCCATCGTAACGCCCGCCCGCCATCACTGTCCCCTGCGCGCCGAGTTTGGTGGTGACGAATTCGAACGCGGTATGGCCATAGTAGTCGAGCCCGCGAACGATGCGCGGGTTCTCGCGGAACGGCACGTCGAAGCGCTCCAGATGAGCCTTCAGGCGGCCGTAGAACGCGGCAGCCGGCTCGGTCAGGTAGCCGGCGATGGTGGGCGCGTTGGCCACGATGCGCCGATCGGCCTCATCCTTGGAGTCCAGAATGCGTAGCGGATTGCGGTCGAGCCGCGCCAGGCTATCGGCCGACAGCGCCGCCTGATGTTCGGTGAAGTACGCCACCAGGGCGTCGCGATAGGCGGCACGGCTTGCCTTGTCGCCAAGTGTGTTGACCTCCAACACGGTATCGCCTGCGACGCCGAGGGCCTGAAGGATATCCCAGCCGCAGGCGATCACCTCGGCATCGGCCAGCGGCTCGGAGGGGCCGATCAGCTCGATGCCAATCTGGTGGAACTGCCGGTAGCGCCCCTTCTGCGGCCGCTCGTAGCGGAACATCGGGCCGGCGTAGAACACCTTCTGCGGCAGCGACTGGGTCAGGCCGTTGGTCACCAGAGCGCGGCACACGCCGGCGGTGCCCTCGGGCCGCAGCGTGATGGGCTCACCGCCGCGGTCCTCGAAGCTGTACATCTCCTTCATCACCACGTCGGAGGTTTCCCCCAGCGTGCGGGAGAACACGCGGGTGTCCTCGAAGATCGGCGTGGTCCATTCGTCGAAGCCATAGGCGGCGGCGACGCGGCGGGACGTGTCCACCACATGGCTGTGGCGGCGCTGGTCCTCGCCGATCATGTCGTGGGTGCCGCGGGCTGGCTGGAGGTCGGTCACTGGTTCTGCTGCTGCGATCCTGGGGTGGTCCGGAAGGTAGCGTTCCGTGCCATGGAAGCAAGGAGTGGCGGGGCCTGAGCCGTAGCGTGGCCATCGGCATCACGGCGGCCCCGGTGAACGGTCGCCATCCCGGCTAAGGCAGCCGCATCACCCCCGCATCGACGAAATGGAACCCGATGCCGATCACGATCAGATACACCAGCAGCACCAGGGTCCAGCCAAAGTTGTGCCGGATGACCTCGCCCTCGTTGCGCACGAACTTGCTGGTCGAGACGCCGACGCTGGCGGTCTGCGGCGCGATCGGCTTGCCGATCTCGGCGCCGACCGAGTTCAGCGTCGGCAGCAGCAGCGGCGGGAAGCCAAGCTGTACCCCGACCAGCGCCTGGAACTTGCCGAACATCGCGTTGGTCGAGGTGTTCGACCCCGACAGCGCCACGCCGATGAATCCGAGGATGGGCGCCACCACGATGAACCACGTCCCGAGGTAGGAGAACCCCTTGGCGAGCGACGAGGCCATGCCCGAGAAATTGAACACATAGGCGAGGCCGAAGATGAAGACGCCAACCAGCATCGCTCCCCACATCTGATGGAACGTTTTGCGGAACAGCCCGCCGATGTCGGCGGGTTTCAGCTTGCCGGCGAGCATCAGCAGCGCGACGACGATCAGCCATGACGCCAGGATCGCGGTGCCACCGATCCACGGGGCAAACTTGAATGCCGCTGTGATGGTGGCCTTGGTTTCCGGCGCGAGCGCCTGCACCTGAACGAAATACCAGCCGACCGCCGGCAGGCTGGACCACGGACCGGTCCACAGTGCGACCACCACGACCAGCACGGCGAACGGCATCCAGGCGAGCGCCACTTCGCCGCCGGTCAGCCCATGTTCGCGGTCCTGTGCCGCGATGACCGATGCTTCGACTGGGTGGCCGCCGTGACCCATGATGCGGGTGGGTTGCCAGACCCTCAGCAGCAGCAGCAAGCCGCAGAAACACACGATAGAGCCCACCACATCCGGAAGGTACGGGCCGAAGTAGTAGGCCGTCGGCCATTGACCGAGCACGTAGCCAAGCGAGCCCACGACCGCGAGCGGCCAACCGTCCCTGAACCCCTCTTTGCCGGCCACAAGGTAGATCAGCACCCAAGGCGGCAGCAGCGCCAGGACGGCGACCACCGTGCCGACCGAGCCCGATAACGCCAGGAGGGGATACCCGGTCACCGCGGCCAACGCGATGATCGGCGCGCCAAGCGCCCCATAGGACACCGGCGCGTTATTGGCGATGGCGGCGACGCGGATGGCATCGAGATCGGTCAGCCCGAGCGAAATGAGGATCGGGGCCACCACTGCCCACGGATAGCCGAAGCCGACGAGGCCTTCGAGCAGCGCCCCGAACGCCCAGGCGAACAGCATCGTCTGCACCCGGATATCGAGCGTGCCCTGCGAGATGAGCCAGCGCCGGAAATTCTCGAACACGCCGCTGACACCGAGCGTGTTGAAAAGCATCAGGCCCCAGAAGGTGATCCAGTTGACATTCCAGATGCCAGTCGCCGAGCCATACACGTAGGCCCTGACCCCGTCGCCAAACGGCATCTGCCAGACCAGAAGCGCGAGCACGAACGTGACGATCGACCCGATCAGCACCGCCAGCCACGCGGAAACGCGGTACACCGCCAGCAGCACCAGCAGCAGCACGACCGGGATCAGGGCAATCAGGCACGTCAGACCCAGATTGCCGACCGGATCGACGATTTGTGTGAACATCGGACCTCCCCATTTCGCGCCCGTTGTGGGCTTGGAATCCGGCGGCGGTGTCATCAGGAAAAGGCGTGGTGCCGAATTCCAGCTGTTCGGCCGCGGAAGGGTCCCCCGGCGCACACGCCGGGTCAGATGGTGTGCCGCGACCCGGCAATTCCTCCCGCTGATCGAGCGACCGCTCCGGCTGCTGAAGCGGACGGAACGCAACGGTATCGTGTTGTTAGGGAATTACAAGGCTGACAGGAGGCTTGCGTCTTATCAGACCGGTAGAGGAACGCAGTCGGCCGCAATGCGCTTCCTGAACGCCGGCTCAACTGTCAGGAGATCGACGCAATCGACCTTGTAGGGCAGATCGGATTCCGACAGCGCCTCGGCGATCTGCCCAACCAGGGCCAACCCAAGTGGCTGGGTCCATTCGAGCGCCAGGTCGAGATCGGAGTAGGGCCGAGCTGCGCCATGCGCACGTGATCCGAATACGAACGCCCGTGCGCCAAGTGGCAGATGCTGCCGCAGAACGCTTAGCAGGATGGCAGCGTGCTCGGGCCGGATGTCCAGTGCGACCGTCATGCCATGCGCTGCCGCAACTGGTCGCGCAGATGCGCGGCCTCCGCCAGGAAATCGGGTATGCAATTCACCACCTGCATCGCGACGGCCGCGGCATAGGTGTGGCTGGTTCGGGCGCGCATATCCCGATAAAGCCGCCATGCGGGCCAATCGCCCCGCAGCAGACCCTGTTCGTTCCCCGAGCGGATCATGTCCTGAAACGGCATTTGGCTGACAGCGTCCGGCGAGGCCGCGATCTGCCGCAGGTAACGGCGCAATATCCGATGGCTGAGTTCGTAGGTGAACTCGAAGCGCTGGATAAGGCCGTCGCGCAGCTGATCATCGTCGGGTTCGCGCTGGTGGCGTTCCAGGCCCTCCCGCAGACGTTCCACCGCATTCACAAGCGAGCTGATGTTGAGGAGGTCACGGCTGGGTCTGTCGCCATTCGTCATCGTCGGGCCTGTCCCGATCATCCGTCGCGGCGTCTATGTCGACGCCCGGTGCCAAGGACCAGCCCGGGCATGACGCCGGGAGCTCAGACGGTCCACGGCCAAATTCTACTCCGCTGCCAACTTCTCCGCGTCCTTCGCCGCCTTCAGCGCCGCGGCCTTCGCCTCCACCAACTCCACGATGTGCTCCACCATATCGGCGCCGGCGATCGTGTGGTCCGTCTTCCCGGCCGCGTAGATCATGTGCCGCCCGTTGCCGCCGCCGGTCAGGCCGATATCGGTCATCAGCGCCTCGCCCGGGCCGTTCACCACGCAGCCGATGATCGACAGGGTGATCGGCGTCTCGATATGGGCCAGCCGATCCTCCAGCGTCCGCACCGTCTCGATCACGTTGAACCCCTGGCGCGCACAGGACGGACACGAGATCACCTTCACCCCGCGATGCCGGATGCCGAGCGTCTTCAGCAGGTCCCAGCCGACCCGCACCTCCTCCTCCGGTTCGTCGGACAGCGACACCCGCAGCGTGTCGCCGATCCCCGCCCATAGCAGCGAGCCTAGCCCCACCGCCGACTTCACCGTGCCCATCCGCCGCCCGCCCGCCTCGGTAATGCCGATATGCAGCGGGTGGTCGCACACCTCCGCAAGCTGCTGATACGCCGCCACCGCCAGGAACACGTCCGACGCCTTCACGCTGATCTTGAAGTCATGAAAATCATGCTGCTGGAGGATGTCGGCGTGATACAACGCACTCTCCACCAACGCCTCGGGGTTCGGTTCGCCGTATTTTTCCAGCAGGTGCTTCTCCAGCGAGCCCGCGTTCACCCCGATCCGCATCGAGCAACCGTGATCGCGGGCTGCCCTGACCACCTCCTTCACACGCTCCTGACTGCCGATGTTGCCTGGATTGATCCGCAGGCAGGCCGCCCCGCTGTCGGCGGCCTCGATCGCCCGCTTGTAGTGGAAATGGATGTCGGCGACGATCGGCACGTTGACCTCATGCACGATATCCTTGAGCGCGATTGCGCTCTCCTGGTCGGGACAGGACACGCGGACGATGTCCACACCGGCGAGTTCTGCCCGCCTGATCTGCGCGATGGTGCCGGCCACGTCGGTGGTCAGCGTGTTGGTCATTGTCTGCACGGTGATCGGGGCGCCGTCACCCACCGGCACGCTGCCGACGTAAACGCGGCGCGACTTCCGCCGGGTGATCTCCTGGTACGGCCGATAGCTCATGTGGTCGGTCTCCGTATGCTGCGACGCGGGACAACGCCCGGCCCTAGAATGGGGTGTCCTTGACCGCGCCGCTACTGGGTATTGGGCCGGACGCCCGATGGCGGTGTGCTCGCAGATGCCAGCCTGCCATCCTTGATCAGGTCGGGGTCCAGCGCGAGGTCGCGCCGTACCACTCCGTTTCCGCCCAGCGAAGGGCTTCCCACGCCGTCCACCACCAGATCCGTGCCCCCCGCGTTGCCAGTCGTGAACAGCAGGTTCGGCCGCGCCGGGACGGCCCAGGTCTCGCCGGCGTGCAGGATGCGGCTCAGCAGGACGGGGCCGGCCTTATCGCGAACCAGGACCCATGCGTCGGCGTTCGCCCGCAGCAGGATGCGCGATTGATCGGATGGCGCCGGAAGCGGTGCAACCGGCGCGGCCGCCGCCGAACTGGGTGAGATCGACGGAGCCACGAGCGCGTCGGCCTGCTGCACCACAGCGGGCTCGGTCGGCGTTGCGGCTGGTGGAACCTCCCGAGCCCGCGACGGGACCGCCCGATCGGCCAGCGACGCGAGGCGCATCGGGACCTGAATGCTGGTCTCAGCCGGAAGCCTTCCCTCGCCCGAAAGACGGTACCAGCCGGCGTATGCACCGACCGCCAGCACCACGCCAAGCAATGCGACCGCTCCGGCCGGCACGCCACGCGCCGGCGCCGGCGCCGGAAAGGCGAGCCTCGTACCCCGGCTCACCGTCGCCGCCTCGGCCTTGAAACGACGCGCGACCTCATTGGGATCAAGTCCAAGCGCGGCCGCGTAGGTCCTGACGAACCCGAGCGTGTAGGCATTGCCGGGCAGGTCGCCGATGCGGCCCTCCTCCAACGCTTCGAGATGGCGCAGAGCGATGCGCAATGCCGAGGCAATGGCCGGCAACGACCAGCCGATCCGCTCCCGCGCGGCACGCAGGTCCGCGCCCGCACGTGGCGCGGAGGATAGTGCGCCCCTTGGTTCGATAGCGGAATGCATCATGCTCCGGCTTTCCGCCAGTTCTGACCTGCGCTCCTGCAGCACGGTGGTCCTGTTCCCGCGAACTGGTTGACTTGCCTATGGCCGCTAGATTGCCTCTGTTCGACTGCACAGTCGAATCGTCATTGCAGGGTTCGTCGAAAATAAATCGTTATCTCAAAACGTTAAAACGTTAATCCTTGTTCCCGCGCCCACACACTGATCGGTTCGCGGACACTGGCCGCCCCCGTCGCGTTGTTGCGGATCGCCGCCAGCACCGGGCGGAATGCGGCGAGGTCGAGTTCCGCCAGCAATGCCTTCACCGGCAAAATTCCGGACGCCGACATCGACAGCGTGCCAAAGCCCAGACCCACCAGTGCCATCGCCTCCAACGGCCGCGACGCCGCCTCACCGCACAGCGACACGGGCACGCCGGCGCCGCCCTTGGCCGCGCGAGCCGCCTTCAGCAGATGCTCCAGCAGGCGCAGCACGGGTTGCGACAGCAGGTCGTAGCGGCTGAACAGCGCCGGCGTGCCGCGATCCGCGGCGAACAGAAACTGCAGCAGATCGTTCGACCCGACCGAGACGAAGTCGACCTCGCGCAACAATTCATCCAGTTGCCACATCAGCGCCGGCACTTCGAGCATGGTGCCGATCGACAGCCGCTCCGGTGACGGGCGCACCCGCCGCGCCTCCGCCAGCAGCAAGGCACGCGCCGCACGGAACTCCGCCACCGTAGCGACCATCGGAAACATCACGGAAAGCGGCCGTCCGCCGGCGGCCAGCAGCAGCGCGCGCAACTGGCGGCGCAGCAGCGCTGGCCGGTCTAGGCCGATGCGGAGCGAGCGCCAGCCCATCGCCGGGTTCTCCTCCTCCGGCGCGTCGCCCGGCAGCAGCTTGTCGGCGCCAAGGTCGAGGGTGCGGAACAGCACCGGCCGCCCGGCAGCGGCATCCAGCACCCGCGCGTAGCCAGCGGCCTGCTCGGCCACATCGGCGATGGCACCACGCGCCAGCATCGCGATCTCGGTCCGATAGAGGCCGATGCCTTCGGCGCCGGTGGTGTCGAGCTGCGCAACCTCCATTTGCAGGCCGACATTCAGCATCAGGCTCACCCTGGTACCGTCAGCAGTCGCCGCCGGCCGGTCGCGCAGTGCCGCCCATCCCGCCTCGCGGGCGCTTCTTGCCGCCAACGCTCTGACATAGGTCGCCTTGACCTCGACTTCGGGGCGCAGCATGAGCTGGCCCTCGCCGGCGTCCACCACCGCCTCGTCGCCGAATTCCGCCGCATCCAGAGCGCCACGCGTACCGCCCACCGCCGGCAACCCGAGTGCCCGTGCCAGGATGGCCGCATGACCCGCGGGACTGGCTTCCTCGATCGCCAACCCGACGATGCCGGCGGCATGCCAGTCGAGCAGCTCGGCCGGCCCCAACCGGCGGGCGAGCAGGATCGCGCCTGGTGGGATGGTCGGGCGCGGAGCATCGCCGGCAAGAGCCGCCAGAAGCCGACCCGCGAGATCCTCGAGGTCGGCCAGCCGCTCGCGCAGATAGGGATCGGTGATGCGGCGCATGCGGTCATGCAGCTCGCCAGCAACCCGCTGCACCGCAGCGTCGGCTGAAAGCCCACCGCGGATCACCTCGGATACGCGCTTCAACCAGCCGGCGTCGGCGGCCACCAGGCGATAGGCATCGAGCACCTCGCGCGATGCCGATCCGTCCGCACCGGACACAAATTCGTCCGGAACGCCGGCGATCAGCTCGTCAAGGCCCTTCTGCATCCGGTGCGCTGCGTCGTGCAATCGCGCCAGCTCCACTTCCGGGTTGTCGGCCAACAGACGGAACGGGCGCCGATGGCTGCCATGCATCACCACCGGGCCGATGGCGATCCCGGCGACCAGCGTGGTGCCGGCAAAAACACGCGGCACCGTGGCGCCGACGCCTTCCTGCGACCCGTCGGAGGCTCCGCTTGCCGCCAGCACTTCGGCCAGCAGCATCGCCACGGTTTCCAGTTCCTCCACTTCGTCCGCGGCATAACGTCGCGGATTGCGGTTCTGCACGTCCACCACGCCGAGTGTTCGCCCGGCGCGACGCACCGGCACCGCCAACATGGATGCGAACGGCTCCTCATCGGTCTCCGGCCGGTAGGCAAAGGCTGGATGGTTCTGCGCGTCCGGCAGGTTCATCACCTGCGCCGTGGCGGCACACAGACCCACAATGCCCTCGCCGACCCGCAATCGTGTGCGACCGATGGCCTGCGGATTGAGACCCTGGGTCGCCACGAGTTCCAGGATTTCACCTGGGCGCGTGGCGTATACCGAGCAAACCTCGCTCACCAATTCAGCGGCTACCAGCCTGACAAGGTCCGGCAACGGCGCGGAACCGTGTGCCATCATCTCGCGCAGTCTGGACAGGAGGCGGCGTGGGCCGACCATGCAGGCTATGCGGCCCGGTGACGCGCAGCCAGGGCCGCGACAGCCTGTGCGACCAGTTCGGCGATGATGTCCGCCGTGGGCTGCTCTGACGCTACCATGCCGACCGATTGGCCGGCCATGACCGAGCCATTCTCCACGTCGCCATCGATTGCGGCCCGCCGCAGCGCACCGGCCCAGAAATGCTCGATGGCAAGCTGGGCCGCCTCCTTGGTCATCTCGCCGGCCTGAAAGCGATCGCGGGTCTCGGCCTGGAAGCGCAGGAACCGCTTGACCCCTTCGTTGACCAGCCCACGGACCGGTATCACCGGAAACCGCTCGTCCAGCTGAATGGACGGCAGCGCATCACGGGCCGCGGCGCGAATGAAGGCCTGCTTGAACCTCGGATGGGCGACCAACTCGGTGGCGGCGGCGAAGCGCGTGCCAAGCTGCGCACCCGAAGCACCCATTTGCAGAAGTGCCAGGATCGCCTCACCGTGCCCCAGCCCGCCGGCAACAAACACCGGCACCTCGTGGATATGTGGCAGGATCTCCTGCGCGAGCACCATCAGCGACACCGGCCCGATATGGCCGCCGGCCTCGGATCCCTCGATCACCAGCGCATCGGCGCCCGAGCGGATCAGCCGCTTTGCCAGGACCAGGGCCGGGGTGAACGCGATCAGTCTCGCCCCGCCATCCTTCACGGCGCGCACCGCGGCCCCTGGCGGAATACCGCCGGCGAGCACGATGTGACCCACCCGAGCCTCCAGGCACACGCGGATCAGGTCGTCGAGCTGAGGGTGCAACGTGATCAGGTTCACGCCGAACGGCCTGTCGGTCAGCGCCACGGTACCCGCGATCTCAGCGGCGAGCAGGTCCGGGCCCATGGAGCCGCAAGCGATCACGCCGAAGCCGCCGGCGTTCGAGATGGCGGCGACCAGGTGCCGCTCGCTCACCCAGCTCATCGCCCCACCCATGACGGCAACAGGGCAGCCGAGGAACGCCGTGCCGCGCGACCATAGCCGGTCCAGTTCCGCCCGCGCGGCAGTTACGGCGACATCCGGGGTGGCAACGTCAGGCGGCATCGAGGCCGTAGGCGGTATGCAGCGCGCGCACAGCAAGCTCGGTGTATTCCGCGGCGATCAGCACGCTGACCTTGATTTCGCTCGTCGAGATCACCTGGATATTGATCGCCTTGTCCGCCAGCGCGCGAAACATCGTGTTGGCGACACCGGCGTGGCTTCGCATACCGACGCCGACCACGCTGATCTTCGCCACGTCCGGGTCGGCCAGTACCTCGCTGAAGCCGATCAGCGCCCGTGCGTCAGCCAGTGTCGCCTGCGCCCGCGGCAGATCGGCCTTGCCGACGGTGAAGGTCATGTCGGTCGTGCCATCGGCCGAGATGTTCTGCACGATCATGTCCACGTTGACAGAGTGATCCGCCAGCGCGCCGAACACCGCGGCCGCGATCCCCGGCCGGTCGGGCACCCGCCGCAGGGTGATCTTTGCGTCGTCACGCGAATAGGCGATGCCCGACACATTCTGCTTTTCCAAGATCTCGTCCTCATCCACGACCAGCGTGCCAGGCACGTCCTGGAAGCTCGATAATACCTGAACTCTGACCCGCTCGTTCATCGCCAGCGCGACGCTGCGCGTCTGCAGCACCTTGGCCCCGACCGAAGCCAGCTCCAGCATTTCCTCGTAGCTGATGCGGGCTAGTTTTTTCGCTCTCGGCACGATGCGTGGATCGGTCGTGTAAACGCCGTCCACGTCCGTGAAGATGTCGCAGCGATCGGCGCGCAGCGCGGCGGCCAGCGCCACAGCCGAGGTATCCGAGCCGCCACGCCCGAGCGTGGTGATGCGGTTGTCGGTTCCGAGGCCCTGGAAGCCGGCGACCACGGCAACCTGACCGAACTGCATCCGGCGGATCAGCTCCGCTCCGTCGGCGCCGGTGATGCGCGCCTTGCCATGCGCGTTGTCGGTGAGGATCGGGATCTGCCAGCCCTGCCACGAGCGTGCCTCGACGCCGATCTCCTGCAACGCGATCGCCAGCAGGCCGGTGGTGACCTGCTCCCCGGTGGCCACCACGGCGTCATACTCACGCGCATCGTGCAGCGGCGACAGCCCCTGGCACCAGGCGACGAGCTGGTTGGTGACCCCTGCCATGGCCGAAACCACGACCGCGACCTGATTGCCCGCCTCGACCTCGCGTTTCACGCGCACCGCCACGTTGCGGATGCAGTCGAGGTCGGCAACCGAGGTGCCGCCAAATTTCATCACGATGCGGGGCATTTTCAGTGGTCAGTGGTCAGTTGCTGCCAGGTAGGGCAGACATACTGGCGCGGGACAGGAGGGGCAACCATGGATCCGCGTGCAGCGGTGTCAGCCGACGAGGTGGCTCGGTTCAACGCTCTGGCGGCTGAATGGTGGGATCCCGACGGGCCGATGCGCCCGCTGCACCGGATGAACCCGGCGCGGATCGGCTGGATCACCGAGCGGATCGCGCGGAAATATCCTGCCGCGGCGGGCCTTCGCGTGCTGGATGTCGGCTGCGGGGCGGGCTTGGCGGCGGAAGCTCTGGCCCGTCGCGGCTTCGATGTGCTCGGGCTGGACGCAGCCGGCGAGGCGATCGATGCGGCTCGCGCGCATGCGGCAGGCCGGGACCTGCCGGTTGCCTACCGCGCGGGCGTCGCCGAGGACCTTTTGGCCGAAAGGCTGCGCTTTCCTGTCGTCACGGCGCTCGAGGTGATCGAGCATGTGCCCGATCCATTCGGCTTTATCGCAACCCTTGCCGGATTGGTGGAGCCTGGGGGATCGCTGTTCCTCTCCACCCTCAATCGCACGCCGCAGTCGTTCCTGGCGGCCAAGGTCGGCGCGGAGTATCTGCTGCGCTGGCTGCCGGTGGGAACGCATGACTGGCGCAAATTCGTCACCCCCGGCGAGGTTGGCGGGATGCTGCGGCGGGCGGGATTGCGGGTGGCGGACATGGCCGGACTTGTGCCGGACCCGCTCACCGGCCAGTGGCGGACCAGCCGAACGCTGGCGGTCAACTACATCCTGGCGGCAGACAATTAGGACCTGAAGCGAAATAAGCGAATCATCTGACCGGCGGATCGCGATCCAGGTTGTCATCCCCGCGAAAGCGGGGACCCAGGCCGCAACTGGGTCCCCGCTTTCGCGGGGATGACGACAGAGGGACCAAGATCACCGTCGAACAAAGCACTCATTTCACACTGGCAGACAAAATCACGCCGCAGGTATGCGCACCGGCAGTGTGACAATTCCGCGCAGGATGTTGGAGTACATCCGCTTCGGCTCGCCCACGACCTCGATCATCGGGAAGCGCCTTAAAATCTCCTCCCAGAGAATGGTGAGCTGCATTTCCGCCAGGCGGTTGCCGACGCAGCGATGAATGCCGAAGCCGAACGACAGATGCTGGCGCGGTCTTGCCCGATCGATGATGAACTCGTTTGCCCTCTCGATCATCTCCTCGTCTCGATTGCCGGATATATACCACATCGCAACCTTGTCGCCCTTGCGAATCCGCTTGCCGCCAAGCGCCGCATCTTCCAGTGCGGTGCGCCGCATGTGCATCACCGGGGTCTGCCAGCGGATGATTTCCGGCACCAGGCTGGAAATCAGATCGGGATTGGCAATCAGCTTGGCATACTGGTCCGGATACCGGTTGAGCGCCCACAACCCGCCCGACATCGAATTCCGCGTCGTGTCGTTGCCGCCGACCAGCAGCAACAGCATATTGCCCATGAATTCATGCGGGCGCGAAGGCAGATCGCGGGTCGCCTCGCCATGCGCCAGCATCGAGATCAGATCGGGCCGAGGCGCCTGTGTGGCGCGCTCGTGCCAGAGTGCGGTGAAGTACTCCAGCGCAGTCTGCAGCACCGCATCGCGCTTTGCCTCCGAGTCGATCTCGGTGCCGGCGCGCGTGTTCACCGTCGCGACATTCGACCACCAGGTCAGTGTCCGCCGCTCCTCGAATGGAAAGTCGAACAGCGTGGCAAGCATCTGCGTGGTCAGTTCGATCGACACGCGATCCACCCAGTCGAACGTCTCGTTGCGCGGCAGCCCATCGAGCACGCGGCCCGTGCGCTCGCGCATCGTCGCGGACAGACGCCGCAGATTGATCGGCGCGACAATGGGCGACACGACCTTGCGCTGCTCGTCGTGCTTCGGCTGGTCCATCGAGATGAAGCTCGGGCGGCGATAATCCATCGGCACGTCGCGCAGCACGATGCCGCCGAACATGGCGTCCGAGGAATAGATGCGCTGGCTGGTGTCCACCTGCATGATGTCCCGATACTTGGTCACCGACCAGTACGAGCCATACATGCCGTCCTCGCACCAATGCACCGGATCCTCCCGGCGCAGGCGCTCGAAATAGGGTTCCCAGATGTCATCCTGGTACAGTCTTGGCTGGCTCACGTCGATCCGCTCGAGCGGCGTCGAATAGGCGTCTTCGCGCGGATCGACATTCACAGGAGCATTCATCGAGTTTCATCCCTGATGGCGGGCTCTGATATTTTCTCCAGCCTGGACCGCGCAGAGCATATATGTCCAGCGTACGGCTATGCGGTGATGGTTCTCCCCATCGGACGCCGAATTTGCACACCGGCGCGGCCACGCGCTACACGACCGCCAGAATGGATACGAGGGACGGTGTCATGGACATCGAGACTGTTGCTCCGACCGCCGCCGCAAGCCAGGACCGTCAGGCCCGCGTCGATCTGGCCGCCGTGTACCGGCTGCTCGCTCATCACGGCTGGGGCGACGTGATCTTCAACCACGCGGCCATGCGGTGCCCGTCCAACCCCCGACGTTTTCTGATAAAGCGCCATGAACTGCTCTACACCGAGGTGACCGCATCCAACCTCGTCGAAGTCAGCATGGACGACGATCTGGACGAACGTTCCGGCGTCAACCGTCCGGGCTTCACGTTGCACAGCGGCGTCCTGCGCGGCCGTCCGGACGTGAACTGCTCCGTCCATGTCCACCCCGAGGAGGGCATCGCGCTCTCAGGGATCAGGCATGGACTGCGCATGCTGTCGCAGAACGCGATGCGCTTCTACCAGCGGGTCGGCTATCATGACTACGAAGGCCTGACCGACAGCTTCGACGAGCGTGAGCGGATCGTCGAAGCGTTGGGCAGAAACCGTGCGCTGATCATGCGACATCACGGCGTGACCACGGTCGGCGCCACCTCACGTGAGGCGTTCAGCCTGATGAAGGAGTTCGTCCGCGCCGCGCGCATTCAGCTGACAATGGAGGCAACCGGCGCACCGTTGCTGGAAATCGCACCCGAGATCTGCGCGCGCGTCGCCGAGCAGTATGAACACCATGACAGGGGGCGGGCATCGGCCGAGTGGCCCGCCTATCTTCGACTGCTCGACGGCATCGATCGCGGTTACCGCGACTGAACCCTGCGATCCGGCCCGGCGGCGCCGACTGGCGCTGGGCCCGCCATGAACCCTACCTGGACCCTGCGTACCGCGCGGCTGGTGCTGACCCCCGTGGGTGGGGCAGATCTTCCCGACCTTTGCGCAATCAAGTCCGACCCTCGGGTATTTGCGGTCATGCTGGGTGGCGTGCGCTCGGCGGCGCAGTCGGCGCAGGAACTGGCCGAGGACGTCGTGTCCTGGGGCGCCAACGGTTTCGGCATGTGGGCTATCCGCGAATTGGGGACAGGCCGCCGGGTTCAGGGCCCGGGGGCAGGCTTTGTCGGAATCACCGGTCTGGAATTGCGGCCGGACGGCCGGGGCGTCGCGCTGCGATTCGCGCTATGGCCCGAGGCCCAGGGCCGAGGCCTGGCGCGGGAGGCCGCCGGCGCCGCTCTGCGCTTCGGCCACGAGCAGGCGGGGCTGCAACGCATCATCGCGGTGGCGCGGGAAGGCAATTTCGCCTCGCGCATGGTGCTTGGTGGCATCGGCATGATCGCGTGCGGCGAATTCATCCAGCAAGGCTACCGGATGGTGACCTACCAAAGCGTCGCTATCCCGCCTGGGCCACCTGCTGGCGCATGGCGTTGATCAGCGCATCGATGTTGTTGTTGTTGCGGCTGAGATAGGACGCGTAGTCGCTGCGCTGCGTCAGACGGAGCGAGGTCCCCTCGGCGACCACGTCGATGATCCTCGGGCTGCCGGTGGCGCTGCTGATGATCCAGTCCACATTTGTCGGCGGGTTGTTCGGGCGCTCGACGACGGTGGACACCACATCGGTATCCTCGCGCTGCTGGCTGCGGCCCATGGTGAACCGGACGCCCTGGTAATCGCCGAGTTTGCTGGTGATGTTGTTCACCAGCACCTGATGAAACAGCTCCATGTAGCGCTTCTGCTGCTCGGGCGAGGCATTGCGCCAGAAGCGCCCGAGGCAGAAGCGCGCCACCCCATCGACATCGACTCCGGAGTCGATGATCTGGGTCAGCCGATCGCGCTTTTCGCGCTCGCTGCCGGGGCCGTTCACGACGGCCACGAGTTTGTCGCCGATGCTCTTGACGAAGTCGCTGGCAGACCCAGCACCCGTCTGGGCCGATGCGGGATGAACCAATCGGCCGACTGGCAGCAGTGAGGCTGCGATCAGGACAAGGATATTGCGGCGGTTAGGCATGGCGTGCTGTGGCCTCGGTCAATAGGCCGGCGATACGGCCGGTGAATAGGTGACAGTACTCGGTGCGCCCGACTCCGGGAACCATACCGGAATTGTAGCGCGCTTGTCTTTGCGAAGATCCTCGATCTGGCCGTGCCGGTGCTGCCGGTACAGGCTGCGGAACGTGGCATAGGGGTCAAGCGCCGTTTTCTTGGTGCTGTCGATGTCATCAAGATGGCGCTCGCGCTGGTCGATCGCGTTGACACCCATACGTGACCAGTCAAGCGCGCGCACGGTGGTTCCCTGTCCCACCCAGGTGAACGGGTCCATCACCGAGTTGCCGGCCAGCCCGATGGCATCCCGCGGATCCGATGGCCCGAACACCGGAAGATACAGGAATGGCCCCTCCGGCAGCCCCCACAGGGCCAATGTCATACCGAAGTCCGCATCGTGGTCCGGGTAACCCCAGTCCTTCGCGAAGTCGAAGATCCCCAGCACGCCCACCGTGGTGTTGATCAGGAAGCGCATCGTGGTATCGCCGGCACGGCGCGGCCGGCCATCGAGAATATCGTTGCCCAATTGGACCGGCGTCCCAAGGTTGGTCAGGGCGTTGTGGATCCCGGTACGCGCCGGCGCAGGCACGATGAAGCGGTAGGCCTTGGCGGCCGGACGCAGGATGACCGTGTCGAGCGCATCGTCGAACGCGTAGATGGCGCGGTTGGTCGGCTCCAGCGGATCGTTGGCCTCATTGAAGTCGGCGACAGCGTCAGCGTCGTCTGCGGGCGGCGGCGTGGCGCAGCCGCCCAGACTGCCCAGCAGCACGACGGTGATCACCAGCAGGTGACGGTGGTTGACGGCGCGCATCATGTTCCTCGGACGAAGCAAAGATACCGACCGGTTGCCAAGCGGGGCTCCGCAGGCAGCACATGGCGGCTCTGCTGCCCGCTGGGAACAGGAGGGTGGTTGAGGTTTCCGTGTTCAAGACTAAAGCATGGGCTCTCCGTCACGCAACGTGGACGCGATGCAATCGGCGCTTGCCTTGAAGGGCCAAGCTGGGGAAGAGAAGCCATGGACAACATCTCAGACGGCCTGACGGGTGATTCGAGTCGGCCGACGTTGGAGCGCTGGTTGACCGGTCCGCGCTTTTCCGCGTTGCCGGCACGCGGCGCAACCCAGCCGCCGCCGCTGCTCTCATTCGAATTCTTTCCCCCCAAGACCGACGCATTGGAAAATCAACTTTGGAGCTGCATCCGCCGGCTGGAGCCGCTGCGGCCGCGCTTTGTCTCGGTCACCTACGGGGCTGGCGGCAGCACACGGCTCCGCACCCATGCCACGGTAGCCCGCATCGTGCGGGAGACCGCCCTCGTTCCGGCGGCACACCTGACCTGCGTGGGGGCGAGCCGCGGCGAGGTGGATGACGTGGCGCGACAGTACTGGCAAGCCGGTGTGCGCCATATCGTCGCGCTGCGCGGCGATGCCCCGCCAGGTGCGGCCTATGCGCCACACCCCGACGGCTATGCCTTCGCCGCCGACCTCGTTTCCGGGTTGAAAAGGGTGGCGGATTTCGAGATTTCGGTGGCGGCCTATCCCGAGACCCATCCGTCGGCGCTGGACCCTGGCGCCGACCTCGACAACCTGAAGCGCAAGCTGGACGCCGGCGCAACCCGGGCCATCACCCAGTTCTTTTTCGATACTTCGGTCTATCTGCGCTTTCTCGACCGCTGCCTGGCGGCCGGCATCACCGCGTCGATCGTGCCGGGCATCCTGCCGGTGTCCAACTTCCCCCAGGCCGTCAAGATTTCCGCGATGTGCGGCACCAGCGTGCCGGACTGGCTTGGCCATATGCTCGACGGCGCCGAGGACGACCAGGAAATCCGCCGGATGGTGGCCGCGGTCGTGGCGGCCGAGCAGGTCCGGCTGCTGCAGGCCAACGGGGTGGACGAGTTCCATTTCTATACGCTGAACCGCCCGGATCTGACCTACGCGATCGCACATATTCTGGGGGTACGAGCGGCCAGGCTGACCTGACCGATCGGGTTGTCCTGACTGTCAGTTGCTGGTCGCGAATCCGCATTGCCGGCCGCGCCGCTTGCCAAAACGCAATATCCGATCGTCGTAGGTGACGAGAGGACAAGCCTGTTCGATCGCAGTGGCGATCAACAGCCGATCGGCGGGATCCCGGTGTTCGAGGTGATGGAGCTGATAGCTGCCGCACGCCGCGCCATGGCTGAGCGGCAAGGCTTCGACCGACGGGCGATCGAGGAAACGCTCGATCCACGCCGCGACCGGAACATCGAGCTCGATCCGGCCGCAGTCGACAAGCAGGGCGATCTCCCAGGCGCTGACCGCACTCAGGTAGATCGTCCCGCCAGCGAGCCAGCACGTATCGATTGCGGCACGCGTCGCCTCACGCAGGTTGGCGCTGCCGCTGTCCAGCCACAACGCTATGTGGGTATCGAGCAGCAAGGCATGGGTCACCGCTCGATTTCACGGCCGGTGGCAGCGTCGGGCTCGACATCGAGTGACGGGGCGGTCAGGTCAACGCCGTCGCGGACCCTGACCGATCCGGGGTGAGCACCAAACAACGAGCCGCTCCGCGCATTCGCTTCGAGCAGGCGCCGCAACGCCAGCGCCACGGCTTCGGTCTTGTTGCCTGCCGTCAGGGAACTGGCCGCTGTTTCGATCAGGGCGATGACGTTTGGCCGGTTGATGGTTACAACTGTGGGCATGCGAGCCTCGAACGATCATGTGGTCAGTAATGATATAATGGTAACCAGTGCCTTGGCAAGTCCCGCCTCCTGAAAACGGCCGCCGTGGCCGATTGGCCCGAGCCGGTGACGCGCATTATACCAGGCCCATGCCCTCAACGCGCCCCGCCGCATGACCGACTACCTCGCGCGCCTTAACGCAGAGCAGCGTGCCGCGGTCGAAACCATCGACGGGCCGCTTCTGGTCCTGGCCGGCGCTGGGACCGGCAAGACGCGGGTCCTGACGACACGCTTCGCGCATATCCTGCTGACCGGACGGGCCTTCCCCGGCCAGGTGCTGGCTGTGACCTTCACCAACAAGGCGGCCCGGGAGATGCGCGAACGGGTGGGCGCGATCCTCGGGCGGCCGGTCGAGGGCCTGTGGCTCGGCACGTTCCATGCCCTGTGCGCCCGCATGCTGCGCCGGCATGCGGAGTTGGTCGGGCTGACGCCGAACTTCACCATCCTGGACGCCGATGACCAGTTGCGCCTGCTCAAGCAGGTCATGGAGGCCGAGCGGGTGGACGCCAAGCGCTGGGCGCCGCCGGCGCTGATGGCGGTGATCCAGCGCTGGAAGGATCGCGGTCTCACCCCGGAGCGCGTGACGCCCGCCGAGGACACCGATTTCGCCGCCGGCCGGTCGCGGGAGCTGTACGCGGCCTATCAGGCGCGGCTGCGTGCATTGAACGCGGCGGATTTCGGCGATCTGCTGCTGCACATGACCGAGGTGCTCCGCGGGCAGCCGGATGTGCTGGCGGACTATCATCGCCGGTTCCGCTACATCCTGGTGGACGAATACCAGGACACCAACCTCGTGCAGTATCTTTGGCTGCGGCTGCTGGCGCAGGGCCATCGCAACATCTGCTGCGTCGGCGACGACGACCAGTCGATCTACTCGTGGCGCGGGGCCGAGGTTGAGAACATCCTGCGCTTCGAGAAGGATTTCGAGGGCGCCAGGATCGTCCGGCTGGAGGCGAATTACCGATCGACCGCGCCGATCCTGGCCGCCGCCTCGGGGCTGATTGCCCACAACGAAGGCCGATTGGGCAAGACGCTGCGACCCGGACGCCAGGATGCTGATGGCGAGCGCGTGACAGTGGTGAGCCTGTGGGACTCCGACGAGGAGGCGCGCATGGTCGGCGACCGCATCGAAACGCTGCGTCGCGAGGGCGAACCGCTGGCGGAGATGGCGATCCTGGTGCGGGCCGGCTTCCAGACTCGCGCCTTCGAGGAGCGTCTGATCACCCTCGGCATGCCCTATCGCGTGGTCGGCGGCCTGCGATTCTACGAGCGCCAGGAGATCCGCGACGCCATCGCCTACATGCGCATCGTGGTCCAGCCGGCACACGACCTGGCGTTCGAGCGGATCGTCAACGTTCCGCGGCGCGGTGTGGGCGAAGTGGCGCTGCGGACCATGCACGAGACGGCGCGCGCGACCGGGGTTCCGCTGTCGGCGGCGGCCGCGATGCTGATCGCGCGTGGCGGACTGAAGGGGAGGGTAAAGGAGCAGATCGACGAACTGCTGCGTGGGTTCGCGCGATGGCGGGCCATGCTGGACAGGGACGGCCATATGGTGACGGTGGCGACCATGCTCGACGAGAGCGGCTACACCGACATGTGGCAGCAGGACAAGTCGCCCGAGGCGCCGGGGCGGCTGGAGAATCTGAAGGAACTGGTTCGCGCGCTGGCGGACTTCGAAACGCTGGCGGGTTTCCTGGACCACGTCGCGCTGGTGATGGAGAACGACGAGAACGCGGAAGGCGACCGCGTCAACCTGATGACGCTGCATGGGGCCAAAGGGCTGGAGTTCGACACCGTGTTCCTGCCGGGCTGGGAGGAGGGGCTGTTCCCCAACCAGCGGGCGCTCGACGAGGGCGGGTTGAAGTCGTTGGAGGAAGAACGCCGGCTCGCCTATGTCGGACTGACCCGTGCGCGGCGGCGCGTGATCGTCAGCCACGCCGCGAACCGGCGCATTTACGCGAACTGGCAGAGCAGCATCCCGAGCCGGTTCATCGAGGAATTGCCGGATGCCGATGTGGAACGGACCGGCTCGGCCGCGTTGGCGCGTGACGCACGTGTGCTGGCCGCCACGACATTCACTGGCCAGTTCCCGCTCGTGGCCCGGCGAACGCGCACGATCGAGGCGTGGGAGCAGCCAGGGCGGCCGGCGCGGGCCGAGGCCATCCCGGTCGGCGCCCGCGTGTTCCACCAGAAGTTCGGCTACGGGACGGTAACTTCGGCGGATAGCGATCGATTGGACGTGGCGTTCGACAAGGCGGGCGACAAGCGCGTGCTCGACCGGTTCGTGGAGAAGGCGTGATCCGCGCTGCCAAGCCTCTTGCCGTCATGACCGGGCCTGATCCGGCCATCCATGCCCCGTCGAAGGTGCGTGGATGGCCGGGTCATGCCCGGCCATGACGCGATACGCCCGGTCCGGTTGCCGGAATGGCGCGGCGTGCTGCAACGGCTCTCGAGACCATTTCGGTGGATGTGCCGGAAGCTGCGCTCGAGATCTACGAGGCCGCGCTATCCACCGCCTGCGCCACGGTGGGCTTTTTCCGCGATCACACGACAGGCGACTGGCGTGTGGAAGGGGTCCGACAGGTCGGCAGCAGCGATCAGGAGTTGACGGCCGCCCTGGCATTGGCCGCCGTGGCATCCGGCGTTTCCGTGCCGATGCGACGGACGCCAACGCCCGCGGAAGGGTGGCTGGCACGCACCTATGCCTCGTTCCCGGAGCAACACATCGGCCGGCGGTTCGCCGTGCGCGGAACGCACCTGCGTGGACCGGCGACTGCGGGCCGGATCACGCTGACCGTGGATGCCGGCCTTGCTTTCGGGTCAGGTGAACACGGCTCGACGCGCGGCTGCCTGAGCGCCCTGGAGCGTATTGCCTACCGTCGCCCGCGTCGCATCCTTGACCTCGGAACCGGGTCAGGAATTCTCGCCATGGCCGCCGCGCGGCTGCTGCATCGTCCCGTGCTGGCCAGCGACATCGAGCCATGGTCCGTGCGCGTGGCGCAGCAGAATGCGACGCTGAACGGGCTGGGCAGGCTGTTGCGGGTTCGGTTGGCAGACGGCTGGCGCTCTCCGGCGATCCGCAACGGCGGTCCTTACGACCTTGTCTTCGCCAATATCCTGGCCCGGCCGCTTTGCCTGATGGCGCGATCACTGACCTCGCATCTGGCGCCCGGCGGGACGGCAGTCTTGTCAGGACTGCTCCAAACCCAGGCAATGAGCGTCATCTCGGCCCACCGAAGATGTGGTCTCAGCATCGAAGCCAGAATTCAGGACGGCCCCTGGACGACGCTTATTTTGCGCCGAGGTCGCGACCCTGGCCCCGGCGCGCCGCCACGGCTTCAATAGGCGAGGTAATCGCGTCCGCGAACATGCTCCGCGGCAAAGGTCGGGTCGAACACTCGCGGCAGATCGACGCGCGACAGACCGATATCGGCGAGTTCGCGGTCCGACAGCATCGCCATTTCTTGCATAACTGCCTGCCGGCGCCGCCAATCGGCGAACGCGGAAACCGCCAACCTGAGCCAATGGCCGATGCTGCTCCTTGGTGGCTTGACGACGGTAGCGGGGGGCTCGTCGTATGAGTAATCGACGTAACTCGCATTCCCGAGCGAGAATGTGAATTGGTCCTTGGTGATTTGGGCGCTCATGGGTCTCATTCCAGTCCAGCGACCGGGTCGGCGCGGCGCCGTTGCGGCGAGGCTTCCTCCGGTCTTCTACTGCACCGCAACATATGCTTTCCGATGGCTGTGGATAATTGTCGATTTACCCCGCCAGTCATGCACGGGACGCATGCAAGCTTAACAAGGTATGAAAATGTGCAAGGGCTCGACTGAGGGAAGCACAACATGACCGACCGACCCACCGGGCGCGCGCCAAGGGAGCGCATGGCAGCGCTCCGCCAGGAACTCCGGCGCCAGGGCCTGGACGGGTTCATCGTGCCTCGGGCCGATGAACACCTGGGCGAGTATGTGCCGCCCTCCGCCGAACGGCTCGCGTGGCTCACCGGTTTCGCCGGCAGTGCCGGACTGGCGGCGGTGTTGGCCGACAAGGCGGCGGTGTTCACCGACGGACGCTACGTGCTCCAGCTTGCGGCGCAGACCGATCCCGACCTGTGGGAACGTCGGCACATTACCGAGGACCCGCCGCCCGCCTGGCTGGCGGCCAACACTGTTCACGGGGCGAAGATCGGCTACGACCCGCTGCTGATCAGCGAGGAGGGGCTCGGGCGCTACGCCGAGGCTGGCCTCGCGATGCAGCCGGTGACGCACAACCCCATCGATGCGGTCTGGACAGACCGGCCGGCCCCGCCGCGCGCACCCGCGGCACCGCATTCCCTGGAGTACGCCGGACGCACCGCCACGGAAAAGCGCGACCAGATCGCGGGGCTGTTGCGTGAGGCCAAACAAGATGCCGCGGTGATCAGCGATCCCGCCTCGATCGCCTGGCTGCTGAACATCCGCGGCGACGACGTACCATTCACTCCGTTCGCCCTGGGGTTCGCCCTGTCCTACGCCGACGGCGGAACCGAACTGTTCATGGATCCCGCAAAGCTGCCCGATGCGACGCGCGCGTGGCTCGGCAACACTGTCTCCGTGGCAGGGCGCGACGCGTTGGAACCGGCGCTCGGGCGCCTCGCTGGCAAGCGGGTGCGGGTCGATGCCTCCGGTTCGCCGGTCTGGTTCGCGCAGAAATTGCGCGTGGCGGGCGCGGTGGTCGTGGCGGGACCGGATCCCTGCCTGCTGCCGAAGGCATGCAAGAACGACGTGGAGCAGCAGGGCGCCCGCAATGCCCACGCGCGAGACGCGGTTGCCGTGTGCCGATTCCTGCACTTCCTGGCGGATGCCGGCCCGGGAGGCCGCGAAACGGAGATATCCGCGGCGGCGAAGCTGCTGGACTTGCGCAAGGCGGTCCAGGGGTTCCGTGGCGAAAGCTTTCCGGCAATCTCTGGGGCGGGTGAGCATGGCGCCATCATCCATTACCGCGTATCCGAACAAAGCAATCGGCCGATCCGCCCGGATGAAGCCTATCTCATCGACTCCGGCGCGCAGTACCCGGATGGCACGACCGATATCACCCGCACCGTCTGGACCGGGCCTGGCGCGCCGCCCGAGGAACTGCGGGAACGGGTAACACGTGTGCTGAAGGGTCACATCGCGATCGCCACGCTGGTGTTCCCGCAGGGCGTCGGCGGCGCGCACCTGGATTCCTTTGCCCGGCGCGCGCTGTGGCAGGTGGGCCTGGACTACGACCATGGCACCGGCCACGGGGTCGGCAGCTATTTATCGGTCCACGAAGGCCCGGTGAGCCTGTCCCGGCTCGCCAGGCCCGTGCCGATTGCGGCCGGGATGATCCTGTCGAACGAGCCGGGCTACTATCTCCCCGGCGCCTATGGGATCCGGCTGGAAAACCTGCTGCTGGTGCAGACACAGAGCCTGCCTGGGGCAGCCAGGCCGTTCCTGCGCTTCGAGACGCTCACCCTGGCGCCGTTCGATCGCCGGCTGATCGATCCGGGGCTGCTTGAGACCGCCGAGCTTGCGTGGCTCAACGCCTACCACGCACGGGTACTGGCGGAGGTCGGACCGAACCTCGATCGGGCGGCTGGCGACTGGCTGGCGCACGCCTGCACGCCCCTCGCCTGATGCATCGGGCCTTTGCCCGGACCGCGCTCCTGCTGGGCCTGCTTTTGCCGTGTGCGGTGAACGCAGCGGACCTTGCCTATGCCGGGCAATCCGACGGGCTGGCCGAACGGGCCGCCGAGGTAGCACGCTCCCGAACGCCGGCGTACGATCGCTGCGTTGCACTGCCTACGATCGGTGCGGTGGCCGATGCGGTGAAGAGCGGACAGGCAGCCGGCGGAATGGTCCCGGCGACCGATGCCCACGGCATGGCAATCGAGACGACCAAGCTGCTGCTGGATGCGTTCGATCCGGATGTTCGCGTCGTGGGCGAGACACGCATCGATGGCACATCGGGCAATGCCGCGAGCTTCTGGATGATTGCCCGCAACCTGACCCGCATGCCGGATCTGCATCCGGATCGGCTCGTGGTGAACATCGACGCTCCCGGCGGTTCGAAGGCTTTCTCGCTCGTGGTCGCAGGCCTGTCCAAGCTTGGTTTCACGGTGACCGCGGTGGCATCTGTCGCGTTGTCCGGAAAATCCTTCGGATATCGCTACATGCTCGTCCTGGCGGCCGACAAGCCTATCCTGGTGCTGCGCGCGACCGATGCCATCGCGCGTGACTCGCGTGTCGGCGAAGGGCGCGCGCTGTTGATCGGTGCATGGAAACAGGTCCCCTGATGTTTCATCGTTTCCAGATTGGCGAAGCTGCCGCGACAATCGTCTCGGACGGACCACTCGTCCTGCCGCCAGCGGCGGCGATCTTCCGTGGCCCCGGCGAGAATGCACTGGACGCGGCTGTGGCGGCAGCCGGCCAGCGGACCGATGCGGTTCGCCTGGAGCAGAATTGCCTGTTGATCGAGACCGCCGGCAAGCGCGTGCTGTTCGACAACGGCCTTGGCTCCGAGAAGCTGTATGGCCCCGACAGCGGCCGGTTACTCGGCAGTCTTGCGGAGGCGGGCGTCGATCCGGCCTCGATCGACGCGATGGTACTGACCCATGCGCACTCGGATCATTGCTGGGGCACGATGGGCGATGACGGGACGCCTAATTTTCCAAACGCGGCGATCTTCATCGCCCAGGCCGAGATGGATTACTGGGAGAGCAACCCACCTGGCGAGCGGCGGGAGCGCAGCATCGCCGGCGTACGCAGGCATCTTCTGCCGTTGCGCGACCGTATGCATTTCATTCGCGACGGCGAGGAGTTCCTGCTCGGGATGCAGGCCTGGCACACACCGGGGCATACGCCGGGCCACATGGCGTTCCTGTTCGCTGGCGGCTGGTGCCTGACCGGCGACGTGGCGTTCCACGATCCGCTCTCCTATGCGTTTCCTGACGCCCGCAGCGCGTACAACGTCGACCCGCAACAAGGCGTGGCGACGCGGCGGCGTCTGCTGGACCGGATGGCGGATGAGCGGTTGCGCGTGATCGGCTACCACCATCCCTGGCCGGGACTGGGCCATGTCGAAAGAGCTGGCGGGACGTTCCGATTTGTGGCGGCGCCCCCTCCCTCAAGCACCCTCCCGCAAATGGAGGGGGCGTAAGATCAGGCAGGGGCCCGGGGTATCAGCCGCTGCAACGGCACAGCGGGATCCGCCAGCGCCGCGCGGTCAATCGGCTGGCGCGACCGGATCAGAGCCTGCCCGGCACGGATCTCACGCGGGTTGTTGGCGGCAGTGACGCCGATCACGCAACCATCCCCGGCGAGGTGCACTGCGGTGAACACATTCGGCGGCGCATTCGCCCGGACGATCGTGTCCGCCGCATCGGCCGGCAGACCGGCGACCTGGAGATTGACGCCGTGCTGGTCGGTCCAGAACCACGGGATGTCGTCATACGGCGTCGTATCACCGCTCATTGCCTTGCCGACCGCGATGCCCTGGTTCTGCGCGTGCCGCCATGACTCCAGGCGCAGCCGCCGATCGAACAGCGGATGATGGAAGGCTGTGACGTCGCCGGCCGCAAAGATGTCGGACACGCTGGTCCGTCCCAGTTCGTCCACCACGATGCCGCCTTCGAGCGCCAATCCGGCGGTATCGGCCAGCGGCAGGTTGCGCTGCATGCCGACACCGGCGATCACCACGTCGCCGACGAATTCCTCGGCATCACGGCAGGCAACGCGCAGCCCGCCCGAGGGATCATCCTCGATCGCGTCCACGATAACGCCGAAATGCAGCGCCACGCCCGCATTGCGATGCAGCGTCTCGACGAAGCGCGCGCCCTCGGGCGAGACGCTGCGGCCCATCGCGCCCGGCAGTCCCTCCAGCACCGTCACCTCGGCGCCGCGCGCACGTGCCGATGAGGCAATCTCCAGTCCGATAACGCCCGCCCCGATGCACACCACGCGTCGCGCCGTGGCGAGCCGCGCCCGGATCAGCCGCGCATCCTCGATGGTGCGCAGGTACAGCGCCTTCTCGCCGCCCGGAATGGGCAGATGCCTGGCCCTGCCGCCTACCGTCAGCAGCAGCCGGTCATACGGTAAGGTCTGTCCGTCGCGCAGTCTGATGCGATGCGCCTCGCTATCCACCTCGGTGACTTCGCTGCCCAGCAGCAGTTCGATGCCCTGCTCGGCGTAGCGGTCCGCCGCATGGAAATAGGCGATCGGGGGCTCAGATTCGTCGGTCAGCACCGCTTTGGAGAGGGGCGGGCGCTCGTACGGCCGCCAGGGTTCCTCGCCGATCAGCAAAATCCGTCCGGTGAAGCCGGCCTGGCGCATGGCGATGGCGGCCCATCCGCCGGCCTGACCGGCCCCGACGATGATGTGAGTGTTCACGCGTAACGCTATCGCCCTGACGGCGCCTTGTCCGGCAGCCAGACATCTGTCCATCCGGTCTCGTCGGGGGCGCTCAGCTTGACCTGTGTTCGCCCTGGGCCTTGCCGGCTGATGATCTGGATGCCGATGGCGCGCGGAATGATCCGGCAATCAGTCGTCTGCGTTGCCCCGCCGCTGACCCGCGCCGTCATGTTCGAGGCGTGCCGGTCAAGGTCGTCCTCGGTGCGACAGAACACCGCGCCCGCGTCCAGCCGCGGCCAAACAGTGGGCGGAGCACGTGGCGGCGGCGGCGGCGGCGCCTTCTTCTGTCCCAGCAAGCCAGGGGCGTCCAAAATCACCTGTGCGGACGCCGGAACCGCAAGGCATGCCAGGGACACCGCGAACAGCACGCTCCACCAGGGACGCAACGCCAGCATAGGAACTCCCCCAACGAGCAACGATGGGTGCAGTCTAAGTACCTGCGCCCGTGACCGGCAACCGCAGTCTTGGCCGTGCCGTCTTGGCCATGGTCGCCGCGGCTGGCATGTTAACGCCAATTCATACGGGAGAGCGAAATGGCGGAAGCGGGTTGGGTGCGGGTTGCGGCGGCGGCGGATGTGGCCGAGGGCCAGGTTCTTGGGGTGCGCGTGGGCGATCGGGAGATCGCGCTGTATCACCTGGCGGACGGCGACTATCGCGCCACCGACAACATCTGCTCGCACGAATATGCACAGCTCTCGGACGGCTGGCTGGAAAATGGCTGCATCGAGTGCCCGCTCCACGCGGCGCGGTTCGATGTGAAGACCGGCAAGGCTTTGTGCGCACCGGCCGAGCACGACCTCGATATATTCGAGACGCGCATCGATGGCGGCGATCTGCTGGTGAAGATGCCGGGCTGACGATGGACCCCCGGCCGATCGACTGCGATCTGCACCCGACCGTGCCGGGGTTGCCGGCGCTCATGCCCTATCTCGACGAGGTATGGCGCGAGACCGTGGTGCGGCGTGGCATCGATGAGCTGAACACCATCGCCTATCCATCCAACAGCCCGCTGACCGTGCGATCCGACTGGCGGGACACCGAGGGCAAGCCTGCGACCTCGGTGGAACGGCTGGGTACCGAGGCGCTGGATCCGTTCGGCACCGGGATCGCCATCTGCAACTGTCTCTACGGCGTGCAGGCCACGTTCAGCGAGGACCTCGGCGCTGCCATGGCGCGCGCGGTGAACGACTGGATCGCGCGCGAGTGGCTGGATCGCGACCCCAGGCTGCGCGCCTCGATCGTGGTGCCCCAGCAAAACGCGGAGCTGGCGGTGGCGGAGATCGAGCGCTGCGCCGCCGACCGGCGCTTCGTGCAGGTGCTGCTGCTGGTTTCCGGCGAACTGCCGCTGGGCCGGCGGCAGAACTGGCCGATCTACGCCGCCGCCGAGCGCCATGGCCTGACGATGGGCATCCATGCCGGCAGCACCTACCGCCATCCGAACACGCCGGTCGGCTGGTCCAGCTATTACAGCGAGGAATACATCAACCAGGCCGGCGCGTTCCAGACCCAGCTCACCAGCCTGATCACCGAGGGGGTGTTCGCCAAATTCCCCGATCTGACCGTGGTGTTGATGGAATCGGGCGTGACGTGGCTGCCCGGCTATCTTTGGCGGCTGACGAAATTCTGGAAGGGACTGCGCAGCGAGGTGCCCTGGGTCGCCGACCCGCCCGCCACGATCGTGCGCGAGCGGGTCCGCCTGACGCTCCAACCGTTCGATGGACCGCCGGATTCGGCCACGATCACCCGGTTCATGGAACACATGGGCTCGGACGAACTGCTGCTGTTCTCGACCGACTACCCGCACTGGCAGTTCGAGGGGACCGCTGCGATCCCGGAAGGGCTCGACCCAGGCCTCGCGCGAAAGATCATGGTCGACAACCCACGGCGGACGTATGCTCGCCTGAAGGAGACAGTGGCATGAACGTTGACGTCCTGAACCGCTCCGGCATCCAGCCGGCCACGCAGTCCAAGCTCGCAATCGCCGACTGCGATGTGCATCCGCGCCCGGCCGGCGCCGGAATCGGCGGTGTCAGCAAATCGCTCTATCCTTACCTTTCGAAGCGCTGGCAGGAGCACGTGGAGACGTTCGGCGTTCGCTATCGCCAGCCCTGGGAGAAGGGTTCGGCCTACCCGAAGGGCCAGCCACAGGCATGCCGCCGCGACGCGTGGCCAAATGGAGAAAATCCCGGAAGCGACCTGGCCTTCATGGCCGAGCAGCACCTCGATCCGAACAACGTCGCGCTCGGGATTCTCAACCCGCTGACCAGCGGACAGGGTGCTCAGGATGGGGAGCTGTCCGCCGCCCTGACGCATGCCACCAATGAGTGGCAGGTCGCCGAATGGACGTCGCGCGATGCACGGCTCAAAGCCTCCGTCGTGGTGCCGTTCGAGGACGGCCCCACCTCGGCCAGGATGATCGAGCAGCGCGCCGGCGACGCCAACTTCGCCCAGGTGCTGCTGCTGACCCGCACCGCCGAGCCGCTCGGCCAGCGCCGCTACTGGCCGATCTACCAGGCGGCCGTCGAGGCCAACCTGCCGATCGGCATCCACGCCTTCGGCTACGGCGGCAGCGCGATGACGTCGGGCGGCTGGCCGTCATACTACATCGAGGAGATGGTCGGTCACGCGCAGTGCCAGCAGGCGGTGCTGACCAGCCTGATCTTCGAGGGCGTGTTCGAGCGATTCCCGACGCTGAAGGTGGTGCTGGTCGAGGCCGGTTTCGCCTGGGCGCCGGCGCATGCCTGGCGGATGGACCGGCAGTTCGCCAAGCTGCGCCGCGAGGTGCCGCATCTGAAGCGCCTGCCGTCGGAATACATGCGCGGCAATGTCTGGTTCACCACCCAGCCCGTCGAGGAGCCGGAACCGCGCGAGCATCTGGCGGATGCGATCGAATGGATGGGCTGGGACCGCGTGTTGTTCGCCACCGACTATCCGCACTGGGATTTCGACGATCCGGCGCATGCCCTCCCGATCCGGATGACCGAGACGCAGCGGCGTCAGATTTTCCGGGACAACGCCAGGGCGGTGTACGGCATGGGCTGACACGACAATCCGTTCCCCCCTCCCGCAAGGGGAGGGGGGAGGTATAGGGCAGGGCAAACAGCTCCCCCTCCCCTTGCCGGTGGGGGTTGGGGGGACGGGTCGCCGCCCCCAAATGTTGCGGATGGATATCATCAGCATTCCGGGTTCGCGCATCATCGAAATCAGCCGCGTTGCCTTCGAGACGCCGGACGTCGACCTTCTCTGCTTCGGCGAATCCGACTTGCCGAGCCCCGCCTCCGCCCACGCCGCGGCCGTCGCGGCACTCGACGCAGGCGACACGCGGTACTCCGATGTGCGCGGCCTGCCGGAACTGCGGTCCGCCCTGGCAGAGTATCTGACCGCGCTGCATGCACAGCCGGTCGCGGAGCAGCGTATCCAAATCACCGCGTCGGGTATGACCGCGGTGTCGGTCGCGCTGGCCGCGACCGTGCGCGCCGGCGACCGCGTGGTGTTGCACAGCCCATCCTGGCCGAATGTCGGCAACGCCGCGCGACTGCGTGGCGCAGAGGTGGACGAACTCGATCTGACGGCTGTGCCGGAAGGTGGCTTCCGCATGGACTTCGATCGGCTGGATGCGAAACTGCAAGGGGCGCGCGCATTCATCCTGAACAGCCCGAACAATCCGACGGGCTGGACCGCCACGCGCGACGAGTTGGCGACAATTCTGGAAATCGCCCGGCGGCGACAGGTCTGGCTTATTTCCGACGAGGTCTATTCGCGCCTGGTCTACGACGGCGCGACGGCTGCAGCGTCGATCCTGGATATGGCCGATCCGAACGACAGGGTCCTGGTCTGCAACAGCTTCTCCAAAACTTGGATGATGACCGGCTGGCGCCTCGGCTGGCTGGTGGTGCCCGAGGGCACACGCGATGCCATCACGGAGCTGGTGGAGGTGACGCACTCCGGCGTCGCGCCGTTCATCCAGCACGCCGGTGTTGCCGCGGTGCGCGACACCGAAGCCGTGGAGCGCTTCCGAAGTCACTGCACCACCGGAAGGGCACTGACAGGCGACGCGCTCTCGGGTCTCAACGGTGTGCGCTATACCGCGCCGGACGGGGCTTTCTATGCGTTCGTCGGCGTGGAGGGACTTACCGACAGTCTGGCTCTTGCGAAGCGGCTGGTGACCGATCACCATGTCGCGGTGGCACCAGGCATGGCTTTCGGTACAGCCGGCGAGGGCTATCTGCGCATCTGTTTCGCCCAGTCGGCGGAACGGTTGGAACGTGCCATGGGCCGGTTGCGCGACGGGCTGCGCGCGCAGGCCGCTTGATGAGCATCCGAACCTGGCTGCCCACCGCAGGTCTGCTGGCGCTTTTCATCGGCACCGCACCGGCGTTCGCGCAACGCGAGGAGGAAGAGCCGCCGCCCACCGAGGAGCCGCCCGGATTCTGGCAGCGCGACACGCTGACCGGCGACTGGGGCGGTCTGCGCTCGGCGTTGGAGGCCCAAGGCGTCGCGTTCAGCGTGAAATACACCGGCGAGGTATTTGCCAACGTCCAGGGCGGCATCAAGCGCGGCGCCACCTATGACGGCCTGTTCCTGCCGGAACTCGATATCGACCTCGAGAAGCTGATCGGCTGGCACGGCGCCAGCTTCAGCGTCTCGATGGTGCAGGGCCATGGTCCGGCGCTGTCGCAGGGCTGGGTCGGCAACCTGCTCAACGTGTCGAACGACGTGGCGATCCCGCCGGCGACGCGGCTGTACAATCTCTGGCTGCAGCAGAACCTGTTCGACGATGTCCTTTCGGTGCGCGCCGGCATGATGAACGTCGATGCCGAGTTTATCACCACGCTCACCGGCGCACTGTTCATGAACGGCTCGTTCGGCTGGCCGGAGTGGACGGCGGCCGACCTGCCTGGCGGCGGTCCGGCCTATCCATTGTCGGCTCCGGCGATCCGCGTGAAGCTGCAGCAGCCGGCGGGGGGATACTACCTGCAGGCTGCGGTGTTCAGCGGCGATCCCACCGGACACAGCGGATCGAACAGCCCGCTGACCAGCATCCCGAACGGCACGCTCGTCAGTTTCACCGGCGGCGCCTTCTTCATCGCCGAGACCGGCTATGCGGTGAACCAGGACAAGGACGCGAAGGGTCCGCCGCTCGCCCTAAAACTAGGCGGCTGGTACCACACCAGCACGCATTTCCAGGATCAGCGCTTCGACACGCAGGGGATCTCGCTGGCAAGTCCGCTGTCGAACGGTGCGCCGCTCAACCACCAGGGCGACTGGGGTGTCTATGCGATCGCAGACGGCACCATCGCCGGCGCGCTGTCGGGGTTCGCCCGGATCGGTGCCGGCTCGCCGAACGACCGAAATCTGATCAATTTCTATACCGATGCCGGTCTGACCTATAAGGGCGCGATCCCAGGGCGTCCCGACGATACCGCGGGCATCGCGTTCGCCTATGTGCGCGTGGGCAACAATGCCCGCGGCCTCGATCAGGACGTGCAGGTGTTCACCGCCAATCCGTTCTTTCCCGTGCGCGACCATGAGGCCGTACTCGAGATCAGCTACCAGGCTCAGGTCACGCCCTGGATGACCTTGCAGCCGGACCTGCAGCGCATCTTCCATCCGGGCGGGAATGTGCTGAACGGCGACGGTTCGATACGCAAGGATGCCCTGGTGCTCGGGCTGCGCTCGACGCTGACGTTCTGAGCGATTACGCCCCGCCGTTCACGTCGATCGTCGCGCAGGTGATGAACGACGCGGCGTCGCTCGCCAGGAAATCCACCACCGCGGCAATCTCTTCCGGCTCTCCGGCGCGACCCAACGCGCTGGCCTTCGCGCGTTCCTTTGCCACCTGCGGTGTGCGTGCGCCCATCGCCGTGTTGATCAACCCTGGGGCAATCGCGTTCACCCGGATGCCGTGCTGGCCGAGACGCGCGCCGAGGCTCCTGGTCAGATTGATGACCGCTGCCTTGGACGCGCCGTACTCCACGACCGTGCTGCCGCGCTGGCCGGCGGACGAAGCGGTGTTGACAACCGCGCCGGGCTGACCGGCAGCGATCAGCCGCTTCGCCACCCATTGCGTGGCAAAGAACGGCACGCGCACATTCACCGACATGGTTCCGTCGAACTGGTCGGGCGGCACATCCAGGAAGTCATGTTCGGGATGATAAATGCCCGCGTTGTTGAACAGCACGCGGATCAGGCCATGGTCGCGTTCGATCGCCGCGAGCGTAGTCTCCATGCGCGCGAGATCGGTCAGGTCGCACTGATAGTGCGGCCAGTTGCCGGCACCGTCCGCGCCGACATCGATGCCGACGGCGAGATGGCCGGACTGTGCGAGACGACGGCAGGTTGCCTGGCCAATCAGGCCGTTGCTGCCGGTGATGACCGCGACCTTTGGCATGGTGTTCCTCCCCGCATGAACTGGCCAAGTAGACGGGCTGGACCTACAGTGTTGTCAAGCAGCCCTGGGAGGGGTGTCGATGGTGAGCATTGAACCGACGGGCGCGGCGCTTGGCGCGACCGTGTATGGCGTGGACACGGCACGACCGATCGGTGAGCGGGCGTTCGCGCAGATCCTCGCGGCGCTCGGCCGCCATGGCGTGCTGCGGTTTCCCGATCAGCGGCTCGACGCGGATGATCTGCGGCGCTTCTCGGAACGCTTCGGCGAGATACAGGGTCCGAGTGCGGGCTCGCCGGATGTCGCACATGTCGGCACGCTATCGAATCTGAAGGAGGGCGGCCGTTACGTCGGGCTGCCGGATGCAGGGCAGGACTGGCACACGGACATGTCGTATCGCGACGTGATGGGGTTCGTGAACGTGCTTTACGGCATCCGCATCCCGCGCCGGAACGGCGTGGCGCTCGGCGGCACCGAGCTCTCAAACATGCACATGGCCTATGAGGCACTGCCGACCGAGATCAGGACGCGGCTCGCCGACGCGACCGCCACGCACAACTTCGAAAAGTTCTGGGAGCATATGCGCCAGGACAAGGCGAGCTCGCGCCCACCGATGACGGACGAGCAGCGCAGGCGACGACCGCCGGTGGTGCATCCGCTGTTCCTCACGCATCCGATCACCGGGAAGAAAGTGCTGTATTGCAATCCCGGCTACACGATGCGGATCAACGAACTGCCGGAGCGCGAGAGCGACGAAATGTTGGAGTACCTGTTCGACCACCAGCTCGAACAGCGTTTTCGTTACACCCATTCGTGGACCGAGAACGACCTGCTGGTGTGGGATCATCTCGGCACGATCCATCGCGCGATCGCCGACTACGGACCCGACGAAATCCGGCTTATGCGCCGCTGCCAGGTGATGGCAACCAAGGTGTTTGACCCGGAGTTCCTGCGCCCGATGCGCGAATTGATGGCGGAGGCCGCCTAATGCGTTACGATCAGATTTACAACGCTATGGCCGGACAGCTTACGGGATTTACTAACACCCGATACAGTCCAGCGAAATCAACAGCGAACCCTGGAACGTGTACGAACGCGATTGGGACGACGTATCTTGCTGACCGATGTGAAGCTGGCAGTGCCGGTGATCCCGCGCACCTTCTATGCGGCAGGCATCAACTATGCGGCGCACATCCGCGAAATGGCGGAAAAACGCGGCGTGCAGCCGGTGTTTCCGGAAAAGGCGGACATCGGCTACCGCGCCAACAACGCGTTGATCGCCGATGGCGAGGACGTGGTGATTCCGAAGGACGCCACCGAGAAGATCAACTACGAGGGCGAACTCGTCGTGGTGATCGGCAAGCAGGCGAAGCATCTGAGCAAGGCCGATGCGATGTCGTGCGTGTTCGGCTACACCATCGGAAACGACGTGAGTGAACGCACCTGGCAACGTGGCGACCGCACGTTCTGGCGCGGCAAGAATGCCGACACCTTCAAGCCGATGGGACCGTGGATCGACACCAACGTCGATATCGACGCGATGGAGACGATCGTTCGGGTGAACGGCAAGGACAGCCTGCGGTTCAAGACCAACGACATGATCTTCGACATCCCGACCTACATCGAGGCGATGACGCGCTATCTGACACTGTATCCGGGCGACGTGATCTGGATGGGCACCGATGGCACGTCGCCGGATCTGAAGCACGGGGACGTGGTGGAGGTGGAACTCACCGGTCTCGGTGTGTTGCGCAATCGGTTTGTCCGCGAGGCGTAGGGCCCTCGCCCCCGCCCTCTCCCGCTGCGCAGGAGAGGGAGTTTGTCGCACCCTCTCCTGCGCAGCGGGAGAGGGCCGGGGCGAGGGTGCTCCCGGCCTATGCTGACCACTCTCGTCGTTCTCCTTGCCGCCGCCACGATCGCTGTGCCGCTGACACGGCGCGCCGGCTTTGGCAGCGTGCTTGGCTACCTGCTCGCTGGCATCGTCATCGGACCCGCGGGTCTCGGTCTGGTCACCGACATCGATGCCATCGCCTCCATCGCCAGCCTTGGCGTGGTGATGCTGCTGTTCCTCATCGGACTGGAAGTGCGCCCGCAGCGACTCTGGGTGATGCGGCACTCGGTCTTCGGCCTCGGCACGGCGCAGGTGGCGATCAGTGGCGCCGCACTTGCCGCACTGGCTCATGCGGCGGGCATCGGATGGCCGGGCGCCATCGTGCTCGGCGCGGGGCTCGCGATGTCCTCCACCGCCATCGTCCTGCCGATGCTGGCGGAGCGCGACCTGCTCACGACGCCGGCCGGCCGCGACACCTTCGCCGTATTGCTGTTCCAGGACCTCGCGTTCATCCCGTTGGTCGCACTGGTCCCGTTGCTCGGCGGCGACAGCATCCCCGACCATGTGCCCTGGCACGACGTGGCACGCGCGGCGGTCGCGATCGCCGTCATCCTGGTCGGTGGCCGGTTCCTCATGCGGCCGCTGTTCCGCGTCATCGGCGGCGCGAAGACACCGGAAGTGTTCACCGCCGTCGCGCTGCTCATCGTCGCGGGCACCGCCCTGCTCGCCACAGCTGGCGGCCTGTCGCCGTCGCTCGGCGCGTTCATGGCCGGCGTGCTGTTGTCGGAATCCGAGTATCGGCACGAACTCCAGGCCGACATCGCGCCCTTCGAAGGTCTTCTGCTGGGGTTCTTCTTCATCTCGGTCGGCATGTCGGCCGATGTGCATCTGGCCAGCACCCAGCCGGCGCTGCTCGCCGCAGCCACGGTGTCGCTGCTTGTCGCCAAGTCGGTCGTCGGCTTTGTCCTGGCACGCATCGGCGGGCAGGACAGGACCAATGCGCTGCGCTTCGCCCTCGCGCTGCCGCAGGCCAGCGAGTTCAGCTTCGTGCTGTTCGGCGCCGCGGTCGCCGCCGGCGCGCTCGGTCAGGGTCATGCGGCATTCGCCACACTCGTCACGGCCGCCTCGATGATCGCCACGCCGATCCTGTTCGCCGGCTCCGAGGCATTCGTCATCCCGCACCTGAAGCCCGCGCCCGCACCCGAATACGACACGATCGACGCGGAACCCAATCCTGTGATCATCTGCGGCTTCGGCCGGTTCGGGCAGATCGTCGGCCGTGTCCTGCGCATGCACGGCATCGAATTCACGGCGCTGGAACGGAACCCCGGCCAGGTGGAGGTCGTCCGTCGTTTTGGCAACAAGGTGTATTTCGGCGATCCGACACGGGCCGACGTTCTGCGTGCGGCCGGCGCTGAACAGGCGAAGCTCATCGTGGTGACGCTGGACGACCCGCCAGGGGTGCTGCGAACGGTCGAAGTCGTCAAGCGCACCTTTCCCAACCTCGCCATCCTCGCCCGGGCGCGCAACCGGTGGTACGCGCATCTGCTGATGGACCGCGACGTGGATGGACAGGTGCGCGAGACGTTCTATTCGAGCCTTCACCTCGCCCGGATGGCGCTCATGACGCTTGGCATCGACGAGCAGGCTGCCGAACGCGCGGTGGCGCTATTCCGAGATCGCGACGAAAAGACGCTGCTGGAGACCCACGCGATCTACCGCGACGAAAAGCAGGTCATCCAGAGCCAGCAGCAGGCTGCCGAGGAATTGGCCAGCCTCTTCGCTGCTGACCGACCGTGACCCGGCGGCGTCAGTCGCTGCGCGTTTCAGGCATCGCCAGCCAAACCACCAGAGTGCCGAGCAGGCCGATGAAGCCCAGTAGCGTGAACGCGACCTGCACGCCGGCGGAGTCCGCGATCCAGCCACCCAGCGTCGTGCTGAGCGCCGCGCCGAAAGAAACGGCGAGACCAAGTGCGCCCATGCACAGGTTGAAGTGCGACGTTCCACGGGTGATGTCGGCCGCGATCAGGGGAAACAGCACACCGAAGACCGCGGCGCTGATGCCGCCCACCGCCTGAGCGGCGATCGGCAGCCAGGCGCCGGGCAGCACCGCCAGCAGCAGGCCGCGAAGCGGCAACGCGGACCAGCCCAGCAGCAGCATCGAACGTCGCCCGGACAGCTCGGCGCGCCGGCCCACCCAGGGCGAGCAAAGCGCCACCACGCCCTGCGGCAGCACGATGCAGACGGCGATGATCATGTTGGCGAAATCCCCGGAACGGGCGGTGATCTCGGCGGCAATCAGCGGCAGCATGGCGGCGTTGGACAGGTGAAACAGCATCACGCAGCCGAAGAACGCGAGCAGACGGCGATCGGTGAACAATCGTCGTAGGCCGGGCCAGTCAAGCAGCGGCACCGTTGTCTGGCGTCTCGAGTGCGTTCCCCGGCCGATCGCAAGCAGGCACAAAAGAGCGGGGATGCAGAGCGCCGCGGTCAGCACGAACACCGCTCGGCTCGATACGTAGGCACCCGTCGCGCCCATGACCGCCGCGGCAAGCCCGTTGCCGATGGAGGCGAAGCGGGCATTGCGTCCCAGCCGTTCACCCAGCGCGGCGTGGCCAACCAGATGCAGGCTGATCGCCGCGATCGCCGGTGTCAGTACGCAGCTTGCGAAGGCGTGCAGCACCTGTGCCACCGCCACCGGCAAAGCCGTGGGCTGGATCGCCAGCAGCAGGGCGGCGGTGATCACACCGATGAGTGCCCCACCCACGGCGGCGCGCTTGTTGTGCACCGCGTCCACCAAGGCGCCGGCGGGGATCTGACTGATCAGGGAGACGACAGTGCCCAGGGTCAGGACGAAGCCGATCTCCACCTGGGTCCATTTGTGCGTCGTCAGATAGACGGCGACGAACGGACCGAAGCCGGTCTGCACGTCGGCCACGAAGAAGTTCAACAGATCGAGGGCTCGCGGACCGCGCACCGCAAGTATGCCGTCGCGTGGCATGCATCACTGCTTCGGCGGTGCGGGTTCGGCTTCGGGGGTCACAGCCTCGGCGGGCGCGCCAGGCTGGGGGGCAGCGTCAACCTGCGCGGGCGCGGCAGCCTGGGGGGGCGCGACAGCCTGGGGGGGCGCGGCAGGTTGGGCGGGCGCCGCCACTACGACGGGCGCAGGCTTGGCAATATCCTTGTATTCGGGTGCCCCTTTGATCTGGTCAGGGGTCAGCTCCACCGTGATCGGATGGTTCGGATCCCCGGGAGCAAAGTGAAGCGCGCTCCAGCGAACGGCGATCTTGCGGCTACCGACGCCCATGAAGCCTCCGAAGTCGATCACCGCGGCCTGCGGCTGCCCCTCCTGGCCAACGAGAACGTCGACCAGGCGCCCGATGTCCTTGCCGTCCGGACCCTCGACGTTGTGGCCGAGAATCGCCAATGCGACTTCCGGCGGGACCTGCTGAACCTCGCTGCCCGGGGTTTCAGGCGCCGCCGCCGTCAGCAGCAACGCAATGAACGCGAGGATCGTTCCGCGGCGTACGGGCGGCATGCTCGGCTCCTTCGTGATCAACTCGGCGCAGGCTGTGCCGCAATCAAGCGTTGGCGCGTGGGCGGTTCTTCAAGTTCCGTTGGCCTCGGGCGTCAGCCGCGACGCTCGGGGCGGTCTTGATCGATGCCAGCACGATCCCTCCGGCGATCATGGCGATACCGACCGCATGGTAGGCGTAGAATGTCTCGCCAAGGAACAGCACGGCCAGAATGCTGCCGAACACCGGCATGAGATGCCAGGACTGTCCCGCGCGTGCGGCGCCGATCAATTCGATGCCGCGATTGAAGAACAGATAGGCGATGAATGACGGGAACACCGCGATGTACGCCATCGCGAGCCAGGACGGCAGGCCGCCCTCGATTCTGCCGCCCTGTGCCGTCTCCCACAGGTAGAACGGCAGGATCATCATCGAGCCGATACCCATCATGGCGACCAGGAAGCTCAACGGATGCGCGGCGGGCCGGCGGCGGAACATCGCGGCGTAAACGCCATAGATCACCATGGCGACCAAAATCCAGACGTCGCCGCGGTTGATCGACAGGTGCAACAGCATCTCGATCGAGCCGTGGGCCGCGATGACCGCAACGCCCACCAGCGAGAGCAGCACGCCGCCAGTCTGCCACAGCGTCGGCCGCTCGCTGAACAGCGCGAAGGCCCAGACGATGATGACCAGCGGCCCCGCCGATTGCAGCAGAAGCACATTCAGAGCGGTGGTGTCAGTGAGGCCGATATAGGACATCGTATTGTAGGTGGCGATGCCGGTGGCCGAGAGCAGCAGCATCATGCGCCAGTGGCGCAGCAGGACCGGCGCATCCTGCTTGAGGTACGGCCACGCGAACCCGATAGCGATCAGGAACGCGCCGGTCCACCGCCAATAGGCAAGCGCAATCGGCGGCACATGTCCTGCCAGGCCGCGGCCAAGCACGATATTGCCGGCCCAGAACAGGTTGGCGAGGATGAGAAGGGTCCAGGCCGAATTCCAAAACTTGGTCACGTTTCGATCAATCAGTAATGTTCATCGCAAAGACACGAAGACACGAAGGGCCAATCTTCGTGTCTTCGTGTCTTTGTGTCTTTGTGTCTTTGTGTCTTTGTGGTGAATTCTGCTAATAGGCCCCCGCCCACCCGTCGCGACGCGGATCCGAACCGGCCGCACGCACGCCATTCTCCATCACCCGGATCGCCTGCACGCTGCACGGCGCTTCCAACGGCCCGACGCGATTCAAACGGTGCCCAAGCCGTTCCAGTCCAGCCAGCACGTCCTCGCCAAATCCCGGTTCGATCGTCAGCCGACCGTCGCCCTCGTGCGGCCAGTTGGCGCCCTGCCCTTGCTGGCTTGAACTCCAGCGCGGGGCCTCCAGCGCCGACTGCGGATCGGCCCCCAGGTCCATCATCGAGGTCAGCACCTGAAGGTTGACCTGTACCTGATGATCCGCGCCCGGCGTCCCTTCGACCGCCCACAGCCGGTCGTTCTTGAACACCATCGGCGCATTCATGGTGTGGCGCACGCGCTTGCCAGGTGCCAGACGATTGGCGTGACCGGGCGCGAGGTGCCAGTAGGCCATCCGATTGTTCAGCAGAATCCCGGTGTCGCCCGCGGTAACGCCGGAACCAAATCCTGAATTGAGACTTTGAATGCCGGACACCGCGTTGCCTTCCGCATCGACGACGCAGAAATAGGTCGTCTCCCCGACCGCTGCCTCGGGCTCCGCCAAAGCCAGGTCGCTCGCGTGCGCCATGTCGATCGCGGCGGCGCACTCGTCGGCGTAGGCGTCCGACAGCAGACGGTCGAGCGGCACGTCGCCGAAGCGCGGGTCGGTACCGTAGCGCTCGCGATCCAGGAACGCGCGCTTCTTCACCTCGACCAGCACATGGATGCGCCGCACCGGATCAAGTGCTGTAAGATCGAAGCGTTCGGCTATCTTCAGCATCTGCAGCATGGTGAAACCGGTGGAATTCGGCGGCGTCTGCGTGACGCGGAAGCCGCGATAGGCGATACCGATCGGATCCTGCGGCTGCGGCCGGCATTCCGCCAGATCGCGTTCATCAACCAGCACGCCGGCCTCGCGCATGCCGGCAGCCAGACGCCGCGCAAGCCGGCCACGGTAAAAGCTTTCCGCGCCGTCCTGCGCAATCTCCTCCAGCGTGCGCGCGAGGTTGGGCTGGGTGATCAGCGCGGCAAGCGAGGGCACGCCGACATCGAGCCCCGCCAGGAATACGGCGCGCGATCGCGGATCGGCGGCGAGCACGGCCCGCACGTCGTTGGCGAAAATCCGATAGTGGTGGCTGACGGCGAAGCCATCGCGCGCATGCTCGATCGCCGGTCCGCACAACTGCCGCCACCGCAATCTGCCGTGCGCCGCATGCATCGCGCCGAGGCCACCAAGCAGCCCAGGCGTCGAGACGCTGAGCGGACCGCGCACCGCGATGCCGGCGGCACGGAAGCGTTCCGGTGTGGTGGAGAGCGGCGCGGCGCCGGTGGCATTGTAGCAGCGCGAAGCCGCCTCCCGCGCAGTGTAAACCTGATAGAACCCGTCGCCGCCGAGACCCGACATGCCCGGCTCCACGACGCCGAGCGTCAGCGAGATCGCCACCGCTGCGTCGATCGCGTTGCCGCCGGCGCGCAGGGTGTCGAGCCCCGCCTGGGTCGCCAGGGGCTGGTTCGTGCCGACCGCGCCGTTGCGGCCCATGATCAGCGTACGGTGCGTGCGGTTCGGGATGTACATGGGCTCAATCCATTTCAATGCAGATTCTCGGCGAAGAACGCGGCGACGGCAGTATATACAAGACGTTTGTCATCCGGACGAACAAATCCGTGGCCGGCATAGTCGAACGTCAGATACGTCACCGGCTTCTGACGCTCCCGCATGGCTGCGACGAATTGTTCGCTCTCGGTGATCGGCACGCGCGGATCTCGCATCCCGTGGGCGATCAGCACCGGGGCGCGTATGCGATCGACGCGATGGATCGGCGAGATGCGCGCGAACAGATCGGCATCGCGGTTGGGATCGCCGTACTCGGCGGCACGATGACGGCTGCGCCACGCGCCCGTACCGGCCAGCAAGGTGACAAAATCGGCGATACCGTAGTAATCCACGGCGGCGCGCCAAAGCTCCGGATGCTCGGTGATCGCCGACAACACCATGAAGCCGCCGTATGACTGGCCCATGATGCCGATGCGTTCGCCATCGATCGCCGGATGTGCGGCGAGCCAGTTCCGTCCGTGTGCAAGGTCGGTCACGCTGTCGAGCCGCTTCTCGAGATCATCGCTCTCCGTAGAGGCGCGGCCGTAACCCGAACTTCCGCGCACATTCGGCAGCAGCACGGCAAAGCCTTGCGCGACCAGCATCTGGATGTCGGGCCGAAAATTCGGTCGGGCCTGTCCCACCGGTCCGCCATGCACCCAGACGATGGCGGGGTAGCCGCCGACAGGGATCGCGGTCCGTGGCAAGGCGAGCCAGCCGGGAATACGCGTGCCGTCGAAACTCTCCCATTCCACCAACGCCAGATCGACGAAGCTCGCTGGATCGACGTCGGATTCAGGCTGCCACACCTGTCGCGCCGTGCCGTCGCGCCACAGCCAGAGCGACGGCGGTTCGGTCGGCGACGCGGCGGTGAAGGCAAGCGCGCCGCCATCCGGCGGGAATGCCAGGTCGGCGACGACACCCCGCGGCAAGTCCGTCACTACGGGACGTTCGCCAACGGTCGGCCCGATGCGCAAAACTGAACAGCCGCGATCGTTCTCGACCGTCGCAAGCCGAAGCGCGTCAGGCGAAATGGCCCAGGATTCCACGTCGCAGTCCTGCGCCTGGAATACGACAGCGACATCGCCGGTTTCGGGATCGAGTCGGCAAAGTCGCAGGAAGTTGCTGCCGCCGTGATCGGTCAGAGCCAACAAAGTGCGCCCGTCACTGGACCAGCGGACGCTCTGGAAGTTGGTCGGCGAAGGGATGGGAAATTCGCGAGCGTCGCCGGATGCCAGATCCAGAACCAGCAGCGACATGTCGCCGTAGCCGCGGTCGCGCACCAGCGCCAGCTTCGCACCATCGGACCGGAAGCCGGAGACGGTGACGATGTTGGTCCCCTGGAAGACGCACCGCCGGACCCCGCTCTCGACAGCCTGCACGTAGACGTCGAAATGCGCCTCGTCCCGCTCGTTTGCTGCATAAGCGAATTGCGTGCCGTCCGGCGACCAGCCGCCGAAGTCGTGGATCACCGCCGGATTGTTTGTCAGCGCGCGCGGCTCGGGTGTGCAGGCGCGCGGATCGATCAGCATCAATTGCTGCCGTTCGTCGCCGCCGCGGTCGAAACCATAGATCAGCCGGTCGTCCACCGGAGACCGCCGCAGCAGCGCGATCTTCTCGTCATGGAAGGTCAGTTGCCGGTCGGCGCCGGTCGCCGGATCGAGCGCCCAGATCTGCGGCAGGCCTGAACCGCGCAGATGAAACAGCGTTTGTCCGTCACGCGAGAAGGCTGGCGCCGCGGCAGCGCCGATTGCAACGAAGGCTTCCGGATGGTTCGTCATGTCGGAAGCATACCCCGCCGGCCGGGGTTGGAAAGCATGACGGTATGGAGTTTGCTCGGCCCATGCACCGCATCGTGTTGGACAGCGAGACCGACTGGGAAGGCTGGCGCACCACGACGCGCGCTCTGGTGCTCGCCAGTGCTGATCCCGACGAGGTGCGGTGGTCGGTACGGGCGCAAGACAGCACCGCGGATGCGCTACCGGAAGGTAGTGGCAGTTTCAGCATTTCGCGGACTCTGGTCTCTCTCGCGGGCCTGGCGATCCAGGCACGCGACCCAACGCGGTTCGATCTGCTCTATCGGCTTGTCTGGCGCGCCAATGCCGGGGAGCGCGTGCTGGGGAAAACGATCGATCCGGATGTGATGCGCGCGCATGCACTGGCGCTCGCGGTCCGCGCCGAGACGCACAGGATGCGCACCTTGCTGCGCTACCTGCCGGAACACGAGGGTGAACGGACCCGCTACCTCGGATGGTACGAGCCGGCGCACTACGTGCTGGAGGCGAACGCGCAACTGATCGCCCGGCGATTTCCCGATCTGGCCTTCGCCATTCTCACGCCCGATGCCAGCGCGCATTGGGATGGGGCGGAACTGCGGTTCTTCGCCGGTGTGAAGCGCGAGGCGGTCCCGGACGACGCAGCACTGCGATCCTGGTGGCGTTCGCATCACGCGGGATTGCTGCGCAACTCCCGTGTCGGCACCGCGATCGCCGAGGCGGAGGAACTCGACGAAGCGCCCCGCTCGCCCGACCGGCCGCCGCTCGGTCCGGTTGTGCTGCCGCTTGATTCCGACGCGGCGCTGCGCGAGGCGATGCACGAAGCCGCGGCGTGCCATCGCTGCCATCTCTATGGGTCGGCGACCCAGACCGTATTCGGCGAAGGACCCGCCCAAGCCGATGTGCTGTTCGTGGGCGAGCAGCCGGGCGATCAGGAGGACGTGATCGGCCGGCCCTTTGTCGGCCCGGCCGGGCAGATCATGGATCGCGCAATGGAGGAAGCCGGCATCGATCGACGCACGATCTACATCACCAATGCGGTGAAGCACTTCAAGTTCGAACCACGCGGCAAGCGGCGCATCCACAAGACCCCGGAGGCGCCCGAGATTCAGGCCTGCCGCTTCTGGCTCGATGTGGAGATCGTGCGGCTGCGTCCGAAGCTGGTGGTGGCGATGGGAGGCACCGCGGCGCGCGCCGTGCTGGGCCGCGCCGTTACCATCACCCGCGAACGCGGCAGGCCGATCGAACTGCCGGATGGCCAGACGGTCTTCGTCACCGTGCATCCGTCATATCTGCTGCGCGTGCCGGACGAAGCGGCGAAGGCGCGGGAGTACCGCGCCTTCGTCGCCGATCTGCGGACGATAGCCGAGTTGATTGGCGGGGATCAGGCCGCCACGACGCTGGAGGGAACCCCTTCGGGATCCAGGCGATAGCCACCGCCCTCGGTGACCAGCAGGCGCGCATTCGCCGGATCGGGCTCGATCTTCTGGCGCAGCCGGTAGATGTGCGTCTCTAGCGTATGCGTCGTCACCGCGGCGTTGTAGCCCCACACCTCGTTCAGCAGCACCTGACGCGCCACGGCGCGGGTGCCGGCGCGATACAGAAACTTCAGGATTGCCGCCTCCTTCTCGGTCAGGCGGATGCGCTTGTTCTTCGTCGGATCCTGCAGCAGCTTCGCCGAAGGGCGGAAGGTATAGGGCCCGATGGTGAATACCGCGTCCTCGCTGTTTTCGAAGATGCGCAGTTGCGCGCGCAGCCGGGCCAGCAGCTCGTTCAGCCTGAACGGCTTCGAGATATAGTCGTTGGCGCCGGAGTCCAGGCCTCGAACTACGTCGGTTTCGGCGTCCGAACCGGTCAGCATGATGATCGGCATCTTCTGCCCCTGCTTGCGCAGCCTGATACACAGGTCGCGACCGTCGCCATCGGGCAGACCCACATCGAGGATCACTGCGTCGAAGCGCGCGTCCTTCGCGGCAAGCCGGTCCTCGGCCTCGCTGATGGAGCCGGCTTCCATCGCCGTGAATTCCCCATCGACCGCGAGCTGGTCGGCCAGCGTCTCTCGCAGCGCCTCATCGTCATCAACGATCAGGATCGGTCGATCAGCCGACATGTTCTGTTCCCCTCGCCACTGCCGGGCGCCTGGCGCACCCACCTGTCGTCTTGCTCATAGCCGCTCCGGCTGCGGACGAATCGCAGCTTCCAGGTCCAACACAATCACGTAATACTCACAGAACATCCTGCCACTCCGATTCGCATTGTCGCAAGCGGCTCACATTTCTGTGAGCATAGCCGAGACTTCCCATGCACTCCGCCATATAGTTTGTCATGGCTGCACCACCCAGCCGACCGTGACGGGGTCCGTTCGTGAACCCGCGAGCAGATTTGTCGTCAATCGTGACTAAAATAGGCCATTACCGATCCAATTTTCGTGTAGCCCGATGATCCACGCCCCCCGCCAAGACAAGGTCCTTATGCACGAAGCCGTTGCCAGCGTCCCGGTTGTCGCGCCGGACCCCACTGTTCTGCGCCTGCGCGAGGTGCATCGTGCGGCCGCCGAGCTGCGCCGTGGAACGCCTGTATTGCTGATGGGCAAGACGCCGCTCATTCTGCTCGCCGCGGAAACCGCCGGCCCGCGCGGTCTCGCCGAACTGGCCTCACTGGCGGCGGAACCGCCGGTGTTGCTGCTGGCGCCGGTGCGTGCCGCGGCTGTGCTGCATCGCCCGCTCGAGCAGGGAGTTCCCGCCGTCGCGCTGCGCCTCAGCACCGACCTGCTTGCGCCGGGGCCCCTCCGTGGCTTGGCCGATCCGACGGTGGAGGAGTTGTTGCCGGCGCAGCCCGAACCTGCGCCGGTGCCGGAGCTGGCGCAATCTGCGCTGATCCTGGCCAAACTTGCCAGACTTCTGCCGGCCGTGCTGGCCGCGCCGCTCGCCGCCCACGGCGAGGCCGGCGCCCTGAGGTTGGGACTGCTCAGCATACCGGCCGCCGATCTGGCGGCCTATCCGGTGGCAGCGGCCGACGGGCTGCGCCAGATCGCCTCGGCGCGCGTGCCGCTGGAAAATGCGGCGGACTCGCGGGTGATCGCATTCCGCACGGAAGGGGCAGGCATCGAGCATCTCGCCATCATCATTGGCCGGCCCGAGAAAGCCGATGCGCCGCTGGTGCGCATCCACTCGGAGTGTTTCACCGGCGATCTGCTGGGCAGCCTGCGCTGCGACTGCGGGCCGCAGTTGCGCGGCGCGATCGCCCGTATGGCCGCGGAGGGCGCGGGGGCGCTGTTGTACCTGGCCCAGGAAGGCCGGAACATCGGATTGGTCAACAAGCTGCGAGCCTACACCCTGCAGGACCGTGGCCTCGACACTTTGGATGCCAATCGGGCCCTGGGCTGGGGGGCGGACGAGCGCAACTTCCTGATCGCCGCCACCATGTTGGAGGCGCTGGGCATCTCCAGTGTGCGGCTGCTGACCAACAATCCCGACAAGCTCGCGGCACTGACAGCGTGCGGCGTCGAGGTGATTGGCCGGGAATCACATGCCTTCGCCCCGAACGGCGAGAACGACCACTACCTCGCGACCAAGGCGGAACGCTTCGGCCATCTGCTGGATTAGCCCCCATGGTAGATTAGCCTCATGCAGGCGATCGTTCATCCTGACGGACGGCTGGTGCTGGGCGGCCTCGTGTTCCGAGCGGCACTCGGGCGCGGCGGCGTCACCGGCGACAAGCGCGAGGGCGACGGCGCCACGCCGGCCGGTCAGCTGCCGCTGCGCCGCGCATTCTACCGGGCGGACCGGGTGCGCCGGCCTGACAGCACCCTGCCGGTCGAACCGATCGAACCGACCGACGGCTGGTGCGACGACCCCTCCAGCCCCGATTACAATCGCATGGTCAGGCTGCCGCATGAGGGAAGCTCCGAGGAGCTTTGGCGCCAGGATGGACTGTATGATCTCATCGGTGTGCTCGGCTGGAACGACGCCCCGGTGCAACGCAGCCGCGGATCTGCGATCTTCCTGCATGTTGCGCGGCCCGACTATGCGCCGACCGAGGGCTGCATCGCGCTTGCGCTCGGCGATCTCGAGCGGATTCTGGCGGCCGGGCTCACCGACCTGCTGGTTTTGCCGCACTAGACCCAGCGGCACTAGGCGAGCGGCAACCCAACCGGCGTTATCAACTGCCTACGCGGTCGCGATGCCGAGCCAGCGCGCGAGTTGCGCCAGCTTCGCCTTGATGACCTGCCACAGCACACCGTGAACAGCGAGCGGTGCCGGCGCAGCTTGTGCTGTCGCGGAAGCTGCCGGCATGTCACTGGAGAATTCCGCCGCCGCGCGGCGCGCGAAATCCTGCATGATCACATTCGCCACGGCAACGCCGCCGGTTCGGGCAAAGTCCGCCAGCACGCCTCCAAGTTCTGCATCGGACGTGATTGCAACGATGCTTGTCGGTGTCGCCGCGGCCGGATCGTCGCGCACTGCGAAGGCCACCTTCACGCCGATCCGCGCAGCCCGCATGGCCGCGGTGCCACGGCCCTGCAGCACACCGGTCTTGCCCGGGAAGTCGAACTCGCAGGTGACCCGCCCCTTGAAGTTGATCTTCTTCGGACCGAACGCGACCACCATCGCGCCGGGCCAGGCGCCATCTTCGGTCTGTTGCTCGAGCACCGCGCCCGGCATGCAGCGCGCCATGCGCGGCACGTCGGCAAAGCGATGGACGACATCCTCCGCCTTGCCGGGGACGCGGAACTCGCCCTCGAAGTGCATCGACTATGCAACCGGGCGCAGCAACGGGGCATGGCTCTCCCGGCCAAAATGCACCTTCGCGTACGGCTCGGTCGGTGTGGTCGGCGAGACGCGCGCATCGATCAGATAAAGTCCGCCCTTCCGGAGACCCTCGGCGATCGCGCCACCAAGTTCCGACGGGTCTTTCAACAGCACGCCGTCGCCGCCGAAAGCCTTGGCCAGAGCAACGAAATTCGGCGACTCCCACTGCGCGAGCTTTTCGTCGAAGCCCTTGGCCACCAGCTTGTGCACCTCGGCGCCGTAGCCGGCGTCATTCCATACCACCAGCACCATCTGCATCTTGTGGCGGACGATCGTTTCCAACTCCTGGATGTTGAACATCACGCTGCCGTCGCCCTCGACCGCGACATGCGGCCGTCCGGGATTGCCCGCGCCGGTGCCGATTGCCACACCGATCCCCTGACCCACCGCGCCGAAGCCGTAGGAGTACTGGATTTCCACGCCGTCCGGCAGCGGCGAATACATCGCGACCCAGGAGAAGAAATGTCCCGCACCGCAGGTGAACAGCGCGCCCTTGGGCAGCGCCGCCCCAAGGTTCCACGCAAGCGCGCGCGGATCGAGACCATCCGCGGGTGCCTCGAACCGGTGCGGCGCCGCATCGAGCACCGCCCTGGTCGCCGCGGTTCGCAGGCCCTCCTTGCGGACCTGCCGTGCCTCCAGCGCGTCGTTGATGGCGGCCACCGCCTTGCGTCCATCGCCTTGCACATACAGACCGGGGATGACGCCGATCTCCTCGGGCATCGGCTTGATGTCGATGCGCGCAACTTCGGCCGATGGGAACAGCAGTCCGCCTTCTGTGGTGTAATAGCCAAGCTCGGCGCCCACACCCAGCACGAAGTCGGCGTCGGCCAGCAACTGTTCCGAGGGGGCTGAGGCGAACGCGCCGGCGATGCCGATGTCCCACTTGTGGCCGGCGAAGTACCCCTTGCCCTGTAGCGACGTTGCCAGCAATGCGCCGACGCGGTCGGCCAGCTTTATGATTTCTTCCTTTGCACCCGACGCCCTGGCGCCGCGGCCGGCGATGATGATCGGGCGCTCCGCGGCGATCAGCTTCTCGATGACCGGCGCCAGCAGGTCCGCGCTGGGGGTTTCAACACGCGGCGGCAGAAACTGGGTGGATGGGCGATATTCGTAGTCCCAGTCGAAGGATTCTTCCTGCAGTCCCATCGGCAGATTCAATACGACAGGCCCGCGACCCGTGCGCGCCGCGTAGAACGCCTCGGCAATCTCCTCGGCCATGTTGTCGAGGCTGGTGAGCGTGAAGAAGCGCGCGCTGCTCGCTTCGACAAAGCGGCGCTGGTCCATCGTCTGGGTGCTGTTCTTTGATCCGGCCTCGATTTCGCCGGCGATCAGCACGAGCGGCGTCTTGCCGCGATAGGCGGCGATCAGCGACGTGCCGCATTGCGTCAGGCCCGGCCCGCAGGTGACCATTGCGACGCCGATCCTGCCGGTGGTGCGGGTGTATCCGTCGGCCATCGATACGGCCATCAACTCGTGGCGCGCATTGTACGGCTTGACCGAGGGATCGCGGCACAGCGCGCCCCACAGCCACATGTTGCCGTCGCCCATCAGACCAAAGAAGTCCGTGACGCCCTCGGCGAGAAGGGACTGCGCAATCGCTTCGTAGGCTTTCATCGTGGTGCGTTCTCCTTGATCAATCGGCTGCGCCGGCAAGTGCGGCTGCCTCGGACTTGTGGCCCTGCTGATGGAAGTAGTTCGCACGATAAAACGCCAGCACCAGGTCGCGATACAGCGCCGGCGGATAGTGCGGCGGATTGTCGGCGGATACGCAACTCGGCAGGCACTCGATCGTCGATGCCGGGTCAGGACTGTGGAAATACGCAATCGAGTATCGGTCGGCGCCCGACTCGTTGATCACGCCATGCGGCGTGGAGAGGAACCGGTCATTCGACCAGCGTCGCATGATGTTGCCGAGATTGATCAGGAACGTCCCCGGTATGACAGGCGGCGGGAACCATTCGCCGGTCGGCAGGCGTATCGCCAACCCCGGCACATCGGTGCGCGCAAGTGCAGTCATGAAGCTGTTGTCGGTATGGGGCGCGGTACCGAACGTATTCTCGCTCATGTCCTGCTGCGGAGGATAGTGCAGGAAGCGCAGATTGGCGTGGCCTTCATCGGCGAAATACGGCGCGAAGAAATCCGCCGGCATGTCGAGAGCCGCGGCAAACGGCGGCAGCATGCGGTCGCACATCGCCCGCAGCGCCTGGAAATACGCCATCATGTCGTCGCGCAGTCCCGGCAGCCCGTCCGGCCATTGGTTGCGTCCGCGCAGTGGAATTCCCGCCAGCACGTCGGGATGATCCGATCCGCGATCGTGGCTGATGAAGAAGCTCTCGTTCTGGTTGGGCTTGGTGGCCTTGTGAACCTGCGACGCACCCTGCACCGAGGCGTTCATCGGCATGTAGCCGATGTTGTTCTCGTTCAGCCGCAGCATCAGTTTCGTCTCCAGCGGCAGCGCATGGAACCGCCGCGACGCCGCAAAGCCCCGGTCGATGACATCCCGCGGCACGCCGTGATTGAGCGCGTAGAAGAAACCGATGTTCTCGCACGCATAACGCACGTCCTCCGCCAGACGCTCGAGCGCGCCCGGCTCGCCGGCAAAATACGGGCCGTAGTCGATCACCGGAATCGTCGCCGCGGCTTCCGCGAAGTCCTTGACCGCATGCTGCTTGAAGAGATGCATGAACTGCTCCGATGCTGGCTTGTCCGCAGTATAGGCCCGCGCGTGCGACGCTGCCAATTTGACCCGAATTGGCCCGATCACTACCGTGTTCGCGGCAGGAGGAAGTATCGATGCTGCAAATTCGTCGCATGGGACCGCAGATCGGCGTCGAGGTGACTGGCGTTGACGTGAAGACGCTGGACGATGCGGGGTTCGCGCCGATCTATCAGGCGTGGCTCGACCACAATGTCATGGTGGTGCGCGACCAGGCATTGACGCTTGAGGAGTTCCTTCACTACAGCCGCCGTTTCGGCCCGGTTGTACCGCATCCGTCGAAGAGCACACGGCATCCGGAGGTTCCCGAGATCACGCTGCTCGGCGTCAACAAGTTCGACGCCGACGGCACGCTGAACCAGGCGATCTACCGGCGCGGCGCCGAGGGCTGGCATACCGATGGCGCGTATGACGCAGAACCGTTCAAGGCGACGCAGCTTTATGCGCTGGCGATCCCCAGCACCGGCGGCGACACGCTGTTCGCCAATGGCTATGCGGCCTACGCGGCATTGCCCGAACATCTGAAACGGCGTCTCGACGGGCGCATCGGCGCCTTCACCTATGGCGGGCGCAGGAAGAAACAGGAACTGCTGAATGAGGAGGATCGCGATTGGAAGCCGGTGTTCCATCCGATCATCCGCACCCATCCGGAAACCGGGCGGAATTCGCTCTACTTCGATCCCGGCAAGATCCTGCGCATCGAGGGCATGGACCCGCAGGAGAGCGACGCGGTCATCGACGAACTGACGGGCTACATGATCCAGCCTGACGGCGAGTACCGACACAAATGGCGGGTCGGGGATATCGTGATCTGGGACAACCGCTGCTCATATCATCGTGCGGCGGGGGACTATCCGCCGCACGAGGACCGCATCCACTGGCGCACGTCGATCAAGGATCGCGTGGCGGAAGACGGCTGGCCGCGGAGTAGCGTACAGGCTCCCTTCCCAACTTCGTGGGAGAGGGAGCCAAAAGGGAAGGACGTCGTTGCTACCGCGCCGGCGTTTCGTGCGCCGCGAAGTTGCACTCCACCGCGATGCCGTCCGGATCGTAGTAGAACAGCTGCGTCATGTTCAGCCGCGGCAGCACGCGTTCATCGAACTTGATTCCGTGGCCTTCGAGGTTCGCCTTCATGCCCGGCAGCCCCTCGCACGCGAAGGCGATGTGGTCCAGCCGCCCGGTCTTCGCCGGATCGCCGGGTGCATCGGCAATCACCGGGTCATCGGCGCGGCGGCCGATCAGGTGTACCGTCGGCACGCCGCCGCAATACAGCCAGTAGCCGGGAAACGCGAGCGGCGGACGGTCACCAACTGTCAGGCCGACGACATCGGTGTAGAAGTTCTTCGTCGCCTCCAGATCGCGCGCCAGGATCGTGTAGTGATTGAGCGACATCGCAGGCATGTTGTTCCTCCATCAAAAGTAGTTTTCCGGCTCCATGCCGAACAGGATCTGGCCGACCAACTCATAGTGCAGCTGCCGCCCCTGCGACTGCTGCGCGACCGTGTTTATATCGCGCAGACGCTGCTCGAACGGCTGCTCCTCGAACACCGCCATCGATCCGGTGGCATGATACAGCGTATTGACGACCTCGCGCGACTGCTGGATCGCCCAGGTCGAGGCCAGGCGGATCATCGCCCGATCTTCGCCGGTCTGTGCACCGGTGGCTTCGACATGCCCCCACGCCTGCTCCCACGTGGTGTGCAGGAACGCGCGCGCCGAGCGCCAGCGCGCCTCGCATTGCGCAAGCTGCGACTGCACCACGTTGTTCTCGCGCATCGGACGCGACGCTCCGCGCGACACCTTGTTGGCGGGCAGGTTCAGGAAATCGTCGATCATGCCGCGCGCAATCCCCAGTCCCACACCCGCGAAGCCGCAGGAATACAACTGGTTGCTGGTGAAACGATAGAGCAGCCCCTGCTCGCGTCGTTCGGCGGGCGTGTCGCGCGCCATCGTGTAGCGCTGCGGCACGAACAGGTCCTTCACCACGTATTCGTTGCTGGCGGTGCCGCGCAGCCCGATCGTGTGCCAGATGTCGTTCATCTGGACGCTGGACTTTGGGAACAGCATCGTCCGGACCTTGCCGCTGCCGGCGATCGGCATGTGCGCGCCGAGCCATCTGGCATGATGGCAGCCGCTGGCAAAGCGCCACCTGCCGCTGATGCGATAGCCGCCATCGATCGGCTGCGCCTCGAACGGAGCGCCCGGCGGACCCCAGGCAAGAATCCCGGTCGGCGGTCCGAAAATCTCGCGCGCTACCTCGGGCTCCAGATAGGCTGCCGACATCGAGCAGCCATTGTTCTGTCCGACGCACCAGGCAACGGATGCATTGGTCCGCGCCAGCGCCTCGGTGACCTGCGTGAACATCACCGGCCGCAGTTCCGCGCCGCCGAGAAAGCGCGGCTGCAGCATGCGGAAGAAGCCGCCCTCGATCAGCGCCGAGACAACCCGTTCGGGCAGTTCGCGCCGCTCCTCGATCTCGTCGCCGGCCGCCTCCAACAGCGGCGCCAGATCGCGGGCGCGCTGAATCATGTCGACATCGCTCATTTGCGGGTCTCCATCGCCAGGCTAAGCTGGGGCGACGGTGTTCCCTGTTCCAGCTCCTCATCGATCGCCGAAATGGAGCGCCGCCCGGTTTCAAAACCGAACAGCGCGAAAGCCATGCCGCACAGCACCAGCCAGGCAGCGAAATACAGGAATGACGGGGTGATCGCCGCGAGCGTCGCCTTCGGCTCGATCATGTTCGACGTGCCGACGATAAGCGCCAGCCCGAGCGGCCCGATGATCTTGCCGATGCCGCCGAAGCCGTACGCCGAGCCCATGCCGGTGGCACGCAGCCGCGTCGGCCAGACCTCGGCCATGTAGGGTCCGATCAGCGCGAAACCGCCGTCATAGAAGAAGTCGCCGATCACGATGAGCAGCCAGAATACCGACACGCCGGCAATGAATTCGCTGTGCAGCAGTCCCGCCGCGGCGACGCACAGCGCGGCGCCGAAGCCGCACAGCATGCCGGTGTTGCGGCGGCCGAACAGATCGGCGAGGAAGGCAAAGCTGACTCGCCCGATGATGCCGGCGAGCTTGACCCACATGAACAGAAATGCCGCATAGGCCGGCGTCACGCCGAGCTGGAGCACGAACAGCGTCGGAGCCCAAAGCCCGATCCCATAGGAAGCGGTCTGGGCGCCGATGCTCGCCATCCACGACACCGCCAGGCTGCGCGGATACTGGAACAGCTCGATCCACGCGGTCTTCGGCGGTGTCTCCGTCCGCACCGGCAGCGGCAAGGATTCGGCGGGCACCTGCAAAGCCCAGGCAAGCGAACGACGAGCGTCCTCACGGCGGCCCTGACCGAGCAGCCAGTGCGGTGATTCCGGCACCCAGACTCGCACCACCAGGGTGAACAGCGCCGGCAGCAGGCCCATCACGAACAATCCGCGCCAGCCGATCGTCGGCGTCAGGAACGCGGCGATACCGGATGCGAGCATGACGCCAAGCGGGATGCACGCCGTCACCAGCCCACCGATCGCGCCGCGCCAGCGTGTCGGGACGAATTCCTGCACCAGCGGCAGATCGACAACGTAAAGGCCACCGACGCCAAAGCCGACGAAGAAACGAAATACCGACAGGAACACCCAGCCATTGTCCGGCGTGAACGCCAGGATGCCGCTGGCGAGCGAGAAGTTGATCACCGTCGCCATGAACACCCTGCGCCGCCCGATCACATCGGCAAGCCGGCCCCAGATGAAGGCGCCCAGAATCGCACCGACGCCGGATGACAGCAGGATGATCGCCGACTCGCCGAAGGTGAGGTTCCACGGCTTGATGATGAACGCCAGCACGAACGCGATCAGGAAGTAGTCGAAGAACTCCAGCATGTCGCCGATGATCGCGGCGGCGATGATCTTCATCTGATTGCCGGTCAGCGAGCGAGCCTGGTCCAGATGCTCGAACATCGTGCACTCCTTCATGGACGCGGCTCTGCCACGGCAAGCGCATTTGCTTTCACAGGATACGAGATTGCGGGAAGCCGGTCACGCCGCCGGACGTTGCTCCAGCGTGTCCAGCATCGCCGCAATGCGAGCGCCGGCCACCGCATCCGACGCGCGCAGCGGCGGACGGACATTGCGCCAGATCGGCTCGTGGGTGATCGCCGCCAGGACCGCCTTCAGAGTGGGGATGCTGTCCACCGGCGCGCACGCTCGCTCGATGTCTGCCTGCGCGCCCGGATCATCGAGCAGCCGGCGCACCAGCGCCGGCACAAGGTTCGCCATGCCGCAGATCGTCCCCTGTCCGCCCGCCGCGGTCGCGCGCGCGATCAGCACTTCGGCGCCGACCAGCGCGGCGACATCCGGCGCCGCGGCGCGGAACGCCAGAAATGCCTCGAAGTCGCCGCTGCTGTCCTTCACGCCGGACACCGTCGCGCCATAACGCGCGCGCAGTCGGCCCAGCACCGGCGCGGGCACCGGGACGCCACAGACCTGCGGGATGTGGTACAGGCATGCGCTCAGCCGGGCATCGGCCACGCCATCGAGAACCGCAGCGAAGGCGTCCTCGATGCCCTCGGGCGACACGCCTGCGAAATAATATGGCGGCAGCAAGAGCGTCCGCGTGATGCCGAGGCCGAGCGTTGCCTTGGTGAACGCCACGGTGTCCGCGATCGCCGGGCAACCGGTGCCGAGTGCCAGCCGTGTCGGAACAACCCCGGCGCCCAGCACCGCCTCGGTGGCGGCGAGGCGCTCGGCGATGGTGAAGGACGGACCTTCGCCGCAACTGCCGAACAGCACGAGGCCATCGCAACCCCAACGCAGCAGGCGATGCGCATGGCTGGCCAGCGCGGCATGATCGATCGCACCGGCGGTGTCGACCGATGTGGTCGCGGCAGCCCACAAGCCGGTGATCGGGTCGGGCATTATCGTCTCCTGCAAAGCACGATGCGGATCAGCCTGCCACCGAAACGCGACATCGGCCATCCCTGCGTCCCGCGGTGCGCCCGTCCGCCTGTCACATTGATCTGTCCCAGTACATCTGTCCCAGTACCAGTTGTACTCGCGGTCAATTGTCTGCATTTGCAACGATCCGGCCCTAGGGAATTCACTTGAATAACGTTAAGGTGGCTCCGGGTTGAAGGGGCAAAAAATGAGCGAATCGACTGACCAGGTCCTCGGACTGACCGCGCAGATCGTGTCTGCACACGTCCAGCACAATGCCGTCGCGCCAGATGCGCTGCCAGGTCTTATACTGGAGGTTTACAAGGCGCTGACCAACGTCGGACGGCAGCCGGCGGAGGCAGAAAAGCCTACTCCCGCGGTGCCGGTGAAGCAGTCGATCAGGCAGGATCGCATCTTCTGTCTGGAGGACGGCAAGGGCTTCTCGATGCTGAAGCGGCATTTGATGACCGACCACAAGTTGACGCCGCAACAGTATCGCGAGCGTTGGGGACTGCCGCGCGACTATCCGATGGTGGCGCCAAACTACGCGCAGACGCGTTCGGCGCTGGCGAAGAAGATCGGGCTCGGGCGTAAGGCCGCCAAGCCGGCCAAACGCGCGGCAGGCCGGAGGAAGCGCGCGGCGGGCTGAGTGCGGCACGCGACCGTGGCGACGGCATGATTCGGATCACCCCTTCAATTGGGATAGACGAGCGCGCGATCTCGGAAAGCTTCGTGCGCTCGTCGGGGCCCGGTGGCCAGAACGTCAACAAGGTTTCGACGGCGGTTCAATTGCGCTTCGATGCGGCCAACTCCGGCCTCCCGAATGCGGTGCAGGCGCGGCTGCGGGGGCTTGCAGGCAGGCGGTTCACCCAGGATGGGACGTTGCTGATCACGGCGCAGCGCCACCGCACCCAGGAACGCAACCGGCAGGCCGCGCTCGATACTTTGGTCGCATTGATCGAGCGTGCGGCGGAGCCGCCCATTCCACGGATTGCCACGCGGCCCACCGCCTCTTCCAGGCGCCGTCGCTTGCAGGCCAAGACCCATCGTGCGCGCATCAAACAGACCCGAACCATCCCGCGGGACGACGAGTGATATAAGCGACCGCGAAAATGGCCGGGCGGGCACGCCAGCGCATGACTGCCACGACTCCCACCTGCATTCGTGCGGGAAGCAGGGGTCACGCTGTGCTCAGCGCGGGCCCCACGGCAGCATCCGGCGCAGCGTTTCATCGTGCAGAATGTAGTGGTGGAAGAGTGCGGCGGCGGCGTGCACACCTGCCACAATCAACAGCGCATTTGCCGCCAGGGCGTGCCAGTCGCCGATCTGGTGCACCAGCGCGCGGTCGCCAGGTACCATTTGCGGTATCCTGATGATATTGAAGATCGAATCGCCGCGCGCCCAGGCATAGGGAACGCCGAGCACGACCGTGACGACCAGCAACACATAGAGACCCCAACGTGTGGCCCGCGCGATCACCAGCAGAAGCCCGCGATCGATTGGCGGCAGATCGACGCGCGGCACCAGTCGCCAGGCGAGACGCGTCAGGACCACGACGGCGAGTATTGCGCCAAGCAATATATGAATCGATCGGTAGTCGATGCGCAGGGGACCGTTCGGAAAGAAATCCACGGTCTGACCAATGGTCCACAGCGCCGCCACCAGCGCGGCAGTGACCCAATGGAGGGCGACCGTCACCGGGTCATGCCGTGATCGCCGGATCTGCACTGGCGTCATCCGGATCGAATGTTGCATGCAAACCTTTGATTTCTACCGGACGATTTGCCGGTTTGGCGATGAAGCGGACAGAACGGCGGACAGCAGCGGAAACCGACCGGCTCAGTATGGCAACATCAGTCGCCAATTCCTTCCGGCAGCACCCGATGGCTTTGCAGCGCGGCACGCACGTCAGGTCATGGCCGGTCCCGGACCTGATCCGGGGATTGACCCCGCGGGCTACGCGCCGCCGGTCCGTCGGCCCGCACTTTGACCCTCCTGACATAGATCAAGGCACTCGGCGATTCCGTCGCCCATACTGCGCACGTCAGGAGGAATCAGCGAATGACGCCGAGGTACGATGCGATTGTCGTGGGCGCGGGCCTGGGCGGGCTGACGGCCGCCGCGCTGCTGGCGCTGGCCGGCCAGCGGGTGCTGGTGCTGGAACGGAACCCAAGGGTGGGGGGCGCGGCGACGGTGTACCGCCATGGCGCACTGACCGTCGAAGGGTCCCTGCACGAGATCGACGGCCTCGACCCGGACGACCCCAAGGGCAGCCTTTTGCAGCGCCTCGGCCTCGACAAGACCCTGGAACTTGTCACCGTGCCGGAAATGTACGAGGTGCGCGGCGGCCCGGTCGGTGCACCGTTCGTGCTTCCGTCGGGTCCGCAGGCCGCCCTGGCCGCGGCAAAGGCGCGCTTTCCTATGCACGCCAGGGGGCTGGAGCGCTACTTCGCCGCGATCCAGGCGGCGCGAGCGGGCAGCAGTCTCATCTACCGCCATATGGATGAGCGGGCGTGGTGGCTGCGGCATCTGCCGCAGACGGCGCAGGCGCTGTGGTCGGTGATGCGTCACGCCAACTCCACGCTCGGCGACGTTCTGCGCGACCTGTTCGGTGAGGACGAGTCGGTGAAGTGCGCGCTTGCCGCGAATCTCGGCCGCCACCATGACGATCCGGACCGCATCCTGTTCCTCGCCTTCGCCATACCCACGGGCTCATACCTGATCGGCGGCGGCCACTACGTGCGCGGAGGCTCGGCCGTGCTCAGCGGCAGGCTGGCCGACCTCGTGTGCGCCGCCGGCGGCGTGGTACTCACGGGGCATGCTGCGGTGCGGCTCGAACTGGCAGGCGCCCGGGTCACCGGCGTCGTGCATCGCAACCTCGCCGGCAACCTGGAGCTGGCGCAGGCGCCCTGCGTCTTCGGCAACGCTGCGCCGGCGGCACTTGCCGAGTTGCTGCCAACCGATCAGCGTTCGACGTTCCTCGCCCCATATGCGGGCCTCACGCCTTCGGTCTCGCTGTGGACGGTCTCGCTCGGACTGGCGCGGCCCGCGGCCGACCTGGGCGTGAACCACTATTCGAGCCATTTCCTTCCGGACTGGATGACGACGCTCGCAGACTTCCGCGATGCCGCCGCGGTGATGGCGGAACTCGATGGACCGCGGCTGCCGCCGTTCGCGCTGACCGATTACGGCCGGATCGACAGCGGCTTGCCACCCGGACCGCCGCACCTCGTGACGCTGACCGGGCTCGACCGGTACTCCAGTTGGCGCAGGCTGGGGCCGATGGAGACGCGGCTACGCAAGGACCTGTGGATGGAGCGGCTGATCGCTCACCTCGACACGGCCTTCCCTGGCTTCGCGGCTTCGATCGTGCAGCGGGAGATGTCCACCGCGGCGACGCTCCATCAGGTCCTCAACACGCCCGAAGGCGCGGTTTACGGTTTCGCACCGGAGCAGGTCGGCGCCGGCGCCCGCACGGCGATCCATGGGCTCTATCTCGCCTCCGCCTGGACGACGGGGGGCGGCTACACCGGCGCGATGCTGGGTGGCGCGGCCGCGGTGCGGGAAACAATGCGGCGCGGCACCGGGAGCACGGGTCATTGATCCGGCCGCACGCCGGTCAGGCGGGCTCCGATGAGCGTTGCCAGCTGACGACTGCCAGGTCTCTTGCCGGATCGAGCAGCTGGCGCCGGCCGACGTCGAGACCGTGGCCTGCAAGCACTTCCTCCGGGGTCCGTGCCGGCACTCCCGGAAAGACCGGTCGGCCGCCAGGCAGCCGCACATTGGGCGCCCGCGACAGGTGGAAAACGTCATAGCGATCCAGGAACATCCCGAACACCTCGGTGCCGCCGATGATGGCGACGTTGCCGTCCGGCGCTCCAAGGGCGGCCATGGCCTGCTCGAACGAGGCGCCGGCCGGGTTCCAGAACAGCGTCCTTTCGTTCGACGGATCGGCCGCAATGGCCGGGACATGCCGGGTCAGGATCAATCGGCGGCGAAGCTGCGAACGCGGCTGCTGCTCGTGCGAGTGACGCCCATGCACCACGACATCGACGCCATCGAGCCCGCGTTCGAAGAACTGCTGATCGGCCGTGAACTTGAGCGCGTCGGGCATGACGCCTGCCGCATCCGCGAGCATGCCATCCTCGGATACGATGGCATAACCTTCGATGCGACGCGTGCGGAGCATGGCAATCACGCTACCACAAAGAGAGATCGCATTCGACCGCCGGCGGGTTGCCGGAATCGAGATCGCGTTCGGCACGGGCAATTCCCTCCCGTTCGAAGATTGCCGATATCATTCGATTGCTGCCGGCATCGGCCCGATGCGCCGCCATCAGTGCGACGAGCGTAGAGACGCCGACCGAACGATAGATCTCCATGCTGGCGGTCCCATCCTGCCGATCAATGAACGGTCCGCGTCAGCATTGACGGCGTCCAGGTCTCGATTGCATCGGCCGGCGACAGCGCCTCGGCGGGTGATCGCCGCCGGCTGAACAGCAGTCGGGCCCTGACAAACAATTCGCCCAACCCTTCCAGCGGCCCGAGCGCGAACTCGGCGCCGGACGCAGAGAGCAGGGCAGTCCGCAATGCGCGCTCCGCCCGCGCGCTCTCCCCGGCCTGTGCCAGACTGGCGGCATGCAGCAGGTGCCGTTCGTCCCCGGACAGATGCGGACAGGGCGGGCAGTGGATCGCGATGGGCTGCCGCACGGTGCGCGCGACGATCGCCATCAAGGCATCGATCGAAAACGCCGCGTCGCGGGCGCCGGCCCTGCCAAGGTCCTCGCAGAGCCGCGGCACAGGGTCGTCGCCACGTCTGAAGGCGGAGACCCATCTGCGGATCGCAATCAGGAACGCGCGCTCCGCGCCATCAAGGAGGGTTGTACTGTTCGGATAGCTGGCCGGCGCCGGGGTGAACGGGATGATGTGTGCCATGGGCTCCTCCGGGTGCCCAGGCATGCTGCGCCAATTGAGAATGCGTCGCAATAGCGATCTGCCGGGCCAGAAGCACGACCGCGGCCGCGGTATGGTCACCAGGTTTGAATTCGTAGCGGCTTGCCCCTTCCCCAAGGGGAGGGGGAGTAAAGGACCGGGTCAGGTCGTCACGCCCGGCCATGATGGCCCACCGAGCGTGACCGGCGTTTCAGCGATCGTGGATATCAGTTTCTGATCCACTCCTTCATGTAGCGGCCGTAGCAATCGCGCTCGCCGGGCATCTTCGGCCACCCGGCAAGCAACCGCGCCGTGGCCAGCAACAGCCGATCGCGCAGATGCGTCGAATTATGCTGGTACTCCTCGAACGTCGAATGGCTGATCTTCTGGTTGTGCGGATCGTCCTGGAACTTGCACGCCGTGACCGCGAGGCTGGCCAGCAGCGGCTGGCGATCCTCGCCGGATTGCAGATAGGCATTGGCCACCGAGGTCGCCCGCGCGAAATCGAACGCCATGATGGCCTCGTCCTGGTCGCGCAGCAGCGTCTCCGCGGTCCGCCCGCTCGGGTCGAACGCGGCGAACTCATGCTCGATCACCGAGCCGAACAGCTTGTTGGCGCGCGCCGCATCGTTCACGAAGTTGGCCATCAGATACAGGATGCGCGGCTGATACGGATTGTCGCTGGTGCGCATCCAGTAGTTCGCGGTGTTGCAGTAATCGAACGGATGCTGGCCCTCGGTGAATTTCCGCGGCACGGTGGTGCGCAGAATGAGTTCGGCCGCGCCGACCTGGATGGTGTCGCCGATGCTCTTGAGCGATTTTCCATTGCGCAGATGTGCCGTGATCCGATCCCATACCGTCTGCCCATCGGCCTCCATCAGCAGCCGCACCATCTCCTCGACCTCGGGTGGCGTCAGCGGTGTATGGTTGGTCTGCCGGAGGCTCTTGCCCGCATCCGGGAATGCTTCGGTCAGCGTCACGCAGGCGGCGTCGTACAGCGAATAGTCCAGCGGCCCGATCGCCATGTCCGGCACCCCGGTGTAGTAAACGCCGTGCGCGCGCTCCCAGCCGATGCAGTCGGCGAGATCCACCACAGCGCGTGAGCGCAGCGCCTTATGGCCGGTGTTGCGCGCCTTGCGGCCCATCACCGTGTCCTGCAGATCGATCAGCCCGAGGAACAGCAGCTGATCGCGCAACCTCGGACGCGCCGTCTCCTCGGCTGCCAGGCCAAGGAACAACCCGTAGGAGCGCCGCACATCGCCACTCATGGTGGCGATCATGTGCGCGTGCAGTCGCTCGTCGAGCGTTCCGGGTTCGACGATCGGTTCCTGATCATCGTTCCATACCACCGGTCCGTAACTCGGCGGCGGCACGTTCATGCCTTTCATCGTGGCATAGCGTCCGGGATACTTCCCGCGCAGCTGATTCCAGATGTCGAGGCCGGCCGGAATGTACCAGACGCTCTGCAGCATCCCCAGCAGGCGGTACTCTTCCGGCAGATACGGCGTCAGCGCCGCCGATGTGCGCAGCCCCAGGATCGTGTGGTCGTTGTTGATCAGCGTGATCTGCCCATCGCGCACGTCGATGTGATTCGGGACCTGGACAAACGGCGCCTCCGCCTCGGTCACCACGCTGAGCGCATCGCCCACCGAGCGCCCATCGCGGCGCACCATGCGGAAAAACAGATCAGCCGTTCGCGGCTGATCGCGCTGCAGAATGGCGTCGGTGAATGCATCGACGGCCTTGTCCTTGCTGATTTCATCCCAACTCATCAACATTGCTGTTCTCCGTTGCGTTTGCACCGACCCTAGCGCCGCGTCTGGCCATCGACAAATCTGTCGATGCGAGCGGTTCAGCCGATGCTTCGGCGATACAATGCAATGAGCCGCTCCCAATGTCGTTCCGCGGCGGGCTTGTCGTAACACCAGCGCTGCGGGAAGGCGAACCCGTGATGCACGCCGGGATACAGCTCGATCTCGCCTGCCGTGCTGGCGCGCGCGAACGCGCCACGCAGTTCCTCGACCATGGGCAGCGGCGCCAGTTCATCGTGTTCCGCGCAGCCGATGTAAAGTTCTCCCTTGACCTTGCCGAAGTTGAGATGCGGGCTTTCCTCGGCGTCGCTGACCAGCCATGTGCCGTAGAACGATGCCGCGGCAGTCACGCGATCCGGGTAGCGCGCCGCGGCGGCCAACGCATACGGACCGCTCATACAGTAGCCGTGCGCGCCGACCGGCCCCTGCTTCGCGGCAGCCTGACGATCAACGAAGGCGAGCATTGCACCCACATCGTCCATCACCGGCGGGATGGTCATCTTCGTGCGCACCGCCCGCATGCGTTCACGCTCCGCGCTGCCCTGCTCCAGCACATCGGGACCGAAGATCGTATCGCGTCCGGCGCGGTAATACAGATTGGGCAGCAGCACGTAATAGCCGACCGTGCCGAGCCGGCGTGCCATGTCGCGCAGTTCCTCGCGGATACCTGGCGCATCCATCAGCACGAACACGGCGGGGAACGGTCCGCCACGGTCCGGATGGCAGATGAATGTCTCCATCGCACCAGCCTTGGTCGTGATGTCCAGGGTCTGTTCGATCATAGGACTGCCTCCATTCGGTGACCAATCATCAGATTTTGCCTTTGCTCCTGGCGGCCATGGTTTGATTCCTGCTTGGGCTGATTCTTCCGACGCAGCATCCGCCTTCGCCGAACCTCCGGCAAGTTGACAGCCGGCGCAGGCCGCGCCGCTAATCGCGGTACAATGCCATCATGGACCATCGCATGAACGATTTTTCGCCTGATGTCAGGCCCGATCCCGTCGCCCGTGCGCGCGACCTCGGTCCCGCGATTGAAGCCGCGGCGGACGAGATCGAGCGTACACAGCGCATCCCCGAACCGTTGCTGTCGCAACTGCATGCCGCGCGACTCTGTCGCATGTTCCTGCCGCGCTCGGTGGACGGCGATGAGGTGGAACCGTGGGTGTATCTGCGCGCCATCGAGGAGATCAGCCGGCACGACGGTTCGGTCGGCTGGAACGTGTTCGTCGCGAACAGCGCGGCATTGATCGCACCGTTCCTGGCGCCCGACGCGATGCGCACGATCTTCGCCGATCAGCGTGCGGTGGTTGCGTGGGGACCGCCAAACGAGTCGAAGGCGATTGCGGTGCCGGGCGGCTACCGCGTCACCGGCCAATGGAGTTTCGCCTCCGGTTGCCGTCAGGCCACCTGGATGGGCGCGCACTGCCACGTTGTGGAGCGGGACGGTTCGTTGCGCCGGAACACGGCGGGAAAGCCGACGATGCGGACGCTTCTGTACCCTGTGTCGCAGGCGACGCTGCTCGACAGCACCTGGGAGGTGATCGGCATGCGCGGCACCATGTCGGGCGGCTACAGGCTCGACGATGTATTTGTGCCCGAGGCGTTCAACAGCACGCGCGAAGATCCTGCACTGCGGCGCGAGCCGGGCCGGCTCTATGCCTATCCGATGCAGGGCCTCTACGCCGTGGGGGTATCCGGCGTCGCGCTGGGTATCGCGCGTGCGATGCTCGATGCGTTCAAGGCGCTGGCAACCCGGAAGACGCCGCGCAATCTGACCCGACTTGCCGACAGCGCGGTGGTGCAGTCGAACGTCGCCCAGATGGAGGCGCGTCTGGGCGCGGCACGCGCTTACCTGGTGCAGACGCTTTCTGACATCTGGTCGGCCGACGATTCGTGGGTGATCGACGTGCCGGCCCGTGCGCGGGTGCGACTGGCCTGCGCGCTCGCAATCCAGACGGCCGAGGCGGTGGCGGACTATTGCTACAAGTCGGCCGGTGTCGATGCGATCTTTCCCGGCACCGCGTTCGAGCGAAGGTTCCGCGACATTCATACGCTGTCGCAGCAGATCCAGTCGCGCACCGCGCATTTTGAATCGGTCGGGCAGATACTGCTTGGCATCGAGCCACCGGGGACGTTCCTGTAGCGATCCATCCGGCACCTGACGGGCGGCACCATGGACGTGGGCCCTGGCATCTGGATCGCCGCCGCCGGCGTCGTCCTGGGCATAGCGATCGGCGCCACCGGCATTGGCGGCGTGCTGCTGGTGCCGATCCTCACATTGGCACTAGGCATCAACGTCAGGCGAGCAATTGCCGCGGCTCTGCTGAGCTACGTGCCAAGCTGCCTGGTGGCGGTGGCACTGTACGCACGCCGCGGCTCCATACCGTGGCGTGAGGCGTGGCTGCTGTGCCTTGCTGCCCTGCCTGCCGCCTGGCTTGGTGCACACGCGGCAAACCTTGCGTCAGCGAATCTGCTGGAAGCAGCGATCGGTGCGTTGCTGCTGGCCGGCGGTCTCTATGCACTGCGCGCGCCGCGGCGCGTGCCAACCCAGCGTGTTGCGTTGTCGCCGGTGACGCTGCTCGGGCTCGGCGCAGGTACCGGCTTCGTTTCTGCGATGACCGGCGCGGGCGGCGCATTCGTGCTGCTGCCGCTGCTTCTGCTGCTGGACATGCCGGTGCTCGCGGCGATCGGGCTGGGCCAGGCCATCGTGATCCCGATCGCCGCACCGGCGAGTTTCGTCAACCTTGCCGCCGGGCGCGTCGATCTGCGTCTTGCCGCGGGTCTGGGGGTGATGCTGGCGGTGGGCATCGCAATCGGCACCCCCATCGCCCACGCGTTGCCGCAGCAGCTTCTACGCCGATTGCTTGGCTCGGTGGTGGTGTTCGCCGGCATCGCCATGCTGATGCGCACCGTCACGCGGTTGCTGGGCGCCGTTTCGTTTTAGACGACGCGATCGCGATGTTCCGCGACAACGGCGAGCTTGTGGTGGCGCGAACCGTCGCGCGAGACTGCCTGTTCCGGATGATGCGAAGTTCGTGCACTGCGCCGAAACCGCGCAGGCCGAGTATCTTGTCACCGGCAACAAACGGCACTTCCCGCCGGGCGATTGCGGGACATCGAGCGCCCAGGACCCAGGCGAGGAAATGCTTGCCGATATTGGCCGAAGCTACAATGTCACTGCAGCGACGATTTGGAGACCATCGACACGAACCGAGCCTCGCTGCCAGCGGGAGTGGGCTACTGCAAGTTCTGCGGCCATACCACATATCTATCTTGCCAGGATGACGAAAGGGCCGAGCGGTGCCAACTCGCGGGTCAGGCAGCGATGGATTACGACTGCGCGGAAGCCGCGTGCCGCAGCCTCTTCGAACAATGGTGGGAATGTGGTGCTACGGAGCGCCGCGAGTGGCGTGTAAAGATGATTAAGGCTCTGGCCGCAGCCAGGACAATCGAGACCCGTGGTTTTCAGGGCGGGTAAGAAATGAACGCCGAGGAAAAGAAGGCAATGCGAGAAAGACTTGTTTTTCAGACGTTCATAAAAGAATCCGGCTTACGGGTTAGACCAAAAAGTATTATTGAAAGTCGTAAGCCTCCGGAGCCTGATATACTTTGCGTTCATGAAAATGACGGCACGCTTGCATTTGAGTTGGTCGAAATTTGCGCCGAGGACATTGCCCGTAAAGTATCAGCGATAGGTAGAGAAGAGTTTGGGTTCGTGCGCAGCGCCGACCCGTCACTGGATGTGCTGCGGAAGAAGCTCCAAAAGAACTACCGAACAGAATATCCAGTTGACCTTTTGTGTTACACCTCGGGGAGGGTTGTTTCCCCAGATGCCGTTATCCTTGCAACGATCAGACCCCTTATAGAGACGATTAGCAGAAAATTTCGTCGCATTTGGCTGCTGGGTAACCGATGCCATTTGGTTTGGCCGCCTGGCTGACCGGCCCGCCATTACTTACCGTAAAGCGACGTTATGCGACCGACGAGGGGCAGCCAGCCGTTGCGGTTTGTTTGCCAAGATTACATCGTGACCATTCGCCGCAAGGCGCGCGGCGTGTCCAGGCGCGCATTCAGGCGATCATCGAACTTCTGTTGCTGTATGCCGGCATCGGCACTCGCGCGGCCGATCCAACCATCCGACGCAAGACGGCGTTGCCTTACCCCTGATGATGCTGCGGCTGGCCGCGATCGCTGATGGTTTTCCGCCCGCATCGCGAGACCTGTGACACCGCGGCACAAGATAAGGACTCTACTCAGATATGAGCAGATGCACGCTAAGCACGCAGATGATCCGGTGCGGCTGACACACCGTGGGCCGCGCGTTGATCGTCCGGCGCGGGTTGCCGACATTAGGCAGCAGGCAGAGCCGCGGGCCCGTCACCATCTGCGTGTTTTGCGTGCATCCTCTTGTATCTGCGTTTGGAATTCTTGCTTTGCGATGCTGCCGTCCCACAGTGACGGTCATATTGAACCGCCTGCGGCGCAGCAAGGAAATCCGGTGCAATACGACGATTGGCAAATGCCCCGGCATCGCCAGCAGTGCATTGACAACGTCGAGAACGGCGGCGTGGAAGCGGCGCGCAATGTCCGCAGGGAAATGATAACAGTCGTCATGGCGAAATTCTCAACCTTCGCCACGTCCGCCTATCAGGTTTCTTATCCGTTGTGAGCATTCAAGATAAATCGTGAGACAACCCCTCAATCAGGCACTTCAGCGTCTCGCCATCTTCTCCTCGACGTTGGGTGCGAGGCCTCACTATGGGAAGATTTTCCTTGACGCGGCCCCTCATTTGTGTTCCTGTTTCGTCCATGTCCGCCGCCGCCCAAACCACCTCCCCCACCACGGACCCCGATCCTCCCCGGGGCGACACACCCACGCCCACCGCCCTCGGCCGCGTCCTCGCCGTCGTCCGCAAATTGATCGACTACGGCAAACATCTCGCCGGCACGGTCCAGCAGCGCGCAGCCGCCCCAGACTTCGCCCTCTTCGCCAAACCCTTTGGCACCGCCGACCTTGCAGCCATCCTCGCCCGCATCACCAATGGTTTGCGTCTTGCCTCGGCACTGGAAGCCAGGCTGTGCCAACGCGCCGCCCGCGGCCAGGACCTCACGCCGGCGCCCATCCGCATGCCCGCCGCCCGCGGGCCACACTCCGCCCGGCCGTCACCTGACGCCCAGCCCGAACCCCAGTCCGCCAACCAAACCCAGGACCCGCGCCTCACGCGCCTGCCCACGGAAGCGGAAATCGCCGCCGAGGTGCGGCGCCGGCCGGTCGGCGCCGTCATTGTCGATATCTGCCGCGATCTCGGCATCATGCCCGGCCAGTGCGACCGGGCATTCTGGGACGAACTCAGCCTCGCCATCATCGACTATGGCGGAAACCTCGCCGCCTTCCTCGGCGACCTGAACAGGCGGCTGTTCATCTTCAGTTCCGGCGACCACATCGGCCGCGCGGACCCAATATGGCCCGCGGCACCTCCGCGACCGGCAGCACCAGCCACCGGTCCGCCCTGACTCCGACCCCGGACCCGAATGGGTAGCAGCTCCATCCCGCCTCGCTCGACGCGCGCGGGGTTATGGCCGCGCCGCACCTGTGCGGCAGCCCCAAATATTCCGCTGATGCGAGCTGGCCCAGGGTGAACCGCCGCTGTGTGTTTGCGGCCTGCACCGGACGCGAGCCGGAACCCATCTGCGGTATCACATCCTGCATCCCGCACCGTCTACCGGGCGGCCCACCGTACGGTATCATGCGGCGATGGCTGACCAAGATCCCGACACGCTCTACGACACTGACGTTGCCGCCTGGGCCGAGCAGCAGGCAGGTGCGCTTCGTCGGCGCGCGGCCAATGAGATCGATTGGGATAACGTCGCCGAGGAGATTGAGGGGGTGGCCGCGAGCCAGAAACGGGAAGTCCGCTCAAGGCTCAGGGTCATTTGCGAGCATCTGCTGAAATGGCGTCATCTGCGGCAACGGCGCCATCAAGGGCAGTACTGGCGGAATACACTCGACGAGCAGCGCCGTGAATTGCAGGAGCTTTTCGAGGACAGCCCATCGTTGCGCGGGTTCGCCGAACGCGCACTGGCGTCAGCATTCGTGAACGCCCGGCAGGACGTGGAGCGAAAGAGCGGCAAGAGCCTCGGCCTGCCGGACGATATCTGTCCGTGGTCGCTGGACCAGATTCTGTCGCTCGACTTCCTATCCGATGCATGAAGAGCGCCGCCGCGCCATAGAGATCAGGTCACTCTGTGTGCCCGCTCGTGCGGAGCGAGGTTGGGCCGCGAAGCGGGGCAACAATAGGGGAACGCTCGATTCCCCCTCGCATCCTCCCGCTAACCCCACTATGTGTGCATCGCACCCTCCCCCACACCCCTCAGGCACGTCATGCAGATTCGCAACGTCGCGATCATCGCCCATGTTGACCATGGCAAGACCACCCTGGTCGACAAGCTGCTCGGCCAGTCCGGCTCGTTTCGCGACCATCAGGTGGTGGCCGAGCGGGCGATGGACAGCAACGTGCTGGAGCGCGAGCGCGGCATTACCATCCTGGCCAAGTGCACCTCGGTGGTCTGGCGCGGCACGCGGATCAATATCGTCGACACCCCCGGCCACGCCGATTTCGGCGGCGAGGTGGAGCGCATCCTGAACATGGTGGACGGCGCGCTGGTGCTGGTGGACGCGGCCGAGGGGGTGCTGCCGCAGACCAAGTTCGTGGTTGGCAAGGCGCTGGCCCGCGGCCTGTCGCCGATCGTCGTGGTCAACAAGGTGGACCGCGCCGACGCCCGCCCGGACGAGGTGCATTCGGAAATCTTCGACCTGTTCGCGGCACTTGGGGCAACCGAGGCGCAACTCGACTTCCCGATGCTCTACGCGTCCGGCCGGCAGGGTTGGGCCGACACCGCGCTGGACGGCCCCCGCAAGGACCTGTCGGCGCTGTTCGACCTTGTGGTGAGCCACGTGCCCGCGCCGACGGTCGATCCGGACGCGCCGTTCGGCATGGTGGCCACCATCATGGAATACGACCCCTACCTCGGCCGCGTGCTGACCGGACGGGTGGAGCAGGGCCGCGCGCGGCTCAACATGCCGGTGAAGGTGCTGCACGCCGACGGCACCGCGGGCGAGACCGGGCGGATGACCAAGCTGCTGTCGTTCCGCGGCCTGGACCGCGTTCCGGTGGAGGAAGCCCAGGCGGGGGACATCATCGCGATCGCCGGCCTCGACGAGGCGACGGTGCCCGACACGATCGGCGCGCCGGAACTGACAGCGCCGCTGCCTGCGATTCCGGTCGATCCGCCCACCCTGGCGATGAACTTCCGGATCAACGACGGACCGCTGGCCGGGCGCGAGGGCACCAAGGTCACCAGCCGCCAGATCCGCGGGCGGCTGTTCCGCGAGGCGGAAGGCAACGTCGCCATCAAGGTCTCCGACAGCAACGAGACCGAGGCATTCGAGGTGGCCGGCCGCGGCGAACTCCAATTGGGCGTGCTGATCGAGCAGATGCGCCGCGAGGGGTTCGAACTGGCCATCGGCCGCCCCCGCGTGCTGACGCGGACCAATCCCGACACCGGCGTCCGCGAGGAGCCGATGGAGGAGGTGCTGGTCGATGTGGACGAGCCCTATGCCGGCGTGGTGGTCGATCAGCTGTCCCGCCGCAAGGGCGAATTGCGCGACATGCGCCCCACGGGCGGCGCCAAGCTGCGCCTGACCTTCCTGATCCCGAGCCGCGGCCTGATCGGCTACCACAACGACTTCCTCACCGATACGCGCGGCACCGGGGTTATGAACCGGCTGTTTGCCGGCTATGGCCCGTGGAAGGGTCCGATCGAGGGGCGCCGCAACGGCTGCCTGATCTCCACCGAGAACGGCGAGGCCGTGCACTACGCGCTGTTCTACATCCAGGAGCGCGGTACGCTGTTCGTCAACCCGGGGGACAAGGTCTATATCGGGATGATCCTGGGCGAGAACAGCCGCGGGTCCGACCTGGAGGTCAACCCGATCAAGGAGAAGAAGCTCACCAACGTCCGCGCCGCCGGCAAGGACGACGCGATGCTGCTGATCCCGCCGCGTCGCATGAGCCTGGAACAGGCGATCGCCTACATCGAGGACGACGAACTGGTGGAAGTGACCCCGAGCGCCGTCCGCCTGCGCAAGCGCTTCCTCGATCCACACGAGCGCAAGCGGAACGAGCGCCGGGCGGAAGCCGCCGTGGCCTAATCCTCCCCTCCCCTTGCGGGAGGGGTTCCAACCCCCTCCCGCAAGGGGAGAGGGAGGAAGACACTCTGACCCGCCCGCTTGCGCAAACCGCCAAGCTGGAGGACGCTGGCGTGCACGGCAGAGGGAATAGACAATGGCGAATATCCACGCTCGGCTGGCCCATATGGGCATCTATATCCACGACCGGGACAAGATGGAGCGCTTCTACACCGAAGTGCTCGGCCTGATGGTGACCGATCATGGCGAGGGACGTGCCGGCATGCACCTTACGTTCATGAGCGGCAATCCCGAGAACCACCACCAGCTTGTGCTGGTCACGGGCCGCCCGGACACGTCGGGCTTCAACCCGATCCAGCAGATGTCGTTCATGGTCGACTCGCTGGCCGATCTGCGCGAGGTTCACAAGCGTGCCCTGGCGCTCGGCGCCACCGACATGCGCCCGGTGAGCCACGGCAATGCCTGGTCGATCTACTTCAAGGACCCCGAAGGCAACACGGTGGAGGCATATCTCGACACGCCGTTCCACGTGCCGCAGCCCCATGGGGAATTCCTCGATCTGACCAAGTCGGATGGGGACATCCTGCACGAGACGGAAGCCGCGTGCCGCAAGGACGCGGGGTTCATGCCGATCGAGCAGTTCAAGCGCGAGATGGCGACGCGGTTGGGTGCCGGCGCCTAGCGCGCGGTTGCCGGTTCGCCCTCGCCGACCCTGCCCCGCGCCGCGCGAGAGGGAGCGTTGAGCGCCCTCTCCCGCAAAGCGGGGAAGGGCCAGGGAGGGGGTGAATCCTCCTGGCAGACAACGCTGTGGGCCATGGTGGGCATCCAGTTCATCATGACCATGTCGTTCAGTTTCCTCAGCCCGATCATGCCGCTGTTCCTGCCCGACCTCGGCGTGACGACGGACGCCGGCATCGCGCTGTGGTCGGGCATTCTCAACGGCTCCACCTCCTTCGTCGCCGCGTTCGCCTCGCCGCTGTGGGGCCGGCTCGCCGACCTGCACGGCCGCAAGCTGATGCTGCTGCGCTCGAGTTGCGCGATTGCCTTCTTCACCGCGCTGATGGGCATGTCGCTGAACGTCTGGCAGTTCTTCGCGGCGCGCGCGCTGATGGGCGTGTTCGCCGGCTTCTCGTCCACCGCGATGGCGCTGGTGGCGAGCCAGGTGCCCGAGCAGCGGCTCGGCTATGCACTCGGCCTGCTCAGCACCGGCCAGTTGGTCGGCTCGCTGGTGGGACCGGTGATCGGCGGCGTGCTGGCTGACGTTACCGGCAGCTATCGCATCCCGTTCTACTGCACATCGGCCATCACCTTCGCCTCCATGGCGCTGGTCTGGCGCGGCGTGCACGAGCACTTCGTGCGGCCGGACGGCGCGCATCGCCGACGCTCGGGCATGCGCGGCCTGGCGATGATGATCGGCGCAGCCGGCGTGCTGCCGCTGTTCTTCGTGCTGTTCATGGCGCAGTTCAGCACGCGCGCGGTTCAGCCGCTGGTCACGGTGTTCGTGCAGGAACTGGTGGGCCAGCGGCCCGACCTGGCGACGCTTGGCGGCGTGGCGTTCTCCGTCACCGGGCTGGCCGGCATGATCGCGGTGCCGCTGATCGGCAAGCACAGCGACGAGATCGGCTACCGCCGCGTTCTGCTGATCTGCCTGGCGGGCGCGACGCTGACCAGCCTGCCGCAGGGCTTCGTCGGCAGCTACTGGGGATTCGTGGTCGAGCGGTTCGGCGTTGGCCTGTTCATCGGCGGGATCCTGCCCACCGCCAATGCGCTGATCGGTCGGATGGTGCCGCGATCCGATCGCGGAGCGGTTTATGGCATGACCGCATCGGCAACCTTCCTCGGCAATTCGATGGGTCCGCTGACCGGTGGGGCGATCGCGGCGTCGTTCGGCCTGCGCTGGGTGTTCCTGATCACCGCGGGTCTGCTCCTGGCGAACCTGATCTGGGTGTATTTCAAGGTGCCCGAGTACGTGCACGAGGAGGGTGAATAGGCGGAAGAAGGGCTCCTGCTCGGACAGGTCGGTGATGGTCCCGCGCCAGGTCCTGGCTCACCGCGCCATCGACCCTGCCAATGTCGTCACGAAGCGCCGCAGCCCGGCCCATTGCTGGTGGAAATAGGACCCGCTCGCCAGCGCCTCCTCGCCTGTCGGATCGCCGGTCGCCACATAGTCACGCCGGAAATCGGCGGTGCCGAACACCATGTCCCACCACGGCAGCACCGCGCCATAGTTGCAGCTCCGCTGCCCGGCCGCGAGCAGCCCGTGATGCGCGCGGTGGAAGCGCGGTGAAATCAGCAGCCGCTCGCCCAACGCGCCGAACGCGACCCGCGCATTGGCGTGCGACAGGCTCTCCAGGAAACGCAGCACCAGCACCAGCAGCGGGAACTGCAGCGGCGGCACGCCGATCGCCAGCGCGATCACGCCGAACCAGAGCGCGCTGATCAGGTCGTCCAGCACGTGGTTGCGGTCGTCCGACCAGAACGTCATCTGCCGCTGTGCGTGGTGCAGCGAGTGCAGCGCCCACCACCAGCCGAACCGGTGCGACAGGCGGTGCCGCCAGTAGTCGGCGCAGTCCAGGATGACCGCGTAGAGCACGAACGTAACCACCGGCTGGCCGAGCAGGAACGGGGCCAGCCGTTCCAGCGTTGGCGGGACAAGACCGTGATCGGCGAGGAACCCGTTCAGCGCCACCTGCGCCCGGTAGAACAGCACGAAGGTGAACAGCGGCAGCACGCCGACCCGCGAGATGACGGTGTAAAGTACATCCACCGTCACGGCGCGCGCATCCGGCCAGCGCTCGACCGGCCGCCAACGCTCCAGCGGCACGCAAACGGCGAATGTGATTGCGACCTGGCAGGCGCCGTACACCGCGAACAGCGCCCAGCCGTACGACACGTCCTCCCACTGCATCAGGCCCAGCGCATAGAGCAGCGGGATCAGCAGATGCTCCTGCAGCCAGCCGGCGGCGAGATCGAACGGATCACCCATGGATCAGCGCGACGCAACACTCGGCGCCGCGGTGGCTTTCGGATTGAGGAACAGCCCATGCGGCGAGCGCCCGACATCGATCGTCTGGTACTCGCCGGTTCTCGGATCGAGCACCGCGACCTTCTCAGCGAAGCGCCGCGTAATCCACAGCCTGCCGTCGGGGGCGAAGGCGATGTCGTCCGGGCCGCCCGGAATGGCGTAGCTGCGGATCGGCGCCAGCGTGGCCGCGTCCAGCGACGTGGTGGTGCCGCCAACGCGGTTGTTCACCCAGACGATCTTTCGGTCAGGCGAGAGGAACAGGTTGTGCGCACCCTTGCCGGTGTGAACACGGCTGATCACGCGTCCGTCCGCAGGATCGACCACCGCCACGTAGTCGGTGCCCATGTCGGCGACCAGCACCTTGCCGTCGTGCCACAACACACCGGCGGGCGTCTTGCCGACCTTCTCGGTCCACAGGATCGCCAGCCTGCCGAGATCGATCGCCACCAGACTGTCAGTGCCCTGCAGGCTGACAAACACCCGCGAGGAATCCGGCGCGTAGTCGAGGTGGCTCGGCATCGACGCAATCGGGAAGCGTTTCAGCAACTGCATGCTGGCGGCGTCGTAAACGTCGATCTGATTGCGGGCCAGCCCGTTCACCACCAGGAACCTGCCGTTCGGGCTGAACCCAAGCTGATACGGATCCGCCACCGGCATGCGCTTCTGCAGCGCACCGGTGGCGGGATCCAGGAACAGCATCTCGTTGGCGACGGTATCGCCCACCAGGAGGCTTTGGCCGTCGGGAGACAGCGCCAGATGATGCGGCTCGCGCAGCACCGGGATGCGGCGCAGTTCCTTCTCGGCCGACATGTCGACCAGGCTGATTGATGCGCCGCCCGAGTTGACCACGAAGGCAAGGCCGGACGCGCCGGCCGGCTTCGCGCCGAGCATCAGCAGCGGCAGCAGCAGGAAAGACAGGACGCGGATCGATCGCATGCGGCACGGCTCCGGTGGGAGATGCGCGTGCCTACGCCACCTCGCCCGCGTCCAGCAAGCATGTCCCCGGGCGCTCCACCCGGGGGGCTGGAGCACGCTCATGCGCACCGCGTGCGAACACCGCGGTCGCGAAGGTGAAGAACAAACGCAGGCGGTGGTCGCGATCAGCACATTGTCGGTGTAGGCGTGAGCGGCGAATGCGACGAAGGCCAACCGCATGATGACTTTGTCGGTGCGGCGCAAAGGGCTGGTGTGATGCACGACCCACAGCACGAACAGCAACACCAGCAAACCGAGGCCGAGCAGGCCGCCCTCCACCCGGACGCGCAGGTATTCGTTGTGCGCCGTCCAGGTCTGGATCTCCCGTGCCAGGTCGCTCTCCGGTGGAATGATGGCATTGCCGGCGCCCACCCCCCAGCCGAACCAGGGTGAGCTTGCGGCCGCCTGCTCGAATGGCGGCCACAGCAGGTCGCGGCCGCTGAGATTGCCCGCCTCGTTGCTCAGCACGTTGAACAGCCGCACCGCCGAAAGTTCGCTTGCCGCAACCACGATCAGAGGCAACAGGCAGGCGGCCAGGAGCAGGGGCAGAATCCGGCGTTGTCGCGTAAGCGCCGGCGAGTGGACAAAGACCAGCGTGAGTGCGGTGACCGCAACGGCGTAGGCAAGCGGCGCACGCGCACCGGTCAGCACCAGGATCAAGAAATTTGCCCCCAGCAGCACGAACGTCCGCGCCTCGCCCTCTCGATAGAGTTCGATCAGACCGGCGTAGATGGCCACCAGGCAAATCCCGGCCAGGAAGGCGGGATGGCCCAGACCCGCCAACCGCTCGCCCCCGCCTTCGAAGAACAGCGGACGCAGGCCGGCGACGGCGAGGACGCCGCCGGCTGTAACGCTGAGCAGGGGGATCCAGGCCGTCGTGCAGATCACCGCCTGCGCCCAGCGTCGCGACAGGCGGCTGAAGGCGAAGGCAAACGGCGCGACCGAGCCGGCGAGCGAGCGGACGCTCTCGGCCTGCGTCAGGTCATGGTGCAGGCCGTGCACCTGGCCCACGACGAATATCGCCAGAAAGCCGAGGCCGGGGTTGAACACATCGGGCTCGAAGCCGTAGCGGAGAATGCAGATCGCCGCGAGCACCAGTTCCGCTCCCTTGACCGTCGCGATCGTGGTCTGGAACGCAGCTGGTCCGAAGAGGTCGCTGAGCGCCATCTCCAGTGTGGTTCCCGCGATCAACAGCCATACAACGCAGAATACGACGGTGTGCCGAAACGCCAGGAAGGCAATGCAGGTGGCGGCGGCTGTGGCCAGCGGCAGCCAGAACCAGGACGGCGCAAGCACGGCAAGGGCGGCACTCACCGCAAACAGTCCGATGGCGGCCACAGTGAGCGGCGGAACCTGCATCCGGCGTATGCCAGCACGAAAACCCTACCAAACCATCAACCAGGATGCGGCGGGTAGATCCCGCATCCAGGCGGGAGTGGAGAATAATAATCTTTTCCTCGGTCATAATTTGCCATTCTGAGGAAATTTATTTCATGATGGCCGGACGATCGCCGACACTCCCGCCGCCACGATCGCCTTTTGAAAGCCGCATGATCGATGACCGGACCGTCCAGCATCCTAACCTCGAAGCGTCCGGCATCCGTCCCGCCGGCGGCATGCCCCGACGACCGCTGCGGATTCCGATGTTACCGCCTCGCCCGGTCCACCACCGCATAACGGAGCCGCCTGCCCAGGCGTGATTTCGTTCCGTAAAGGAACTCTTCCATGCTGCAATCGCACATCATCGAAATCGACGGCGTGTTCGTCGGTGCCGCAGTCCGTATCGATCGCGGCTATCGCTTCGTCGCGATCGACTTCCGTCTCGAGGAACTCAACTCCACAATCTGGCCGACTCTGGCGGACGTGCAGCGCCTCGCGCGCCGCCTCTATCTCAACGGCAGCTTCGCCAGTCCCACCACACCCGAACCGGCCTCGGCCACGCATTCACGTGCCGGGCATCGATGATCTTTTCCGTTGACTCGCTCCGGCACATAGCACAGCAATCATATCTACGAAATATGATTTCTACCGTAAACAACCGATGCCGGCCGGATCCGGTCAGATGCCTGGACATCACGCGAGGCAGCTCGATGATCACACGACGCACCCTTCTCCACAGCATCCCGGCGCTCGCCGCCGCATCCCGTGTCCACGCCGAGCCAAACCGGCAACTGCGCATCGGCTACCAGAAGAGCGGTATACTGGTCGTCGCCAAGCAGCAGCGGGCGATCGAGAATCGCCTGCACCCGCTTGGCGTGACGGTAACCTGGACCGAGTTCTCCTTCGGCCCGCCACTGCTCGAAGCGTTGCGCCTCGGACGCCTGGATTTCGGCACCGTCGGCGACACTCCGCCGATCTTCGCCCAGGCCGCGCACGCCGACCTGCTCTATGTCGCAGCGGCGCCCTCCGGCAGTTCCAGCTCCGCGATCCTGCTGCCGCCTGGCTCAACCTTGCAGACGCTGGCAGACCTGAAGGGCCGGCGCGTTGCCTTTGCGCGTGGCTCCGCGCAGCACAACCTGACGGTGGCGGCGCTGGAGAAGGTAGGGCTGACCTTCGCCGACATCCAGCCGATCCAGCTGACGCCCGCCGATGCCGCTGCCGCCTTCGCGCGCGGCAGTGTCGATACGTGGACGATCGGCGATCCGTACTACGCCATTGCCGAAGAACAGCCTGGCGTGCGCGTTCTGATGAAGTCACGCGACATCGCGCCGCAGAACTCGTTCTATATGGCCGACCGCACCTATGTGCAGACCAACGCCCCGATCATCGAGGCAGTGATCGACGAGCTGGCCGGCGTCGCCGCCTGGTCGGGCGCGCATCGCGCCGAGGTGGCACAGTTGCTGTCCGACGGCACCGGCGTTCCGCTGGACGCGATGCAGCGCGCCGTCGCGCGGGCCAGCTACGTGATCGGCTCGATGACCGCCGATATGGCATCGAGCCAGCAACAGATCGCCGACCGGTTCCACCGACTGGGATTGATCCCGGCACGCATCAAGATCGCCGACCTGGTCTGGCGCCCGGCGGAATGACCACAGCCATCAACTCGAGACGAGGTATCGCGATGATCTCACGTCGGACTTTGCTCGGCAGTCTTCCCGCGGCCGGCATCGGCATGGCTGCCGCCCGTGCGTCCGCCGCGCCCAGCAAGCTGCTGCGGGTCGGTTTCCAGAAGGGTGAGCCGATCCTGCTCGCCGCGAAGCAGAACCGCAGCCTGGAAACGCTGCTCAACCCGCTCGGCATCGAGGTGCAATGGGTCGAATTCCAGTTCGGGCCGCCGATGCTGGAGGCGATGCGTGTCAATGCCATCGATATCGGCGCGGTCGGCGACACGCCGCCGGTGTTCGCCCAGGCGGCGCATGGCGATCTGCTCTACATCGCCGCGCAACGCGCCGGTGGCCAGGCGATCCTGGTCCCTGCCGGATCCACGCTCCAGACGTTGCAGAATCTAAAGGGCAAGAAGATCGCCTTCGGACGCGGTTCCGCCGCGCACAGCCTGACGCTCGCCGCGCTGGAGAAGGCCGGGCTGACCTACAACGACATTCAGCCGATCTATCTTGGCCCAGCCGATGGCGGAGCGGCGTTCGAGCGTGGCGCCATCGACGCCTGGACGATCTGGGACCCGTACTACGCGTTGTTCGAGACGCGGCCCGGCGTGCGCGTGCTGGCGAAGTGGACCGACATCGTCGAGCAGAATTCGTTCTTCATGGGCCGGCGCGGCTATGTCGAGGTCAACCCGCAGGTCACCGCGAAACTCGTCGCCGAGTTCGCCGCGATCGCCGAATGGGCCAGATCGCACCGGCCGGAACTCGCAGCATCCCTCGCGACCGCAACGGGTATGCCGCTGGATTCCGTGCAGCGTGCAGTGGATCGCGCCCCGCTCCAGGTGCTGCCGATGAACGACGAACTCGCCGCCAGCCAGCAGAAGGTCGCGGACCGGTTCCGCGCGCTTGGCCTCATTCCAAATGACATCAAAGTTGGCGAGGAAGTCTGGCGGGCCGGCGCATGACAACGAAACACGGAGTGCCATCGATGACCCATTCCAACGCGCCGCTCGACCTGTTCTGGTTCCTGCCGACCAGCGGCGACGGGCCATACATCGGCTCCGAGGACGGCCATCGCCCCGCCGAATTCGGCTATCTGCGCGATATCGCCGTCGCCGCGGATCGGCTGGGGTTCGGCGGCATGCTGCTGCCGACGGGAAACAACTGCCTGGACGGCTGGATCACCGGCGCCGCTCTGGCACCGCTGACCGAACGGCTGAGGTTCCTGCTCGCACTACGTCCGGGCCTGCTGACGCCGGCGCTTGCGGCCCGGCAGTCCGCGGCGCTGGACCGGATCAGCGACGGCCGGCTGTTGCTGAACATCGTGACCGGCGGACTGCCGAAGGAACTCGCCGGCGACGGACTGCTATTGGACCACGACGAACGCTACGAACAGACTGACGAGTTCCTGACCATCTGGCGCGGCCTGTTCAACGGCGGCATCAACTTCAGCGGACGCCATCTGACCGCGCGCAACGCGAAGCTGGGCCAGTTCGACAGCGTGCAGACGCCGTATCCGCCGCTGTGGTTCGGCGGCTCCTCGCTGGCCGGCATCGAGGTCGCGGCGCGGCACGTGGACACCTATCTCACCTGGGCTGAACCACCGGCGCAGGTGGCGGAGAAGCTCGCCGCGGTTCGCTCCCGCGCGGCCACGTTCGGTCGCCGGCTGCGGTTCGGGCTGCGCGTGCACCTGATCGTGCGCGAGACCGACGCCGAGGCCTGGGAGGCGGCGAACAAGCTGATCAGCCGGCTGTCGGACGCAACGATCGAAGCGGCGCAGGAGAAGTTGCGCGCGGACTCGGATTCCGTAGGCCAGCTTCGCCAGATGCAGTTGCATGGCGGGCAGCGCGACAGGCTGGAGGTCAGCCCGAACCTGTGGGCCGGCGTCGGATTGGTGCGCAGCGGCGTCGGCACCGCGCTGGTCGGCAGTCCTCAGACGGTGGCCGAGCGGCTGCGCGAATACCAGGCGCTGGGCATCGGCACGGTGATCGCTTCGGGGTATCCGCATCTCGAGGAGGCCTACCGCGTCGCAGAACTGCTGTTCCCCGTGCTGGGCATCGACGAGCAGCGCCATGAACCCGGGCATGACTTCCGCACGGCGCCGTCGCGGATTGCTGCGGAATGACCAACGATGGCCAGCATTCTCCCCCTCCCCCCAACCCCGCTCCCGCAACGAGCGGGGGCGAAGAGGAAAGCATCAGGAGAGGGGGAGGAAAGTGACATGACCCGCACCCTCCCCTGGCTTGTCCCGCTGTTTGTCCTTCTCGCCTGGCAGATCGGCTCGGACCTCGGCGTGATCCAGGCCAACGTGCTGCCCGCGCCGAGCGCCGTTGCAGCGGCCGGCTGGCGTCTTGCGCGGTCCGGCGAACTTTGGACCAACGTCGAGGTCAGCGCCGCGCGCGCCTTGCTCGGCTTTGCCATCGGCGGCGGAATCGGCTTCGCGTTCGGCATGGCGAATGGGCTGTCGTCGTTCAGCGAATCCTTGACCGACAGCAGTCTGCAGATGATCCGCAACGTCCCGCACCTCGCGTTGATCCCGCTGGTCATTCTGTGGTTCGGCATCGACGAGCAGGCGAAGATCTTCCTGGTCGCGCTCGGCGTGTTCTTCCCGATCTACGTCAACACGCTGCATGGCGTGCGCTCGGTTGATCCGCACCTGCTGGAGATGGGCCGCGCCTACGGCATGTCGGAACGCGCGCTGTTCCTGCGCGTCGTGCTGCCAGGCGCACTGCCATCCATCTTCGTCGGACTGCGCTACGGGCTCGGCATCATGTGGCTCACGCTCATCGTTGCCGAAACCATCTCCGCCTCGTCCGGCATCGGCTTCATGGCGATGAACGCGCGCGAGTTCATGCAGGTCGACGTGGTGGTGTTCTCCATCCTGGTTTACGCCGCGCTGGGCAAGCTTGCCGACAGCACCGCACGGCTGCTGGAGCGCACGACGCTCGCCTGGAACCCCGTCTATGCAAAGGCGTGAACGATGAACGTCTCAGTCCTCGATCACATCGCAGATGCGTTGCCGCACGTCAGTTCGGCCGGCGCTGCCGTGACGTTGCGCGGCGTGACCAAGGCATTCGGCGCGCACCGCGTGCTGCAGGGCATCGACCTCGATATCGCACTCGGCGAGTTCGTCGCCATCGTCGGCCGCAGCGGCTGCGGCAAGAGCACGCTGCTGCGGTTGATCGCCGGCCTGGATGCGCCGAGCAGCGGCACCATCACGGTTGACAGGCAGTCAACGGGATGGCGCGACGATGTGCGGCTGATGTTTCAGGAGCCGCGTCTGCTGCCCTGGCAACGCGTGGTCGCCAACGTCGAGGTCGGTCTCACGCATTCGCGCGACCGCCACGATCGCCGCCGGCACGCCGAGGACACGCTGGTTCAGGTGGGCCTCGCCGGACGCGCGCATGAGTGGCCGACGGTGCTGTCAGGCGGGCAGAAGCAGCGCGTCGCCCTGGCGCGTGCCCTGGTCAGCCATCCGCGTCTGTTGGCGCTGGACGAACCACTCGGCGCACTCGACGCGCTGACCCGCATCGAGATGCAGGACCTGATCGAGACCGTGTGGCAGGACAAGGGCTTCACCGCGATCGTGGTGACGCACGACGTGTCCGAGGCAGTGGCGCTCGCCGACCGCATTCTGCTGCTGGAGGACGGTTTGGTTGCGATGGACGTGGCGGTGGACCTGCCACGCCCGCGCCGCCGCGGCGACCCGCGGGCGGCTGCGATCGAAGGTCGTATCCTCGATCGGTTGTTGCGACGAGGCTAGAGCGCGGCCGATAGTCCTGACCGTGTGGACAATCTCGCGGTGGCGGATCGGCTACATCACCTGCTTTCGCCCGGTGTCCGACGCGTGGACGATCGCATCGATCAGGCGATGACGCGTAACAGCTGCTTGAAAGCCTGGGCTGGCGGGGGTTTCGTCACGAATGCTGTCGGCCAACCTGGCGTAAAGCTGGGCAACGTTGTACGCGGAACCCTCGGGCACTGCTTCCGGCACCCAGCGATATTTGCCAGGAATCGGCATGTCGGCCAGCGGCGTGCCGGCGCCACGCGCGCCTTGCACCTTCAGTTCCTGCCGTTGCATCGACGCGCGCGAAGTCGCGGCGAGAACGAGATCGCCCTCATCGCCGTGGATCTCGAACAGGAACTCGGTGCCGCGCGCCATGCCGCCGCGGATTTGAAACGACACCACCGCGCCATCGCCGGCAATGCCGTTGACCACAAGCTGGTCGGGCGAGGTCTTCGGCACAATCTCGCCGATGTCATCCACGAGAATGCGATCGCGCTGGCTGACCACGAAGGCAGCCAGTTCACGGAACTCGCCCAGGCAATGACATAACGCGTCGATCTGGTGGCCGCCGGTGATGGTCAGCAGATTTGCGCCGTTGGCACGGTCGGCCTGATAGGCACGGTCGATCGAGGCGCCCCAGTTCGCCGCGCAACCGATCATCGTCGCTGACAGAACGCGCCCGACATGGCCCTGCGCAATCAGGTCTCTGGCGTAGCTGATCGCAGGCGATACCTGACCCTGCAGTCCGACCGCGTGACGGACACCCTTGCGCTCCGCCGCATCGAGCATCCGGATCGCCTCGTCGGTATCACGGCCGAGCGGCCATTCGCAGTAGACATGCTTGCCGGCGTCGATCGCGGCCATCACCGGCCGGTAATGATCGGGCACCTTCACGCAGACCGTCACCAGATCGACATCAGGATGTCGCGCAAGCTTATCCGGATCGGCGAATGCCAGCGGGATGCCGAAATGCTTTGCTGTCGCGTCGGCTGACTCCTGGCGGGTTGTGCAGACGGCGACGAGTTCCAATCCCGGCAGCGCCTGCAGGGCGGGAATATGGGCGATGGATGCAAATCCGCGGTTCGCACTCGCCCCGACTATACCAACGCGGATCTTGCCGGTCGTCGCCATGATGTCACTCCCCCTGCCGGTATTTCTCGACCTGCTTCCAGTCGATCTCCAGCCCGAAGCCGGGCGCTTCTGTCAAATGCACCATACCATCCCGCGTCTCGGCGCCGCCTCGATAGATCGCGTGGTGGATCGGGTGACGTCCCGGGTCGCCGTGTGATTCGGCGCCGAATGCGGCATCGCCGAATGCCGAGACCAGATGCGCGTGGATATGCCCCGCGGAGTGCGGTGCGATCGACACGCCCTTCTGTTCCGCATAGTGGGCGATGCGAAGGGATTCGGTGAAGCCGGCCGCTCGCGTGGAATCGAACTGCACGAAACGGATCGCGCCGGAATCGATGAAATCGCGGATCGTGTAGCGGTGCCATTCGCGCTCGCCATGCGCGAGCGGAATTGGCGATGCCGAGGCGAGACGCACAAAGTCGGCCGGCTGCAGATACCAGTGCAGCGGTTCTTCCAGCCAGAAGATGTCAAACGGTGCGACCGCTTCGGCAAAACGGATGCAGCCGGCGACATCGTATGGCGCATTCATGTCCAGCAGGAACAGCACATCACGACCGATTGCGTCGCGCACCGCGCGGATCCGCGCGACCTCGTCTCGTAAAGATAGTGCACCGGTCTTGAGCTTGACCGCCCGGTAGCCGTCGGCGACGTATTTCGCCAGTTCATCCGCGTAGCGGCCCAGCGGGGCGCCTTCGATATAGTAGCCACCGGTTGCATAGGTGAAGACCTCCGTGCGCGTACCGCCGAGCAGTCGAAACACCGGCAGCCCGACGGCTTTCCCCTTGATGTCCCACAGCGCAATGTCGATGCCGCCGATCGCGGCCATGATCTGCGGCCGCTGGTTGCGCGGCAGCGGCGCCGGCATACCGTCCCAACCGCCGATACCGCCCGGTCGCGGCGAGGTCAGCGAGAACAGTTTCTGCCACACCTCGGCATGGCCCATCGCATCCATGCCTTTTGCCAATTCGGAGAACGCCTTCACCAGATCGCAGATGAGTTTCTGTGGGCCACCGGCCACCTCACCGAACCCGCTGAGCCCCTGATCGGTGCGCACTTCGACAAGGGTCAGTTGCGCACGGTCCATCTGTTCGTGGGCGGTCCAGGTGGGTTGGTCGTACCCGACGGCAAGTGGATAGGCGAGAACGTCGGTGATCCGCATGACTGCCCTCCGTGGTCGCTTCGTCCCGTGCCGTGTGCACGCGCCGGCACGCTGGCGCACACTTGCATCGTTCAATCGGCCGCGAGACTATCGTCGTACACGTCCAGGTCACAATCCGTAAAAACAAGGAGCCGCGTCATGCTCGGCCGCCGTACTGTCACCGCTCTGCTCGCGGGTTCTATCGCCGCGCCTTCCATCGCACTTGCGCAGGCGAAGCGGACCGCGTCCGTGTTCTATAATGCGGTCGGACCCACATTGACATGCTGGCATGCCGATATCGGCGGCGCCTCGCTCGCCCGGCAGGGCAGCGTCACACTGCCGGCACTGATCCAGTACGCGTGGCGAGATCCGGAAAAGCCCGTCCTTTACGTGGCATCCAGCAACTTCGTGCCGATGGGAAAACCCAATGGCAAGCATCACCTGACGGCATTTCACATCGAACCCGCGACCGGGGCGCTGACGTTGTTCGGCGAGCCTGTTCCGCTGCGTGCGAGGCCGATCAATATCACGGTGGACCAAAGCGGCGGCTGGGTCCTGGTTGCGTACAATGTCCCAAGCTCCATGTCGGTTCATCAGATCAAACCGGACGGTTCCATCGGGGATGAAGTCAAACAGTCCGCCGATCTCGATTGCGGCATCTATGCACACCAGATCCGCGTGTTCCCCTCAAATGCCGCACTGATCCTTGTCACGCGCGGCAACAACGCCACGGCTGCGAAACCGGAAGACCCCGGCGCGCTGAAGGTGAAGGGTCTGAAGGACGGCCGCGTCAGTGACATCGCCTCGATCGCGCCTGGCGGAGGTTACGGCTTCGGTCCGCGCCATGTTGATTTCCATCCGACCAAGCCGTGGCTTTTCGCCTCGCTGGAGCGCGAGAATCAGCTTCAGGTCTATCGTCTGCGTGGCAACAATCTCAAATCACAGCCGGCCTATACCGCGACGACATTGGCAGACCCCGGCAATCTCCGGCCGGAGCAGATGGTGGGGCCGATCCATGTTCATCCGAATGGCCGCTTCGTCTATCTCGGCAACCGCGCCAGCGGATTGGTCGAGGTTCAGGGGAATAAGGTCGCTGCCGGCGGCGAGAACACCATCGCCGTCTTCAGCGTGAACCAAACCACCGGGGAACCCAGGTTGGTGCAAAGCATCGACACACGCGGCTTCCATCCGCGCACCTTCTCCATCGACCCCACCGGGCGGCTGCTGGTGGTGGCAAATCTGACCGCCCTGCCGGTGCGCGACGGCGACACCATCCGCACCCAACCGGCCACCCTGTCCACGTTCCGCATCGGCGGCGACGGCAGGCTTGCCTTCGGCCGTAGCTACGACATCGAAACCAACGACATGACGCAGTGGTGGAGCGGATTCATTGCTGCCTGACGTCCGTCGCCGTCCGAGCCGCCGCCCGCTTCAGCCCTTCGGGAAGTCGTAGAGAACCGCGGGGTTTTCCACCAGGATGCGGTGCCGCGTTGCCTCATCCGGGGCCCATTCGGCAAGCAGATCGAATAGCACCGCATCGTCCGGCTTCTTGTCCACAGGCTCGGTCGGGTGGGGCCAGTCACTGCCCCACACCAGACGCTGCGGCGCGGCCTGGACGTAGGCCTTGGCGATCGCCGTGCTGTCGGCATACGTCGGCGGTCCCACCTTCGTGTCGGCGTAGGCGCCGGACAGCTTGATCCAGACATTTCCCTTGTCGAGCAGTCGGCGCATCAGCGCGTACACCGGGCTGTTGACACTTTCCGGCTCGGGAATATGCGCCAAATGATCGAACACCAGCTTGCCGGGGATGCGGAGGAATACCTCCTGCGCGGCGAGGATCTGCGCGCCGGGCATGTTGATTTGACAATGCCAGCCCAGCGCATCCACGCGACGCGACAAGGGCTCCAGCATCTCCAGCGTCGTGGCGCCCGCGGGTGCCAGGTTGAAGCGGATGCCGCGCACGCCGGCCGCATGCATCTCGTGCAAATCGGCGTCGGTCACCGATGTATTCACCACCCCGACCATGCGTGTGCGATCGCTGCCGAGCCTGGGCAACAGACCAAGATAGCCACGGTTGTCGGTGCCATAGGTGGAGGGGAGGATCAACACCCCGCGCGTGATGCCAAGCCGTCGCCGGAGCGCCAGCAGGTCATCGACCGAAGCTTCGGGCGGCTTCAGCGTCGCGTAAGGTGCGATCGGGAAGCTCGAGTCATAGATATGGAAATGGCAGTCCGTCGCATCGGGCGGCGCATGCAGCTTGGGCAACTCGGTGCCGGAGGACCATCGCACCTGCGCTGATTGCTGGGCGTCTGCGTCGCTGCTGACGCTGCTGCCCGCCGCCCCTGCGACCAAGCCTACCGTCGCGCGAAGCATATCGCGCCGCGAGGGCGTCCATTGCACCATGACTTCTCCTCCGTGTTATTGATGTGCGACCGAGGCTACACGCCTCGACGCACGCCGGTCCACCCGAGCGAGGGGCCGGGCCCTTCCGGAAGCAATCTCGCGGTTCGTTCTTATAGCGGCACACTCTCCCCGCTTTCGACCCGACACACGATGCGATTTGCGGTGATCCGTTCGCAACCGTCATGGCGCCATTTCCGCCGGCTCGCCAGGAGGTCGGACAGATTTCGGAACGCTTGCGCCCCTTGTCGCGTGCGTTAATTTATCATCAAAGCGGCGTTAGCACAGGAACGTGGGCCGCTGCCGGGGATTAACCCCGGAGCGCCTGATGGGAGCATTACCTGCGCTCCTGCCGGCTACGCAGACGCACGAGATAAGTGCCTCCGCAGCAACGACAGGAGTCTGGAATATGGTGGAGCGCGTTGCGGTGCTGCTCGGCACCGTCCAGTTTCGTTTGGCGATCAGGATCATTGTCCCGGAAAATGCCACGATTGACGATGCCGAGAAGGCGGCATGGGCGACGATCGGCGATTACCCCATCAAGGATTGGACGCTGGTGGATGAGTTGGGCGTCGGGCATCCCGTGCCCCTCTCACTCAACGACTTTGTCGAGGTGGCCCTGCAACGCGTCGAGACGTCCGTGCCCGACGACCAGCAGCCGGAGATCCTTTGGGAAAGGGAGGACTGAGCGTCCGGCCTGCAACCGATCCACCGCATTTCCGGTCATGCAGGGACCTGCATGGCGCGGACCCGTTGTCGCAGGGCTCTTTCATCGTCGCGTACAAGTCCAAACCTTTGACCGGACAATCGGACCTTTATCACAAGTCGAAAGCTGGGCGCGAAACAAGGCCAATCGAAGGATTGGCCGGGGATGCTGTCATCTGGCTGAAGCTGGCAACAATCGATGCAATCAGTGAGAAACCCAAAAGAGGAGCGGCCAAGTGAGCCCGCCTGCACAAAATCTTCAATGACGCAAACGATCCGAGTCAATCCAAGCGGCTGCCCGTCAGAAAATGTACCAAAAGCCCAGACCGATCGCAGCCCAGAAAGGGACCGATAAGGCCAACCCGACCACCAGGCCACGCCCCGCCGCCCGAGCATCGGAATCTTCGTCGCCAGCAATATTTTCGACCGCAGCAGGATCAGCGACGTAGCGAGTTGGCTCGCGAAGCAGTGGTATGAGGGCCGGGTTCACCTGAGCGCGACGCCCCGGCCGGCGTTGGTCTGGGACTACCGCGGGATCGGCGACAGCCGCGCCGGCTTTGGCCGCCTCGACTATCAGCGGGAAACTCGTCTTGTCGATCACATCGGCAGCGTCTCGCTGGGGCCACGCCGGGGTGGAGGCCTCGATCAGTTCGACACGGGTCATGAACTCTCCCCCTTGCTAGGAACCGCCGACTGGCGATGGCGGCTTCCGACCAGGTAACCAAAGGGTAGATCACGCCTCCGTGATAATCAACAGCTATTTCACGAACCCGTTACCGAAAGCCGGGCAATCCCAGATTTTGCGGGCCCATGGCCAAGGTCGGCGTTGCGCCGGAGGCCCCGTCTCTATCGGACAACTATCTGGAATCACTCGGTTGTCTGCGCGGCAATCCGGGGGTTACGCGGATCGCCGGTGCGAGCGGCGGCGCAACGCTACGGACTGTCTGTGCCTGTCCAGAGAAACCAGATCGCCAGCAGCGGCTGGGCCGCAGAACGCATCGCGTGCACGACGTTCGACGGATTGTACACCAGGCCGCCACTGCCTGGCTGCCACCACGGACCGCTCCCCTGACGCCATTCCCCTGGCGACAGCACCACGTACACCTCCTCGGGAGGATGATTGTGGTCGGGATACCGCGTATGCGGTGCCATCAGACTTACGCCGATCCAGACATCACGCCGTTCCTCGAGGCCCTCCGGCCCAACGATCGTTGCGTTTGCATGGCCGTTCAGGAAACGCTCGCCGTGCGCTTCGGCGCCGGGCCGTGAGCCCCAGCCAAGTCCCGGCTCGATGGCGGCGAATGCATCGGCCAACGCAGCGACAGGACCGCGTTGAAGACGTGCATGCGCCAGCGCAGCGTCAAGATGGCGGCAGACCGGCTGTCTCCCCGATCCGGTCCGACCGGGTCCCGTGGAGGATGTTTGCAAAGCCGTAAAGATGCGCCTCGCGGTCACGGCGCCGGACTCTGGGACATGCATCCCATGGCGGATCGCGGCTTCGGCCGCTGTCAGGAACAGTTGCAGATCTGGGGAACGCAGGAACATCGCCATGGAACCTCGCCCTGAGCAGGGACTTTCTTGCACACGACCGCGGCTTCGTTCGGGACTAACGCCCCAGCATATCCGCGCCCTGGTACCAGGCCTGCACCAATGGCAGAAACCACGGCCTGCCATGGTAGAACCGCGAGGTCGGATGCTCCAATTCTGCGAAGGCGCTTTTTCCCTCCGCCTGGCCAAGCAGTCGTAGCGCCGCCTTGCGCCCGAGCCAGGTGGACATCACCACGCCCGAGCCGCAATAGCCCATCGCGTAATGCATGCCGTCGTGCTCGCCCACATGCGGCAGACGATCGAACGTATAGGCGATGTAGCCGAACCACGAATGCGTCAACTCCACATCGCGCAATTCAGGAAAGATGCGCGTCATGTAGCGTGAGAGACGTTCGGCAGCGAGCTTCGGCCCGATGGCGGTGTAAGCAGGACGGCCGCCGAACAGCACACGTGTGTTGTCCGGCGAGGGCCTGAAGTAGCAGAGCAGTCGATTGCTGTCGGTCAGCATGCGGCCTTTCGGCATCAGCGTCGCCATCAGATTGGGCGACAGCGGAGCGGTGGCGATCATGTAGCTGGTCACGGGAATCACGCGCCGGCGCAGGGCGGGCGTCACCGGCCCGGTATAGCCATTGGTCGCCACCACCACATTTCGCACCTTCAGGGATGCATGCGGCGTGGTCACGGTGAAGTCGCCACCGTTGCGTTGAATTGCCGTCACCGGGCAGTTGCCGGCCACTGTCGCGCCGGACTCGCGCACGCGCCCGATCAGGCCGGCATGGTAGCGTGCAGGGTGCAGACCCGCGCGCCGATGCGTCACTCGCCCGCCGCAATAGATGTCGGTCCCGATCTCGTTTCGCACTTCGGACCTGGGCACCATATCGGCTTCGACGCCGATGGTGCGGGAAAGCCGCTCCGTCTCGCGCGCCATCGCCTCATATTGCGCGGGCTTCACGATCCCCGTGAAGGCGCCGGTCTCGGCGTAATCGCATTCGATGTCTTCGTCCGCTATGAAACGACCAAGAAAGTCGTACGCCTCCCGCAACTCGGCAAACAGTGCCCTTGCCGCTTCGGGACCGTAGCGGCGGGTCAGCGTATCGAGCGACGGCTTCAGCCAACTGCCAAGCATACCGCCGTTGCGCGAACTAGCGCCGATGCCGGGTGTATCGGAGTCGAACACGACGACGGAACGACCGGCGCGGGCAAGTGTCAGAGCGGCCGACAACCCGGTGTAGCCGGAGCCGATCACCGCCACATCGGCGCTCGTGGGCATCGCCGGCGTGTCCCCTGGGGTCGGTGGTGCTTCCTCCCACCAGTACGGCACTTCTTTCATGATTCACTCCTGCCTGTGCAAAGGTTGCGGCCCCGAATACGACTTGGCAAGATTGCGTGATCAGGAGGTCGAGACAGGTGGACAGTACGCCAGCGCGGATCAATGCCATCGAGCCGCTGGTGAAGTTCATTGGGGTCGAGAAAAGCTATGATGGCCATACGCTCGCCGTCCGCGGCCTCACGCTCGACGTGTTGCAAGGCGAATTCCTGACGCTGCTCGGCCCGTCTGGATCGGGCAAGACCACCACACTGAACATGCTCGCGGGCTTCGAACGGCCGACACGCGGCCAAATCCTGCTCGGTGGCCGATCTGTGGATCGGCTGCCGCCGTACGAGCGCAATATCGGCATGGTGTTCCAGAATTATGCGCTGTTTCCGCACATGACGGTTGGGGAAAACGTTGCCTTTCCGCTCAGCGTCCGCCGTATCCCGCACCGCACGATCGCCGAGCGCGTGCAACGGGCCTTGGCGATGGTGCGACTTGAAGCATTCTCGGAGCGTCGCCCGGCGCAACTTTCAGGCGGGCAGCAACAGCGCATTGCATTGGCGCGCGCGCTGGTGTTCGAACCGAGCCTCGTGCTGATGGACGAACCGCTCGGCGCGCTCGACAAGAAGCTCCGCGAGCAGATGCAGATCGAGATCAAGCTTCTGCACGAACGGCTCGGCCTGACCGTCGTCTACGTCACGCACGACCAGAGCGAGGCGCTGACCATGTCCGACCGTATTGCGGTGTTCCATGATGGCCAGGTGATTCAGCAGGGCACGCCGGCCGCGCTCTACAGCAGCCCGCGTGATGCCTTCGTGGCGGGATTCATCGGCGAAAACAACATGCTGTCCGGCACCGTTGCAACGATTGCCGATGGCCATGTGCGTGTCCTGCTCGCCGGTGACCTTCAAGTCATTGCGACGGCCGTCGAGAAGCTGGATCGTGGCGCCGATGTCGTGGTCGCCGTGCGCCCCGAGGCAGTCCGCGTTTCATCCGATCCGGACGGGCTGGAAAATGCCTGTCACGCGCTGGTGACGAGCCGCATCTATCTCGGTGATCATCAGCGGCTGCTGGCCGAGATCGATAGTGGTCATACGGTGGCGGCAAAAGTTCCCGCCAGCAGCGATCTGGTGGCTGGCGCATCGGTGTTCGTGTCCTGGAACACGGCGGATTGCCGCGCCTTCCCCGCTTTCAAGGCTGCGGAAGGGTGCTGAACCAACAAGCCTCGCACATGGATTGGAGAAGTTTATGAAATCGATCGGCACGTTGGGGATCATCGCGATTGCCGCGGGAGTTTTTGCAGCCTCGCCGACCGGCGCGGAGGAACAACAACTCACCATCGCTTCGGCGGGCGGGGCCTGGCAGCAAGCGCAGCGGAATGCCTGGTACGCGCCGTTCGCGCAGAAAATGGGCATCAAGTTCAACGAGGAGGAGACCTCGGAAGGAATGGCCCGCGTCCAGGCGATGGTGCAGGCGCACAATGTCACCGACGACATCGTCACCGTTGATACGGCGCAGGTCCTGGCTGCGTGTGATTCCGGCGTTCTGGTCCGGCTCGACTGGAGCAGGATTGCACCGCAGGACGGCTTCCTGCCCGGCGCCGCACGCGATTGTGGCATGGGCCTCGATGTTTATGGCGACATTCTTGCCTACAACACCGATGTGACGAAGAACGATCCGCCAACCTCGGTGCTTGCGCTGTTCGATACCAACCGATGGCCCGGCAAGCGCGGCATGCAGAAGATCGCCACCAACAATCTGGAGTGGGCGCTCGAGGCCGACGGCGTGCCGATCGATCAGGTCTACAAGGTGCTCGCGACGCCGGGAGGGGTCGATCGCGCCTTTGCCAAGCTGGAGACCATCAAAAAGGACATCGTCTGGTGGCAGGCCGGCGCACAACCGCCGCAGTTGCTCGCCTCGCACGAGGTGGTCATGACCACCGCCTGGAACGGCCGCATCCAGAACCCGATCGACCACGAACACGCGCCATTCAAGATCGTTTGGGACAACCAGATCGTCGAGTACCGATATGATCTCCATTCCCAAGGGCTCGCCGCGCCTGGATCTGGCCTATAAGTACCTTGCGTTCGTGGCGCAGCCGGAAAACAACGGGCGGCTCGGCGAATTCATTCCGTATGGGCCCGTGGTGAAGGATGCCGTCAAATTTGTGCCGAAGGAGACGCTCGCCAAGTTGCCGACGGCGCCTGATCATATGAAGAGCGCATTGCCGATCGATATGGAATTCTGGGCCGACTATGGCCAGGATCTGACCAAACGCTTCAACGACTGGCTCACGAAGTAACCCCTTGAGCGCCATCGCCGCTCTGTCCGCGCCCAACCGCGCACTGGCCGCGGCCGTGCGGCGCACGACACGCGGCCAGCGGGTACGTGCGATGCTGCTGGTGGCGCCGCTTTTCCTGCTGCTGCTGCTGAGCTTCTGCCTGCCGATCGCAGCGTTGCTGGCGCGCGCGGTCTATGACCCGACGATGCACGACGCGCTGCCGCGCACCGCGGCAGCGCTGGATGCGTCGCCGCAGGGCGGCGTACCCGAGGATGCAGTGTTTGCGGCCCTCGGCGAGGATCTGCTGGCTGCGAAACAGAATGATTCCCTGTACAGCGTTGCCAAGGCGCTGAACAACATGCTGCCGGCGGCGCGCAGCCACGTGCTGCGCACCGCCCGCGGCCTTTCACCCGACAGAAGGTTGACCCGCGCCGACCTGACCGCGGAAGATCCCTTCTGGGACAAAAGCGAGACCTGGTTTGCAATCAGCAACGGGGTACGTGCGTTCACGACCAGCTATCTGCTCGCTGCCATGGACCTGCGGTGGATACCTGAAGGCGGCATCGGTCCGCTGCCGTCCGACCAGGCGATCTATCGCACGATATTTGCCCGCACCTTCGCAATCGCGGCCGGCGTTACGCTGATCACTCTGGCGCTTGGCTTCCCGCTCGCCTGGCTGCTGGCGAATCTGTCCGGACCGACCGCCGCACGGCTGATCCTGCTGGTGCTGCTGCCGTTCTGGACTTCCATTCTTGTGCGTACGGCGGCATGGACGGTGCTTTTGCAGAAGTTCGGGATCCTCAATGAATTGCTGCTTGGCCTGCACATCACCGGCGATCGAATCGACCTGCTTTACACGCGCGCGGGCCTGATGATCGCCATGGCGCACATCCAGCTTCCGTTTACGCTGCTGCCGATCTACAGCATCATGCGCACGATATCGCCCACGCAGATGCGGGCGGCCTATTCGCTGGGCGCGCGCCCGTTTGCCGCTTTTCTGCGTGTCTATCTGCCGCAGGTGATGCCGGGGGTAATGGCGGGCTGCCTGCTGACGTTCATTCTCTGTCTTGGTTATTTCATCACGCCGGCGCTGGTGGGCGGGCCGGCCGACCAACTGATCGGCAACTTCATTTCCAGTTACGTCAATTCCGACCTGAACTGGCAGATGGCGGCGGCGCTGAGCTTCATTCTGTTGGCGTTGTCGCTCGGATTATTTGCAGTGTTCGCACGCATGTTCGGCATCGACCGGATGAAGGTCATTTGATCATGCTGTTATCGCCCTATGCAACGCTCGCCGACCGAGTGCGCATGGCGGTGCTGCTCGCCTGGTGCGCGCTGGTGTTGGCGTTTCTGGTACTGCCAATCTTCGTGCCGGTGCCGCTGTCGGTGAATTCGGAGTCGTTCTTCACGTACCCGCTGAAGGGTTTCTCGTGGCGCTGGTATCGCGATGTCCTGGGCAGCGGGGTGTGGCGCGACGCAATCTGGCACAGCGTCGTCATCGCCACCGGCGTAACCGTGCTGGCGACGAGCCTGGGCACGCTTGCGGCTGTCGGGCTCTCGAGCCCCCGCATGCCCGCACGGCGAAGCATCATGGCCGTGCTGATTTCGCCGCTGATCGTTCCCGTCATCATCACCGCCGTTGGCACTTATCTGTTCTATGCGCCGATCGGGCTCGCCAACTCGTTCATCGGCATTATCATCGCACAGACCACGATCGCCTCACCGTTCGTCGTCGTCACCGTCGGCGCGAGCCTTGCCAACTTTGACCGGACGCTCATGCGGGCTGCTGCAATTTCCGGCGCACGACCATTGATTTCATTCCGACTGGTGATGCTGCCGCTGATCCTGCCGGGTGTGCTGTCGGGGGCGGCGTTCGCTTTCGTCGCATCGTTCGATGAACTGGTGATCGCGCTGTTCCTGGCCGGTCCTCAGCAACGCACGCTGCCGATGCAGATGTTCGTGGGCCTGCGCGAGCACCTGGATCCGACCATCACCGCCGCGGCAACTCTGATGATGTCGTTGTCAATTCTGCTGCTGATCGTCGCGGATCGCCTGCGCCGGCGCGGGTGAGGGTTCCGCGTCAGTCGCAGCAGTGCGCCGGCGTCGAGGTGCAGCAACTCGCCCTGTTGTCCGTCCGTGGCAGGTCGATCACCGGATTCTGGTCGAAAAATCCGGACGGCAGCAGCCTGAAGCCGCAGACGACGCAGGGCTGCACAGGATGATCCTCCGGGCGCGGCAGATGGTGCAGTCCGAAGCTGTGCCACAGAACGATATCGGTGTTTTCGACTGCGCGATCTTGCGCGGTCCAGGCAGGCAAACCGTCGTTGCCTGACGATTGGTTGACGAATTCGCCTGCCGGGAAGCGCTCCTCCGGATGGAACGGTGTTACCCAGATCTGGTGCTGGACGAACCGGCCGCGCCGCCCGGAAGGACCGTCGGGTGCCGTGAACGGCTGTACCGCGGAGCCCGCCTCCAGCTTGTAGGCGGTCGGCTGGCCAACCCAGTTCCTCGCCTCAGGATTGATGATCTTCCAGAAGCGCATCTTGGCGAAGTCGCTGTTGCGCCGTGCCTCGCATTCGGTGGCGAGCGGCCGTTCCTCGACATAGAACGCGTTGCCGTACGGGTTTTCCGGTCCGGTGGCCGGCGCAATCGTGTCGCACTCGACCACCGTGTTCCTCGGGCCGTCGACTTCCATGTCCAGCCGCGCGCAAAAGATGTGCTGATGAATGTGACCCACAATGCCGGGCGCCACTTCCGCTCCATACCGGCCCGGCTGGCCGGGATGGCAGGCGGCGGTGTTGATGATGCCTGTCGCCTTCATTTCGTACTCGATGCGGCCATCCTGGTGCAGGTACCAGTACGACGCATACTCATAATTGCCGATGGTGGAGATCGACGAGATCACCAGTCTTCTGGCGCGACGAACCTCGGTGCGGCCACTGCGAACATCGAAATGCTTCCACGCGAGGCCGGCATCTTCCTCATGCAGACAGATCGCATTGTCGATCGTGCGCGCGTTGCCGAACAGATCCGGGACCACCGCGTCGAAGTAATGAATGGCGCCCAGACAATCGCAGCCGAGCTTCAGCGAATTGGCCATCCGGCCGAACCCGATCTCGCCGCTGTCGAATACATTCTTGCGGTAATGGCTTCGCTCTGGCGAGCCGTAGGGCACGACCATCTCGGCGATTGAGGCGCGATAGACAATCGGCCGCCGGCGTCCCTGATGTGAGTAGCCAATGGTGTAGAGGACCAGCCCCTCGCGGCCGTTGAAGCCGATGCGGAAATCCCAGTTCTCCCAGGTCACGAGGTTGCCTGCCACGCGGTACCCAGGACCCGCGGGCTGCACTACGTCGAGCGGCGCGGACGGTGGCCGAAACTCCGTCAGCACATCGGCATCGAAATTGAGCGGTGCGCGCGGAACGGGAATATAATCGCCCGCCGCTTCGAAATGATCGTCGACGCGCAGGACCTCCAGCGTGCTGAGGTCGATCAGCGCGTGCAGCCCTTCGACCGGGTGGGCGTAGTAGTTGTCAAATGGGAAGTTGCGCATCCAGACGAAGCAGTTGAGTACCCGGCGACCTTGTTCGACCTCATCGCCGAAGTCGCCAACGGTCCACGGGTCGATGCACATGTTGTCGACTTCGGCCAGCAGGCCTCGGCGGCGCAGCGCCTCCTGGAAACGGGCATCGGCTTTCACGGTCTTCTCGATCAGCAGGACCTCCTCAACCGCGACCATCGCCCGCGCATCGGCCCTGAAGGTCTTTGCGATCACCTCGCCGCTTTCGAGGTCCACTCGGCCCTGCCAGACACCCATCACGCCGCGCCGGTAGATGTTGAACCGGGCAATGCGGGAGACCGGCGTCCCCTGAACATGATTGCGCACGAGCTCCTTCCCAGGTTCCTCGATGTCGATCGTCTCGACCCGCAAATCGTCGTCCCAGGGAAAATGCGCACGAATGACCGCCGTCGCACGCGCGATCTCGCGCGCGGAGAGCGGGTCCAGCGGGTGGACCACGTCCGCGCTCCCTTCCGTCAGTGGCGTGGTCCGAACGGGATGATCCATCGGCATCCAGACTCCTTGTGCAAGATCGGTTGACTGGCCCTATTCGCCGACCAGCGGCATCACCTCGGCAGCGAAACGCTGCAGCCGCGCAATGCTGTCGGCGATGGACTCGCCGCGGAAATCAAGGATCAGTTCGTGCACGCCGATGGCTGCGAAGGAACGGATGTCGCCGGCGATGTCATCGGGGTTGCCGGAAAAGCTTCGGCGGGTACCGTCGCGATCCGGGATGGCGGTGTCGTACAGCGGCGCCTTGTAGGAGATGGTGAGAGCCGAAAAATCGCGCCCCTCGGCTTCGGTCAGGCGTCGCAGCGTATTCAAATGCTCCCGCATTTGCTGCGGCGGAAGCGGCGAGGCGGCGATGGCGCCGACAGGATGCCAACCGTCACCGTGCCGTGCGGTACGGCGCAATGCGGCGCCGGAGTGGCCGCCGATCCAGATCGGCGGATGCGGCTTCTGCAACGGGAATGGTTCCGCGCGGATGTTGGCATATCTGTAGTGCTGGCCGGTGAAGCTGGCAGGCGATTGGCTCCAGAGTTGCTTGAAGATGGCGATCCATTCATCCGTGACGGCGCCACGGCTGTTGAAGTCCGGACTGTCCAGAGCCTCGAATTCCTCCTTCAACCAACCAACGCCGACACCCAGCGTCACGCGCCCGCCGGATAGCACATCGAGGGATGCCACCATCTTTGCTGTCAGCACCGGGTTACGATAGGGCAATACCAGCACTGAGGTGACAAGGCGCAGCCGCTCGGTCGCGCCCGCCACCACGCCAAGAATCGCGAACGTCTCCAAAGCATCGCCGCCACCGGGGTGCTTGTGATCCACCGTGTACGGATAGACGGACTCGCTCTCTACCGGGAAGACGATGTGGTCTGCAATCATCGCCGAGTGCAGGCCAAGACGCTCGCCTTCGCGGGCCAGAGCGAGAACGCCCTCGCGTGTGGCGGTCGGACCGCGGGTCGGAAGGTAGAAGCCGAAGCGCACGTTCGGCGCTCCTACTCCGCCGCCATCATCCGCAGTTCCTCCGCCGCCGATCGGATCGGCACACCTTCGATGGACTTGGACGGTTGACCATCGACGCCGACCAGCGGTTCGCCCACCAGCGTGATCCGATAAAGCTGACGGTCGAAGTCGGATTGAAATATGTCCCGCGGCGCCAGGTGCGCGGTTGACCGATTGTCCCAGAAGGCGATGTCACCCGGGTTCCATTTGAAGCGCACCGTGTACTCGGGGCGAACGGCATGCTCCCACAGGATTTCGAGTATCTTGGCGCTTTCCCGCGGTGTAAGCCCCACAATGGACTTCAGAAAGGATGGACTGGCGAACAGAACACGCTCCCCGGTCTCGGCATGGACTGTCACAAGCGGATGCTCGCTCTTGAGGGCACGGCGTTTGACACGCTCGTTGTATTCGCTCCCAGCCTTGCCGTCGCCGCGCGGCTCGAAGGCGTGAATGCCGCGCAGCCCGTCGACGAAGGCGCGCATCGGTTCCGATAGTCCGGCATAGGCGGCGACGAGGTTGGTCCAGAATGTATCGCCGCCATACGGCGGGATCGTCACGCCGCGCAGGATGGAGGCGCACGGCGGATTGACGGCCGCCGTGACGTCGGTGTGCCAGCCGTACCAAGGCGTGACCATCATCGCCTCGTATTTCGCGTTCGCGGTCCGGTTCTTGGCGACCGAATAGATCTCGGGATGGCCTTCGACATGCCCGAATACCGCGTGACCGATCGTCGGTTCGCCGAACTGACGCGCCATGGCGACGTGTTGCGCATGATCGAGATTTTGGTCGCGAAAGAAAATGACCTTCCACTTCAGGAAAGCATCACGCACCGCCTTCAGTTGCTCCGGCGGCAGTGGCTGGGTGAGATCGACGCCTCTGATCTCCGCGCCGATGTGAAGGGTCAGGGGAACGACTTCGATCGGCTCTGGTGTATTGGTGCCGGCTGCCGGCTGACGCGACGATACCATTTGCCATCCTCCTCGATCGTCTGTTCTGCTGGACCGTGATCCGCCATACGAGGACTGTCAATTTCGTTGGGCAGAGGGAGACTTGCGGTGGCAGGGCAGATGGAAGAGTTGGCGGCATTTGTCGCTGCGACGGAATGGGAGGATGTCCCTTCGTCGGTACAGCATCATACTAGGCTTGTGCTGCTTGATACGCTCGGTGTGATCCTGGCCGGCGCTGAGCGGCCCGAAGTTCGACAGCTGCGCGAACGGCTCGGCGTCGGCAGCGGCGCCACGGTCTATGCCCCCGGCTGGCCGTCACATGATCCGCGCACCGCCGCGCTGCTGAACGGCATCGCCGGGCGGTCGATCGAACTTTGCGAGGGCCTGCGGCTCGTTTCGGGTCAGGCGGCGATGCAGGTGCTTCCAGGCGTTTTGGCGGTCGGCGAGCAGGCGCGCGGCAGCGGTCGCGATATGCTGATGGCTCTTCTGCTCGGCTACGACGTTGCGGCGCGCCTCGCCGGCGGGTTCACGCCGCGGCCGCTTACGCACCAGAACGGGCAGGTGTCGCTGTTGGCGGCGGCAGCGGCCGGCGCACGCCTGCGCGGCCTCGATGCAATCGGGATCGGTCGCGCGATGCGCATCGCCACGACGCTGTTGCTGACGCCCAGCTATACCAACGCAGTGGCCGGGGCGACCGCGCTGAATGTCGCCGGTGGGATGAGCGGATTTGCCGCCGCACTGGCACCCGAGCTGGCGCTTGCCGGTTTTGAGGCACAGGACGATGCGATCGAGCAGGCGTTGGGCCAGCTGGTCGGAAGTGGTTTCACCGCCGAGGGCCTGTTGGACGATCTGGGCGCGACGTGGCACATCACGCGTAACTACTTTCGCCTCTACGCGTGCTGCAATCCGATCCATCCGGCACTCGATTGCCTGCAACAGGCGCTGGACGAGTTGCGACCGCGCCCCGAGGAGATCGCTCATATCGATTTTGCCACCTATCGGTTTGCCGCCGTCATGCGCAATCCGGACCCGCCTAACTTCTTTGCGTCGAAATACTCGCTGCCGCATGCCGCTGCCACCATGGCGGTGCGAGGACACGCAGGGCACAGTGCCCTTGATGATACGGCGGTGCATGATCCTGCCATCGTGGCGCTGCGCCATCGCGTCACGGTCGCGGAGGATCCGGCGATGAGCGCGGTGGCGCCGCGCCTTCGGCCAGCTCGCGCGACAGTGGTTCTCAACGACGGCCGCAGCGCCACGCATGGCTGTGACAGCCATCGCGGCGATTTTCAGCGGCCGTTTGCGGAGGCGGAGCTGCGCGACAAATTTCGTGAGCTCGCCGGGACGGTGCTCACCCCGGATGGTGTGACACTTGTCGAACAGGCGGTCGACCGCTGCGAGACCTGGGACGGTGCCGACGTGCTGACGACGCTGTGCCGCCGCCATGGACGCGCATGACGGAAGTCATTGGACAGTCACGGCGCGGCGTCGCTTGAATTTGCCGGTTCAGCTCCGACCTCCCCTCACACTTTACCGTCATGGCCGGGCTGGACCCGGCCATGACGATGTGTGATGCGGCAGTTGCGGCCGCTAGAACTCGAACTCAGGCCCATCGACATAGCGGAACCGTTCCAGCGCATCCGCGCGCATGGTGAAGCCGAGGCCCGGCCGGTCAGGCGCATGCACCATGCCGTCCGGGCGGATGTCGAATGGCTCGTTGAAGAGTTCCCACATCATCGGCATGTAGCCTTGGGTCACCTCGAGGATGTGGCAGTTGGGGGCTGCCATCGCAACGTGGATGCTCGCCGCGAACAGCACGCCACTGCCCCAGGCGTGCGGTGCCAGACGCACGCCGTGCGCCGAGGTCAATGCGGCAATCCGCCGGATCTCCGTCATGCCGCCCGCGCGTGCCACGTCCGGCTGTGCGATATCAAGAGCGCGCCGCTCAAGCAGGTCCTGGAAGTCGAACCGGGTGAACTCGCGCTCGCCCGAGGCGATGGGGATGATCGTCGATCGGCGCACCTCGGCCTGGCCGGCGTGATCGTCCGGCGAGACCGGCTCCTCGAACCAGGCGATGTCGTAGGGCTCAAGCTCCCTGGCAAGCTTGATCGCGGTCGAGACCTCGAGCGAGCCGTGCGCGTCGACCATCAGTTCGACGTTGGGGCCAAGCCCACGGCGGGCCGCCTTCACCCGGCGCACGCAGTTGGCGATCGAGAATCCGTCACGACCGACCACGCGCATCTTGGCGGCGGTAAAGCCCTTGGCAGCGTATCCCCTGAGTTCCGCCTCCGCCTCGTCGCCTGGGGCCCAGCCGCCGCTGGCATAGCCACGCACGGAGCTGCGCACCGCACCGAGTGCCTGATAGAGCGGAATGCCCAGTGCCTGGGCCTTCGCGTCCCAAACCGCGATGTCGACGCCGGCAATCGCCTCCATGATGACACCTCGGCGCCGGCTTTCATCCGCTTGCGTGATGCCACGCTCGAGCGCCGGTTTGCTGCGTGAGCCGTTGTACATCTTTTCGTATATGCGTTCGGAGAACATGGGGTCCTCGCCGACGCATTCCGGCGCGAGCTCGTGTTCGACGATGGCCGCGACAATCAGCGGCGTGCCGAGGGCCGCGCCGATGCCGGTGAGACCGCTGTCGGTCTCGACGCGGATGAGCGTCGCGTCGCTCTTGACCTTGGTGCCAAGGTCGGTGCGGTGACGCCTATCCAGCGGTACGGGCGCCGACATCGGTATCGCGGACACTTTGACGATTTTCATGGGTCGTTCTTCCCTGGTCATATCTCCTGGCTTGCCACAAGCGGCACGGCTTGTCTGCCGCACCGGGCAACCGCCCCCACGCGAATCATTTGTGCGCCAAGCTGCGGAAGGTTATCGACCAGCGTGTCACGGCCATCTCTGCGATGCTATGCTCCCACGAATGCCGCGCTTCGCCGCTCAGATGGTAAATCGATCGGGGCGTCAACTCGGCGGCGGCCCGATCAAAGCCGCCCGACCTGCGTCGTCGGAATCGCATCGTCGCCGGCGCCCCAAGCGAGATGCCGACGACATGTTCGAACACCGGGCGATCCCGATGCCAACCGATGCCAGCGCCTGGATCATACCTGATCAACAGGGCCTGAACGAGGTCATCCGGCTTGAGACCCGCGAACCGCGCCGCCGTCTCGCGCAGCGGCAACAGCCAATCAGGAATTGGTTGCGTCGGTACGAAGCGCGCTGTCTCGAAATCGTAGTTCCAGCCAAACGAGGCGGTCAGGCGCTTTCCCAGCCAACCGTGGAAGCGGAACGGCGACAGTTGCACCGCGTCGATGGAGGCGATCAGGGCCTGTTCCTCATGCTGCGCGACGATGCCTTGCGCCTGCGTCAGACCCGCGAGACGAGGTCCGGCAAACAAATCAGATTGCGCCGCCGACACGATCATCCCTCTCCGTCAAGCCGACTCCGCAAGCCCCACTCCGTAAGCCCCACTCGGCAAGCCCCGATCGGTAGTCCACGGTTCACTTTCTGTTCGCGCCCTGATATGGTCGCCTCATGACGCCGCGCAAGATCATCCATGTGGACATGGACGCGTTCTATGCGTCGGTTGAGCAGCGCGACAACCCGGAGCTCCGGGGTCGTCCGGTCGCGGTTGGTCATGGCGCCCAGCGGGGCGTCGTGGCAGCAGCGAGCTACGAGGCCCGCGCATTCGGCGTGCGCTCGGCCATGCCTTCGACCACGGCCATCCGCCAATGCGCGGAACTGGTATTCGTGCCGCCGCGCTTCGAGGTCTACCGCGCCGTCTCACGTCAGATCCACGCCATCTTTGCCCATTACACCGCGCTGATCGAACCGCTCTCGCTTGATGAAGCCTATCTCGACGTGACGGAAGACCTGCGGGGATTGCTGACCGCGTCGGCCACGGCGAAAGCGATCCGCGCCCGCATTCTCAGGGAGACGGGTCTGACCGCATCAGCCGGCGTGTCCTACAACAAGTTCCTCGCCAAGCTGGCGTCCAGCCAGCGCAAGCCGAATGGACAGTTTGTCATCATCCCTGAAATGGGGCCGGACTTCATCGCGTCGCTGCCGGTTGCCAGGTTTCATGGCGTCGGGCCGGCCACCGCGGCAAAGATGCAGCGACACGGCATTCGAACGGGGGCGGATCTGAGAACGAAGTCGCTCGTTTTTCTGCAACAACATTTCGGCAGGTCGGCCGCCTGGTATCTCGGCATCGCGAACGGCGAGGACGATCGGCCGGTCGTTGCCGATCGCCAGCGAAAATCCTCCGGCTCCGAAACCACCTTTGAGCGTGACCTCACCACGGCTGATGACATCGAAGCCGGGGTCGCGGCAATGGCTGCCGATGTGTGGGCCTGGTGTGAGAAGACGCGAGCCTTCGGCCGGACTGTGACTGTGAAGGTGAAGTTCGCCGACTTCCGCCAGGTCACCCGAAGCCGCAGCTTCCCGAGGGTGATCGAGCGACACGATCTGCTGCGGCAGGCAAGCGTCGAACTCGTGCGGACGGTACTGCCGGCCGCCAAAGGCGTCCGGCTGCTTGGCGTCACCGTATCGAACTTCGATCAGGCGCCGGTCGCTGCGGCCGATGGGCTGCCGTTGTTCGACACCGCCGAGGCGATCACGCCGGCACCGAACGTTACCCCGGATGTCGCACCGATCGGTCTGCGCTGATGGTGCGCCGTGCCGGCAGTGCCGACCTGCCGCTTCACGGTGGCCGCGTGCCGAAATGGCTGGGCGATCGGATGACCCGGCTCGGCGCGGTGATCACCCAGGCGATCGTTCTCGAGTATGGCCGCGACGAGCTGCTGAGCCGGTTGGCGCATCCCTTCTGGTTCCAGTCGTTCGGCGCGGTGATGGGGATGGATTGGCATTCTTCCGGCATCACCACCAGCGTCGTCGGCGCGCTGAAGCGCGGCCTGGCTCCGTTGTCCGGGGAGCTCGGCATCCATGTTTGCGGGGGCCGCGGCAATCACTCGCGCCAGACGCCGCATGAGCTTGTCGCTATCGGTGATCGGATCGGTCTCGACGGCGCGGCACTCGCCAAGGCGAGTCGGCTTGTTGCCAAGGTGGACAGTGCGGCGGTTCAGGATGGATTTGAGCTTTATCTTCATGGCTTCATCGTCACCAATGACGGACACTGGGTCGTGGTCCAGCAGGGCATGAACGGCGACCGCCGCCAGGCCCGGCGCTATCACTGGCTGTCTGAAGGTCTGCGGAGTTTCGTCGACGAGCCGCACGCCGCGATCGACGGGGTCGAACAGGGTGTGATCGTCAATCTGACCGATCGGCGCGCGGAAGCTTCGCGGCGGCGGCAACTCGACATTCTCGGTGCCATCGGTCCGGACGGGATCGAACGGCAGCTCGCGAACCTGGAGAGCAGCCGTATCGAGCATCGGAATTCGGGAGCCCAGCCCTTGCTGCCGCATCTCGTCATGCCCGCGCATCACGATGTCAGGCCGGAGGACATCGTGACCCGCCGCCTGCATGGCAATCTCGCCGCCGCGGCCGAGCGCGGTCCCACGGACTTTTCCGAACTTCTGCTGGTGCCTGGCGTCGGTGCACGAACGGTCCGCGCGCTGGCCCAGGTCGCCGAGATCGTACACGGCGCGCCCTATCGCTTCAGCGACCCGGCGCGATTTTCCGTGGCCCATGGCGGGAAGGACCGGCATCCCTTTCCTGTGCCGCTCAAGGTCTATGATCGTACCATCAACGTGTTGAAGGCCGCGGTGCGGAAGGCGAGGCTCGGTCACATTGAGGAATTGGCGGCGATCCGGCGGCTGGACGAACAGGCTCGTCGGCTGGAGCGGCATGCTGGCGGACCTTCCGTCGAGGCACTGTTGGCCGACGAACGCGCGCGCTCGCACGAATATGGCGGCCGGAGCGTATTCGGTGAGGAAGCGCCGCCACGAGCGCGCGCGCCTGTTGTGGGGTGACGCATGGTCAGTCCGGCAGCGATCCCCGACAGTCGATGGCACGCCTCGATCAGTTGACTTGAAACTGCCAGACTATTTCCAGAGTGATGACCTGCCAAGGCTCGCGGAATATTGCGCCGTCTGCGCCTGCGCCGGCCAGGGCGTCTCGGGCGGGTAGGCCCAAGCTTCACGCGGCTCGTTCGAGTGGCTGCTCAGTCCGTCGGCCGCATCCAGCAGACGATGTATCGGTGGACTCTTGCCCCGCAGTGTTACTAAGATAGTCGGTGATAGCCGATTGGATCGGTTCTTGACCGCAATGGGTCGCGCGGATGCAACAGCCGGCTATCCGCTAAACGGTCGGCTGCGGCTGGTCAACACGCAACCACCGCGCCGGCTTCGGCCCTTGACCCCCTCGCCCTCACCCCAGCGTTTGGCAGTGATGCCGTTTCACGTCGGGTGTGTCCGCCGGCAAGAGACTGTCATGTTCACTGGGCACGCGGTGACATTTCTAACGGGGAGAAATTGCGACTTTTCAAACGGAGACCGGCACGACATGTAGCCGCAATGTCGTGGTCTTCGGTGGTGCGTGGCGATGCGGTGGGAGATTTAGCGGTTAATCGGCTTAATACCAAGACTCTCTGATCAGGACCCATGGCCCCAATTACGCAGTGCGATGGACATGATGGTCCATGGCTGGGCCTCGAGTTTGTTCCAGGCATCGCAGCAGTGATCGACGGCGCCCGCCTTCTGCGCGTGATGGCGTGGGCGCGCCGACAGCTTGCGGTATCCGATGGCCCGCAACTCGCGGCTGAGCATCTGCTTTGAGACGCTGATCCGGTATTCCTCCCAGATCCATTGGCAGAGAGATCGATGATCCGCCAGCGGATCACGCCGTGCACCGCCGGGATGAGCCGCGACGGCTGACCGGGAGCCGTGCGGTCGATCAGTCCCCCCGGACCGTGCGCGTTGAACCGCAGAACCCAATCACACACAACTTGCAGCGTCACCCCGGCAGCCGCCGCCGCTTGCGTGCGGCTGCCTCCATCGTAGATCAATGCCAGCGCCAACAATCGTCGGACCTGATCGGCGTCCTCACTCGCGCGCGCCAAACCGCGCAGCCCCACCGCATCATGATCCAGCCTCAGTGGGATTGCCTTCCGCATGGCGAACCTCCTTGGTCCGCCAGTCTTCAATCAGATCGGCCCCGCGTCGGGGGACCGCCGATGAGTTTCCCTCAACCGGACTTGGTATAAGATCGCCTTGGCAGAACGCGGTGCAGTGTACCCCAACCCCACCGCACAACATTGCGTGCCATACGCTACCGTGCAGTATTACGGCTCGAGCCTTCTAACCCAAGAGCCAGCCCTACTGATAGGGCAGCAGCTTACTGTGCCGCCGCGCCCGGCGATCAGTGAGCGCGGTGATTGTGCGAATGCCTTCTGTTACACGGTGGTCGCGGCTAACCACAGCAGGAACATGAGCGCGCCGCCTATTGCTACAGCGAATAGGAAATAATTCATGGTGGGACGGGACATTCCCAGATATCTAAGCGGCTTAATCGTCGGTGGCCCGAGCCTGCTTGCACCCGAGCTGGCCGACGATTGGACGCGCGAGCGGCGCTCAACAAGACCGCAGATCGCCCAAGTCGGTCCAATTCGCTTCCGATCCCGGGGGTCGTTATGGCCCAGATGCGGATTTACCGCTAACATGAACTCTTGCTCTGGGAACAGGACTAATATCCGACCCCAGCTGGATCAGCGGGAGGTAGTCTTAGCGGATGCTTGAAACAGACCGGAGGTAGTGGACGATCGCCTTAACTGTGCGTGATTAGTTTGGGAGGCACGTCACTGAAGATGCTGCTGCTGTCGAATCTTCTGACGAAATTCATCCAGAGGGGAACACTTCGCGTGTTCGACAGCGGCGGGAAACTGCACGGATTCGGGAACAAGGCGCCGGGTCCGACCGTTACCCTGCGGCTACATGATCGTGCTCTTGAGGTTAAGCTTGCCCTCAACCCCGAACTGTATGCCGGTGAGGCCTACATGGACGGGACACTGACCTTCGAGGAGGGGACTGACGTCGGTGATCTCATGGGGCTGTTTTCGCTCAATCGGACGGGCCTCTTCGGGCATGCCTCTCAGCGCCTGCTTCGGCGGGTCTGGCGGGCTGCGCGCCGCTGGCATCAGGCGAATCCGATCGGCGCCGCCGCTTCGCATGCGCGACACCATTACGATGTCGATATCGCTATTTATCGGTTGTTCCTGGACGATGGGCTCAACTATTCGTGCGCCTTCTTTGAGGACCCCGAACACGAAACGATCGAACAGGCGCAGTTGAACAAGCTTCAACGGATCGCGGCTAAGCTGGATCTCCGTCCAGGCATGGCGGTCGCCGAGATCGGCTCCGGCTGGGGGTCGCTCGCGATTTACCTGGCCCGATTCGCTGGCGCGCGGGTGACGGCCATTAACGTCTCGCCTTCCCAGATTGGCGTGGCGCGCGAACGTGCGCAGGCGGCTGGAGTGAGCGAGCAGGTGGAATTCCTCGAAGTTGACTACCGCAAGCTCTCCGGCCGCTTTGATCGCGTGATCTCCGTCGGCATGATGGAGCACGTCGGTATCGGCCATTTCGGGGAATATTTCAGCAAGATCGGCGAATTGCTGGCTGACGACGGCTACGCACTCGTCCACTGCATTGGCCGCATGACGCCTCCGGGCACAACCGGGCCGTTCATCCGCAAATATATCTTTCCCGGCGCCTACACGCCCTCTCTCTCCGAAGTCTTCGCCGCCACCGAGCGTGTTGGCCTCTGGGTCGCTGACATGGAAGTGCTGCGCCGCCACTACGATTACACGCTCCAGCATTGGCGTGACCGGTTTGCCGCGAACCGGGCCCAGGCAGTCGCTATTTCCGGCGAACGGTTCTGCCGCATGTGGGAATACTATCTCGCCGCCGTACAGGTTGGCTTCAAAAACGGTTCAAACATGGTGTTTCAGCTGCTGCTGTCCCAGCGGATCGATTCAGTGCCGATCACGCGCGACTTCATGTCAACAGGTTGTCGCTCAATCCGTGCGCTGTCGGGAACTCCCGGCAAATCGGCATGAAACGCCCCAAGTCCGGGCTCGATCTCGCTGATCGGCAGGCAGGCTGGCGTCGTGTGTATGAGATTTTGAAGCGACGCTTGCCGACCGATGCCGTACCTGTCGAGCGCGCCTACTGCCAAGGCGAGACAGACGGTCATAATCGTAAGGTTGCGCCGGTCTCTATCCAGCTCACGGCAGCCACTCTATAGTTATCTATAGATGCGGGTAAACTTCCCGTCGTGTCGGAAGCAGCGATGCTCGGTTGGCTTATAGGCACGCGTCTGGTCGGCGGTGGGTGTGCTGCCACAGTAAGTCCAGACGATCGGCGGCGTCTCTCTCTCGAGCTTGCGGGTTATCGCAAAGCCGCAGGTACTGCGGATCGATGATTGCCGGGCTCAACTACCCAGCAGAACTTGATTTTCGCGCTGCTGCATGAACTCCTTGCCGCGCGCATACCCGAGTTCGAACAGATAATCGAGATTCGACTTCGCCCAGGTCAGTGAGTACGGCTTGTGCGCCTCGGGTATCTCCAGCTGGATCTGGAACAGCTCGACATTGGGCCGCTGCGCAGGAACGCGCGGCGCTCTGGGCTTCGCCGACGGCCGTCGCGCCTGCACGGTTTCCCAGGGGTTGATGTCGATATCGACCCCCGTGTGCACCCAGTATTCGAAGATGGCGAGTTCTCGCCCTGCCAGCGCGATCAGCGGAATGATGATCGATTGCGAGTAAGCTTCCCAGATCGTGCGCGGTCGCGTGATCAGCCCGTCGCGCAGCACGTCGAACAGGATGATCTTGTCCGCCTCCGCCCCCTCTTCCTGCTCCTCGACCAGTTTCTTGAGGTTCAACGCCTGGTAGGCAGCGCCTTCGTAGTAGTGCTTCCCGTTCAGCCGGTACGGCGGATAGATGAACGGGAAGGACAGACCGGCGCGAAAGGTGTGGACGTCGATCTGGTGCTTTTCAAAGGAGACCGGCGCACGGTCCTCGATGCAGTAGGCATTGAGGTGACAGTCGATGGGATTGTTCTTCAGCGCATCGAAGTCCACCACATCCTGGATGAACGGCGCGTGCGCGCTCAGGCCGGTGCTGAACCACCCGACCGAGCTTGGGCACATCATCGCCGCCACGAATTGAAGCCAGTCGCTATAAAGCTTGTGCGAGTCCGACATGCCGTACTGGTTCAGCCAGCGCTGCATGCCGGGCAGGGCGGCGAACCAGGCGCGGAAGCGGTCGGCGGCGGGACCCGGCTTCTGGAAGAGCTTGTAGTTCACGGGAAACATGGAATAGATCAGGTCGGAGACGCCGAAGTTGACCGTGTTCTCGAGCGCTCGTCGTCGATCGCCGCCCATCGGCGCCATGTAGAGCAGCCCCACCACCGATCCGCCGCCGGCCATCGAGACCTTGTCGATTTTCACGCCGGCCTCGTCGAGCGCGAGGAGCGCGCCGGTCATCAGCGTGAAGTTCGGCGCACCACCTCCAAGCGCCAGCACGGTCCTGCCCATCGCATTAAGCCTCCATCGCCTGGGGTCCGCCCGCGAGCGACACGGTGATCCGCTCCAACAGAGCCAGGGCAGGCCGAAGATCGGCCGGCACCGGGTCGACGGTGGGGAAGCGCCGGAGCGCGCCGGCGAGCAGATCTCGCGCCTCCGCCGCCTTGCCACGCGTGCTCCAGAACGCCGCGAGATCGCGCGCAGCGCACAGCTCCCACCAACGTGCCTGCTTGGCACGCGCCGCGGCAATGCTCTGCTGCAGCAACGCCTCCGTTTCCTGCTCTGCGTCGCCGCCATCCTCCCGGCCCAGGCGCAGCTCGATGCCGGCATTGATCCGCAGCGCCTCCGGCACCGCCCAGGTCTCACCGGTCTCCTCGGCCGTAGCCAGCGCGTCCGCGATGGTCTGGCGTGCCGCCACCGCGCGGCCCGCCGCGGCATGAGCATCGGCCTCGTGCGCAAGAAACAGCGTCAGCCACAGCCGGGCGCCAGTCTGGCGCCAACCGGTGAGACCAGCTCGCAGCAGCTCGATCCCCTCGTCTTCCTGGCCAGTGCGGATGGCAGCCCACCCGTCCAGGATGCGGCCGCCCGAACCCCAGAACGGAAAGCCGTGCTCATTGCAAAGGGCAATGACCGCCGCCGTGCGGGAACGGGTCTCGCCCGCTTCGGAGCGGAACATGTCGATCAATCCGGACGCATGGCAAATCGTATAGACAATGGTATGCGGGTGCTTCAGCGCCGTTGCCAGTTCGACCGCTTCACGCGCGACCTTCAATCCCTCGTCGAGCTGACCGACGTGCCAGAGCGCCCAGGAAAGATAGCAGAGCGCGGCAGCACCGATGTCCTGCCCGTACCTGTACCGGAGAACAGCGTGAGAGTCCGGGTCGTACAATTCGCGCGCACGTTGCAGATGCATGCGGGCGATCGAAAACTCTCCCATCGCCATCAGCGTCGTGCCGAGGATACGATTTGCCACGCACAGCACGCCGGGGTCGCCGTGCCGTTCGGCCTGCTGCAGGAAGTCGGCCGCAGCCTCCCGCTGCATTGCAACGTCACTGCCGACATAATAGCAGGCCCAGAGACCATAAAGTACAGCGAACTTCAGGTCCGGCTGCGTGGAGTCGTTGATGTGGGTGCGCGCGCGCAGCAGCACCTCCTTGGTCGCCGCGGCCGCATACCCCATGCTGGCAATCATCGCCTGGCTGAGCGTGACTTCAAGCGTCAGCGCCCTCGCCGCGCGCTCTGGTCCTTCCGGCACGGTCTCCAGCAGTCCCAATGCCTGCCGAAGCTGGCCGATGGCCTCGGCATTGGCCGATCGTTCGATAGCGCGGCGGCCGGCCCGCAGCATCTGGTCGATCGCAGGCTCCACCATGCCTGCGCGCGCCAGATGGTAGGCGATCAACTCGGGCTGCGTCTCCGCGACCTCCGGGAAGGTTTCCGACAGAACCGCGGCGACCCGCGCATGCAGAACAAGCCGGCGGCTGCGCAACAGGCTGTCGTAGGCCGCGTCCTGGACCAGGGCGTGCTTGAAGGAATATGTGCTCTCCGGCGGCTCGCCGTGGCCGAACATCAGCTCCGCCGCCGTCAGTTGCGAAAGTCCTGCGCGCAGCTGATGTTCCGGCATATCGGCGATTGCGGCGATCAGGCGATAGGGAAACTCGCGACCAAGCACGGCGCCGATCTGCGCGATCTCGCGCACAGGGGCGAGGCGGTCAAGCCGCGCGGTCAGTGAATCCTGCAGCGTCGCCGGGATGGCCAGCGATTGCAGCGGTGCCAGCGAAATATACTCCTCGCCCGTATCTTCGAGCAGACCGGATTCCAACACCGCCTTGGTCAACTCCTCGACAAACAGCGGCACGCCATCGGTCTTGCTCTGAATCTGGTCGTACAGCTCGGGGGGCAACGCCTTGCCGCGTGTGATGTCTGCCAGCAAGGCTGCCGTGTGCTCACGCGTCAGCCGGGTCAACCGCATCATCCTGACGTGCGATTGATCGAGCCAGGGCGGGAAGAACTCCGGACGAAACGTGGCGATGACCAGCACGCGTGCGGCCTTGATCGTCACAATTGTCCGGTTCAGCGCCTCCAGGGTCGACGCGTCTATCCAGTGCAGGTCCTCGAACAGACACAACACCGGGGCGGCCCTGCTCAGCGCCGTCAGCTGCGCCATGAGCGCGGTGATGGTCCGTTCCTTTCGCCGTTGCGGCGTCAACTCCTCCTGCGGATAGCGCCCCCCGCTCGGGATGGAGAGCAGGTCCGCGAACAGCGGAAGGTCCTCCGGGCTGACGTTGCCCAGGCTCAGCAATGTTTCGAGCCTGTCGAGCCTTGTGTCCGCCGTCTGGCTCTCCTCGATACCCGCGGCATGCGTGAGCTGTGAAACCACGGGATGGAACGGCGTATTCGTGTGATGTGGCGAGCATTGATAGCGCAGAATGGTGTGCGGCTCGCCGGATACCATTTCGATGGCGGCGGCACTGATGCGGGACTTGCCGATGCCGGCCTCCCCACACAGGAGTGCCGCGCATCCGCTGCCCTCTTTCGTGCGCTGCCAAAGCGCGGCCAGCGCACTGACCTCCTCCTGTCTGCCGACGAGCGCAGAAAGTCGGGTTGAGCGCGTCGCCTCGAAGCGCGAGACGACGTTACGGTGCGTCAAGACCTGCCACACCGTCTGTGGCTGCAGACCCTTCAACTCGTGCGGGCCGAGATCCACGCAATTGAAAAGTGTGCCGAGCAGTCGGTGCGTGGCGTCGGAGACGATGACGGTGTTCGGCTTGGCCAGCGCCTGCAGCCGCGATGCCAGGTTCGGTGCATCGCCGAGGACCTGCCCATCGCGGGCCAAGTCTTCCACGACGACGAGGCCCGATGCGATACCGACCCGCACCTGCGCGAGGTGGCCCCCCGGCATCCTCAGGACGCCGATACGCGCAACAAGATCGAGTCCAGCACGCACTGCTCGTTCGGCATCATTCTCGTGCGCCTGTGGATACCCGAACCAGGCGAGCACACCGTCACCGACGTAGCGACCGATGCTGCCGCCATGCTCCTCGACCGCCGATCGGCTCTCGGCGAGCACCTTGTTCAGCGCCTCGGTGAAGTCCTCAGGGTCGAGGCTCGCCGAAAGTGCTGAAGACGCGACCAGATCGCAGAAGAGGACCGTCAAATGCCGGCGAAGTGCCGCGGACGGACCCACCGCGGCCGGCGGTTCCGGGACCTGCCGGCGGAGCGCTGATGCCGCACGCACGATCCGCTTGCGGTCGCCAAGCGGCAGCCCGAGCCCCTGAAGATCAGCTTCGGTCAGGTCGGTGAGTATGTCCAGGTCAATCGCTGCCGCCTTGAACGCGGCAGCGTGCTGCGCAAGCCCGAGTGACTGCAGCCATTGTTCAATCATGTTCCCCGGCTCGATCATGCACTCCTCGCACGGCGATGATAAGGGGGAGTCATGGGGTGAGCTGATCCGCCGCGAGCATTTCCCGGCTGATCACCCCGGCAATGAACGCCTTGTCGTCCAGCACAGCAAAATGCTTGCCTTCGCGGATGTGCAGCTGCAGTCGCGCGTTGGTAAAGCGGCCCCAGCCGAGGGCATGGCGACGCGCCACGTAGGGATCGCCCCTGGCCGCGAAGCAGGTGATCGGGATATCCCAGGGGACAGTAGGCGTAAACCGGTAGGTCCCGGCCATGGCGAACTCCGCGCGGACCACTGGCAGCATCAGGTCGCGCAGCGCGGTGTCGGCCAGCATCTCTTCGCTGGTGGCGATCTCGAAATGACGGATGATCTCGGTGAACACGTCGTCCGGCTGTAGGTGAGGCGGCGCAGTGATCTGAAAGGTTGCGAGCGCGAGGAGGTCACGCGTCAGCCGCTCCTCGAACTGGCCGGCGTCGCTCAACCGGTCCGGCGGCCTCGCACCAGAGACGAAGATGTGGCGGGGCGTGGGCAGACCGTGACGAACCAGGTGGCGTACCGTTTCGTAGCCGGTCAGCCCGCCCAGGCAATGCCCGAACACGGCGTAGGGTCGATCCAGCATCGCCGGCAACTCGGTCATCAACCCTTCGACAAAGCGCGCGATGTCGGCAATCGGCGCTTCGTGGATCCTGGCGAGCCGCCCGGGCGGCTCGATCGCAATGACCTCGATCGACGGATCCACCAGATCCTTCCAGGCACGGAAAACGGCCGAACCGCCGCCCGCGAAGGGAAAGCAGAACAGGCGCAGCCTGGCCGCCGGCCGCGATGAGACGGGAACGAGCCAATGGCCCCCTGTGGACTGGGCGACAGCGGGCGCGGCCACCGAGGATTCGGGGCAGTCCTCGCCGTCGAAGCCGGGCAGTATGTGGTTCACCAGTTGTTCGACGCTTGGCCCAACGATCAGGGTCTCGACGTCGATCCTTACGTCCAACGCCGCTTCCAGCCGGTTCAGCAGAGTGACCGACATCAGACTGTCCAGGCCATAGTCGCGGAGGGGTCGTGTCGCATCGATAGAGTCGGTGGAAGCCATCGCGGCCATGGCTTCCTGACGGATGAACCCGACCAGCAGATCGCGCCGCTCAGCACCTACCGCTGCGCGCAGCTGCGACCTGAATGCAACAGCATCAAGGTCACGGGCGCTGTCGCGCCGAATCCCAGTGACGTCGGCCAGTACACGGTAGAACGGCGGCACGGACTGGAACTGGCGCAGGAAGACCGACCAGTCGGTGATGGTGATCGCCGCCTGATCGAGCGTCTCACCGACCAGCAGGTCAAGCGCCGCGCGTCCGGTCTCGGCGGGAATGAGATCAGTGCCGCGCGCCCGCCAGATCGCCCGTCCCGTCTCGCCCGAGGCGGTGGCAATCCCCGCATCGGCCCATGGTCCCCAATTGAGTACCAGGGCCGGCAGACCCTCATGCCGGCGGCGCGCCGCAAGCGCGTCGATCGCGGCATTCGCCGCCGCATAGTTCGCTTGGCCGGCCGAACCCATCAGGCCCAGGATGGATGAGAACAACACAAAGTGGTCGAGCGGCAGGCCGCGCGTCGCCGCATCCAGGTTCCACGCTCCGCCGACCTTCGGCGCCAGTACCTGTCGCATGCGAGGCCAGTCCATCTGTGTCAGCACGCCGTCATCCAGCAGTCCGGCGCAGTGGAACACGCCGCGCAACGGCCGACCGGCATCGACGACGCGTCGGACCAGTCGGGCGACGTCGCTCGTGTCGGCTACATCGGCGCGCAGTACCAAGACATCCGCGCCAAGCGATTCGAGCTCATGGCGTGCTGACGCAGCAGCGGGGTCATCTTCACCTCGGCGGCTGGCCAGCACGAGATGCCGTGCGCCGCGCAACGTCACCATCCAGCGCGCCAGTTCGAGGCCTAGCGCACCGAGACCGCCAGCGATGAGATAGGCGCCGTCTGGATCGAACGGCGTCGCGGGTGCTGTGAGGTCCGTACGGACCAACCGCGGCGCGAGGCGCGTTTCGCCGCGCAGGGCTACCTGGTCCTCACCGTCGCCGCACAGGAGTTCGCGCAGCAGCAGCGCGGAGGCCTGGTCCGGTGACGCCGTCTTGTCCAGATCCACCAGTGCGCCAGGCAGCCACGGATGTTCCAGCACCGCGCTGCGGAAGAAGCCCCATAGTGCCCCAGCCAGGGGCGAGCCGACGGTATCCCCGGTCAGCGCGGACTGCGCCCCGCACGTCCCGAGCCACAGGCGTGGGGCCGCCGGTCCGACACGCCGTGCTGCCGCCGCCGCCTGGGTCAGCGCCAGGGCGCCGCCGAGCACCGGTCGCAGCGCCTCTTCCCAGGTTCCGTCCTGCCCTGCATCCGGCGCGAGATCGAGGGACCAGAGGTGGACGATGCCGCGTAGCCCATGGCCGCCCTCCGTCGCCGCGGCCTGGAACAGGCCCCCGAACGCCTGTGCCAGGTCCGGCGTGTCGCGCCACGAGGGATTTTCCGGGTGCGAGGACGCCGCATCGTCGAGATACACGATCCGGCAGCGTTGGCCGTGCGCGTGCAGACGGTCGGCGAGACTGCTGCCGACGCCCAGGCGGTCGGCGAGTATCAACCATTCTGCCCGTCCGTCAGGCGCGTCCGGCACGCTTGCGGGCAGCGGAAGTGGCGAGCAGGCGTCCCAGCGGACTACGTACAGCCAATCCGCGGTTCGGGCGTGCCCCGCATCGGCAGCCAGAACCGCAGGCGCGATCGGACGCACAGCCAGCCCATCGATCTCCGCGATCCAGCTACCGTCCTCCGCATAAATCCCGACGTCGACGACGACCGTATCGGACCGGCCGGCGCGACGCCTGGCATGCACCCACAGCGGCGCGGCGATGGCGCCGGCACGGGCGCTGAACCGTTCCACACCGACCGGAAGAAAAGCCGTTCGGCGGCGGTTCAGTGCGGTTGAAATGTCCTCCACCCCATCTTCCGCCAGCGCGGGATAAACATGCAGACAGGCGTCGAGGAGCGCCGGGTGCAGTTCGCCACCCGGCATGCCATTTTGCGGCGGAAGAACCACGCGGGTGAGTGCCTCCCCCTTGCCCACCCACAACTCCTGGATGCCACGGAAGCAAGGACCGTAACCCAACCCCATCGCGCGCAACGCGTCGTAGAAGATCGGCACGGACACCGGAGCACAGCGCGCACGTACCGCCGTCCGGTCGAGCGCCTTTGGTTCGGGACCGGCCCTGGCGCGCGCGAGGCCCACCATGTGTGTTTGCCAGTCGCCGCTCTTTTCAGCGTGCAGGCTGGCGAACCGGAACTCCGCCGTCGCTCCGTCCACCGGCGATAGGACGGTCTGCGCGACCCGCTCGCCGTCGTTGGGCAGCACCATCGCGGCTCTGTACTGCAAATTGGTGATCTCGACCGGCAAGCCTGGGCCGAAGTGGCGCATCGCCGCGTCGGACAGTAGCAGCAGTCCCGCCGCTGTCGGGAGCACGACCATACCGTGGATTCTGTGATCGTCCAGCCAGGGCTGCGGCGTCAGGCCCCAAACCGCCTCGAACTGCGCGTCGGGGAGCGCGGAGCGCAAGCGCCGACCGGCCGGCGCACCAACGTCAGGGGCATCGGCACCGACGCCCGCCCGCTGCGGGTCAGAATCGCTCTCCAACCAGAACCTTCGCGTCTCGAATGGGTAGAACGGAAGCGAAATCCGTCGGCCCGGTCGCCCGCGATGGAAGGCTGGCCAATCGATTGACTGCCCCCGCTGATGTAGCCGTGCCACGCTCTCCAACAGGGTGGCCACTTCCCCCCGCCCGCGCGAAATCGAGCCCAGCCACGCCAGACCCGCCGTACCGACGGTGCACTGCCGTCCGAGCGAAAGCAGCGTCGTCCCTGGACCGATCTCAAGAAAGTCGGTCGCCCCCGCGGCAACGAGAGCGCGCGCCGCCTCGACCAACCGCACCGATCCGAGCGCGTGCTCCACCCAATATGCGGCGTCCGGCGCCTGCCGCAGCACATCGCCGGTGACGGTAGAGATGAACGCCACACCGGGCGGGCGCGCCACGACGGCCTGTGCCGCATCCCGCAGCCCAGCCATCGCGGGCTGCATCAATGGCGAGTGGAATGCGTGGGAAACCGTCAGTTCCCTGTAGCGTACGCCGTGCGCGGCGAACCGCCGTAGCAGCGTGCCGAGCGCCTCCCTATCCCCGGAGACCACGGTGGCCTCCGGCGCGTTCATGGCGGCGATCGCCAATGTGCCTGCGCTGTCCTGACCCATCGCGTCGGCGACGGCGGCAGCATCCAGAAACACGGCCGCCATCGCGCCGGAGCGTGGCAATTCCTGCATCAGCGCGCCCCGTTCGGCGATCAGGTCCAGCGCGTCCTCGAGGTCCAGCGACCCGGCGCACCAGGCGGCGGCAAACTCGCCCACACTGTGGCCGAGCACGACGTCCGGCACCACACCCCACGAACGCCACAGCATGGCCAGACCCACCTGCAGCACGAAAAGCGCGGGCTGGGTCCAGCGCGTCTCATCGATCAGCCGACCCGCCCCACCGGCACCGAAGAGCACCTCGCGCATCGGCGGGTCGAGGCTGCCGCGTGCGTCCAACCGTGCGGCGCAGCGGTCGATCGTATCGCGGAACACGGGCTCGTTTCGATAAAGCTCATGTCCCATGCCTGCGTACTGCGAGCCCTGGCCGGAGAACAGGAAGGCCAGGCGACGGCGCGGCCCTTCTTCCGGCAGGCGCGCCGCAGCCAACCCAGACCGCAATTCGGCCATGGAACCCACCGGGATCGAGAACCTGTGCGCGTGCTGCGTGCGGGCGACATTCAGCGTGTGGCAGGCATCCGCCAGCGCCAACTCGGGCAGCGCGTCGAACGCGGCCCGGTGTGCCGCCAGAGCCGCCAGCAGCGCTTCCCTCGTGCGTGCGGACAAGGTCAGTATGTGCATGTCCCGGGCCGGGAGCGCCGCGTCGGGAAGCTGCGACGGCGGCGCCTCCTCCAACACGGTGAAGGCATTGGTCCCACCGAGGCCGAGCGAGTTCACCGCGGCGCGGCGCGGCGCGGAACCGGCCCAGTCCCGGCACTCCGTGTTGACGAAGAAGGGCGAGGCGGCGAAACCGATCTTTGGGTTCGGTGTCGAAAAGTTCAGGCTGGGCGGGATGCGCCGATGGTGCAGCGCCAAGGCTGCCTTGATCAAAGAGGCTACGCCCGACGCCTGCTCCAGGTGGCCGATGTTCGTCTTCACCGATCCAACCGCGCAAAAGCCCGTACGCTTTGTGCCGGTGCGGAAGGCGCGGGTGAGCGCTTCGATCTCCAGCGGATCGCCGACGGCGGTGCCCGTGCCGTGGCATTCGACGAAGCCGATCTCTTCCGGGGACACGCCGGCCACCGCCATTGCCTCGACCATCGCCCGGGCCTGGCCGGCAACACTTGACGCGGTGTAGCTGATCTTGTCGGCGCCGTCGTTGTTCACCGCGGTGCCGCCGATGACGGCGTAGATCCGGTCTCCGGCAGCGACGGCGGCGTCCAGGTCGCGCAGCAGCACGGCGCCGACGCCACTGCCGAACACCGTTCCGGCGGCCTGTGCGTCGAAGGCGCGACAACGCCCGTCGGGCGACAGAATTCCGCCCTTCACGTGCAGGTAGCCGACGCGATGCGGCACCCGTACCACCGCCGCGCCGGCGAGGGCCATCTCGCACTCCCCCGACAGGATGGACTGGCAGGCAAGGTGCACCGCGACAAGCGAGGTCGAGCACGCGGTCTGCACGGCGATGCTTGGGCCGGTCAGACCGAGCTTGTAGGAGAGCCTGGTGCCGAGGAAGTCCTTATCGCTGGCAAGGTGCGCAAGACTGCCGGTCTCACCGGGCATTTCTGCGGAATGACGCAGCCGGTCCAGCAGATAGCTGGTGACGATGCCGCCCGCGCCGACGAATACGCCCGATCCCTGCGCCGCGCCTGCGCCGGGAACGTGACCGGCATCCTCGAAGGCGTGCCAGGCAACCTCGAGCAGCAGCCGCTGCTGGGGATCCATCAGTGCTGCCTCGCGCGGGGTGTATTCGAAAAACGCCGCGTCGAACTGCGCGATGTCCGGCAGGACGGGGCTTGCCTTCACGTAGTTCGAAATCAGCTGCGATCCCGGCAGGAACTCCGGCGTCGGCCAGTTCCGCATCGGTGATGGGGGTGATCAACTCAACGCCGTCGCACAGGTTGCGCCAGAACGCCCCTGGTTCCGCCGCGCCGGGAAACCGGCACGCAAGGCCGATGATGGCGACGCGGCCGCCCATGGCAGTGCCAGCGCTCAATCTTGCCCGTGGCGGTTGCGACGCCGCTGCGCCCGTTGGGCCGCCGCGGCGAGGCCGTCATCGGCCGTCGGGCGCGCACCCGAAGCGGCCAGTCGATAGGCATTCACCACATCGCCGACGCTGCGGACGCTGGTGACGGGCACCAGAATCGCGAACGGGTCGAGACCGAGCGTCGCCTCCAGGTCCACCACGAGTACCGCCAGATCGAGGGAGCTCAGGCCAAGCTGCCCATTGAGATGCGTCGTGGCATCGAAATGGCACTCCGCCTCGCCCCGCTCCGCCAGGATCGCGCGAATGCTGTCATGAACGGCGGCTTCGATCTGCGCCGGATCATTGGTCGTCAGCACGTTATGCCTCCATCGACGACGAGCGTGTGCCCGGTGATGAACGCCGCATCCTCCGAGGCGAGAAAGCGCACCGCCCTGACCACGTCGGCCACCTCGGCCAGTCGTCCAAGGGGCGTACGGCGGCTGATACGCGCCTTTGCTTCCGCGGCGAGCGATCCTACCATATCGCTCTCGAAATACCCGGGCGCGATGGCGTTCACGCGGATGCCACGAGGGCCGAGTTCGCGCGCGAGGCTGCGGGTAAAAGCCTCGAGCGCGCCCTTCGTCGCGCTGTACACGGAAACGCCTGCATGGCCGCGGATGGCGTTCACCGAGGAGACATTGATGATGCAGCCGCTGCCCTGTCGCAGCATCAGGCGCGAGCATGCCTGTGACAAGACAATTGCGGCGGTAAGGTTCAGCGCAATGGCCGCCTCGATGTCCTGCTCCCGCATGGTCGGCAGCACGCCCTCGACAGCGACCGCAGCGTTGTTGACCAGAAGGTCGATGCGGCCAAACCGCGCCGCCGCGTCCGCCACGAACTTGCGCAGGGCCGCGGTGTCGCGCCCATCCACGGCATCCCACAGCACGTCCTCGCGCTGTGCCGGGTCGCGCAACAGGCGCTCGATGAAGTCGGTGCCGCCGCGGCTGAAAGTGGCCACGCGATGCCCCATGCCGAGGCAGCACTCCACCAACGCCGCCCCCAGTCCGCGACTACCCCCGCTGATCAGCGCGACAGGCCGCGCCTTCATGCGCCGGCGCCGGCGCCGCGCCGTTTCTTGAACCGCGCGCTGTGTTGGGCGTGTTCCGCGATCTCGACCACGACGGGCTGCTTGAACCGTTCCAGCCGCCCCTGGCAGAACTGTCGCGTCCGCCTGCGCAACGAGATCGCGTCCTCGGGGCGCGTCAGCGTGAACCGCGCAGCCACCACCGCGCCGGTCACCGGGTTCGGTCTGGCGCTGACGGTGACATCCTCGACATTGTCCATTTGCAGCAGCAGGTCTTCGACCTCGGCCGGATATACTTTCTCGCCGCCGACGTTGATTACCTCCGACGCACGGCCAAGAATCCGCATGTAGTCGCCGTCCACCTGCACGAGGTCCTGTGTGTTGAACCACCCGTCGGCGTCGAAGGGCGAGGGCGCGTTGAGATAGCCCAGCATCGCCGACCCGGACCGCAGCCATAGCACGCCGTCCACTATCCTGTGTTCGTAGCCCTGCCTGCCAAGCTTGAGCCAAAGCGAGTCAGAGCTGCGGGACTGTGTCGGCAGGATGCCGACTTCGGTGAGGCCATAGGTTTGCTTCAGCCGCACGGCAGGCAGCGCCGTCCGCAACGCCGCCAGTGTGCTGGCGGGCATTGGCTCGGTGCCATAGGTGATGGTCCTCAGTGCGCTAAGGTCGTGGCGATTCGCCGCGTCCGAGATGAGCAGCATGTTGAGGAACGTCGGCGTCGTCGGCAGCAGTTCGACCCGATGCGCCGCCATGGCCTCGCAAACCGCGTCCGGCGTCCGGTCGCGCGCGGTGACGATGGTACCGCCACGCGCCAGCACGTGGAACAGCGTGTTGATGCCGCCGATATGGTCGATCATCAGGAACACGAGCGTCCGCTGGCCGGGGCGTTCCTCGCGGAACTTCGCAAGCAGACCGTCCATGTCGAGCAGCGACGCCTTGCTTCGGCCCGTCGATCCGGAGCTGAACAGCACGAGCCCCGGCGCGCCGCGCTCGATCAACGAGCGGAGCAGGGCGTGCCGTGGCGTCCGTTCATCAACGGTCTGGATGCGGCAGCCGCCATCCTCGTCGGGATAGGCCGCGAACATTACCTCCGCCGACGCGAGCATCTCCTGTTGGTTCGACCTGGGAGCCGATGCGATCGGGACGATGATCAGCCGATGGAAGATTGCCGCCAGCAGCAGGGCACAGACGCTCGGAGAGTAGTCGCCGAAGATGGCAAGAGTGCTTCCGGGCGGAACACGATGGCGTCGCAGTTCGTGCATCATGCGGCTGATGGCGGCCGAGAGCGCGGCGTAGGTTATCGCTTCTTCACGCCATATCAGGGCTGGATGCTGGTCCCATCGGTGCAGGCGGTCACGAAGCCAATGCCGCGGCATCGTCTCGTCTTCCGCGCCGGCATCGATCACCAGGGAGCCTTTGCCTGGCCCGCGCTGGCGGACGCCGAGGATTTGCGCATCGCATCAATCGCTTGCATCATCTGAACGGCGTAAAGGACCCGGTCCACCTGGTCCTTGTCCATGCCCTTCAGTTCCTCGCGCAGCTTGTCCACATCGATGTCCCCCGGCGGCGGCGGACCATACGGGCCGCCAGGTGGGGCAAAGAAGTTTTCCCCGTGGGGACCCATCATCGCGCAGGCCCTGCCCGCTTCGGCAGCCACGCGTGCAGCCTCGGCCGCGGCGTGCGACATGACATGAAGCGTGTGCGACCAGAACTCGGCGCGTGACATGAAGAATTGGCGCATCGCCTCGAACGGCACCGCACCCGGTGGGTAGCCGGGAGCGCCCTGGGCCGACGCCGGCGAACCGGCGGGATACGGCATGCCGGCGAACGGAAATGCAAAATCAGACATGGCGCAGAACGGAAAGCCGGGAAACGGCATAGCGCCGAACGGGTGGGGCGGAGAGTGGGGATGCATGCCGAATGGCGCCCACCCAAATCCGTGGTAGCCATAGTCGGGGCCGTTCGGCTGTGCTCCGGGCGGCGGCGTACGCTGCTGGTCGTCACCCGGCATCGCTCACCCCCACCGCCCTCGGAATGTTCCTTGACAAGGAGCGTTGCACAAGCCCGGCGGTTTCCGCAAGTGCTCTCTCCGATCGATGATTGGCATCCAAACAACACTGCGGGTGCCGCGGCGGCGGCGGACGGATCGACCCGGTCCGGATTTCGGCGGCCGTCTGAAGGGCGCATCTCGACACCGCATGGCCGGGGCAATAGTAGTTGAAACCAAGGTCCCGGGGATTGGAGGCGACCAAAGCAGATGCTCCAGGCGGGCACCACTGACGCCGCACCAGCCGTCAACACGCTTGACGCCTGGGTTCCGTTTCGCAGCGCTCATGAATGCCGCTACAGAGTATTGGGCTTTCCGCATGCCGGCGGATCCGCCGCGTCCTACCGCAACTGGCGGACGTTCGCGGCTCCCGGGATCGATTTCTGCCCGGTGGAACTCCCGGGCAGGGGGTCGCGCAACAGCGAGGCTCCGTTGACCTCGCTTGCCGAACTGGTCGCGCGGATCGCCAGTCCAATCGAGCCACTCCTGGACGTGCCATTCGCGTTCTTCGGCCACAGCGTCGGGGCGTACCTCGCCCTTGAATGCGCCCGCCGGATCCGGGCGCGCGACGGGCGGACGGCAGTGCATCTGTTCCTGTCCGGGCGCGGTGCGCCGCAAGTCGAGCAGCGTGCAATCGACCCACATCGCATGACCGACGACACGCTCATATCGATGCTTCGCTGCCTCGGCGGAACTCCACGCGCGGTGCTGGAGCATCGCGGCCTGATTGCCGCGCTGCTGCCGACAATACGGGCCGATCTGGCCCTGACGGAGGCCCAAGGGATCAGCGATGTGGCTTGCCTGCCTTGCCCGGTGACGGCGTTTGGTGGCTCGGACGACACATCGGTTGACCCGGAATCTCTTGAAGCGTGGCGGCACGCCACCTGTGGCCGCTTCCGGACCTGCTGGATCCCTGGCGGCCACTTCTACCCGCCCACCGGGGTCGCGTCCGTCATGCGAGAAATCCGTCGTGACCTCGAGGCCCACGATCCAGCTTGACGGCGCCCCCAGCGTCACCGCTGGGTTTTTTGGTTTGTCCAGCGCATCGACGATCGCCATCGGAAGCCTTCTGTTGGCCGATGCTCAGCGGCGTGGGCGGATGGTGATCCGCATCACTGGCGAACCGTGAAGTTTGTTGCATGATCGACATGGCGCCGATTGTGAGATACAGACCGATGGCAGAAAATTGAGCCAGACCTGCCTTCGCGGGCGAACCGGCGATGTTGCAGAATGGTGAATGATCGGGAAGGAGATTCTGCCATGCCATTCTACCAAAAGCACGATGTTCGCATCCGCTACGAGGAGGCCGGTAGCGGCTTCCCGTTGCTGGTCACCCCAGGCGGCGGCTTGAACTCACGGGTCAGCAATTGGCCCACCGCGGTCTTCAACGCCATGGAGGTCTTCAAGAACGACTTCCGCTGCATCACGATGGATCAGCGCAACGCGAATGGCGGCGAGTCCACCGGTCCGATCGCCGTCGACGATCCATGGGGCGCCTTCGCCGACGATCAGCTTGGGCTGATGGACCATCTCGGCATCCGGGAATTTTTCTTCATGGGCTACTGCATCGGGGGCTGCTTTGCCCTCAAGCTGATGGAGCGTGCTCCTGACCGCGTGGTGGCTGGCGTGATCTGTCAAACGGTCGGGCATCGGCCGGAGAATCCCGACGTCATGTACAATTCCGGCCGGGATGTCTGGGCCCCGGAACTGCTTGCTCGGCGACCCGACCTGACCATGTCCACGATCGAGGCTTATCTGCACAACCTGTACCGCGCCCGGCCCGACTTCGTGTACAGCGTGTCGCGCGATTTCGTGCGTTCCTGCCGGACGCCAATGCTCGTGCTGCCGGACGACACCCCCTCCCACCCGTATCAGACTTCCGTGGATGTCGCAGCGCTGGCGCCGCAAGCCAGTTCGACAGTCTTTCCCTGGCGAGAGCCCGCTGACCTGCGCGCCCAGACGATCAACCAGGTGCGCGACTTCCTCCGGGCCCATCAACCTGTGACAGCCGCACAACAAAGCTGAAGGACCGGCACCGGTACGCTGCACCCTGCGGCATACGACGGAGCGATGGATGCCACGGCGGAACAAGCGCGCGAAGCCGGTTCGCATCGCTGCATTGACGGCGCTCCTGCTTGGCGGGGGGAATCAGGCCTGGGCGTCGTTGCTGTGGGATTGGCGCTACGCCGGATCGGGCGTAAGCGCTCACGGCACCTTCACCACCGGCACGACGCCGGATATTCATGGCTTCTACCGGATCATCGAAATCACTGGCGATGCGAACGGGGGAACGATCACCCAATTGCAGGCTACCGACACTGCTGTTCCTGGGAATGCCGGATTTCCAGTGGACAACCTCGTCAGCCCTACTGCACCACAGCTCACGAAACATGGGTTCGGGTTCTCGGTTTCCAACGGCGAGTACCACAACCCATTCTACAACGGGCATCATCTTGATTACATTTCGCTCCCTCCATACGTCGATGGCGCAGGCGGCGAACCGATGATTCACTTCACGGCCAAGGTACGCAGACGCTAACACTGACGCTATCGTGCATAGCGGCCTTCATCTTGGCGCGCCGCAACTGCGCGATCTCGCATTCCTTGCCAAACGGGGCAGTCGATTGATTTTGCTGCCCGGCGGATTACGCTCATATGGAACGCAGCACCCGAGGAGGTTGCGATGCCCGGACCTGAACGCATCGACCGGCGCCGCGCGGCACTGATCGCCTACGACGCGTGCCGACGTGCGCTGGTTCCGTCGGATCCCGCGCGAAGGGCTGCGATGCGCCCTGTGCTCGATGCCTGGATGCAGATGATCGCGGCTGCGCGGGCAGCGGGCGTGCCGGTGATCTACACAACGCCCGTCAGCCGATCCGATGGCGCCGATGTCGTCATGCTGCCGACCGATCTTTCGGCGGAGACCGGCGTGCCGCCACTCACCAATGCTGTCGAGGGCACGGCTGACGCAGGCTTCCCGGACGAGATCGCCCCGCGGCCCGAGGATTACGTCTTTCTCAAACGCCGGCCGAGCGCCTTCTACGGGACGGGCGTCGCCGAGCTTCTGCACATGCTGCGTCGCGACACAATCATCATCGGCGGGGGCGCCACCAATCGCGGCGTTGAGACGAGCGTCCGCGAGGCCTTCAATCTCGACCTCGCGTCGGTGGTGGTGCGCGAGTGCTGCTGGAGCGGCGATGCGGCCGCTCACGCCTACAGCCTCGACAAGGCGATGAAGATGTACGCGCGCATCCGGCACCTCGAGCAGGTCGCGGCGATGCTCCGGGAATAACCGCGCTGCCATGGCACGCGCACATGGTTGGCGGGTGGGCGCAATCAGCAGGAAGCGCGACGCGCTTCGATTAGGGCAAGGAATTCATGCCAGACGCACCGGTGGCGACGCCACCCGCGCAGGATCAGACCGCAGAATACGACGCGATCGTCATCGGCGCCGGTATTTCCGGCATGTACATGCTCTACCGCCTGCGCGAACTGGCCATGACGGCACGTGTGTTCGAGTCCGGCACCAATGTCGGCGGTACCTGGTATTGGAACCGCTATCCCGGCGCCCGCTTCGATTCCGAAAGCTGGACCTACGGCTACTCGTTTTCCGGGGAACTCTGCAGGAATGGGACTGGAAGGAGCATTTCTCCCCACAGCCCGACACGCTCGAATACCTCAACCGCGTCGCCGACAAGTTCGACCTGCGCCGGGACATGCAATTCCGTAGTACGGTCAAGGCCGCGCACTGGGACGACGCTGACAACAAATGGACCGTGACCCTGAAAGACGGTCGGCAGGCGCGCGCGCGTTTTCTGTTCACTGCGATCGGCATTCTTTCGGCGCATACCCTGCCGCGCATTCCGGGCATCGAGAGCTTCCAAGGCGCCGCCTATCACCCGGCGCGTTGGCCGCACACACCGGTGGACTTCACTGACAGACGCGTCGGCATCATCGGCACCGGGGCCACCGCGATCCAGGCGATCCCGGAGATCGCCAAACTGGCCAGACATCTCACCGTCTTCCAGAGACGGCCGAACTGGGCGGCGCCGCTGCACAATTCCAGGATCAGCCGACAGGAGATGGCGGGTATCAAGGCCCGCTACGACGCGATCTACGCTCGCTGCCGCGAAACTCCAAGCTGGTTCATCCATGAAGCCGATCGCCGCAAGACGCTGGACGTGCCGCCGGAGGAACGTGAGGCGTTCTGGGAAAAACTGTATGCCGAACCGGGCTTTGGCATCTGGATGGGCAATTTCCGCGATATCTTCAGCGACGCGAAGGCCAATGCCTCAGTCAGCGAATTCATCGCCAGGAAGATCCGCGAGCGTGTGCGCGATCCGAAGGTTGCGGAGAAGCTGATCCCGAAGGACCACGGCTTCGGCACCAGGCGCGTGCCGTTGGAGAGCGGCTACTTCGAGGCGTTCAACCGCGACAACGTGCTATTGGTGGACGTGAACGAAACGCCCATCGAGTGCATCACGCCCGCCGGCATCAAGACCAGCGACAAGGAATACGAGTTCGACATCCTGGTTTACGCCACAGGCTTCGACGGGGTGACCGGCGCATTCGACCGCATCGATATTCGTGGCCCCGGGGGAATGTCGCTGCGGGACGTGTGGGCCGACGGCCCCCGCACTTACCTTGGCTGGCAGCCGGAAGGCTTTCCCAACCTGTTGATGGTACTTGGCCCGCACACCGCACGCGGCAATATCCCGCGTGCGGTCGAACACGGCGTCGAATGTCTCACCGGGCTGCTGCGATTCATGCAGGCGCACAAATACGCGCGTGTGGAAACAAGGCCCGAGCCGGTGACAGACTGGACGGAGATTGTCATCAAGGCGTCCGAGCCGCTGCTCGCCAGCAAGGTCGACTCCTGGCAGACCGGAGTGAACCGCAATGTAGAGGGTCGCAGCGTCCGGCGCGTGCTGGGCTATAATGGCAATGGCGTACACTACCGACGCAAATGCGAGGAGGTTGCCGACGGTGGTTACCAGGAATTCACGTTCCGCTAGCGAGCGCGGGCCGTTCTACCAGCCCAGCGCATCCGCCATCCGCCGCCGTTGCCAGCCGGGTGGACCAAGAAGTTCGTACAGCGTCCTTGAAATCCGAGTGTAGAGCGTCAGACCGAATTGCGGATCGCTGCCAATGGCAGCATGAACTTCATGCGCCGCGTTGGCCGCTTCGATGTAGCCGTCGCTGGCGGTCGAGCCTGCCAGGTAGCTGCGGGCAACACCATTCCGGCCCGAATCGATGGCCCAGGCAGCCTCATAGGTTGCCCATCGGGCGGCATCCATCGCATTCAGCAAACGGATGATGTGATCCTGCACCCTTTGAAAACGGCCGATCGGCGTGCCGAATTGAATGCGCGTATTGCTATGGGCCACGGACATGTCGAGCATCTCGAGCATCCCGCCCACTTGATAGGCAGCGGTCACCACGCGTGCCGTGGCCAATGCGTCGTCGAACGACTGATCACCGGCGCGAACGAGATCCGTCTCCGCGACTGAAACATTATCGAAACCGACCGCGTGGTTTGCCTGGAGGAACCCGGGCAACGGCCTGGTCGCGATCCCAGCGGCGTTGGCTGGAACGATGGCAAGCGCCGGCGTCGCATCGTTCGACGTGACCACGCTGACCAGGAAATGGGTCGCCGCATCCGCGAACGGCACGAAAACCTTCGATCCCGTCAAAACCCAGTTTCGTTGGTTTGGCGTCAGCGTGGTGCAGGTCGCGGCGAGGCCGTTCCACGAGGTTTCGGGTTTTCGCAGCGCCGGGATCAGGATCATGCCGCCGTCCGCGACCGCCGTCAGTGCCGCGTCGCGACGCTCGGATTGTTGGCACGCCAGCAGCAGACAGGGGGCTATCGCGCTCGAGGCGAGCAACGGGCTCGGCACGGCGCCGCGTCCCAGTTCCTCGAAGATCAGGGCGACGCTGAGCGGGTCCAGGCCCAGGCCGCCGAACGCCGGCGGAACCAACGCACCGGTCCAGCCGGCGTCGCGGAAAAGGGCAAACCAGCCGGGATCCCAGGTCTGGCCGTCCTTGGCCTGACGCACCAGGTTCGCTCTCGGGACGTGCCGGCGAACGAAGGCTCGGGCGCTGTCGCGGATCAGTATCTGCGACGATGTGAGAGCGAGATCCATGGTCACGCCTCCACGGGACTTTTGCGCGCCAGGCCCTCTTCGCCAAGCCGTCCCGCCTGTTGCGGCTCCCGGTTCCCGACTCCGAGCCGCCGAGCGATGACGACGCGCTGGATGTCGGTCGTGCCGCCCGGATGCTGCTCGACGATCCCTCGTCGCTGCTGCGCTTCCGCGATCCCGTCGATCGCACCCAGCACTGGATCGCTGGTCAGCGCCTCGGGTCCCAGGAGATCCAGAATGGCCTTGGTCAACCAAAGGTTCGTCGTCTTCCTGAGATACGACACCTGCGAGCCTTGGTACGATCGCTTTTCGCCGGCGTAGACCATCCAGAAATTGCGGGTCGACAACAGGCGGACCGCCTCAATCCGGCTGAAGATCTCGGCAAGCTTTGTCCGGACCTCGGAATCCTCGATCAGCGGTCGACCGTCGCGCTGGTGTTTCCGACAATGCGCCAGCAATGCGATCCAAACCGGATTGGTCCGAATGTTCCCCTGGCCACTGTGTTCGACTTCGAGGTGGGTCGAGGCGACTTTCCAGCCGTTGTTCTCGCCCCCGACGAGGCAGTCCGCGGGGACGCGGACATTGTCGAAGAAGATGATGTTCTTGTGACCGAATTCGTCGGTTTCGCCCTCGCTCTGCGCGCTCAGCATATGCAATGGCTGCGCGTCGATGCCCGGCAGCGCGGCGTCGATCATGAACCAGGATACGTTCTGGTGGCGCTTGCCCTTGGGATCCGTGACGGCGATGGTCCAGTAACGGTCGGCGCCGTGGTGCGAGCCGATGTAGATCTTCTGACCATTCAACACATACACGTCGCCATCGCGGATCGCCGTGGTCCTGACACCGGCCAGATCGGATCCGGCGGACGGTTCCGTCAAGAGCTGCCAGCTGCGGACCTCGCCTTTGTAGATCGGTGGAAGGAAGCGCTGCTTCTGCTCCTCGGTACCCCAGACCCGGATGCTGGCGCTGCCCATCTTCCCGCCGCTGTCGTAGTACGGCGGCAGGCCAAGTCCAAGTCGCGCGGTTTCCTCCTCCAGCACGATGATCTGATCCAGATCGAGGCCGCCGCCGCCGTACTTCTTTTCCCCCGACGGATACAGCCAGCCCTTCGCGCCGAGCTTCCTGCCGAGCTCGCGGCGCATCAGATAAATGTCGCGCGACTCCGTGAAACTCCGCGGCCGGGCGGTGATCCCATCGGGCACGTGCTCGACGAGCCAGGTCCGGACCTCGTTGCGGAATTGTTCCTGCGCCACGGTGTATTTGAGTTCGAATTCCACGGCCGTCGTTCCTCCCAGCCGGGTTTCGTCCAGCGTGCGGCTGCGTCCTCCACACGCGCGATCGCGATGACCACGCATCCCGGCCGGACCGATCGTCCGCCGGTTCGGCGTATTGTCAACCTCGATCGATGGTACGCGGCGCAATCTACCCACGGCGGACCCGGGGCAAGGCTTGCTTCAGGCGATGCCAATCACCATCCACAGCGGATCGCCCTGCCTCGGCGTCGCGGCTTGTTCGGCAACATTCGTGAACCCGGCTGCCCGCATGTAGGCTCCGACGAGATGTTGCTGGTCCGGCCCAGAAAGTGCCTGCCAGATCGCAACCGCCTTGGTCGGAAAGCATCGGTTCGAGAACGACACTATGAACCGTGCCCCCGGTCGCAGCACCCGGGCTACGTCGCGGAATACGTCCACCGGTCGCTGCAAATACTGTACTGATACGCACAGGCAGACGCCGTCGATCGAGCCATCACTGAGTGGAAGCGCCGGATCGGTGTTCAGATCCTGCACGAACCATTCTGACAACCGTCGGTTTGCCGCAAGTTCCTCCGCGTTCATGCCGTGGCCGGTCACGGAGGCGTACGTGACGTCCTCCGGCAAATGACTTACCCAACTGCTCATCAGATCCAGCAACGCGCCGCCCGGTGGCAGCATTTGGCGGTACACCTGCGTCACCGCGGCGATCGCCCCATCATCGATGTGGGTGACGAACCGTGGCTGTTCGTAGAACAGCGCGTCCGGCGACAGATCCACTTTGTCAAATGCTGCGTCAGGCAGGCCGGGCAATTGCTCCATAACCCGCATTGTGGGACATCCGCACGGTTTTGTCTCGTGCTGACGAGGCGCCAAGGTCATTTCGGCGTCGGTTGCGTCGTAGCCGCGGCGGACGAAACCTCCGGGCTTGCCTGACCGGACCTTCGAATCCAGGCTGGTACCCAGGGAACTCGCCCCATCATTGGCGAGGGAGAGGAGATCGATCCATGCAATACGCCCACGCTGTTTGGCGCCAGGTGCTGTTGGCCACCATGCTGCTCGCCCCGATGGCGGCTGCCTACCCGTCGCACGCGGTCGCGGCCGAACCGATCGGCGCGAATGCGTCGCCGGTGTTCGCCACGCAGCTCCCCAACGTGCCTGGCAAGAGCCTGACCGCGGTCCTCGTGCGCTACGCGCCGGGCGCGGCATCACCGTCGCATCACCACGCCGGCAGCGTCTTTGCGTACGTGCTCTCCGGCGTGATCCGCTCACAGGTCTCCACTGGGGGGCCCGTCAAGGACTACAAGGCCGGCGAGAGCTTCTTCGAACCGCCGGGCAGCGATCACCTGATCAGCGCGAATGCCAGCACCACCGAGCCGGCGAGTCTGCTCGCGATCTTCGTCGCGGATGATGGCGCGGTGCTGACCAACCTCGACAAATAGCCTGTGCGCGCGGTCACGCGAGGCGACGGCGAGATGCCGGTGAGAGTCAAACCGCGGCCTCTGTTCCGCCGATCGCAGCGATCACCTCCGCCCGCGCAACGGCGATGACGCGCGGGGAACGGCTTGACCGGCTCCACGCTTGCCCGCCCGGTTTTGCCATGCCTATGTTGCGTCATGGTGGCGTGGCAACAGCAATGAGCTTCCAAGCCACGCAAATCAAAAAACGGAGAAATAGCAAAGCCATGGCCTCATCACCGACGACGGCAGGGCTGTCCCTCGACAGAAGCGCCTTGGAGCGCGAGACGATGGCCAAGGTCACGCGCCGCCTGATACCGCTATTGATGGTGTGCTATTTCACGGCCTACCTGGACCGAGTCAACGTGGGCTTCGCCGCGTTGACGATGAACAAGGCACTGGGCTTTTCCGCCGCCGTGTTCGGTCTCGGCAGCGGGATCTTCTTCGTCGGATACTTCCTGTTCGAAGTTCCCAGCAACCTTCTTCTGTCGAAAGTGGGAGCCCGACGCTGGATCGCGCGAATATTGATCACCTGGGGCATCATTTCCGGACTGACCGCATTCGTGTGGAGCGAGTGGTCGTTCTTTGGCATCCGCTTTCTGCTTGGACTGGCCGAGGCAGGGTTCTATCCCGGCATCATCTTGTATCTCACCTGGTGGTTTCCGTCCTACTATCGGTCGCGGATCATCGGCATCTTCATGACCGCAATTCCAATTTCTATCATTGTGGGTTCGGTCGTTTCCAGCCAGCTGCTACTTCTGGATGGCTGGCTCGGTCTGCAAGGCTGGCAATGGCTGTTCATCCTCGAGGCGGTCCCGCCGGTCATTCTGGGCGTGGCAGTGATGGTCTATTTGACCGACGGGCCTGCCCAGGCCAACTGGTTGCGGCCGGATCAGCGGCAGTGGCTGGTGGCGCGCCTTGCGGCCGAACGCGCGCAGCGGGAATCGATTCGTCACTATCGATTGGGTGAGACGCTTCTGAACCCTCGTGTCTGGCTGCTCACGGTGGTCTATTTCGGTCAGAACGTATCGGGCTATGGGTTCGTGCTGTTTCTGCCGCAGATCGTCAGCAAGTTTGGCGCCTCGATCGGGCAGGTTGGGCTGATCACTGCGATTCCGTACGTATTCGGCGCCATTGCGATGGTTGCCTGGGGATGGCATTCCGACAAAACGGGCGAGCGCAACAAGCACGCCGCGGCCGCATGCCTGCTGGCCTTTGCCGGGCTTGCGGTCTGTGTGTTCATCGATAATCCCGTGATCATGATGGCAGCGCTGGTCCTGGCCCAGATGGGGCAGTCGGCTATTGCGCCAACCTTCTGGACGTTGCCGACGGCCATGCTGTCCGGTACCGCAGCGGCAGGCGGGATTGCGATGATCAATGCCGTCGGCAACCTCGGCGGCTTTCTCGGTCCCTCTCTTGTCGGATTTATCAAGGACGCCACAGGAAGTTTCAGCCTGGGTCTGCTTGTGATATCCATGGGGGCACTGCTAGGCGCCGTCATATTGTTGGCAATGGGCCATGATCGTCGGCTGGAGCAAGCTCCAGGGATGCAGCAGCGAGTACGCAGCGCATAGTGCCTTCACGGCCGGAGCGCTTAGAATTCGTCCACCGCGGCTATCGCTGGATAGTTGCGACCTCCTGCCCCGATTGCGGCCACCGCGGAGCCGGAACGGATGGCCAAGTCCTGCAAGCAGCGACGGGAGATTCCATGGCACGTGACAAGATCAGAATCGGCTGCGGCGCTGGGTTTGCCGATGATCGCATCCCGCCAGGCGTAGAGATCGTCGAGCGTGGCGAACTTGACTATCTCGCCATGGAATGCCTGGCCGAACGCACCATTGCCCGCGAAACCCTCGATCGTGCCAAGGATCCGACCAAGGGTTACACGCCAGTGTTGCTGGAGCGCATGGAGGCAATCATGCCGCCGGCGCTGCAACGAGGCGTCAAGATCGTCACCAACATGGGTGCGGCCAATCCAATGGGTGCTGCGCGCATCCTGCGGAAACATGCGCCCGATTGGGGCTGCCCGGACTATGGGTGCGCCGTGGTGCAGGGGGATGACGTCACCGACATCATGCGCGCCCATCCCGAACTGCCGCTGATGGAGGACGGAGCGCCGCTGGAATCTTTGCTGCCGCACATGGCTTCCGCCAACGCGTATCTGGGCGCGGACGTGGTGGCGCAAGGCTTCACCACCGGCGCCGATCTGGTCATCACCGGCCGCGTTGCCGATCCTGCTCTGTTCCTCGGCCCGATGCTGCATGCGTTCGGATGGTCGTACGACGACTATCCGAAACTCGCGAACGGCACACTGGCCGGCCATCTGCTGGAGTGCTCCGGCCAGCTTACCGGCGGATGCTTCGCGGACCCGGGCAAGAAGGAGGTCGAGGACCTCGCGGGCCTGGGCTATCCTCTGGCCGATGTGTGGTCGGATGGACGTGTCGAGGTCTCGAAAACACCCGGTTCCGGTGGGCGGCTCGATGTCGCCACGTGCACCGAGCAACTCCTATACGAAATGCATGATCCCACCGCCTACATCACACCCGACTGCGTTCTGGATGCCTCCGCCGTGACATTCCGCCAGGTCGAAAACGACCGTGTCGCCTTGAGCGGCGCGCGAGGCAAACCGCGCACGCCGACCTACAAGGTGGTCGTGGGTTATTTCGATGGCTATATGGGGTCGGGCGAGATGGGCTTTGCCGGCATCAATGCACTGGCGCGTGCCGAACTGGCGATCGCAGTGGTGAAGGAACGCCTGCGCCGCCGCGGCCTGACTTACAACGAAATGCGCATCGACCTGATCGGCATGAATTCCCTGCACGGCAACGATGCCAGCGCGTGCCAGGAACCGTACGAGGTCCGCCTGCGCATCGCCGCACGCACGCCGGACAAGAAGGCGGCCGAGGCGGTCGGCGCGGAAGTGCGCAGTCTGCACATGCAGGGCCCGAGCGGTGCCGGCGGTGGCATCAATTTCGGCGCGCGGCAGATATTGGCGGTGAAATCCGTGCTGATCCCGCGCGATTGGGTGACGCCGGAAGTCATCATGGAGCACGCCGCATGAGCACCCGCGTCTATGACCTCGCTCATGCGCGCGCGGGTGACAAGGGCAACACGTCCAACATCTCCGTCATTGCCTACAATGACGAGGGCTGGCAAGTACTGCGGCGCCAGCTCACGCCTGAACGCGTGCTGCAGCATTTTCGCCACCTGACCCCCGGGCCGGTGCGCCGATATGAATTGCCGCAACTGCGAGCGCTGAACTTTGTCATCGAAAATGCGCTGGGAGGTGGCGTCACCCGTTCGCTGGCGATCGATCCGCACGGCAAGAGCCTGAGCGCACTGATGCTCACCATTACCCTGCCGGGCCACAACGAACGGGCGTCGGATTCGTGATCGGCCGGCGCCCGCTGTTTCGGCAGCGTGAATGCGCGGCGGCAGGCGATGGCGTCTGAAGGATCAGTTCCCCCGACGCTTGGTGCGATCCTGGCGGGCGGCCTGGCGCGACGCCTTGGCGGAGGCGACAAAGCGCTGCGCACCGTAGGCGGCCGCACTGTTCTTGCCCGGATTGTCGAGCGCGTTTCACCGCAGGTCCGGAGTTTGATCATCAATGCAAACGATGATCCAGCACGCTTTGACGAGTTTGGATTGCCGGTTGTCGCCGACAGCCTGCCCGACCATCCTGGACCATTGGCAGGTGTCCTTGCGGCACTGGAGTGGGCTATCCGGTCGGACCCGGGCATGGTCTGGGTGCTGACGGTGCCTGGTGATGCCCCGTTCCTGCCGCGCGATCTGGTTTCGCGGATGCACACCGAGCGCGAGCGCCGCGGTGCGGCTTTTGCTTGTGCGGCGTCGAAGGGGAGGTCCCATCCCGTCGTGGCACTGTGGCCCGTCTCCGTGCGGGACGAACTGCGACAGGCCGTGGCATATGACGGTGTACGCAGGCTCGACGCCTTCACGAAGGGTCGGGTAGCCGAAGTCGAATGGTCGGCGATTCCGGCAGACCCTTTCTTCAATCTCAACGCGCCCGACGACCTGATGGAGGCGAACTGCCTCGCGCGTGCCCATCCCGATCTGTGACTTTTCTTCATCGGAACCTGCCGGCCTGCGCGTCTCCCGGCGCTGCCTCGGCACCATGACGTTCGGCGCGCATGTGACGCAGCGCGCAGCCACGCGATCCTCGATTCGGACATCGCCGCCGCAGGAGGGCACGCGCTTTACGCTGCGCAACGCCGGGGCGAGATATCAGGCGCGCTACTGGCATGAACGGGAATTCGCGACCATTGAAAGTCTGCGGAAGGTGGCGCAGGAGGCTGGCATGAGCATGGTTGCACTCGCGGTGGCCTGGGTGCTGTCCAACCCCGTTGTCACCGCGCCGATCGTCGGTGCAAGCCACCCCGAGCAACTTGCCGACAGTCTTGCCGCGGCCGAGAAAGGCGGGGTGTCGCCGGACCTTATGGCCAGGCTTGACGAGCTTACGCGTGGCTGGCGCGCGGTCGACGCGGATCGTTGATCCCGGCTTCCCGCCTCAGTCTCGGCGCGGGTGATTGAGCCGAGCCACCACTATTCCTTCCATCAAAGGTACAACTGGACATCACCTATGGGTTGCTGTTGGCTTGGGTCATTGCATAGTCATGGAAACGGGCGATCATCATGTTGCAGCAAATCGCGCGCGTCGGCCTGATACCGGTAGCCCTGTTAGTCGGATTGCAGGCCGCATGGGCCGAGGCGGTTCACCTGATGGAGTCGCATCCGGCAGCGAGCGCCGTGATGAACGGACGAAGCGATGGATTCTTTGTCCGCTTCGACAGACCGGTTGATCATGAGCACGCGTTGATCACCATCACCCGCGGTGGCAGGGTGGTCGAGACGCTTCACCCGCGTCTCGACTTAAGTCCTGACGTGCTCTTTGCCAGGGCGCCAAGGTTGCCTCGGGGCGACTACGCGCTGCACTGGTCCGTCAAACAAATGGTGGGAACCGAGGTTACGGAAGGCGACGTCCCGTTCATGGTGACGCCGTAGCGACGGCAGAGTGTCGGGGCTATCATCGCGCAGAACGATGGGCTCGCAATTGGCCTCACCGGAACCTTGGGAGGAACGACAATGACGGACAGGACGCTTCGACGGCAGTCGGTGTCGCGGCGGACGATGATGGCCGGCACCGCGGGAATGTTGGGCGGAGCGGCGCTGACGGCGCGGCGCGCTTTCGCGCAGGCCCCTGCCCCGGCGGCCTCCGGCGCGGCCGTCAATTCGCCGTCCAACCCGCGTTACTTTCCCAATCCGACATGGCTCGCGCAGCGGCAGGAGGAAATCATCGAGCCGGGATTGCCGATTGTCGATCCTCACCACCATCTGTGGGATCGCGACGAACACCGGTTTCTCATACGCGAACTGCTCGCCGACACCGGCAGCGGGCACAACATCACCAGAACTGTCTTCATCGAGTGCGGCTCGATGTATCGCGCCGATGGCCCGGTCGAAATGAAGCCAGTCGGGGAGACCGAGTTCGTCAACGGGACAGCGGCGATGAGCGCAAGCGGTCGCTACGGTCCGACGCGGCTTTGCTCCGGTATCGTCGGCCACGCTGATCTGCGGCTCGGTGACGGGGTCGCACGCGTGCTGGAAGCCCAGATCACCGCAGGCGACGGGCGGTTTCGCGGCATTCGACATTCGGTCACGTGGGATGCAAGCGACATGCTGTCCAAAGCACGCACCGATCCGACCGAAACACAAATGTCCGATCCAACGTGGCGTGCCGGATTCTCCCGACTCGCACCGCTCAATCTGACCTTCGAGGCATGGCTGTACCATACACAGTTGCTTCAGCTTGCCGACCTTGCGCGCGCCTTTCCACAGACAACGATCATCCTCAATCATGTCGGGGGTCCGATCGGGATCGGGCCTTACAAGGACAAAAAGGCCGAGACCTTTGCACAATGGAAGGCCGGCATCACCGAGGTCGCGAAGTCGCAGAACGTTGTCGTCAAGCTCGGCGGTCTTGGCATGCTGATGGGCATGTTCGACTTCTATGCACGCGAGACGCCGCCTTCTTCGACGGACCTTGCGAATGCCTACAAGCCGTACATCGAGACCTGTATCGACGCATTCGGCGTGGATCGCTCGATGTTCCAGAGCAACTTTCCGCCGGATGGGGCCAGTTCAAGCTATCCGATCCTGTGGAACGCCTTCAAACGCCTGGCCTCCGGCTCCTCGGCATCCGAGAAGGCGGCGCTGTTCAGCGGCACGGCGACGCGCGTCTACCGTTTGGCCTGACGTCTCCAGGCATTCTGCAACCGCTGATCCGGCGAGCATGCGGATCCGGACGTGCAGGGCGCGTCATGAACCGGAGAGGTCGGGCAGTGGCGCGCTGCCATCAGGCGCGACCGTGTTCGGCTGCGAACTCAACATCTGAACCACAAGGTGGGACTGTGTTGCATGATGCAGAATGAACCCGCGACGACCCCGGTTGCCACGATAGCCGATCCGCATACATCCTGCGTACCAAATATCGTGTTCATCATGGCTGATGACCTGGGTTACGCCGATCTCAGCTGTTACGGCCGACGCGACCTGTCCACCCCGAACGTCGATTGCATCGCCGATCGTGGGGTGCGGCTGCTTCAGGCCTATGCCAATTCGGCGGTATGCTCGGCGACGCGCCTCGCGCTCATCACCGGCCGCTACCAATATCGCTTACCCCTTGGACTGGAAGAGCCGCTCGCGGGCAAGACCGATGTCGGACTGCCGCCGGACCATCCGACCCTGCCATCGCTGCTGAAGCAGGCTGGATACGATACGAGTCTGGTAGGCAAATGGCACCTCGGGATGCCGCCGAAATTCGACCCCCTGGTCAGCGGATACGATCAATTCTTCGGTATTCGCAGTGGCGCCGTTGACTATTACTCGCACGAGAACACGCGCGGCGGGCACGATCTCTGGGATGGTGACACACCCGTCAGACTGGGCGGCTACCTGACAACCATCCTGGGCGACCGCGCCGTTGACACCATCAATGATCACGCGGGTCGCGGAAAGCCGTTTCTGCTCAGCCTCCATTTCAACGCCCCACATTGGCCGTGGGAGGCTCCTGGTGACGTGACGGAGTCAGCGCGACTGCGTGGGACCAATCTTCGTCATTTCGATGGTGGCACTCAGCGTACGTATATCCGCATGATCCAGGCGATGGATCTGCAGATTGGCCGCGTCCTGCAAGCCTTGGAGGCGCGCGGATTGTCCGACAACACCATCGTCATCTTCACCAGTGACAATGGTGGAGAGCGTTTCTCCGATACCTGGCCGTTCACCGGCGTGAAGACGGAACTGCTGGAGGGCGGACTTCGCATTCCGACCTTGATCTGTTGGCCGGCCCGGATCCCTGCCGGGCGCGTCAGTGATCAGGTATCCATCACGATGGACTGGTTCCCGACGCTTCTGGCCGCGGCGGGCACGTCGCTTCACCCCGATTATCCCGCTGATGGGATGAATTTACTGCCGATTTTGACCGAAACCAGCGAGCCGGTTCCGCGCAAGCTGTTTTGGCGCTACAAGACGAATGCACAACGTGCCGTCCGCGACGGTGACTTCAAGTACCCTCAAGATCCAGGAGAACACGTATCTGTTCAATGTCGTCGACGATCCCAGGGAGCGCGCAAATCTGAAGGAGCGACGCAAGGATCTGTTTGACCGCATGGTGTCCGACTGGGTTGCATGGAACAGCACGATGCTACCAGAAATTCCGGATAGCTTTGGCGAAACCTACACAGCGGCACAACTCGCTGATCATATCGGCGCCCGCTGATCAAAGGTGCCAGGTTGTGGACCGAACGGGGGAAACATGTCTCAGAGCGCACAGATCACCGCACCCACTTCGATCAAACACGTCGTGATCGCCTCTGCGGTCGGATCGGCACTGGAGTGGTACGACTTCTTCATCTACGGCACCGCATCCGCTTTGGTGTTCGGGCAGCAATTCTTCCCGAAATATGACCCGACCGTAGGTACGCTGGCCGCCTTCGCGACCTTTGCGGTAGGATTTCTGGCTCGGCCGTTCGGCGGGCTTTTCTTTGGCCATTTCGGCGACCGTCTGGGTCGGAAGCCGATGCTGATCGCGACCCTCGTGCTGGTGGGTGGAGGCACCTTTCTGATCGGACTGCTACCGGGATACGCGACCATCGGCATCTGGGCACCGATCCTGCTGCTGCTTCTTCGTCTTGTGCAAGGATTCGGCGCCGGTGCGGAGTACGGCGGCGCGGTAATATTCGCGGTCGAATTTGCTCCGCCTGGCAAGCGGGGTTGGTACGGCTCCTGGGCGCCGATGGGTGTCACCGTTGGCAATCTGGTCTCCGCCGGTGTGTTCGGTCTGGTAACTCTGCTGCCGAAGGATCAATTCGAGGCATGGGGCTGGCGGTTGCCCTTTCTGGGTTCGATCCTGCTGCTCGGGCTTGGCGTATATATCCGGGCCAAGATTTCCGAGACCCCCGTATTCTCGGAGTTCGCCACGCAACACAAGGTCATACGCGCGCCGGTCGTGGAAGCAATCCGGCGGCATCCACGCAATTTCCTTGTCGTGATCGGCGCGCGTATGGCCGAAAATGGGCTCGGTTATCTCTACCTCGTGTTCGGGCTGAGCTATGTGACCGCCACGCTCGGTGTCTCACGCGGCATCGCGATCGTTGGCATCATGCTTAGTACTTTCGTCGAGTTTCTCTGCGTCGCGTTCTTCGCCTGGCTCTCCGACAAGGTCGGCAGACGACCGGTCTATATCGGCGGTGCTCTGTTCTCCGCCGCCTTTGCATTCCCATTCTTTCTGCTCACCGGCACGCGCGATCCCGTGCTGATCGCGGTTGCGTTCATTTTCGCCATCGGCGTTGGCGGAGGTGCCATGTTCGGACCACAGGCTGCGTACTTCGCGGAGCTGTTCGGCCCCGGTCTCCGCTACAGCGGTTTTGCCTTCGCCCGCGAACTCGGCTCGATAATTTCCGGCGGTCCGGCGCCTTTCATCTCCGCACTGCTGGTCGGCATGATGGCGGGCGCACCCTGGGGGGTCGCCTGCTACGCCATTCTGCTTTCGTTGATCACGGCAGTGGCGGTCTGGTGGGGACCGGAGACCAACCGAAGCGACATCAATGCCACATCGTTGGACATCGCACCGGAGAACGAAGCGGGGTTTCCACATCCTGCGTGAGTTGTGAAGCGGGCAGGATTTGCCCGGACAAATCTCAAACAAGCCGGGATCAACCTCAGCAGCACGGAGGAATTCGATGGCTGATCTACCAAAGCGGGAACTTGGACGGACAGGATTGCAGGTGACGATGCTGGGTTACGGCGCGATGGAATTGCGCGGAGCTCCACGCGCCCGCGATACCACCGAGGCGCAGGCGGAAACCATCCTTAACGCCGTGCTCGACGCCGGTATCAATTACGTCGATACGTCGATCGATTATGGCGTGAGCGAGGAACGGATCGGCCGCTACATCTCACACCGACGCTCCGAGTACTATCTGGCGAGCAAATGCGGCTGCCTGGTCGGGGCGTCGGCCGTACGTGGCCAGCGCAGTCCGCACGTGTTCACACGCGACAACATCCTCGCCGGTGTCGAACAGAGCCTGGTGCGGATGAAGACCGACTACCTCGACGTGGTGCAGTTCCATATCTCGCCGTCGCAGCAAACCCTGGAGGAGAATGGTGCCCTCGAGGCGGTGATGGAGCTCAGGCAGGCCGGGAAGGTGCGGTTCATCGGCATGTCCGGCACCCTGCCTCATTTGCAGGACCATATCGCGATGGGAGTGTTCGACGTTTTTCAAATCCCCTATTCGGCGATGGAACGAGAACACGAGACGATCATCGCCGCTGCCGCCAACGCGGGGGCGGGGATCGTCATCCGCGGCGGCGCCGCGAAGGGTGCACCATCGGAGGGAAAGCAGGCGGGGCTGCAATGGGAGCGATGGCAGGCGGCGAAGCTTGACGATCTTCTTGGCGACATGACGCCGATGGAGTTCATCCTCCGCTTCACGTTTACCAACCCCGACCTGGATACCACCATCGTCGGCACGGCAAATCCGGCCCACCTGCGGGCCAACGTCGAAGTTCTGCGGCAGGGGCCGCTGCCGGCGGATCTGTACGCCGAGGCGGAACGCCGCCTCGCTAGTGCCGGCTCGGCGCCACTGACGGCAATCGGCTGAACGAACCATCGGCCACGGCTCAGGAGAACGCGTCATGATGCCAGTCGAATTCGATGTCACGGGGAAAGTCGTCTTCATCACGGGGGCCGGACGCGGCATCGGCAAGGGAATTGCCCAGGTGCTCGCCGAGGCCGGCGCCGACGTGGCCCTCAATGCGCTGACACCCAACTACGTCACTGGTACAGCGGCGCAGATTGCAGCGGTGTCGGGACGGCGCGTCGTGCCGATCATTGCCGACGTGACAAAACCGGACGAAGTCCAACGCGCCGTCGATACGGTCCTTGGCACATTCGGGCGCATCGACGTCCTGGTGAATGCGCTGGGCAATTCCATCCGCAAGCCGCTGGTCGCGCTTCCGGGCAAGGAAGACGGCGGCGCCGGTGTCACCGACGAAGAACTCCGGTTCATCATGGACATCAACCTGACGGAAGCGCTGCTCTGCACACGCGCCGTCGGCCCGCACATGCTCGCGCGACGTTCGGGCAAGGTGATCAACGTCGCATCGTGGACCGCCCATCAGGGCGGCCGAGACATGGTCCTGTACACGACCGCGAAGACTGCGCTCACCGGATTCACGCGGGCGCAGGCGCTCGAATGGGCGCCCTACGGCGTGCACGTCAACGCCATATCGCCCGGCCTGTTTCCGGATGTGGTGACGTCCGGCGAAGAGCGTCTCCGGCAGTCCACGCAGCGTGCCGAGCAGACCGTGCCGCTCAGGCGACCCGGGCGGCTTCGCGAAGTCGGACTGCTGGCGCTTTACTTGGCGTCAGACGCGTCGGATTACATGACCGGGCAGACCATCCCGCTCGATGGCGGTCTTGGTCTGTAGCGCGATCACACGGCGATCTGGTCGAGATCCTTGCGGGCGTGCTCCGGACTATAGAACCAGATGATCGCCGCCATGATCAGCAGAATCACCGGGATAAGCAGGAACGCCGCGACAAAGGACCCCGTCGTCTCGCGCAGATAAACCGCGACGAACGGCCATAGCACGGCCCCGACCAGGAATGCGACGGCCCAGGAGAAGCCGTTGCCGACGCCGCGGATACGGGTCGGGTACATCTCCGCGGTGTATGTCGTCACCGGACCCCACACGCCGATAAAACCCCACGCCCACGCCATGCCGAGGAGCCACAGGGCCAACGTGTTCGCGGTGAAGATCCAGATCGTCATGAAGATCGCGGCTTCCAGCAGCAGGATCGCGAAGCCAGGGCGCCGGCCGAAGCGGTCGATCATCCAGCCACCGACCCAGAAGCCGGTCGTGGCGAACAAGGCCCAGCAGATGTAGAAGCTGCCGTACTGTGCCGTTGACCATCCGTGCTGCTGCGACAGGAACAGCGGCATCCACATGCCGACCGTGCTGTACGATACCAGTGCGAGGCTGGCGACCAGGGTCGCCATGACCGTATTGCGCATGACGTCGGGCAGGAACAACTGCCGCCAGCCGGGCTTCTTCGTCTTGGCAATCCAGTTCCGATCATCTTCCGTCAGCGCGAGGTCAGCAGCCACACGCTCCGCGATGCGGTGCTTGCGGTCCTGCATGCGCACCCAGTACGGCAATTCCGGGCACAACAGCCGCACATAGACCGCCAGAAGCGCGACGACCGCGGGCATGACGAAAGCCGCCCGCCATCCCCACACCGTCACCACGAACGTCGCGATCGTTCCGGCCAGCGCGGCGCCGACGCCCCAGGCCGAGCGATCGAAGCTGAGGACGAGGCCACGCAGCCGTGCCGGCCAGGTCTCCGCCACCAGCATCGAGCCGACCGCCCATTCCCCGTTCAGTGCGAAGCGCACGATGCTGTAGGCTGCAACGAAGGCGACCCATGTTGGCGACAGCGCGACCAGCGGCATCGCCAACGAATACACCGCAATGTTGAGCGCCAGGATATTGCGTCGGCCAAACCTGTCGGCAAGCCACGGCCAAAGGTAGAAGCCGACGATGCTGACCAGCGACGCGATCTGGACCCCGCTGCGGTAGGTGCCGAGATTGATCGCGAACTCGGCCATGAGCATCGGTGCGACCAGCGCCAGGATTGCGCCGTCCATGCCGTCGAAGCCCCAGCCAAGTCCGTTGGCCCAGGCGATGTGCCAATGCGTCGCGGTGATCCGGCTCGTATCGGCGACATTGCGATAAAGCCGCGAGCCCAGATACCGTGCCTCGAGCGGACCGGCGAGCGCATCCGCGTCCACATTCAACGTCGCAACCAGGACATCAGCCATCGTCGCGATCTCCTCTTTCTGGGCCTGGCACCGTGACGCATCACGCTGCCGATGAGCATGGCTCGTAGAGATCCGTCGTCGAGGCATCGAAGGCGTCGCATGCCCCGATGTCCGCACCCTAGCAGCCGGCAGGAGCCGCGGAAACGTTTATTGTTCTGGCTCCGCCGCACCGGCAGCGACGTTGCAACGGGATGACGCTGCGACCGTGCGTGAGCGCGTCGGCGCCGGGATTCGCTACCCCTCCCGCGCCGTCCGCATCCGCTGTGCGTAAACGTTGATCACCAGCGCCACAAGCAGGATCAAGCCGCGGATCAGAATCTTCAGGAAGCTGTCGATGTTGATGTGGTCGAGCCCGTTGTTCAGCACGCCCAACACGAACAGCCCGATGATCGTGTTGCCAATTCCGCCCTGGCCGCCGAACAGGCTTGTGCCGCCCACAACCACCGCGGAGATGCTGTCGAGCAGGTAGGTATCGAACTCGTTCTGCTGCGCGCTGCCGAAATACGCCACGCCGAGCATGCCCGCGACGCCCGAGCACACCGCCGAGATGATCATCACCGCCGAAAGGATCGCCCGGACATTGACGCCGGAATATTCCGCCGCCTCGCGGTTGCCTCCGGTCATGTACACGTAGCGGCCGAACCGCGTGTAGGTGAGCGCGACATGGCCCACCAGCAGGAACAGCGCGGCGACGATCACGATCCACGGGACCGGCCCGAGCGAGCGCGAACCCAGCGTGCCGATCAACGGCGGCACCGCGTAGGCGATCTGTCCGCGCACCAGCAGCGCGCAGATGCCAGCCGCGATCTGCAGCATCGCGAGCGTCATGATGAAGCTCGGGATGCCGATCCGCGTGAGCCCGAAGGCGTTCACCGTTCCCAGTGCGAAGCATGACGCGAGTGCGATCAGTATCGCGGCCCAGCCCGGCAACGGGACATTGGCGATCGTCACACTGGCATCCTGCGCGGTGAAGTATGCCACGACGATGCCCGTTGCGTTGGCGACGCTCGCAACCGACAGATCGATCTCGGCACACAGGATCACGAACGTGAGCCCCACCGCGATGATCCCGGTCACCGAGATCTGTGTCAGGATGTTCTCAAGGTTACCGAGTGTCGCGAAGGAATCGCTCGCCGCCCAGAAAAACACCACCAGCACGAGCAGCGTCGCGAAGGGTGCAATATTGCGCAATCGACCGTGCAGCCACTCCGTCACGCCCGCGCGCTGAGCTGAGGCCACACGGGCAGTCTCCGGGGCATCGCTCATGCAGCTTCCAGCAACCGGTCCTTGCTAACCGGCTCATCGGCGAATTCCCGGACCACGCTTCCCTTCTTCATCACCAGGATGCGGTCGGCGAGCGAGAGCACCGTTTCCGGTTCGGTCGAGACCACCACAATGCCGATGTCCTGCTCACGCAGCCCGCGCACAATCTGCACCACGTCATCCTTCGCGCCCACGTCCATTCCGCGCGTGGGTTCGCTCAGCACCAGCACGCGCGGAAGATGCGTGAGCCACTTCGCCAATGCCACCTTCTGCTGATTGCCGCCGGACAGGGTAGCCAGCAAGCGGTCGACACTCGGCGGGCGGATTCGCAGCCGTTGAACATGACGTTCGGCGATGCCGCGCTCCACGCTCGGTCGCAGCCAAAGGCGATGGATGCGATCCAGGATGGCGATCGTCACGCTCTTGAACACCGGTTCGGCCACGAACAGCATCATGCGTCGGCTTTCCGGCAGGAAGGCCATCCCCGCGCGCCGCGCACGGGTTGTGCTCGATAGACGCATCGTTCGGTCATCGAGGGTGATTCGTCCCCGCTCCGCCGGCAGCCGGCCGAACAGCGTGCGCGCGAGTTCGAGGTTCCCCGAACCGAGGAACCCGTAGATCCCAAGGACCTCGCCTGCGCGCACGCGCAGCGACACGTCGCGATACGCACCCGTGCGGCTCAGCGCGTCCACTTCCAGTACAACCTTCGCATCCGGCCGGCTGTGAAGCGGAATTTCGGACAGGTAGCTGTCCTCCAGCCCCTCGTGTCCTGCGCCGATCATGCGGTCGATCACCCAGCGCTTGTCCACCGCGCCGCATGGTCCGGTCGCGACCGCCTGACCGTTGCGGAACACCGTGACGCGGTTGCAGATCGCCAGCACGTCGTCGAGGAAATGCGAGATGAACACGATGCTGCGCCCCACGTCGCGCAGACGTCGCAACAACGCGAACAGCCGTTCGACCTCGGGCGGGGAGAGCGCCGATGTCGGCTCGTCCAGGATGATGATGCGCGCGCCGGAGAACAGCACGCGCGCCAACTCGACAAGCTGCTGCAGTCCGAGCGGCAACGCGCCCATCCGCGTGCGCGGGTCGACGTCGATGCCGAGGCGTTGCAGATGCTCGCCCGCACCGCGGCGCATCGCCCGCCAGTCGATCAAGCCGAACCGATTGACCGGCTGCGCTCCCAGGTGAACGTTTTCGGCCACAGACAAGTCGCGCACGGGTGATAGCTCCTGATGCACCATGCCGATCCCGGCGGCCCGCGCATCCCGCGGCGAGCCAAAGCGGACCCGTTGTCCGTCGAGTTGCATCTCGCCCTGATAGTCCGGGTACACGCCGGCGATGATCTTCATGAGCGTCGATTTGCCCGCGCCGTTCTCGCCGACCAGCCCGTGGATCTCGCCAGGCGACAGCACGAAATCCACGTCCCGCAGCGCCGCGACGCCACCAAATGCCTTGGTGATTCCGGAAAGTTCCAGCAGGGGCGGCGTCACGAGCGGATCAGATCAGGAAGTGCGTCTCCATCCACATCATCCCGGGCGCGTTCGCCTTGGTGACGACCGCGCCGTCGGTGACGATGTTCTTCGGAATGCCGCCCGTCCCGGTCTTTTCCCCGGCGACAACCGCTGCGACGCCGGCAACGATGGCGCCCCCGTGAATGCGGCAGGACGGATTGCGCACCGTGGCGTGCATCCGTCCATCAGTCACCGCGGCAAGCGCCGGCGGCATGGCATCGCACCCACCAATCAGGATCTCGGTTCGGTTATGCGTCTTCATCACGTTGTAGGCGGCGAGCGCCATATCGTCGTTGTGGAAATAGGCGGCACTGATCTTGGGGTATTTGGTCAGCAGCGTCTCCCAGATTCGCGCCACCTTCGTCACGTCCCAGTCCGCGGGCTGGCTGTCCAGGACCTGGATCTTCGGATATTTCTTCACCACGGATTCAAATCCGCGCGCGCGGCCCTGCGCCCCGGTGTGCCCGAGGGCGCCCTGCGTCATGATCATCGTCCCCTCGCCGTTGATCGCATCGACCAGCGATTGGGTGACGGACGCGCCCATGAACTCGTTGTCGGGCGCCAGAAAGCTGTGAACGTTGATCGAATCGAGCGGTGCGATCAGCGTGTCCATGTCGATGACCGGTGTGCCGCTGTCGATCATCTTGTTCACCGGCGCGGTCAGCGTGCCGATGCCGAAGGCCTGGATCGCGACGAAATCCCATTTCTGGGAGGCCATGTTGTCGATCGCGGCGCGCTGCTTCTGCGCGGCCAGTTCGCCGTCGAACCAGGTCACGTCCACGTTGAACAGCTTGCCCCAATATTCCGCCGCCTGCTTGCCCTGCGCGCACCACGTCGCCTGAAGCCCTGCATTGGAGAACGCCGCCTTCAGCGGCTTGTCGGACCGGCCCGCCAGCTTGCCCATCTCCTGCGCCAGCGCGGGGTTGATGCCGAACGCCGCCAACGCCGCGGCGACCCCGGTCAGCGAGCCCTGCAGGAATCGCCTGCGCTTGGTCATGGCCGTCCCTCTCGTTTATGGATTGGAGGAAGCTTAGTACGGCGGTGCGCCGCGAGGCAACCGCTGTGGGACGCGGCGCGAGACGCTCTGGCCACGCCATGATGGCCGGGCGTGGCGGCTGGAAAAAGTGCTCTCCCCATCCCTTAGCGAAAGGGGTTGGGGGAGGGGAACGCGCTCCGAACGCAGACTTGGTAGTGATCCGGCCCCTCCCCAAACCCCTCCTGCAAGGGAGGGGGAGAATTGAACCTGGGCCTGTGCTTATGCTGATGCGTATGGGCGTGACCCGGCCATCGCTCGTCGGGGACACGCCGTCGGCCCTCCTACGGCGATAGCCGATACGCCCCTCGCCACGCCGTTTTCCCGGCACCCCGCGCGGCGCGCACATCGCGTGCTTCCTCTGGACCTCGCTCCGGCGCTGGCGCATAGGGGCGGCAACGCCAAAGGAAGCCGCGTCCTCCCCCGATGATGTATTTCACGCCCCTGAAGACCGCCGTCATCCTCGGCCTCTGCCTGCTCGGCACGATCCTCTGCATCCCTAACCTCTTTCCGGCGCCCGCCGCCTGGATGCCATGGCGGACCGTGCACCTTGGGCTTGACCTGCGCGGCGGCTCCTACCTCCTGCTCGAGATCGACATGAAGGCGGTGATCAAGGAGCGGCTCAACAATGTTGTGGACGCGGTGCGCCAGGCGCTCCGGCCCGGCGGCATCTTCTACCAGACGCTGGAGGCGCAGCCCGACCAGAACCGCATGCTGCTGAAGCTGCGCGACGCCGGCAAGACCGAGGCAGCGATCGCGGCGATCCGGCCACTGATCGTCCCCGAAGGCCCCACCGGCACGCCGGAATTCGACCTAGCCTCGACCCCGGACGGCACGATCACGCTGACGCTTTCGCCCGTTGCGCTGCACGCGCGGGCGCTGGGTGCGGTGCAGCAATCGATTGAGATCGTCCGCCGCCGCATCGACGAGACCGGCGTGGTCGACCCCCAGATCACCCAGCAGGGCGACAGCCGCATCGTCGTGCAGCTGCCTGGCATCAGCGATCCCAACCGCATCAAGGAACTGCTCGGCCAGACCGCGCACATGACGTTCCAGCTGGTCGACGAGACCGCCAATCCGGCCGCCGGTGCGACGCCGCCACCGGGCGTTGATTTCCTGCCGATGCAGGACAACCCAAGCCAGAAGGTCGCCGTGCGCCGCCGCATCGACGTGGACGGCGCGGATCTGACCGACGCCAAGGCGGGCAACAACTCGCAGACCGGCGAATGGGTGGTCAACTTCACGTTCAATACCGTCGGTGCGCGGCGCTTTGCCGACGTGACGCGGGCCAACGTCAACCACCGCTTCGCCATCGTGCTGGACGGCAAGGCGATCAGCGCGCCGGTCATCCGCGAGCCGATCACCGGCGGGCGCGGTCAGATCAGCGGCAGCTTCACCGCCGCTTCGGCCAATGACCTCGCGGTGCTGCTGCGGGCTGGCGCGCTGCCGGCGCCGCTGACGGTGGTGGAGGAGCGCAGCGTCGGCCCGGAACTGGGGGCCGATTCGATCCGGGCGGGGGCGATCTCGCTCGCGGTCGGCTTCGTGCTGGTGATCGTCTTCATGGCGGTCTTCTATGGCCTTTTCGGCTGGTTCGCGAATGTTTGCCTGGTGGTGAACCTGGTGCTGATGCTCGGTGTAATGTCGCTGCTCCAGGCCACTCTGACCCTGCCCGGCATGGCGGGCATCCTGCTGACGCTCGGTATGGCGGTGGACGCGAACATCCTCATCAACGAGCGGATCCGCGAGGAACAGCGCCTCGGCCGACCGCCACTGTCGGCATTAGAGCATGGATTTACAAGAGCTTACAGTACGATCTTCGACTCCAATGCGACTGCATTCCTGGCGCACGTCATGCTGTTCATCTTTGGCTCCGGGCCCGTGCGGGGATTCGCAGTGACGATCACGGTCGGCATCGCCACATCGCTCTTCACCGCCTGGATGCTGACGCGCCTCTTGGTCTCACGGTGGTATATCGCCACGCGCCCACAGCTTCTTCCGGTTTGATCATCCATGTTCATCCGTCCGCGCTTCCGCCTGGTTCCCGACAACACCAAGATCGCGTTCATGCGCGGCCGGTTCATGGGCCTCGTGGTCTCGGCGGTCCTTTCGACGGCATCGGTGGCGCTGTTCTTCTACCCGGGCCTCAACCTCGGCATCGACTTCTCCGGGGGGATCGTGATGGAGGTGCGGACGCCGGGGCCGGCCGACTTCACCCAGATCCGCTCGGCGCTGGCCGCCGAGCACATCCCCGACCAGGGCGTGCAGCAGTTCGGCGACCCATCCGAGGTTTTGATCCGGCTCGGCGCCCAGCCTTCCGAGGCGGCGGTGCAGCAGGCGGTCACCCGGGTGCGCGAGGCGCTGGAGAAGGCCGTGCCGGGGATCAAGGTGCTGCGCACCGATGCGGTGGGAGCGTCGGTCTCCGCCGAACTGTTCCGCAACGGACTGCTCGCCCTTGGCATCAGCCTGATCATGATCATGGCCTACATCTGGTTCCGCTTCGAGTGGCAGTTCGCGGTCGGCGCCGTGGTGACGCTGATCCTGGACATCACCAAGGCCATCGGTTTCCTCGCCCTCACGCGGATCGAGTTCGATCTGGTGATGGTCGCGGCCATTCTGACCGTGCTCGGCTACTCCACCAACGACAAGGTCGTGGTATATGACCGCGTCCGGGAAAATCTCCGCAAATACAAGACCTTGCCGCTGCGCGACCTCATCGACCTGTCGATCAACGAGACGCTGAACCGAACGCTCGGCACTTCGATGACCGTGTTCCTGGCAAGTCTGCCGCTGGCGCTGTTCGGCGGCCAGTCGATCTCGGGCTTCGCCTGGGTGATGCTGTTCGGCATCGTCGTCGGCACTTCATCGTCAATCTTCATTGCGGCACCCATCCTGTTATTCCTGGGAGAAAACCGGCTGCGACGGGAAGCCGCTCCGGTGACCGCGCCCAAGGCCAGGACGGCATCCACGTCGTGATCAGCCGCCGCCACCTGCTGATCGGCGTGAGCGCGCTTGTGACGGCCAGGGCGGCGCATGCCGATGAGACCCCCGCCCTGCTGGTCGGTGCCCGCGCCGGATCCGGAACCGACGCGTTGGCGCGATCCTTCGCGCCCTTCCTCGCGCGCCATATGCAGTACACGGGGTTCGATGTCCGCAACATCCAGGGCAGCGCGGGTATCGCCGCGGCGCGCGCGGTGGCCGAGGCTTCGCCGAACGGCTTGGTTCTGGGTTGGGCCGCTACGCCGACACTGCCCGCCCGGACGGTGGATCGTGGCGCCGACGACCTGCTGCAGCGCATCATCCTCGTCGGCGCGGTGCAGAAGGAGCCGATCTGCATCGTGTCCCCGGTCGCCACCCCGCTGGGTTCCGTGCAGGATATTGTGGAGCGGTCAGCCGACGACGCCGGGGCCGTTCCGCTCGGTACACCGCCGCCCGGCAGCCCGCCGCATCTCGCGGCATTGCGGCTGCAATCGATCGCTGGCACGCGGCTCAACATCGTGGCGTTTCCGTCTGCCGAGGCGGCGCGCGAGGCGGCGGTCGCCGGCAACGTGGCCGCTGCCGCGCTCAGCCTGTCCAACGCGATCTGGGCGTTGCGCGAAGGGCGGCTCGTCGGGCTTGGGATCGCGGCGAAGAACCGCGCCGATATCTTTCCCGACATGCCGCCGCTACGCGATTCGGGACTGGACCTGTCCGCAGTGATCTATCGCGGGCTGGCGACCCCGATTGGCCTACCGCAGGAGATCGTCGACCGTCTGGAGACCGCCATGCAGGCTGTGGTCGCTGATCCCGGGTTTCACGAACTGGCCGACAGCATCGGGTTCATCCCAAGCTGGATCGACGGAGCCGCCTGGACTGCCAGGGCCGAGGCCGAACGCGCGGAACTGGCGCGTCTCTGGGCAACCGAGCCCTGGCTGCAGGAGGGCGCGGGGTAGCAGCGAGCCGTCACCCGATAGAAAACTTCGCGAAAATCTCCTCGGCCCTGCGGAACGCCTTATCCACCGCGGCCTCCGGCGTCATCTTGTTTTTGATCACATCGGCTTCGACGACGCCCCAGAGTTGCTCGGCGCTGACCTGACCCCAGGCGGGGTTAAAGCCGTTGAAAGAGGGAATGGTCGGGCCGAGCACGCATTCGCGAATGTAGGGTGCGCGGTGCGGATCCGACGACTAATCAAGCCACCAAGGGTCATCCTTCACGATTGATGGTATGGCGGGCGCCCAGCGGCCCAGACCGTTTTTCAGGTTCTCGTTCATGACCTGCGGTTGCATGAAGAATCTCGATGAAGTCCTTGGAGACCTCGACGTTCTTCGCGCCTTTTGGAATGAAGCCGCCGCCGGCACCTAGCTGAGCCGGCATGGGTTTGCCGTCATTCCCGTTCGGCAAGCCCATGGTCACCGAGTCATGGTAGTATGCCTGTTTGTCGTTGATCATCGCGAGTTCGGTCGAAATCGTGCCATCAAGATCCATCACGAACAGTTTGGAGTGAAAGCCGTTGTTATTGTCGGAGTCGTTCCAGGTCAGAACGTCCGGCGGAATATAGTCCACTTTGTAGGCCGACGTGAGATAGGCGACGGACCGGATGAATGCCTCACGCACCTGCGGATCGTCGGTGTGCAGCTTGCCGTCGGGGGTGACGACGTTCCGGCCGCCGTTCGCGATTACGAAGTAGGTGAAGAGTCCATTGCCGTCGTTCGGGCCGACCGTCGTGAGCGACATGCCCATGGCATAAACCTTCCGCATGCCCTGTTTCCGAAGCGCATCCTGCACGGGCTTGAAGAAATCATGGAATGCGTCCCAGGTCTTCGGAGCGTCCGACAATTTGAAGCCCGCCTTCTCGACCAGGTGTCCCCAGATGTGGAACGGAATGGCGGCCTGTTTGATCGGAACCAGATAAGAGCTTCGTCGCCTGGTGGCGTTGTTGTAGTAGGTCGAGGCAGCGACGGCGGTCTCGCTGAGGAGCGACTTCTGGGGTTCAACGACATCGCTGACATCGAGCAGTCTGTCGTCCCAGGCGTTTTGCGGCAGGATTGTCGCGGGCGCGTCGTGAAAGATCAGGTCCGGAACATCGCCACTGGTAAGCGCCGAGATGGTCTTCTGGTTCAGAGCCATGAAAGGCATGATGTTGTAATCGAGCTTGTTACCACTGGCCTTTTCGTAGTCGGCGGCGGTTTTGCGAAACGCCGCGACCTCCGCCGGCACGAAGCCCTGATTGATCCAGATGGTCGCGGTCTTGGCCTGCGCGTTCGCGATGTGGGGACATGCGAGCAGACTCGTGGCCGCAAAACCGACTGGCGCGCCCAGTATCGAGCGTCGGCTCATCCTCGTCATGAACCCTTCCTTTCCCGCTGGGTGAGCAATTCAGCTTAGCGTGCTGTGGCGATCACAGATTTGCCTGACCGGACCTGGCGATCTCGGCTTTGAATGCTTGTCGGTCGTCGTGCCGATATCCATGAATCATAAGTGAATGAGATCGGTGGGCACCAGGGCAAGAGCACCCGACATTTGGCGGATTTATTCCCGGTCTTCACGCGAACACTTTCCGACAACAGGTGGTTGGAACGGTTAATACAAAATTGCGCTGAGCCAAAATCATATGGGCCTGTTGACAGGCGTTGTGCCGCTCCAGACCGTGCCGCGATTAAATCAGAGCGAGCTGGAAGACCACATGCGCCTTGTCACTGCCGTGGCTATCATCGCTGGCGTTGCGACGCCGATACAGGTCTCGGGAGCGGACGGCACGGTGTCCACCTACTTACGCGATGGTTGGGAGATAAAGGCGGCGTCTCAGATTTCGAGTACCGGGCACACGCAAATCATCTTGCAAAGGGGTCCACAGGGCGTGGTCTGCACCATCTACTACTCGGTCAAGGATAACGGTTGGATTCCCCAAGGATGTGATCCTCTGCCATAGACCGAGCAGACTGCTTCGATTGGCGGTGCCGCGCGGCACCAGACTGGTCTGCGGCAGTCGCGCTACCTGTCAAGCCTTTTGACCCCCACGGTACCAAAAGACTTGCCTTGAGCATGGATTATCGCGGCACGTGGATGCGGCCGTCGAACAGACGCCTCGCCGTACGGTAGAAGGCGCCGCTGCGCGCCACCCATTGCCCGCCCGCCTCCTGTTCCACATCGGCGCCCACGATCAGGATGCCCGATGGCATGCCGATGCGGACCTGATCGCCGGCGCCGGGCGCCAGCACCTCCGCGACCACCGTGCCGGCGATGCGGGCAGCCACTGCGGTGCACAGCGAGGCGGTCAGCGGCAGCGCCCGGTGCGGCTGGCCGTTCGACAGAAAGCGCCCCGTCAGGTCCACCTGCGAGGCCGCAATCCGCTCACCCGACAGGGTAGAGGCGTCCATCGGTGGCGCCACGAAACCGATGATCGGCACGGCCGCGACGGCATGCGCCTCGGCGTCATCCCGAGCAATGCCCATGGCAATCGACGCGTGCCGCCGGATCGCTTGCAGCTTCTCCAAAAGTGCGGGATCGCGCTCAAGTTCTTCCGGCTGTTCGCGTCCGGTCAGACCGATGTCGCGGGCGCGGACGAACGCGCAGCCGTTGGCCGCGTCCACCATCGAGACGTTGATCGGGCCGATGCCGGGCACATCCAGCCGGTCGGTCGCCCGTCCGGTCGGCAGCAACCGGCCGGTCGTGGCGCCGCCGGGAGCCAGGAAATCCAGCCGCACCGGTGCTCCCGTGCCGGCTACCCCAGGGATTGCCAGGTCGCCATCGGTGGCGGCGCGACCGTCCTCCAACGGGAATGTCGAACGAATGATCTTGCCGGTGTTGGTGTTGAAGATCCGCACCATCGCAGTGTCGCCGTTGGGCCTGACGATGCCCTCATCGACCGCGAATGGGCCGACGGCGGAACTCATGTTGCCGCAGTTGCTGCGGTAGTCCACGCGCGGGTCCCGGATCTGCACCTGCGCGAAGGTATAGTCGATATCGGCGTCGGCACGCTCCGACGGCGCCAGGATGCAGACCTTCGAAAGGGAGGAAATACCGCCGCCCATGCCGTTGAGCTGACGTCCGTTCGGGTCGGGGCTGCCCATGGCGGCCAGAAAGATCGGATCCCACTTCGCGCGCTCCGGCAGGTCGTGCGCATGGAACATCACGGCGCGGCTGGTGCCGCCGCGCATGAAGACGGCGGGAAGCGAGAGCAGCGGCATGGTTGCCTCCTGTGGGCCTCACTAAACGACGAAGCTGATCGCCGAAGGGCTGCCGACGCGGACCTCGTGAACCGTGCGCGTCAGCATGCCGCTCGCCTTGTCGACGACGAACGCGACGATGTTGTCGTCTTCCTGGTTCGCCGCGTAAAGGAACTCTCCCCCCGGATCGAGCGCGAAAAAGCGCGGGCGTTTGCCGCCCGTTGGCTCACAGCCGAAGAAAGTGAGACGGCCGCTGTCCTGCGCCACGGCGAATACCGCGACGCTGTCATGGCCTCGGTTCGACACGTACAGGAACCGCCCATCCGGCGCGACGGCGATTTCGGCAGTGGTGTTCCGATTGGTCTCGCCTTTCGGCAATGTGCCGACAATTTCCATTTCCTCGATCCTTCCGGCATTCCAGCGATAGGCCGTGACCGTGGAATCAAGTTCGTTGTTCACGTAGAGCACCGGCAACGATGGGTGAAAGATGCAATGCCGAGGCGCCGCGCCCGGGCGCGACGGCATCGCCTGGTTCAGCGCCAGCAGGCCGTTCTCGAAGCGGAAGATAAAGGTGCAGTCGAAGCCCTTGTCCGGAACGATGACGAACCGCCGCGATGGATCGAAGATCACTGCGTGCGGATGCGACGAAGCCTGCTGCGTCGGATTTGGTCCTGGCTTGCCTGGGAGTTCAAACACCTGCGACACCGGCTGCAGCGCACCGTCCTCCGCCAGCGGCAGCACAGCGACATTGCCGCTGGAGTAATTCGGCACAACCAGAAAGCGGTTGGTCGCGTCCAGCGCCGCATCGACCGGATTGGTTCCGCCGCAAGGCTGTCGATTCAGCAGCCGCAGATGCCCGCTGGATAGATCGATGCCGAACGCACTGACATGGGTAAGCCCTCCATGCACCGAATACAGCACGCGGTTGTCTGGATGCAGCGTGAACAGCGACGGGTTCTCTTCGCCTGTCACGTGCTGCACATGCGTCCACGCGCCGCTTGACGTATCCACGCGGTACACATGGATGCCGTCGCCGCGGCCGTCGCGGTCGTTCGTGGTATAACCGCCGACATAGGCGAACATCGCTGCCTCCTTCAGATCCGCGGCACCGGGATCGTTGGCATCCGCTCGATGTCCGCGCGCGCGGCACTCAACCGATAGCCCACGTCGTTGTCAGCCGTCAGATACACGTGGCTCACGCCCATGCAGAATGTCAGGACGCCGTCGGCAAGCTTTGCGCTTCAGACAGTTCTCCATGCAGGCGTCTCCTACGCGATCTATCGAGCTGATTGGGCCTGATTTGGGAACCGTGCATCTCGGACGATCCGGAGTCCAGAGCAGCCGCGCTGGCTGGCCGTAAGGAAGGTCCACACAGAGCAGCCTTTGGCCGCAACCAGACCAAAGCGAGGGTCGCACGGGTGCCTCGCCATGTTGGTTTCAGGCTGGATCAGGCACCAGGAGGGGAACCGCAAATAACGCAGAGAACGCAAATGGCGCGCTTGCCCGGTTAGGGGGCCAAACTTGAGGCAATGTCGCTGCAATCTGCATTTGCGTTATTTGCGTTATTTGCGGTTCCCCTTGCCTTGCATCGGTGCAGTCGCCTGCGTGCGATGACCCTTGAAGGATACTGTCAAGCGACGCAGCGCGTTATCGGCCGTCTATCGGAAAATCACCGCAGGCTGCGGTGATTTGGAAGGTTGGTAGCACAGAGTTCACCGAGATCCCACCGAGGGCCACTGAAGAAGTGAAGATTGGGTTGCGCGCGCAGCTCTTTGACCGCTCTGCTTCTCTTCTTCCGTGGCACTCGGTGAATCTTCCTCGGAACTCTGCGTGGGCCTTTTTTGCTGCCCGACCATCGCCTGTCGCCTCGGTCGCTTGCCGCACACCGGAAAACTCGACATGCTTTCATCAACCACGGACAGGGGGCGCACGATGCGACGACGGTCGTTTCTGAAAGCCGGGATGGCCGGCGCCCTGGCAGCGTCCCTGCCGCGTGTTTCGATTGGACAACCGGCCAACGCCAGCGTCCTGCGCTTCGTGCCGCAGGCAAACCTCACCCTGCTCGATCCAATCATCACGACAGCCGCGGTGACAGCGAACCACGCGTGGATGGTGTGGGACACGCTGTTCGGCGTGAACGCAGCCCAGCAGGCGAAGCCGCAGATGGCCGAGGGCTACACTGTCTCCGACGATGGCCGTACGTATCTGATCAGGTTGCGCGAAGGGCTCAAATGGCAGGATGGCGAGCCGGTGCGCGCTCAGGACTGCGCCGCAAGCCTCGCGCGCTGGGCAATGCGCGACACGTTCGGCCAGACAATCGCAAAGGTCGTCGATGCGTGGGGTACGGCCGACGACCGCACCATCAAGGTCACGCTGCGGCAGCCCTTCCCGTTGCTGATCGACGCGATTGCCAAACCCGACGCGCAGATCGCCTTCATGATGCCGGAGCGGCTGGCCAAGACCGATCCGTACCAGACGATCACGGAAATTGTCGGCTCCGGCCCGTTCCGCTTCGTAAAGGACGAGTTTGTCGCCGGCAGCAGCGCCGCGTGGGAGAAGTTCGACGGCTACATTCCGCGTCAGGAGGCGCCGGACTGGACCACGGGTGGCAAGATCGCCAACTTCCAGCGGATCGAATGGAAAATCATTCCCGACGCCGCGACCGCGTCCGCCGCATTGCAGAGCGGCGAAGTGGACTGGTACGAGCAGGTGCAGGCCGATCTCGTGCCGCTCCTGCGGCGCAATGGCGATATCGCAATCGCCGCGTCCAATCCGCAGGGCTATATCGGCGGCCTGCGGTTCAACCATTTGCATCCGCCGTTCAACGACGTGCGCCTGCGCCGCGCGGTGCTGACCGCGGTCAACCAGGAAGACTACATGGGGGCGATCACGGGGAACGATCCGACCTCGTGGCAGGTCTGCCGGTCGCAATTCCCCTGCGGTACGACGTACGGTTCCCAGGTCGATATGCCGGTGCAGAAGGGCGACATCGAGTTGGCCAAGGCGATGATCAGGCAAGCCGGTTACAGTGGCCAGAAGGCGGTAATCATCAACCCGACTGATTTCGCGACGATCGGACCGCTGGGCGATATCACCTACGACATGTTCAGGAAGATCGGCATCCACGCGGAGTTGGCCGCGACGGACTGGGGCACGGTGGTGCAGCGCCGATCCAGCAAGGAGCCGGTGGAGAAAGGTGGCTGGTCGGTCTTCCACACCTGGTTCACCGGCGGCTTCATCATCAACCCGGTGGTCACCGCGCCGTTCCGCGGCCAGGGCGCCAACGGCTGGTTCGGCTGGTACGACAATCCCAAGATCGAACAGATGACGCAGGAGTGGCTGGATGCAAAAGACGCGGACGGGCGCCAGAGGGTCGCCGCCGCCATTCAGCAGGAGAATTATGCACAGGTGCCGACCGTGACGCTGGGGCAGTTCCAGATTCCTACGGCGTATCGCAAAAGCCTGCAGGGTCGGCTGGCGTGCAACGCGCCGCTGTTCTGGAACGTGAAGCGGGCCTAGCGAGGCAAGCGGCGGAGTTTTCCGGTCAACGGCCGCATTCAGGCGCGCAACGGCTCGGGTGGCGGGTCCTGTCGCGGAACCGGGATCGGCGCAGGAGGCTCCTCGACCGGCACCGGCGCGTCCGGGTCGGGCGCATCGGGCGGCTGGCCTGGTGGTTTCGGCGGATCAGAAAGGCGCTGCGTATCAGGCGTCATACCGGCTCTTCCGCCGGCTCTTCGGTCAAAGCCGCGGTGGCGGGGATTTCCGATAGCTGTCGCAGCGCCTCGCGCGCGCGGATCAGCGCCACCGAGCGCGTGCTCTCGGGCTGCAGCGCGAACAGCAGCAGCGATCGGCCGGTGACCTCGAATTCCTCCCCGCTGTTAAAGCGCGGCGCCTCCGTGCGGTCGGGCACATTGGTGTCGAGCAGGCACCGCCAGATATGACCGCCGACAATTTCCGGCAGTTTGAATTTCACCACGTCATGATAGGCGTTCAGCACCAGCAGGGCCGTCGCGTCCATCGATGGCCGCTTGATCCCCGTCGCCTGCGCACGCCCGTCCATCAGCATGCCGAAGCAGCGCGCGTTCGCATCATGCCACTGCTCAGGCTCGATGTCGGTTCCCGACGGAGTGAGCCAACGCACGTCTTTCACGTCCAGTTCAGCATTGTATTCGCCGGTCAGGAAACGCGAGCGCCGCAGGATCGGGAAGGCGTTGCGCAGTGCAATCACCCGGCGGACGAAATCGATCAGCGCGATGCCATCCTCGTTGATGTTCCAGTCCAGCCAGCTGATCGCGTTGTCCTGGCCATAGGCATTGTTATTGCCGTTCTGGGTGCGGCCGAACTCATCACCGGCCATTATCATCGGGGTACCCTGCGCCAGCAGCAACGTCGCCAGCAAGTTGCGCTTTTGCCGGTTGCGCAGTTCGACAATTTCCGCGTCGTCCGTCGGCCCCTCGGCGCCATGATTCCACGAGATATTGTCCGAATGGCCGTCGTTGTTGTCTTCGCCGTTCGCCTCATTGTGCTTTTCGTTGTACGAAACGAGATCCTGCAAAGTGAAGCCGTCATGCGCGGTGATGAAATTGACGCTGGACCACGCCTTGCGTCCGCGGCGGCCGAACGCATCGGACGAGGCCGCAAGCCGCGTGGCCGTCTCGGCGAGTTTACCTTCGTCACCCTTCCAGAACGCACGGATGGTGTCGCGGAACTTGTCGTTCCACTCGGCCCAGCCGGGGGGAAGCCGCCGACCTGATAGCCGCCCGGACCGAGGTCCCAGGGCTCGGCGATCATCTTCACCGACGACAGCACCGGATCCTGAAGGCAGCTCTGCAGGAAACCATGCGAACTCGTCGAAGCCGTCGTGCTGGCGCGCCAGGATTGTGCCGAGGTCGAAGCGGAAGCCGTCCACGTGCATCTCGGTCACCCAGTAGCGCAGTGAATCGGTGACCATCTGCAGCACGTTCGGATGGCTGAGATTCAGCGTATTCCCGGTGCCGGTGTCGTTGATATAATAGCGCAGCTGATCCGGAATAAGCCGATAATACGAAGCGTTGTCGATGCCGCGGAACGACAGCGTCGGGCCACGCTCGTTGCCCTCGGCGGTGTGGTTGTAAACCACGTCCAGGATCACCTCGAGCCCGGCGTCGTGCAGGCGCGCGACCATCTCCTTGAATTCCGAGAACACAAAGGCCGGGACCGCGGAAAACCGTGGATCAGGCGCGAAGAAGCCGATGGAGTTGTAGCCCCAGTAATTGGTGAGGCGCTTCTCCAGCAGGTGGCGATCGTTGACGAAGGCGTGAATCGGGAGCAGTTCCACCGAGGTGACGCCGAGCGAGCGAAGGTAATCCACCACCTCCTTGCGGCCGAGACCGGAGAACGTTCCCCGGAGCTTGTCCGGAACGGACGGATGGAGCTTGGTATAGCCGCGCACATGGGCTTCGTAGATCACCGTGCGGTCCCACGGCACCTCGGGTCGGCGTTCGCGTCCCCAGGAGAAGGCCGGATCGATGACGCGGCATTTCGGCATGAAGCGGGCGCTGTCGCGGCGGTCGAAACTCAGGTCGTCGTCCTTCGATCCAATCGTGTAGCCGAACAGCGCGTTGTCCCAGCGCAGCGCACCCACGAACGCCTTGGCATACGGGTCGAGCAGCAGCTTGTTGGGATTGAAGCGGTGGCCATTCTTCGGATCGTAGGGGCCATGGACGCGATACCCGTAGATCGTGCCGGGCCGCGCGTCGGGCAGGTAGCCGTGCCAGACTTCGTTGGTGTATTCTGGCAATTCGATCCGCTCGAGTTCCGTCCGCCCGGCATCGTCGAACAGGCAGAGTTCGACCTTCGTGGCATTCGCGGAGAATAGCGAAAAGTTGACGCCGAGGCCGTCCCAGTTCGCGCCGCGCGGGTTGGGGGAGCCCTCGCTGACACGCGACTTCCGGATGGCGGCTGGCATCAGCATTACTCCCCCTGGACTTGGATGACCAGACTATGAAAGACGAGCCTTCCGCCCGCCACATCCACATGCGGCGGGCGGAAGGCTGAAGCCAGACAATTTCTGGTCAGGCGGTCAGGCGGCCGAGCAGGTAGCCGATGCCGATGGCGAGCAAGGCTGCGGCGAGCGGCTGATCCTTGATCACGTCGCTGAGCCTGGCGGCCTGCTGCTGCGCCTGGCCGGCGGCCTCATTGTAAAGGCCCGATGCCTGTGTCTTCGCGTCACCGATCGCCTCGCCGATCGTCTGCTGCGCGCGTCCGCCCATTTCGCGGGCGGCTCCCTGGAAACGGTCGCTCATATTAAAATCTCCTGTTGCTGAAGGCGGTAGTGAACGTTCACTGGGCGCTTCGGTTCCCTGCCATCCCAAATTTCCGTCCCGAGCCAAACGCGAAGCGCCAACGGGTCAATGATTTTGCACGTGCTCGGACTGCGCATGCTGACCAAGCGCTTCCTCGATCGTCATCTTCAGCGCTTCGATCCGATATGGCTTGCGCAGGAACGGCAGATTCGCCGCGGCAAGCCGGCCGGTGACGCCGCCGCCATAGCCGCTGGTCAACACCACTGGAACATCCGGCTTCCGTTGCGTCAGCTCGCGCGCAAGGTCCAAACCGCTGCCGCCGCCCGGCAACAGCACGTCGGTGAACACCAGATCGATCGGCCGATCGCCCGATATCACGCCAAGCGCGGCGCCCACCGAGCCCACGTGCGTCGCCTCGTGGCCAAGCTGCACCAGCATCTCGATCACCGCGGCGGCCACGTCCTCGTTGTCTTCCACGACCAGGATCGATATCGGGCCGACATCATGCGGTGTCCGGACATCGGCTGTGCCGCCCTGGGTCGCCTCGCCGCCACGCTCGCGCAGTGAACGCGGCAGCAGCAGATGCACGGACGTGCCCCGACCGAGGTGGCTCTCCACCCAGGCGGTGCCGCCCGATTGCTTGACGAAGCCATAGACCTGGGCAAGCCCAAGCCCAGTCCCCTTGCCGGGTTCCTTCGTCGTGAAGAACGGTTCGAACACCCGCTCCAGCACATCCGGCGGCATTCCCATGCCGGTGTCGGTCACGCAGATCTCGACGTAATCACCCTCCGCCAGTCCCCACCGGGCCGACTGACCGTTCCGCATCGCGGTATTGCGAGCGGTCACCACGATCTGGCCGCCATTCGGCATGGCGTCGCGGGAATTCACCACGAGATTCAACAGCGCCAACTCGAGCGCGGCAACGTCCGCCTCGGCTGGCCATACGCCGTTGTCGAACTGCATCTGGATCTGAATGTCCTCGCGCAGCGTGTGACGCAGCAGTTCGGTCAGACCTACAGCCTGGATGGCCAATTCCACCCTGTCGGGGCGCAGCGGCTGACGGCGGCCGAACGCGAGCAGCCGCCGAGTCAGGTCGGCTCCGCGCCAGGCCGCCTCTTCGATGCGGTGCACCAGCCGCGCCCGTCGCGCGGGATCGTCGGCTCGCTGAAGGAATTGCGTGCTGCTTGTGATCACAGTCAGGAGATTGTTGAAGTCGTGCGCGATGCCGCCAGTCAGTTGGCCGATCGCCTCCAGCTTCTGCGACTGGAACAGACGCGACTGCGCCTCCTGCCGGGCGGCCGTCTCCTCATCAACGCGGCGCTGTAGATCCGCATTGATCAATTCCAGAGACCGGTTGGCCTCGTCCAGAGCGGAGGTGCGTTCGGCAACCCGGCAGTCCAGATCGTGATTGCTTCGCGTCAGCGCATCGTTGGCAGCCGCAAGCTCTTCCGCGAGCGTCTGAGCTTCCTCGAATGCAACGGCGAGTTCTTCGTCCGTCGCGCTGTTCGCCGCGGCACTGGCCTGTTGCCTGATCAGCATTTCCATCGCGTCGGCCAAATTCGCCCGCAAAGTGCCTGCGGACGCCTCGGCTGATCGCCATGCCGTGAGGTGCCGCTCACCGGCTGCGGCCAGCGCATCGCGCTCACGCACAAGTGCCGAAATCTCGTTCTGGGCGTCCTCGAGCGAGACGAGTGCCTGCTCGTGCTCGCCGCGAAGCCGGCCAAGTTCAGCGCGCAGGGCCTTATCTGCGCCTGCCGATGGGTCCATATCTTCGGGCGCTCCAGGGGCCTTAGGCTACAATTGCATGTTGGTCGGCCTATCTGGATATGTTTGGGCGAATTTCGCACTACACGACGTCTTGAAGCACGGCTCGGTTTGGATAGAGGGAGACGCTCGGATGGACCGGCGGGACATTGTGGTCATCGGAGGGTCCGCCGGTGGTGTGGAGGCTCTAATGCAGATCTGCGCCGGGTTGCCCGCCGATCTGCCTGCCTCAGTGTTCGTCGTTGAGCACATCAGCCCCACATCGAAAAGTGTCTTGCCCGATCTGCTGAGCAAAGCGGGTCCGCTGCCAGCGAAGCATCCGATGGACGGCGAGCCGATCCGATCTGGCCAGATCGTCGTCGCGCCGCCGGATTTCCACCTTCTGTTGCAGGACGGCCATGTGCTGCTGCGCCGTGGTCCGCAGGAGAACCGAACTCGACCCGCGATCGACCCGCTGTTCCGTTCGGCTGCCGTTGCCTACGGCCCGAGGGTAATCGGCGTGGTGCTGACCGGTCTGCTGGACGATGGTACGGCCGGCCTGCAGGCCATCAAGCGATGCGGCGGGACCTGCGTCGTGCAGGACCCGGACGACGCGCAATGGCCGGACATGCCGCGCCGGGCGCTGGAGCGCGATGGCGTGGATCACGTGGCCACGCTCGCCGAAATGCCGGCCCTGCTGGATCGGCTGTGCCGCGAACCAGCCGGCCCGAAATTGCCGGTGCCGCCAAGTCTGGAAATCGAAGGGCGGATCGCCGCACAGGAACTCGGCCCCGCCGATGTACCGACACTGGGTGAACCCAGCGCACTGAGCTGCCCGGTCTGCGGCGGTGTGCTCAACGAGGTGTTGGAGGACGGCACGGCGCGCTTCCGTTGTCAGACCGGCCACGCATTCACGTCCGAGGGCCTAGTGGTGGCCCAGAGTGAGGGGCTCGAGCGGGCGCTGGAGAGTGCCGCTCGGACCCATCGCGACCGTCTCACGCTGTGCCGACGGATGGAGGAACAGGCGCGGACCCGAGGCCAGCCGCACTCGGCTGCCCGGTGGCGCACCGCGGCCGAGGAGGCCAGCAGTGCCGCGGCCGCGATCACCGCTGCCATCGCCGCATTGCGCAAGCCGGCGGCGCGGTGACCCGCGATTACCCCTTCCGTTCCGACTTCGCGAACTCCTCGACGAACAGTACCGCACCGTGCGACGCGCGGTCTTCGTAGAGCAGCGGTGACACGCGAACCCGGCAGTGGATCGGCCGCCCGCGCCGCTGGACCGCATCCACCTGCATCTCGACCGCCTCGCCGCCGGCAATGACGCTCTGCAAGGCAGTCTCGATCTGCTGCACCGGCAGGCCGATATCCAGTGTCGCCAACTTGTGGTTGATCGTCTCCTCCCCGCGCAGACCCCAGATATTTTCGCTCCAGCGGTTCCACGAGCGGACAACCTGGTTCTCGTCCACCACGATAACGCCCGAGTTGGTGCTGCGCAGGATCGCCTCGGCATATTGCCGGTAGGCATCCGATGCGGCCGACTGCCGGCGCAACTCGTCGTTGGTGTGCTCCAGCTGCTCGTTGGTGGATCGCAGCTCCTCGTTCGTGGTCTCCAATTCTTCGTTGGTGGATTGCAGCTCCTCGTTGGTGGTCTCCAGTTCCTCGTTGGTGGATTGGAGTTCTTCGTTCGTCGTCTCCAGCTCCTCGTTGGCTGACTGCAATTCCTCGATGGTGGTTTCCAGGCTTTCCTGCGCCGCCTCCAGTTCCTGCTGCAGCCGAAAGGTGCGCGTCGTATCGGTGAATGTCAGCAGCGTCGCGATCACCTGGCCGTCGCGGGTCGCCAGCGGCGCCACGTCGATCGTTAGTCGTATCGGATCGGCGGGCGGGCGGTGATAGGCCTGGTGTTCGATGCGGACCGGCCTTCCCTGGCGGTGCGCTTCGTCGATGCGGCTGCGCAGCTCGACCGGGCGATAGGATATGGAAAGATCCTGGAACGCCCGCCCCACGTCGGCCTCGCCCACTTCCAGCATCCGCCGAGCCAATGCGTTCGCAAACACCACGATGCCGTTGGTGTCGATCGCGAGATACGCCGAGATCGCGTTGTCGATGATGGCGTCGAGCAGGCCGTTCTGCGGCAGAACCCCGCCGTTGTTTCGTTCGCCTCCAGACATGATCCCGCCCCCGGCCACGCGCCGCCACCCCTGCGGCACCTTCTGGAACAGCCGGTGCTTCATGTCGAGCGCCTGGAACAGCTTGGACCGCGCCAGCTGCGTTTCAGCCTTGCCCAGAAACAGGACCCCGGTATCGGCGAGGGCATAGTGCAGTCGCGGCAGCACCATGTTCTGCGTGTCGGTGGCCAGATAAATCAGCAGATTGCGACAGGCGAGGAGGTCGATGCGCGAGATCGGTGCGTCATCGACTATATTGTGGCGACCAAAGATCACGCATTTGCGTAGCTCGCGGTTGACCAGGTAGTGAGAATCGGTCCGCTCGAAGTATTTGTGAAGCAGTGCGTCCGGCACGCTTTCCACCTGGCGCGGCAGGTATGCGGCATGGCGTGCGGTGTCCAGCGCCGCCTCGTCGAGGTCGGTCGCGTAGATCTTCACCCGCCTGGCAAACTCCCCGGCACCCAGGGCTTCGGCGAAGAGCATCGCGAGTGAGTAGGGTTCCTCTCCCGACGCGCAGCCGACGCTCCAGATCCGTACCTGCCCACGCAGCACCGATACCAGCAACTTTGGCACCACATTCTGTTTGATTGCCTCCCATGCGCATCGGGGTCACGAAAGAACGACGTGACGTTGATCAGAATAGTGTTCAGCAGCGCGCCGAATTCCTGCGGATCAGCTTCGAGTACCGCGTGGTAGGCAGCGAAGCCGTCCGCACCAACCTGCTCCATGCGCAGCGTGACGCGTCGGCGCAGGCTGGTCCGCTTGTAACCGCGGAAGTCGATGCCGCGGCTCTCCTGGATGTAGCGGATCAATGCGTCGAACGAAACGTCATCCAATTCGTCTGGCAAGTGTGGAATACCTTCCGCGTCTATCGTATCGATCACCGAACACCCTGTTCTTCCCGGTCATGCCGACAACGGGGCGTCTCCACGTCGTCGCCGATCGCAGCGAGGAAAGCTGGGTATGCCAGCCATCATAGCACCACTTGACGCAGCGCGCTCCAGCGCGAGAGTTGGGCATGAACAAGAGGGAGGGAGCGGCATGACCGAGGTGCGGATCGTGGCGAGCGGTTTCGGGTTTCCCGAAGGCCCCGTGGTGATGCCGGATGGCGCCGTCATTCTGACCGAGATCGCCGGCAGGTGCGTGACGCGCATCGGACCGGACGGTGCGCGTTCCACAGTGGGCAGCGCCGGCGGCGGCCCGAACGGGCTGGCGATCGGCCCCGATGGCGCCTTGTATGTCTGCAACAACGGCGGCGGCAAATACCCACGCGATCATTGGATGGCGATCGGCCCCGCCGACGACTACGATGGCGGCTGCATTCAGCGGATCGACCCGAAGACAGGCGACACGCGGGTGCTTTACGCGCATTGCGGGCCGCACAAGCTGTCGGCGCCCAACGATCTGGTGTTCGACGCCCAGGGCGGATTTTATTTCACCGATCTTGGCAAGCGCTATGCTCGGACGCGCGATCACGGCGGGCTTTACTACGCGCTGCCCGACGGCTCGCGCATCGTCGAGGTTGCCTATCCGATCCTGAGCCCCAATGGGTGTGGGCTGTCTCCCGACGGCAAGGTGCTCTTTGTCGCCGATACCGAAGCGGCGCGGCTATGGGCGTTTGACATCGTCGAGCCGGGCGTTGTCCGCAAGCAACCGTTTCCCTCGCCGCATGGAGGACGGATCGTTGCCGGCCTGCCGGGATTTCAGCGCTTCGACAGCCTGGCTGTGGAAGCGGACGGCAATGTCGCCGTGGCGACGCTGCACACGGGCTGCATCACGGTGATCGCACCGGACGGGCGCGTGGTGCGCACAGTGGCCATGCCTGACGAGTTCCCGACCAACATCTGCTTCGGCGGCCCGGATATGCGCACGGCCTACGTCACCCTGTCGGCGACCGGAAGACTAGGCGCGCTGGAGTGGCAGACGCCGGGGCTGAGGCTGAACTTCGGTTGAGATCCAGGAACAGTTTGATGCCTTTGGGCATTGTCTGGAGTCAAACAAACATAGCCATAGAAAATTACCCAGAAATTTGCGGGCGAGGCAATTAAATATGTATCAACCATTCTCTTGGCAAATGGGTGTCACGGTTCGGGGCGGTGTCGGCGACCCAAATAATGGGCCGCACTTGCCGAGGACTATGCATGCTGAAGGTTTTGATCGCCGAAGACGACCTGATGATAGCCGACATGATCGAAGAGATACTTGTCGAAGACGGCTACGAGGTGTGTGGCATCGCTCGGACCGTTGCCGAGGGGGTTGAACTCGGTCAGCGCCACAAACCCGACCTCGCCGTCCTTGACCTGCGGCTCGCCGATGGTGGTCTCGGCACCGAGATCGCCGCCCGATTGGGCGGGCTGGCCCATCTCGGAGTCCTTTACGCCACGGGTAACGCTGCGCAGGTCCATCTGACCGCCGTCAACGGCCATGGCTGCCTCGCCAAACCCTACGTCGCCGACGACCTGCTGCGCAGTTTGAAAATCGTCAGAAACATGGCCGCAACTGGAACGGTTTCGCAGCCGTTTCCGCACGGATTCCAGGTGCTGGCCCCGGCGATCCGAGGAGAAAGCCCGCATGAGTGATATCGTCGAGCAGGTCCGCAATTTGCGGCGCCAGCAAGCGGCGGTGGCCGGCTTCGGGAGCTTTGCCCTGCGCCAGAACAACCTGTTGAGGGTTCTGACCGAGGCCGCGCGGGTCTGCGCGGAAAGCCTTGGCGTGCCATTTTGCAAGGTATGCCGATACCGCCCCGAGGACAACGATCTTCTGGTTGAAGCTGGATACGGCTGGCATGCCGGCGTCGTCGGCAAGGTCGCCTTGCGCGCTGACGAAAGCACGCCGCAAGGGCGCGCCTTCGTCACCGGCAAATCGTCGATCTGTTACGACTTGCGCAGAGACAACGATTTCGATCTGCCACCCCACTACGCCGAGCACGGGATCATTTCGACCATCGATGTCGTCATCGGAGGCGATGACCGCCCGTTCGGCGTGCTGGAAATCGACAACGACGTGCAGCACGATTACGATCAGCACGACATCGATTTTCTCACCGGCTTCGCGAACGTCGTAGCCGAAGCCGTCGCCACCAACGCGCGCACAACCGTCCTGCGGTCCACCATAGAGCAGATGAAGATCCTGGCCGAAGAAAAGGACCGGCTGCTTGACCAAAAGCAGGTCCTTACCGAGGAGCTGCAGCATCGCGTACGCAACAATCTGCAGCTGGTTTACGGAATGCTGAGCAAACAACTGGACGACACCCAGGACAGGCTCGGGCAACGGGGCATCAGGGCGATCGCACGCCGTGTGCGCACCCTGGCGCAGGTGTACGACCATTTGCACCGCGACAATCTGACGCGGACGACAGATTTTGGCAGCTATCTGAATTCGCTCTGTCTCACGATCGAGCAGCTGAACGGGGTGACGAGCGGTGCCGTCACGCTTACCTGCGAAAGTACTACGACCATCCTCGATCTTGATATGGTGACGGCACTGGGCATCGTCGCCGCGGAACTGGTCACCAACTGCTATGACCATGCCTTCCCCAACGGCAACGGGTCGATCGCAGTGTCGCTGGGCCGCGCCTCCGAGGACGACGGCATAGCGACCTTGACCATAAGGGACAACGGCACGGGCTTTACACCGGTAGCCAAAAGCAAGCGCCAGGGTGTCGGACTGGTGCTCCGGCTGATCGAACAGGTGCGCGGAACCGCGGTGGTCGACTCAGGCCAGGGCACAGCCTGGATCATCAGATTTCCCATCACCTATCCGGCCAGTGCATGATTCGCCGCTGGCTGTCCATGGCGGCAGCAGCGGGTCTTTGAAGCGCGGCCGCAAACGTCCAGCCCGGCCTATTGGCGTCGCTTCGGCATATCGGCTGGCCGGAACCCGAGCAGGTCGGCGAAACGTTCCGCGTAGCGCGGCCACACTTCCGGGTTGACCAGCCGCGGCGGCACGCCGCCGTCGAATATCGTCAGCCACTGCAGCGCGGTGGCCTCGCACATCTCAACCATCGTCTCGACCGTCATGCCGGCGATGTGCGGACTGGCGATGACGTTGTCGAACGCGAGCAACGGATGGTCGGGATCGGGCGGCTCCTTCAGGAACACATCGAGTCCCGCTCCGGCGATCAACCCTTGGCTCAGCGCCTCGACGAGCGCCGGTTCGTCGTGGATGCCGCCGCGCGCGGTATTGATAAAATACGCGCCCGGCTTCATCGCCGCGAACTGCGCGCGGCCGAACATGCCCAACGTCTCGGTGCTGCGCGGGCAGTGCACCGTCACGTAGTCCGCGCGACGCAACAGTTCGTCAAGTTCCACTTTGGCGGCGCCGCGCGCGGCGATCTGCTCCACAGTGAGATAGGGGTCGTAGGCCAGCGCCGTCATGTTGAACAGCGCGCCGCACAATTCCGCGACCCGACGGCCGATGTGGCCGATGCCGACGATGCCGATGGTCTTGTTGCGCAGGTTGTTGCCGGCGTAGGCGCGCCGATCGAGGTCGGGTGTGCGCTTCATTGCCCGCTCGGACTGCGCGATCTTCTTGGACAGCGACAGCATCATCCCGAGTGCGTGCTCGGCCACCGGCTCCCAGTTGGTGCCCGACTGGTTGACCACGATGACGCCAGCTGATGTGCAGGCGTCGACGTCGATCATGTCGTAGCCGGCGCCGGTGGAGCTGAGCGCCAGCATGTTCGGGCAGCGTGCCAGCAGCGCGGCATCACCGAACCAGGGTTCGCGAAGTTCGCCGCGCGGCTGCACCTGATAGCCATGCGCACGACTGAACTCCAACCAGTTTTCGTCCACTGGCGCGGCGTAGTCCAGCCGCACCAGGTCGATGTCGTCGCGTCGGCCGATGATCGCGTTGGCGACCGGATCCATGAAGCTGTCGAAATACACCAGACGCTTGAGATTCACCGCCATCTCCGTTCCCCTTTCGTCATGGCCGCTAATGCACGGTGCCGCGCCAGGTGTCCGGGTCAAGCCCGGCCGTGACCGGGGATGGGGATTGGCGGATGGGGTGGGGAGGACGTGTGTCCTCCATGGACGGTCCTGGTGTAGTATCGTGGGCATGAACGAAGAACCTGCACCCAAACGCGGCCTCGCGCGCAACACCGCAAACTATGGCGACCCCGACTTCGCGCTCTATCTGCGCCGGTCGTTCGCCAAATCCATGGGCTACTCGCAGGCCATGCTGGACCGCCCGGTGGTCGGCATCGTCGATACCGGCTCGGGCTTCAACAACTGCCACCGTACCGTCCCCGAACTGATCGAGGCGGTGAAGCGCGGCGTGCTGGCGGCCGGCGGACTGCCGCTTGCCTTCCCCACCATATCGCTGTGCGAGCCGTCGCTGTTCCCGACCTCGATGCATTATCGAAACCTCGCGGCGCTCGATACCGAGGCGATGCTGACGGCGCAGCCGATGGACGCCGCGGTGCTGGTGGGCGGCTGCGACAAGACGGTGCCGGCTCAGCTGATGGCCGCCGCATCGGCCGATATCCCGGCGGTGCAACTGGTCACCGGGCCGATGCTGGCGACGCCCTACCAGGGCGAGCGGCTCTCCGCCTGCACCGACTGCCGCCGGTATTGGGCCGCCTACCGTGCCGGGCGCGTCACCGCCGAGCGGATCGGCGAGATCGAAGGGCGGCTGGCGACGACGGCCGGCACCTGCGGCGTGATGGGCACCGCCTCCACCATGGCCTGCCTGGCGGAGGCGCTGGGGATGGTGCCGCTGGGGCACGGCTCGATCCCGGCGGTGCACGCCGACCGGCTGCGCGCGGCCGAGGAAGCCGGTGCGCTGGCGGTGAAGCTGATCTCGCAGCCGATCCGGCCGTCGGAGATCATCACCGCGGCATCGGTTGAGAATGCGCTACGCGTGCTGCTGGCGCTGGGCGGTTCAACCAACGCGTTGATCCACCTGACGGCGATCGCCGGACGGCGGGGCGTGCGCGTCGATTTGAATCGGCTGAACGAGCTGTCTGATACGACGCCCGTGATGGTGGATTTGAAACCGACCGGCGAAGGCTACATGGAGGATTTCCACGCCGCGGGCGGCATGCCCGCGCTGCTGTGGGAGTTGCGCGACCTGCTGCACCTGTCGGCGCGCGACGTGACCGGCACGACATTGGAGCAGCGCCTGAGCGAACCGGTGTTTGTCGATCGCCGCTACATCCGCTCGCGCGGCGAACCGGTGTCTCCGGTGGGCGGACTGGTTGCGTTGTTCGGCTCGCTCGCCCCACGCGGTGCGATCCTCAAACGCAGTGCCGCGACGCCTGCGTTGTTCGAGACCGAGGCACGCGCCGTGGTGTTCGATGGACTGGAGGACCTCGCGAACCGCATCGACGACCCGTCGCTGGACGTGTCGGAAAGCGACATCATGGTGCTGAAGAACGCCGGTTCGCTGACACCGGCGGGAATGCCGGAGGCGGGCTATCTGCCGATCCCGCAAAAGCTGGCGCGGGCCGGGGTGAAGGACATGGTGCGCATGAGCGACTGCCGCATGTCCGGCACAGCGTTCGGCACCATCGTGCTGCACATCACGCCGGAGGCCGCGGCGGGTGGTCCGCTCGGGCTGGTGGAGAGCGGCGACCGCATCCGGCTGTCGGTGCGGGAGCGCCGCCTGGATCTACTGGTCGCACAGGACGTGCTGGACCGGCGCCGCGCCTCGTGGAGCCCGCCTGCGAAGCCCGCGCGCGGCTGGGACCGCATCATCGCTGAACAGGTGCTGCAGGCCGATGAGGGCTGCGATCTGGCGGTGCTACGGGCGGGCGGATGATGGCGGCTTGGACGCCCCGTCATGACAACAGCAGCGAAGCCCGCCTTCAGCGGCCGGTCATGATCGCCTTGATCCGGCTGGCGAGCGTGTCAAACACGAAGGGCTTGTTCAGTACGTGCATGCCATGCTCCAGGGGGCCGTCGCCGAGCATGGCATTCTCCCCGTAGCCGGTGATGAACAGTACCTTCAGGTCAGGCCGCAGCAACCGGCCGGCATCCGCCAGCTGCCGCCCGTTGGTCCCTCCCGGCAGACCCACGTCGGTGACCATCAAGTCGATGCGGCCATCGGATTGCAGCACCTCCAACCCCGCTGCGCCGTCTTCCACATCGATCGCGTTATAGCCAAGATCCTTCAGCACTTCGGTTATGAGCATCCTTACGATCGGCTCGTCGTCGACGACCAGCACAGTCTCGCCCTGTTCGGCACGGGGCATTTCCGACACGTCGGTTGATCGCTCGGCGCCATCGTCGGCGGCCAAGTGACGCGGCAGATAAAGGCAAACCTTGGTGCCGTTCCCCAGATCGGAATAGATCCGGGCCTGGCCACCGGATTGCCGCACGAAGCCGTAGATCATGGACAGGCCAAGGCCGGTGCCTTCGCCGACCGGCTTTGTCGTAAAGAACGGGTCGAAGGCGCGGGCTTTCACCTCATCCGTCATGCCAGCGCCGGAATCGCCCACGCACAGTGAAACGTATTGTCCCGGCGGCAGCTCATGATCCTTTGCCGCGCGTTCGTCGAAGCACCGGTTCTCGGTCGCGATCGTCAGCCTGCCGCCAGTCGGCATGGCGTCGCGAGCGTTGATGCACAGATTGAGCAGCGCGTTCTCGAGTTGGTTGCGGTCGATACGAGTGCCCCATATCCCGTCCTTCGCAATCACCTCGATGGTGATTTCCGGCCCGACGGTGCGGCGGATCAGGTCCTCCATGCCGGCGACAAGGCGATTGATGTCCGTCGGCCTGGCATCAAGGACCTGCCGGCGCGAGAAGGCCAGCAGCCGGTGCGTCAGTGCTGCTGCCCGTCTCGTGGCACCCTGCGCCGCAACAAGGTAGCGGTCGAGTTCCTTGATCCGACCCTGCGCCAGGCGCATGCCCAGCAGTTCCAAGCTGCCGGTGATGCCGGCGAGAAGATTGTTAAAGTCATGCGCGATCCCGCCCGTAAGCTGACCGACCGCCTCCATCTTCTGCACCTGTCGAAGCTGTTCCTCGGCTGCGCGGCGCTCGGTCAGGTCGATCGCCTCAGGAACGATAGCGATGACGTCCCCGGTCGCGTTGAATACGGGACGCATGGCGAAATCGAATGCGCGCCGACCTGCGGGCAGGTTCACGACAATTTCCTGTCGCACTGTCTGTCCTGAAGCGACCAGCGGAACAGCAGCCCGGACCTGTGGGGGAATTCCAGGCGTCCCGGTAAACCATGGCGTCTCCCAGAACGGCTTTCCGACCACATCCTCCAGCCGAGCTTCGATACCCGCGAGCGAGGTCGGATTTGCGTCGAGCAGAATTCCTTCCGGCGTCATCAGGCCCTGGTATTGGTAGCTGGTCTCGAAGATGGCTCGCATGCGGGCAACCGAGACCTCCATCGCGTCCGTCTTCTCCTTCTCGGCCGTGATGTCGCGTCCGACCGAGTTGATCACCCCGTCGCCCGCCACCGCCGTCCATGTGATCCAGCGATAGCCGCCATCCTTGTGCTGATAGCGGTTTTCGAAATGCTGCAGCGTCGCCCCCTCCGCGAGGATCGTGGCGGCGCGAGCCGTTCGCGCGTGATCGTCGGGGTGGATCAGATCGAACCGACTGCGTCCGATCAGATCGTGTTCCGTCCAGCCCAGCATTGCGGTCCACGCGGGATTGACGGACTTTATGATTCCGTCGAACCGGACCGTGAGCATGAGGTCGGTCGAGAGCTGCCATAGGCGATCGCGATCCGCCGTGCGTTCCGCAACCAGTCGCTCGAGTTCCGCATGTCTGCGCAGGTTCGCTTCGCGGGCTTTGACAACCTCGCTCACGTCAACGAATGCTCCCACCGCACCGCGGGGTTTGCCCGATGGATCGAACAATGGTCGGGCGTTTCCGTAGATGTGCCTGATGTCGCCGTTGTCAAACGCGAGCGTCTCCTCGAAGCCGCGGATCTCCTGACCCGTCGCGGCGGCCGTCTGGAGCGGCAGTTCCCCGGGAGGGATTTCCGCGCCGTCTCTGAGCACCCGGAAGTGTTGTACCGCGGACTGATCCGCCGCCGTTTTGGAAACGTTCGCGCCGGACGGTACACGCAGGATGTCCAGACCGGCCTGGTTGGACGAAACGTCGCGACACTCGGGGTCGTGCGCCAGCCAAACCGCGGCCGGCACTGCGTCGAGTACCGCTTCCAGCTCCTCCGCCTTGTCGCGCAACTCGCGCTCAATGCGTTTGCGCTCGGTCACGTCCTCGACGACGACATTGATGCCGACGACGTTGCCCGCCGCGTCCTTCTGCGGGAACCATTGCGCGATCCATGAGCGGAGCACACCGGGCCGTGCGGATGTTTCACCTTCGACTTCGAGATCCTGGACCGGCTCCCCGGTTGCCAGGACCCTTCGGGCTATCAATTCCAGCAGATCGGCAAGCGCCGGAACGATATCGCGGATCGTCTTGCCCATGTGGGCAGCGACCGAGTGACCGTCGATCTCGGCCATTCGCTCATTGACGCGGACGATGTGCAGATCCGGGCTGATGACGGCCAAACCGACCGGCGCCGAGGCGTAGATGGATTCGAGCTCTGAAAGCTGCTGCCGGGACAGCTCCTCGCTATCCTGCAAGGCCTGCTGCTGGCGCTTCTGTTCGGTGACATCACGGAAATAGATCGCGATGCCGTCGCCGCAGGGGAAGATGCTGTTCTCGAACCATACGCCGAGCGGCGAATAGAATTCTTCGCAGCGCAACGGGAAACGTTCAGCCATCGCCTTGCGGCATGCCTGCTCGAAGGCGCCGCCGGGCGGCCGCGGGAACGCCCGCCAGACGTTCTTGCCCAGGAATTCACGGCCGATGCCGATCGTCGCCCTCGCGCGTTCGCTGATGTAGATGAAACGCCAAGCCCGATCGAACACGACGACGCAGTCGGTCGTGCATTCCAGCACTGCCGCCGCGTCGATCGAGAAGTCGTTCTCACCCCTGCTCTTCGAGCCTTTCGGGCCGGCGCTGAACATCGGGGTACCCCGCGTTGACGAGATGGCGGAATGACCGCGGACGCAGCCCCGATCAGGCTTCTGAGCCACGCCTGACAATGGTCGCAAGCGCAATTTTTTACCACCGGCTGTCGCCCTGGTGTCAAGGGATCATCCGGGTCTTGATGCCGCACGCCCCTGGTCCGGCCAATCCAAATATGCCGACAGCGAAATGGCGGTGCCGCCGGCGATTGGCAAGAGTGATTGGGCCGGGCATGCGTCGCGAGTGAGCAAAGCCAGGCGTGCCACCGCAGTGTGCGCGCCGATGAAGAAATCCGGCAGTACGCCGGTTCTCCTGCCGCCCGAGGCTCGGTAGCGCTGGAACGCCTTGCTCGAGGAACAGCGCCGGACGCGGCATCGGCTCCATCGCCACGCCCGCATCACGCAGGACAACGTCAAGCCCTTCCGTAATATCGCGAAGCTCTCGGGTAATACAAAATAGGCTGTCGTTCGCTCGCAGGCCATGGCGGTACGGAGCCGGGCCGGCCATGGCGATCGAGGACGCTCAGGGACCAGCCGACGGCGCGAGGAACCAGTCGAGCATCGCGCTGCCCTCGTCGCGCGGATAGGTGTGGGACAGATCGGCGATCTCGCGATACGTGACCTTCGCGCCGGCCGCCGTCAGCGCACGCCGCGCGGTACGCGCGATCGACACTGGAAACATCCAGTCCAGCGCGCCGTGCACCAGATAAACCGGCAGCCCGCTCATGCGCCGTGGCTCGGCCATCGTCAGCAGCAGCGGATGAAAGCTTGCCGCGACCGGCGCCAGATGGGTGAACGGCGACCCCTCATCCAGCCCGGTCAGCAGCGTGAACGTGCCGCCGTCGCTCATGCCACTCAGCAACAGGCGCGTCCGGTCCACGTGCCAGCCCTGCGCAGTCTGCTCCAGCACACGGGAAATATGGGCGCCGTCCACCTCCGGGGCCATCAGCGACCACGTTTGGCCGATGGCGGTGGGCGCGACCAGGATAACACCGCGGCTGCGCGCCTCGCGCACCCAGCTCCACAGGAACAGCCGACCGTGGCCGGATCCGCCATGCAGCGCCATCACCAGCGGATGCGCGCGCGCCGGATCGTAGTCCTCCGGAACAAAGACCGAGAAACCCCCGCGCTCGCCGGTGTCGTTCCCGGCATGCATGATCCCCGTCCGAACATCGGTGCGCGCCACGCCGACCCTCAGGCGATCCAGCAGCGCCTGATCGTCGCGCCGCTCCGGTTCAAGGAAGTACCGGCTCACCGACGGCAACGCCGCAGCGACCGGATAGAGCGCCTCCTGCGCGCGGCTCACAAATCGCAGCGCGCGATAGGTCTGCCGCAGCGCATCAGCCGAACCAACCGCGGCACGCAACCCGTCGCACGCATGCAGCGTCAATCGCACGGCGCGTTCGACGGGGTCGCGCAACTGCATCAGACCCGCCGACCAGACCGCGTCGGCCAACGCCGAGCGCAGTCCAGCGTCGCGAGCCCCCAGCGTAGCCACCAAAGCCTCGAGACGCGGCGGATGCATACGCTGTGCGATGACGCCCAGCGTATCGAGCGTATCCAGCAACCGCGCGATCAGACATGCGCTCATTGCAGCCTCCTACGACCAGTCCGCCGCATGGACATAATAGCGCAGCGCGCCGCCCCCGCCGGGCGTCCACGCCCCGGGGTGGTGACGGAACCCCGATGCGGTGGTGACGCTGAGCGCGTTCTGCTCGCCAGCCTGGGTCTCCTGCGCACCATCACGGTCAATTTGCGCAAGGGTCTTCTCGCTCGGGCGCACGATCGCGATGTGGCCGGGCTTGCGCGGATCGGGGTTCTCGAATGCCTCCAGCACCAGTTCGCCATGATTGGCGGCCCCCTGCGCCTCAAGCTGCGAGTCAAGCATACGCCAACAGGACGCCGCGCCATGATCGCGCAGCCACCGCATCTGAGCGTTCGCCAGCAACTCCTGCGAATGCTCCGGTGGGCGCAGAACATAGATTCCGCAGGCGTTCCGCCATCGCCGCGACGAATGCGCTGCAATGGGTCTTCGCCTCCCGTCCGCCGGGCTCCCGCCGATCCGCCGCCCCGGTCCGCCAGTCGATATGCCAGCCGGCCACCCAGAGATGGTCCACACCGCTGGCGTCGAGGAACCGCTCGAGCTGGCGCCCCTGCGGCGTGATCGGCCCGCAGCACGGCTGCCCATGCGCCGCACAGGGTGCCAACACCAGCGCGATCGGCCACCAGCGCATTGTCGGGGTTCCCGCTCCCATGGTGTCAGTCTAGACTGCCGAACCCACCCAAGGAGACAAGACCATGGCACCGCCGCCGCCTTTCGGCGCGAATTCCGCCGCCGCCCGCGATATCGCCAATGTGCTGCATCCCTACACCGACCTGGTGACCCATCAGGAAGTCGGACCGGTGGTGATCACCCGCGGCAAGGGCGTGCGGGTGTGGGACGATGCCGGCAAGGACTACATCGAGAGTGTCGCTGGCCTGTGGTGCGCCTCGCTCGGCTTCGACAACGAGCGGCTGGTGCAGGCCGCTGCGAACCAGATGCGCAAGCTGCCATTCTATCATGCATTTACCGCGAAATCGCACGAACCGCTGATCGACCTATCCGAAATGCTGATCCAGCGCGCGCCGGTGCCGATGAGCAAGGTGTTCTTCGCCAACTCCGGCTCCGAGGCGAATGACAGCGCGATCAAGATGGTGTGGTATTTCAACAATGCCCTCGGGCGGCCGAACAAGAAGAAGATCATCGGCCGGCTGAAGGGTTATCACGGCATCACCATCGCCTCCGCCTCGCTCACCGGAATTCCGCACAACCACCGGGCGTTCGACGTGCCGCTGCCGGGCTTCATCCACACCATGGCGCCATACCACTACCACGGCGCCAACCCTGGCGAGAGCGAGGAGGCGTTTGCCTCGCGCTGCGCCGAGGAACTCGAGAAGATGATCCTCGCCGAGGGGCCGGATACGGTGGCGGCGATGTGGGCTGAGCCGATCATGGGCGCCGGCGGCGTGATCGTCCCGCCGCGCACCTACTTCGAGAAGATACAGGCGGTGCTGCGGAAGTACGATGTGCTGTTCGTCGCCGACGAGGTGATCTGCGGGTTCTGGCGGACCGGCAACTACTGGGGCAGCCAGACGCTGAACATGCAGCCCGACATCCTGACCTGCGCCAAGGCGCTGTCCTCGTCCTATCTGCCGATCAGCGCCGTGATGGTGAACGACCGCGTGTTCCAGGGCCTCGCGAAGCAGAGCCACGAGATCGGCACGTTCGGCCACGGCTTCACTTATTCCGGCCACCCAGTGCCGGCGGCCGTCGCGATCGAGACCCTGAAGATCTACGACGAGATGAACATCGGCGAGCACGTCCGCACGGTCGGCACGTACATGCAGAAGGAACTGCGGCGCCGCTTCGCCGAGCATCCGCTGGTCGGCGAGGTGCGCGGCATCGGCCTGATCGCCGCGCTCGAACTGGTGGCCGATAAGGAGACGCACCAGAATTTTGAACCATCTGCCCGGGTCGGGGGACGCTTCACCAAGCTGATCGAGGAGAATGGTGTGATCGGCCGCACGGTGCCGGGCGACATTCTCTGCTTCAGCCCGCCGCTGATCATCAGCGAGGCGGAGGTGAACGAGATGCTGGACCGCATCGGCAAGGCGCTCGACGAACTGACGGTGCAATTGCGGCGCGAACAGATCGCGGTGGTGCGGTAGGAGGCACCGGTAAAGTGCTCCCCTTCCGCTTTGGGGAGAGGTGCGATTTCATTACCTTGTCCCAAGTCGATGCTATCCCGCACCCTAACCCCCTCCCCGAATGGGAGGGGGACACGTATCGTCTCTACCGGGCGCGGCTCACCGTGTAATCCGCCACATCCAACAGCGCCCGCCGCAACGCGCTGTCAGGGAACGGCGCAAGCGCTGCCTTCGCCGCCGCAACGAACGCCGCGGCGCGGTCAAGCGTGGCACGAATCGCGCCACAGCTTTCCATCAGATGCAGCGCGCGATCCAGATCGGCGTCCTTCTGCTCGCTTGCTTCGATGGTCCGACGCCAGAAGTCACGGTCGGCCACATCGGCCGCCTGGTACGCCACCAGCACCGGCAGCGTGATCTTGCCCTCGCGGAAATCGTCGCCAATGGTCTTGCCCAGCACCGTCTGATCCGCCGCATAGTCCAGCGCGTCGTCAACCAACTGGAATGCGATTCCAAGGTTCAGGCCGTAATCGGCAAGCGCCGCTGCCTCGCTCGCGGGCCGCCCCGCGACCACGGGACCCACCTCGCAGGCCGCCGCGAACAGGGCCGCCGTCTTGCCCCTGACCACATCGAGATATCGCGCCTCCGGCGTGGACAGATCGTTCTGCGTTGCAAGCTGCAGCACCTCGCCCTCGGCGATCGTCGCCGCCGCGCGCGCGAGGATGGACAGCACGACGAGCGAACCGTCCTCCACCATCAGCTGAAAGGCACGGGCGAACAGGAAATCGCCCACCAGTACCGACGCCTGATTGCCGAACACCGCGTTGGCCGAGGCCAGGCCTCGCCGCAGCAGGCTCGCGTCAACCACATCGTCGTGCAGCAGCGTGGCAGTGTGGATGAACTCGACGCAGGCGGCGAGCTTCACATGCCGCGCGCCGACGCCATCGCGAGGATAGCCGCACAACCGCGCCGAGGCGAGCGTGAGCAGCGGGCGCAGCCGTTTGCCGCCGGCGGCGACGATATGCGCGGCAAGCTGCGGGATCAGCGCCACCGGGCTGTCCATGCGCGCCACAATGGTGCGGTTGCACGCGTCCATGTCGGGCCGCAGCAGGGCAATCAGCGCGCCGAGCGCATCTTCGCCACCCAAGGCGCGCGCATCCGGGCGCTGAAGCGGCGCCGGACTAGCCTGGGACGGAATAGCGACAACGTCCAAGCTGGTCTCCTGACTTGTGCACGTCCGGCGGGCACTGGCACCATATCTGCGGCCCCGAAAACGGGTCAAGCAAAGCCGCATCACCCCGCTTCCGGAATATGCCACGTGCGAGTGCTCACGACATCCAACGATCCTGTCCGCCTGTCGTTCCTCACCGCGCTGTTGGCGGATGCGGGCATCGCCGCGGTCGTGCTGGACGCGCATACCAGCGCGATTGAAGGCAGCATCGGCGCAATTCCGCGCCGCCTGATGGTGGCCACCGAGGACGAGCCGCGCGCCCTGCGCGTGCTGGCGGAGGCCGGAGAGGTCTGAGACCCTTGCCTTCCGGACCATTTTCTTCTCTTTCGCGGCGAACAACCAAGGGAGGCACCATTGCCGCCACATCTGTCTCGCCGGACCTTCGGCGGCGCCGCGCTCACGCTTCTTGCTGCCCCGCGGCTTGCCCGTGCGGCGGCGCCCACGGAGATAAACATCGACTGGGCGACCTACAATCCCGTGAGCATTGTGCTGAAGCAGCAAGGACTGCTCGAACAGGAATTCGCCGGCGACAAGATCGGCGTGCGCTGGGTGCAGTCCCTGGGATCGAACAAGGCGCTGGAGTTCCTCAATGCCGGTTCGATCGATTTCGGCTCGAGCGCCGGCGCGGCGGCGCTGATCGGCGCCATCAACGGCAATCCGATCAAGTCGATCTACGTCTTCTCGCGCCCCGAGTGGACGGCGCTGGTCACCATGCCGAACACGCCGATCAAAAGCGTGGCCGATCTGAAGGGCCAGCGCATCGCGGTGACGCGCGGCACCGACCCCCACATCTTCCTGGTGCGTGCGCTTGCCACCGCCGGGCTGACCGAGCACGACGTCAAGCTGGTGCTGCTGCAGCATCCTGACGGCCGCACCGCGCTCGAACGCGGGGATGTCGCGGCCTGGGCCGGACTCGATCCGATGATGGCCGCGGCGGAAATCGAGAGCGGCGCCAGGCTGTTCTATCGCAACGCGGGGGCCAACACCTGGGGCGTGCTGAACGTGCGCGAGGCGTTCGCCGGCGATAACCCCGAGCTGGTGCGACGTGTGCTGGCGACCTATGAGCGGGCACGGCGCTGGTCAGCGGAGCACCCGGCCGAACTGAAGGCGCTCATGGTCGCGGCGATGAAGCTGCCGGACACCGTGGTCGCGCGCCAGCTCGAACGCAACGACCTGTCCAGCGGCGCGATCGGCGAGAAGCAGGCGCAGACCATCATCGAAGCCGGCAGGGCCTTGCAAGAGGCCAAAGTGCTGCCGGCGGATATCGACGTGGTGGTCGTGACCGGCAAGCTGATCGATCCGTCGTTCGCCCGCGCCGCCGGCGCGTGACGCCGCGGAGCGCCGACCGATCCTCCCCCTCCCCTTGCGGACGGGGGTTGGGGGAAGGGGTGCCAACATCCACCGCATCGGAGCGTTTGCCCCCTCCCCCCAACCCCCTCCCACAAGGGGAGGGGGAGTTTCGTAGGCTGCGCGGCTGGATCACCGCACTGGCGGTTCCGGTGGCGCTCGGGGTGGCCTGGGAACTGGCGGTGCGCACTGGCATTGCGCCCGGCCGGCTGATGCCACCGCCCTCGCGCCTGCTGCACACCGCGGCTGCGCTCGCCGCCTCGGGTGAACTTCAGAGGCACGTGGCCGCAACGATGACCCGCGTCGCCGTCGGCTTTGGCGTTGGCGCGGTCGCCGGCACCCTGATGGGCATGTTGACCGGCGCCAGCGAGACGGCGCGCCGCCTGCTCGACCCCTCCATCCAGGCCCTGCGCGCCATCCCCTCGATCGCCTGGGTGCCGATTTTCATACTCTGGCTCGGCATCTTCGAGACGTCCAAGCTGGCGCTGATTGCGTTGGGCGTGTTCTTCCCGGTCTACCTCGGCACGCTCTCAGGCGTTCAGAGCGTGGACCGCAAGCTGGTGGAGGTCGGCCGCGTGTTCGGCTTTTCCCCGCTTGGCATCATGCTGCGCATTACCTGGCCGGCCGTGCTGCCGACGTGGATCGCCTCGCTGCGCAGCGGCCTGGGTCTCGGCTTCATGTTCGTCGTCGCGGCGGAGCTTATGGGCGCGTCCGAGGGCCTGGGCTACCTGTTGCTGGACGGCCAGCAGATGGGCCGTGCGGACTCCATCCTGGTGGCGATGATCGTCTTCGCCCTGCTCGGCAAGGCGTCGGACGGCGTCCTGGTCGGGCTCGCCCGGCCGCTGCTGCGCTGGCAGGACACGGTGCGGGGACGGCTGTGACCACGCTGGCAATCGAGCACCTGAGCAAGACCTACGCCGACGGTACCGAGGCGCTGCGCGACATGCACATCGTGGCCCACAGCGGCGACATCGTCGCCATCCTCGGCGGCTCCGGTTGCGGCAAGACCACGCTGCTGCGCCTGACGGCCGGGTTGGACCGGCCGAGCGCCGGCACCATCGCCATCGACGGTGCACCGATAGAGGGCACCCATCCGGCGATCAGCGCGGTGTTCCAGGAGCCGCGCCTGCTGCCCTGGCTGACGGTCGCCCGCAACATTGCCTTCGGCGGTCGGCGCATGGCCGGGCCCGAGCGGCAGCGGCGGGTCGCCGACCTGCTCGACCGCATCGGCTTGGCCGGCTACGGCGGGCGCTGGCCGAAGGATCTGTCCGGCGGCCAGCAGCAGCGCGTCGCGATCGCGCGTGCGCTGATCGGGCGTCCCGAGATCCTGCTGCTGGATGAGCCGTTCTCCGCGTTGGATGGCTTCACGCGCGGCAGCCTGCACGAACTGCTATTGGACTTGTGGCAGGAGCTGCGGCCGACGATCCTGATTGTCACGCACGACGTGGACGAGGCGGTGTTTCTTGCGGACCGAATCGTGTTGATGCGGCCGCGTCCCGGCCGGGTGCACGAGACGATGACGATCGGACTGCCGCGACCACGCAACAAGCTGGCTGCGGAGTACGACATCACGCGGCGCAACGTCCTGCGTGCGATAGACCGCACGTTGGCAGCGGACCGGACGACAAGTCTGGGATTCAGTTCGGTCTCTCCATGGGTTTAGCTCAGAGCATCGCGCCACTGCGATCGGTCCAAGGTGCACAAGTGACAGCGCAGGTTCGCCCCACACGGCTGCCCGCGTGTTCAGTCGCGGGCCTCCCGGTCGCAAGTTGCAAATGCGGCGCGGATGCGCTGAAACGCCTGCATGCCAATACGCATCACCGATGTGCGCGAGATCACGCAACCGATCAGCTCGCCGATCCGCAATGCCTACATCGACTTCTCCAGAATGACGACGAGCCTCGTCGCCGTGGTGACCAATGTCGAGCGTGACGGACGACCGGTGATCGGCTACGGGTTCAATTCCAACGGCCGCTACGGTCAGGGTGGCCTGATCCGCGAGCGCTTCGCGCCCCGCATCCTGGAGGCCGATCCGCGATCCCTGCTGGACGCCACGGCGGAGAACCTCGATCCGGACCGCATCTGGGCCTGCATGATGACGAACGAGAAGCCGGGCGGCCATGGCGATCGTTCGGTCGCGGTCGGCACGATCGACATGGCGGTTTGGGATGCCGCGGCGAAGATCGCCGGGCGGCCCTTGTTCCGTCTGCTCGCCGAGCGGCACGGCATCGAGGCCGATCCGCGCGTGTTCGTCTATGCGGCGGGCGGCTACTATTACCCTGGCAAGGACACCACGGCACTCTGCGCCGAGATGCGAAGCTACCTCGACCGCGGCTACACCGTGGTCAAGATGAAGATCGGCGGCGATGCAATCGACGATGATCGCCGCCGAATCGAGGCGGTGCTGCGGGAGATCGGCAGCGACGCACGACTGGCAGTGGATGCCAACGGGCGGTTCGATCTCGCCGCCGCCATCGACTACGCGCGAATGCTGCGTCGCTACGACCTGTTCTGGTACGAAGAGGCGGGCGATCCGCTGGACTACCAGCTTCAGGCGGCACTTGCGGAATTCTACCCGGGGCCCATGGCAACGGGGGAGAACCTGTTCAGCCACCAGGACGCGCGCAATCTGATCCGCCATGGAGGCCTGCGGCCAGATCGCGACTGGCTGCAATTCGACTGCGCCCTCTCCTATGGCCTGTGCGAGTACCAACGTACTCTTTCAATGCTGAAAGATGCCGGCTGGTCGTGGCGACGCTGCATTCCGCATGGCGGGCATCAGATGTCGCTCGCCATCGCGGCAGGTCTTGGACTTGGCGGCAACGAGAGCTATCCGGACGTATTCCAGCCGTATGGTGGCTTCCCCGATGGCACGCGCGTCGAGAACGGCGTGGTGACGCTCCCGGAACTGCCTGGGATCGGCTTCGAGGCGAAGTCCGATCTCTATGCGGTCATGCGCGCGTTGGCGGCATAGCGTCGCAACGTTTGAGGAGGCAGGTCCTGGATACTGTGGCACCCATCCGCATCGGCATAGCCGGCGCCGGCCATTTCGGCCGCTATCATGCGCTGAAGGTCGCTGCATCGGACCGGGCCAGGCTGGTCGGCGTGTACGATATCGACACCGAGCGCGCCAGGACGATCGGCTGGGAGGCCGGCGCTCCCCACATGGACCTTGCCGCTCTGCTCGCCGGTTGTGATGCGTTGATCGTCGCCGCGCCGGCCGCGGCACACCACGCGCTCGCAGCCCAGGCGCTGCGCGCCGGCAAGCACGTGCTGGTCGAAAAGCCGATCGCCGCCACCCTGGCCGAGGCGGATGAACTCGCCGCGCTCGCCGCCGAACGGCGGCTCGTCCTCCAGGTTGGCCACCAGGAGCGCTTTTCCGCCGCGTTCAGTGCGCTGGACGGAAGGCTGGGGGCACCGCTTTACGTCGAGGCCACGCGGATCGCACCGTTCAAGCTGCGCGGGACCGACGTGTCGGTGATCCTCGATCTGATGATCCACGACCTCGACATGATCCTGGCGCTGGTGGCCAGCCCGATCGAGAGCGTGGATGCGGTCGGTGCGGCCATTGCGAGCCAACATGTGGACATCGCCAATGCGCGCATTCGTTTCCGAACCGGCGCGGTGGCGACGATCACCGCCTCCCGGGTCGCCGCCCGCACCGAGCGGCGGATGCGCGTATTCGCCCAGGACGGCTACATGGCGGCCGACTTTGCCAACCGCAGCCTCGCCGTGATCGCCCGCGACCGCGGGAAGCCGGTACCGGGCGTGGCCGGCTTCGGCATGGAGGAGGTCTCCTGGCAGGAGCACGATGCGCTGGCCGCGGAGCATGCCGCCTTCGCGGCCGCCGTGCTCGATGGCGAGCCGGTGCTGGTGGACGCAGCGGCGGGCCGGCGGGCGCTGGCGGCGGCGTTGGCGGTGACCGACAGCATGGCCGCCTCACGCGAGCGGATGGAGGTGTCAGGCTTGATCGAGCAGACCCAGAACGGCGGCGGCGGCGGCCTCTGACGGCGATCCCGCGGGCGGCCGAAGCAACGCAAGCGCGTCGCGGCAGGCGGTAAGCTGCGTTGCCACGACCGCAGGATCATTCAGCAAGATGCGCATTTCCGCCGCAAGACGGTCCGGCGTGCATGTCTGCTGGATCAGTTCCGGCACCACCTCGCGTCCCGCGAGCAGGTTGATCACCGAGGCGTACTTCGCGGTGACAAGACGCCGCGCGATTACGGCGCTGAGCGGATTGAGCCGGTATGTTACCACCATCGGCACACCAGCCATCGCCAGTTCAAGCGTCGAAGTACCGGACTTGGTCAGCGCCGCGGCGGATGCGGCAAAGGCGTCGTACTTGTCCTGGTCCTCGACCACCAATACCGGTCGCGGCGTCCAGCCTTGCGTCGCCTGACGAACAGCGTCCGCCACCGGAGCGGCCACCGGCACGACCGGCGCCACATTCGGCAACCGGCGCAACGTGGCGCCAAGGATCGGCAGCAGCCGCGCCACCTCGGTGCGGCGGCTGCCGGGCATGATGGTCACGATCCGCGCGGCCGCGTCGATGCGGTGGGTCGCGCGAAACCGTACCCCGTCGCCGCGCTCCGCGCCGCTCTCCAGCACCGGATGGCCGACGAAGGTCGCCGGCAAGCCATGACGGGCAAAGAACGCCGGTTCGAACGGCAGTAGGCAGAGCAACTCGTCCCAGAGGCCCGGATAGTGCCGCACCCGGCTTTCGCGCCAGGCCCAGACCTGCGGCGCAACGTAGTGGACGCGCTTCACGCCGAGCGGGCCGATCGCCTTCAGCACGCGCAGGGTAAAGCCCGGGCTGTCGATTGTTATCACCACATCGGGCAGGCGTGCCGCGATGTCGTCAACCGTCTGGCGCAGCCTGCGTCGTAGGTGAGCGAGGCGCGGCAGCACCTCCAGCAGCCCCATCAGAGCGAGATCCCGCAGCGGGAACAGGCTCGCGATCCCCTGCGCCGCCATCGCCTTGCCGCCGATGCCGGCAAACGCGAGGTCCGGCCGCCGCGCACGCAGTGCCGCGATCAGACGGGCACCCAGCACGTCGCCGCTTGCCTCGCCGGCGATCAGATAGATCAGCGACACGGCGCTAGCCCGCTGGCAGATGTTGCGTCGTCACGACCGGTTCGCATCCTTCAGCGGCAATCGCGCAACTGAAACCCTACTTCACCAATCCGGTCACGCCGACCACCAGGAACGATGCGAGCACATATCCCATGATCTTGTGGACGTAGAAATAATAGCGCGCCCATCCCGCCAGCTCGATGGTGTAGTGCATCTCGCGCAGGCGGATGATCGGCAAAAGCAGGTCGAAGCTGTAGGCCAGTCCGAACGGCATGCCGTGACGACGCCCCTCGCCCGACGCACGCAGCACGACGACGCCGGCGAGTATGAACCCAGCGACCCAGAAAAGGGCGCGCTCGACATGGTAACCATAACCGACGGACCAATCGAGCGCGGTCAGCCACACGCGCTGCGGTCCGCGCACCTCCTGACGCTCGCGCTGCTTCCCGATGTAAAGGACTTCGTCGGCGGCGTCCGGTCTTCCCGCATCGCGCAGCACCGTCGCGAGCTGAACGTAGGGCTGCGGCGAATACTGCCCTTTGGCGAGCCAGGTCTTGAACCATTTGACGGGTCGATCGGCCATGCGGTCGCGCTCGTCGGCGTGAACGCCGCCAAGGCTCCGATACGTGAAGCCTGTCAGGTCAAGCTTCCCGGGCCACGCATCGCGCGCATCCTGAATTGCATCGGCCCTGGCGTTATGCAGGATCAGCGTCGGATCGCCGATCCAGCGTGTTGGTGGCAGCCCAAGCGCCAGGTCGCTGCGAATCTGCGCGCCGGTGATGTCCACATCGCTGTGGAATGTGCCGTTAGCCAATTCCAGTTCGCCGATGTTGCTGAAGATCAGGTTGACGGGTCCGGAGAACTCGGCGCCCCCGCTGAGGAAGACATCGCCATGCACCTCGATCAACTCCATATCCAACGCTCCGGCAACCTTCGATCCGCGCAGGTTCAGCAACCCACCAATCCGGGCGTCCACGAGGCCGATCTCGGCGAACTCGGCCTTGCTCAGGTAAATGGCGCTGGCCAGTTGCAGTCCGAACATGTTGAGCACGCCACGCACCTTGGCTTCGCTTAGATCGAGGAAGCCACCGACGTGGGCGTTGGAAAGGCGAACCTCCGCAAACTCGGATTTGCTGCTCATGTCCAGACCACCATCGAGATCGAGGCTTCGCATATCGAGCAGACCACTGATCTTGGCGTCATCGATGCGAAGATTGCCGAGCACATGTGCGTTGGAGAGATTGACGTCGGCAAACTCCGCCTTGTCGTTCATCAAAAGAGTTCCATCAATCCGCGTCAGACCCATGATGAGGGGGCCGTGCACCTTCGACCCGGTCAGCGCCACTAGACCTCCGACGTGCGCGCCGATGAGCCGGACCTCGGCAAAGTCGGCGCCGCTGCCCATGTCCAGAACCCCATCCAGCCGCAGGTTCGTCATATCGAGCAAATCATGAATGGTCGCGGTGTCGAAGGCCAGATTGGCGAGCAGATGCGCGTTGACCAGCAGCACCCGCCCGAATTCGGATTGACCGTTCATCACCAGGTTTCCATCGACGCGAATGGCAGCCATGTTGAATGTCCCGGCAACCTTCGTCTGCGGCAGCCCGAATTGCCCGTGGACGTGCGCGCCGGCCACAATCACATCCGTGAACCGGCCCTGGTCCATGATGAGATGGCCGTTGATTTCAGCGCCGAACATGTTCAACTGCCCGGACGACTTGACGCCCTCGAGGACGAGCACCTCGCCGACCTGCGCTCCGCCCAACATCGCATCGCCGAATTCATCATTCGTCATATCCAGACTGCCCGCGACCTGGAGCCAGCCAAGATCGAGATTGCCGGTGATCCTGGATTCATCCAGATTAAGGTCGCCGCCGATGCGACTGGAGCCGAGGTTCACCGCGGCCAGTTCGGATCGATGGATCGTAAGATCCTTATCGATCCGGATGTCCTGCATAAGGACGGACCCCGCGGCGCGCGTGCGATCGATCAGGATCCGATGCGTTGACCTAACTTCGCGAAAATCGACGCCCTGCTCCAGCAAACTCCGATCGAGCCAAAGTTCGTGGTCGATCTGCGCGCCACTCAAATCGACCGAATCTTTGAAACGAGCACCGACTATGTGGACGCCGTTGCGCGTGAGCGTATGTCGGTATTTGTCAGCAAGCAGGATTGTCTCGATGAACGCCGATGTCAGAACACGATTGTCCGGCAGTCCTTCCGGGCGCTTGGGATCCAGGTCGCCGCCGTACTCCGGCGCCGCGTTGAAGTCGGCGGTCTGGCCGATGCAGACGCGGCTCCACACGAATGCTTCCTGAGGCGACCAATGTTCATCCGCAGCGACCGGACACGTCCCGTCCATGGGCACAGGTCGGGCGGGTTCCTCCGCCCGTACAACGCAGATCGTCAGCAGCAAAGCCGTCACCACCACATGCAGAACAGGTCGCAGCATCGATCGAGACGGTGCCTGGCGCTCAACGATGTCGCGGCGCCGTGCGGTCAGTCATGCTTGTGCCCGCCATACAAGGTTTCGGGTGAAACCAGTGGCGCCGCGATCTCCACCAGCCGGCCATCACGAGCCGCCCGGAAGAAGCAGTTGCGCCGGCCGGTGTGGCAGGCGACGCCCACCTGATCGACCAGCAGCAGCAGCGTGTCGCCATCGCAATCGACGCGCAGTTCCTTTAGATGCTGCGCCTGGCCGGAGGTCTCGCCCTTGCGCCAAAGAGCACCTCGGCTGCGGCTGAAATAGCAGACACGATTGGTGGTCAGCGTCTCCGCCACCGCGTCGCGGTTCATCCAGGCGTGCATCAGCACTTCGCCGGTGTCGTGCTGTTGGGCGATGGCGGGGACCAGGCCGGCCGCATCGAACCTGATTGCATCCAGCACTTCGCTCACCGCGTCGCTCATGTCGGCCAACCCGTTCGCACCGGGTCTTTGCCGTCCCACCCGATCGCGGCTACGCGCACCGCATCGAAGATCCGCTTGCGGGTCGGCGTGGCGTGCGACATCTCGATGATGGTGCCCGGGTGGCCTTCATTGCGGAAATAGACGAAGCGCCCGCGCGGCGCGGCGCCTTCCTGGCCGACCACATGACCGTTGGCGAGCGCTCGGTCGTAGAGTTCGTCGTAGTTCTCGGGCCAACTCGACCAGTGCTGCAGGCCTCCGTGCGGGTTGGCCGCGAGGAAGTCGCGATACATGCTGGGATGGTCGGAGCGCTGCTGGATCAGTTCGATCTGCATGTCGCCGGAATTGGCCAGACCGATCGAGACATGGATGTCGTCGTAGCGTTTCCCCGCATAGGTGAATGCGGTCAGCGGCAGGCGTTCGGCATAGAACCACGGGCCGACGCCGCAGACCTCGACCCAGTGCTTCATCGCTGCTTCGACGTCCAGCACGACGTAACCCATCTGGCGCAGCGGTCCGAACAAACGGCTCATGTCGTGTCCTCCGGCATGATACGGGGCGAGTGTCTTCGGTCGGGATGACCGCGTCCGGGAACGTACTCTAATTCCACGGATCGGACGACGGGGCACCGGTGCGGACGGAAACTCGTTGCAGCATTCACGCAGAGATCGGCGCAGGGCCGTGGAGATTTGCAATGGAGCGCCACACGCACCGGCGCCGCCGTTGCCGCATGGTTGCCGCGGACCGAAGCCTGCAAATACAATGCCTCCTCCACTGCTTCTGGACCCAGCCTCATGTCCCAATCGGTCATCGCAGAGCTTGCACCCCACGGCGTCCTACGCGCCGGGATCAACATGAGCAACTTCCTGCTGGTTACCGGCAAGACCCCATCGGGTGATCCCGAGGGTGTCGCCCCGGACATGGCGCGCGCAATCGCCGACCGTCTGGGCGTGCCGGTCAAATATGTGCCGTATGCCAAGCCGGGCGAACTGGCCGATGCGGCGGGCAGCGATGCCTGGGACATCGGATTGATCGGCGCCGAACCGGCGCGAGCCGAGAAGATCGCCTTCACCGCCGCCTATGTGGAGATCGAGGCCACCTATCTGGTGCCCGCCGGCTCGCCGCTGAAGACGATCGCGGACGTGGATCGCCCCGGTGTGCGTATCGCGGTGTCGGCCAGGAGCGCCTACGACCTCTGGCTCGAACGCAACATCAAGCATGCGAAGCTGGTGCGTTCGGACGCGACCATCACCGCCACCGAGATATTCGTTCGCGACAAGCTCGATGCCCTGGCCGGGTTGCGCCCCGGTCTGCTGAACGACATCGAGAAGCTGCCCGGCGCGCGAATTCTCGACGGTCAGTTCTCGGCCGTGCAGCAGGCGGTCGGCACCGCACGGACCAAGCCCGCCAGCGCCGCTTTCCTGCACGACTTCGTGGAGGAGGCGAAATCTTCCGGACTGGTCGCAAGGTTGATCGAGAAGCACAAGGTGGTCGGCCGCCTATCGGTCGCGCCGCCTGGGTGATCATTCGCGGTCGGCGATCCGTGGCGCAAGACACTGGACCGGCGGCGGCACATTGACGCTCGGCCTGCAACTCATCCGGACGGACGTCGCGTGACTCGATACCGATTGGACGCTCCCAGCAGCAGCGCTTCGGCCTCCCTGGCGACACGTTCCACGATCTCGGCCGCCGGCGGGATATCGCCGATCAGGTCCACCGCCTCGCCGACGATCAACGCCGCGGTGTCGAAGTCGCCGGCCGCACGCGCCGCGTCGTAGCGTACCGCCTCCTCGGCCTGCTGCTGCAGAAGTTCAACCTCGCGACCGCGCCAGCGCTCGGAAAAGCTGTTCTGCACCACGCGGCCGGAATACGGGGCGGGCCAGACATTGCGGCGCACAATGTCGAACAGGACACTGCGGACAGTCTTATCGCCGGTCGCCCCGACGATGCGGTCTTTCGCACCCGCCAGCGCCGCCGCCTCCTGCGAGGCATAGAACCGTGTGCCCATCAGCACGCCGTCGGCCCCCAACATCAGGGCCGCGGCGAGCCCGCGGCCATCCGCAATTCCGCCCGCCGCGGCAACCGGAACATCGCCGGCGAGATCAACAACTGCTGGAACCAGCGGGAACGTGCCACGTGAAATGCCGTGACCTCCCGCCTCGGCGCCTTGCGCGATCAGTACGTCCGCCCCGTGCACCATGGCCTGCTTCGCCTGGTCGAGCGTCTGGACCTGACACAGCAGCAACGCCCCAGCGGCCTTGATCCGGTCGGCGTGCGGCTGGATATCGCCGAACGATAGCATGATCGCGGGAAACCGGCGCTCCAGCACCATATCGAGCAGCCGTGGGCGGCGCGCCATGCTCCAGGTGATGAAGCCGACGCCAACTCGCGCGTCGCCCGCGGCGTCCATCTCCCGCACCAGCCACGCCTCGTCGCCATAGCCACCGCCAATGATTCCGAAGCCGCCCGCCAGGCTGACCGAAGCCGCCAGGCGTCCGTCCGCCACAACGTCCATCGGCGCCAGCATGATCGGATGGCGCACGCCCAGTCGCTCGGTCAGGCGGGTCGTGATCGGCATCGATCCTATCCTTTCGTTGATATGGTGTCCCAACGCGTATGTTGCCCCGACGCGCGCGCGCGTGGCAGACAGCGTCGCATGCTGAACCGACGTTCGCTATTGGCAGCCTCGCTACCCGCGACCTTCGCCATGTCCGCGCGCGCCGCGACGGACAGCTTCCAGGGCTTCCTCGTCGGATTGCGCGCCGAAGCCAGGCGGTCGGGGATCGCAGCCGCAACCTTGGATCGCGCCTTTGCCGGCGTTCAGCCCAATCCGAAGGTGCTGGAACGGGACCGCCACCAGCCCGAATTCACCATGACCTGGGCGCAATACCGCACCCTGCTGATCACCGACCAGCGCATTGCCAACGGTCGCGCCGCCTGGCAGCAGAACCGCTTGCTGTTTGGCCGCGTGCAGGACCGGTTCGGGGTCGAGCCCGGCGTCATTGTGGGCATTTGGGGCCTTGAATCCAGTTTCGGCACGGGGATGGGCGATTTCCACGTGGTCGAGGCGCTGGCGACGTTGGCCTGGGAAGGGCGGCGGGCCGGCTTCTTCCGTGGCGAGCTGATCGCCGCGCTGCACATTCTAGACAACGGCGACGTGACCCCGGCGCGCATGACCGGGTCGTATGCCGGGGCGATGGGACAACCGCAGTTCATGCCGTCGTCCTACCTGCGGTATGCGGTTGATTTCGAGGGTCACGGCCGTCGCGACATCTGGAGCAGCAAGCCCGACGTACTCGGGTCGATCGCGAACTACCTCGCGCGCTCCGGCTGGCGCAGCGGCGAACCTTGGGGCCAGCCGGTAGCGTTGCCGAGCAACTTCAACACGTCCTCAACTGGACGCGATGACCGGCGGTCCGTCGGCGAATGGACCCGCCTGGGCGTGCGCTCGGCGGATGGTCGTCCGCTGGCGCGGGCCGATGCGCCGGCGGCGGTCATTCTGCCGGACGGCGCGGGCGGCGAGGCATTCCTGGTCTATGCCAACTTCGCCGCCATCCGGCGCTACAACCCGTCGGACTACTACGCGCTGGTGGTCGGTCTGCTGGGCGACATGATCGTGGCGTGAGAGCCCCGGGCGCAGTCGGCCGGAATCGCGTCGCCGGTGCAGCCGACCAGTACTTCGTGCCAACGTTCAATCGTGACGGGAGACCGATGAACGCGAGCGTCGCTGAAGCCGAGCGCCAGCGCAATCGACACCGCGAATAATACCACCGCTAGCAGCAGCCCCACCTGTCCACGCTCGGACAGGAACTCCCTGTGGCCGGACCCAAAGCTCGCGGATGGATAGACAGCACTCATTCCGGAAATCCTTTGGCCTCGCCGAATGGAGCGGGAAACCTGCAACATACGCAGAGCAGTTGCTTTGATCTGAATCAATTAGACAGCAGATCTGACCTATCGCACCGCGCCAGGAAGCCTACACCGTGAACTGCTCCGCGATGATCCGCTCGGACAGTCCGCGATCCGGGTCGAACAGCACGGTGATGCTGACCGAGCGGTCCTCGCAGACTTCCACGGAGATGACGTCGCGCACCTCGGTGAAGTCGGCGACCGCGGCGGTGGGACGCTTGTCCGGCTCTAGAACCTCGAACAGAACCTCGGCGGAACTCGGCAGCAAGGCGCCACGCCATCGCCGCGGACGAAACGCTGAAATGGGCGTCAGCGGGAAAAGGTTCGCCGACAGCGGCACGATCGGGCCGTGCGCCGACAGATTATAGGCGGTCGAACCGGCCGGCGTGCTGATCAGGATGCCGTCGCACATAAGTTCGGCAAGCCGCACGCGCCCGTCCACCGTGACGCGAATCTTCGAGGTCTGGCGAAGCTGGCGCAGCAAGGACACCTCGTTGAACGCCAGAGCCTTCTCCACCGCACCCGTTGCCGTAACAGCCTGCATGCGCAGCGGATGAAGCATCGTCTCCTGCGCGCGCGCCAGCCGGCCGGCCAGATCGTCCTCGCTGAACGTATTCATCAGGAAGCCGACCGAGCCACAGTTCATGCCATAAACCGGAAGGTCACGCGCCAGCACGCGGTGCAGCGTTTCCAGCATAAAGCCGTCACCACCTAGCGCCACCACCACAGTCGCGTGGTCCAGCGAACAGTCGCCATAGCGCATCAGCAGGCGTGCACGGGCTTCCGTCGCGAGGACAGTGGGAGACGCAACGAACGCGATCCGGCCGGGCGCGAAGCTCTGTTGCCGGATGGCCGGAATGCCGGTTTCGGGGACGTTCAAACGCGCTTCCGATGTTCCAGCACGGGCATATCGCGGCGCACGCGCGCCGTGACCTTGTGGTCGATCCGTGCGGTCGCCCAGCCGGTGCCGTCCGAGACCTTTGCCACCACGTGACCCCACGGGTCGCAGACCATCGTATGGCCATAGGTGAAGCGCGGTTCGCCCTTGCCTTCCAGATGCTTGCCCCAGGTGGCGGGAGCCGCGAACCAACACTGCGTCTCGATTGCGCGCGAGCGTATCATGACCTCCCAGTGATCCTTGCCTGTTGCCAGCGTGAACGCGGACGGCAGGAAGATCACCTCGGCGCCCTGCTCGCGCAGCTTCCAGAACAGATCGGGGAAGCGCAGGTCGTAGCAGATGGCACAGCCGACCTTCATCCCGTCCGCCTCATAGGTGACCACTTCGTCGCCAGCGCCGTAGGTATTGCTTTCCCGATAGCCGGTGCCGTCGGGGGCGACGATGTCGAACAGGTGCATCTTGCGATAACGGGCAAGCTCCTGGCCGTCCGGGTCGAACACCACAGTGGTGTTGAACAGTTTTTCCGAGCCCTTCTCGATGATCGAACCGCCGTGCACATGCACTTTGGCGGCGCGCGCCGTTTCGCGCAGAAACTCGTAGGCCGGGCCGCCTGGTTCGTTGGAGCCCTTGGCCGGCAGCACCTCGGCGTTTGCGTTGCGGACGGTGCGGTCGCCGCCGAGGCTGTCCCAGACTTCCGGCAGGCTGACGATGTTGGGCCTGTCGGCTTCCACCGCCTCCTCGATCAGCCGCCGCGCCTGGGCGATGTTCTCGGATTTGTCGCTGCCCGGGTTCATCTGGACGACGCTGACGCGCATGGCGTGGCTCCGGTCTTTGGTGGTCACAGGTCAGCAAACCCGAACCGTGTGCACGGCGCAACCGAGCGCTACTTGGGCCAATCCAGCCGGGGCTCGGCGCGGCCGCCGCCCGGCCTCGGCCCTCGATCCGGCTCGCGGCGACCGGAACGGAGATTGGCCTCGCGCGGCTGCTCGTCGTCCAGTTCGTGCGAGGCCGGCGGGATCGGCGGCCGGGTGATCATCGGCGGCGGGCGGCGTTGCTGATCCGTGGGTTCCGGCGCGTAGATCTCGTCATAGTCGGTCGTCCGCCCCATCTCCGGAAGCCGCAGCGCCAGATGCCGTATCTCGCCCTGGATTTCGTCCAGCCGCGCCTCGATCACCTCGAGGCGACTTTTCACGCCGATCACGCTGAACGGCATGAACAGGAATGCCAGTGCGTACAGCAGCGCCGGCACTAGAAGCACGATCGGCACCCACCAGGGCAGCCAATCGGGCAGGGTGAAGGGCAGCGTCATCAGTCCACATTAGCACTCCGCCCGGTAGACGATCCATGGCTGAGAAAATGAGGAAGGGTCCACACGGAGTCCACCGAACTGCCCTTGCTGTCCTTGCTCGCGTCGGATTCGCCGTCGCGACCGGATGGGTGGATTTCCGCCGCCCGCCGTGGCAAGCCTGTGCATACGTCCGCTTAGGTGCCCTCCCCGATGCTGCTCCTGACACCCGGCCCCGTCACCACCCGACCCGAGGTGCGCGAGGCGCTCCGCTACGACTTCGCCCCCTGGGACAATGACTTCCGTCCGCTCTACGCCGGTGTCCGCGAACGGGTACTGCGGATCGCCTGCGGCGTTGCCGGCGAGCACGTGACGCTGCCGCTGCAAGGCTGCGGGCATTTCATCACCGAGGCGGCGATCCGCACGTTCGTGCCGCTGGGCCACAAGCTGCTGATCCCCGGCACCGGATCCTATGCCGATCGCATGACCCGCCTGGCGCGCGAGGCCGGCCGCCTTCCGGTCGTACTGCCGGTGTCGCCGGTCGCGCCGACGGATCCGGACGACGTTGCCGCCGCACTGCTTGCCGAACCCGATATCAGCCATGTCGGCATCGTCCACAGCGAAACGGGCAGCGGCATCGTGCACGACGTGGCGGCGATCGGCTCAGTGGCACGCGGACTGGGGCGGCGGCTGATCGTCGACGCGGTGTCGGCATTCGGTGCGCTGCCGCTCGACCTTTCGGCGCAGCCCGAGATCGACGCGGCGGTGTTCACGTCGAACAAGTGCCTCGAAGGCGTGCCGGGCATGGCGTTCGCCGTGGCCCGAATCGACCGCGTGGAGGCCTGCACGGGCAACGCCGGAAGCTGGTCGCTCGACCTGTCCAGCATCTGCCAGCATGCACTGCGCAGCGGCTGGGGCAGCTTCCGGTTCACGCCGCCGGCGCAGGTACTGAACGCATTCAACGTCGCGCTGGACTTTTTCGACGCCGAGGGTGGGCAGCCCGCTCGGCTGGCGCGCTATACCGCCAACATGCAAACCCTATATGACGGCGTGCGCGGCCTCGGGCTGACGCCCTGTCTTGGCCCCGACGTTCAGGGTCCGGTCATCGTCAATGTCCACGCGCCGGCCGATCCGGCCTGGAATCTGCAACGCTTCGTCGATGCGCTGAAGGCGCGCGGCGTGCTGATCAGCAATTTCTACAACACCGACCAGCCAAGCTTTCGTGTGGGATGCATCGGCGCGATCACGCCGTCGGATATGGCCGGGGCCGTGGTTGCGATGGGCGAGGCATTGGGAGAGCTTGCCATCGCACAACGCAAGGCGGCCTGATGGCCGCATAACGCAACGGAGGAGACAAGACAGATGCCGGAAGGCACGCCCGCGCCGTACATCTACCTGGTTCAAATGGACATCCCCGCCGAGCATGAGGCGGCATTCAATCGCATCTACGATACCGAGCATGTGCCGGAGATCCTGAAGGTGCCCGGGGTCCGGGCGTGCGCACGTTACGCGGTGGAGACGACGAACCGCGACGGCATGCCACGCTATCTCGCGATCTATGAGCTGGATTCGGCTGACGTGATGAAAAGCCCGGCGTGGCTGGCAGCGTCCGAGAAGGGGGACTGGGCGCCGAAGGTCCGCCCCCATACGACCAACCGTTCGCATACCGTGATGCGCAGGCTCAGCTAGGCCGAAGGACAGAGACATGCAAAGCGACCTGGAAATCGCCCGTTCCACGAAGCTCCGCCCCATCGCGGAGATCGCCGACAAGCTCGACATTCCGGCAGACGCGCTGGAGCCTTACGGCCGCTACAAGGCCAAGGTGGGATTCGACTTCATCAAGCCCCTGGAAGACCGTACCGATGGCGCGCTGGTGCTGGTTACCGGGATCAGCCCGACCCCCGCGGGCGAGGGCAAGACGACCACGACCGTGGGTCTAGGCGATGCGCTCAACCGCATCGGGCTGCGCGCGGTGATCTGTCTGCGCGAGCCAAGCCTGGGGCCGAGCTTCGGCATGAAGGGCGGTGCAGCCGGCGGCGGCTATTCGCAGGTCGTGCCGATGGACCAGATCAATCTCCACTTCACCGGCGACTTCCACGCGATCACATCGGCTAACAACCTGCTAGCCGCGATGATCGACAACCACATCTATTGGGGGAATGCGCTCGGCATCGATGCGCGGCGCGTCTCCTGGCGGCGTTGCCTGGATATGAACGACCGCGCGCTGCGCTCCATTGCGGGCAGCCTGGGCGGTGTGGCCAACGGTTTCCCGCGCGAGGACGGGTTCGACATCACCGTCGCATCCGAGGTCATGGCGGTGTTCTGCCTGTCGCGCAATCTCGACGAACTGCAGGACCGGCTCGGCCGCATGATCGTGGCGCAGAAGCGCGACGGGTCTGCGGTCACCGCGAAGGACCTGAAGGCGGATGGCGCGATGGCGGTGCTGCTGAAGGACGCGTTGGCGCCGAACCTTGTGCAGACGCTTGAGGGCTCGCCCGCGTTCGTGCATGGCGGGCCGTTCGCCAACATCGCGCATGGCTGCAATTCGGTCATGGCGACACGGCTTGGCTTGAAGCTAGCCGATGTGGTGGTGACCGAGGCAGGCTTCGGCGCGGACCTCGGGGCGGAGAAGTTCATCGACATCAAGTGCCGTCAGGCGGGATTGAAACCCTCGTGTGCCGTGGTGGTGGCGACCGTGCGCGCACTCAAGATGCATGGCGGTGTGGCGCGCAACGCTCTGGGCACGGAGGATGTCGCCGCGGTGCAGCGTGGGGTCGCCAATCTGGCGCGTCATGTCGAGAATCTTGGCAAATTCGGGCTGCCTGTGGTGGTCGGCGTGAACCACTTCACCTCGGACACGGAAGCTGAGTTCGCGGTGATACGCGAGGCGATGGCGAAGCAGGGCACCGAGGCGATCCGCTGCACGCACTGGGGCGATGGCAGCGCCGGTGCCGAGGCGTTGGCGCGCGCGGTGCAGCAGAAGATCACGCTGGGTGAGGCACGGCCGGCTCCCCTGTATCCCGACGGGATGAAACTTGGGGAGAAGATCCGCACCATTGCGCGTCAGATCTACCACGCCGCTGACATTTCGATGACCGATGCCGTGGCGCGACGGCTCGACGGGTTCGAGAAGGCCGGATTCGGCCACGTGCCCGTCTGCATCGCCAAGACGCAATACAGTTTCACGTCCGATCCGACGGTGATGGGGGCGCCCGAAGGCCATATCCTGACGGTGCGTGAGGTCCGTCTGTCCGCCGGCGCCGGCTTCGTGGTCGCGATCTGCGGTGACATAATGACGATGCCCGGCCTGCCGCGTGTCCCGTCCGCCGAGGCGATCCATCTGCGCGAGGATGGCGAGATCGAGGGGCTGTTCTGACGCAACTAGAACGCAAGGCACGGGACGGCTTCACCAACGCACTCAGGGCCAAACCTGGCGCCATACGCGTCAGAATACTGGCGCGACTGGAGAAAATGCTCCCCCCTCATCTTTAGGGGGAAGCATTAAACTCTGGCCTGCGCTTACCCGGATGCCTATGGGCTTGACCCAGCCATCTCTTGGGAAAAGCACCATGCCGGTGAACTTCGATCTTTCCGGTCGCGTGGCCCTCGTCACGGGCAGTTCACGTGGCATCGGCTGGGCGGTTGCTCAGGGACTGGCGGGCGCCGGGGCTCGCGTTCTGCTGCACGGCCGGAATGCCGAAGCATTGCAGGCGCGCGCAGCCGAGCTTGCAGGCAATACCGGCACTCTCGCATTCGATGTGACCGACGCTGCGGCGGTGCGTCTCGCCTTCGCTGCAATCGAGGCTGAGCATGGCCGCCTCGATATCCTGGTCAATAACGCTGGGATCATTCCCCGCAAGCCGTTGCTGGAGACGTCCGATTCGGACTGGCAGGCGGTGATGGACTCCAACCTCACCGCCTATTTCCGTCTGGCACGCGAGGCGGCGCGACTAATGGTTCCGGCAGGGCGGGGCCGCATCATCATGATATCGTCGATCATGGGTCTGCTCGCGCGCCCGACCATTCCCGGCTATGTCACCGCGAAGGCGGGACTGCACGGCATGACCCGCGCCATGGCGGTGGAGCTTGCGCCCCAAGGCATCACGGTGAATGCGATCGCGCCAGGCTTCGTTCCCACCGATGCCACTCAGGCGCTGCACGCCGACCCGAGCTTCAACGAATGGATCGCAGGCCGAGCACCAATGGGACGCTGGTGCGAGCCATCCGAAATCGCGGGTCCGGCTGTTTTCCTGGCCTCGGATGCGGCGTCCTATGTCACTGGACACGTGCTGGTGGTTGATGGGGGTCTGACCATTGCACTTTAGCGTGCTCTTTACCCCTGCCTCAAAACGCCGGCCCGGTCCGGATCGGTTCCACATGCCATGCGGATGCACTTCCACATCACCGACGGCAACGCCTCGCGCTTCAGGCTGTCGATTGGACAATGAAATCCGTCCGCCTCGATCTTCGCCACTCGTGCCGCGAACAGATCTATGGTCAGTTCAAAATGCGTGAAGCCGTGCCTCACCTGTCCTGCTGGCTGCCACGTCACGTCCATGGGCGCCAGAGCAAGTGCCTCCGTCGCGTCCCATGGCGAGGCACGCCATTCGGTTCCTGGCAACTCGGTCATGCCGCCGAGCAGGCCCGTCGGCGGCCGACGACGCAGCAGCACGTTGCCCTCGGCGTCCGCAAGCCAGAAATGCACGCCATGCCGCAGCGGTCGTGCCGGTTTCGCCGCCTTGCGCGGCAACTCGCCCGCGATGCCGGCGCGGCGGCCGGTGCAGTGCGCCATCCAGGGACAGAGGACGCAGCCAGGCGCCGCAGGCGTGCAGATCGTTGCACCCAGATCGAACAGTGCCTGGGCGAAATCCGACGGATGCGCAGTCGCATCCGGGTCGGCGCCAAGTTCGGCGGCAAACCGACGCAACACCGGCTTGGCTGCGGGAAGCGGCTCCGCCACGGCGAACAGCCGCGCCACCACGCGCTCAACGTTACCATCGACCGGCACTGTCGGCAGACCGAACGCGATGGCCCCAACCGCCGCCGCGGTGTATTCGCCGATTCCCGGCAGAGCCCTCAGGCCGGCAAGATCACGGGGAAAACCTCCCGCCGCGACCACCGCCTTCGCGCAGGCGTGCAGGTTGCGCGCGCGGGCGTAGTAGCCTAGCCCAGCCCACGAGGCCATTACGGCTTCCAGCGGCGCAGTGGCAAGCGCCTCGACGTTGAGAAAGCGTCTTAAGAAGGCTTCATAGTACGGTATAGTCGCTGCTACAGTCGTCTGCTGAAGCATGATTTCGCTGACCCAGACCCGGTACGGATCCGCCACTTCGCCGGGGCGGGCACGCCAGGGCAGCGACCGACGATGGCGCGCGTACCACGCAAGGAGCAGAGAGGCAGGTGCGGTGACGACGGACGACACAGACAGCGGTATGGCCAGAGAAGCACGCTACGTCTACGGCGCCCGTCCGCTTGGCGCGTTGGTGCCCCGCGTGACCCGACTGGCCTTCCGGCGTCGGGCGCCCGCGACCGCCCAGGTCCTCGCCGACTGGCCCGCCATCGTCGGCCCGGCGATCGCCGGGGTGGCCGCCCCCCGACGCTTCATCGCCGGCACCCTCACGATCGCCTGCGCCGGCCCGGTCGCGATGGAACTTCAGTACCTCGGGGGCGAACTGATCGCGCGGATCAACACCCATCTCGGCAGTCAGGTCGTCAAGGGCCTTCGCTTCGTCCAGACGACCGACCTGGACGCTCCTGCGCCGTCACAACGAATACGACCTGATCCCGTGGATCAGGCGGAAGCTGAGGCGGCAGTCGCAGGCCTGCCTGAAGGTGAATTGCGAGCCGCGCTCGCGGCATTAGGCGGTGCGGTTTTGGCCCGCGCAAGATCCTCGACGGATCGTCGACACAAGCAGTAAGACACAAGATGTAGAGGTCGCAATGCCCATATCACGCCGATCGACACTATACCTCGCCGGACGCGCCGCAGCCGTCGCCACCATCGGCTATTTCGGCTGGCGTCAGGCCCGGGCGGTTGCCTCGCCTCTGGTCCTGGCCCAGCAAACGACCCAGACCCCCGCCCCCCCAGCCACGGATGCAAAGGCTGAAGATCAGCGTAAAACTCCGCGTTCCCTGGGCGATGCCGATGCCAAGGTGACCGTGATGGAATTCTTCTCACTCACCTGCACGCATTGCGCGGCGTTCGCCCGCGAGACCATGCCGCAGATCGAGAAAGAGCTGATTACACCCGGCAAGGTGCGTTTCGTCTATCGCGACTTCCCGCTCGATCAGGTCGCGCTGGCCGCGGCCACGGTCGCCCGCTACCTTCCGCCGAACCGCTACTACCCATTTGTCAACGCGCTGTTCGCCAACCAGGACCGATGGGCGTTCGCCCGGGGGGTCAACTCGACGGACGAACTTTGGAAGATGGCGGCGCTCGCCGGGATGAGCCGACCGACATTCGATCAGGCGGTCGCCGATACTGACCTGCGCGATTGGATCCTGCAGCAGCAGCAGGCTGACCGGGATCAATGGAAGATAGACGCGACTCCAAGCTTCGTCATCAATGGTCAGAAGTACGCGGGTGAGATGAGCTTCGATGCGTTCCGGAAAGCCGTCTCCGGAACCTGACCGGCAATCTTGGCTGCGTGAAGCTTATGGTCGCGGCCGGCGCGAGTCTCGCCAACTAGCCAAGGAGCCCACTTTGCCCGTGCATTTTCGCCGCCTTCGCATCGTTGGGTTCAAGAGCTTCGCGGAACCGGCCAGCGTGGAGGTGCATCCCGGGCTGACCGGCATCGTCGGTCCGAACGGCTGCGGCAAGTCCAACGTTGTGGAGGCACTGCGTTGGGCGATGGGTGAGCAGAGCACGCGGTCACTTCGCGCCGGCGAGATGGACGACGTGATCTTCGCGGGGACCGCCGGCCGGGCATCGCGCAATCTGGCCGAGGTAACGATCACACTGGACGAGACGGCGGGCGCCGTGCCTCCACCGTTCCATGAGCAGTCCGAGCTGGAGATCATTCGCCGCATCGAGCGCGGCGCCGGCAGCGAATACCGGGTGAACGGCAAGGAAGTGCGCGCCCGCGACGTGCAGACGCTGTTCGCCGATCTGGCCTCCGGCGCCCACACCTCGGGCATGGTGAGCCAGGGTCGGGTGGGGGCATTGGTAACCGCCCGGCCGGAGGACCGCCGGGCGGTAATCGAGGAGGCGGCAGGCATCACCGGTCTGCACGCGCGACGCCACGAGGCAGAGTTGAAGCTGCGCGCCGCCGAGACCAATCTTGCGCGCGCGGAGGACCTGCGGGGCCAGCTTGAAGCGCAGCTTGCGGCGCTGAAGCGGCAGGCGCGGCAGGCCAGCCGCTACCGCAATATCTCCGGTGCCATCCGGCAGGCCGAGGCCGAACTGCTGGCGATCCAGCGCGCCCGTGCGGAGGCGGTGCGCAATGCTGCCCAGGCCGCGCTCCATGCGGCGCAGCGTGCTGTCGGCGTGGCGACGGAGGTCGCGACCCAGGCCACCGCCCAGGCAACCGAGTCCGCGGCGGCGCTGCCGGCATTGCGTTCGGCGGAAGCCGACGCCCGCACCAGCCTGGAACGCCATCGCGTTGCCCAGGAGCAGATCGCTGCCGAGGAAGAGCGCGCCCGCGCTGCGTTGGCGGGCTCGGCAAGGCGACTTGGCCAGTGGCGCGAGGACCTCACGCATGCCGAGCAGGTCAGCCGGGACTCGGAGGCGGCTGAACAGCGATTGGCGACCGAGGATGCGCATCTCGCCACAGCGGATGCAGGCTACGCCGAGCGTGCCGACGCAGTGGAACAGGCTGCGACGCACGCGGCCTGCTCGGTGCGCGAGGCGGAAGCGGAGGCGGACCGTGCCACCGAGGCGGCAGCCGATGCGAGCGCCCGTGCCCAGGCCCTGGCCCAGTTGCTCGGTCAGGCGGAGCTGCGCTGGCGACGGGTGGACGAGCAATTCGCCAGTCTCATGGAAGAGCGTGACCGCATCCGGACCCAGGCAATCGAGCCGGCATCGGTCGAAGCCGCAGACGCCGAGCAGGTGCGGTCTGAAATGGATATGGCTGAGGCTCGGATCACCCAGGATGCCGCGGAGCAAGCGCGCGCGGCCGCCATGCAGGCGCTCGCCACTGCGCGCGAGGGACAGTCCGCCGCCGACTCGGTGCGGGCGAAGCTGGCCGCGGAGGCGCATGCACTCGCCGAGGTGCTGGCGGTAAAGGACGGCGAGCGATGGCCGCCGATGGTCGATGCGCTCAGCGTCCCGGCGGGTCTCGAGGCCGCGTTGGGCGCGGCACTCGGCGAGGAATTGACGTCTGCCGCGGATCGCGGCGCGCCGCGGCACTGGCGGGAACTGCCCGCATTCGATCCGAGCCCGCCACTTCCGTCGAGCATCAGTTCGCTGGCGGGTTTCGTGCAGGGACCAGCGGCGCTCACGCGCGCGCTGTCGCAGATCGGCCTTGTCCCCGATGAGGCAAACGGCGACACAAGCCAGGCGGAGCTTGCGCCGGGCCAGTTGCTGGTATCCCGGGAAGGCGCTGTCTGGCGGTGGGACGGCTACACGATCCGCGCCGGGACCCCCACGGCCGCGGCGGTTCGGCTGCAACAGCGCAACCGGCTGGCGCTACTGCATCGCGATCTCGAAGCAGCCGAGCGGGAAGCGGCGTTCGCCCGGACTGCTCTGGACGCGGCTGAACGTGCCGATCGGGCGGCGGCGGCGGCCGGCCAGCAGGCGCGTGCCGCCAGAGCCGAAGCCGAGCGACGGCTCGAGGAGGCCCGCGCCGCACACGAGCGGTTGCGCACCCAGGCCGCCGCGGTTGCCGCCCGGCTCGCGGCGATTGACGGCCAGATCGACCGACACGCCGCCGAACGGGATGAGGCTGCGGCCAGTCTCGCGCAAGCGCGCGAGGCGCAGAGCGCCTTGCCCGACCTGGCCGCCCTGCGGTGCGCGGTCGAGACTGCGCGCACGAGCCTTTCCACCGCCCGGGAGTCGGAGACTGCGACACGTCGAGAACGCGATGCGCTGACGCGTGATCACGCTGTCCGAACCGCGCGCCGGGTCGCCATCGCCGCGGAACGCGCGGATTGGGCACAGCGCGCCGAGGATGCCGCCCATCGGGTCGGTGAGTTGGCGGCACGGCGGGACGCCGCCGCGGCCGAACATGCGACGTTGCAGGAGGTACCGACGCAGATTGCGGTGCGCCGAGCCGCGGCGTTCGACGCCCTGGAAGTGGCCGAGGCGGCGCATCGCGGTGCGGCGGACGCACTGGGCGAGGCTGTGAACCGGTCCGCCGAGGCCGACCGGGCGGCTCGCGCCGCCGAGGCGGCGCTGGCAACTTCGCGGGAAGATGCGGTGCGGGCCGAAGGGCTTGCCGGTCAGGCCGAGCAGGCGTGGCAGGCGGTGGCCGAACGGATCATCGACCGCCTGGGGCCGAGCCCGGCACTCCCCAACCCACCGGCGGAGGTTTCGATCGAAACGGAGGAGAAATCGCGCCGTCGCCTGGAGCGTCTGCTCAAGGAGCGCGAGGAGATGGGTCCGGTGAACCTGCGCGCCGACGTCGAGGCGGAGGCGGTGGAACAGCAGATGACCACCATCACCGCCGAGCGCGAGGAACTGACCACGGCGATCGCCAAGTTGCGCGGCTCCATCGGCCACCTCAACCGCGAGGGGCGGGAGCGGCTGAACGCGGTGTTCCAGCAGGTCGATCGCAACTTCCAGGCGCTGTTCACCCGCATGTTCGGAGGCGGCCGCGCACATCTCGCCCTGGTCGGATCGGACGACCCGCTGGAGGCCGGGTTGGAGATCTACGCCCAGCCGCCGGGCAAGAAGCTGGCGACCCTGTCGCTGCTGTCCGGCGGCGAGCAGGCATTGACCGCGCTGTCGCTGATCTTCGCAGTGTTCCGCTGCAATCCCGCGCCGGTGTGCGTGCTGGATGAGGTCGATGCGCCGCTGGACGACGCCAATGTCGAGCGGTTCTGCAATCTGCTGGATGATGTGGTGCGCGAGACGGCGACACGGTTCCTGGTGGTGACCCACCATCCGTTGACGATGGCGCGGATGGACCGGCTGTATGGCGTGACCATGCAGGAGCGCGGCGTGTCGAAGCTGCTGTCGGTTGACCTGCAGCGTGCCGAGGAACTGGCCGAGCCCGCGCGCATGGCAGCGGAATAGCGCCGCAGCGCCAGACGCGTGATCGGCGTGGCAAACGATGCACGGCGTGTGTCGGAGTGAGTGGCAGCCTCGCGGGCTGATCACCGGCAGGCTCGGACTGCCTGCCTTGTATGTCGCGGTCCTGGCGCTGCTCGCCTACCGGATGACCATCGGCGTCGATCTGTCCGACGAGTTGTACTATGTCAGCTTCCTGGATGGGTGGCTGAAGGATGGGCTGGGCCACGGCGAGAACCTGGAGGTGCATCAGTCCGCAGCGCTGCTCGTGCTCCCCGCTGCGCGGCTCTACACGTGGATCGTCGGCAGCGAACGCGGCCTGGTGTTGTTCCTCCGCTTCATCTTCCTTGCCCTGGCATGCGCTGCAAGTGTCTGTCAGTACCGGTTCATCCGCCGCGTGAGAGATGACACGGTCGCCTGGTCCTCGGCGTTGCTGGTCCTGTGCTTCATACCGTTCAGCCTGCCCGCACCCTCCTACAATACGATCGGGATGTTCGGGATGGTGGCCGCCCTGGCGTTGTTCGGGGTCGCAGCGTCGCGGATGCAACCGGCCACAAATGGCTCCGCGGCGGCGACCCTTTCCGGCGTTGCCTGGATGGTCGCGGTCATCGCCTACCCGACAATGGCGGCGGCGCTGCTTGCGTTGCTGGTGCTGGCATCGCTTGCCGCGCGCGATCGTGGCGAGCGGCTGCGTCTGCTCGGCTACGCGATGATCTGCGCCTTCTTCCAGTTCTGCGGCGCATGCCTGATGCTTGCGGTGTTCGGCTGGACGCGCCTCTGGCAAATGTTGCGGTTCACCACCACGGGCATGCAGAACTCCGAGAGCACGAACCCCAAGCTTGCTGAGTCGCTCCGCCTGTTCGTCATTCATCCGGCATTCGGTACGCTGTGCCTGGCAGCGGCGGCACTTGGCATATGGCTGCTGGTGGCCGATCGCGACCGGCGTCGTGGCATCTGGCCCAGCCTGCTCGTATTGGCGATCGTATTGGCATCATACGCCACGGGACCAGCGCTGTGGTTCCCGCCGAATGATCTCGTGGTGCTGCTTGCGCTGGTCGGGCTCTTTACGTTGCGTTCTTGTGGCGGCGCCGAAGGTCATGCGGCAGTCCGTGTCATCTATGTGACCGCTCTTGTCGGAGGTCTGATAACCGCGGCCACGTCCGACAACGGCATCCACAACTTCCCTATCGGTGGGCTGGCCGCGGCGGCGCTGGCGCCGGCGATGCTGGTTCCGCGCGGCGCGCCGTACAGCGTCGTGGTGGCACAGTGCGGCATGCTGGTGCTGACTGCCGCGCTGTTCTGCACCAGTGCGTTCGCCAGCATCTACGGCGAGAACGCCAATCCCCTGACCGCACGGGCGGTACGCGTCAGTGACGGCAGGTTCGCGGGACTGTTGACCAATGCCCAGCAGGCCGCGTTCATCGAGGCGGCTACCGCGGCGCTGAGCGAACGCGCAGGACGAGGAAAGACGATTGTCGTCCTGGGGCGGCCCGCGGGGATCTATCTGCTCACGGAAGCTTCGCCCATGGCGCCTTCTGCCTGGGATTACTGGCAGTTCCACGGATCGCTGCAGCCGCGGATGAATGCGCTGATGGAGGCGTTTTATCGCGTGCCGGCGCATCGGCCCGACGTGGTTGCGGTCTTTACCGATCCACGAACCTATCCGCTGGCGCCGTGGGCCCGCGAGATGCTCACCGACTTCGTCGTCACGAAGCAGGTTTCCGTCGGATCCTGGTCGCTTGCAGTCTATGAGCGTTGCAGGACGCCTGCGTGTCCCGCGCCAATGACCAGCGGCGTGCCATAATCACCGCCGATCGGGCGATCGGTTCGCACCGGCTTCACTGCAAGCCTCGTTCACAAACCTGGGAGGAGTTCGCTTGGCCATAATTTCGCAACGCGCGCGATACACTGAGCCCGCATGTTACCGGCAACGGTCCCAGCCAAAGGAGTCCGCAATGTCCGAATTTGTGGCTGTCAAACGTCTCGGTTCATTTGCCGCGGTCGCTGCCCTGATTGGAGTGGGCGTGATGGCGATGCCGGGCCACGCACAGGCCTGGTGGCGCGGCGGATGCTGCGCTGTCGGCATTGGCATCATCGCCCCACCCATCGTGGTGGCACCGCCGATCTACGCCCCGCCGCCCGTCTATTATCCGCCGCCGGTGGCGTACGCCCCACCGCAACGCCCGTGGATCCCGCCGCACTGGGAAGGTGGCTACTGGGTGCCGGGCCATTGGGGCTGACGCGCCAACGGGCGACAGCCCGTTTCATCCGACCCACGTAGCGGTCGGCACGCTCGCGACGGTGCCGGGCGTAACCGCTCGTGGGTGCCTCTTTTCATGGCCGGCAAACCGTGTTCTGGTCGCGGCGCCGAGGCAGTGGTCTCGTGTGACTTTGGTGGGGAGAGAACGGAATGTTCAGCCATGTCATGGTCGGAAGCGACGATATCGCCCGATCGAAGAAATTCTACGACGCCCTGTTTGGCGCGATGGGCGGTAAGCCCGGGGTCGAGGACGCCAAGGGCCGGCTCATCTACGCGCATAACGGCGCGGTGTTCCTGGTGAGCAAACCCATCGATGGCAAGGCTGCCACGCACGCCAACGGCGGCACGATCGGCTTCACGATGGCAGGCCCGGAACAAGCCGCCGCCTGGCACAGGGCCGGAGTCGCGAACGGCGGGACGGCCATCGAGGACCCGCCCGGCGTTCGCCAGGGCGGCGCCGGTGCCATGTATCTTGCTTACCTGCGCGATCCCGACGGCAACAAACTGTGCGCGCTGCATCGCATGCCGGCTGCCTGAACCGTCGCAGGCAGGGAACTCAAAAGGGCCGCCTGTCCGGCGGTCCTTCTGCCGCGAAGCTCTCAGGTTCCGCCCGCAACGTCCTTCCGGTCCGCGCGCAGCTTCGCCCAATACTCCAGTCGCTTGGCAATCTCGCGCTCGAAGCCGCGGTCGCGCGGGCGGTAGAAGTGCGCGCGCGGCATGCCATCCGGGAAATAATTCTGCCCGGAGAACGCTTCGTCGGATTCATGGTCGTACTCATAGCCTGAACCGTACCCCAGTTCTTTCATCAGTTTTGTCGGCGCGTTGAGAATATGCGCTGGCGGCATCAGCGATCCCGTTGCCTTGGCCGAAGCGCGCGCCGCGCCGTATGCGGCATAGATCGCGTTCGATTTCGGCGCGGTGCCGAGATAGATCACCACCTGCGCGATCGCCAGTTCGCCCTCGGGCGAGCCCAGACGTTCATAGGTCTCCCATCCGGCCAGAGCCTGGGTCAGCGCACCGGGGTCCGCCATGCCGATGTCCTCGGCAGCAAAGCGCACGAGGCGGCGGGCGATGTAGCGCGGATCCTCGCCGCCGTTCAGCATGCGGGCGAACCAGTACAGCGCCGCGTCCGGGTCCGAACCACGCAGCGATTTGTGCAACGCGGAGATCAGGTTGTAGTGCTCCTCGCGATCCTTGTCGTAGAGCGCGGCGCGACGGGCGAGCAGCGCCGCGAGTGCCGTCGGGTTCATCGTCGGCGTGTTGGGCGGCAACGCAGATATCTGCTCGGCCATGTTGAGCACGTAGCGTCCGTCGCCATCGGCCATGGCGCGCAACGTCGCACGCGCCTCGGCGTCGAGCGGCAGGGGGCGACCAAGTTCTGCCTCGGCCCGCGCGAGCAGCGATTCCAGCGCCGCATCATCCAGCCGGCGCAGCACCAGCACCTGGCAGCGCGACAGCAACGCGCCGTTAAGCGCGAAGGACGGGTTCTCGGTGGTGGCGCCGATCAACGTGATGGTGCCGGTCTCCACCACCGGTAGAAATCCATCCTGCTGGGCGCGGTTGAAGCGGTGGATCTCGTCCACGAACAGCAGCGTTCCCTGACCGGTCCGTCGGCGTTGCGCCGCCGCCTCGAAGGCGCGCTTGAGGTCGGCGACGCCGGAGAACACCGCGGAGAGCTGGACGAAGTGCAGACCTGATCGAGCGGCGAGCAGGCGCGCAATCGTGGTCTTGCCGCACCCGGGCGGCCCCCAGAGGATCAGCGAGGCGAGCGACCCCCGGTCGAGCATGCGGGTGAGCGTGCCGTTCGTGCCGAGCAGATCATCCTGTCCCACCACCTCGTCGAGCGTGCGCGGCCGCAGCCGGTCGGCGAGCGGGCGCGAGCCGGCAGGCGCAGCGGGTTCGGCAGGCGGGCCGAACAGGTCGTCGGCGCGGGTTGGATTGGTGGACACCCGGTAAAGATAGTCACGCGGCGCCCGGATTCGAACCCGTCAGCTATTGCCGATCAGGTCGATGTCGAATGGCGTCGTCTGGTATATCTCGTTGATCCAGTTTGCGAGCAGCAAATGCGCATGTGGCCGCCAGCGGTTCTCCGGCGGCAGTGACGTGTCGTCATTCGGAAAGTAGTTGAATGGCAACTTGATCGGAACACTGGCCTTGATGTCGCGGAAATACTCATCCGCGAGTGACCCCGAATCGTATTCAAGGTGATCCAGCACGTAGAGGCGTCGGCTTTTGCTATCTTCTACAATGCAGACACCTTTCTCATCGGAGCATGCCAACAGCGTGAGTTCCGGCCGAAACGCCAGATCCGCGGCTCTGATTTCGGCCCAACGCGATATCGGGATCGAGAAATCATCGGAGAAGCCATTGAGATACGGTGATGACGGCCTCAGGATTCTCTGTCGGTAGACCCCAAACGCCTTTTCCGGAAGCTGGTGTTTTGCAACTCCATGGAAATGGTAGAGCGCAGCCATGGCGCCCCAGCAGACGTTCATCGTCGAATGCACGTTGGTTTGCGTCCAATCGAAGATCTGCTGCATCTCGCGCCAGTATGTGACGTCATCATAAGGGATCGTCTCCACCGGCGTGCCGGTGATGATGAACCCGTCGAATTTCCTATCCTTCACCTGCTCCCACGTTTGATAAAATGCGAACAGGTGATCTTCCGAGGTATTTTTCGGGTTATGGATTCCGATCCGCACCAGCGAGAGTTCCACCTGCAGCGGCGAGGCGCCGAGCAGGCGCGCCATCTGCAGTTCCGTCCTGATCTTGTTCGGCATGAGATTGAGCAGCCCGACCTGCAGCGGGCGGATGTCCTGACGGACCGCCGCCGTTTCCGTCATGACCCGCACACCCTCGTTCACCAGGGCTTCGAATGCGGGCAGCTTGTCGGGAATCTTGATCGGCATAGCGGTCACGAAAAGAACGGTACGCGCGCTCGGCCGTCTTCGGTGCCGAAGCCTACTCGCCCGTGGCTGCCTCTTCCTGCTGCTGCACCGGCCCGCTGTCCAGGCCCTTCGCACCCACATCGCGATCGACGAACTCGATCACCGCCATGGACGCGGCATCACCATAGCGGACGCCGGCCTTGAGGACCCGGCAATAGCCCCCCTGGCGCGTCCGATATCGGTCGGCCAGCGCGCCGAACAGCTTGGATACGATCACATCGTCCCGCAGTTGCGCATACGCGAGACGACGCGCGTGCATGCCGCCGCGCTTGCCCAGCGTAATCAACTTCTCAGCGACCGGGCGCAGCTCCTTGGCCTTGGGTAGCGTCGTGGTGATCTGTTCGTGTTTGATCAGCGCGACGGCCATGTTCCGGAACATGGCCTGGCGATGACTGGACGTGACGTTGAGCTTTCGGCCGGCAACCCCGTGACGCATGACTTGCTATCCCTGTCGCGCGGGCAGCGCGCCCGATACACCTGCGAGCAGCGCGCCCAATACACCTGCGAGAAGCGCGCCCTATAGACCTGCGAAGAGCGCGCTCACTACACCGTTCAGAACGGCTCTTCCAGCCGCTTGGCCAGATCTTCGATGTTCTCCGGCGGCCAGCCCGCTACGCTCATGCCGAGCGAAAGACCCATGGCGGTCAACACCTCCTTGATCTCGTTCAGCGACTTGCGCCCGAAATTCGGGGTCCGCAGCATCTCCTGCTCGGACTTCTGCACCAGGTCGCCGATATAGACGATGTTGTCGTTCTTCAAACAATTCGCCGACCGTACCGACAGCTCCAGTTCGTCCACCTTGCGAAGCAGGTTGCGGTTGAACGGCAGGTTGTCTTCGGGCTCCTCGGCGCGAATCTGCTGCGGTTCATCGAAGTTGATGAACAGCTGCAGCTGGTCCTGCAGGATCCGCGCGGCCAGCGCGACCGAATCCTCGGGCGTGACCGCACCGTTCGTTTCGACGGTCAGCAGCAGCTTGTCGTAATCGGTGACCTGACCCACGCGTGTCGGCTCCACGCGATACGACACGCGCCGCACCGGCGAGTAGATCGAATCCACCGGGATCAGCCCGATCGGCGCATCCTCCGGCCGGTTCACCGACGACGGTTGATAGCCTTTGCCGAGATTCACCGTGAATTCCATGCCGAGCTTCACGCCGTCGTCCAGCGTGCAGATCACCAGTTCAGGGTTCATGATGTCGATGTCGTGACCGGCCTGGATCTGGCCGGCACGCACCTCGCCAGGGCCGGTGGCAGTCAGCGTCATGCGCTTCGGCCCCTCGCCGTGCATGCGCAGCGCAAGCTGCTTGATGTTCAGCACGATGTCGGTGACGTCCTCGCGTACGCCCGGAATACTGCTGAATTCGTGCAGCACCCCGTCGATCTGCACCGCGGTCACCGCGGCGCCCTGGAGCGACGACAGCAGGATGCGCCGGATCGCATTGCCCAGCGTCATGCCGAAGCCGCGCTCCAAGGGTTCGGCGACGATGGTCGCCACCCGTGACGGGTCGGCGCCTGGCTCGACTTCCAGCTTCTCCGGCTTGATCAGTGACTGCCAGTTTCGCTGGATGACTGCACTTTGCCTCATATGTTCAACCTTTCGGAACGCGGCGGAGCCGAGGTTCCTCAACAAACCATTGGATTCGGTACGTTGCCTCCCGCCATTGCGGGTTCCGCCTCAGACGCGCCGGCGCTTGCGCGGCCGGCAGCCGTTGTGCGGGATTGGCGTCATGTCGCGGATGGCGGAAATCGAGAATCCCACCGCCTGCAACGCGCGCAGCGCACTCTCGCGGCCCGAGCCCGGCCCGCTGACCTCGATCTCCAGGTTCTCCATGCCATGCTCGCGCGCCTTCTTGCCGGCATCCTCGGCGGCGACCTGGGCGGCATAGGGCGTCGATTTACGGCTGCCCTTGAACCCCTGGCTGCCGGAGGACGACCACGCAATGGCGTTGCCCTGCGCGTCGGTGATGGTGATCACCGTGTTGTTGAATGTCGCGGCGACATGGGCGACGCCGGACGTGATGTTCTTGCGCTCCTTCCTGCGGGGGCGTGCACTCGCGGCGGGTCTCGCCATTATTCTGGGTCCTGTTTCACGTTGCGCCGCCCCCATCGGGCGGCGCCGGATTCATCGTCTGGCTGGGCAGCGAGGGCAGAAGCGGGCCTACTTCGTGACCTTCTTCTTGCCCGCGATTGCCACTGCCTTCCCCTTGCGCGTCCGCGCATTGGTGTGGGTCCGCTGGCCGCGCACCGGCAACCCACGCCTGTGCCGCAGGCCACGATAGCAGCCGAGGTCCATCAGCCGCTTTATGTTCATCGCGACCTCGCGTCGGAGGTCGCCCTCGACGCGGTATTCTCGGTCGATCAGCTCACGGATGCGCAGCACCTCATCATCCGACAGCTGGTTGACCCGGCGTTCATCCGGGATCGTGAGCCGGCCACAGATTTCGGCGGCCTTGGTGGGTCCTATTCCGTAGATGTAGCGCAGTCCGATGGTCACACGCTTGTTGGTCGGGATGTTCACGCCGGCAATACGTGCCACGCCGCTTGCTCCTGCCGCCCCGACAATAGGGGCTGTTTGATCCGAAACGCGGGAATGTCCGCTTGGGCGCAGTCCTTGCGGGCTGCACCGGAGCGGCGGAATATAGTTCGCGCGGCGGGGGAGTCAACGCGAACCGATCAATTTTGCGTTAGTCTACAAGACGGTAAGATTTCTAACGGAGATGCCCGGAGGCTGGGGGAGGGCAAAAGGCGCTCCGCCCCTAACTACGCGGCTGCCTCCGTCAGAAGCCTCACCCCTGTCTCGCCGGGGCGCCATTTTCCAGCACGTGCTTGATCTGGCCTGCGACATCGTCGATGTCTGCCATCCCATCGACCGTTCGCAGTATACCCTGCGCGGCGTAGTGGGGCAGGATCGGCTCGGTCTGGCGATGGTAGGCCTTCAGCCGCGCCTCCACCGTCTCGCGGTTGTCATCGGCGCGGCGGACGAATTTCCCCGATCCGCAGACATCGCACTTGCCCGATACCTGCGGCGGCTTGAACGTATCATGGTAGCCGGTGCCGCAGTTCGCGCAGGTGAAGCGACCGGCAATGCGGTCAATCAGCGCCGCATCGTCCATCCGCAGTTCGATCACCGAATCGAGCTTCTTGCCCTTCTCGGCGAGGAGTCGGTCGAGCGCCTCTGCCTGCGGCACGGTGCGCGGGAACCCGTCGAGGATGAAACCCTTCGCCGCGTCGGGCTCGTCCACACGGTTGTCGAGCATGCGAATGATGATGTCGTCGGAGACGAGTGCGCCCGATTCCATCACCGTCTTGGCCTCACGTCCGATCGGCGTGCCGGCCGCCACCTCGGCGCGCAGCATGTCACCGGTGGAAATCTGGGCGATGCCGTAGCGGTCCTCCAGGCGTTTGGCCTGGGTGCCCTTCCCCGCCCCCGGGGGGCCCAGCAGGATCAGGTTCATGTGCGGTCCCGGGCGAACGCCCGGTCCTTCATGCCTGCCACCGGGCTTGACCCCGTGGTCAAGGCCGGACCATGTGCCCGGGCTTGTACCGGATATCTTCCAGCCATCACCGCCGGCCTCGGACGCGTGCCTTGCGGATCAGGCCCTCGTACTGGTGCGCCAGGAGATGCGACTGGATCTGGGTGACAGTGTCCATGGTCACCGAGACGACGATCAGGATCGAGGTGCCGCCGAAGTAAAACGGCAGCCCGTAGTCGCTGATCAGGATCTCCGGCAGCAGACAGACCGCCACGAGGTAAAGCCCGCCCACCGTGGTCAGCCGCGTCAGCACGTAGTCGAAGTATTCCGCGGTGGCGCTCCCTGGTCGGATGCCCGGGATGAACCCGCCGTATTTCTTCAGGTTATCCGCCGTCTCCTCCGGGTTGAACACCACGGCAGTGTAGAAATACGAGAAGAAGATGATCATCGCCGCGTACACGGCCATGTAGAGCGGCGTGCCGTGCGACAGTTCGGTCCCGATCCATTGCACCCAACCCGATCCCGAGCCTGCCGAGAAGCCGGCAATGGTCGCCGGGATCAACAGGATGGAGCTGGCGAAGATCGGCGGGATCACGCCCGAGGTGTTGATCTTCAGCGGCATATGCGTGGAATCGCCGCCGAACATGCGCGTGCCGACCTGGCGCTTGGGATATTGCACCACGATCCGTCGCTGTGCGCGTTCGATGAACACGATGAACGCGATCACCAGAACGGCGAGGACCATGAACCCGACGATGAAGAACGGCGACAACGCACCGGTGCGGCCGAGGTCGAGCAGCGCGGCAAGGGCGGTGGGCAGATTGGCGACGATGCCTGACATGATGATCAGCGATGTGCCGTTGCCGACGCCGCGGGCAGTGATCTGCTCACCGATCCACATCAGAAACATCGTGCCGCCGACCAGTGTGATCACGCAGGAGAAGCGGAAGAAGAAGCCGGGATCGATCACCGCGGCGCCGAATTGCCCGCGCATGCTCTCGAGCCCCACGGCGATGCCGTAGGACTGGAACATGGCGATGAAGACCGTCAGATAACGGGTGTACTGGTTGAGCTTCTTGCGGCCCGTCTCGCCTTCCTTCTTTAGCGCCTCGAGCGTGGGGACGGCCGCGGTCATCAGCTGGATGATGATGCTCGCACTGATGTAAGGCATGATGTTGAGCGCGAACACCGTCATGCGCCGTAGCGCGCCGCCGGTGAACATGTCGAACATGCCGAGAATGCCGCCGCCGTGCTGCTGCAGCATCTCGGTCATCACCGAGGCATCGACGCCGGGGACCGGGATGTAGGTGCCGATGCGATAGACAACCAGCGCGGCGAGAGTGAACCAGATGCGCCTTTTGAGCTCGGTCGCTTTCGAAAGGACGCCGAGGCTGAGGTTTGCTGCAAGCTGTTCGGCCGCGGAGGCCATGGTTCGTCCCTCGTTGATCGCGCCCTATTTTCCGCCGGCGCCGGCAGCAAAGCAAAATTCACCACAAAAGACATGAAGGCACGAAGGTCACGGAGGTATCTTGGCGCCCTCGTGCCTTTGTGCCTTTGTGGTGAACCTTGTTACGCTTCCGCCGCCGGTTCGGCCTTGGCCACCGTCGTGGTCACCGATCCGCCTGCCTTCTGCACCGCCTCGATCGCCGCAGCCGATGCGCCGGAGACCGTAATGGTGATGGCCCGGCTGATCTCGCCGTCGGCCAGCAGCCGCACGCCGTGCAGCTTGCCGCGCACCAGACCCGCATCGCGCAGGGTGGTCTCGTCGATCGGCTGCCCGGCATCCAGCTTGCCCGCGGCAATCGCCGCCTCCAGCGTCCGCAGGTTCACCGGCGAATACTCTTTGCGAAACAGATTGAAGAAGCCGCGCTTCGGCAGCCGCCGGTAGATCGGCATCTGGCCGCCCTCGAAGCCGTTCATCGACACGCCGGTGCGAGCCAACTGGCCCTTGACGCCCTTGCCGGACGTCTTGCCCTTGCCCGAACCGATCCCACGTCCGAGCCGTTTGGACTTGGGACGCGCGCCAGGATTGTCGCGCAGTTCGTTCAGCTTCATCTCAGGACAGCTCCTCGACCTTGAGCAGGTGGGCCACCTTGTGGATCATCCCGCGCACCGAGGGCGTGTCCTCCAGCTCGCGTGTGCGCCGCATCTTGTTCAGCCCGAGCCCGATCAGGGTTTCCTTCTGGCCGGGCTTGCGGCCGGCCGGCGAGGCAGTCTGTGTCACGCGCACCTTACGCATTTGCGGGCGCCTCCGGCGCGGGCGAAGCAGGCGGTGCCGTCTCACGCCGCGCGAACAGCTCGGACACCTTCTTGCCGCGCCGCGTCGCCACTGAACGCGGCGAGGCGCAACGCTGGAACGCCGCGAAGGCCGCCTTCACCATGTTATGCGGATTGCGGCTGCCCAGGGATTTCGCCACCACGTCGCCCATGCCGAGCGTTTCGAAGACGGCGCGCAAGGGGCCGCCGGCGATGATGCCGGTGCCGGCGACTGCAGATCGCATCACCACCTTGCCGGCGCCGTAGCGACCTTCGATGTCGTGATGCAGAGTGCGGCCTTCTTTCATCGGGACGCGGATCATGGCGCGCTTGGCGCGTTCGGTTGCCTTGCGGATGGCTTCCGGCACCTCGCGCGCCTTGCCGGCGCCGTAGCCGACGCGGCCCTTCTGATCGCCGACCACCACCAGCGCGGCGAAGGCAAAGCGGCGTCCGCCCTTCACCACCTTCGCCACGCGATTGATTGTCACCAGCTTGTCGATGATGCCGTCGTCGCTGTCGCGATCGCGGTCACGATCTCGACCGCCCCGACCGCCTTCTCGCGCGTCACGTGCCATTCAGTTCATTCCTCAAAACGCCAGCCCGCCCTCACGGGCGGCATCGGCCAGCGCCTTGACGCGGCCGTGGTAAAGATATGCGCCGCGGTCGAACACCACTTCCTTCACACCCGCAGCGATCGCCCGTTCGGCCACCAGCTTGCCCACCGCCGCGGCCGCTGCCTTGTCGGCGCCGGTGCGGAGCCCCTCGCGCAGTGTCTTGTCGAGCGACGAGGCGGCAGCCAGCGTGCGGCCATGCCCATCGTCGATCACCTGCGCATAGATGTGCTTGCCGGAGCGAAACACCGAAAGGCGCGGCCGGCCCGCCGACTTGTGCCGCAACTGGAAGCGCAGGCGTTCACGCCGTCGCTCCCGCAGGTCCTGCAGCGTACTCATGCGCGTTCTCCCGTCACCCCCGCGCGAGCGGGGGCCCAGGCCCTGGGTTCCCGCTTGCGCGGGAATGACTGATCAGTTGTCACTTCTTCTTGCCTTCCTTGCGGCGCACCTGCTCGGTCGTGTAGCGAACGCCCTTGCCCTTATAGGGCTCGGGCGGTCGGAAGCCGCGGATCTCCGCCGCCACCTGGCCCACCAACCGTTTGTCGACACCCTCGACCTTGATCGCCGTCGGCCGTTCGCAGGTAATCCTGATGCCCTCCGGCACCGGATAAACCACCGGGTGCGAGAAGCCCAGGCTCAGCTCCAAATTCTTGCCCTGCACCGCCGCACGGAATCCCGTGCCGGTGATTTCCATCGATTTCACGTAACCGGTGGACACGCCCTTCACCATGTTGGCGATCAGCGCGCGTGTGGTGCCCCACATGACCCGCGCCTGCTGCTCCTCGCCGTGCGGCTTCACGATGACCTTGCCGTCTTCCACCGCCGTCTCGACATGCTCGGTGAGCTCGAGCTTCAGTTCGCCGAGTTGCCCCTTCGCGGTCAGCAGACGGCCGGCGATCGCCACCTGCACCCCCTGTGGAATCTCGACCGGATACTTGCCAACGCGCGACATCCCAAATTCTCCGTCAGAACACGCGGCAAAGGACTTCGCCGCCAACATTGGCAGCACGCGCCTCTGCGTCGCTCATTACACCGCGCGGCGTCGACAGAATGGAGATGCCAAGGCCGGCATAGACCCGCTGCAGCTCCTTGATCTTCGAATACACCCGCCGGCCCGGCTTGGAGATGCGTGTGATCTCCTTGATCACCGGCTCGCCCTCCGCATACTTCAGCTCGATGCGAAGCTGTGCCACGCCGGGCCGCAGCTCCTCGGCCGCAAAGCCGCGGATGAAGCCCTCGCGCCGCAGCACATCCAGCACATTCGCTCGCAGTCGCGAAGCCGGCGCGAGACACATCGAGTGGCGTGCACGCTGCGCGTTGCGGATGCGCGTCAGCATATCGCCCAGGGGATCGGAGTTCGACATCTGCCCGCTTCCCTTTCTTACCAGCTCGCCTTGACCATGCCGGGGATCTGCCCTTCGTTGGCCAGCGAGCGCAGCTTGATGCGGCAAAGCTTGAACTTGCGGTAATTGCCGCGCGAGCGGCCCGTCAGCGCGCAACGCAGACGCACCCGCACCGCCGCTCCATTGCGCGGCAGTTGCGCGAGCTTCAACGAAGCGTTGAAGCGGTCCTCAACCGGCAGCGTGCGGTCCATCAACACCGCCTTCAGCGCGCCACGCTTGCCCTTGTCGCGCTTCGCCATGTACTCGCGCCTGGCGTTCCGGTTGACCTGAGAAGTCTTCGCCATCCTGTCTTGTTCCTCCGGAACCCGCAGCCGCCGGACCTGATCCGGGGGTCTGTGGTATTCCAATGATCCTCAGTTGGCGAACGGCAGGTCGAAGTGCTTCAGGAGCGCCTTCGCCTCCGCGTCCGTCTTGGCCGTGGTGACGAACTGAATGTCCATCCCGCGCACATCATCCACCCGGTCGTAGTTGATCTCCGGGAAGACGATCTGTTCCTTCAGTCCCATCGCGAAATTACCGCGCCCGTCAAAGCCCTTGCCGGTAATGCCGCGGAAGTCGCGGATGCGCGGCATTGCGATGGTGAACAGCCGATCCATGAATTCGTACATCCGTGCCTTGCGCAGCGTCACCTTGCAGCCGATCGGCAGCCCCTTGCGGATCTTGAAGCCGGCGATCGCCTTCTTCGCCACCGTCTTCACCGGTCGTTGCCCGGCGATCGCGGTAAGTTCCGACACCGCCGCATCAAGCTTCTTCTGATCGGTGGTCGCGTCACCAACCCCCATGTTGATGACGATCTTCTCCAGCTTCGGCACCTGCATCGGGTTCGTGTAACCGAACTCCTGCTGCATCTTGGTGCGCACGTCATCGAGGTAGCGCTTCAGCAGCCGAGGCATTTCGGCAGGTGATGCGGCTGGCGCCTCGGACCCCGCAGCCGCTTCGGCCGCCTTTGCCCGCTCGGCCTTTGCCTCGGCGCGGTTGCCCTTCAGAGGCGGACCGGCACCCCGGCCGCCACCCTTTGGAGCGCCACCGCCCTTTGGAGTCCCGCCCCTCGGCGCGCCACCCTTGGGTGTACCGCCCTTCTTGCCCTTCGTTCCGCTCATTGCCCCACTCGCCCCTTGGACCTCAGTTCTTGATGACTTCGCCAGTCGCCTTCGCGACGCGCACCTTCTGACCATCGTCCAGAATGCGGAACCCGACCTTGGTCGGCTTCTCGCTTGTTGGATCGACCAGCATCAGGTTGGATACATGGATCGCCGCTTCCTGCTCACGGATGCCGCCCGGCTCCGCCATGCCGCGCGGCTTCACGTGGCGCGTTGCCATCGCGACGCCCTGCACCAGCGCGCGGTCCACCTTCGGCTGCATGCGCAACACCTCGCCGCGGCGTCCCTTGTGGGCACCCGAGATCACCACGACCGTGTCGCCCTTGCGGATGCGGGCGGCCATTACAACACCTCCGGAGCGAGCGACATGATCTTGGTGAACTTCCGCCCGCGCAGTTCGCGCACCACCGGACCGAAAATGCGCGTTCCGATCGGCTCGAGCTGCTTATTGATCAGCACCGCGGCGTTGCGGTCGAAGCGGATCGCGCTGCCGTCGCCGCGACGCACGGGAAACGCTGTGCGCACGATCACCGCCTGGTGCACGTCGCCCTTCTTCACCTTGCCGCGCGGAATAGCCTCCTTGATCGACACCACGATGATGTCGCCCACCGAGGCGGTCTTGCGCTTCGAGCCGCCGAGCACCTTGATGCACTGCACCCGTCGCGCCCCGGAGTTGTCGGCGACCTCCAGGTTGGATTCCACCGAGATCATGCCGTTGCTCCTTCTGCCCGCGCGGTGCGCAGCGCCTCGCCGTTGCGCTCGATCACCAGCCAGGTCTTGCGCTTGCTGATCGGCCGGCACTCCTCGATGCGTACCGTGTCGCCGATCCTGCACAGATTGGCTTCGTCATGCGCCGCATACTTCTTCGAGCGGCGGATGAACTTCTTGTAGAGCGGATGCATCACGCGACGATCGACCAGGACAGTGATGGTCTTGTCCATCTTGTCGCTCGTCACCCGCCCGTTCAAGACGCGCTTTGGCATATCGCGCCGTTCTCCTTACGACTTCACGGCGGAGGTCGTCTTCTCCGCCCGGTTCTTCTCACCCAGGATGGTCTTTACCCGCGCGATCTCGCGGCGCACCAGGCACACCCGCCCCACGCCTTCCTGCTGACCCGTGGCGCGCTGGAACCGCAGGTTGAACTGCTCCTTGCGCAGATCAAGCAATCGGGTCGCGAGTTCGTCCGGCGTCTTGGCGCGCACGTCCATTGCCTTGTTCGCCATCAGGCGTCTCCGATCCGCGCGATGAATTTCGTTCGTATCGGCAGCTTGGCGGCGCCCAAAGTCAGCGCCTCGCGTGCCAGATCGGCCGGCACGCCGTCGATCTCGAACATGATCCTCCCTGGCGCCACCCGGCACACCCAGAACTCCGGCGCGCCCTTGCCGGAACCCATGCGCACTTCCGCGGGCTTGAGGCTCACGGGCACGTCCGGAAAGATCCGGATCCATACGCGCCCTGTGCGCTTCATCGCGCGCGTGATGGCGCGCCGCGCCGCCTCGATCTGGCGGGCAGACACCCGATCCGGTTCCAGGGCCTTCAATCCGTAGGTGCCGAAATTCAACGAGGTACCGCCCTTGGCCGCGCCGTGGATGCGGCCTTTGTGCGCCTTCCGATACTTCGTGCGCTTTGGTTGCAGCATTGTTCGTTACTCTTTCTGACCGCGCGGGGCCGTTGTCCGCATCATGCGTGTCACCTTTGGGGCGCCTGTTCGGCGGCACGGCGATCCTGCGCCAGCGGGTCGTGCGCGAGAATCTCGCCCTTGAACACCCAGACCTTCACGCCGCAGGTGCCATATGTCGTCTTTGCCGTCGCCTCGCCGAAATCAATGTCGGCGCGCAGCGTGTGCAGCGGTACACGGCCCTCGCGATACCACTCCGTCCGCGCAATTTCCGCCCCACCCAGCCGGCCGCCACAATTGATGCGAATCCCTTGCGCGCCCAGCCGCATCGCCGACTGCACCGCGCGCTTCATCGCCCGGCGAAATGCAACGCGCCGCTCGAGCTGCTGGGCGATGTTCTCCGCCACCAGCTGAGCATCGATCTCGGGCTTGCGTATCTCGACGATGTTCAACGCAACCTCGGCATTCGCCATCTTGCCAAGCTCACGCTTCAGCACCTCGATGTCCTGGCCCTTCTTGCCGATTACCACGCCAGGCCGTGCCGCATAGATCGTCACGCGTGGCTTCTTTGCCGGACGCTCGATCACCACGCGCGAAACACCGGCGCCGTGCAGCCGCTTGCGCAGATGCCCGCGCAGCTTCAGATCTTCGTGCAGCAGCTTGGAATAATCGACGCCGGCGAACCAGCGGCTGTCCCAGGTGCGGTTAATGCCGAGCCGCAGCCCGATCGGATTGACCTTGTGACCCATCTATCCGGCCTCCTGCCCAGCCTCTTGGGCCCGTTCGGCGACGACGATCTTCAGATGACTGAACCACTTCTCGATACGGGAGGAGCGGCCTCGGCCGCGCGCATGAAACCGGCGCATCACCACCGAGCGTCCCACCTCGGCGCGCGATACCACCAGTCGGTCGACGTTGAGCTGATGGTTGTTCTCGGCATTGGCGATCGCGCTTTCCAAGGCCTTTTTCACCTGTTGCGCGATGCGACGCTTAGAGAATGTCAGCGTCGCAACCGCCGCGGCAGCAGGCTGGTTGCGGATCAGTCCCGCCACCAGATTGAGCTTGCGCGGACTTACCCGCAGATTGGACACGATCGCCTGCGCCTCGGTATCGGCCAGCATGCGAGGATGATTGGGCTTGCTCATGTCAGCCTCGCCTCGCGCGCTTGTCGCCGGAATGCCCGGTGAACGTGCGCGTCGGCGAGAACTCGCCGAACTTGTGACCCACCATGTTCTCGTTCACCTGCACCGGCAGAAACTTGTGGCCGTTGTAAACACCGAAGGTCAGGCCGACGAACTGCGGCAGGATCGTTGAACGGCGCGACCAGATCCTGATGATCTCATTGCGGCCCGACGCGCGCGTCGCCTCTGCCTTGTTGAGCAGATAGCCGTCAACGAACGGACCCTTCCAGACTGAACGCGCCATCTTAGTTGCCCCCCACCCTACTTACCAAGCTTGCGGCGGCGGATGATCATGCCGTCGGTGCGCTTGTTGGACCGGGTCTTGTAACCCTTGGCCGGCTGACCCCACGGCGACACCGGATGTCGGCCGCCCGAACTGCGACCCTCGCCACCGCCCAGCGGATGGTCCACCGGATTCATCACTACGCCACGATTATGCGGCCGCTTGCCCAGCCAGCGTGTTCGCCCGGCCTTGCCCAACTTCTGATTCATGTTGTCGGGATTTGACACCGCGCCGATCGAGGCCATGCACTCGGCGCGCACCATCCGCAATTCACCCGATCCCAGCTTGATCTGCGCCCACCCGGCGTCCTTGCCGACAAGCTGGGCATAGGTGCCGGCCGCGCGCGCGATCTTGCCGCCTGCGCCGACCTTCATCTCGATGTTGTGCACGATCGTGCCAACCGGGATCGCCGCGAGAGGCATCGCGTTGCCCGGCTTGATGTCGCACCGCTGACCCGCCACCACGCTGTCACCCGCGCGCAGCCGCTGCGGCGCCAGGATGTATGACAGTTCACCGTCCTGGTACTTTACCAACGCGATGAAGGCGCTGCGATTCGGATCGTACTCCAGCCGCTCGACCGTCGCCGGCGTGTCGAATTTCCGCCGTTTGAAGTCGACGAAGCGATACGATTGCTTGTGCCCGCCGCCGATGAAGCGGCTGGTGATGCGGCCGTGGTTGTTGCGCCCGCCGGTGCCGATCTTGCCCTCGGTCAGCGCCTTGACGGGCTTGCCTTTCCACAGCTCGGAACGGTTGATCAGCACCGTGCCGCGCAGACTGGCCGTGACCGGGTTGAATTGTCTGAGTGCCATCTTCCGCGCGCCCTATGCGAGGCCGGTGGTGAAGTCGATCGACTGGCCGTCGGCCAGCCTGACGAAAGCCTTCTTCATGTCGGAACGCCGACCGGGCCGCCCCTTGAACCGCTTGGTCTTGCCCTTCTGCACCAGCGTGTTGACCCCGAGCACCGTGACCCCGAACAACCCTTCGACCGCCGCCTTGATCTCGCGCTTGGTTGCATCGGGTGCGACGCGGAACACGAACTGCCCATGCTCCGACAGCGCCGTTGCCTTCTCGGTGATCAGCGGACTGCGGATGACCTGATACATCGCCTCGCGCGATAGTTTCGGCCTTTTCCGGATCGCCTGTGTCCCGCTCATGCCACGGCTCCCTCATCCGAAACCGCAAGCGCCGGTGCCGATTTCGGTCCAAGTCGCTGCTTCAGTCCCTCGACCGCGGCGGTGGTGATCGCCAGCACGTCATGGTTCAGGATGTCATAGACGTTGGCACCGATCGTCGGCAGCACGTCGATCCCGTGGATATTGCGGCTGGCGCGCAGGAAGCCGGCGTCCACTGCATGATCGATGATGAGCGTGGAACGCCAGCCGAGCGCTTTCAGCTTCTTTGCCAGATCGCCGGTCTTGGCGGCCCCATTGGCCGCGTCGATCACCACCAGCCTGCCTTCCGACTGCTTCTGCGAAAGCGCCGAGATCAGCCCGAGCCGGCGCACCTTCTTGTTCAGGCTGTACTCGTGCGAGTGCGGCACCGGTCCATGCACCACGCCACCCTTGCGGAACTGCGGTGCTCGCAGGCTGCCCTGCCGCGCATTGCCGGTGCCCTTCTGACGGTACGGCTTCTTGGTCGTGCCGGACACCTCGCTCAAACCCTTGGTGCTGTGTGTGCCGGCCCGGCGCTTGGCCAATTGCCAGTGCACCACACGGGCCATGATGTCGGCACGCGGCTTCGTGGCGAAGATGTCGTCCGGCAACTCGGCGCTGCCGGCGTTCGTCTTGTCGAGAGTGGTGATTTCGATCTGCATCGCTCAGCCCGCCGCCGCGGTGTCGAGGAGTGCCGCTGGATACGGCGCATCGGCAGGCCGCGGTCGCTTGATCGCGTCGCGCACCATGACGTAGCCGCCTTTCGATCCGGGCACCGCGCCCCTGATCATCAGCAGGCCCTTGTCCGTATCCACCGCGGCGACCACGAGGTTCAAGGTGGTCACGCGTTCGACACCGAGATGACCGGCCATCTTCTTGTTCTTGAAGGTTCTGCCGGGATCCTGCCGATTGCCGGTGGAGCCCAGGCTGCGATGGCTGATCGAGACGCCATGGCTCGCTTCAAGCCCGGAGAAGTTCCAGCGCTTCATCCCGCCGGCGAAGCCCTTGCCCTGGGTGATGCCGCACACATCGACCCTCTGTCCGGCTGAGAAATGCGCCGCCGACAGCGTCGCACCCGGCTCCAGCAGCGCATCATCGGCGACACGGAACTCCACGACCTTTGCCTTCGGCTCAACCTTCGCCTTGGCAAAATGTCCGCGATTGGGCTGCGAGACGTTCTTCACCTTGGCCGTGCCCCAGCCAAGCTGAACCGCCGTATAACCGTCCTTGTCCTGCGTGCGCTGCGCAACAACCTGCAGATTGTCGATATGCAGCACGGTCACCGGCACATGCGTGCCGTCGTCGCGGAATATCCGCGTCATGCCCAGTTTCTTCGCCAGCAATCCGGTGCGGCCGGGGGAGTTTGCGTCTGCCATCGTTCCGACCTAGATCTTGATCTCGACATCGACCCCGGCAGCCAGGTCGAGCTTCATCAGCGCATCCACCGTCTGCGGCGTCGGCTCGACGATATCCAGCAGACGACGATGCGTGCGGATCTCGAACTGCTCGCGGCTTTTCTTGTCGACATGCGGCGAACGGTTGACGGTGAAGCGTTCGATATGCGTCGGCAGCGGGATCGGTCCGCGAACCCGGGCACCCGTGCGCTTGGCCGTGTTCACGATCTCCTTCGTGCTGTTGTCCAGCACGCGGTGATCGTAGGCCTTGAGCCTGATGCGGATATTCTGGTTGTCCATCGTACTTCCGGGTCCCCCGTAAACACACCGGCGCCCCATCTTTCGATGGGGCGCCGGTGCCGCTTTCTTCCGCTAGGCCGTGATGCTGGCGACGACGCCGGCGCCGACCGTTCGGCCGCCTTCGCGGATCGCGAAGCGCAGCTGCGCATCCATCGCGATCGGTGCAATCAGCTCCACGTCCATTGTCACGTTGTCGCCCGGCATCACCATCTCGGTGCCCTCCGGCAACTGCACGACGCCGGTCACGTCGGTGGTGCGGAAGTAGAACTGCGGCCGGTAGTTGGTGAAGAACGGCGTGTGCCGGCCGCCCTCCTCCTTGGTCAGGATATAGGCCTCGGCCTTGAACTTTGTGTGCGGCGTGATCGAGCCGGGCTTGGCCAGCACCTGACCGCGCTCGATCTCCTCGCGCTTGGTGCCGCGCAGCAACGCGCCGATGTTGTCGCCGGCCTCGCCCTGATCGAGCAGTTTGCGGAACATCTCCACACCGGTCACGACGGTCTTCTGCGTCGGACGGATGCCAACGATCTCGACCTCCTCGCCGACCTTGATCACGCCGCGCTCGACGCGACCGGTGGCCACCGTGCCACGGCCCGAGATCGAGAACACGTCTTCCACCGGCATCAGGAACGGACGATCGGTCGCGCGCACCGGCTGCGGGATATAGGCGTCGACAGCCTCCATCAGCTCAAGGACGGATTTCTCGCCCATCTCCGGATTGCGGTCCTCGAGCGCGCACAGCGCCGAGCCCTTGATGATCGGAATGTCGTCGCCGGGAAACTGATACGAGGACAGCAGCTCGCGCAGCTCCATCTCCACAAGCTCGATCAGCTCGGGATCATCCACCATGTCGATCTTGTTCAGATACACGACGAGCGCCGGCACCCCGACCTGACGCGCCAGCAGGATGTGCTCGCGGGTCTGCGGCATCGGCCCATCGGCGGCGGAGACCACCAGGATCGCGCCGTCCATCTGTGCGGCGCCGGTGATCATGTTCTTCACGTAGTCGGCGTGCCCAGGGCAATCGACATGCGCGTAGTGCCGCTTCGCCGTTTCATATTCGACGTGTGCTGTGGCGATGGTGATGCCCCGCGCCTTCTCTTCCGGCGCCTTGTCGATCTGGTCGTACGCCGTGAACGTGGCGCCGCCGGTCTTCGCCAGCACCTTGGTGATGGCAGCCGTCAGCGTCGTCTTGCCATGGTCAACATGACCAATCGTGCCGACATTGCAGTGCGGCTTGGTGCGCGCGAATTTCGCCTTGGCCATCGTCTTTGTCTCCGAGCTTCCCGGTTGGGGTTCCTACCAGCGGTAGTGGCTGAAGGCCTTGTTCGCCTCTGCCATCCGATGGGTGTCTTCACGCTTCTTCACGGCCGAGCCGCGATTGTTCACTGCGTCCATCAGTTCGTTTGACAGACGGTCTTCCATCGTGTGCTCGCCACGCTTGCGGGCGGCGTCGATGAGCCATCGGATCGCCAGTGCCTGGCGGCGCTCGGTGCGGACTTCGACCGGCACCTGATACGTTGCGCCGCCGACCCGGCGGGAGCGCACCTCGACGGCCGGCTTCACGTTGTCCAGCGCCTCATGGAACATGCGCACCGGATCGGCCTGCGCCCCACCGCGGCGCTTCATCACATCGAGCGCGCCATACACGGTGCCTTCGGCGACCGACTTCTTGCCGTCGTACATCAGCGCGTTCATGAAGCGGCTGATCACCACGTCGCCGAACTTGGCGTCCGGCAGTATCTCGCGTTTCACGGCGCGGCGGCGTCGAGACATCCCTGGCCTCCGTTACTTCGGCCGCTTGGCGCCGTACAGCGAGCGGCGCTGCCGACGCTTGGCGATGCCCTGGGTGTCGAGCACGCCGCGCAATATATGGTACCGTACACCCGGCAGGTCCTTCACGCGCCCGCCTCGGATCAGCACCACGCTGTGCTCCTGCAGGTTGTGGCCCTCGCCGGGGATGTAGCTGACGACCTCGTAGCCGTTGGTCAGGCGCACTTTCGCCACCTTGCGCAGCGCCGAGTTCGGCTTCTTCGGCGTGGTCGTATAGACGCGCGTGCAGACGCCACGCTTCTGCGGGCAACCTTGCAGCGCCGGCACCGTGTTCCGTGTCTTCTGCGGCTCCCGCCCCTTGGCGATGAGCTGATTGATGGTCGGCATGGAGCCTCTTTCATTACCGTTCCGCGGGCCGCCACCACCGGTTCGCCGTCCTTGACAGGCAAAGCCCGCCGGGTGGGAAATCCCATCCTGCGGGTTCCTTGAGCCCGCGGCCTGGGCCCGCCGGGAAATCCGGAGGCGGCGCCGCACGCGACTTCGGCCTGCAATCGACGGCCGCCCGATCAAGCCTTGGTGGGTCGGCCAGAGGGGGCGGAACCTAGTGGCCGGTCCCGGGCAAGTCAATATCGGTCAGACGAATGTGGCGGCTATCGGATTGGGTGTGACCGGTGAGGGGGTGCTACGGTCGCTATCGGGGTATGGGGAGGGTGAACATGAGCGATCTGGCGCCGTTGGATCAGGCCGTGCTGCCGTCCGGCATTCGCTCGCGCTTCGTGGACGACGTGAACGGCCTGCGGGTCCACATCCTGGAGGCCGGGTTCGAGCAGCCGGGACGGCCCTGCGTTCTGCTGCTGCACGGCTTTCCGGAGCTTGCCTGGTCCTGGCGGCGCGTGATGGGACCGCTCGCCGCCGCGGGGTACCACGTGGTGGCGCCCGATCTTCGCGGCTATGGGCGGACCACCGGTTGGGGCGCCGACTACGATTCCGAGGCCGATCTGCGATCCTTCCGGCTGCTGAACGCGGTGCGGGACGCGCTGGGACTGGTCGTGACGCTGGGCCATCGCTCGGTCGCGGCGGTGGTGGGACACGATTTCGGCTCGCCGGTTGCCGCCTGGTGCGCGCTGGTGCGGCCCGACGTGTTCCGATCCGTGGCGCTGATGAGCGCGCCGTTCGCCGGCCCGCCGGCTCTGCCGCGGCCGCCGCCCGGTCCCGACATCCACGACGCCCTGGCGAAGCTTGCGCGGCCGCGCAAGCACTATCAGTGGTACTACTCGACGCGGCCGGCCAATGGCGACATGTGGCATTGCCCGCAGGGGGTGCACGATTTCCTGCGCGCCTATTATCACCACAAGAGCGCCGACTGGGAGGAGAACAGGCCGTTCCGGCTGAAGGGCTGGACCGCCGAGGAACTGGCGAAGATGCCGACCTACTATGTGATGGACCTGGATGAGACGATGGCGGAGACGGTCGCACACATGATGCCGTCGTCCGCCGCGATCGCTGCGTGCCGCTGGCTGCCCGACAGCGAGCTTGCCGTCTACAGCGCGGAATATGAGCGCACCGGGTTTCAGGGTGGGCTGCAATGGTACCGGCGCGGCACGGGGGGCAGGATACCGCCGAACTGGAGCTGTTCTCGGGCCGGACGATCGACGTGCCCTCGATCTTCATCGCGGGAAGCAGCGACTGGGGGGTCTATCAGCGGCCCGGCGCCGTCGAGCGGATGCAGGAGAGCGCGTGCACGCGGATGCTGGGCTGTCACCTGCTCGACGGCGCAGGGCACTGGGTGCAGCAGGAGCAGTGGGAGTAAGGTGAGCGAACTGCTGGTGGAGTTCCTGGGGCGGCAGAAGTCGCGGGCAGCGTAGCGAACCATTTGGACCCTGGCGTCACTCCTCTGCCAAAAGACGTGAGACGAGCGGCCCTGGATTTGTATCGATGAACGGATTCAGTATCCGCACACCATGCATCGTACTGCCATCCGCGAGGTCCTCGGTGAGAATGGCTGTACAGCCTGCCTCGGCGGCGGTCGCAACAAGCAGAGCATCCCAAAAGGAAGCTCGGCCGTCCGTGGCGCTTACGAGGGCGGCGCGTACCGCATCCGCGGATACGGCAGCGCTGGGGAATACGTCGAGCCAAAATCCAGCGATCCGGGCAGCGTCCGCCGGAACCATCACGCGCTTCCGGCTCACGACAGCATAGAATTCGGAGACGGCCTGCAGAGTGAGCCAACATTCCGCGACCACCGCCCGGCGTACGATGGTCATCGCCCTTCGGTGTCGCACACCCGCCGTGCGATCGACGCTATAAACAAGAATATTGGTATCGAGCGTGAAGCGCTCAGCGCTCATGTAAGGCGTCTCGGTCGAGCGGCCCCGCGCCGATGTCCCAACCCCGTTCCATTGCCTCTTGCAGGCGTTCCCACGCGACCTGCTGCTGCGGTGTCAGCACACGGTATTTCGCCACTGGCGTCAGGCGTGCCACCGGTTTGCCATTGCGGGTGATCACGAATTCTTCCCCCGCCTCGACCTCGCGGATGCAGCGAGCGAATTGCTGGTTGGCGTCGCGCAGGGTGACCGTCTTGGCCATGTGACATACGTAGCACAATGCGTGCTACTTGCAAGCGCCCCGGTCAGTGATTCGACGTGAATTTCGGCAACGGGTGCGGAGCGAACGTCCGAACCCTTGCGGATCCACTAACCCCTTATGTGTTCGATCAGAATCCAAATTCCTCGATTGCAATCAATATCGGAACCTTCCGACAAGTCCATGGTCAGGCAGATCAACGGCACCAGTCCGGTTGCGAAAATCAAGACTTTCGCATCTCAGCCGACCCGCTCCCAAACCAGTTCGATGCCACCGCTCCGACCAAATAGTCGGGAGACGGGGACAGCTGTCATTCTACGCGGACCGTCAAAACGGATGTGCCGGACCTGATCGCTCAATAGGTCCGTGCTCGATGCCCCGTCGACGTGTGTCACGAGCTTCGTGCCGTCGAAGGTATACTTGCCGCAGTAGGCTACGAAGGTGCGCTCGGCCTCCTGGGGCAATATCGTCCGCCCTTCGCTGCCCATAGCCATCATTCGCTCAGCGCCGATAATCAACACCCCCATCGGCTGCGGCCCAAAGGGTGAAGGTGTCTCTCGACCTGCCTCATCGAACGCATGTGTCTCGATCAGTTGCCAAATTCCGATCAGGCTTTGCATGACTACCCGACCCGTTCCCACACAAAATTGATGCCGTTGTAGCCGAGCATGCCGGAGGTCGGGACCACCGTAATCCGGTTGGGGGCGTCAAATCGCACCTTGCGAACCTGCTCCACGATCAAGTCCAGTTTGGAAGCGTCGTCAGCATTTGTGACGAGGACCTCCCCGTCGAACTGATAGGTGCCGGTATAGGCGGCAAAGAATCTCATTGCAGCTTCGGTCGGTAGTGACGCCCTCGCATCGCCTATGGCGCCGACCCCGCTACTCCACCGTCACCGACTTCGCCAGATTGCGCGGCTGATCGACATCGGTGCCCTTCAGCACCGCCACGTGATACGCCAGCAACTGCACGGGGATCGCATACAGGATCGGCGCCACGAATGGATCGACCGCGGGCATCACGATCGTTTCCGCGGCAATGCCACGCAGCTTCGCCGCGCCCGCCGCGTCGCTGAACACGATCACCTGCCCGCCCCGTGCGGCAGCCTCCTGCAAATTTGACGCGGTCTTCTCGAACAGCGGCCCCGACGGCGCGATCGCGATCACCGGCACGGCCGGATCGATCAGCGCAATCGGGCCGTGCTTCATCTCGCCGGCCGCGTACCCCTCGGCATGGATGTAGCTGATCTCCTTCAGCTTCAAAGCCCCTTCCATCGCGATCGGGAAGCAGTTGCCGCGGCCGAGGTACAACACGTCGCGTGCCTGCGCGATCCGATGCGCCAGCGCCGTGATTTCGTCGTGCCGGTCCAGCACCTCCGCCGCCCGGCTCGGCACCTCCAGCAGCGCGTCCGTCATGGCCGCCTCCGCCGCCGCGCCGATCGCACCGCGCTCGCGGGCCGCCCCAAGCGCCAGACATGCCAGCGCGGCAAGCTGCGCGGTGAACGCCTTGGTGCTGGCGACGCCGATCTCCGGTCCCGCCACCGTCTCCAGCACGGCGTCGCTCTCGCGCGCCATGCTGCTCTCCGGCACGTTCAGCACTGACAGCACATGCTGGCCCTGTTCGCGCATGTAGCGCAGCGCGGCCAGCGTATCCGCCGTCTCGCCCGACTGGCTCACCAGCAGGCCAAGCCCGCCTCGCGGCAAGGGCGGCGTGCGATAGCGGAACTCGCTTGCCACGTCGGCGTCGCACGGAATGCCGGCGATCGCCTCGAACCACCAGCGCGCGACCAGACCGGCATAGAAGGCGCTGCCGCAGGCGCTGATCGTGATGCGTGGCAGCGTGGCAAAGTCGAACGGCAGAGGCGGCAACGCCACTGCACGCGTCGCCGGATTGACCATGCGATGCAGCGTGTCGCCGATCACCGCGGGATGCTCGTGCAGTTCCTTCTCCATGAAATGGCGGAAATTGCCCTTGCCGATCGCCGCTCCGGTCAGCCGGGTCAGCTTCACCTCGCGCTGCACTTCCTGCCCGTCGGCGCCGAAGAACTTTGCACCCTTGCGGTCCACCACCGTCCAGTCGCCGTCACGCAGATAGGCGATGCGCTGGGTCAGGGGCGCCAGGGCAAGGCCATCGGAGCCGACGAACATCTCGTCGTCGCCGAAGCCCACCGCCAGCGGCGCACCGTGCTGGGCGCCGACGATCAGCTCGGGATGACCGGAGAAGATCATCGCCAGCGCGTAGGCGCCTTCCAGCCGGCGGAATGTCGCACCAGCCGCCGCGATCGGGTCCATGCCGCGCTGCAGGTTCAGATCGACCAGCTGGGCCACCGTCTCGGTGTCGGTCTCGGTGGTGAATTCCTGCCCCTCCGCTTCCAGTTCGGTGCGCAGTTCGGCGTGATTCTCGATGATGCCGTTGTGCACGATGGAGACCCGCGACGTCCCGTGCGGATGCGCGTTGCTCTCGGTCGGCGCACCGTGCGTCGCCCAGCGCGTATGGCCGATGCCGGTGGTTCCCCCCAGCGGCGAACGGTCCAGCACGGCGGCGAGATTGCCGAGTTTTCCCTCCGCGCGGCGGCGATCGATGTGACCGTTCACCAGTGTCGCGATGCCGGCGCTGTCGTAGCCGCGGTATTCCAGGCGGCGCAACGAATCCAGGATCAGCGCCGCCGCCGGTCGCGAGCCGATAACGCCTACAATGCCACACATTTAATCGTGCCCACTCATGTCTGTCGCCGCTTTGCTTGCTGCTTCGCGCGTATCTCGGCTGCGCGCCCATGCTTCATCACCTGCCGCCCACGCGCGATTGCCAGCGCGTCCGCCGGGACGTCCTCGGTAATCACGCTTCCGGCGGCCGTGATGGCGCCGTCACCGACCGTCACCGGAGCGACCAGTGCGGTGTCCGAACCGATGAAGGCGCGCGCGCCGATCTTCGTTCGGTGCTTGGCATAGCCGTCGTAGTTGCAGGTGATGGTGCCGGCGCCGATGTTCGTTTCGGCGCCGATGTCGGCATCGCCGAGGTACGTCAGATGGCTTGCCTTGGCCCCATCGCCGAGGCGCGCCGCCTTGAGCTCGACGAAGTTGCCGACATGGACGTTCCTACCGAGTTCGGTGCCGGGCCGAAGCCTGGCATGGGGCCCGACGATGCACCCCGGTCCGACGGCGCAACCCTCCAGATGGGTGAATGACCGGATCTGCGCGCCCGCCGCGACTGTGACCCCCGGCCCGAAGAACACGTTGGGCTCGATCGTCACATCGGGCTCAATTGCGGTATCGGCGCTTAGAAACACCGAATCTGGGTCGATCATTGTCACCCCGGCATCCATCGCCGCGGCGCGCAGCCGGGACTGCACGACCGCCTCTGCCGCGGCGAGTTCGGCACGCGAGTTGATCCCCGCCAGTTCGTCGGCCGGGGCTTCCACCGCGACGACTCGTCCACCCTCCGCGCGCGCGAGTGCGACCACATCGGTGAGGTAGCATTCCCCCTTGGCGTTGTCCGCGCGCACCGCGCCCAGCCAGCGTGCCATGTCGGCAGACGCCGCACACAGGACACCCGCGTTGCACAGCGTCTCGGCGCGCTCAGCCTCCGCGGCATCGATCCATTCGACGATGCGCTCGACATGGCCGTCGCGTGCAAGCACGCGGCCGTAGCGCCCAGGATCGGGCGGGCGGAACGCCAGCAGCGCCAGCGCTGCATCACCGGAGGCGCGGCGGTCGAGCAACCGAAGCAACGTCTCCGACCGGATCAGCGGGTTGTCGGCATACAGCACGGCCACCTCGCCGTCGCCGAACGCGGGCGCGGCGACCAGCGCCGCATGGGCGGTACCGCGTCGCTCCTGCTGCACGACGGAGACGTGCGGCGCGGCTTCCCGCCGGACGGCATCCATTTCCGGGCCCACCACGACGACGATGCGATCGAATACCGGCTCGCAGCTTGCCAGCAGATGGCGCAGCATGGGGCGGCCGGCGATCCGGTGAAGCGTCTTGGGCAGCGCCGACTTCATGCGCGTGCCGAAGCCGGCGGCCAGGATCACGGCGGTGCGCGCCATCGGCATCTCTCGTTTCTCCGCCGTGCTTGTGGCGTTGCATGATACGCCGTGTCAAAGCCTGACGCTATCTTGCGGCTTCAAATCTCGTTTCGGAGTACAACACGTGATCCGCACGCTGCTGCTCGACCTCGATGGCACGCTGGTACACTCGGTGCCCGACCTCGCCGCGGCGCTGAATCGGCTGTTGCGGGAACACGGTCTGGCGGCGCTGTCCCAATCCGAGGTCGCCGCAATGGTGGGGGATGGTGTGGCCAAACTCGTGGAACGCGCCTTTGCCGCGCGCGGGCGTGCATCGGACACGGGAACGGTGGCGGCGTTCTCGGCCGATTACGGCGCCCACGCCGCGGTGGAGACCATGCCCTATCCGGGCGTCGCCGATGGGCTGCGGTCGCTGGCGGACGAGGGGTGGCGGCTTGCGGTGTGCACCAACAAGCCGGAGGCGGCGGCGCGGGCACTTCTAAGCGCGCTGGATATGGCACGATATTTCGCCGCGGTCGGCGGCGGCGACAGCTTTGCGGTCCGCAAGCCCGATCCCCGGCATCTCCTGGCCACTCTGATGGCGGCAGGCGGCGATGCGGGCAACGCGGTCATGGCGGGCGACCATGCCAACGACATCGCCGCCGCCGGCGGTGCCGGACTGCCCTGCATCTTCGCCGCCTGGGGCTATGGGCCGCCCGCGATGGCCGAGGGCGCTGTCGCGGTGGCCCAGAATTTCGCCGAACTGGCGGATATCGCGCGGCGCTTGCTGGGCTGACGGCTGCGTCAAGCCCGGCTTCCAGCGCGGCGCAGCGTGGCTTGACACCCCGAAGCGCCACTGCCTATCTCAAACGACGGTGGGTGCGTAGCTCAGCGGCAGAGCACCGTCTTCACACGGCGGGGGTCACAGGTTCAATCCCTGTCGCACCCACCA
>CAWEVI010000006.1:0-158823 GCA_963812475.1 uncultured Alphaproteobacteria bacterium
TCGATATCAACAGTGTGCCCACATTCATTCCAACGCCCGCTGAGGCTGGACGGCCGGTTGGCACAAGCTCCTCGGGTCCAGTTGTCAGCCGCCACTGCAGCCTCAGCAGGCTTCATCGATGGTGCGTTCCGGAATTCTCGCGACCGCGAAGCGGCAGCAGGCGAGATCCCCGTCAGCCAAATAAGGAAACATCGGTGACTTCACATAAACCGCAATGACAGGTGCCGCGGCTGCGTGCCGATTGACACTCACTGGATCTGCACTGACTGCACTGCCTCCTCAAGCTCGACGAAGCTCGGCATGTGCTGGGTTGGCACCATCTTGCGGCCGGATTCAACGCTGACCTGCGGTGCATTGCCGTGCAGATGCGTGGTCAGGACGGCACGGATCACCTCGTAGTATTTCGCCTCCTCCTCGACCACGCTCTTGAGTTGGGTGGCAAACGGCCCGACGAGGCCATAAGCCAGCAGTACGCCGAGGAACGTTCCGACCAGGGCGCTCCCGATCATCGCGCCCAGCACCGCAGGCGGCCGGTCTATATGCGACATCGTCTTGATGACGCCGAGCACTGCCGCCACGATGCCGAGGGCTGGAAGCGCGTCGGCCATGTTCTGCAGCGCATGCGAGCCGTGCAGTTCCTCGTGCAGCGTTTTTTTCAGCTCGCGTGCCATGAAGTCCTCGATCTGGTTGGGATCGTCGGCGTTCATACCGACCATGCGCAGATAGTCGCAGATCATCGTGCTGGCGAATTTGTTGGCCAGAACCTTAGGAAATTTCTGGAACGCGGAGCTGTCGCCGGGGTTTTCGATATGCGGTTCGAGCGCCATGTTGCCCTTTGTACTGGCCAGTCGAACCAGATAGTAGAGCAAACTCAGAAGATCGACGTAGTCGCTCTTCCTGTATGCCGCCCCAGAGAATATCTTCTTGAACTTGCCGACGGAATGCTTCAACTCGTGCATGCTGTTTGCCATCACAAAGGATCCGATGGCTGCGCCGCCGATCGTCCACATCTCGAATGGCAGTGCCTCCGCCAACACCTCGATGCTGCCGCCGGATACCAGATAACTGCCGAAAACCGAGACGAGCAGGAATCCGAAGGCGCCTAGTGTGAGCATGACGTCTGCTCAATGGGTTTCCAGGGGAGGTGCGGCCGTGGTCTGGCCGCGCACGGATGCAGCCGGTTGGGTCGGTGCGGTCAGAGTCGGAGAGCCGTCGGTCTGTGCCGACCGCACCGACCGAAGTACCACGATGGCGATGCGCCGATTGGCTGCGGCCAGCGGATCGGCCGGGACGAGCGGATCCCGTTCGGCATTGCCGGTCACGCTTCGGATGCGTGGCTCCTGCAGACCGGCCTCGACCAGCAGCCGGCGCGTTGCGTTGGCGCGTTCAGCCGACAATTCCCAGTTCGTCCGGCCGACGCCGGCAAACGGCGCCGCGTCGGTATGGCCAGCGATCGAGATGTCCTGCGTCAGGCGTGCGAGCACCGGGGCAACCTTCTGAAGCAGAAGCCGTGCTCGGTCGTTGGGGATCGATGAACCGAGCGGAAACATCGGCTGGCGATCGTCATCGAGGATCTGGATGCGCAACCCCTCGGGCGTCATGTCGATCGCAAGCTGCCGTCCCAGTTCCGCCAGTTCCGGGTCGCCGCGCACAGCCTCGCGAATTTGCGCTGCCGCCTGTTCGAATGTCTGCTTTTCCCGTCGTTCCAGCTCCGCACGAACTTCAGCGTCGGTCACCGATCGCTGCGCGTCGCTCTGCCTTGCCGCCGTTGTTGCCCCCTGCGTCACACCTGGCCGTGGGCTCTGCGCCGACGACGCCGGTTGAGCCCGCGCGGCAACCTGCGTTCCAGCCGCGGTCGAAGCCGGCTGATTTTGGCGGTCCGCCTGCTTGCTCGGGATATCGTCGCGATGCGGGCGGGGCTGGGCGATAACGTCCAATTCGTCCTCCTCCACCTGATCGACCTGCGGGTGATTGCCTTCCGTGACCTGCGCGGCACCAAGGTCGGATACCATGGCGCCCTCGCTGAAGGCGGTCCGGCCGCCGAACGGCTGACCAGTCCCGGAAGAATTATGACTGAGCACACTGGTGGGGCTGAAATAGTCGGCAAGCCCCTTGCGCTGGTCCTCGGTGGTTGCGTTCAGCAGCCACATGAGCAGGAAGAACGCCATCATGGCGGTGACAAAGTCAGCATAGGCCACCTTCCAGGCGCCGCCGTGGTGGCCGTCCTCGATGACCTCATCCTTGTGGATGTGGATTTCGACTTTGGCGCCGCCCTTCTTGTCGCCCTTGCTGCGCATACGTCCCCGCTGTCCGTACCACCGAGACAGCCTGCGCGTTCTTGTTTAATTCCCGGCTAAGAGCGGCCTTTGGATTCCCCGGGACGCGATCATTCTCAGTCTCCTCAACTCTGATCGCATCGGTCGAGCCGACAAAGTATCGCGGGCCATGCGCGCTGGCCACGCATGCGATGGTCGAGGACGCGCCGACTCTTCAATCCGACTTTGGCAGTCAGTTCACGATAACCCGCCCTTCACAAGTTTCATCCAATGTTCTGGAACGGTTTGCGGAGCATCGACCGATGCGGAGATTTGCACGGACGTTCGCAACGTTATTGCGACGCCATAGGTGTTCGCAACGGGCTATAGCGATACGCACGGGCTGGGTTTTGCAAGCCGCATTGCTTGCAGCCACCACTCTCTGTGCCGGCAGCGCGGCCCGTGCTGCAGGGTTCGATCAATTCATCGGATTTGGGGACAGCACCATGGACAGCGGATATTTCCGCTACGGTCAGACGGGGGGTCTGTTCCAGCTCGGCGGCGCATCGGCGAGGGCGGTCGATGCGGGGATCAAATCGGCAGTTGCGGCCGGCGTGAGCGGTGCCTTTGTGGGACCCGGGGTGATGAACACCAGTTCACTGGCTGCGCGATTCGGACTGACCGCCGTCCCGGTCACGTTTCCGGCCGGCGCTAGAACAAACCACGGCAACGGCTCCGCCCAAACGGTCTCCACCACGCAGGGCGACGGCTATCTGAATGGCTTCCTCAACAATGTGCCCACCGTCGTGCCATCGTCGTGCTCAATCTCAACGAATACGTGAAGTTGGTCGATGCGGGAGCCTCGGCGTTGCAGGCGCCATCGACTTTGCCGAGTTGCGGACCTACGGAGCGGCGATCTGGTCGTCCCTGACGGCAGGGGCGTGAACTTCATTCCGGCCGACATCAGCGGCCTGTTCACCTATGTCTCCCAAAACCCGGCGAAGTTCGGATTTGCTGCCGCCACCTATCTGGCGTCGAATCCGGCGTGCGGCGCCACAAGCAGCCTTTTGTGCGGCCCCGGCCAGCTCGTCACTGCCAACGCCGAGCAGACCCATCTGTGGGCAGACGACGTTCACCTGACCAGTGCGGGGAGACCATCGAGGTTGACTATATTTATAGCCTGTTGACAGCTCCGAGCCAGATTTCGCTGCTGGCGGAAGGCGCGGTGCAGGTGGCCTGACACGCGCGACCACCAATCAGCAGCAGATCGATCTGTCGAGCGAACATCGGGAACCGGACGGAATCAATGTCTGGACAAACGCGGCGGCCAGCACACTGACTATCAAGGACGCACCTCACTTGCGGCCGCGCCATTTACCGCCGCCGCAGCCCCCGTTGCTGCCGATTGGGCCACCGGCTGGCTTGGCGCAGCTTACAGGCTCAACTCGCAGGTGATCCTGCGGGGTGCGGTTTCGACGGTGTTCGCCAATCCGCAGGTGATCAGCTACGGCGGCAGGTTGGGTCTGAACGTCGGTTTATGAAGCGACAATTGGGCCGGACGACGCGGCGGAAGCTGACCGTGCCTGCCGGCTCACCGCGGACGGGGCAGTAGTGCGGCAGGCTCTGGACCAGGCTGGCCAGTAACACGAAAAAGGTGAAACGTTTCGATTGTGCTGCCTTCGCGACTTCGTTCTACCGTGCCGAGATCGGCGATTTCGGACCACCGTTCGCGGTCGATATCGTCGGCGCGGCGCGCACTGCGTACCAGGATGCCGGTCCGTCCGGTCAGTGTGGGGCGCGGCAGATCGAACCTCGACCAGCGCGGCTCGATCCCGACGACCGGGATGTCCGCCGGCAGGTCGAACGCGAGTTCAGCCGCGACTCCATACTGATCCGCTACAACAAAGTCCGCACTCTGTTGTCGGCGAACGGCGGCGATGCCCGCAGCGAACGCATCCCAACCGGAGAGACGCAGCGTAATCGGATCGAACCGGATCGGCAACCGAAGGGGCGCCACAATCGCCTGCAGATAGACGATCAGCGTGATCGCCAGACCAAGCGCCAAAGCAGGCGCATGCAGGCGTCGCCAGGCCGGTTCCGTCAATCCCGCGGCCGCGATCGCCGCGGCGGGATAGATTATCGCCGGCCAATTCCCCTGCACGCGATCACCGAACGCGTGCTGGATGAACACCAGGCTCGGCGGGACGGTAAGCGCCGTGAGCAGGGTCCAGACGGGATCGCCCGTCCGCCACGCGCGCCGGACGGCGAATACCACGCCGGCGGTGAACAGGACGAACACGAGCGGCGTCACCAGGCCGATCTGGCCGCCGATCAATTCGCCGACGAAGCGGACGGCGCTGGCAGGGTGCCACTCTGCCATACGTCCGCCTTGCCTAGCGAAACTCGCCCAGCCGTGTTCGGCATTCCACAGCACGACTGGCAGAACGACCGCACCACCAAGCACGGCGCCGAGCCATGGCGCAGGCCGCAGCAGCTGGGCTCGGAGCCGCGGGGTCGCGAGCAGCCACAGAGCGATCCCGAACCAGAGAAATGCGGCCGTATACTTGCTTGTCATTGCCAAACCGGCGAACAGCCCGATCGCCAGCCACCAATAGTCGCTCCCGAACGCTTCCCCATGCTGCGCCACAGCGGGCCTGAGCCAGCGTGCGGCCGCCCACAGACAGCAAGTCCAGAAGAACAGCAGCGGCGTGTCCGGCGTCATGACCACCGCGCCGACGCCGAGCAGCAGCGTCGCGTTGAGCAGCGCGGCGGCCAGCAGCCCGGCGCGCCGCCTCGGCAGCAGGCGCTCGGCCGCGTCGATCAGCAGCACCGAAGCAACCGCCACCGAGAGCGGGCCCATCAGTCGAATACCGAGCGGCGTGTCGCCGGCCAGTGCCGTTCCCAGACGCACCCAAAGCGCCACCATCGGCGGATGATCGGGATATCCTGGCGCCAGGGCACGCGACCACACCCAGTAATACGCCTCGTCCGGCGCGAGCGGCGCGGTCGCAGCGACAGCAAGGCGGAGCAATGTCAGCGCGGCGAGCGCCCCGAAAGCCGGCAAGGCTTCAGATGCCTGTCACCTGGCGCGCCAGACCAGTGTGGCCGAGACGGCGTAGTTCCACACCACCCCGATCATCGCACCGACTGCCCCGGCGATGCTCCAGGTGGTGTTGCTCTCGTAGAGAAGCTGCGCGATGCCGACATTGGCGACGGCGCCGAAGCCGCAGACTAGCATGAACAGCAGCATCCCGCGCCAAAGGCGTGGACCGCGCAGCCGCACGTCGCGGTAGGTGATGTCGTTGTTGAGCTGGAAGTTGAACACCATCGCAACCACGGTCGCGATGGCCTGGGCAGCCTCGAAGCTCAGCCCTGCGGGCTTTAGCGCCACCGTCAGCACCGCGAGGTGGACCACAACGCCGAGCGCACCGACCAGAGCGAAGGCGATGAAGCGCAGCGGCAGCACCCTGCCAACCACCTTGTCCAGCAGCAGTCCGGCGAACTGCGTCAGGACCAACGCGTCCAGTTTGCTCTCGCCTGCGATGCGCTCATGGAAATGGAACGGGATTTCGATAACACGCAATGGCGCGGGTGAACTCAGCGCCAGATCGAGCAGGATCTTGAAGCCCTGGGCGGTCAGGCTGCCCGCAAGCTGCTCGAACAGCGGACGCGGCAGCATGAAGAAGCCGCTCATCGGATCGCTGAGGCGAACCGGCAGGAAGAACTGTGCCAGCCTGATACCCGTATCAGACAGGGTGCGACGCCAGTGACCGGCGAGCCCGGACGCGTCGCCACCCTCGACGTGGCGACTGCCGACGGCAAGGTCGTACTGGCCGGTACGCAAAGCGGCGATCATGTCCTGGAGCTTGGTCTCATCATGCTGAAGGTCGCCGTCGATCACCGCGATGAAGCGTGCCGAGGACGACAACGCTCCCTCGATCACCGCCGAGGCGAGGCCGCGGCGCCCGACGCGACGCATGCAGCGCACGCGCGGATCGGTCTGGGCGATGCGACGCACCTCGGCCGTCGTGCCGTCGGGGCTGTTGTCGTCGACGAACACCACCTCCCAGGCGATACCGAACAGTGCGGAATCCAGCTTATCAACCAACGGCGCCACATTTGGCCGCTCGTTATAGCAGGGGACCACCACGGTGAGTTCTGGAGCGCCGCGCGCCTCCGCGCGGATGGGAAATGTGGTTAGGATGGTTGGTTCGGACATGCGCTCCGCTCAAGTTTCCGGGCCTCCTGGATAGCGAGCGGGGCGAAAGCGTCAAGCTGGCCTAAAGAGGCACCCCGGCCAGATGCCGGCTGGTCCGTATCGTTTGAAGGGTCTGCACGCGCGTGACCGTCGGCGAACCGGTTAGGCGCTGGGTCAGCTGATTCTCGTGTGCGGTGTCCCTGGCCACCAGCTTCAACAGGAAGTCGCCCCCGCCGCGGATCATATGGCATTCGCGCACTTCGGGCCATGCGCCGACCAGGTGCTCGAAGGCCGACAGCACCGATTCCTTCTGGCTGTCCAGGCCCACGATGGCGAAAAAGGTGATCTCCCAGCCGAGTTTCTGTGGATCAGAGTCGGTATGATAGCCGCGGATCACACCAGCCTCCTCGAGCCGGCGCACGCGGCGCAGGCACGGCGGCGCAGAAATGCCGGCCCGGCGCGCAAGCTCGACATTGGTCATCCTGCCGTCAGCTTGAAGCTCCGACAGGATGCGTCGGTCGATCGCGTCCAGGATGGGCGTATCGGCTGTGGGGCTCTTCATCCGCGTAATATTATTGCAAGACCGCTTGGGCAAGGCAAGGAAGCGACGGTTCCGCACGGAGGTCTGGACGGAGCTCTGGCGGGAAGGCGCGCCGCATGTGTCCCCGGGGCGGCGGGACACCGGGGCCGCGCGAAGCCCGCGTCCGCGGTGTCCGATGCGGGGCGCATTCGTGGGTGCGGTGGCCGGGGATTGGCGCTTCCGAACCGCCCCTTCGTTGCTTCCTTGTCTGGCGGCCGACGAGGCCGATATGGTCAACGCGTCATTGCATTGGACATCACGATGCCCGAAACCCACCATACTCGCGTCCTGATCATCGGATCCGGTCCCGCCGGCTACACGGCCGCGATCTATGCCGCGCGAGCGAGCCTTTCGCCGATCTTGGTCGCTGGTATCCAGGCGGGTGGTCAACTGATGATCACGACCGATGTCGAGAACTACCCGGGTTACGCCGACGTGATCCAGGGGCCGTGGCTGATGGAGCAGATGGCGGCGCAGGCCGGGCATGTCGGAACCCGCATCATCCAGGATCTGATCGTCCGGGTCGATTTCACCGCGCGGCCGTTCCGCTGCGTGGCCAACTCGGGCGACGTGTTCCTGGCAGACGCAGTAGTCATCGCCACCGGCGCGCAGGCGCGTTGGCTGGACATCGAGTCCGAGCAGCGGCTGCAGGGGCGGGGAGTATCCGCCTGTGCCACGTGCGACGGTTTCTTCTATCGCGGAAGGCAGGTGGCCGTGATCGGCGGAGGCAACACTGCGGTGGAGGAGGCGCTCCACCTGACCAACCATGCTGACAGCGTCACGCTTGTCCACCGCCGCGACGCCCTGCGGGCGGAGAAGATCCTCCAGGCCAGGCTGTTCGCCAACCCGAAGATCCGGGTGATCTGGGACAGCATCGTCGAGGAGATCGAGGGCGGCGGCACCCCCGAGGTCGTGACCGGAGTGCGGCTGGGCAACCTGAAGACCGGCGCAGTGACCACACTGCCGGTTGATGGAGTGTTCATCGCCATTGGCCATACGCCGAACACGGCGATCTTCGCCGGGCAGGTGGCGATGGACGGCGAAGGCTACATCCTGACGACACCCGGCAGCACGCGGACCTCGGTCGAAGGGGTGTTCGCCGCGGGCGACGTGCAGGACAGGGTGTTTCGCCAGGCCGTGACCGCGGCGGGCACCGGGTGCATGGCGGCGCTGGAGGCGGAGAAATGGTTGGCGGGGCTGTCAGAGGCGCCTGCATCTCGTCCAGGGGCGGCACTTGCGGCGGACTAGCCGGGAATCCGCGAAAAGGTCCACTTGAGACCACCAAACTCGTGCGAAATTGGCTAAGCTGCCTTGCATCGCGCGGGTAGCGGGGCTGGCTGGGCAGGTTTCATGGACGCCGCCGGGGGCTGAACCCGGCGGATAGGAGTGACGAAGTGATCGACTGGGACAAGCTGCGCGTCTTTCATGCCGTGGCCGAGGCCGGCAGTTTCACGCATGCCGGGGACACGCTGAACCTCAGTCAGTCCGCCGTCTCGCGGCAGATTTCGGCACTCGAGGAGGCGCTCCAGGTGCCGCTGTTCCACCGCCACGCGCGCGGACTTATCCTGACCGAGCAGGGCGAGGCGCTGAACCGCACCGTGCGCGAGGTGTTCGCCAAGCTGGCGATCACCGAGGCCCTGCTGACCGAAAGCAAGGAGAAGCCGGCGGGGCGCCTGAAGGTCACTACCACCATGGGGTTCGGCTCGACCTGGCTGGCGCCCCGGCTGCATGAGTTCCTGGCGATGTATCCGGACGTGTCGGTCTCGCTGCTGCTGGACGATTCGGAACTGGATCTCGCGATGCGGGAGGCCGATGTCGCGATCCGCATGCATCCGCCGAAGCAGCCCGATCTGGTGCAGCGCCATCTGATGATCCTGCAGTGGCAGATCTGCGCCTCGCCGGAATATCTGAAGCAGCACGGCGTGCCGCTGCGTCCGGAAGACCTCGATGCCCACAAGCTGATCCTGTTCGGCAACCATCATCCGCCGGTTGCCGACATCAACTGGCTGGCGGAAGCCGGACGGCGGCCGGGAAATCCGCGGCGCGCACTGCTCGACGTGAACAGCGCGCATGCCGTGCTGTTGGCGATTCGCTCGGGTCTGGGGATCGGCGCGCTGCCGGATTATGTTGTTGCCGAGAATCCCGACCTGGTGCGGATCCTGCCCGATCTGAAGGGGCCGAAGATCGACGTATATTTCGTCTATCCGGAAGAGTTGCGGAACTCGAAGCGGGTGGCGGTGTTTCGCGACTTCCTGCTGGCGCGGTTGGCTGAATTTCATTAGCACCGGGCTCCGCGCGCCGCTGATTCTGATGCGTATGGGTGATCCCGAGCCTGATCAGCGTGGCCTTCGTGTGAGCCGATCCGTATTTATGTTGCATTTAGGTTTCGATATCGATACTTCTTGAACGTCGCATTGCTGCGGTGCGAGATGTATTCAATACCGTTGGACCGACGAATGATGCGGATGCCGGCCGAGCGCTGCGCTCGTCGGCAGCCTGCCAAGCTCGACCGCCGAATACGGGGGGCGATCGCCGGATCGGGAAGGTCACGGAAGAAGCCCAAAATAGGGCTACCCCTTTTTATTCCGTTATAAATGACAAATCGTTCGAAATTCTCTTGATCTGACGTTTCTATCGTGCAATCTTGGGATCCGCCGGGCTGGAGCCTCGCCGACGATCTCAAGTCGCTGATGCTCTTCCCCGATCCGCCCGCGCCGGTCGTCGGCCGATGGCATGATTGGACGCTGCAGCGGGCACGTACGCTCGAATCATATCGGACACAATCATAAAATTGTGTCCGCCATTTTTCGCGCTTGACCAGTCGTTGCGATTTATCACAAATTACGTCTCGTCAACCTGTCCTGGCAGTCAAGCCGGGGCGCTTCGCAAGACGAGGGCAACGGCATGAGACGAGCACACCTTCCAATGTAATCAGTGAGGGCTGGTCACGGCGTTGCTCCGCCACAACCCGCGATCAGCTGCAATCTGTCCGCTGCAAGTCATGAATCTTCATGATTCATGATCGTACAGCTGCGCCCAAAACCAAACAACAGGCCCCGTGCCGGGCCGAAGTCGAGCCCGATCGTGGACTCGACTGTAAAGTGATTCGGAGAGAGCCATGAGCATATCATACGAGACCGCATCCACGCATGTTCCTGAAGAACGGAGATCCGGCTTCAGGGCGCGAGGCAGATGGCGTCGTGCAGTGCTGGCATCGACCGCCGCACTGTCGCTCGGCGTGCAGAACACCGCCTGGGCGGTCTGTGCGGACGGCAGCGCGTTCCCCGCCGCAGGCTACCTTATCGGTGGCGCCCATGTGGCCAACTGGTCGCCAAACACCTTCACGGGAACACTCGGGTCCGTGTTTGTCCCTGACACCTCGACCGCCACCGGCCACAACTGGGCGTTCGACCAGGGCGCGACGCTGTGCAAGATGGGCAATGCGGGATCGGCGACCGCTCCGACCGGGTGGATCATGCCACCAACGACTTCGCCGACCGACTGCATCAGTCTGCCGATCGTCAAGGGCGGCAAGATCGCCGGCGAGGGCGACATCCCCGGGCAGGGTGACGCGATCACGCCGACCTGCAATCCGGCCATCCTGGCCTCGGCCGGCAACACCTACTTCAATCAGCTCGGCTGCTCGATCTCGCACGGGGTCGCCACCACACCCGCCACTGCGACCTCCTTCCTGTTCGTCGCCGGCAGCAAGGGCGGCCTGTTCTCGGTTCCGCTGACGAACGCTGCCGCCGGCGCCGGCAAGGTGGCGCCCGCCGCGGGGGTCGATCTGTCGCACTACTACTCCGCCATTCCGGAGGGTCACAAGCTCACGAACGCAACGGTCAGCCCCGACGGGCAATTCGCGATCGCCACGTCGGACGCGCGCTCCACCGCCGTGTTCACCTGCCTCAACCCGCTGGGCGACCCCGGCGATCCGACGCAGAAGATCGACCCGACCTTCACTGTACCCGCAGCCGGCACCGTCAAATGCATGTCGGTCGGCAGCAATGGCCTCCAGAAGGACGTCACCACCGAATTCGGTCCGGACGGTCAACCGTATTTCGGCGGCCAGCGCACGATGAACAGCTTCGATAGCGCGCCTGGCGGTACGGCCAAGACGGCCTGGCCGCAGTGCATCTTTGCCAATAATGCCTCGACCTCGCTGGCCGACGCGTTTGTACACAACCGCTCGAATGGGTGCGGCACTGCTTTCGCGAACTTCGCCTTCCTGTCGGTCCCCCAGCCCAACACCGTGATCCGACACGGCCATTATATGTATGTCGGCCCGCAAGCCGGAGGCTCCATCACGCAGTTCAAGGTCACGACAAATCCGATCTCCGGCGTCTCGACCTACAAGTCCCGCACATACCTGAGCAGTGTGGCGGTGGCGACCGGCCTGGGCGTTGCCGATGATCTTGGCTCGCTCATGGTCTACACTGATCCGTCCGTCGTCGGCGTGGCCGCGGCCGAAGTCGTGACGAAGCTGCCACTATGCGAGGATATGCCGTAACCGATCCGGATATCCGACGCAGGCACGGCGAGCACTCGGTGCTTTCCGTGCCTGCGTCCTTCTTGTCCGTCATCGAGCCTGCCGCGCCGCAGCCCCCAGCGATCCAAGCAACTGGCGGCTCTGCTCCAGCAGAGCAATCGACTGCACCTAAACTCGGCGACACTCTGCGACACGATCGCAAAGATATCTCCTTTGTCCCGTGGCGTGAGCCACATACCTCGCCAATCGGCAGCGAAATGCCGATCGCTCAAACAAATATGGCCCCGAATTTCGGCTCCTTCTTCCTCATCGTAGGCCGCCAATGGACCCGTCCAGTTCATGTGCGACCGTTGGATACAGTTAATCGATATTATTCCAATCATGCAAGAAAAAATATCGTGAGGTGGAATCATATCAATGACCACACCGTGAGTTTAGCCGATCCCCGACGCCAAGATATTCCGTTGTAGGTATTATCCCGATAAATGTACAATTTGCTTGAACGTAAGTTACGGTTATGCAATATCGCTGTTGTCGGGCCCGTCCAGTTCCGACCACCGCTTACTTAATCAGGAGATCCAAGCTCATGTCTGCACCCAACAACCAACGGCGCCTGCAGTGGCGTCGCGCCCTGCTGGCGACCACCGCGGCGCTCTCGCTCGGCCAGAACGCCGCCTGGGCGTCCTGCCTGGATGGCAGCAGCTTCCCCCCCGGCGGCTACCAGATCGGCCAAGCGCCGGTGGCGGTCGCGGCCAACTGGTCGCCCAACGTCTTCACCTCGACGGAAGGCTCCCTCTTTATCCCGGACGTCTCGACCACCGATCAGGTCACCGGCGCACCCACCGGCGGCGGGCACAACTGGGCCTTCGACCAGGGCTCGACGCTCTGCAAGGCTGGTGATGCCGGCAGCGCGGCCGGGACCACCGCGTGGATCCTGCCGCCGAACACCTCCACCGATTGCATCGTCCTGCCGATCATCAAGAACGGCAAGGTGACCAACCTCGGTGACATCCCGTTCCAGGGTACAGCCGTTACCCCGGTCTGCGATCCGACCAAGCTCAGCACAACTGGGCCCAACCCGCTCAACACCTACGCCAACCAGCTCGGCTGCTCGATCGCCGCCTTCAACAACGGTGGCGTCCCTCAGGCAACCACTGCGGCAACCGCGCCGACCTTCATGTTCGTCGCCGGCATCAAGGGCGGCCTGTTCCACTACGAGCTCGACAACAACGGCCCGATCGGCAAGACCGTCGGCTCGTTCAGCTACTACTCCGACATCCCCGAGGGGCTGAAGCTGATGGCCGCAGCGGTGAGCCCGGACGGCCAGTTCGCCATGGCGGTATCCAACCGCCGCAGTTCGCAGGAGATCTGGGCGTGCATCGATCCGCTGGGCAACCCCGGTGACCCCGCCAAACCGCTCAACCCCGGCTTCTTCGTGCCGGATGCCGGCTCGGTGTTCTGCGGCGGTATTGGCAACAGCGGCCTTGCCACCAACCTGGCATCGGTCTTCGGTCCTGACAACCAGCCGTACATCGGTGGCCAGCGCGTGATCAACACGTTCCTGAACACCCCCGGCGGCGCGCAGGGCGGCACCTGGCCGCAGTGCATCCACTTCGGCGGTGGTGCGCCGAATGTCAGCGGCTTCGCGCTGCACGACGCGATCCTGGCTGACCTGTCCAGCTCGACGTATCAGAAGTCGGGCAATCCGAATGGTGGCACGGTTGCCAACACCGCGAACAAGTGCGGCACCATGACTGCCAACGCCGGCTTCACCTCGGCGCTGATCACCCAGCCGAGTTCGATTACCAGCCACGTCGCGGCGGACGGCACCGGATACATCTATACCGGCCCGCTGGGCGGCCTCGTCATCCAGGCCCATCTGGGCAAGGACCTCGTCGGCCGGACGACCTACAAGACCCGCACCTACCTGAGCGGTATTTCGCTCAGCACCGGCTTGGGCGTCGCCGACGACCTGAAGTCCCTGATGGTCATGACCGATCCGTCGGCCGTCGGCCTGTCGGGGCAGGAAGTCATCACCAAGACGCCGCTCTGCGAAGACATGAACTAAGCAGCCTTCGCTTTCGACCCTATGATCCCGGCTTCCCGGCCCGGATCGCAGGTTGGAATTCTACAAACTTCGGGAAAACGGGGAGCAGGCGGGCTCTCCGTTTTTTTTGCGGTATTACCGAAAGCAACCGCCCTGTCGATGATGTCGGACCCGCCCGAGATCCGTCGTGCCGGCACAAACTTCGGCAGATCGGATGGCGCGACCCGTGGACGGTGGCGGATGCGGCGGGGCGAATCGCCGCACCCAGCGATCCGAGATAGTGGGTGCCTTGCCGCAGCGGCAGTCGTCGCTCACGTCTTGCGTTGGCAACAACCGGCGACAGAACGGCGCACGCGTTGCCCTCACTGTGTGGCGTGAACCGCACGCCGGCGGGATTTGGCAACGCAATTCCGGGCACGACACGACAAGTGTTCCAAACATGTCATCCCTCCCTTTGATCCCAGTTGGCAGCGAATCCGTTACGCCTTTGTTTGCCTCACCAACTCGCAGCCGCCGATGCGATCCCGAGGCGGCCGTTCCCAGGGATCGCAGACGGTGCGACGGAAGCAAGCGTCGATCAGCTCCGCCATATATATTGGGTACGAGAACAGAATGGACGTAATTTGCCTACATTATCGCAGGCGGATCGTTTCGCGCCGCCGACCTGCAATCGTCGCCGCGGCAATGCACCCGAAGTGGCGACAGCTTATATATTCAGTACGGTATGTTCACGAATGCGTGATGATGATCATTATAATACCGTTTAAATTGCGTTCATGCAATATTCCGGTCGGACCACAAGGCCCCGATACTAATCACAACAATTTCAGGAGATCCAAGGCTATGACCAGAATCAGTCCATCGGCCGTCCGCTCCCGCGACGGCCGAAGCCGCCTGCATTGGCGCAGGGCCCTGCTGGCGACCACCGCCGCACTCTCGCTCGGCCAGAACGCCGCCTGGGCAACCTGCTTGGACGGCACCACGTTCCCCCCCGGCGGCTACCAGATCGGCAGCAAGCCGGTGGCGGTCGCGGCCAATTGGTCGCCCAACGTCTTTACCAGCACGGAAGGCTCCTACTTCATCCCGGACATCTCGACCACCGATCAGGTCACCGGCGCACCGACGGGCGGCGGGCACAACTGGGCCTTCGACCAGGGCTCCACGCTTTGCAAGCTGGGTGATGACGGCAAGAAAGGCGGAACGACCACCACCGCGTGGATCCTGCCGCCGAACACCTCGCAGGATTGCATCATCCTGCCGATCATCAAGAACGGCGCGGTGACCAACCTCGGCGACATCCCGTTCCAGGGCTCGGTCGTCACCCCGGTCTGCGACCCGACCAAGCTGAGCGGATTCATGCTCTCCCCCACCATGACCACTCCACTCCCCAACCCGGCCAACACCTACGCCAACCAGCTCGGCTGCTCGATCGCCGCTTTCAACAACGGTGGCAAGGCCGTGTACACCACTGCGGCCACCGCGCCGTCGTTCATGTTCGTGGCCGGCATCAAGGGTGGCCTGTTCCACTATGAGCTGGACAACAACGGCCCGATCGGCAAGACCGTCGGCTCGTTCAGCTACTACCGCGACATCCCCGAGGGGCTGAAGCTGCAATCCGGACAGGTGAGCCCGGACGGCCAGTTTGCATTCGCCGTGTCCAACCGCCGCAGTCAGGCGCAGATCTGGGCGTGCATCGATCCGCTGGGCAACCCCGGTGACCCCGCCAAGCCGCTCAACCCGGGCTTCTTCGTGCCGGATGCCAGCTCGGTGTTCTGCGGAGGCGTAGGCCAGACCGGCCTTGCCACCAACCTGGCGACGGGCTTCGGTCCTGACAACCAGCCGTATTTCGGTGGCCAGCGCGTGATCAACACGTTCCTGAACACCCCCGGCGGCACACAGGGCGGCGCCTGGCCGCAGTGCATCCATTTCGGCGGTGCTGCACCGAACGTGAGCGGCTTCGCGCTGCACGACGCGATCCTGGCTGACCTCTCCAGCTCCTCGTATCAGGTGCCGGGGGCGGCTACTGGTGGTGGCGGTGGTGGCGGCGGTGGCGGCGGTGGTGGCGGCGGTGGCGGCGGCGGTGGCGGCGGCGGTGGCGGCGGCGGCACTACGGTTGTTGGCACGGTTGCCGGCACCGCCAACAAGTGCGGCACCGCGACTGCCAACGCCGGCTTCACCTCGGCGCTGATCACCCAGCCGAGTTCCATAATCAGCCACGTCGCGGCGGACGGGACCGGTTACATGTATACCGGTCCGCTGGGCGGCCTCGTCATCCAGGCCCATCTGGGCAAGGACCTCGTCGGCCGGACGACCTACAAGACCCGCACCTACCTGAGCGGTATTTCGCTCAGCACCGGCTTGGGCGTCGCCGACGACCTGAAGTCCCTGATGGTCATGACCGATCCGTCGGCCCTCGGCCTGGCGGCTCAGGAAGTCATCACCAAGACGCCGCTCTGCGAAGACATGAACTAAGCAGCCTTCCGCTTTCGAACCCTGCGATCCTGGCTTCCCGGCCCGGATCGCAGGTTGAACGTCCACAAACTTCGGGAAAACGGAGAGCAGGCGGGCTCTCCGTATTTTCGTTTGTGCGCAGCGCATCGCCACAAAATCCGCTGCGCTATTTCTGCTCGACCACGTGCGGCAACCTCTGGCAACGCACGAGCAGGTCTCGTTCACCGACGAATTCCGCTTCGCTCACCCTATCCCATGCATCGCGGAAAAACGGGCCAGTGTGCGGCTGGATGGCGGCTGTACCATACCGCCGCGCGACACGGCGCGGTGTGGCAAAGGTGGGTTCCGGTCGGTTCGCCGGCCGCAGGACGACTTTGAATTTCAGAGGCCGATCGCGGTGAGCGTCACAGTGCAGTGCAGTGCAGCGCAGACAAGGACCCGGTCACTTCCTCATCATGCCGTGCCACAGCGTCTCGATATCGTGGCGGAACATGTCCACATAGGACTCCGCACCGAGGTTCTGGCCCGGCCTGGACAGAGTTTCCGAAAACAGCTCACCGCCCTGCTCGACATCCGTCAGCGCGGTCATCACGTTGATCTGCTTCGGATCGTCGAGGTTATCGAGAAAGATCGCATTCACGTTGTCGCGTTTGACCTGCGCGATCAACGCGTCCGCCTCTGCGTTGGTCGCGTGTCGATCGGTGGGAAAGCCGGGCGCACCCAATGTCCTGATCCCATAGGCGCGTCCCAGATAGGCGAACCCGTCATCGGTCATCACCGTGCGCTTCGCCTCGGGCACCTCGCTGATGCGTTGCTTCGCCCAACGATCGAGTTCGAGAAGTTCGGCGCGATAGGCGTCACCGCGCGCCCGGTAGGCGTCCGCCTGCGCCGGATCCAGCCGGATCAGCGCAGCCTGGATATTCGCCGCATAAACCGCGGCGTTGGCCGCGTCGAGCCAGGCGTGCGGGTCAAGCTCATCTGCTGCGGCTACCCCGGTTGCGCCAGGCACGTCCGCCTTTTTCAGCACGCGGACGCCATCGCTGGCGACCAGTTTGACGCCGTGGAACTCCGCCTGCCGAAGCAATCCATCGAGCCAGGGTTCAAATCCGGGATCGAGGCCATTCACCACCAGCAGATCAGCATCGGCGACGGCGCGGGTATCTGCGGCCGTGGGCTCGTAGGTCTTGATGTCGTCGTCGATCCCGACAAGCACAGTGAGTGCCACGCGATCGCCGGCGACACGCTTTACCATGTCACCTAGCACGCTGAATGTTGCCACTACCTTCAGGGGCGCCGCGCCATAGGCGGCGACCGGTGTTGCCAAGGCAGCAAGCAGAAGCGTACGCCGATGCATGAGACTTATGATCTCCATTGATTGGTCGTTTGCCAGCCGATATCAGAAGCAGCATTTGGCAGGCGTCACGCCGGTACAAAGGCATCTGCAACCATCCCGGGCGGCGGCACTGACGCCGACCCGGACGGGCGAGCAGGGTCATTCATAGCCGATACGATCTGGCAGCGCAACGCGTTCGTGTCGGCGAAAGGCGATGGCTGAGCCTGACAAACTGCCGCTTCCGGACCATCCTGATCGACATCTCGCTCACCGCCGGCCTTGGCGTTGCCGACGATCCTGGCTCGCCGACGGTCTTCGCCGATCCGTCGACGGTCGGACTGGCCAGCCAGGCAGCCCTGGCGAGGTACCGCCCGGCCAGAGCACGAACCGCGCAGCCTGTCGTACGGCGGACTGCAATCCCGGTGTCCCAAGGTTTTGATCGCAGGCCGACCGGCCCACACTTGCGAAAATGCGAAGAATGCCCTCCGCATTTTTGTCGATTCATGCCGGCTTCGTGCCGGATTCCGTGGTAGTGTCGCTGAAGGCGACGACGCCTGTGGCATTGTCCACCCGCCAGCGAGATTGTATCAATCGGTAAACAACCACGACCCCTGGCATTCCTGATGACACCATCAACGCAACTGGCAGGTGCGCCATCCCGCCGGGCCCTTGGCGCAGCCCCAACGATACGTTGCCGCCAAAAGTGCCCGTCCGCCGGAACCGCGAGCGGGTTCACGCTGCTCGAGGTCATGATTGCCTTTCTCATCGCTGGTCTGGCCCTTGGGGTCCTGTTCCATTCCGGGCTGAGCAGCCTGCAATCCATCCAGACCGCCGCCCGGTATGAGGAGGCACTGGCACGGGCCCGCTCGCGCCTGGCGACCGCCGTTCACGGCGCACCCATGGTTCCCGGGGACCTGGAAGGTGATGACGGCGGCGGATTCAAGTGGCGCGTGCGCATCACGCCGGTGTCGAACACAGCCGTTCGGCCGTACGGCATGCGTGGCGCGGGCCGACCGACATGGGTAGCGGTGGGGCTTTACTCGATCAGCGTCTGGGTCTCCTGGACCGATCATGGCAGCAAGGCAGGTCCAACGCGAGAAGTACGGCTCGACACCCAGCATGTCGAGGCGGCCGCTCAATGAGATTCTGGGCAGTGCGGGCGCGTACGTTCGTACCAGCGAGGCGGATCATCCGATCCGTCCGGCAGCCCAACGGCTTTACGCTGATCGAGGTGCTGGTTGCGCTGGTCGTCCTTGGTTTCGTGGTGGTCGGCCTCGCGCAGGGCGTCCGCTTCGGGCTTCTGGCCTGGAACAAGGCAACCGCCACGGCCGGAACGCGGGAGAACTTCGACGCCATCGACCGTACTCTGCGTCACCTGATCGAACACACGGATCCCGGTAACGAGATTGACCCGCCACAGTTCACCGCCAGCTCCGACAAGCTCGCGTTCATCAGCCGGCTACCCGACATGTCGGGGATGGCAACCAACCGGGTGGAGGCGGCGCTGGGCGTGGACAGCCACCACCGGCTGGTCCTGCGCTGGCGACCATACCTGCACGCCAAACGCTTGCAGCCACCGCAATTCACCGAGACCGAACTGCTCGGCGGCGTCGCCAGCATGGAGCTGTCCTTCTGGGCGCCCGGCGACGGGTGGATCACAACGTGGAAGGCTCCCGAACTGCCCGCGCTGGTGCGGATTCGGCTGGAACTCACCGATCCCACGCAGCGGCGCTGGCCGGATATCGTCGCGGCCCCGGACCTCGACCGGCCATGAACCGCGAAGGCCGGCAACGCGGGTTCGCCCTGCTGATCGTGCTGTGGACGCTCGCCTTCCTCTCACTGATCGGCGCCACCCTCGTCGCGACCAGCCGGCAGGACACGCAGCGCGCGCGGAATCTGATCGACGGCGCTGCTGCGGAGGCAGCGGCCGATGGCGCCGTGCAACAGGCCATCTTTGCGCTGCTGGACCAGTCGGCACGGCGCTGGCGTCCCGATGGCAGCGTGCATCTGATCCGGTCCGGACAGAACCTCATCGAGGTTCGGATCGAGGACGAGACAAGCAAGGTGAACCCCAACTTCGCACCGGTCGAGCTGATGCAGGGCCTGATGGTGGAGCTTGGGGTCAGCGCCTCGACGGCCGCAAGAGTGGCCGCAGCGATCTCCGACTGGCGCACCCAGGGGGAGCAGCCGCTTCCGCTGGGCGCCAAGGCACCGCAATATGCCGCCGCGGGGCGCGATTACGCGCCACCAGATGCATCGTTCGAAAGCCTCGATGAATTGGGCGCCGTGCTGGGCATGACGCCGGAGTTGCTCACCCGGCTGAAGCCGCATCTCACGCTGTATTCGGAAGCGGATCCCGACGCATCGACCACCGATCCACTGGTTGCGGCGGCGCTTGGAACGCAGGCAGGTCCGGCTGTTCGTCGGAACACGGGGGAGGGAAGTCTGGTGGCGACGATCAATGTTGTCGTCCGAGGGCCGCGGCGTACAGGTTTCAGCGAGCACGTGGTGGTGCGAACCAATGCGCTCGATGGTATCCGCCGTCACGAAATCCTGCTGCGTGAGCCCGTGTCGTTGGCCGGCTGAGTATTGACCGTTGTCAGTTTCACCGGTGGCGGACCCGGTCGAATCGGTGTGGGGATGGAGAAAGTCTCATCAATGTTGGAGATCGTGCGGAAGTACGTAACTATCGGACAATGGTGATTGAGCCGCGATAGTGTTGGCGCGCCATAAGGCAGCAGCACCGATTGTCGATGATGACAGACCTCGCGTCTGAGGCGGCTCTGTCCGAGGCCGATCTGCTGGCACGCGCCGATGCCGCTTCGGCCGGCGGCGATCACGATGCGGCGCTTTGCCTCTTGTCCGAGACGCGGGCGCGGTGGCCTCACGCGTCGCGTTCCTGGCTGCGCAGTGCCGAGTTGATGATCGGATTGCGCCGCTTCGATGCAGCGGATGCCCTGTTGGAGGATGCTGTCAGCCGTTTTCCTGACCATTTCTGGCTGGCGCGAACGCGTGCGCTGGTGGCCCGAAACCTGGGCGACAACGTCGAGGCGTACACACGGTGCCGCGCGCTGCGGCAGGCTTTTCCCGATAATCCCGCCGCGCATGCGGACTTCGCGCACCTTCTGCTGGACCTGAAGCAGGTTGCAGCGGCCGAGGCGGAGGCAAAGGCCAGCCTTGCCGTTTTCCCGGATCTCCCGTGGCTTCAGCACATGCATGCCCGATGCGCTGACGAGGCCGGCGACATCACGACCGCGGCGGGCCGTTGGACCGACCTGCTCGCCGGCAATCCGTATCACGAACCGGCCTACGCAGCCGCGGTCCACGCCCTTGCCGGAGCGGGCCGCCTTGACGAGGCGGCGGGGATCGCACGCGAGGGATTCCGGCTATTTCCCAACGGCGGTGCCGCGCAGGCCGGCTGGGCCGCGGTCGGCAACGTGGCGACCGCTGAATCCTCGGCTGCGTTCGCGACCGTGCCGGCCGTGGAGGTTCTGGCGGCCGCAGTCAGCGCGGAAGGCACGGATCGGTGGGCGCAGGCCGCAATTCTCTGGGCGCTGTTGCGCGATCGGACGCCTGCGCTCGCGCGAGCGTATGCCAGCGGCGCCCGCGCGCTGCTTCGTCTGGGCCGTGTGGCCGAGGCCGAGATCGTGCTGGCGAAGGCCCGGCGCGACCTGCCCGCCGATGCCGACGTGCTGGAAGCATGGGCCGACGCCGCAGTGCAGCGTGGCGCCTTCGAGGACGCCCTGCTCCGCTTCCGTGCGCTGCGGCAGGCGTTTCCCTCGGCTCCCCACGCCCTGGTCGGCATCGTCCGGGTGCTGCACGATCTGGAGCGGATGGACGAGGCCGATGCCGCCTATGCCGAACTGGGCCGGGAACAGTCGCCTGATCCGTGGCTGGCGCGCCACCGCGCCGAAGCGCTGACCAAGGCCGGTCGATGGGCCGAGGCGGACGCTGTCCTGTGTGATGCGGCCGCCCGGTTTCCCAAAGACCTCGAGACGGCGCTGCACTGGGTTATGTCGGCTCAGCGCGGGCCCGATCCGGAGGGTGCCTCCAATCGGTCGGATGTGCTGCGCGAACGCTTCCGCGACATCGCTCCGGTGATCTGATCGCGGCCCGATCGGTAGCGCGGTTCAGCGAGGCATGCCGTGCGCGCGGTCCGCGGGACCAAGAATGCGCTCGATCGCCCGAACGTAGCGTTCACGGTTGTTCTCCCGGCGCAGGCGGTCCAGCGCGCCGGCGCGAATCCGCTGCCACAGCGGCTCGTCCTGATACAGCGCGATGATCTGCTGTGCGAACTTCTCCGGATGTTCGCCATCCGCACTCATCAGATCCTGCCCATTCTCCCAGTTCATCTGCCGGCGCAGCAGTTCCGTGGCGACAACCGGGACGCCGAACGATGCCGCCTCGTAAACCTTGTAGGGCTGGCCTGCGGCATATCGCGTAGGCGCGACGAAGATGCGGTGCTGATTGTAGATGGACTCGATGTTTCCGATCGATCCACGCAGCGTGACGCGCGGGTGGTTGGCGAACCGCTCGAGGCTCACGCCCGGCGCGGTGTAGCCGACGATGGTCAGCCGCGTCTGCCAGCCGAGCGCCTGCTCGACGATCGGCAGCACCTTGTTTACGAACCAGTCCAGACTTTCGTAATTCGGGCTCGCTTCCCGGTGCATCGCGCCCACGAATAGCATCCCGGTGCGTTCAGCAAACGCTCGCGGCGTCGGGGCCAATGTGCGCATGTGGCCGATGACCGCGACACTGTCCCAGCCGAGATCACGCAGCTTCGCCGCTTCCGCATCGCTGACTACCACGATGGTGCGGCAGATGTCGGCGTGCTTCAGTTCCGATCGGACCGCGGCTTCCAGGTCGGCGGCGGCCTCGCCCGTTAGTGCCTGCCGCCCGGCTTCGCGCATCGCGTCGATCGCCTCGGTGTCGAGCACGATGAACGGACGTTCGCTCGCGGTGCCCGCAAGCAGCCGGTCCAGGAACGGCCGGATCCCGTCGAGGTTATGCGTGCGCGCGACCCACACGGCGTCGAAACAGCCTTCACGCTGCGCCAGGAATCCGGCCAGGCTTTCGATGCTGCTGTCGTGCATCACCTCGACCGTGTCCGGCATGTCGCGATACACGTTCGCGATGTCGAAGCGACTGCCGTTCAGCGGGAATACGGTCAGTCGATAACCGAGTGACGCCATCACCTGGACAAGGTCGTTCGAACGCACGAACCCCGATCCGATGTTGCGTAGCGGAACCGTATCCTCGATGAACAGGACCCGCATGGCGCCGGCATCGGCAAAGCGGGCAGGTAGCGGACGCCGGTCATCCCGGACCGGTCGATCCCGCAGCCAGGCGCCGTGCTTCCGGGCAAACACCCCTCGATTGCGCTCCATGTGCGCGGCCGGCGTACCGGCGCCGTCGGCGCTGCCGTATTCGTGGTGGAACACGATCACCGACGGATCGTACAGCACGTCGTGACCTGCCTGAGCGATGCGGACGCAAAGATCGGCGTCTTCGTAGTAGGCGGGGGCGAAACTGTCGTCGAACCCTTCCAGCCGGCGTACGAGATCGCCGCGGACCATCAGGAAGACGCCCGAGCAGAAATCGACCGTCCGGACGAAATTGGCTTCCGGCACCAGCGGCGACTGGTCGCGCAAATAGCCGGACGTGGAACCGTCCCGCCAAACGATGCAGCCCGCCTCCTGCAGCACGCCGTGACAGCGGACGACCTTGCCGCCGACCGCGCCGACGCGCGGGTTGGACCGCAGCCGCCGCAGCGCCGCGCCGACCGCATCGGACGCCAGCAGCACATCGTTATTCAAATACAGCACGACGTCCGCCGATGTGAGCTGCAAGGCCGCGTTGCAGCCGCGCAGGTAGCCGATGTTGGCGTCGAACCGCAGCACATGGGCGCCCACGACGTAGCGGTCGATATCGCGGGTCTCGTCGCTCGATCCGGAGTCGACCAGGATCAGTTCGATCGCGCCGGGGAAGTTCTCCCGCAGCGAGCCGAGCGCCATCAGGGTCAACGGGAACTGGTTGTGCAGCACCATCAACACGCTGAGGTCCGCCGGTTCGCGGCAAGTGAAGTCGAGCATCTGCCGCCCGAACAGGGGCAGCAGGGTGTCCGCCCTCAGCCGGAACAGGCGTTGCGCGGCGGCCTCGGCTGCGGCGGGTTCGTTCGTCGGCGCGGCGGGCGATCGCTGGCTCCGCCCGAACGTCAGGTGATGCTCGAAGGCATCGGCAGCGCGCGGGGCGTGCAGCGCCAGGTCGATCTGCCGGGTGGGCGCGCGCAGTTCCGCCTTCCCCTTGGCGAGAAAGTGCGCGTAGCCGTTGCGATACCGCCCGGATGCGACGGCGTTGGCCGCATCGGCGTAGCGGCCGAGGTAGTCGCGCTCCGAGAAGTCCGGCAGGGGGTCGTAATCCGTGGGCGTGGCATTGCCGAGGTAATGGTGCAGTGCGCCGAGCCAGCGGTCTGGATCATCGGTCGCCGGGGACCGCTGCCGCGCGGCGGCGTGCCAGGACGGGTCGAAATAGAGCGTGGTGCGCCGCTCGGGCTGGTTCGGCGACAGCGATCGCAAATAATGTGTGAAACAGCCCTGCGCGTCCGCGGTTCGCTGATCCGCGGGGTCGAGTTGGGCGCGGTAGGTTGCCGGGTCGAACAGCGGATGGCCGGAACGGCCGACGCGGTCGCCATGGCGGAGGTAATGATCGTAGCCGTTCACCGCGCCGTCCGCGGCCAGGCAGTCTTCGGTGAGGTCCGCGTAGCGCGTGCGGTAGAAGAATTCGTCGAACAGCCAGTGCGGCGAGCGGCCATGCAGCCCCTCGCGGCAATAGGCGTCGAAGCCTGAAGCGACGCGTCCGGTTCGCACCGCCTCGGCGACCCTGGGATAGCGGCGCAGGTGCCAAGCCTCGTCGAAATAGCGGTTGGGCGAGTGTCCGAGCGCCTGACCGTGTTCGATGTAAAAGTGCAGGACGCCGGTGGGGGAATGGTCGGCGGCGGTCTGGCGCGCGGCTGGATAGGTCGCCAGATACCAGTCCGGATCGAACACCGCCCAGGCGATTGCGGGTGAGCCTGGCAGGCGGAGCACATCGCGCAGGACGAATCCGCTTGCCAGCACCCGATTTTACCTTCAGAACCCCGATCGGGCTTTGGGCGCGGTTGTAGCCCGTTCCGTTCGCGATACGCCAGTAATGATGGCGGCGGGTGTCATGTCAGGAATTAATGGCAGTCCAGCATCGGACTGCTGAGCCAATCGTTTGAATGATGGAAAGAGTACCTGCCACCGGACCGTGGCTCGGTAATGCGGATCGGATTGTCACCGTCGTCTGTCAGATGCTGCCCTTAGGCTGGATTGCGCCTGGATCTGTACCTTTTCGTGCGGAAAGAACCAGAACACCCGGTGGATAGTCAGCTACGACACCGTGGCGAGCCGAGACATGAAGAACCATGCGGGCGTCGCTGAACCCGGCCGCTCTGCACAGATCAAGCACGTCCCAACCCGGAATCTGAAAGACCAACACGCCCTGAGGGTCCAACGGGTCGCCGTGATATTCCGGTTTACGCAAGTGCACAATCTGACCGGCTTGGATTCGTGCGTGGATGACGGTCTGCATGCTCTGGAAAGCGAAGGGAAACGTTGAAATTAGAACGCCATCGGGTCGCAATACGCGGGCGATTTCTCTGATGGCGAGCGGTAGGTCTGGCACGTGCTCGAGAACGTCCCCAGTTATGACAAGATCAAAAACCCCGTCGGACATATCGAGCCCGAGCAGGTCAGCATGCTGGATCGGATAATACTGGCTCCGCTTTTGCACGTCAGGAATGTACTCGGTACCTAGGAAATAAGGATAGAGGCCGCGGAAGATCAGCGCGGTCCTGGAGAGCGCCTCGGGGGCAAAAATGCGGACGTTTTGGTCGGCGAAGCGCGTATCTGTCTGGCGGATACGATCAAACTCCAGCAAAAGTCCACGCTTGCGCGAATTCAGGCCGTTGTAGGATAGTGACTCCCGGTAATTTCCCGTTATAATCTTGATAGCTTTCGGATCCGCATGTTGCTGGGTAAGTGGCTCGACAAAACCGTTGCGTTCGATTGTTGCTACGATTTGTCGCTTCCACTCCTCGAACTGGCCGGAGTGTTTCTGATGCCATCCCGCCCAGTCCTCCCAGGACTGAAAGTCGACCGCTCGATTAAAGCTCTCGTTGTCCATTTCACTTGACCTTCTGAGCTCGACTTTCCGCAATTCAGGCTGCGAGGCATAGAGTCTGGAAGACTCGATTTAGCAAGCTGGTGGGAATTTCGATGATGTCTCCGATTTGCCGGGACATGGAGAAATTCGGTGGGCACCACAGCACGCGGCGCACCGCAGCGATGGCGTCACTGAAAGTCGGTTCCTGCTTGCGGTACCAGGCGGCGGCATTTGGACGCAGTGCCGTCGTCGTGTCGCGTACCAGGCCATCGGCCCACACGGTGATCAGTGAGAACAGCCCCAGCAGTGCCGGGGTGGTGCGGAGGATGGCGAGATCGGACCACTGACGTTGGGTCTCAACCCCAAGGTGGGTCCGCACCTCCTGGAAGGTGGTTTCCACCCGCCAGCGCGAGACGAACCAGCCGAGAATCATTGCGGGCGTCGCATCCAGATCAGTGCTGAGGAATGCCGCCGGCTCGTGCTCGCCGGTTGGATCGCGCACCAGCACCCAGCGGATCGGCACCGGTGGTATGCCGGCATGGTACCAGACCGCAGTGCCGGTAGCGGTGAGCAGCTTGCGTTGCTGGGCGTTGTCCCGTTGCGAGACGACCACGGCCGTCCAAACGGTCTTCCTGCTGGCCAGCACGGCACGCAGTGTTGGCAGACGACGCCCCTTGAGCGGGGGGCGCCCGCGCTGACCCTTGCGGCGCCGCGGCGCCGGCTTGAACAAGGCGGCATCCAGCCGGAGCCGTGTGATCACACAGACGTGGCAGCGCACCGAGGCCAGCAGTTCGAGCGCCGCGAAGCCGCTGTCGGCGACAAAGATCAGCCAACGGTCGGGCAGCCAGCGTTTGGTTTGCAGGATCGCCTGTCGCGCCCAGTCAGTCAGCGTCTTGTGCCGCTTGCGGTGCTTTTCGCTCCACCGCGCCGATGGGGCGAGAACAGTCAGGAACGGCAGCGCCCAATGTCGGCCGGACCAGCTTATCGGCACCACCACCATCAGCGACAGCCAGCGCAGACCACTGGTCTTCACAAAGTGCCCCTTCGAGGACCGCACCGGGTCGCGGTAGATGCCGCGCGCTTTGATGCGCGCGCCCCAACGCCGCTCGATGGTGTCGTCGATCCCGATCACCACCGGACCGTTGGGCAACAGCCGCTCCAGCAGGTGCAGCAGCAGCCGTCGCGCCACGGCGCGTGCGTCCCAGCGGGCTCGGCCCAGCACCTCATGGTAGCGACGGAACTGCGGCGCCTCGCCCAGCCCCATGACACGCAGCGCCTGGGTGACGGTGCGCTTGCCGGGAGCCAGCACTGCGCCGGCCACCAGGACCAGAACACGGTTCCACACCGGCGCGGTGAAGCAAGAGCGGAACACCGACAGCCAAGCGGCCAGGGCCGGTGGGGTCAGATGCGGATCGAACGCCGTAGCGGCGCGCAGACAATTCGGTGTCATCCCAGTCGTAGAATCAAGTCGTGCCGATGCCGCAAGAGTCTGCCGGCGACATCCGCCGGCGCGGCGCTCTATCGTAAACGCATGGCCGAAGATCCGATCATCCAGCGCATCGAGAGTTTCCGCTGTCGTCGCGGGCAACTGTTCGCCGAACGCCGCAACCGTGGCTACACGCTATATCGTGCCAGTTCCGGCGCGCTTGTCGCGCGCCTCAGGCCGACCGGCCAGGACGATCGGGTCGAGGTGCTCTATTGGTCGCTGTGGAAGGAACGTTGGACCAACGCTGGCCCATTCGGGCGCACCGTCCTGCCCCTCAACCAAGCCCTCAAGTTCATCGCCTCAGAGGACATCTTCTGGGCTATTCAATAGCGGTGCCCCGGCACCGAAAATGCGGAAAGTCGAGCTGAGCGCTGTGACCCGATCGGCCGCCGGATGGGCCCACCTCCACAACTTTGAAGCCCCGTGAAGTGTTTATTGAGATGATTGATGGCCACATCCGCCAGTTAGCAATCGGGCACTTGCCTATCAGACACATTGACACATATAGTCGTAGGCATCTTGCGTATATTCGGCGTGAAAAGCAATCACGATAGTCCGCGCCCTGGCAGTTAGTAACGACCATGGAGTCGAGACACGAGGGTGATTGGTCTGGTTACCTCCCTGGGTGCTGAATCGGCTGACGGGATCCAGAAAACAAGGCGCTTTCTCATGAATGCTGGCTATCAGAAGGAGGACACACGCCTTCTCGACTACGATCTTTGGTCGCTAGGCAAACTTCACTTGCGTGGTCCACGGCTTGACCTGCAGTTGCCTTTTTTTTCCGCTCTAGGGGCTGCGCAAACTTTCGGTCGTTTTACGAAATCGCCATTCTCAGCACTATTGAGTGGAGCCTGCCAGGCAGGTTGTCTAAAATTTGGGTATTTCTGGCGCTGGTCCCTCTTTTTTCCTGCAGCGCCCCGAGATCGTCGATGTCGTAAACAAGGGCCTATTCGCGATCGTCCAGATCATGTCCGGACGATCGGTGGGAAACAGCCTCGTTACCCTCGGTGATAACCAGGGAATGCTCATCACCAAATACGGAAAGTCGGCCGCTCCCAGGTTTGCCGAGCATGTTTACGCTGAGTTTCTAGTACACTTTCGCCGATCCAACTCGACCAGATACGCGCCGAGAACCGAGCAGCACTCGCATCAGAAACCATAGAACTCCTCAAGCGCATAACGGTTCCCAAGGTCCTCCTTTATTGGTCTACGCGCGACCCAGATTACACAGAGACTCTGGCATCACTCGGGGGCTATTGGGGAGGGTACCCGCACTTCGTGAACGCTCGGGTGCTGGCCACAATTCGACCCTTTGCCGATCATTTCGTGGCCGTCGTGGGACGGGATGGTCTGCCGCAAGCGCTCCACGACTGTCAGACAGGCGAGCCGGTGTTGATGTGGCCTAAGGAGACTTTCCCACACGTGAAGCACCGGTACGCGAACCTCTACTATCCCTCTCCCGAAATGCACAGGCAGGCCGCTCTGGCATTGGAGCCTATTTGCCTGGAACTGATCGGTCGATCCCACAGCAGTGCTTCATCCACACTAAATATCGTGGCGACGTGTTGTGAGCTAAATCCCGAGACTGATAGCGTCGCGTTCCGTCGAACAGGCAGTGGGATCTCCATGACTACTCAATTCCCCGCACCAACCGCGTTTGGGTGTCCTTATGACCAGTACAATCCCGATACCCTAGCCCGCATTTCTCACCGAATCGGGTGCATTGGGGCCCGGGTTCTGAGAGAATCGTGTTGCAGCCACGGTTTTTCTCGAATTCCTAGGAGAACCCCAATGCCGACAGAGTGTACCCCCGCCTTGTTCGAATTTCCACCTGTGGAAAGCCGCCATGTGGTGGCGGGCTTCGACGGAGGCGCGATCACCTCGGACGCCGGCGCCTTGTTGCTCGGCCAGACCGATCGGGCGATCCGGCTGACCGAGCGGTTTGCCGCCTGCTTCACCGATACACGTAGCGCGGAGCTGGTGGAGCACCAGGTCGAAACCATGGTGATGCAGCGCGTCGTCGGTATCGCCCTGGGCTATGAGGACCTGAACGACCATGACGACTTGCGGCACGACCCGATACTGACGGTGCTGGCCGCCAAGCTGGAGGCGCAGCGTTCCGACTGCGCGCCGCTGGCCGGCAAATCAACACTGAACCGGCTGGAACTGAGCCGTGCCGAACCGACGCGTTATCACAAGATCAGCCACGACCCTGCGGCGATCGAGACACTGTTCGTCGATGTCTTCCTCGATGCTCATAACAAGGCGCCCAAGCAGATCATCCTCGATCTCGATGCCACCGACGATCCGCTGCACGGCAACCAGGAAGGCAAGTTCTTCCATGGCTATTACGACTGCTACTGCTACCTGCCGCTCTACATCTTCTGCGGCCGACACCTGCTGGCGGCCAAGCTGCGCCGCTCGAACATCGATGGCGCAGCCGGCGCGGTGGAGGAGCTCGCCCGCATCGTGGCGCAGATCCGCCGCCGCTGGCCAAGGACACGCATTCTGCTGCGCGGCGATTCCGGCTTCACCCGCGAACCACTGATGGCATGGTGTGAGGCAAACCGCGTGGACTACGTGTTCGGCTTGGCCCGCAACGATCGGCTGGAGCAGGCGATCATTGCCGAGCTGATCAGCGCGACGATCGAAAGCATCCGCACCGGCAAGACGGCGCGCTGCTTCAAGGACTTCAGCTACGCCACGCTCAGTACCTGGAGCCGGGAACGCCGGGTCATCGGCAAGGCCGAGGTGACCGGTGGCGAAGCCAATCCGCGCTTTATTGTCACCTCGCTCAAGGGCGGCGAGGCAAACGCGCGGCACCTCTACGAAAAGATCTACTGCGCCCGCGGCGACATGGAGAACCGCATCAAAGAATGTCAGCTCGACCTGTTCGCCGACCGCACGTCCACCGCGACCATGCAAGCCAACCAGCTCCGCCTGTGGTTCGCCTCGATAGCTTACGTGTTGCTCTGCGCCTTGCGTCGCATCGGGTTGGCCCACACGCAGTTCGCTGAGGCAACCTGCGGCACCATTCGCCTGAAGCTGCTGAAGATCGGTGCGCTGGTCCGCGTCAGCGTACGGCGGATCAAGGTGGCAATGGCGTCCGCCTGCCCATGGCAGGACGCGTTCGAACTCGCCCACGCCCGGCTGCGCAACGCTATCGCCTGATACGAACCAGACAGTGCACAGATGCCATACTGCCCGCCAACGCCGCCAGGGCCGCGGTGAGGGCGGAACTCTGCCGAAACGAGGCACCGCGAGTTACAAATGCAGAACCGCGCCGATATTCGGTCTGGTACCAGAATGTATGCCGCGGTGCTACTCGTCAGTATGAGAAATGCGGGCTAGCGCCACTAAATCAGAATACAGTTTTGCGGACTTTGGGTTTGGGCTGGACAACGGAGGATTTCGCAGGCAAGATGGTCCTTGATGTCGGCGCAAACACTGGTTTTCTGAGTATCCTGGCCGCTAAGCTGGGTTCCAAAGAGGTTCACGCCACCGAAGTCGTGCAGGTTGCTGTCGACCTTATAGAACATGTCGCCAAAACGCATTCGTTACCGATCCGCGTCTCGCGGATGGACTTTAGTCGGCTGCAGCCGGTTACCGATGCTGCCGACGTTGTCCTGTTTATGGAAGTCATCCAGTGGATAATGCGCAATGGCGATATTGCGGTGAAGGAGGTCATCGCCAAGCTGATCCAACTGACGCGAGAGACGCTCTATATCGAGTTTCCGTGGGATGCCGACGACCCGCAAATCCAAGAGATGACGAAGCTCACTCACGAGACCTTCAATGCCAACCTAATACTGACGGAGCTTTCCAGATATTTCCGTACCGTCCAGTTTGTTCGGTTCATGCGCTACTTCGGGTTCACTCACTCAAAGGGCAACCGTGTCCTGTTAAAGTGTACAGACCTGCGACCGGAGGCGGGACTTCTCTCGAAGCTAGACGACACTGACTCACTCGACCTGCCTCTGGGTGGCACAATGGGTATGAAAAACACCTATCTGCTCCAGAGCAAAACAGACTTGATGATCGCGAAGACAATCCGTTCCTGCCCATTCTCCAAGCTTGACCCTACTTTACAAGCTAAGGTGTTCGAGGAACTCACAAATGGAAACCCGAAACATCTCGTTCTTCCCATTAAGGCCGCCGGAGACTTCGTTACTCGATCCGGCGGCGAGAGCTGGATGCTCTTCCCGTTTGTGGGCGCGATCACACGAATTGGCGAGCTGGCGCCCCACTTCAGTCCCGAAGAGATCATTGCCACCGCTACGCAGGTTACGGTTGAGCTGAATGCCGTTAGTCCCTCAACGATGATTGCCCTCCAGAATCAGAATTTAGGCCTCGACCTCTCCTTGTACGGACGCTTCAAACCGGAATTTCTGAAACCGATCTTTGAGATCCCGGGGATGCGGGCTGTCTATAATGTCGGGGTAAATCATACACCCAAATCTCTAGACACCCTGATCCACCACGACCTGCACTCAGGGAATATGATCCGCGACAACGAGGTGATCAGGGTCGTCGACCTCGAGTTGATGCAGCTTGGGACAATCTGTACGGACTTAGTGAAGGCGGCGCTATGGTATAACTGCTCGGCAGCTGCGATCGCCGCCGAAATCAAGGTTCTTGAGCGGAAGCTGTCCCGACAGGTTCAGCAAACAGAATTTGCCTACGGAGTGGGGCTCTGGCTATCTTGGTTTGCTGAAGCACTTGAACAAGACGAACAACTTACCCTTGGCCGCTACGCTGCTGGATTGAAGTTCGCCGCGTCGTACTTCCAAGACCGGTGGAAATGACTTACCCGGCAGGCATCGCCAATTAGCTCCACTATCAGATATCATCCTGCTGCTCTGGCAAGTGCCTTATGTCAAGATGTTCTCAAGGGTCACCAATGGATGAATCTGAGCCGACTATGTCTGGCGCGACGAATAGTGGTGCCAGAGCGTAACCATGCGAAAGGTCGTTGGCCTTGACAACCGCATGATGAATCCTCTTGCTGCCGCGCCAAGCGGGGACAGCAATGGCATAGGGTGCCAATTTCGGAGAGCGATCGTCCAAGACTGTATTTCTTTCGACGATGATGTCGTAGAGGGTGCCGGGAGTAGAATCTCCGGACTGAATTGTTATTTGTCCATGTGTATGAAAGATGTCCGGGCAACTCACTGAGTCGATAATTGTATTGTCGGTCACGCTCGTCCGGTTCCCCCCACCAATAATCTTGATTCCAGAGCTGTCCGTGTCAATAATTTTGTTTCCCGATATCACTGCACAATCGGAAGCAATTTCAATGCCTGTGGCAGAGATATCCTTGACCCTGACGTGTGATACAACGTTATTCAAGACATTGACGTCGGCCGCATAATCGGTGGCAAAGTCTCCACGCCGATGACCAAACGCATATATGCCAGATTCGTGGATCCGCTCGATCAGGTTTTGGTTGATCCTCACATGCTGGCCATATATGGAGATGGCCACCCATTCACCATCGTGTAGATGATTACGGACAATGGATATTCCTTGAGACGGTGCCCGATTTTGCTCGTGACTGGCAACGTGGATCGCTGGACCCCCTTGCTTGGTCTGGCCAATTACACCCCATTCGGCGAATTCACTGTTCTTGATTAGTACGTCTGTGCAGCCTAGGACACCTAATAGTAGCGACCTATGCTGAGTGAACACTGAGTTGGAAACCCGGACACCCTTAGTCTTCTCGAAACGAACCAGGGCATAATTTCTCGATAAAGGTGTGTTGCTTCCCTGAAATCGTAATCCCGTAATACTCACGTTCTGAAGGTCTGGAGCCGCCGGATCACTGTTGAGAAGGGATAGGCCATCAGGAAGGTCGAGAGCGTAGAGACCAGCGTCAGCTGATCCGCCTGAAATCGACATTCCAGAACGATAAATGATGGGTTTGCTTATCAAGACGCGGCCGGAGATAACCAGAGTATCGCCTCTCTCCGAGCAAGCGTCGATTGCAGTCTGCATCGCCGTAGAGGCATCGATGCCTAAGTCGTAGGTTACGCCAAATCGCTTTGCATCACACGATCCAACTTGCTGGGCACGCAAAATCATGGGGCCGGCGCCGAAAGCTGCGGCCGCAAACCCAAGGAAACTGCGTCGGCGAATGCGTGGTCGGGTCGACATGGAGGGCATATCAGTCAGGCTTCGTCCCGCAGGCGCTACATGGCGCGAACAGAGATATTCCCATTCGGAGAGCTTGCCTCACTGAGTGCCGATACGAACTTGTCGCGATCAGGATCGCCCGAAGAAATTATGCCTCGACTTTCAAAATCAGCGAAGCAATCGGCGACTCGCTTGACGCGATCAAAAAAAAACAGAACCAGAGAATTTAGTCACAATTTGTTCAAGTTCCCTTCTGCGCTTGGAAATGGACGCATCCGCGACATCGCGCGCATTCTCGACCAGCGACAAATCCCCCCGGATTCTTGACACATCGATATTCTCCGAAATCCGAAGCTGCTTCGGGCTGAACTCTAAGCCAAGGATTTCCATTATCCTAGAAAAGGTTGGTAATGGGTTAGAAGCACACGCCTCATAGAAGACGATTGCGCCGGGGCAACGCTCACCGAGCTTCATCATCTGCGAAAGAGACGCCAACGATCGCTGCGCCCACCTATCGAACAGCACTTCATTTACCTCCAGGTTAGCCTCACCCCACCATTTCCGTCGGCCCTCGACCTCAGATAGAAAGCAATGAAATGGGTTGCGCAGCAGGATGAGAAGGTGATGAGAAAGCGGTGGTGCTGCCTCAGCGAGGATCGCAGCCAGGTTCTTCCCATAGGCCGGATCCAGGCCCGTCTCCTTGATCAGGAGGGCTGTTGCCTCGTGATCCTGGCGCTCAGCCTCGTCAAGCAGTGAGGCCGACGTGATCGCGCTCCGGCGAGTGGCTGTGGATGATTTCTGAACATTCCAGGGCTCGTATATGGAGACGATATCACTGTGTGCATCCAAGACAGCGGTGAACATGGTAGTTCCTGACCGAGGAATACCAAGCACGCCGATCACGCGATTGATACGCTTCGACTTCCATAACCAATCGCACCTGGGGCGGGCGCTGCAGCTGCCGCTTTTGATGGCCGAAAGCACAAACACTCCGGGTGTGTAATCGCCAGTGATACCATGGACGGCTGAACCGTGCAGGATCATGCGGGCGTCATTCAGACCCGCCTGTCTGCACATATCAAGGATGTCCCAGCCTGGAATCCGGCAGTTGGACTCCACGGACTGATCCGATTCTGCGGAGAGCTTTTCCTTCACGTGATCAAGTGGTGCGCTTGACGCAGCAATCTTGGAATCCGGTAAGCTGTCTGCGCTATGAAACGCGAATTGGCACGTTGCAATCAATGCGCCACCCGGCCGAAGGACGCGTGCGATCTCGTCGATCGCCCGTGATAGTTTCGCAACATGCGTCCAGGCTTCATCGCTCAGCGCCACGAGATCGTTGATCGCATCAGGCATGTTAAGTGCAAGAAAGTCTCCATACTCGGCTCCAAGAAAATTGGGATAAAGTGCGCCCAGGATCGTTGCGGTTCGCGTACGGACCTCTGGCGAAAAAATGCGAATGTTGCGCGGCCTGAACTGCTCGCATCGTTGGGACAGCAGATTAAACTCTAAAAGGAGAGCGCGCTTGCGCGAGTTCAATCCATCGCTCGCCAGAGACTCGCGATAGCTATCGCGATCTATTCGCACATCGGAGGGACTGACGTGTATCCCCGTGAGCGGTTCGACGTAGCCGTGTGAACGTACGAATTCGGCAATGCATTCCGTCCAGGCCGCAAATGTCCCTACGTGCTTATAGTGCCACGCGCTCCACTCCCGCTGGGACTCGAAGTCTACCCTCAGTTCCATAGTCGCCTGTTGCACCAGAGAGACGCGTAACGATGTCGATGCGAGGACACTACCTCGACTAATGGGGGTGTAATTCCTGCGTTCCCCGCCCGCCCTGCCTCGGAAGCCACCGGTTGAGCGCCGCCCCCTCATGCACCCGTGCCAGATTCCACGCAAGTTTCACCGGTGCCTTCGTCATCTCCCAGGCCAAATTCACCACCCTACCCCCCGAACGCCTGGTCCCAGAACTCCGGCAGCATCAGATACCCATCCCCCCGCTTCACCACATGCGCGAACCCAGGAAAGTGCACGTGCATCCCGGCGATCAGCTCCCGGTCCGTCGCCACCATGTCGAACACCCGCCGCCGCGTCGCTGCCGCCGCCTGCGGATCGGTGTCGAACTCGATCTTCACCTCCGGGCGCGGCACCTGGATGTCCGGCACGTGCACGATATCGCCCCAGATCAGCAGCGACTCCTTCCCCGAGGCGATCCGATACCCGCTGTGCCCCGGCGTGTGCCCGTGCAGCGGCACCGATGTAACCCCGGGAAACACCTCCACACTGCCGGCGAACGTGTGCATCACGTTGTGATACGGCGCCATCTGCTCGCGCGCGCACTGGAAATAGAGCTTCCGCGCCCGTTCGTTCGCCCGCGCCATGGCCGCATCGTCGTTCCAGTGCCGCGGCTCGTTCTCGTGCACGACCAGTTCGGCATTGGGGAACAGCTTCCGCCCGGTCTCCGGGTCCGTCAGCCCCGCCGAGTGATCGGGATGCATGTGCGTCAGGATCACGCGCTCGACGTCGGCCGGATCGATACCCGCCGCCGCCAGGTTCGCCTGCAACTTGCCGGCGGTCGGCAGCAGGTAGTCGCCCGAGCCGGTCTCGATCAGCGCCAGTCGGCCAGCCGAATGGATGGCATAGCAGTTCACCGAGGTCCGCCGCCCCGGCCGGAACGTCTCGGTCAGCATCCGCATCGCCTCGTCCGGCGCGATGTTCTGCAGCACATCGACCGTGCCATCCAGATAGCCGTCGGACAGCGCGGTGACGACGATGTCGCCGATGCGGCGATGATAGACGCCGGGGATCTGCCGGGTTGGTGGCTGGATCATCTGCAACCTCCCTCTCTGATGCGCGTCTGGCTAATGCGCGATGAAGCCGCCATCGATCACCAACTCGGTGCCGGTGACGAAGCTCGCCTCGTCGGACGCCAGGAACAGCACGCCATACGCCACCTCGATCGGCTCACCGAGCCGACGCAGCGGGGTTTGCGCGATCTTTGCCGCGCGCCCGGCCGCGTTGGTCGCGTTCAGCATGGGCGGCATGTAGCCCGGATGCACCGAGTTCACCCGCACGCCCTGCGGCCCGTAGCGGCACGCGGCGGCCTTGCTGTAATTGCGCACCGCCGCCTTCGAAGCGGGATAGCCCGGATGGCTCTCGTCGCTGGCGACGATTCCCATGATGGACGAGATGTTGACGATGGAGCCACCGCCGGTCTTCGCCATCTCGGCCGCCGCCAGCTTGGTGCCGAGGAACACGCTGGTCGCATTCACCGCGAGCAGCTTCTGCCAGCCCTCCAGGCCGTCCGCATCGCCGACCGAACTGCCGCTGATGCCGGCGTTGTTCACCAGAATGTCGAGCCGGCCATACGCCGCGACCGCCTCGGCGATCAGCCTCTTCCAGTCGGCCTCGGAGGTCACGTCGGTGCGCACGAACCGCGCCTGCCGCTGGCCGGCGGAAATTTCGCCTGCAACCGCCTCGCCTTCCTTCACCAGCACATCGGCGATGATGACCCTGGCCCCTTCCTGCGCGAAGAGCCGAGCCTCCGCCTCGCCCATGCCGTGGGCGCCGCCGGTGATGATCGCCACCTTGCCGTCCAGTCGCATGTCTTCCCCCGTATCGCTGCCGCCGATCATCCGATGGCGGGCGCCGGGGTGCAATGCGATGACGGACGCGGCGCGGCCGCACGGCGCAGGCGGTCGTTGATCGCGCGCCCGATACCGTGCTCCGGAACCGGCATCACCGCGATCCGTACCAACCCAAGCGCGGCCGCGTCCGCGTCCAGCTGGCGCAGACCGGCAAACAGGCGGCCCGCGGCCTCCGTCAGGTCGGCGGTGTCGCTCAACCTGAACAGGGCACCGGCGCCCGGCACCGGCGGACCGTAGGCCAGCAGCGCCTCATCGCGGCGCACCTCCACCGCATCGAGCCGCACCGGCAGCTTCGGCGCATAGTGTGAGGCCAGCAGCCCCGGTGATCGCAACGCGCCCGCCGCCTGCGTCTGATCGCCATGGTGCACACGGCCGATCACCGCCTGGATCGCCTCGCTCGTCACGCCGCCTGGCCGCAACAGCACTGGCTCGGCCGCCGACAGATCGAGCACCGTCGATTCCACACCGACCGGGCAGGGCCCGCTGTCCAGCACCGCCGCGATGCGCCCGGACAGCCCGTCCAGCACGTGTCGCGCGGTGGTCGGGCTTATCTGGCCGGAGCGGTTCGCCGACGGCGCGGCCACCGGATGCCCGATCTCCCGCAGCAGCGCCAGCGCCGCATCGTGTGCCGGCACCCGCACCGCCAGCGTATCGAGCCCGGCGCTCGCCAGCAGGCTCAGCCCACAGCCGGGCCGGCGCGGCAGCACCAGACTCAACGGGCCAGGCCAGAACGCCGCGGCAAGGCGCTGCGCCGGCGCGTTCGCCACCACATCGCCGAAGGCCGCCTCCGCATCGGTATAGTGGCAGATCAGCGGATTGAACCGCGGCCGGTCCTTGGCGGCGAAGATGCCGGCCACGGCACGATCGTTGGTGGCATCCGCGCCCAGCCCATAGACCGTTTCGGTCCCGAACGCGACCAGCTCACCCGCGCGCAACAATGCGGCGGCGCGCGCGACGCCGGTCCGATCGGACTGCAACACTACGGTCATGCCGCCACGGGATAGTCGTGCGCGACGGGCATGGCAAAGGCGAAAGGCGCTGCTAAAGTCCGCCGCCGCCGCAACGCCGGCGTCGCCAGGGGAGTTCCGTATCATGCTCGACATCGCCTTCGCCAAGCCTGCCTTGCCGAAGTCCGGCGCTCTCGTGCTGCTGGTGAGCGAAGGCGAGAACCCGTCCGGCCTCTGGCAGCAGGCCGATGAAGCGACCGGCGGCGCGATCGCGCGGGCGTTCAGGACCACCGAGTTCAAGGGCGCGAAGGGCAAGACCTGCATCATCCTCGCACCCGGTGCGGGGCTGACGCGCGTGGTCGGGGTGGGTCTCGGCAAGCCCGCCGAACTCACCCAGCAGATCCTGAACGAAGCCGGAGGCCACGCCGCAGCTTCCCTCTCGCGCGAAACAGCCGCCTGCGTTGCCACCGGCGCGTTGCAGCCGGCGCAGGCCGCCGAGGTTGCGCTCGGCGCTGTGCTGCGAACGTATCGGTTCGACAAATATCGCACCAAGGAGAAGTCGGACGAGAAACCGAAATTCGCCAAACTCACGCTGTTCACCGACGATCCTGCGCGCTCGAAGTCGGCGTGGGAGCCGCTGGAGGGCGTGGCGAAAGGCGTGTTCCTCTCGCGCGACCTCGTCAGCGAACCGCCCAACGTCCTCAACCCGGCCGAGATGGCCGACCGCTGCAGGAAGCTGACCGATCTGGGACTGAAGGTGGACGTGCTCGGCCCAAAGGAGATGACCAAGCTGGGCTTCGGCGCGTTGCTCGGCGTGTCCCAAGGCAGCGTGAATGAGCCGCGCATGGTGGTGATGCAGTGGCACGGCGGATCGGGCAACGGCCGCAAGGGCAAGGGCAAGCCGGTCGCGTTCATCGGCAAGGGAGTCACCTTCGACACCGGCGGCATCAGCATCAAGCCAGCCGGCGGCATGGAGGACATGAAGTGGGACATGGCCGGTGCCGGCACGGTGGTCGGCCTGATGGCTGCCCTCGCCGGACGTAAGGCCAAGGTCGATGCGGTGGGTCTGGTCGGGCTGGTGGAGAACATGCCCTCCGGCAGTGCGCAACGGCCGGGCGACGTGGTGAAGAGCTACTCCGGCCAGACGATCGAGGTGATCAACACCGACGCCGAGGGCCGGCTGGTTCTGGCGGATGTGCTGTGGTACTGCCAGGAGAAGTTCGATCCGCGCTTCATGGTCGATCTCGCGACCCTGACCGGCGCGATGATCGTCGCACTCGGCCACGAGTATGGCGGGATGTTCAGCAACGACGACGGACTGGCGCAGAAGCTGTCCGCGGCGGGCCAGGCGACCGCCGAAAAGCTGTGGCGCTTCCCGCTGGATGATTCCTACGACCAGCTGATCAAATCCGACATCGCGGACATGAAGAACATTGGCGGCCGGCCGGCGGGATCGATCAGCGCGGCACAGTTCATCCAGCGTTTCGTCAACGGCAAACCCTGGGCGCATCTGGACATCGCCGGCGTTGCCTGGAGCACCAGGGATGCACCCTGCGTGCCGAAAGGCGCCACCGCCTACGGCGTGCGCCTGCTGGATCGGCTGGTGGCGGATCACTACGAAACTTGACCGATATCGGCTTCTATCACCTGACGCGAACGGGACCGGATCAGGCGCTGCCACAGCTTCTCGGGCGCACGCTGGCGGCGGGTCAGCGTGCTCTCGTGCGGTGTGGCACTGCGGAGCGGGTCGCCGCGCTCGACGCCGCGTTGTGGCAATGCGCGGATCCGGACTGGCTGCCCCACGGCACGGCAGCCGATGGTGACGCCGATCTTCAGCCGATCTGGCTGACGACCGAGGACGTATCGCCCAACGGCGCGCGCTTTCTGTTCCTGATCGACGGAGCGCAGACCATACACCATGGCGAATTCGACCGCTTATTTGATCTGTTTGACGGCAAGGACGAGGCGGCGGTGGCGGCCGCGCGCGCACGCTGGGCAGCGGCGAAGACTGCCGGCCACACGCTGACTTACTGGCAGCAGGGTGCGCGGGGCTGGGAGAAGAAGGCGTAAACCGCCTGGGCCGCCCTGGCGATAAATCCTCCCGCTCCACCTGGCTGGGGGAGGGATTCAACCCTGGTGCGTTTGCCGCGACCGCTGCGGCGCTGGTGTAACCCCTCCACCCAACCCCTTGAGGGAAAAATTCGACCCTCAAGATGCCGCTTCGAGCGCCTCCTCGGCCGCAAGCCACTCCGCCTCGGCGGTGACGGCCAGACGGGCGATTGCGGCTAGCTTGGCATTGGCCGCCGCGATCTCCGGCGTGTGTCCAGACGCATAGAGCTCGGGATCGGCCAGTTTCGCCTCGATCGCCGCACGCTCGGCGGCCAGTCGCCCCAGGCGCGCCTCCGCGTCGCGCGCCTGCCTGCGCAACGGAGCCAACGCGGCTCTGGCATCGGCGCGTTCGCGGCGTTCATTGCGGCGCGCGGCCAAATCCTGCTTCGCCGTCGGACGTGCCCGCTCGGCCAGCAACGCCCGGTAGTCGTCCAGGTCCCCGTCGAACGGACGCACCGTCCCGTCTGCCACCAGCCACAGCCGGTCCGCGATCAGTTCCACCAGGTGCGGATCGTGCGTGATCAGCAGCACCGCGCCCTGGAAGTCGGCCAGTGCCTTCACCAGGGCCTCACGTGCGTCGATGTCGAGGTGGTTGGTCGGTTCATCCAGGATCAGCAGCTGCGGCGCGTCGCGCGTCGCCAGCGCCAGCAGCAGGCGAGCCTTCTCGCCGCCCGACAGGTTCGCGACCGGGGTCTCCGCGCGATTGGCATCCAGGCCGAACCGGGCAAGCTGCGCTCGCACCTTCGGCGGGTTCGCGGCGGGCAGTGCACGTGTCATGTGCGCGATGGGGGATTCTTCGGCGATCAGTTCGTCGGTCTGGTGCTGCGCGAAATAGCCGACGCGCAGCTTCGGTCCGCGCCGCATTTCGCCGGCCAGAGGCGCCAGCCGTCCGGCCAGCAGCTTCGCCAGCGTGGACTTGCCGTTGCCATTGGCGCCGAGCAGCGCGATGCGGTCGTCCATGTCGATCGACAGCGAGACGTGGCGCAGGACGGCCGCGTCGTCGTAGCCGACGGCAACGCGCTCCAGCGTCAGGATCGGCGGGGCGATACGCGCGGGTTCGGGAAAGTCGAAGCGGGTAGGCGAGTCCTCGATCACGTTGTCGATCTGCGGCAGGCGGGCGAGCGCCTTGATGCGCGACTGCGCCTGCCGCGCCTTGCTCGCCTTGTAGCGGAAGCGGTCGATGAACGACTGGATGTGCGCACGCTCGGCGGCGATGCGCTTGACGGCGCTGGCTTGCTGCATGGCGCGCTCGGTGCGGATGCGCACGAATTCGTCGAAGCCGCCGGGGGTGAGCGAGATTTTCCCGCGGTCGAGGAACGCGATCGCCTCCACCGCACGATCCAGCAGACCGCGGTCGTGGGAGACCAGCAGCGCGGCGCCGGGGAAGCGGGCGAGCCAGGACTCCAGCCAGAGCGCCGCCTCCAGGTCCAGGTGGTTCGTTGGCTCGTCGAGCAGCAGCAAGTCTGGATTGGCGAACAGCGCGGTCGCCAGGGCTACGCGCATGCGCCAGCCGCCCGAGAATTCCTGGACCGGGCGCGCCTGTGCGGCCTCGTCGAAGCCCAGGCCTGCAAGGATGGCTGCGGCACGTGCAGGCGCCGCATCGGCGCCGATCGCGCGCAGCCGTTCGTGGACCTCGGCCAGGCGGTGCGGTTCGGCGGTGTCCGCCTCGGCGAGCAGTGCAAGGCGTTCGGGGTCGCCCCGCAGCACGGTATCCAGCAGCGAGGCGTCGCCGGAGGGCGCTTCCTGGGCAACGGTCGCAATCCGCGCGCGTGCGGCAAGGCGGATGTCGCCACCATCCAGCGGAAGTTCGCCGATGATCGCGCGCAGCAGGGTTGACTTGCCGGCGCCGTTGCGCCCGACCAGGCCGATGCGACGGCCGGGATCCACGGTGAGGTCGGCGCCGTCGAGGATCGGGCGACCGCCAAGGCGGATGGAGGCGCCGGAGATGACGAGAAGGGACATGGCGGCGGGTTGATCGGACGGGTTGGGGGTGGGGGTCAAGTCGTTGGAAGGCGGAGGCGCCGCGATGGAACGGCCTCCGTGTTGAATCCTTACCGGCCACACCCCCCGACCCCTGCCGCGCCAACAAGCGCACCGGGCAGATCTCCCGCCGTGTTGACCAACGCATCCGCGCCCGCCGCTTCAAGTTCGCTGCGACTGCCATAGCCCCACAGCACGCCGACCGCGCGCAGGCCATTAGCGTGTGCGCCGATCATATCGTGTGAGCGGTCGCCGACCATGACAGTATCGCCGGCGGCAAGCGCCTCCGTGCGCAGGACCGCGGCCACGAGGTCCCGCTTGTCATCCAGGCGACCGTCCGGCTCCGTGCCATAAACGCCGCGAAACCAATCGGTCAGGCCAAGCGAGTCGACAATGCGCCGCGCGAACACCGAACGCTTCGACGTGACAACGAAACAATGCGCACATGCCGACAAAAGTCGCAGCGCGTCAGCAATCCCCGGATAGATGGTCGCCTGATGCAGGCCGATCTCGCCATAATGCGCGCGATACGCCGCGACGCCGGCATCGACGCGGTGATCGCCATAGCGTTCCAGCAGACTCCGGATCACCTGCGGCAACGGCGGCCCGATGAGCGGCGTAACATCGAACGACGGGTCGGGCCTGTGGCCCAACGCGTGTAGCGCCGCCTCGCAACTCGCCGCAATACCGGGTCGCGAGTCGATCAGCGTCCCGTCCAGATCGAGCAGGATCGCGCGCGGCACGTCTATGCCACAGCTTCGATCGGCGGCGGTTCGTGCGCCCGCATCGGCGGCGGTTCGCCACCGAAACGCTCCACCTCGACCAGACAACTCTGCGGCACGGGACCCTGCGCCAGCCGCGACGTCCCGACATCCTGCGTCAGCACGTTCGGGTTGCCGTGCACGCACAGTCCGTCGCGGTCATCCAGCCAGGCGCCGGTCGCCAGCACGGTCACACCGCGCAGCATGTCGCGCGCCAGCCGCACACCGGCCAGGCACGCGCCACGGTCGTTGAACACGCGCACCACGTCACCCTCGGCAATCCCACGTTCCGCCGCATCGTCCGCATGCATGGTCAGCGGCTCGCGTCCGCCGATCTTGCTCGCCTTGCTGACCCCGACATTGTCCCACTGGCTATGCAGCCGCGTCGCCGGCTGTATCGTCAGCAGATGCAGCGGATAACGCCGCGCGCGTGGCGAGCCGAGATACTCTCGCGGCGGAATCCAGACCGGATGGCCGGGACAGTCGTCGTAGCCGAACCCGCCGATAGTCGCCGAGAACAGTTCGATCCGGCCTGTCGGCGTATTCAGCCGATGCGCCGTCGGATCGCGCGCGAAGTCAACATATGGCACGAAATGCGCCTCCGGCATCGGCACTTCCACCGAACCGTCGGCCCAGAACGTGGCGAAGTCAGCCACCGCCACGCCGCGTTTCGCACAATCGATGCGCCAGCGGTCATAAAGATGCCGCAGCCACGCGTTGGCGTCGCGCTGTTCGGTGAAGCGGTCGCGCACGCCAAGCGCATCGGCGATGTCGGCGCAGATGTCGAAATCGTTGCGTGCCTGACCTTGCGGCGGCACCGCTTGTTTCATCGCCAGCACAAAGCGGTCGCGCGAGGAAGACGCGATGTCGTCGCGCTCGAACGTTGTGGTGGCTGGCAGCACGATGTCGGCACGCCGCGCGGTGGCGGTCCACCATGGCTCGTGCACCACGATCGTCTCCGCGCGCGCCCAGGCGGGTTGGAAGCGGTTGAGGTCCTGGTGGTGATGGAACGGATTGCCACCGGCCCAGTAGATCAGCCGCACATCCGGATAGCGCATCCGCCTTCCGTTGTAGTCGTATTCGCCGTCCGGGTTCGCCAGCATGTCGGCGATGCGCGCGACCGGGATAAAGCTGCGGGCCGGATTGGACACCGCGGGCATGGTGACCGACGGCACGTGCAGGTTTGGCGAACCCAGGCCGCCGAGGCTGCCGAAACCAAATCCAAATCCGGTGCCGGGCCGGCCGATGCCGCCGAGCATCGCGGCCAGTGCGATCAGCATCCAGTACCGGCTGCTCGCCGTGCTCGGCGCGCTGCAGCGACCAGCACGCCGTCAGCATGGTCGGCGCCGCGGCACAATCGCGCGCCAGGGCGGCGATCGTGTCAGGCGGGATGCCGGTTTCGGCCGCGGCCCAGGCGGGCGTCTTGTGGACACCGTCGGTCTCGCCGCGCACGTAGGCAGCAAGCTGGTCGAAGCCCACCGTGCAGCGGTCGAGAAAGTTACGATCCACGCGGCCCTCGGCGACCAGCACGAACGCCATCGCCAACATCAGCGCGGTGTCTGTGCCTGGGCGAATCGGCAGCCACTCGCACGCGATGCCGTCCGCGATGTCGCAGCGCTGCGGCGAGATATTCACTAGGCGCACGCCGGCGTGCGCCGCATGACGCAGCCAATGACCCATATCGTGCACTGCGCCGCCGCCATTGATCATCTGGCCGTTGCGCACGGCGATGCCGCCAAAACAGAGCATCAGCTTCGCGTGCTGTGCGATCGCGCGCCAATCCACCAATGGTCCGGCTACGCTTTCGGTCCCGCCCACGATGTGCGGCAGCAGCGTCTGCGCCGCGCCGATGGAATAGGACGTGAGCGCATCGGTGAAACCGCCGGTGGCCGCCAGCATCCGCTGCATCTGGGTCTTGGCATGATGGAACCGCCCGGCGGAGGCCCAGCCGTAGCTGCCGCCGAACACGCTTGCCCCGCCGTGCACCTGTCGCACGCGCGCGAGTTCCTGCGCCACCAGCGTGACGGCGGTGTCCCAGTCCACCGGCACGAACGGGTCATTGCCGCGCAGCGTGCCGCCCAAGCGGTCGCCATCCAGCCAGCCCTTGCGCACGTAGGGGCGGTCGACGCGGTTCGCCGCGTGTACCGCCTCCGCTGTGCCGTGGATGATCGGCGACGGCGCGAAATCGCGTGCAAACGGCCGCACATCGACGATGCGTCCGTCCCGCACCACCGTGTCGAATGCACCCCAGTGCGCGGCGTGTGGCAAGATCTGATTCATGAGCCGTCTGTAGGCGCGTTGGTCGTTGTGCAGCAAGTTGCGTTGGGTTTGCCTGGGTCCCCTACCCCCTACCGCCCCCCCAAGGGGAGGGGAGCCCCTTAGGGGAGGGGTCTTGGGAGGAGGTCCCTGCGGCGTCGCCGTGTCGGCAATTCCAGCAGCAGCACCGAATGATCCGACAATCCAGCCAGACGCTCCTCGTGAGAGTACCGCACCGCCCCTGCCCGCGCGGCAAGACCTGGCGACAGGAATGCATGATCGATGCGGAAGCCGTTGCCTCGGTGGCTGTACCACGAGTATTCGCGCCCGTCGGGATAACGATGGCGCCACAGATCTCGGAACCCAATCGCCTCGACGCGGTCCATGAAATGCGCAGTCGCATCGATCGCGCCGGGCTCATCGACATAGGCGCGGCACGTGTTGAAGTCACCGATCGCCAGCGTCTCGTCATCCACGCGTGCGGCGAACGCGTCAACCAGTGCCTGCCAGTACGGCACCTTCTTCAGCATATTCGGCATGTACACGCCGGTGAGCCGCACCGCGCCGAAATCGACTTCGACCAGCCGATACGGCTCGGGAACATCGGTGCACAGCGCGCCATGCGCGGCAAAGCCGCGTCGCGCAGCGATCAGCACGCCGGTCCGGTAGCGGCGGCGGCACCAACTCGGTGACATGGCGATACCCCGCCAGTGCCAGCGCCGCGCGCAGCCGTGCCGCCGAATCACCGCCGCGGTATTCCGATAGGATCAGCACGTCGGCATCATGGCGCGCCAAGGCAGCCACGATACCGGCGAGCCGTGATCCGCCACCCTGCCGGATATTCCAGGCGAGCAGCCGCACTCGGGCGGTATCAGCCGGTCACGTACTCGCATTTGAACCCGTCACCCCAACGCTTGACATAGCCGCGCGACGGCGATGGGAAATGCGCAAAACAGCACAGCGTGCTGGTATCGCAGTAAGACTCCAGGAACTTGCGACGCGTGTCCGCGCCCTGCTTTGGGTCATAGTCAACGCGCATCGACAGGTCGGGATAGCGCGCCTGCAGCGGCGTGTGGATCAGGTCGCCGGTGATCACGCCGTCCTTGCCGCCGCGGCCCAACTTGACGGCGTAGTGGTCGATCGTGTGGCCGGGCGTCGGCAGCAGACTTACGGTGTCGTCAAGCGCGTAGTCGCTGGTGACCAGGTCGCAGCGCTTCGCCTCCACGATCGGGATGACGCTGTCGGCGATCGGCGGCAGTTCCGCCTTGTCGTTCTCCGCCAGCCAGTAGTCGAGTTCCGTCTTGGAGAACAGATAGCGCGCCTTGGGAAAGGTCGGCACCCAGCGGCCGTTCTCCAGTCGCGTGTTCCAGCCGACATGATCGACATGAAGATGCGTGCACATGACGAAATCGATGTCGTGCACCGTCAGCCCTGCTGCCGCAAGGCCGCGCATGAACGTGTCGTCCTTCTTCTGATGCCACAGCGGCCGCGCCGTGCGCTCCTTGTCATTGCCGATGCAGCTATCGACCAGGATGGTGTGGCGCGGCGTCTTCACGATGTAGGACTGGAAGCACAGCACCAGATTACCGTCCGCATCCATGGCCGATGGCGTCAGCCAGGACCTGTTCTCCTCCAGCACGTCGGCCTTCAGGCCGGGCAGGAATTCCAGGGCGGGGGTGAAGCCGCATTCCATCTCGATGATCCGGTGGACCGTCATGTCGCCGACGCGGAATGTGTTGCTCATTGTCGCGCTCCCTTGGATGGTTTGTCGGGATGATGTTAGCTAGCCGACACGCTCGCGACAAATCAGCCCGACCAGTCCCCTGGGAGAACCCAATGAACGACGCAACGACCGTGGCGCTGAGCCCGGAGACAGTGCTGCGGCACATGAAGCAGAACGGCGTGACCGATGTGGTCTGGCTGCCGGACAGCGAGACCAACTGGCTGTACATGCTGATGCAGGCCGAGCCGTCGCTTCGCCTGGTCGGCGTCACGCGTGAGGGCCACGCATGCTCGATTGCGGCGGGGCTCCATATCGGCGGGCGCCGGCCGCTGATCCTGATCCAGAACACCGGCATGATGGAATCCGGCGATTCGATCCGCGGATGGCTGCACGGACTGCATATTCCGGTCGTGCTGATGGTCGGCTATCGCGGCTGGACGCGACATGGGGTGAACAGCGATACCGCGGCGACCTACACCGAACGGTTCCTGCACGCGTTCGATCTCAACTATTACCTGGTGGAAACCGATGCCGATGCGCCGCGCATTTCCATCGCGTTCGAGGAGGTAAAGCACACGCAGCGACCCGTGGTGGTGCTGGTCGGCGACGAGTATCACGGCTTCAACCGATAGGGGCACGCACGTCATGATGCACACAGCCGAATTGCTGAAGGTGTTCGCCGCGCACCGTGGCGACGCGATCGTCGTGCCCGGACGCGGCGGGCGGCACTGGGTGAAGCTCACCAATCGCGAGACGCTTGACGTGCCGCTGGGCGATCCGGCCATGGGGGGACACGCCGGCTTCGCGCTAGGGCTGGCGCTGGCCCAGCCGGACCGCAAAGTCGTGCTGTTCGATTCCGAAGGCGACATCCTGATGAGCCTCGGCATGCTCGCCACGATCGCCGAACAGGCGCCGGCGAATTTCTATCACTTCCTGCTGGACAACGAATGCTATGCGACCACCGGCGGCCAGCCTGTACCAAATGCGAACAACGTCGCCTACGAGACGCTGGCGCGCGGCGCGGGTTATCCGCGCGCCTTCGCCTTCACCGAACTGGACGGGTTCGAACGCGGGCTGCCAGAAATCCTGGGGGAACCGGGGCCGGTGTTCGTGGCGCTGAAGGTGCTGCCCGAGATCGAGAATTCGCCGATCGGCCGGCGGTCGCGCTGGCAGACGCGCACCCGCGACAAGGTGCTGGAGGATTTTCGACGTGAACTAGGTATTTTGGGAGCCTGAGCAATGAATCAGCGAGGCATCGGTCGGCGCAGCCTCCTGGCACTCGGCGGTTCGGCGGCTTTCGCATCCGGCTTCAGCGGCGGAGCCCGGGCCGAGGGCGGTGTTCGCTTCGTCACTGCGAACAACAGCGCATATGACACGCTCGATCCGCACGCGGTGTTCGATATCGGCCGGATCGCCACGCGGCTGAACATGTACGACTGCCTGGTCCGCTGGGTGGACAATCCCGCGAAGCTGCAACTCTGGCTCGCCGAGAGGATCGACATCGCACCCGACGGCGTGACCTACACTGTCGCCATCAAGCCGGGTGCGAAATTCCATGACGGGAGCGCGATCACCGCCGATGACGTCGTGTTCTCGATGGAACGCATCCTGTCGATGAAACAGGGCGCCTACGGGTTGTTCAAGGGCGTAATCGATCCGGGCAAGACGAAGGCGCTCGACGCGCACACCGTCCAGTTCACGCTGAACCAGCCATTCGCCGTGTTTACGTCCATCCTGTCGGAGCTCTGGGTGGTCAACAGCAAGCTGCTACGCGAGCACGACAAGTCGGGCGACATAGGTGCTGCCTGGCTTGTACGCAACGAGGCGGGCTCTGGCGGATTCAGGCTGCGCCGCTACGATCCGGCCATCGGCTTCCAGGCGGACCGGTTTCCCGAGCATTTTGCCGGCTTTGGCAATTCCAACATCACCACGATGGAATTCCGGGTGGTACTGGAAACTGCGAGCCGCGCGCTCGGTCTGCAGAAGGGCGAGTTCAACACCACCGACGGTTACCTGCCGCAGGACCAGATCAAGCGGCTGCGGCAGGTCGACAGCGTGCAGATCCTCGAGGCGGAATCGCTGCGGACGATGTACTTCATCATCCACAATGCGCGGCCGCCGTTGAACGACGTCAATCTGCGCAAGGCGCTGTGCTACGCGTTTGACTACGACGGGTTTATCAACAATATCCTGAGCGGCTCAGTCGCGCGCAACGCGGGGATCATTCCCAGCACGCTTTGGGGCGCGCCGAAGGATCTGCAAGGCTACAGCTACGATCTGGCGAAGGCGAAGGAGCATCTGGGGTTGGTGAGGGCGCCGATGCGCCCACTCGAGATCGGGGTGCTTGCGGGGTTCGACCAAAGCGAGGCGGCGGCGCAACTGTTGCAGGCCGGATGCGCCAAGGTCGGCATCGACGTCAAGCTGAACACCGAGCCATGGCCGGTGATCTCCGGCAAGTTCGGCGATCCCGACAAGACGCACGATCTGGTGCCACTGTGGCGCAGCGCGTATTTTGCCGATCCGCACAACTGGACGGGATATATGTACAACAGCCGCAACATTGGTGCCGGCAATTCCAGCTTTTACAGGAACGCTCGGTTCGATGAGCTGACCGACAAGGCACTGGTGCTCACTGAGCAGGAAGAACGGCGCCCGCTGTATGAGGAGGCCTCGCGAATTCTGGTGGAGGATGCGGCCGGGCTGTTCATCTATAATACGAAGTGGTTCGGTCCGTTCACTAAGAACGTACACGATGTCCGCTTCTGTCCGATCGGTGATGCACAGGATATTCGGTGGATGTCGATGAGCTAGACGTTTCGTGTCGCCACGGGGCGGCGGTGTTCTCGGCCACGATTTTGGTGATCGCAGCAAGCAAAGACGTGGATAGCCGGGACAAGCCCGACCATGACGAGGGAGACGACTGGCCTACGCGAAATGACACGCTGCCCGTACGCCATCCTGCAGGGTTCGCAATTGCGGTTCCTCCGCCGCGCATCGCGCTTCGGCACGTGGGCAGCGCGTGCGGAAGCGGCAGCCGGTCGGCAGGTTGTGGGGGCTTGCCGGCTCGCCCTCGAGCCAGAAATCCTCGGTCACGCGCCTTCCGCCGACGATTGGAACCGCAGCCAGCAATGACTGCGTGTACGGATGGCGCGGCGCGGCGAAGACAGCCTCGGTCTCGCCCGTCTCCATGACCTTGCCCAGATACATGACCGCGATCCGCTGCGATACCAGACGCACCACCGCCAGATCGTGACTGATGAACAGGTAGGTCAGATCGAAGCGTTCGCGCAGGTCCAGGAGCAGGCGCAGCACCGTCGCCTGCACCGACACGTCCAGGCCGGACGTGGGCTCGTCCAGGATCACCAGTGTTGGCCGCAGCATCAGGATGCGCGCCAGTCCGACACGCCGCTGCTGCCCGCCGCTGATCTCGTGCGGATAGAGATCCAAATGCCCCTCCGGCAGTCCCACCGCGGCCAGCCCTTCACGCACGCGCGCGTACCGCTCGTCCGCCGACAGTTCCGTGTGGATGACCAGAGGTTCCTCGAGCGCGCGACCAATCTTCCAGTGCGGATCGAGCGACGCCCCCGGATCCTGGTAGCGGTCCTGCAAGGTCCGACGCAGCATCCGGCCTGCGCTCGGCGACAAGGTCCCGATATCGTTGCCTTCGAACCTGATCTCCCCGCTGCTCGCGCGATGAATGCCGACGATCGTCTTGCCCAGCGTGGTCTTGCCACAACCCAACTCACCCACCACACCAACGATCGCGCCACGCGCCACTGACAGTGAAACGCCATCCACGGCGCGCAGCCAGCCGGCGCGCCTTCCCCACGCGTCGCGGATCGGAAAGTGCTTGTGCACATCCCGCAGCGCCAACAGCGGTTCATTCATGCCGCCACGATACCCGCTGGTTGCAAATGCGGATGATGACACCGCACTTGATGCCTCGGCTCCCGCTCATACGCCGCCGGATGCACCGCCCGACAGACATCGCTCGCACGCGGGCAGCGCGGATGGAAACGGCAGCCGGTCGGCGGTGAGATCAGGCTCGGCACGTCGCCCGGGATGCCACGCAGCGCGGAATTGCTCGATGGCAGGCTGTCCAGCAGCAGGCGCGTATAGGGCACCATCGGGGCCCGAAAGAACTCGGCGGCCGGCGCGGTCTCCAACTCCTGTCCGGCGTACATCACAGTCACGCGGTCGCAGATCTCCCATGCGGCGCCGAGGTCGTGCGTCGCAAACAGCACCGACACGCCACGCTCGGTCGCCAACCGCCGCAGCAGCTTCAGGATCTGCGCCTGGATCGTAACGTCCAGTGCGGTCGTCGGCTCGTCGGCGATCACCAGTTTGGGCTCGGGCAACAATGCCATGGCGATCATCACGCGCTGCCGTTGCCCACCGGACAGTTCATGCGGATACTTTCGTAGCAGACGCTCGGGATCGGGAAGCTGCACGGTCCGCAGCAACGCAACCGCCCGTTCGCGATCGGCCCGACGGCGGCCGCGCGAACGGAAGCGTTCCCCGGCGGATCGATCCGGCGACTTCCAGCGCAGCAGTTCTATGATCTGGTCGCCCACGGTGAACAGAGGACTGAACGAGCTGTAGGGATCCTGTGGCACGAACGTGATCGTCCGCCCGCGCACCTGATCCGCAACCACCGATGGATCGAGTGCCAGCAGGTCCTGCCCATCGAACATCAAGGCCGTACCATACACATTGGCGTTCGTCGGCAGCGCTCCCAGGATGGTGCGGGCGAGCGTCGTCTTGCCACAGCCGGACTCGCCCACCAGTCCCATGATCTCGCCGGGCGCCAGCGACAGGCTCACCGCGTCCAGCACGCGTGCCACGCCGCCCTCGGTGACAAACGACACCGACAGATCGCGCACCGACAGCAATTCAGCGTGCATCGGCGCCGCCGCGTCGCAGGCGCGGATCGAGCACGTCGCGCAGTCCGTCGCCCAGCAGGTTAAAGCCCAGCACCACGAGCAGGATCGCCATGCCGGGCGCTGCGGCATACCACCAGGCCTGCGGCAGGAACCCGCGGCTTTCGGCGATCATACGTCCCCACTCGGGCGTTGGGGGCGGCGGGCCGAGACCGAGGAACCCCAGTGCGGCGGCCACCAGAATAGTGCCGCCCATGCCAATCGTGGTGCGCACGATCACCGACGAGGCGATGGACGGGAGCACGTGGAGCGCCATCACGCGCAGCGGCGATGCACCCAGCGCGATGGCCGCCTCGATGAACACCTCGTTGCGCAGGCTGCGCGTCTCGGCATAGACCAGCCGCGCCCAGAACGGCCAGTAAGTGATGGACAGCGCCAGGATCACGTTCTGGATCGCCGGTCCCAGCGTCTGTGCGATAGCGATCGCAAGCACGATCTGCGGCACCGCCAGGAACACATCGGAAATCCGCATCAGCAGATCGCTGAGTCGATTTCTGTAATAGCCGGCGACGAGGCCCATCGGCACGCCGATCAGCACGGCCACTGTCGTCGCCACCACGGCGATCAGAATGGTGATGCGCGCACCGAACAGCAGGCGGCTGTAGATATCAGCACCCATACGGTCGGTGCCGAGCCAGTAGGTGCTGCCGGGCGGCAGGAGCCGGTGCGGCGGATCGTAGTTGGTCACGTCCTGCGGGAATGTGGCGAGCGGCCTTGCGAACACCGCAGCAAGGACCAGGAGTGTGACGATGATCAGGCCGAGCAGCGCGGAACGGTCGCGGATCAGCCGCCTCAACGTCCTCATCGCGCCATGCCGTCGCGGCCGGGTTCGCCGTTACCGTCATGGCCGGATTCGCGGTTACCACCATGGCCGAACTTGTGGTTACCGTGATGGCCGGCCCTGACCCGGCCATCCACGCGCCGCAGGGCCGGCCATGACGGCGGGGAATAAATCATCGGCCGCGCGGGTCCAGCACCGCCTGGGCGACATCCACCAGCAGGTTCACCAGAATGAACACCACCCCGACGAACAAAGTGAAGCCCATGATCGCATTGTAGTCGGATTGCAGGATCGAATTGACCGCGAAGCTGCCCAGTCCTGGCCAGTCGAACACCGTCTCGACGACCACCGCACCGGCGATCAGATTGCCAAAGATCAGCCCGATCTGCGTCAGCGTGCCGATCAGCGCGCTGCGCAGGATGTACTTCCAGACGACACGCCGCCGCGGGAGCCCCATCGCCGTCTGGTAAAACACGAAGTTTGACGACATCACGTTCAGCACGCCGGCACGGGTAAACCGCACGATCGTCGCCATCGCCGGCAGCGCAAGCGTCAGCATCGGCAATGCGAGATAGCGCAGCGATTGGCCCAATGTCTCCCAATCACCGCGCAGCATGGCATCGATCGTGTAGAAGCCGGTGATCGGATCGGGTCCCCAGCCGTCGATCCGACCCTGCACCGGGGTCAAGCCCAGCCACATCGAAAACAGCAGCTGCAGCAAAATCGCCAGCCAGAACGCCGCCATGGCGAGCCCGGTGATGGTCGCCACGCGCACCACATGATCGAGCAGCGAATTGCGCCGCACCGCCGCGACCACGCCCAGCGGCACGCCGGCCACCACAGCGATCACCATGGCATATAGCGCCAGTTCCAACGTCGCCGGCAGACGCGACCACAAATCCTCGGCCACGGGTCGCTGGGTGAACAGGCTGGTCCCCATGTTGCCGGTTGCGGTGTCGCCGACATAGCGCAGGAACTGCTGCGGCAACGGCAGATCCAGCCCGTATTTGTGGCGCAGAACCTGCACCTGCTCCGCCGGTGCATTCTCGCCTGCCATCACACGCGCCGGATCGGACGGAATCACGTGCGAGATCGCGAAGACGATCAGCACCAGCCCGAACAAGGTCGGTGGCATCCACATGATGCGCCGCGCCATCATGGCGAGAAGACGCATCCCGCGGTGTCAGACGGTCAGCGTGCCTCGCCGACGAAACCGCGCTGTATCGCTGCCAGGCTATCGAGCGCGGCCTGCGACAGCGGACCCTTGTTCACCGCGGCAAGCGCCTGTTCGAATTCGGCGAGCGTCGCCATGCCGACCAGGATCGTGCCCATCGCGGGATGTGCGATGGCAAAGCGCACCGCGGCCTCCGGCAGGCTGCCGGCGTGACCCTGCTGCACCAGTGGCAGCAATCGTCGCGCACGCTGCAGATCGGCCGTGTAGTTGCTAGCCGAACCGATCGGATCGGGCGGCGGGCTGGCAATCGGATGGCGTTCCGCCGCACCGCTCAGCGCCCCGCCGGCGAGCACGCGGATGCCGACGACGCCGACACCCGCAGCCTGCGTGTGCTCGAACATCCGGCCATAATCCTGCGCCGGATAGCCAACCGCCAAAGCGGAACCCGCGCTCGGGTTCAGCATATTGTAGCTGACCTGCGCACTGTCGAAGACGCGCGCGTCGATCGCCTGATGCAGCGCCATTGTGTCGCCGACGGCTGTAATGCCGAGGAAGCGCGTCTTGCCCTGTTGGCGCAGCTTCTCGAACGCGGGGACCACCTCCTCCAGCACCGTCTTCGCCGACAACAACTCACCGCCACCGCTGATCGTGATGGCATTGTGAAGATGGAAAATATCGACCTGCTCGCGCCCCATGCGCTTCAGGCTTGCCTCGAGCGATCCGGCGACCGCGACGCCGATGCGCCCGAAATCGGCTGACGGAATGCGCACCTTGGTGCCCACCACCACATCCGGTTTCAACTTGGCCAGCACGCGACCCAGGTTCTTCTCGGACTCGCCGTTGCCGTACATCGCCGCGGTATCGAAGTAGTTCACCCCGGCTTCCAGCGCGCGCGCGACGGCGCGTTCCTGATCCTCGGGTGCGCCGCGTACCATCAGTCCGCCCACCGCGCCGCAACCAAAGCCGAGGATCGAAACCTGCAAACCGGTCCGACCGAATGTCCGCATCTCCATGTGCCCTGCCCTCCTCGTCTTGGTCTATCGCGGGTACAGTCCAGCGGCACGCGCCCTCACCTTGGCCATCGCCACCAGCAGATCGAGCGTCGGCGTCGCCACGCCCACCATGCGCGCCAGTTCCAGCGGTGCATCGAAGATGCCGTCGATCTCCATTGGCCGCCCGAGTTCCAAATCCTGCAATATGCTCGGCTTGTGATCCAGGCTCCGGCCATGCGCGATGCGCTTGTCGTGGTCCGGATCGGGCTTCGCCCCGAGCGCCATCGCAACGGCGGCGGCTTCCTGCATGCTCCGCCGTGCCGCCTCCACGCAGACCGGCTCCTGGAACAGATCGCGGATGCTCACCTGCGTCAGCACAGCAAGCGGCGCATTCCCCAGATTGCCCAGCAGCTTGTTCCAGATCGCGTCGCGGATCGTCGGTGTGACCTCGGCCGCGATGCCGCCGGCACGCAACGCTGCGGCGATGGCCTCGACCCGTTCGGTCATCCGCCCGTTGGGTTCGCCGAACACCACGCGCGCGTTGGGGTTCTCAAGCTCGATCACCCCCGGCGCGATCACCGCGCTCGCCGCATAGACCACACCGCCGATGGCGCGCTCCGGTCCGACCTCACGCCACAGCGCGTCGTCGGGATCGATGCGCGGCAGGCGGCGGCCCTCGAGCGGACCGGGGAGCGCATGGAAATACCACCAGGGGATGCCGTTCATCACGAAGGCCACCGACGTGTCCGGACGCAGCAACGGACCGATCCCCGCGGCCACCGACGGCAGCGCGGGCGCCTTCACCGTGACCAGCACGGCGTCCTGCGGCCCGAGCGCCGTCGGATCGTCGCTCGCCTTGACGCGCGCGCGCAACTCGCCCGCATTGGTGTGTACGCTCAGCCCGTCGCGCTGAATCGCCGCCAGATGCGGACCGCGGGCCAGCACCGAAACGTCCGCGCCGCCGCGCGAGAAACGCACTGCCAGATGGCCGCCGATTGCGCCGGCGCCATAGACGCAGATCCGCATGTTGGGCTCTCCCTGTTTGCGCCGGACCCACTGGGTCGGGAGCGTGAGCCAACTGTGGCGACAGCGCCGGGTGGCCGTCAACCGACGGCGCGCCTTGCAACAGGCCGGGCTCGAGGTGGCATGATTACTCGACGGTGATCTCGCCGGTCATTCCATCCCAGTCGTGGTCGGCACAGGTCAGGCTGTAGCTACCGGGCTTGATCGGCACGAGATCGACGTCAACGGCGGCGCCCGGCTGTATGACGATCTCCTGTCCGCCGTTCGACAGGGTGGCCGGATTGCGCACGATCACAGCGGCCAGAAACTCCGGTGCGGTGAATTCGTGCAGGTCCTTGCCGTGGTTTTCCAGATGCAGCTGATAGGGCATGCCGTGACGGAAAGTCAGCCGGTCCGGAATAAATTTGTCATCGACCATCAGGACGTTGACCGGTTGCGCATGTGACCAGTCCACGCCGGCAAAAGCCGACTGCGCGACGCAATTCCGCGCGGACAGCAGCAGGATGGAAGCTGCGATGAGGCACAACCGACGCGCATCTATTGTCATAGCGACCGCGACCTGTGCTGATTTGACCCTCCCCCAGCCCCCGCCCGAAAGGGAGGGGGAATATCTTGTTCGCGCCGGCGCTTATCCCGATGCGTATGGAACAACCTCGGGCATGACGAATTTATCAGCCCGAGACGGTCGGCAGGCCTACCTGGCGGCGGATGTCGTTGATGATCTGCAGCACGCGCTGGCGATACGGCAGGTATTGCACGCCGAACTCCTGCACCAGACGGCTGTTGTCGATCAGGTAGTTGCCGGAATTCGCTTTTCCCCCGGTCTCGTGCTCGAAGCTGATGCGCGCATCGGGCAGGAATTCGCGCACGAGGTCGGCGATCTCGCCAAGGCTTATCGCCACTCCGCCCGAGCTGTACACCGCGTGGCGTGGCTTGTCGGCCAGCAGCACGCGTGTGAACACCTCGGCGATATCGTCCACATGGATCGGACAGCGCATCGCGTCTTTGTGGGGGAACGAGATCGGCTTGCCCTGCGCCGGCTGGGTGATGATGTTCACGTGGTCCACCGAGCCGCGCACCTTGTCGGGCCCGGTGACGTTCGCCGGACGGATGGCGGTTATCACCATGCCGTATTTCTCGTTGTAGTCCTGCGCCTGCCACTCGTTGAAGATCTTGTGCATCGCGTACTGCACTTCACCGTGGCGGTAGTCGTCCTCGGTGATCATGCGATCGCCGTAGTGTTTCTGCATGCCGTTGACCGCCAGCGAGCTTGCGAACACCACGCGCTGCACGCCGGCTAGCCGAGCGGCCTCGAAGCAGTTGTCCATGCCGAGGATATTCAACTTCATCGCCACATGCGGGGCGTGCTCGCTGCCGAGGAAATACGACAGGTTGATGATCCGGCTCGGCTTCGCGCTGACGGTGGCAGCCATCACGTCGTCGAACTGCGTCACGTCGCCGCGCATCACGCGGACCTGCTTGCCCAGGTCGTCGAACGACGCGGCGCCGGGATTGATGTCCATGCACACGATCTCCTCACCGCGTGCCGCCAGCAGACGGATCACCCGCAGGCCGATGAAGCCGGTGCCGCCGATGACGAAGATTGCCATGTCCGTTCCTCCCGTGTGGTTGTCTCACCGCGAACGCCTAGCCTGAAGCAAGCAACTCGGAGAGGCAATCATCCGCGCATGATCCAATCCGCTGGCTACGCGTCGGGGACCGAAGCGGTGTACCTTCACGGAAACATCGCACGAGGATTGCCATGAGCGCCACATTGCCACCGATCGAGGAACTCCGCCGATTGCTCTACACGCCGGTTCTGTCGGATGTGCTCGACAGTCTCGGCCTGATGCGTCAGGCGCTCCGGCCGTTTGTCAGACCGCTCGACGAAGCGCTCGTTCTGCTCGGCCGCGCGCGCACCGGCCGTTATGCGGCAACCACCGACGCGGCCCCGGGGCATAATCCCTACCAGCTCGAAATGGACCTGATCGATGATCTGCGGCCGGGTGAGGTACCCGTGCTCGCATGTGACGGCCCCACGGACTGGATCGCACCCTGGGGTGAACTGCTGTCCACCGCGGCCCGTGCGCGCGGTGCGGCGGGTTGCGTGACCGATGGTCTGGTGCGCGACGTGGCGCGCATCCGGGCGATGCGGTTTCCGGTGTTCCATGGCGGCATCGGCCCGCTCGATACCAGGGGTCGCGCCGAGATGGTGCAGAAGGACGCGCCGATCGATATCGCGGGCGTGCGCGTATCGTCGGGCGACTGGGTGATGGGCGACGTGGATGGCGTCGTGTTCGTCCCGACCGGAAAGGCGGACGCGGTATTCCGTGCCGCACTCGACAAGATAACCGCGGAAGATACGACGCGGGCGGAACTCGAAGCCGGCGAGAGTCTGCACGCAGTCTATGCTCGTCACGGCGTGCTGTGACAGGGCACGCCTTTTTGCCGGCATGCCGGACGGAACCGATGCCATCGGCCGGGTCCTACGAAAACTCCCAGAGGGGCTGGCGGAATTTCCGAGGGCCGTCTAAAACCATTGCAATGATGCGGCGATTCGCGGTGTGGGATGCATGATCCCGCCCCGGCAGCCGCGTCGTCAACTGATCGAGCGGGGAGACACATGTCGAAAGCCTTCATTGCCCAGGTGCTTCAGGATTCGGCCGAATTGACCGGCGCGGCGGCCAACCGCGCGGCAGGCGAGCTGATGGACGCGGTCGTCAAGGAGCTGAAGAAAGCCGGCAAGTTCACCCTGCCGAGCTTCGGAACCTTTACTGTGCGCAAGACCAAGGCACGCAAGGGGCTCAACCCGCGCACCGGCGAGTCCATCAAGGTGAAGGCTGGCAAAACCGTGCGCTTCAAGGCTTCGCCGTCGCTGAAGAAGTCCGTCTGAGCCGCCGCGCCTCGCCGATCGGAGCCAGGTGCGCGTGATGCGCTCTGGCTCTTTGCTTGTCTCGCACCCAGGATTTGGCGTGCTCGTGGTCGGGCTTGGCACGCTGGTGGTGCCGTTCGATTCGTCCGTCAACTTCGCGTTCCCATACATCACACGGGCTTTCGGATTGCCGGTCCCAGCAATCCAGTGGGTCGTTATCTCCTATACGCTGACCTATGCCGCGCTGATGCTGGTGTTCGGTCGTGTCGGCGACATGCTCGGCTACCGCCGCATTTTTCTCGCCGGCAGCGCCTGGAGCGCGATGGCATTTGTCCTGTGCGCGGTGGCGCCAAGCTATGGCGCATTGTTGGCCGCGCGGGTGTTGCAGGGCGTGGGCGCGGCGCTCGTGTTGAGCTGCGGGCCAGCGCTCGCGACCAGTCTGTATCCGGAATCGCAGCGGATCCACGTCCTTGGCCACTACACGATGGTCATCGGCATCGGCGGCGCGTTGGGTCCATTGATTGCCGGGTTGCTGGTGCCGTTGATCGACTGGCCAGCCGTATTCTGGTTCCGCGCACCGATTGCATTCGCGGCGTTCGCGCTGGGCTGGGTTTTGCCGCCCGATAGGCGCCCTGCGACGCGCGAGAAGTTCGACGCGGCCGGGGGATTTCTGCTGGTATTGGCGATCAGTGCCATGTTGCTTGCGCTCAACCAATTGCAGCGCCTGCCCGCAAGCAGCGTGGTGTTCGCGCTATCCGCGCTTGTGTGTCTGGCCGCAACCGGCGGCTTCATCGTGCAGGAAAGGCGGTGCCTGCGGCCGATCATTGATCTGCGGCTGTTTCGCGACCTGGACTTTTCGCTGCTGAACGCCGGCCACGCGGCACTGAATCTCGCGGGGTTCTCGGTACTGCTGCTGGTGCCGTTCTATCTCAGCAGGTTCGGCGGATTGTCGGCGCACGTGACCGGCCTGCTGCTCGCCGCATCGCCTGCCGGAACGGCGCTCGCTGCGCCGCTCGCTGCCCGGCTGGCGTCGCGGATGCCGCCGCGGCTGCTCGCGGTGATCGGAGCCGGCGCCATGGCGGCCGGACAGGTAATGATCGGTGCTGCTGAGCCCGAACCGAACATCCCAGTGCTGGCCGGCGCGATGTTGCTGCAAGGCTTCGGCGTCGGCCTGTTCCAGGTGGCATATTTCGACATCGTTACCAAGGCGATCCCGCGTGCCGACCGCGGCGTGGCCGGGAGTTTGGTGATGATGACGCGGACGATCGGCACGGTGACCGGCGCAACGCTGCTGATGCTGATCTTCCAGACCCTGCAGCGCCATTCCCTGACCGTCGGCGGCGACGAGGCCGGCGCGTTTCTCGATGGTTTTGCCGGAACGTTTCGCTTTGCCGCCCTGTTGCCGGCAGCGGTGGTCCTGATGGGCGTCACGCGCGGCTGGGGACGTCTGTCGCGGCCGGGCCGTTGAAGGATAGGCTGCGGGATCGCAGATTAGCCTTGAGTTAGCCAAGGGCTGGCATGCGGTTTTCGTGCAGTATGGAGTCCGTGGAGGACCATCTTTACCTCAACGACCGAGACCGTGCTGATCAACGCCTTTGCGGCGCTCAAAATCGTGTTTTCGAACACGTCTCGTTCGGGTTCATGAAGCACAATCGCTGCGATTGCGAGCAGTCCACCGCGATCATCGTGGCAATCCGGGCTCGTCCCAATCGAGCGGATCAGACGGTTCGGGCAGTTCTGGAATGCGGTCGATCTGAGCAAGGATCGCATCCATGCGGTGTCGCATCCCGCGCATTTGGTCCGGGCAGTGGTCCAGGAGCAATGCCTCGACGGCGGCAGTCTTGGTCAAACCAGTCGCCCTCGCGAGGCGCTCGATCGTTGCGATGACGACCGGATGGCAATCTGCAATGCCATGCCTGGATCTCGATCCAAACAGCGTCGATATACATTTAGAATTTGGGCTTGCAAGAAAGGACCATAATCCGAGAAGCACGGCGAGCATCCGAAGGTGCAGAGCTATCACACATCCACCTCTTCCACGGTCCGCGCCCGCTCCTGGATGAATGCGAACCGTAGCTCCGGGCGCCGCCCCATCAGGCTCTCGACCAGTTCGTTCGTTTTCGCACGCTCTTCGGCGAGCGCAACCACCTTCAGCAGCGTTCGCTTCGCCGGATCCATCGTGGTCTCCTTGAGCTGCGAGGGAGGCATTTCTCCTAATCCTTTGAAGCGACTCACCTCCACCTTCGCTCCCGCCTTGAATTCGCGCTTCGTCTTCGCCTCCCGGTCCGCGTCGTTCATCGCATAGACCGACTTGGCGCCCTGGGTCAGGCGATACAGCGGCGGCTGCGCCAGGTAGATGTGCCCGTGCCGCACCAGTTCCGGCAGTTCGCGATAGAAGAAGGTGATCAGCAGTGATGCGATATGGGCGCCGTCAACATCCGCATCCGTCATGATGATGACGCGGCCATAGCGCAGCTTCGTACGATCGAACCGGTCGCCGACGCCGCACCCCAGCGCCTCGATCAGGTCTTTCAACTCCTGGTTCTGCCGCAGTTTGTCGGCTGAAGCGCTCGCAACGTTCAGTATCTTGCCCCGCAGCGGCAGCACCGCCTGGGTCTCCCGGTTGCGCGCCTGCTTGGCCGAGCCGCCCGCTGAATCGCCCTCCACCAGGAATATCTCTGTTTCCGCGGCATTTTCCCGTGTGCAGTCGGTGAGCTTGCCAGGCAGCCGCAACCGCCGCGTCGCGGACTTCCGGGAAACGTCCTTGCTTTCCCGCCGCCGCAGCCGCTCCTCGGCCCGCTCGATGACGAACGCCAGAAGGTTGTCGGCCTGCGCGGGATCGCCGGCCAGCCAGTGGTCGAAGCGGTCGCGCAGCGCGGTCTCGACCAGACGCGCTGCCTCGTTGCTGGTGAGCTTCTCCTTGGTCTGGCCCTGGAACTGCGGATCGCGCAGGAACACCGACAGTTTTCCCGCCATCGGCCCCAACAGGTCCTCGGCCACCACCTGCGCCGCCCGCCGATTCCCCTTCTGCTCGCCCCAGGCGCGCAGGCCCTTCACCAGCGCGGCGCGAAATCCCGCCTCATGCGTGCCGCCCTGCGTGGTGGGGATGGTGTTGCAGTAGGAGTGCAGGAACCCCTCGCCCTCCTCCAGCCAGGCGGCGGCCCATTCCAGCCGGCCCGCGGCCGCGCCGTCCGGGCCGGTCGGAAGGTCGGCCTCGCCGGCCCAGACCTGCGGCAACACGCGCGGGACTACGCCGATCTCGGCCTCCAGGCTGTCGCGAAGTCCGCCAGGGAAATGCAGCACCGCCTCGGCCGGCGTGTCATCCTTGGCGCCGCGCAGCAGGGCCGGATCGCACGCCCAGCGGATCTGCACGCCGCGGAACAGGTAGGCCTTGGAGCGGCACAGCCGGTACAGCCGCGCCGGACTGAAGGCGAGGGCACCGAACACCTTCGGGTCCGGCTTGCAGCGGATCGAGGTGCCGCGGCGGTTATGCACCGGCCCGGCATTGATCAACTTGCTGGTCGGATTGCCGCGGGCGTAGCTCTGCTTCCACAGCACGCGGTCGCGAGCGACCTCGACCTCCATGGCCTCGGACAGCGCGTTGACCACCGAACTCCCGACGCCATGCAGGCCGCCGGAGGTGGCGTAGGCCTTGCCTCCGAATTTGCCGCCCGAATGCAGCGTGGTCATGATCACTTCCAACGCACTGAGATGCTTGAATTTCGGATGCGGGTCCACTGGGATGCCCCGGCCATTGTCGCGCACCGTCAGCCAGTTGCCCGGCTCCAAGGTCACCTCGATGAAGCCGGCGTGGCCGGCCACCGCCTCGTCCATCGCGTTGTCCAGCATTTCGGCAGCCAGGTGGTGCAGCGCCGTCTCGTCGGTACCGCCGATATACATGCCGGGGCGGCGACGCACCGGCTCCAGTCCCTCCAGGACCTCGATATCCTTGGCCGAGTAGTCGTCGACGCCGTTGCGGTTACCTTTGCCCCCAGCGTTTCCAGGGCCCGCGTTAAAGAGGTCGTTCATGCTGTGTTCTCACTGCTCCGGCGGCACCGTAGCCGGTGGCGGGGAGTCACGGCAACCATCCAGGGTGACCAGCGGGCGCTCTGATAGGGCTTCCCCAACTCCACCGTCATAGGGTGACCGAACTCGCGACGCGCGCTCTCGTCGACGCGTCAGCCCGGTCCCTTCAGCAAGGCTTCCACAGACGCAAGCAACCGCGGCACTTCCTTGCGCACGATTGGCCAGGGCCATTCCTGGCGAAGTCCGACATAACGGTGTGCGACAACCTCAAGCAAGCCGGCAAAGGCCACGCCAATCGAAATCCGGCTGCCGCTCTGTCACCGCGCAGGGCAATTGCTGGCCGGGGTCAGTCGTTGCGGGTCAGCCGCTGAATAACGAACTCCGTGTCCATCACGTCGCCGAAGATCGCATAGAAGGCGATCAGCGATGCGTTGTGCTCCTCCATGGTCATCGCCGCGTTGGCGTCGCTCACCATGATGGTCTTGAAGTTGGTCATCATCGCGTCGCGCGCCGATGATTCGCAGCAGACATTGGTGACCGTGCCGGTGATCAGCACAGTGTCGAAGCCTCGCGCGCGCAGCCGGTACGGCAACTCGCTGGTGCCAGGCAGGAATGCGCTGAAGCGGTACTTGCGGACGATCTCATCCGCTGGCCGCACATCCAGCTCGGGCCAGAGTTCGTGACCCTTCGCGCCCTCGCTCATCGCCGCGGTACGGCGCGCGCGGCTGTCCGGCGTCAGCATGGCGTGGGCGTTGCTCCAGTCGATCGCGCTGCGTTCGTCGAAGGTATTCTTGATCCAGAACACGCCGCCCCCCGCTGCGCGTACTACCGACGCAAGGCGGTTCACATTGGGCACGATGTCACGCGCCATCGGACACACCGCGTGGCCGACCTCGTCATCCATGAATGCATTCTGCAGGTCCACCACAATCAGCGCAGTGCGCCGCGGATCCAGATCGGCATGCGGGTGCGCGACGCCACAGCGTGCAATCACGCGGGTCGTCACTGAGTCGGGAACGTCGAACCAGTTCATCTGCACCCCCGGGGGCAAGCCGTCATGCATCCGCCTCCACTCCAAGCGCCGCCAACTCCGAAATGAGACTACCGCGCCTCGCGTTCAGCTCCTCGATCGACAGCCGCTGGAGCCGGCCGAGGAACTCGGGCGATGCCGAGAACCCGCTGTAATGGCTCGACGCGGCACCCTCGCCGGACAGCCGGATCGAGGCGTCGCCGGGCAACTTGATGAACGCCTCGAAGTCCGCGGGTTCGGCGCGTTCCGCGTGGGCAATCAGCTCCTTGATCCCGCTGAGCTCGGCAACGAGGTGGTTCACCCGCTCGATATCCTGGATCTTCATGCCGCAGGCCCCTGCCGCAAAATGGCGCTTGCCATCAATTCATGTGTCAGGGGCCGATGCAAGCAGGATTACCCGCCAGGCTGATGCGCGCGCCGAACCGCATCGTGGGCCGCCGGTCCGCGTCATGACGAGGCCAGGCCGGCAACGAGTCATGCTGAGGATCGCCGGTCCGCACGAACGCGATCCACGCGCGGCGTATCGCGGCCGACAGGTCCGCCATCTGCGCCGCATCGCCGCCCGCCAGCATCGCCGCATCCCCCCATGCGTCGAAATTGCCGAAAACGAACGGCAGATCGATGCAATGGCACGATTTGAAACGCGAACGCGGCGGCGCCCAATCGAAGAGATAGGCGTAAGCGTTGCCGCCACGCGCAGCGACCGCCTCGGCGAGACGTATAGCCGGAAGCAGGAATGTCTCGTCCGTGCCGAGATCGGCCAGCAGGTCCATCGCGCTCCCCCCCGGCCGACGCGCGCGATAGCGCGCCAACGCCGCTTCGCCGCCGAAGCGTGCGACCAACGCATCCGCCGGTGGATTCTCCATCCCGGGATCGGCGGCGAAGAACGCATGCACTTCGTCGGCCGTCGCGCCGATCAACACGTCCTTGCCGCCAGCACCATCGGCGATCGCGCCGAGCATCTCCGCCTGGGGCATTGCCGACGGCAGGACCGGCATGAACATCGGCATGGTCTGCGCGAAACGCGCGTTCGCGCGCGCCAACTCGCCCTGCGCGACAAGCAGATGCCGCACATCGGCCGACCGAAGACGCGTCAAAGCCGTGCTTGCATGCGGATCGATGTCGAGCAGACGCAGCAATTGATCGGCCCGCTCGGTTGCCACCGCCGAGGCATAGGCGCCGCGACCGAACCCGCCGCTTTGCATGATGACACGCCGGAACAGGCCGCGGGCATCGGCCAGCATCAGCAGTCGGCCGATCGAGGTCGCGCCGGCCGACTGGCCCATCACGGTCACGCTCGCCGGATCGCCGCCGAAACCGGCGATATGATCGCGCACCCAGGCAAGTGCCGCGATCATGTCCGAGGTACCCGCCTCGGCATCCACGATGCCTGGCCGATGCAGCCATCCAAGGGCGCCCAGCCGGTAGTTCACGCCGACAAATACGAGATCGCCTTCGCGCGCGAGGCGGGCTCCGTCGTACCAATCGAGCGAACCGGCGCCGGAGATCCAGGCGCCGCCATGCAACCACACCAAGACCGGTCGCGCCTTGCCGTCGGGAGCGGGCGTGCAGATGGTCAGCGTCAGGCAATCTTCGTCGTGGGGTCTGGAGAAATTCCCCATCGCCACGCCAAGGCGCGACGGCAACTGGGGCGCAATCGGTCCATGCCGCGTCGCATCGCGCAACCCAGTCCAGGCGCGAACGGGCGCTGCCGGCGCAAAGCGCAGTTCTCCAATCGGCGGTGCGGCGTAGGGTACGCTGCGGAATGCCGCGACACCATCCGTGAAGACACCGCGCAAGTTGCCAAGCGCGGTTTGGGCAACAGGTTCGTCCATTACTCCGTGGGCCTCCTGGTCAAGACCGGATATGCGCATTCCAAACGGGCGCAGCCAAGCCACAGAAAATTGGATTCTCCCCTTCCCCTTGTGGGAGGGGGAGTTTTTGCCAAGGATTCGGGCGGTTCGTATTACAACTCTTCCACCTGCTCGACGCCGGGAAGCATCTTCATCGCCTGCGCCAGCCGCGGCGTGACGTTGAAGCCGCCCGGCAACGCGATCTCCACACTTTGAGTGCTGTCCAGGCGCGGTACAAGGATGACGCGGCCTTTGCCGGTTCCCTCGCGTCCCAACAGATCACGGATGTGCGGCACCGCCGCGGTCTCCCGCAGCCAGATGCGGATTGCCGCACCCGCGCCGGCCGCGGCCTGATCGAGTGAAGAGACTTCCGATGCGGTGATCCGCAGCGCTTCACCGTCCTGACGGAGATCGGCGACGATCAGCACATTCGAGCCATTGCCGAGCACATCGCGCGACCGCCCCAACACCTCGGCGAACAGCGTCACCTCGCAGGAACCGGACGCATCGGTGATGCGCACCCAGGCCATCCGGTTGCCGGTTCGCGTCACACGCTCTTTCTGCGCAACCACGCTGCCGGCCAGACGCACCCGGGTCACGCCAGCCAGCGCGACCGCTTCGACCTGCGCGCAAGGTGTCGTGCCCATCCGTCGCAGCGCCTTGGCATAAACATCGAGCGGATGTGCGGTCAGGTGAAATCCGATGGCCTCCGCCTCGAAATGCAGCCGATCCATCGGTGGCCAGTCGGGCACATCGGGGAGGCGCAGCGTTTCCCGGGAACTGCCGGACGATGCGCCGAACAGGGCGATCTGCCCGCTGTCCTTCTCCTCCGCCGTCGCCTGCGCGCGCCGCAGGATTGCCTCCGCGGCAACGAACAGCCGCGCACGATTCGGTTCCAGCGAGTCGAAGGCGCCGGCGCGCGTCAAATTCTCGATCTGCATGCGATTGAGCTGACGCGGATCGACACGGGCCGCAAGATCAGCCAGATCGGTGAAGGGCCGATCGCCGCGCGCCTCGACCAGCGCCTGCATGGCGGCAAATCCGACTCTCTTCACCGCGGCCAAGGCGTAGCGGATCGCCAGCCCGCCGTCCGCCGTGCGCTCCACCGTGAAGTCGGCACCGGAGCGGTTGATGTCCGGCGGCAGGATGCGGATGGCGGAACGCGCTGCCTCCTCGCGCAGCGCCGCAAGCCGGTCGGTGTTGCCAAGTGCCAGGCTCATGCAGGCCGCGATGAACACAGCGGGATGGTTAGCCTTCAGCCATGCCGTCTGATAGGCGAGCAGCCCGTACGGTGCGGCGTGGCATTTGTTGAAGCCATAACCGGCGAATCTCGCCATGAGGTCGAATACCTCGGTGGCCTTCGCCGGATCGATGCCACGATCGATCGCTCCCTTGGTAAAGATATCGCGCTGTGCCTCCATTTCGGCGGGGATCTTCTTGCCCATGGCGCGTCGCAGCAGATCGGCACTGCCGAGGGAGTAGCCCGCCATCGTTTGGGCAATTTGCATCACCTGTTCCTGGTAGACGATGATGCCGTAGGTCTCGGCCAGGATTTCCTGGATCGACGGATGCGGCGCGTCGGATTTTTCCCCGTGCTTACGCCGACAGTAGTCGGGAATGCTGGCCATCGGGCCGGGGCGATACAGAGCAACCGCGGCGATCAGATCCTCGAACCGGTCGGGCCGCATCAGGCGCAAGGTCTCGCGCATACCCTGGCCTTCCATCTGGAACACCCCACCGGCCTCGCCCCTTGCAAGCATCTCGTAGGTCTTCACATCGTCTAGCGGCAGTCGGTTCAAATCGACCGTGATTCCGATGCGCTTCAAAAATCTTTCGGCACGTTGCAGGATCGTCAGCGTCGTCAGGCCCAGAAAGTCGAACTTCACCAATCCCGCCTGCTCGACATGCTTCATTGAGTATTGCGTGACTAGGAAATCGGAGCGCGGATCGCGGTACAGCGGCACCAACTCGACCAACGGCCGGTCGCCGATCACGACGCCGGCGGCATGCGTGCTGGCATGGCGATACAGGCCCTCGATCTGAAGCGCGATCTCCAGCAGTCGGGCGATGGCTTCGTCTTCGTCGCGCATCATGCGCAGGCGCGGCTCGCCGGCAATCGCCTGTTGCAGGTTCACCGGCTGGGCAGGGTTGTTCGGGATCAGTTCCGCAACCTTGTTCACCTGGCCGAACGGCAATCCCAGTACGCGGCCCACGTCGCGCACCGCGGCGCGCGCCTGCAGCTTGCCGAACGTGATGATCTGGGCGACGCGATCGCTGCCGTATTCCTGGCGCACATATTCGATGACGCGGTCGCGGCCTTCCTGGCAGAAGTCGATGTCGAAATCCGGCATCGACACACGCTCGGGATTGAGGAAGCGCTCGAACAGCAGTTCGAAGCGGATCGGATCGAGATCCGTGATCGTCAGGGCCCATGCGGCAACCGACCCGGCGCCGGAGCCACGGCCGGGACCGACCGGGATGCCCTGCGCCTTCGCCCATTGAATGAAATCCGCGACGATCAGAAAGTAGCCGGCGAAGCCCATCGATCCGATGACGCCTAATTCGTAATCGAGGCGTTCGCGGTAGCGTGCGCGGGTGGGTGCGTCGGCGTCCATACTGTCCATGCGTCGGTCGAGACCCTCGATCGCCATGGCGCGAACGGTTTCCTCCTCCGTGCCGCCTGCGCGCACCTTGGGCGAGACCGGCAGCAGCGGCTTGCGCGTCTCCATCATCACCGCGCAGCGCTGCGCGATTGCCAGGGTATTGTCGCACGCCTCGGGCAGGTCGGCGAACAGGATACGCATGGCAGCAGCCGGTTTGAACCAGTGCTCCGGTGTGACGCGCCTGCGATCGGGCTCCGACAGCATCCGGCCCTCGGCAATCGCCAGCAGCGCGTCGTGCGCCTCGTACATGTCCGGAGTGGCGAAATAGCAGTCGTTGGTCGCGACCAGAGGGACGCCGGCCGCGTCCGCCAGCGCAATCAGACCAGGTTCGACAGCGCGCTCGTTGTCCAGGCCGTGGCGGTGGAGTTCGATCGCCACGCGGTCTGGGAACGCCTCGGTGAAGCGCGCCATCAGGCGTTCGGCTTCGGACTTCTGGCCCTCGGCGAGAAGACGTGCGAGCGGCCCGGTGGCGCCGCCGGTGAGCAGGATCAGCCCGGAAGCGCGCGCGGCAATCGCATCCAGACCGAGTTGCGGCCTCAGCCCCGGATCGGTCTCCAGGAAGCCGTTCGACGACAGGCGCTGCAGGTTGTCGAGCCCCGCGGCATTTTGCGCCAACAGCACGATCGGTTCGGGCGGCAGGCGCGGATTGTCCGAACGGGTCAGCGCGATCTGGCAGCCGATGATCGGCTGAATGCCCTTGGCGGCACAGGCCTGGCTGAACTCCAGCGCGCCGAACAGGTTGGCGGTGTCGGTGATCGCCACCGCGGGCATCCGCGCCTCTCGCGCCAGGACCGGGATCTTCTCGGTCTTGATGGCGCCCTCGCTCAGCGAGTAGGCCGAATGGACGCGGAGGTGGACAAAATCGGCGTGGGGCATTTGCGGAGTATGTAGGCGCGCCCCCGAGTCCGGCCAATGCGCTGTTCGTCACCGATACGCGGCGACGAAGGTGGTCCCTTGGACCCGGGTCCCACGTCTTCGCGAGGGTGACTATGCCGGGATAAGACCCAGGACTTTCGTCATCCCCCGCGGGCGCCTGGGCAGCCTCCAGCAAGCGCCACAACCCGCCCCTCGCGAAGCGTCACCGTGCGGTCCATGCGGGCTGCAAGATCCGGGTTGTGGGTGGCGATCAGCGCGGCAACGTTCTCGCGGCGCACCATCGCCAATAGCTCCTCGAACACCACCGACGCGGTCGCCACGTCGAGGTTGCCGGTCGGTTCATCGGCCAGAAGCACCTTCGGCGCGTTGGCCAACGCACGGGCAATCGCCACGCGCTGCTGTTCGCCACCCGACAGCTTGCCTGGCGGGTGTCCGGCGCGTGGCTCCAGACCGAACGAGGCCAGCAGCGCCATCGCGCGCTCCGCGGCAATTTTGCGCGGCGTGCCGGCGATCATCTGCGGCAGCACCACGTTCTCCAGGGCCGAGAATTCGCCGAGCAGATGATGGAACTGATAGACAAAGCCGATCGTGTCGCGGCGGATCGCCGTCCGTGCTGCATCGGCCAGTGCGCCGGCATCGCGACCTTCGATGAAGACCGAGCCGCCATCTGGCTTTTCGAGCAGGCCGGCGAGATGCAGCAGCGTTGACTTGCCTGCGCCCGAAGGCGCCACCAACGCGACGATCTCGCCGGCATGCACCGCCATATCGACACCACGCAGCACGGGAAGTTCGCCGGCCTCGGTACGATAGATCCGGCGTACATCGCGCAGCATCAGCGGCTCATTCATGCCGCAGCGCCTCGACCGGATCGGTGCGCGCGGCGCGCCAGCTCGGATACAGCGTCGCCAGCAGCGACAGTGCAAGCGACATCACGATCACCTGCATCACCTCATGCCAGTCCAGGCGGGCCGGCAAATGCGTCAGATAATACACCTCGGGATTGAAAACGGACGTGCCGGTGATCGCCTCCACCCAATGCTGGATGGTCTCGATGTTCCAGCAGAACGCAACGCCCAGCACCAAGCCGAGCAAGGTGCCGGTGATGCCGACCGAGGCGCCGCACATCAGAAATATGCGCATCACCGCGCCGCGACCGGCCCCCAGCGTACGGAGCACCGCGATGTCGCGCGTCTTGTCTTTCACCATCATGATCAGCGACGAGATCACATTGAACGCGGCAACCAGGATGATCAGCGTCAGGATCAGGAACATGACGTTCTGTTCCACCTGGACGGCGGCAAAAAAGCTGTTGTTGCTCTGCGTCCAGTCGACGATCTGCACCGGCACGTCCTTCAGCGCATCGAAGATCGCACGGTGCACGGTGGAGACACGCTCGGGATCGCTCAGCATCACCTCGAGCTGGGTGGCGGCGTCGGGTTTCTGGAAATAGACCTGCGCGGCTTCGAGCGGCAAGAAGACATAGGCACTGTCGTATTCGTTCTCTCCCACCTGGAAGATCGCAGCGACCTTGTAGGCGCGCACACGAGGTACGGTGCCGAACGCGGTCGCCGCGCCCTGCGGTGAAATGAGCGTCAGCTCCGACCCGATCCCAAGGGCAAAGCGCCGCGCCAATCCGACCCCGACAGCGATCGCATCATCGCCCTGGAACTGGTCCAGCGATCCCGCGAGCACATGATCGCTGACCGCGCGCAGCGACTTCAGATCGGCTGGACGAATGCCACGCACGAAGCCCCCGGACGACTGGCCCTGGCCGCCGCTCAGCAGAACCTGGCCATCGACCACGGGAATCACCGAGACGACATCGGGGATCTTTCGGATGCGCGTGGCGACGTCGTCGTAGTTCGTCAGCTGGCCGCCGGCGCCATATACGCCCAGATGGCCGTTGAAACCGAGGATGCGCGAGAGAAGGTCCACCTTGAACCCGCCCATCACGCTCATCACGATGATCAGCGTGGCGACGCCGAGGGCGATGCCGACGAGGGAGAAGATTGCAATGACGGAGACGAAGCGCTCGCCACGCCGTGCACGCAGATAGCGGCCGGCGACTGCGCGTTCGAAGGGTCCGAACACTAGAATTCACCACAAAGACACGAAGGCACGAAGAAATCCGGATTCCATCCTGCTCTACCTTCGTGTCTTTGTGTCTTTGTGGTGCGTCTTAGGCTGTCCGCGCCAGCGCTTCATCCGGCGGCAGTTCGGTTCGCTCTCCAGTCGCGCGCCGCTTCAGCTCGACCTTGCCGGCCGCAGCGCCGCGCGGGCCGACGATAATCTGCCACGGATGGCCCATCAGGTCGGCGTCGGCGAATTTTGCGCCCGCCCGTTCGTCGCGATCGTCGTACAGGGCGGCTGCGCCAAGCTTCTCGTACAGCGCCTCGCACAGCGCATCGCAGGCCGCATCGCCACGCCGCAGGTTCAGGATCGCAGCCTTGAACGGCGCGATGGCATCCGGCCAGATGATGCCTGCTTCGTCGTGGCTTGCCTCGATCACCGCACCAACCAGACGGGAAACACCAACGCCGTAGCTGCCCATCTCCGGATGAACCGGCTTGCCATCCGCCGCCGCCACCGTGGTGTTCATCGCCTTGGTATATTTGTTGCCGAAGTAAAAGATGTGGCCAACCTCGATGCCGCGGCCTTCACGCCGGCGAGCGGGATCGACACGTTCCCACTTCACCGGGTCATGTTTTTCGTCAGTGGCGGCGTACATCGACGTCATCTGCTTGAAGAACGCCTCCAAGTCCTTGGCGTTGTAATCAAACCGCGCATTGACCCAGTCGATGTTCTCGAAATCTGCATCGTAATACACTTGGCTTTCACCGGTCGGTGCAAGGATGATGAACTCATGGCTCAGATCGCCACCGATCGGGCCGCTGTCCGCCTCCATCGGAATTGCTTTCAGCCCCATGCGCTGAAACGTACGCATATACGCCAACATCATCGTGCGATAGCTCACCACCGCGCCGGCATAGTCGAGATCGAACGAATACGCATCCTTCATCAGGAACTCCCGCCCGCGCATGACGCCAAAGCGCGGACGCACCTCGTCACGAAACTTCCACTGGATGTGGTAGAGAATCTGCGGCAGTTCGCGATAGGAGTGCACCGACTGGCGGAACAGGTCGGTGATCATTTCCTCATTCGTCGGTCCGTAAAGCACGTCGCGTTCGTGCCGGTCACGGATGCGCAGCATCTCCTTGCCGTAATCCTCGTACCGTCCGCTCTCGCGCCACAGTTCCGCGGGTTGGATGGTCGGCATCAGGACTTCCTGAGCCCCCGCTGCATTCTGCTCCTCGCGAACGATGCGTTCGATGTTCTTCAGCACGCGAAGGCCGAGCGGCAACCAGGCATAGATCCCCGCGGATGTCTGACGTACCAGCCCAGCGCGCAACATCAACCGGTGCGAGGCAATCTGCGCCTCGGCGGGGGTCTCCTTCATGGTAGGGATGAAACTGCGGGAAAGGCGCATCGCGATGGGGTCCGTGAGGTTTTGGGCGGCGGACCCTAACGGGCGACGAGCAGTCCCGCCAGACCCAACGCCACCAACGTTCAGACCGATTGTGCACTGCACAAGGCAAGATGCGCAATAAACTCTCTGGTACTGCGCCGATTCCGAACAAAACGACGTGACTCTTCGCGAGCGAGACGTTAACAAACCCGCGGCCTCGGACGCCTGCGGGCGTCGGGCCAAGTTTGGGGAGGAAACGCGATCACACGGCAGGTCGGAGGACCTAGGCGCCCTCCCCCTGACCGTGATGACGGTCTGAGTGTCCGATCCAAAAAACACACTTCGATGGCAAATTCTGGCGATTTTGCCGCCGCGACAACGCGCTGCCCGGCTTGTCAATCGCTCGGTGCGGCGAACCAGCCGTGGCGAAAACTCACATAGTCGCTGCTGATCAACAGCCAGGCGCCGAACCAGACGACACAAGCGATCAGCGTGGTGACGGTCACCTTCATCACGAGACGCGGACGCTCTGGAGCGCCGCGCCAGCCGCTTCGTTCGTCAGCATCTTCAACGGGGTGCGTGCCGATCGGCAACACGGCGAACAGCACGACCCACCAGATCAAAACATAGACGACCAGGCCGGTGAACCGGTTCATGCTAGCCGGGATCGATCGATCGAGTGCACGGGCGGGCACATGGGGCAATCGCCGATATCGCAGTGCAGCGCATCGGCACCTCCGTTCGGCTGCGTCAACGCCTGCCCCGTGCCTTCGCTCAAACGCGCAGCAAATGCACGTCCACAAGCGGGCGCTTCTGCAGCCGCCGTCCCAGTGCCCGGCGCAACGCCGCCCGCGCGGCATCGGTGAGCGCCGCATCGTCGCCGCGCAGCGGGGCCGGCAGATCGGCTACAGCGTCCGCGAATTCGCCGCTGATCCGCTTGAGTTCCGGATCGTCGCTGTTGAACAGACCGGGTGCGCTGACCTGGGGATCGCCGCGCAGCCTGCCGTTTGAGTCGACAGCCAGGCTGGCCAGGATCACGCCGTTGAACAACATCCGCCGACGCGCCGACATGACATCGCCGGTCAACGGCGTGAGCCGGTTGCCATCCAACACAAGCCGTCCGACGGGCGCGCTGTCCACCACTTCCGCCAGTCCCGGCGCCAGGCTGAGGATGTCGCCGTCCTCCAGCAGGATCGGTTTGGCGCCAGCCTCCTGGGCGAGCGCGGCGTGCGCCGAGAGGTGCCGCCATTCGCCATGCGTCGGCACCGCGTAGCGCGGCTTCACCAGCCGATACATCCGACGGAGTTCGTCGCGCGCGGGATGGCCGGAGACATGCACCAGATGATCCACGTCGGTCATCAGGTTCACGCCGCGACGCACAAGGTTGTCCTGCACGGTGCCGATCGCACGTTCGTTGCCGGGAATCACGCGTGAGGAGAAAACCACGGTATCGCCCTCGCCGAGGGCCACGCGCGGATGCGTATCGAGCGCAATGCGCGCCAATGCGCTGCGTGGCTCGCCCTGACTTCCGGTGACCAGCATCAGCAGATTGTCGTCCGGCACGTCGTCAACGTCATTTTCAGTCAGGAAGGGCGGCAGTTCGCGCAGATAGCCGCATTCGCGCGCCGCCGCGTCGAGATTGCGCAAGGAGCGACCCACCAGCGCCACGGTGCGACCTGCCGCCCGCGCCGCCACCGCGACCAATTCCACGCGCGCCACGTTGGACGCGAAGCAGGTCACCGCAACGCGCCCCCGCAGCCCGCGGATCAGCACCGACAGACTTTGTCGGACCTCCGCCTCGCTGCCCGAATGGCCCTCCACCATCGCATTGGTGGAATCGCAGATCATAGCCAGCACGCCCTTCGCGCCCAGGGCCTCGAGCGCCGCTTCATCCGTCGGCGGACCGATCAACGGATGGGGATCGAGCTTCCAGTCCCCGGTGTGCAGCAGCACTCCGTACGGTGTTTCGATCACCAACGACTGGGCCTCGGGGATCGAATGAGCAACACGAATGAAACGGAGGGCGAACGGCGCAAGATCGATCGACCCGCCGGGTGGGATGACGTGCAGCTTCACCTGGTTGAGCAACTGCACTTCCGCCAACTTGCGGCGCAGCACGACGGCCGCGAACGGCGTCGCATACACCGGGCAGCGCAGTTGCGGCCATAGCCACGCCACCGCGCCGATATGGTCCTCGTGCGCATGGGTGATCACCAGCCCGATGAGACGGTCGCGCCGGTCGGCGATGAACGTCGGGTCCGGCATCATCACGTCGACCTCGGGGTGCTGCGCGCCGCCGAAGCCGATGCCGCAGTCCACCGCCAGCCACTTGCCGTCGCAGCGGTAGAGATTCAAATTCATGCCAATCTCACCCGTCCCGCCCAGCGGCAGGAAGGCGAGATCACCGTCCACAATGTCCATTATATGCTGTTGTTACCCCATAAAGCTGCGAAGTCGTGTGGCTCAGGCGGTGACCGGCCCGCGCAGCGCACGTAAGGCCGCCTCCGGCTCGCGGTCGATCAGCTTCAGCAGGGTCTGTGCCGCCGGCTCCATGACGAAGCGGTTTTGTTCCCAGTTGCGCAAGGTGGCAACAGGTATGCGCACCAAGGCCGCGAATTCGGTCTGCGTCATGCCAAGTTTCTTACGCACGTCCTGCGGCAACACCGGCCGCTCGAACTGCGGTTCCTCGTCGGGGTCCTCGCCATCCTCGATCATGTGATGACGGATGCCCTCTTCCGTGGTGGCGTCCAGCTTGGCCCGGTCGACCTTGGCCTCCATAGGCGAAGTTGAAAGCGCGGTCACGGAAAGTGGCCTCGCTCTTGACTGGGTCCCATTCAAACTCCACAAGACCTAGCTCTACGCGTTACGCGCAGTAAGAGCAAGCAGTGAATGACCCGTGGCTACTCCTGTTCGATCATTCGCGCCCTCTCCGGACGCAATGTGGGAGCGGGGTTGCGCTCCGCCAACATCCGCAGGCCGTCCAATGTGAGGTCGGGCTCGATCTGTTCGATCACCATTGTTCCCTCGGCGAACAGCGATGCCAGTCCACCGGTGGCGACGACCTTCATCGGCCCGCCGTATTCCGCCTTGATGCGCGCCACCAGGCCTTCGACCAGGGCGACATAGCCCCAATAGACGCCCGACTGCATGGCCGGCACCGTCTGGCGGCCGATTACAGCCTGCGGCCTGGCTATCCCTATGCGCGGCAACTGCGCTGCCGCCTGATGCAGCGCCTCAAGCGAAAGATTGACGCCTGGGCAGATGACGCCGCCAAGATAGGCGCCATCCTTGTCGACCACGTCAAAGGTCGTGGCGGTGCCGAAATCCACGACGATCATCGGCCCGCCAAACCGCTGGTGACCGGCAAGCGCATTTAGCAGCCGGTCGGCGCCAACCTCGGCGGGATTGTCAACACGAATTTCGAATCCCCAGTCGAGGGTGGAGCGCGCAATCAGCGGCTCGATATTGAACCAGTCGCGGCAGAGACGGCGCAGATGATACAGCGCGGCCGGGACCACGGTGCCCAGCACGGCGGCCGAGATTTCCTCGCGCTTCAGGCCGACATGGCCGAGCAAGGTCATGAGCCATACGCCATACTCGTCGGAGGTGCGCTGCGCGTCGGTGCGGATCCGCCATGTGCCGCGCCATGCCGCGCCCTCGCGCACCGCGAAGACGACGTTGGTGTTGCCGCAATCTATGACCAGCAGCATGGGAAAATTTCACCACAAAGGGGCGAAGACACCAATGCCAACAGCACTTCGTGTCTTCGTGTCTTTGTGGTAAATCTTTTGCTCATCCAAACAGCGCCTTCGCCGCCGCCTGGGCCGCACCGACGAAGGGTGCGGGGAACACGAAGAACAGCGCGGTAAACAATCCCGTCGCCGCGGCGACGAACGACAACGAGGCCGGCCGCGAGTCAAATGGTTCCACCGGTGCGTCGAAATACATCACCTTGACGATGCGGATGTAATAGTAGGCGCCAATCACGCTGGTCAGCACGCCGATGACGGCGAGCGTCCACATGCCGCCTTGCACCGCAGCCAGGAATACGTAGAGCTTGCCGAAAAAGCCGGACAACGGCGGGATGCCGGCCATACTGAACATGAACACAGCCAAAGCCAGCGCGAGCCCAGGATCGGTTCTGGCAAGACCGCTCAGGTCGGTGATCTCCTCCAGCGCCCGGCCGCGGCGGCGCATGGCGATGATGCAGGCGAAGGTGCCCGCACTCATGAACACATATACAATGAGATAAACCAGAACGCCGCGAATGCCTTCGGGGGTGCCGACGGCGAGTCCGATCAGCGCATAACCCATGTGGCCGATCGACGAATACGCCATCAGCCGCTTGACGTTGTGCTGGCCTATCGCCGCCAGCGCACCGAGAATCATCGAGGCGATGGAAACCACAACGATCAGTTGCTGCCAGGCGATCAGCTGATGCCCGAACGGGGTGATCATGGTGCGCAGCAGCAGCGCCATCGCCGCGACCTTGGGCGCCGTGGAAAAGAACACCGTGACCGACGTGGGTGAACCTTCATAGACGTTGGGCGTCCACATGTGGAACGGCACCGCGGCAACCTTGAACGCCAGCCCTATCAGCACGAACACGATGCCGACGATCAGACCCGGTGAGGCGGTCGCCGGCTGCGACAGCGTCTTTGCCAGTGCGGTAAAATCCATGGTTCCGGAGAACCCGTATACCAGTGAGATGCCGTAGAGCAGCAGACCGGAGGCGAGCGCGCCAAGCACGAAATACTTCAGCCCGGCCTCGGACGAGCGCAACTCGTCGCGGGCGAAGGCGGCGAGGACATAGAGCGCCAGCGACTGCAGCTCGAGCCCGAGATAGAGGGTCATCAGGTTCGCGGCAGAGACCATGACCATCATGCCGACGACCGATAGGACCATCAGCACGGGATATTCGAAACGCGCGATCCGGTGCTGGCGGTTGTAGTCGAGCGACAGGATCAGCGCGAGCGCCGCGCCGGCCAGGATCAGGATCTTCACGAACCCGGAAAAGGCGTCGCTGACGAACTGGCCGTGATAGCCGATGCCGCGGGCGGCAGTGACGACCAGCAGCGCGGCGAGCAGGAATCCGCCGAGCGCCAACATGCTGGAAATGAAGAAGGTCTCGCCGCGTCGAAGCACACCGAAGATCAGGATCGCCATGGCGACGACCGACAACACGATCTCCGGCAGCGCGATTGCCCAGTTCATCAGCGCACCATCCCGGCCACCTGGACCGTGGGCGTCAGCGCCGCCGTGTGGTGCTGCACCATCGACGCCACGCTGGCGTCCCAGAAGCCGGTGAAGCTCGACGGGTAGATGCCCATCCACAGGGTCAACAGAATCAACGGCACGAACACCGCGATTTCGCGCGGCGACAGATCCAGGATCGAGCGCAGGTCCTCCTTGGTGAGGCGGCCGAAGATTATCCTGCGATAAAGATACAGCATGTAGGCAGCGCCCAAAATCATGCCGGTAGCACCAAGCAGCGCCAGCCAGAAGTTCACCTGCAGCGAACCCACGATCACCAGGAACTCACCGACGAAGCCCGATGTGCCAGGAAGCCCCATCGAGGCCAGCGTGAAGATCATGAAGGTCGTCGCGTAAAGCGGCATCCGATCGGCCAGGCCGCCGAAGCGAGCGATCTCGTGTGTATGCATGCGGTCATAGATGACGCCCACGACGAGGAACAGCGCGGCCGAGACGACGCCATGCGACAGCATTTGGAACAGCGCGCCCTGGATGCCCTGCACATTGAACGTAAAGATGCCGATCGTCACGACGCCCATATGGGCGACGGACGAATAGGCGATCAGCTTCTTCATGTCCTCCTGCGCCAGCGCGACCAGCGAAGTGTAGATCACCGCGACGACCGACAGCGTGAACATCAATGGTGCGAAATACGCGGATGCCTGTGGTAGCATCGGCACGGAAAATCGGAGGAAGCCGTAGCCGCCCATCTTCAGCAGCACACCGGCCAGGATTACGGATCCGGCGGTGGGTGCCTCCACGTGCGCGTCGGGCAGCCAGGTGTGCACGGGCCACATCGGCAACTTCACCGCGAACGAGGCAAGGAAAGCCAGGAATAGCCAAGTCTGCATTCCCGCCGGCATCGGGGTCTTCAGCAGCACGGTGATGTCGGTGGTGCCGGCCTGGAACCACATCGCGAGGAGCGCCAGCAGCAACAGCACCGAGCCGGTCAGCGTGAACAGGAAGAACTTGAACGCAGAATAGACGCGCCGCGACCCACCCCAGACGCCGATGATCAGGAACATCGGGATCAGCACGCCCTCGAAGAATATGTAGAACACCACGAAATCGAGCGCGCAGAACAACCCCACCAGCATCGTCTCGAGGATGAGGAAGGTCAGCATGTATTCGCGCACCGAACGCGTGATGATGTCCCAGCTCGCCAGAATGCAGATCGGCGTCAGCAGCGTGGAGAGCAGCACGAACAGCACGGAGATGCCGTCCACGCCCATCTTATAGCCGACACCGTATTCCGGCAGCCATGGGATTTCCTCGACGAACTGGAACCCCGCTTCGCCGGTGTCGAATTTCACCCACAAGACGACAGACAGGACCAGCACGATCAGGCTTGTCCATAACGCCGTCCAGCGCGCGTTCGACGCCACAGTTGCCTCGTCGCCGCGCACCGACATGATGATCAGTCCGCCGACCAGCGGCAGCCAGGTGATCAGCGAGAGGATCGGGAAACCTGCGGCGTTCATCGCGACACCAGGAACAGGCCGACCAGCAGCACGACGCCGATCAGCATGACAAACGCATAGACGGCGAGCGAGCCGGTCTGGATTCTCACCGCCTGGCGCGAGCCATCAACCGCCAATTCGGCGAGGCCGTTGGGTACGCCGTCGATGAGCGTGGCGTCGCCGGTCTGCCACAACATTCGCGCCAGCCGGATCATCGGCTGCACGAAGATCGCGTCATACAGTTCGTCGAAATACCATTTGTTCAATAGGAAGAGATAAATGCCACGGAACTGGCTCGCCAACCGTATCGGCAGGAGCGGGAAGGCGATATACATGACGTAGGCCAGCGCGATGCCCAACAGACCGACGACAAGCGGCGCCATTTCCGCCCAGGCCGGCACATGTTCCAGCGCCGCCAGCACGTGATTGGTAGGGGCATTGAAGATGCTGCCGTTCCAGAATGCCTGCCAGTCGTCGCCGATGAACAACGGGTCCAGCAGCTTGCCGGCAATCACGGCCCCGGTTGCCAGCACCAAAAGCGGTACGATCATCACCGGCGGGCTTTCATGCACGTGTTCCAGCACGTGGTGGTCGGCACGCGACCTGCCGTAGAACGTCATGAACAGCAGCCGCCAGGAGTAAAAGGCCGTTAGGAATGCCGCCAACACCGTGCAGATGAAGCCATACATGCCGATGCCGGTTCCCGAGGCATAGGCGGCGGAGATGATCGCATCCTTCGAGTAGTAGCCGGCGAATGGAGGGATTCCGGCGAGCGCGAGATTGCCGATCCACATCACCGCGCAGGTCCACGGGATCAGCCTCCACAGGCCGCCCATCTTGCGCATGTCCTGTTCGTCCGACATGGCGTGGATGACCGACCCCGCGCTCAGGAACAGCAGCGCCTTGAAGAAGGCATGGGTGATCAGGTGGAAGATCGACACCTGGAAGGCGCCGACCCCGGCCGCGGTGAACATGTAGCCGAGCTGCGAGCAGGTCGAGTACGCGATTACGCGTTTGATGTCGGTCTGTGCACAGCCGATGGTGGCGGCGAACAGTGCGGTCGTCGCGCCGATGATGGTGACCATGCCAAGCGCAAACGGTGCGAACTCATACAGCGGCGACATGCGGGCCAGCAGGAACACGCCCGCCGTCACCATCGTCGCTGCGTGGATCAACGCCGAGACCGGTGTCGGGCCTTCCATCGCGTCCGGCAGCCAGACATGCAGGCCGATCTGCGCCGACTTGCCCATCGCGCCGATGAACAGCAGCACGCCGATGACCTCGAACGCGGGGAAGGTGCCACCAAGAACCGAATAGGTGTCGACCTCGTGCTGTGCGACAGCGGGGAAGATCGTGCCGAACTCGACCGAGCCGAATTTCAGGAAGACCAGTGCGATGCCCACCACGAAGGCGAGATCACCAATGCGGTTGACGATGAACGCCTTGATCGCCGCGGCGTTGGCGGCCGGACGGTCATACCAGTACCCGATCAGCAGGTAGGAGCAGAGCCCGACGCCTTCCCAGCCGAAGAACAATTGCAGCAGGTTGTCCGCCGTCACCAGCATCAGCATGGAGAAGGTGAACAGTGAGAGGTAGGCAAAGAAGCGATATCGCGGGTACGCGTCGTGCGCCATGTAGCCGATCGAATAGACGTGGATCAGCATGGCGACGAACGTCACCATCGCGACCATCACGGCAGACAGCGGGTCATAGCGCAGCACCCAGTCGGCGTGGAAATGTCCTGCCTCGACCCAGGTGCCGAGCGGCACGACGCCAGGATCGGTCTGGCCGGAAATGAGCTGGAAGCAGGCAATCGGCCCAAGCACGGCGGCGACCAGCATGCACAGAATGGCGACGGCCGTGGCGGCGCGGTCGCCGATGGAGCGGCCGAGCAGACCGGCAACCAGCGAACCGAACAGAGGTGCGAAAACCGCGACGGCGTAGATCATGGCGTACTCCTCCCCCTCCCCTTGCGGGAGGGGGTTGGGGGGAGGGGGTCGGAAAGGCGGCATGGCTCCCCTCCCCCAACCCCCTCCAACAAGGGGAGGGGGAGGACTTTGATCGTCGCCGCCACTCGCTCAGCCCTTCATCAGGTTCACGTCCTCGACCTGGATCGAGCCGCGGTTGCGGAAATAGATCACGACGATGGCCAGCCCGATGGCTGCCTCGGCGGCGGCGACGGTAAGCACGAACATCGCAAACACCTGGCCGACCAGATCGCCGAGTGCGGCGGAAAACGCCACCAGGTTCAAATTGACCGCGAGCAGGATCAGCTCGATCGACATCAGGATGATGATGACGTTCTTGCGGTTGAGGAAGATGCCGAAGATGCCCAGCACCAACAGGATCGCTGAGACGACCAGAAAGTGACCGAGGCCGACTTCAATGCCCATGCTGGCCTCCCGCGTGCACTTCCTCCCGGGTGTCCTGTTCCGTTACCTTCGGCGTGAATATCCCGACCTCCCTGGTGCCCGCTCCGAGCGACATCGTCACCAGTTCCATGGTATCCGCGACGGTGCGCTCGGTCTGCGCTCGGATGCTCTGGTGGCGCGAGGTCTTGCGATCGCGCAGGGTCAGCACGATGGCGCCGATCATTGCGACAAGCAGGATCAGGCCCGCCGTCTGGAACAGGAAGATGTAGTCTGTATAGAGCAACCTGCCCAGCGCGGCGGTGTTGCTGACCTGCGCCGACGCCGGCGAGAGGCGCAGCGTCGCGGCATCGGGCGCGAACTTCCAGCCGCCGAGCACCAGAGCCAGTTCGATGAACAGCACCGCCCCCACTGTCGCGCCGACCGGAAGATAGCGCTGAAATCCCCCGCGGAGTTCGGCAAAGTCCACGTCCAGCATCATCACCACGAAAAGAAACAGTACAGCGACGGCGCCGACATAAACAATGAGCAGGATCATCGCCAGGAACTCGGCGCCTGCGATCAGGAACAGCGCCGCTGCATTGAAGAATGACAGAATGAGGAACAGCACCGAGTGCACTGGATTGCGCGCACTTACTACCATTGCGGCGGAGGCAAGCAGTATTATCGCAAACAAGTAAAAGAAAAGGTTCACAATCATCGATAGGGCGCATCCAGTTCGAGGCGGCGCGCGAGTTCCGGTTCCCAGCGGTCGCCGTTCTCCAACAGCTTGTCCTTGTTGAACATCAGCTCTTCGCGCGTCTCGGTGGCGAACTCGAAGTTCGGACCTTCGACGATGGCATCGACCGGGCACGCCTCCTCGCAGAGGCCGCAGTAGATGCACTTCGTCATGTCGATGTCGTAGCGCGTGGTGCGGCGGGAGCCATCTTCGCGCGGTTCGGCCTCGATAGTGATGGCCTGAGCCGGGCAGATCGCCTCGCACAGCTTGCAGGCGATGCAGCGCTCCTCGCCGTTCGGATAGCGGCGCAGGGCATGCTCGCCTTTGAAGCGTGGGCTGATCGGACCTTTCTCGTACGGGTAGTTGATCGTCGCCTTGGCCTTGAAGAAGTAGCGCAGCGTCAGGCCGAGCCCGGCCACGAGTTCACCCAGCAGCATGCTGCGTGCGGTGCGGTCCAGGAACGCCATCAGCGAGGCTCCATGTTACGCATTGGGCAGCCACCCAAATGCCATCAGCGCGCCGGCGGTCAGCGTCAGCCAGATCAGCGACAACGGAAGAAACACCTTCCAGCCGAGCCGCATCAGCTGGTCGTAGCGGTAGCGCGGAAACGTCGCGCGCACCCAGAGGAAGAAGAACAAGCAGAAGCAGATCTTCAGGATGAACCAGATCGGCCCGGGTATCCAGGTGAACGGCACGACACCAAATGGCGCGAGCCAGCCGCCCAGGAACAGGATCGTGGTCATCGCGCTCATCAGGATCATGTTGGCGTATTCGCCGAGGAAGAACAGCGCGAACGCCATGGCGCTGTACTCGACGAAGTAGCCGGCGACGATCTCGCTTTCCCCTTCAGGGAGGTCAAAGGGCGAGCGGCTTGTCTCGGCCAATGACGAGATGAAGAACACGATGAACATCGGGAACAGCGGCAGGCAGAACCAGACCTTCTGCTGCGCGAGCACGATATCCGTCAGGTTCAGGCTGCCGACGCAGAGCAGAACGGACACCATGACGAAGCCCATGGAGACTTCGTAGCTCACCATCTGCGCCGCGCTGCGCATCGCGCCGAGGAAGGCGTATTTGGAATTCGACGCCCAGCCGGCGATGATGATGCCGTAGACCCCAAGCGAGCTGATCGCGAACAGATAGAGGATACCAACATTGATGTCGGCGATCGCCCAGCCCTCGTTCACCGGGATCACCGCCCACGCGATCATCGCCAGGCCGAAGGTCAGCATCGGCGCCATCAGGAACAACAGCCGGTTCGCGCCCGCCGGGATGATCGTCTCCTTCATGACCATCTTCAGCGCGTCGGCGAAGGGCTGCATCAGGCCGAACCAGCCCACCACGTTCGGCCCTTTGCGCAACTGCATCGCCGCGAGGACCTTGCGCTCGGCATAGGTCAGATAGGCGACAGCGATCAGCAGCGGCACCAGCAGCGCGAGCGCTTCGGCGAAAGTCACTATGACCAAGCCGACGTTGGTGTCGAACAGGAAGTCGTGCATCGTGCTATTCCGCTGCCACCAACATCGGCCCGGCCGCGAAGGTCGCCGTGCACGCGGCCATGGTGGGACTTGCGCGGCTGATCGGGTCGGTCTGGTAGTAGTTGGTGACCGCCGGAGCGAACGGTGCCTCGGACAGTGCGCCCGGATCTCCCGAAGGCCCGCTCTGGTCGGTACTGCCGAAGCGCGGCAGAAAATCGATTCGGCCGAATATCGGGTTCACCTCCTCCAGCCGTGCACGCAACTGGCCCAACGTGTCGTACGGCAGGACGTGACCAATCGTCTCGCTGAACGCACGCAGGATCTTCCAGTCCTCACGCGCCTCGCCGGGCGGATAAACCGACAACAGGCCGCGCTGCACGCGGCCCTCGGTGCTGACGTAGGTGCCGTGCTTTTCGGTATAGGCCGCGCCGGGCAGGATCACATCGGCACGCGCCGCGCCGGCATCGCCATGGTGACCCTGATAGACCACAAACGAATTGGCGCCGATGCGCGCCATGTCGAACTCGTCCGCGCCAAGCAGCCACAGCACATCGACGCCGCCATCCAGCATCTGCGCCAACGACTTGCCGACGGCGCCGGGCACGAAGCCGACATCCAAACCGCCGACGCGCGCTGCCGCAGTGTGCAGCACGTTGAAGCCATGCCAGTCGCTGGTCAGGGCGCCCGCCGAAACGGCAAGCCGCCACGACGCAGCCAGCACCGCCGCACCATCGGGACGCGCCAGCGCCGCCTGGCCGACCACGATCATCGGCTTCTTGGCGTCATGCAGCAGCTTGGCAAAGTCATGCGAACCATCGTGCAGCGCGGACAGCACGCCGGGTCCAGCGCCAAGCTGCTCCACGCGGTAGGTGAGATCGGTCTCGGTGCCAATCAGGCCGATGGGTATGCCGCCCGCAAGCCAACGCTTACGGATGCGCGCGTTCAGCACCGGCGCTTCCTTGCGCGGATTGGTGCCGATCAGCAGGATCGCGTCGGCTTCCTCGATCCCGGCAATCGTCGTGTTGAATGTGTAGAAGTCGCGCCGGGACGCATCGAGCCTGGCGCCGTCCTGTCGGCAATCGATGTTCGCCGATCCCAGCGCGGCCATCAGATCCTTCAGCGCCAGCATGCTTTCCGCATCGACAAGGTCACCGGCGATCGCGCCGATGCGATCGCCCGCAACGCCGCGCAGTTTCTCCGCAATCGCGGCGAATGCGTCGGACCAGCCTGCCTCGGTGAGCTTGCCCCCGAGGGATGCGGATTGGCGCACCCAGGGACGATCGAGCCGGCGGCGCTTCAGTCCGTCGAGCGCGAACCGCGACTTGTCTGCCAGCCACTCCTCGTTCACGTCCTCATTCAGCCGCGGCAGAATGCGCAGCACCTCGGGGCCACGCGCGTCGATGCGGATGTTGGTGCCGACGGCGTCCAGCACATCGACGCTGTCAACCTTCGACAACTCCCACGACCGTGCAACAAACGCGTAGGGTTTCGACGTCAGCGCGCCGACCGGGCATAGATCGATGATGTTGCCGGACAGTTCGGACGACAGCGCCTTTTCCACATAAGTGCCAACTTCCATGTGTTCGCCGCGATGGGTGGCGCCGAGGTCCGGCACGCCGGCCACTTCGGTGATGAAGCGAATGCAGCGCGTGCAGTGGATGCAACGCGTCATGACCGTCTTCACCAAAGGACCGAGATTCTTGTCCTGCACCGCGCGTTTGTTTTCCGCGTAGCGCGAGTGATCCATGCCGTAGCCCATCGCCTGGTCCTGCAAATCGCACTCGCCGCCCTGGTCGCAGATCGGGCAATCGAGCGGATGGTTGATCAGCAGGAATTCCATCACGCCGCGGCGCCCGTTGCGCACCATGGGCGAGTCAGTGTGCACCACCATGCCGTCGGCGACAGGGTAGGTGCAGGAGGAGATCGGCTTCGGCGGCGCCTTCTCGATTTCGACCAGGCACATGCGGCAATTGCCGGCGATCGACAGGCGTTCGTGGTAGCAGAACCGAGGGATTTCCTTGCCGGCGGCCTCACAGGCCTGCAGCACGGAGGAGCCGTTGGGGACTTCGACCTCGATGCCGTCCACGGTGACTTTGGGCATTATGGGTTCTTCCGGGAAGAATATTCACCATGACGACAGGAAGGCACGAAGCAGGTTGCGACCTTCGTGTCGTCCTGGCTTTGTGGTGAATTTTAAATCACATCCCTACTCCGCCGCCAGCCGCGCCGGCGTACGCGCCGCCTTGTAGGCCGCAATGCGCTCTTCCATCACCGGCCGGAAATGCCGGATCAACCCCTGGATCGGCCAAGCGGCCGCGTCGCCGAGCGCACAGATCGTGTGGCCTTCGATCTGCCGCGTCACCTGATCGAGCGTGTCGATCTCCGAGACGTCCGCTCTACCCGCGACCATGCGGGTCATCACCCGCCACATCCAGCCGGTGCCCTCGCGGCAGGGCGTGCACTGACCGCAGCTTTCATGCATGTAGAACTTCGAAAGTCGCGCGATCGCCTTGATGATGTCGGTGGACTTGTCCATCACGATCACGGCTGCCGTGCCAAGCCCGCTCCGTACATCGCGCAGCGAATCAAAATCCATCAGCACATCGTCGCAAACGCTCTTCGGAATCACCGGCACCGACGCGCCGCCCGGGATCACCGCCAGCAGGTTGTCCCAACCGCCGCGCACGCCGCCGGCATAGCGGTCGATCAACTCGCGCAGCGGGATACCAAGTTCCTCTTCCACGTTGCACGGCTTGTTCACGTGTCCGGAGATGCAGAACACCTTCTGCCCGGAATTCTTCGGCCGTCCGAGCGAATTGAACCACGCCGCACCGCGCCGCATGATCGTCGGAGCCACTGCGATGCTCTCAACGTTGTTCACCGTGGACGGGCAACCGTACAGCCCGACGGCCGCGGGGAACGGCGGCTTCAAACGCGGCAGGCCCTTCTTGCCTTCCAGGCTTTCAAGCAAGCCCGTCTCCTCGCCGCAGATATAGGCGCCGGCGCCGCGGTGCAGATAGACATCGAAAGCCCAACCGGACCCGCACGCATCGCGACCGATCATCCCGGCCTCGTAAGCCTCGTCGATCGCCGTCTGCAGCGCGCGCCCTTCGTTGTAGAATTCGCCGCGGATATAGATGTAGGCGGCGTGCGCGCCCATCGCGAACGACGCAACCAGGCAGCCCTCGATCAGCTTGTGCGGATCGTGGCGCATGATGTCGCGATCCTTGCACGTGCCGGGCTCGCTTTCGTCCGCGTTCACCACGAGGTAGCACGGCCGATCGGACTGCTTCGGCATGAACGACCACTTCAGGCCGGTGGGAAATCCCGCGCCGCCGCGTCCGCGCAGGCCCGATGCCTTGATCTCCTCCACGATGGTCTCGCGGCCCTTTTCCAGGATCGCCTTGGTGCCATCCCAGTCGCCGCGGGCCCGCGCGCCCTTCAGGAAGGGATCGTGCAGGCCATACAGGTTGGTGAAGATGCGGTCCTTGTCCTGCAGCATCGGATCAGCTCTCCGCACCGTAGTGCAACGTCGTCAGCGTCGTCGGGCCGCCCTCGGGCGCGGAGGTCTGTCGTCCCGTCACCGAGCCCGGCCTGGGCGGCTCCCCCCGACGCAGCGCCTCGAGCAGTCGGGTGGTGCTGTCGGCATCGAGGTCCTCGTAGAAGTCGTCATTCACCTGGATCACCGGCGCATTCACGCACGCACCGACACATTCCACCTCGGTCATCGTGAAGACGCCGTCCGCGCTTGTCTCGCCCCAGCCCTTGATCCCCGTCGCCGCGCGGCATGCCGCCACCACATCATCCGAACCGCGCAGCCAGCACGGCGTGGTGGTGCAGACCTGCAGATGCCAGATGCCGATCGGGTGCAGGTTGAACATCAGATAGAACGTGGCGACCTCATAGACGCGGATCGGCGCCATATCGAGCCGGTGCGCCACCACGTCCATGCCTGCGGTCGGAACCCAGGCACTCCCGGTCTGCCGCTTCATCTGGTTCTGCACGAGATAGAGCAACGGGATCACCGCGCTCGCCTGCTTGCCTGGCGGGTATTTCGCGACGATCGGCGGGATAGCAGCCTCACTCTCCGCGTCGAAGACGAAGCTGGCAGGCTGAACGAAATCACCGGTGCTCTCGGCCATTGCTATCTGTCGATCTCGCCGAACACGATGTCGAGCGATCCGATGATCGCGACCGTGTCCGCCAGCATGTGCCGCCGCGCCATCACATCGACCGCCTGCAGGAACGCGAATCCGGTCGGCCGGATCTTGCAGCGATACGGCCGATTGGTTCCATCGGCCACCAGATACACGCCGAACTCGCCCTTGGGACTTTCCACCACGGTGTAGGTCGCGCCGGGCGGCACGTGGTAGCCCTCGGTGTAAAGCTTGAAGTGGTGGATCAACGCCTCCATCGAGCGCTTCATCTCGGCTCGGGTCGGCGGCGAGAACTTGTGGTCCTGCACCTTCACCGGCCCAGGTTTCATCTTGCCAAGACATTGCCGGATGATCGCCACGCTCTCACGCATCTCGGCGAGCCGTACCAGATACCGGTCGTAGCAGTCGCCGTTGCGTCCCACCGGAACCTTGAAGTCTACTTCGGCGTACTTGTCATACGGCTGCGAACGCCGCAGGTCCCATGGCACACCGCTTGCGCGCAAGCACGGTCCCGCGAATCCCCAGGCCAATGCGCCAGCCGCATCGATCACGCCAATATCCACGGTGCGCTGCTTCCAGATACGATTGCTGGTCAGCAGTTCTTCGAGATCGTCAACGAATTTCGGGAAGGTGGCCGACCATTCGGCGATACGTTCCGCCAGACCAGCCGGCAGATCCTTGGCCACGCCGCCGGGACGAAAGTAGTTCGCATGCAGCCGCGCACCGGACGCGGCTTCATGGAACTCCATCAGCTTCTCGCGTTCCTCAAACCCCCAAAGGCTCGGCGTGATCGCGCCGACATCAAGCGCGTAGGTCGTCACGTTCAAAAGGTGATTCAGCACGCGGGTGATCTCGGCAAACATCACGCGGATCCACTGCCCGCGCTCCGGAACCTCGATGCCGAGCAGCTTCTCGGTCGCCAGTGCGAAGGCATGTTCCTCGCACATCGGCGAAACGTAATCCAGCCGGTCGAAGTACGGCACTGCCTGCATGTAGGTCTTGTATTCGATCAGCTTCTCGGTGCCGCGATGCAGCAGACCGATATGCGGATCGGCGCGCTCCACCACCTCGCCGTCCATCTCCAGGATCAGCCGCAACACGCCATGCGCCGCAGGATGCTGCGGGCCGAAATTGATCGCGTGGCTGTCGATCTCCACGACCTTGGTCGCGGACGGTCGAGCCTCGATGTCTGGCGTCTCACTCATCGTCTTACGCCTTCTCCGGCGCCGGCGGCTGCGCTTCCACCGCCCGCGCGGTATGCACCTTCTCGTCGCCCGGCAAGGTAGTGATCGCCTCCCACGGCGAGAGGAAATCGAATGACCGGAAATCCTGCGTCAGCCGCACCGGCTCGTAAACCACCGCTTTGCGATCCTCGTCGTAGCGGACTTCCACATAGCCGGTCAGCGGGAAATCCTTGCGTAGCGGATGTCCGTCAAAACCGTAATCGGTCAGGATGCGCCGCAGATCGGGCTGGCCGGAGAACACGATGCCGAACAGATCCCACGCCTCGCGCTCCCACCACGTCGCGACCGGCCACACCGTGTGCACCGATGGCACCGGTTTCTGCTCATCCGTCGTGACGATGACGCGGATCCGCTGGTTCAGCGACACCGACAGCAGATTGTAGACGACATCGAAGCGCTCTTCTCGCTGCGGCCAATCGACGCCGCAGATGTCCATCACCTGCTCGAACGCGAAGCGCGGGTCGTCGCGCAAGGTCAGCACCAGCGGCAGCAGCGCATCGCGGTCGGCATGGGCAACCGGTTCGCCCTTTTCGACGAAGCACGCACGCACGCCCGGCAGAGTGGCGACCGTCTCGGCGAGATCAGCCACGGAGGATCGTCCCGGTGCGGCGGATCTTCTTCTGAAGCTGCATGATCCCGTAAACCAGGGCCTCTGCTGTCGGCGGGCAGCCGGGCACATAGATGTCCACCGGCACGACGCGATCGCAACCCCGCACCACCGAATAACTGTAGTGATAGTAGCCGCCACCGTTGGCGCAGCTTCCCATGCTGATCACCCAGCGGGGTTCCGGCATCTGGTCGTAAACCTTGCGGAGTGCAGGCGCCATCTTGTTGGTCAGCGTGCCGGCGACGATCATCACGTCGGACTGGCGTGGCGAGGCGCGCGGGATGATGCCAAAGCGATCAAGGTCATAACGTGGCATATAGGCATGGATCATCTCGACCGCGCAGCATGCCAGCCCAAACGTCATCGGCCACAGGCTGCCGGTGCGCGCCCAGTTCACGACCTTGTCCATGTTGGCGACGATAAAGCCCTTGTCGGCGATCTCGCCGGTGATGCCCTTTACAACGGCATCCTGCTCCGGACCTGGTGCCAACCCACCGCGGTTCCAGGCTATGGCATCGCTCATGCCGTTACTCCCAATTCCGCCGCACGCTCTGCACTGTCATCGGCGCATTCGCGGGGAGGGGCAATCTCGCTACTCCCAATCCAAGGCTCCCTTGCACCATTCGTAGATAAACCCCACCGTGAGCACGCCGAGGAAGCCGATCATCGAAAGGAACCCGAACCAGCCGATGTCCTTCAGCGATACTGCCCACGGGAACAGGAACGCTACCTCGAGATCGAAAATGATGAACAGGATGGCGACCAGGTAAAAGCGCACGTCGAAGCGACGGCGCGCGTCGTCGAACGGCTCGAAGCCGCATTCGTAGGGCGAGACCTTCTCGGGATCTGGCTTCTGGCGCGCCGCGAGCAGGGAACCGCCGACCATCGCCACAGCAATCACTCCGGCGATGACTACAAACACCAGAATGGGGAGGTATCCGAGAAGCACTGGTTGCATGTCAGATCCGATCGATCAGCCGGGCATTGCGCGCCGCGACCCTCGCCCAGCCCATGGGAGCTGCGCGTCTCAGTCTGCCGCAACGCAACACGCGGCAAACATTAACCCCAACTGCCCCGCGCCACTAGGGCCAATGGGCAATTGCTGGCGCGAGCGACGGGACTCGAACCCGCGACCTCCGGCGTGACAGGCCGGCGCTCTAACCAACTGAGCTACGCCCGCGCAACAGGTGGCGCGTTTAGCAGCGATCGGTGATGAGTGTCCAGCACCAGCAAACGAACGTTCTACGGTCGGACCGCTGGTGGGCGGTGACGGGTTCGAACCGCCGGCCCTCTCGGTGTAAACGAGACGCTCTACCGCTGAGCTAACCGCCCGGCAGTGACCAGTGATCCGAAATACCGCGTCGGGTCCCGGTCATAGACCACTTATCACTGAACCGCGTCCTTCAGCCCCTTGCCTGCCTTGAAGCGGACCGCCGTGGACGCGGCAATTGTCATGGCCTCACCGGTGCGAGGATTCCGCCCGGTCGCCGCCTTACGTTCAGCGGTCGCAAAGGTGCCGAAGCCGACCAACCGGACTTCGTCTTTGTTCTTCAGTGCCGCCTCGATGGCGGCGAATACCGCGTCGACCACTTCCGATGCCTTGGCACGCGACAATTCGGTCTGGTCTGCAACAGCCGCGATAAGATCCATTTTGTTCACTGGCAGTTCCCTCTCGGTCCGGTGATGCAGCAGAGAATGGGGCGACGCCGGCGCGGGTGCCCATGGGGGCGCGACACTAATGGCGCGGTTTCCGCCGCGTCAATGACGCAGAAGGCCCGCCGGGCCATCCCGGCGGGCCTTCCGCTGGCGAGGTATCAATGCGGCAGAGAGGCGGTGGTTTGCTGAGGCGGAGGCGGCACCACCGGCTCCGGCGGCTCCTCCCACTCGATCGGCTCCGGCCGGCGAGCCAGCGCCTGTGCAATCACCTCGTCGACATCCGCAACGGGAACAAGCTTCAGGTGCTTCTTCACGTTGTCGGGTATCTCCGCCAGGTCCTTTTCATTCTCCTTGGGAATGAAAACGGTCGTGATCCCGGCCCGCAATGCCGCCAACAGCTTCTCCTTTAAGCCGCCGATCGGCAATACGCGGCCGCGCAACGTGATTTCGCCGGTCATTGCCACGTCGCGGCGCACGGGGATTCCCGTGAGGATCGACACGATCGAAGTCGCCATGGCGACACCGGCGGACGGCCCGTCCTTCGGCGTTGCCCCTTCGGGCACATGCACGTGGATATCGCGCTTTTCGAACAGCGTCGGCTTGATGCCAAAATGAGCCGACCGCGACCGCACGTAGCTCAGTGCGGCGGACACGCTCTCCTGCATCACATCGCCCAGCTTGCCGGTCTGCTTGATGTTGCCCTTGCCCGGCAGCAGTACGCTTTCGATCGTCAGGATTTCGCCGCCGACTTCGGTCCAGGCCAGACCGGTGACGACTCCGACCATGTCCTCGGCCTCGGTTTCGCCGAAGCGGAACTTTTGCACACCAGCGAACTTGTCGAGGTTCTTGCGCGTGATTGTGACCTTCTTGGTCTTGTTGGTCACCAGTTCCTTCACCGACTTGCGCGCCAGATTGGCAATCTCACGCTCCAGGTTCCGCACACCGGCCTCACGGGTGTAGTAGCGGATCATGTCGCGCAATGCATCGTCTGAGATATGCCACTCGTCCAGCTTCAGGCCATGCGCCGCAGACTGCTTGCTGATCAGGTGGCGCTTGGCGATCTCAACCTTCTCATCCTCGGTGTAGCCGGGGATGCGGATGATCTCCATGCGGTCCATCAGCGGCTGCGGCATGCGCAGCGAGTTGGCCGTGGTGACGAACATCACGTCGGACAGATCGTAGTCCACCTCCAGATAGTGGTCGTTGAACGTGGAGTTCTGTTCCGGATCCAGCACTTCGAGCAGCGCCGACGACGGATCGCCCCGCCAGTCCGCGCCGAGCTTGTCGACCTCGTCCAGCAGGAACAATGGATTGGAGGTCTTTGCCTTCTTCATCCCCTGGAGAACCTTGCCGGGCATAGAGCCGATATAGGTCCGCCGATGGCCGCGGATTTCCGCCTCGTCGCGGACGCCGCCAAGCGACATGCGGACAAAGTTACGTCCTGTCGCCCTGGCGATCGACTTGCCGAGCGAAGTCTTGCCGACGCCAGGCGGTCCGACCAGGCATAGAATTGGGCCACGCACCTTCGGCGAGCGGGCCTGCACGGCCAGGTACTCGATGATGCGTTCCTTGACCTTCTCGAGTCCGTAGTGATCAGCCTCCAGCACCTTCTCCGCCGCGACGACGTCGTTGCGGATCTTGCTGCGCTTCTTCCACGGGATCGACAACATCCAGTCGAGATAGTTGCGCACCACCGTCGACTCGGCGCTCATCGGGCTCATGGTCTTGAGCTTCTTCAGCTCCGCCATGGCCTTGTCGCGTGCTTCCTTCGACAGCTTGGTCTTCTTGATCTTGGCCTCGAGCTCGGCGTTCTCGTCCTTGCCGTCTTCGCCTTCACCGAGTTCCTTCTGTATCGCCTTGAGCTGTTCGTTCAGGTAGTACTCGCGCTGCGTCTTCTCCATCTGCCGCTTAACACGGCTGCGGATGCGCTTCTCGACCTGCAGCACGCCGATCTCGGACTCCATATGTCCGAACACGCGTTCCAGCCGCTCGCCGACCTTGGCGATCTCGAGCAGTTCCTGCTTCTCGGCAATCTTGAGATTGAGATGGCTTGCGACCGTATCGGCGAGCTTGCTGGGCTCCTCGATCTGGTTCAGCGAGACCAGCACTTCGGGGGCGATTTTCTTGTTGAGCTTGATGTACTGCTCAAACTGCGAAACGACCGTACGCCCCAGTGCCTCCAGTTCCTTCGCCTCGACGGCCTGATCCGGCATCGCCTCGACGAACGCCTCGAAGTAGCTTTCGGTATCCTTGAACCCGACGATCTTCGCGCGTCTGCCGCCTTCGACTAGGACCTTCACGGTGCCGTCCGGCAGCTTGAGCAGTTGCAGGATCGTGGACACCGTGCCCACACGATAAATGTCGTCGACCGACGGATCGTCCTGGGACGCGTTCTTCTGGGCGACAAGCAGGATCTGCTTGTCCTCCTTCATCACCGCCTCCAACGCGCGGACCGATTTCTCGCGTCCGACAAACAGCGGCACGATCATGTGCGGAAAGACGACGATGTCGCGCAGCGGCAGGACGGCGAGCTGATCGGCGTGCGGGGGCGCGGCCACCTTGTCGCCCGGGCCTTCTTGCTGTTCCGGGGGCTGATCCGGAGCAGGGCGTTCGGATTCAGTCATTCTTGACCTCCATTTGGACAGTCCACGCCCAATCCGCCCGATTTGTAGCAACGTCCGCGGCACGGGAAGGCGTCTCTGCGGGACAGGAATGCCCGCCGATGTTCTGCCATATCGGCTGCCGGGCAACGCAGCGCAAGGTCTCGAAAATCCATGCTCGCAATTTCGCGAGCGAGCGCTGCTCGACCGTGTCTCTTCCCCGACTCAGGCGGTATTCTCCGCCCTTTCCTTGCCATAGAGATAAAGTGGGTTGGCGCGTGACTCGGCGACCTCGCGGTTGATGACCACCTCCTCGACGCCGTCGAGGCCGGGAAGCTCGAACATGGTGCCGAGCAGGATGGCCTCCATGATGGATCGCAGGCCGCGGGCGCCGGTGCGGCGCGCGATCGCCCGGATCGCCACGGAGTGTAACGCGTCCTCGGTAAACGAGAGCTTCACGCCCTCCATTTCGAACAACCGCCCATACTGCTTGACCAGCGCGTTCTTCGGCTTGGTCAGGATCTCCATCAACGCGCCTTCGTCCAGGTCCTCGAGCGTGGCCACCACCGGCAGGCGGCCGATGAACTCGGGGATCAGACCGAACTTCAGCAAGTCTTCCGGCTCCACCTCGCGCAGGATTGCGCCTGTGCGCCGCTCGTCCGGGGAACGCACTTCCGCCCCGTAACCCATGCCGGAGCCCTTGCCGCGGGCGGCGATGATCTTCTCCAGGCCAGAGAAGGCGCCACCGCAGATGAACAGGATATTGGTGGTATCGACCTGCAGGAACTCCTGCTGCGGATGCTTGCGGCCGCCCTGCGGCGGCACCGAGGCGACTGTACCCTCCATGATCTTCAGCAGCGCCTGCTGCACACCCTCGCCTGACACATCGCGGGTGATCGAGGGGTTGTCCGACTTGCGGCTGATCTTGTCGACCTCGTCGATATAGACGATGCCCCGCTGGGCACGCTCGACGTTGTAGTCGGCCGATTGCAGCAGCTTCAGGATGATGTTCTCGACGTCCTCGCCGACGTAGCCCGCTTCGGTCAACGTCGTGGCGTCCGCCATGGTGAACGGGACGTCCAGGATGCGCGCCAAGGTCTGCGCAAGCAGCGTCTTACCGGACCCGGTCGGGCCGACCAGCATGATGTTCGACTTGGCGATCTCGATGTCGTTGTTCTTCTGGCCGTGAGCCAGCCGCTTGTAGTGGTTGTGCACCGCCACCGAGAGCACGCGCTTCGCGTGGTCCTGGCCGATCACGTAGTCATCCAGCACCTTGCAGATCTCGCGCGGAGTCGGAACCCCGTCGCGCGACTTCACCAGATGGGTCTTATGCTCCTCGCGGATGATGTCCATGCAGAGTTCGACGCATTCGTCGCAGATGAACACCGTCGGGCCGGCGATGAGCTTGCGGACCTCATGCTGGGACTTGCCGCAGAATGAGCAGTAGAGAGTGTTCTTCGAATCGCCTGACTTGCTCATGCGCACTCCTGCCCCGGACTCGCTTGGAGCCAGGGGATGACATTACCCCCCGTCGGCCGGAAGGAACAAGGACCACGACTGGTCATCCCCAATTGTGTCGCCGCCACGCAACGACGCCAAGATGACCAAGTCTGCGATCGGGCCGGTCGACGCAGATCATGCCGACCGGGTGCAGCTCAGAAAAAGGCTCAGGATCGGCCGCCAATATCCTCCAAAACCGCACGATTCTCAACGACCGCATCCACCAAGCCGAAGTCGCGACTCTCCTCGGCCGACATATAGGTATCGCGCTCCAGTTTGCGCTCGATTGCCTCGATCGGCTGGCCGGTGTGGCGGACATAGATCTCGTTGAGTCGCTTCCGAAGCGTCAGGATTTCACGTGCCTGGATCTCGATGTCGGTCGCTTGGCCCTGGGCGCCACCGGATGGCTGATGGACCATGATCCGGGCGTTCGGCAGGGCGTAGCGCTTGCCCTTGGCCCCGGCGGTCAGCAGCAGGCTCCCCATCGAGGCAGCCTGCCCGATGCACACCGTGGAAACCGGACTGCGCACGTACTGCATCGTGTCGTAGATCGCCAGACCGGCCGACACGACGCCGCCAGGACTGTTGATATAGAAGGAAATATCCTTGTTCGGATTTTCCGATTCCAGGAACAGGAGCTGGGCGCAGATAAGGGCGCTGACCTGATCGAACACCGCCCCGGTAAGGAAAATGATCCGTTCCTTCAGCAGGCGGGAATAGATGTCATAGGCGCGCTCGCCGCGAGCGGTCTGCTCGACCACCATCGGCACCAGCGTGTTGTCGTAGACTTCGACCGGATCCCGATCCGCCATGTTCGCCACCTTCAGGTCAGAGAGGGCTGCATAGATAAGCGGACAACGGCCGAAGTCCAACCGGTCAGACGGCCGGCGCCAAAGAAAGCAGCCTGGCTACGGCGCGGGCGGCTCGTCCTTCGCGAGTTCCTCGGGAGTGACGACATTGTCCTCAACCTTGGCCAGCTCCAGCACGAAGTCGACCACCTTTTCCTCGTAGATCGGACCGCGCAGCGTTTCGCTCGCGCGCGGGTTCTGACGGAAGAACTCCATGATCTGCTGTTCCTGACCGGGATAACGCATCGCTTCCATGCGCATTGCCCGCGCCATCTCGTCGGCCGCCACCGTGATGCTGTTCGCCCGACCGATCTCTGCCAACAGCAGGCCGAGCCGAACCCGGCGCTCCGCGATGGCGCGGTATTCGGACTTCAGGGTTTCCTCATCCTTATCCTTGTCATCGTCGTCGAGCCGGCCTTCCTTCCGGTCGGTCTCCAGGCGTTGCCAGATCTGGCTGAATTCCTGCTCCACCATGCTCTCTGGCGAAGCGAAGTGGGTCACCCCGGCCAGGGCGTCGAGCAGCTGCCGTTTCAGCCTCAGTCTGGACATCTGGTCGTATTCGGACTGGATCCTCTGCGTGACCGCGTCGCGCATCGCGGCCAGGTCGTCGAAGCCAAGTTTCTTGGCCAGATCGTCGTCCGGCTCCGGGATTGCCGACCGGCTGAGCTTCTTGCCGGTGACCTCGAAGGTGGCTGGCTTTCCGGCCAGGTTCGGCACGCCATACTCCGCCGGGAATGTGACCTCGATCGTGCGGGTTTCGTCCGGCCGCAAGCCCTCGAGCTGCTCCGTGAAGCCGGGAATGAAGCCATCCCCGCCAACGTCCACCGCTACATCGTTGCCGGTGCCCCCGGGGAACTCCACGCCCTCGACACGCCCTATATAATCGACGGTCAGCACCTCACCCGCCGCCGCACCGCGATCGCCCCGTTCTTCGGCAGTTATCTCCACCAGCTCCCGGTTGCGCCGGGCGATGTCCGCCAACGCCTTGTCCACCGTCTCCGGCGACGCCTCGACCTTCATGCGCGTTAGGCTGATCGGTACTGAAATCGGGCAGAGTGATCTCGGGCAGCAGTTCGAGTTCGACCTTGAATTCGAGGTCTTTCGCCGACCCGGCTGCCGCGTCGAGGCTGATGAGGTCCACCTTCGGCTGCTGCGCGGGCCGCAGGCCGCGCTCGCTCAGCACCTGACGGGTTGCTTCGCTGACCAATTCCTCCAGGACCTCGGCGGTCACCGCCGTGCCATAGCGCTGGCGGACCAGCGTCAACGGAACCTTGCCTGGGCGGAAGCCCGGCAGCGCCAGTGTCTTGCCGAGGTTCGCGAAGCGGGCGGCGCGCTTGCTCTCGATGTCGGAGGCCGGCACGACCACCGTATAGGCGCGCTTGAGCCCCTCGGAGAGCGTTTCAGTGACCTGCATTGTTCAACCCTGTCATTGCACGCCCACCCATGGTGCGGGCGGAGGGATTTGAACCCCCACGGCTTGCGCCACCAGAACCTAAATCTGGCGTGTCTGCCAGTTCCACCACGCCCGCGCCCGCATGCGGGATGATCCCAACCGTCCAGGCGCGAGGCCGGGGCTTTACCGCACGCCGCCGGGCACGACAAGCGCCGGAGCGCCGGACACCATCGGCGGTGGGTCGAGCGACTCGGTTCCCCCATCTGTGGATAAGTTCAGGAGTCATCCGCAAGACCTCGGGCTCCTGCTGCTTCCCGCCGTTTGACCAGCCGGCACCCGGGTGACAATGTCCAGGGCGCTCTGTATCGTCGGGAGCCATGGTCTTGCGCAACATCAATGCCGTTCCGCCGCTCGTCCCGATGGCAAAATCGACCGTCCCATGTTAGCTTTGTTTCGATCGATATCATTTCGTAGGTGTCCTCATGGCCCAGCCTAGCCGCACCAACGGCAAGGGCCGATCGCGCCCCAGAGCCGGCAATGGCTCGCACGAGCAAGCGGACGGTGGCACTCCGGCGCGCGACTATAGTATTGCCGCCGTCGGCCGCGCACTCGACCTTTTGGAGGCACTCTCGCGCATCGGCCCAGCGCCTCTGGCCGCCCTCGCAAGCCAAGCCCGATGTACTCGGACAGCGGGGTTTCGGCTGTTGCGGACGCTGGAGGCACGTGGCTTCGCCATCCAGGATGAGGCGCGCGGGATGTGGCGGCTCGGAGCCCGCTGGGGTGTCTTGGGGCGGGCAGCCGTCGAACAGGGCGCGCTGGCCGCCACGGCCATGCCGTTTCTGACGGCACTCGGCAAGACCAGTGGCGAGAACGCCTATCTCCGTGTCCGCGACGGTCTTGAGAGCGAGACGATCGCGATCTTCCAGACCGACCCGGGGCTTCGCGTCTATAGTGAGGTCGGCAAGCGCCAGCCGCTGCATGCCGGCTCAAGCCGCCTGCTGTTGGCACACGCGCCGGAAGCCGTGCAGACCCAGGTCCTGGCCCAACGCCTGCCACGCTTCACCCCGGCCACCCGCACGGATTCCGCCTGGATCGCCGCTGACCTCCAGCGGATCCGCACCCGCGGCTATCTGCTGACCACCGACGAAGTGATCGCCGGAGCAGCCACGGTCGCCGCTCCGGTTCGGGATGCCTCTGGCCAGGTCGTGGCCGTGCTCTCGCTCAGTGCGCCGACCATGCGCATGCGCCCACCAAGGCCACGGACGCTGCTGCCGCTCGTGCTGGACACCGCCGCGAAGCTGTCCCGTGTCCTGGGCGCCCCGATCGCCGAGACCGCGGTCAGGCACGCTGACACCGGCAGAAAGGGAACCGCCGCAGGCGGCTCCGGCCAGGATGCCATGGCGGCCGCGCCGGCGCTCGCCTCCGCCGGACCGCATTCAATTTTCCGCTGAGGGGCCGGACGCGCGATTTAAGGTACGCCCCGGGCGCCGCGGCGTTCACTGCGCAGCGACGGCGTGCCTCGCCCGTGCGGCATCCTCCTGGCGCACTCTGGCCACTGCCGCTTCGCCGCCGCTTGTGACGTGGTAAAGGTCGAGCGTGTCCAGTTCGTCGTCGCGCGGTGGCGCAATGGCGAGGTCCGTATAGGTCCAGCGGTCCGCGGCTTTCAGCACCTGCTTCAGAGTGCGCATGGCGTCGCGATAGACCGCAACATAGCGGCAGGCCTTGACCACCGTTTCGCCGAAATAGCGCGGATAGAACACGAACCGGCTCTCGATCGGCATCCCATGCCGGCGGTCCCGGCGGAACTTCAGACGAAACGCGCCGCCTTCCAAGGGATGCACCGACTCGAACAGGATCATGAGATTGAACCATAGGATCGTCGTCAGCGCGGTCTTTGGCCGCCCCAGCCTATGGGCCGCGGCGCGGCGAAGAATCGTGCGCACATGCTCGGGGGTATAGTAGTTCAGCCATGCGGCGCGGTACGCCTGCTCCCATTCCTCATCCGACATGCGTGAATGGTGCGTCACGCGATGGTTCAGGTCGTATTTGTTGAGATCGGGATCCATCCACGCGCCCTGCGTCCAGAGCACCTTATGATCCTCGGAACCCGGCAGCGGGGTCAGGAAGAAAAATTCGAGAATATCGAGCGGCAATTCGCGCTTGATGATCTCGACATCCCGAAGAATCAATTCCTTGGTGTCGCCCGGGAAGCCAATGATGTAGCCGGCATAGGTGATGGCGCCGTGATCGCGCCATTGCTGCAGCATGTCGCGATACTCGGTGATGCGGTTCTGTCGCTTCTTCGCGGCAAGCAGGTTTTCCGGGTTGATGTTCTCGAGCCCGATGAACACGCGTCGCACCCCGGCGCGCGCCGCCTTCTCGATGAAATTCGGAATGCGGTGGCACAGCGTATCGACCTGGATGGTGAAGCCGATGTTCAAACCTTCCTCGCGCAGCGCGATCATCCGGTCGAACAAGGGTTCCCAGTGACGGTTGCGCGCAAAGTTGTCGTCGGTGATGAAGAACCGCTTGATGCCTTGCGCGCAGTTCTCGCGGATGATGTGCTCCAGATCATCCGGTGAGCGGAACCGGCTCTTGCGGCCCTGCACGTTGATGATGGTGCAGAACGAGCACTGATAAGGACACCCCCGACCGAGATCGACGCTGGAGAGCGAGCCCGAGGTTCGGCGGACATGCTGGCGCGGCAGAATCGGTGGCGGCTCGCCCTGCAATGAGGGCAGGTCGTCCATGTGGTTGTAAAGCGGCGCGAGCGTGCCGGCCCAGGCGTCGCGCAGCACTGCGTCGAGTCGGCCTTCCTCGGCCTCGCCGGCGAAGAACGTGATGCCCAGCGCCTGTGCGGCGACCATTTCCGGCGGCATCTCCGGCAGCATGGCAAGGCAGCCCGAGATGTGAAAGCCGCCGATAGCGACCGGGAATCCGGCTGCCAGGAAGGGCCGCGCCAGGTCCACCGCGCGGTGAAACTGATTCGACTGAACGCCGACCAGCGCGATCAGCGCCTTGCCGCCCGCGCGGGCGATGTCGCGTATGATGCGGTCCGGCCGTACACGACGGTTCGTTTCGTCGTAGGTGTGCAGACGAACCGTGACGCCGGGACCCAGCACTTCCCGCCGCTGCGCGTCCTCGGCAAGCCCGTTCAGGCAGGCGAGCGTGTTGGACGGGATGGCGGAGCGGATCCATTGGATCGGATAGCCGTCATCGTCGTAGTGCGACGGCTTGATCATGACGAAATGGAAAATGCCCGCCGCGTCCGTTGCGCGTGCCGCCGACGTCACCATTCGTGCCCCACGGCATCACATGTGCCGTGGTCACGTTAGCACGACTTTGCACGGGCGAGCCAGCGGCGAAGTACGTGCCCGCTGCGTCAATGCGACAGATGGAAACCGGATGTGGCCGTGTGGATCACCGCCCAGGTTGCAATCACGCTGGCCGCGGTCGTGAGTGCGCCATATTTCGCGTAGATCTGGCCCGCCTGCTGAGCGGCCTTGCGGATGTCGCCGGACGGATCGGGGATTTGCGGATCGGACGCATTGCGAATCGCGTACCAGGCGAGGTGTGGAAATGCCTGCATTGCGTTGCCGACCATTGCGTCGCCCATGTCGCAGGCACGTCCCAGGCCCTGAAGTTTGTAATGGTTCGTGGAATCATCGAAGGCAAACAGGTCGGTCGTGACGATCGCATCGTGCCGGGCCGACCAGATCGTCGGCGTCGCGCGGGCGCCGGGAATGCGCGATGCGTTCACTTGCGTCAACGCGGGCGTTACGGCAGCCAAGGCACCGGCCGGCAGGGCGGAAGGACGGTATTCGGCATCGTGGAATGGTTGCGACTTGAACTGAGTCGTGCAGTCGAACCGGACGGTGCCTGCCACGACGACATCGCCCAGTGCCACGTCCTGGCCAATTCCCCCACCTGTTCCCGTGGTGATGAAGACCTTCGGCTTGACCGTGCCAGCCAGCTCGCACATCAGTTTGCGGACCGGTGTGGCCGGCCCGTCGTAAGCCAGATGCAATCCGGATTTGAACAGCAGCACACGCGCATTGCCGATTTTACAGGGAAAATAGAGGCCGAGGCTGTGAAAATAGCGCGCCATGTCCGCTGCTTTGTCGTTGAACGGCGCACGTGGCCCAGTGACAAGCGGAATATAGTCATTGACGCCGTGGCGGTATTGGTACCACGTCGCGGTGGGGTGGCCCGGTGTGAACAGCGTCGCGAGCGCCGTTGCTTCGGCCGCGGTCCAGGTCACGACAATCGCGTCATATCCCGCAAAGCGCGAGAGATCGTCGGTGTCGGCGGGCGGTCGATCCAAAGGGGCGGCGGTTGGCACAGCGCCAGCTGGCCAGGGGATGACGCTCGGCAACCGCGCCTCCGCTGTGTCGAATGCGCCTTCCAGCCCAGCCGCCAGAAACCGGGCGTGCGGCTGAGCCGGGTCGTAGTTGAGGATGACGTCGTCGATATCGAAGTGGGTCGGCATGCGTTCCTCCGGTGAGCATTTTGCCCTTCCGCGGTGCTTCCCGCATTGATTGAACGGCAGGATGACCGGACCGACCACAATCAGGCTAGCCGGCAACTGCCAGCAACCGCAAGAAATATTTCGCGACATTTCGGTGCTCGGGTTTGCTCGCTCGAGCAACCGCCCCGTCCGGACCTGCGCTATAATCCGGCCTTCTTCGCTTCGTCGAGCAGCGCGGGCACGCCTTCGGTAATGGTATGGATGCCCAGTACGCTCGTCAGTTGCAGCACTTCCATGATTTCCGCCACGCTCGCGCCGTGGCCGAGCGCGTTGCGGATATGCGTGCGCAGTCCGGGCAGGTAGAGATGCGTGGTCGCCGCGTCGATCGCGATGTAGATCAGTTCGCGGATTTTCGGTCCCAAAGTCCCGTGTTGCCATGGCACCGAGGAAAGCCGCGTGTAGGCGTCGAAAAATTCCGGCGCGTGCTGCAGCAGCTGTTCCCACACCGGGTTCCAGTAGCCGCGGTTGGCGATGAATCCCTGCTTGAGTTTGTCCTGTTCCGCGGTCAGCGGGCCTTCCTTCACATGGTTGCCGCGGCCGGACTTGCGTAGCTCGTCTATCAGGATCGGCAGTCCGGTGGACATGGTATGGATGCCAAGCACCGAGACGATCTGCAGCACCTCCATCACCTCGTCCCGCGTTGCACCGTGTCGCAATGCGTTGGCGATGTGGATGCGCGTGCCGGGATTGTAGAGATGCGTGGTGGATGCATCGATCGCGACGTAGATCAGTTCCTTGATCTTCGGCGGCAGCGTGCCGTGCTTCCAGGGAACCGACGAGAAGGCGCTGTACGCCGCGAAGTACTCCGGGGAGAGCTCCAGCACGCCGTCCCACAACTCGCTCCAGTAGCCGCGGGCGGCGATGAATTCTTCCTTCAGCGTTTGGCGATGCGGGTCCAGCTCGGGCATCGTTGTTGCCTCCCCTTCGTTGCATCCAGCGTCAGCAAGAAGCGTCTATGAAGTCAAGGCGCGGGGTAGTTTGAGGTAGTTTTTGTGCTAGCCTCTGCCGCAATGAGGTTCACGACGATGGCAATGCGGCTTGCTCCGACGAAAAACGGCGGCTCGAAACGCTGATCGACTACTGGAAGGGCGCGATCAGCTCACGCAAATCCGTGCAGTGCATGGTCAAGCTCGGCGACTGACCCTCCACCGCGCGTGAACAACGACCGATGGTTCAGAAGGCTTAAACCGTCCTACCCAGCCAGCAGCGCCTGGGCGCAGGCATCCAGGATCGCATCCGTGTCGATGCCATACTCGCGATACAGGTCAGGAATATCGCCGCTCTGGCCGAAATGGTCCGGACCGAGCGGAACCACGCGCTGGCCGTGCACGCTGCCCAGCCAGGCATGCGTCGCCGGATGCCCGTCCAGCACGGTGACCAATGCCGCACCAGGCGCAAGCGGGTCCAGCACCTGCTCGATATGCGACAAGGATCCCTGGGTACCAGCCCGGCGCGCACGCAATGCGGCAAGCCAGCCGGCATGCAGCCGGTCCGGGCTGGTGATGGCGAGCAGTCCCGCGTCCGGCTCTTCCGCTTGTAGTTCGGCGAAGGCGGCCGCCGCCTCCGGTGCGACCGGACCCTGGTAAGCAACCGCAATGCGCGCCCCTGGCGCCGGCGGCACCGCCCAATGCGCACCCGCGATCACCGCTTCCTTGTTGAGCACTCGGTCGGGCTGCTCAAGCTGGCGTGTAGAAAGCCGCAACCATACCGACGACCCATCGGCGCGCTGCATGTGTTCGAAGGCGTGACGCAGCATGATCGCCAACTCATCCACATGGGCGGGCTCGAAGCTTGCCAGACGGTCGGCGGCCATGCCGATCAGCGGCGTATTGACCGACTGATGCTGACCGCCTTCCGGCGCCAGCGTCAGTCCGGACGGCGTGGACACCAGCAGGAAGCGGGCATCCTGGTAGCAGCCATACAGCAGCGCATCGAGGCCACGGTTGACGAACGGGTCATATACCGTGCCGACCGGTAGCAGCCGTGCGCCAGTCATCGCCGGCGTCAGCCCCGCGGCACCAAGCAAAAGAAACAGGTTCTGCTCCGCGATGCCAAGTTCGATGTGCTGGCCCTCGGGCGACATACCCCAACGCTGCGCGCTCGCCAACTTCGCATCGCGGAACACATCATTGCGCGTGTGGCGATCGAAGATGCCGCGCCGGTTTACCCATGGCCCGAGGTTGGTCGACACCGTCACGTCCGGGCTGGTGGTGACAATATGTGCGGCCAGCGACTTCAGCTCACCCTGCCCGCGGCCGATCTCGGCAAGAATGTCGCCGAACCCCGACTGGGTGGAGAGCCTGCGCCCCGCAAGCTGCGGCGTCGGCAATTCGGGCGGGACGGCGACCAGTGGCGCGGTCAGCGCACGGCCCTGCGGCGTCAACGGGGTCGCAAACGGGCACGCATCGAGGAATTGTCGCAGGTCCTGCTCCGACACGCCGAGCCCCTCGAACAGGTCCCATTCGTGGCCCGGCCGGATGCCCATCGAGGTGCGGAACAGTTCCATCTGCTCCTTGGTCATCAAGCCGGCGTGGTTGTCCTTATGGCCGGCGAACGGCAGTCCCATGCCCTTGATCGTGTAGGCGATGAAACATGTCGGCTGATCGCCATCGGCGGCGGCCTCGCGCAGGGTCTCGATCACCGTCTCGATGTCGTGGCCGCCGAGATTGGTCATCAGCGCACCGAGTTCTTCGTCCGACAGCGTGTCGATGATCGCGCGTGCCTTCGACCGCCCCAGGTCCGCCAGCAACGCCTGTCGCCAGGACGCTCCGCCCTGGAACGTCAGCGCGGAATACAGCGAGTTCGGACAATCATCGATCCAGGCGCGCAACGCCTCGCCACCCTCGCGCGCAAAGGCGGCTTCGAGTTTGCGGCCGTATTTGATGGTGACGACGTTCCATCCCATGTCGCGGAACAGGCCCTCGATGCGGCCGAACAACCGATCGGGAACCACTAAATCAAGGCTCTGGCGATTGTAGTCGATGATCCACCAGAGATTTCGAACGTCGTGCTTCCAGCCCTCGAGCAGCGCTTCGTAGATATTGCCCTCGTCCAGTTCAGCGTCGCCGGCGATGGCGATGTGGCGGCCGGGCGGCAGGTCGGTGCGGCCGAGCCCGTGCAGGCGCACATAGTCGGCCATAAGCGCGGCGAACGTGGTCATCGCGACGCCGAGCCCGACGGAACCGGTGGAGAAATCCACCTCCGGCCCATCCTTGACCCGCGACGGATATGACTGCACGCCGCCCAACTGACGCAGCCCCTGCATCTTCTCCAGCGTCTGCCGGCCGAACAGGTAATTGATCGCGTGGAACACCGGCCCGGCGTGCGGCTTCACGGCGATGCGGTCCTGCGGGCGGGCGATCTCGAAATACAGCGCCGCCATGATCGAGATGACCGACGCGCAGGACGCCTGATGCCCACCCACCTTCAGCCCGTCGCGATTGGGCCGGATGTGATTTGCGTTGTGGATCATCCACGACGACAGCCACAGCAGCTTTTTTTCCACCTGCTTGAGGACGTGGGCCCGGCTGAAGTCGGCCGGCGCGAGCGAAGCGAGGTTGGCAAGCGGCGTATCCATGAACCTTCTGATCTCCCGGGGCGAACCCAGCCAAAGCTTAGCGCACCCTGGATGGTTAGCGCAGCCCCGGTCGGTCCTGAAACCAGGCGGCAAGTTCCGGCGCTATGCGCATACCGAAATCCTTCGCGATACGGACTGCCATTTCCGGCAATGGGGCGGCGCGCTCGTTCAACCGCTCCGCAAACTCTGGCCGCAAAAAAGTCCAGTGCGTCCGCCGCGCCTGCTCTCATCTATTGTGGACGCATGGCGGACGGTGACAGCACCTCCACCTTGACGAGTGGGTCATTGACGAAATTGCGATTATTCAAATGTTCGCACCGCACCAGACCATCCGGTCGCGACCGTTCGTCACTGGCAGTTTGAGGCAAGGTTGCCTCGGACATGATCTTTCCCTTCAACTCCATCCCCGCGCCAGCTTGCGCACCGTGGTGGACGCATTGCGCTTGCCCTCGCCGGCATAATCCTCATGCCAGTCCTCGATCTTCGCCGGATCATAGAGGTAATTGACCATCAGCGTGGCACTCTCCTTGGCGCCCTTTTCCGATGTGTCGCCCAGTGTGTTGATCCGTTCCACACGCGCGCCGTTCGACAGATGGAAATGCGCCACCGGATCGCGCGCCCGCTTACCGCCATTCGACTCGACCAGCAGATAGCGCGCGCAAAACCGCACCAACACGGGTTCAACCGTCTTGCGCAAACCCACCTCGCGCCACCAGCCGCGCTTCGCCAGGATCTTCGCCAGCGCCTGTTCGCCCGATGGCGCCGGCATCGCCGAAGCCAGGCTGGCGGCCTCCTCGTCCGACAACAGGCCCGGCTGGTTTGCGGCGAGCTTCTCCTCCAACCAGCCACGGAAGCCCGGGATCGGCGACAGCGTCGCGAACGTCTTCAGATTGCGGAACTGGGGTGACAGTTCCTCGACCACACGCTTGATCAGAAGATTGCCGAAGCTGATTCCCGCCAGTCCCTGCTGGCAGTTGCTGATCGAATAGAAGATGGCGGTGTCAGCCTCGCGCGGGTCGAGCAGCGGCGCCTTCTCGTCGAGAAGGCGCTGGACGCTGCCGGCCAGCCCCTTCACCAGCGCGACCTCGACGAAGATCAGCGGCTCGCCAGGCATGCGTGGATGAAAGAAGGCGTAGCAACGTCGATCGGAATCCAGTCGGTTCTTCAGATCACGCCAGGACCGGATTTCGTGCACCGCCTCATAACCCACCAGCTTCTCCAGCAGCGCGGCAGGGCTGTTCCAGTCGATCCGCTGCAACTCCAGGAAGCCGATATCGAACCAGGCACCGAGCAGGCCGCGCAGATCCGCCTCCAGCGCCGCCAGCAGCTTGTCGTCCCGGCGTATCTTCAGCAGGAAGCCACGCAGGTCGACCAGGAATTTCCGCCCATCCGGGATGGTGGTGAACTGGGTGAGCAGCCGAAGACGCGGCGGCTCCAGCGCGCGGCGCAGCGCGGCCTTGGCAGTGGCGCGTTCGGCGGGCTCGGTCGCCGCCTGCACCGCGCCATAGGCCGTTGCGACTGCATCGGCATCGGAATCGAAGCTGGCCAGAGTGCGCAGGAATTCCCTGCGTCCCGCCTCGTCCAGTCCCTGGTATGTCTCCGCCAGCTTGGCGGCGCGATTGCGGGCACTCACTTCGCCACCGCGTCCGTCCAGACAGGCGCGCATCTGAGCTGCGATCAACTCGTCCTGCACGCCCGCCGCCATGTCGCGCCAGACCGTGGTGATGCGGCGAATGGCCCGGTCGAGCAGACCGGGGACGGCGATATCGCTCATGCAGGCATTTCCTCGCTTTGGCCGCCGATCATAGCGAACTGCCCGGAAGATGTGACTGAGATGTTGTCGCCGCCAGCGCAGGCGTGAGCGCGGGAAGCAGGTCCTCCACCACCAGGCCTGGCCCGGCGAGCACCGCGGCGCGACCATGCAGGAAGGCCCCGGCAGCGGCGGCGTCCCAGGCGGCCATGCCCTGGGCCAGCAGCCCTCCGATCAGGCCAGACAGCACATCGCCTGACCCGGCAGTCGCGAGCCACGGTGGCGCGGAGGCATTGATCGCGACCTTGCCGTCCGGCGCCGCGATGATCGTGTCGGCGCCCTTCAGCAGCACGACCGCGCCGGTGCGGGCCGCGGCAGCGCGAGCGGCAGCGACCCGGTCAGCACCAGGGCTGCCAAAAGTGCGGACGAATTCTCCAGCATGGGGCGTGAGCACCGCAGCGCCGCGCAATGCGTCGGGTTCGCCGGCGAACGCGGAAAACACATCGGCGTCCGCGACGACGCGGCGCCCGGCAGCCAACAGCAGCGGCAGCGTCGCGCGAGCCGCATCCGGCCCCAGCCCGGGTCCGCACACCCAGACTTGCCGTCGCTCGTCCTCGAGCAGTTCGGCCAGTGACGCATCGCTGACCAGGACACCCGGCGAACCCTGCCGATAGATATCGCCGCGCCCGCCGGCGGCGATGGTCACCAGCCCGGCGCCGCCGCGTCGCGCCGCATCTGCAGCCAACCTAGCCGCGCCGGTCATGGTCGCGCCCCCAGCCACTGTGACGTGACCGCGCGAATATTTGTGTGAGTCCGGCGCGGGTCTCGGCACCCGCCACAGTTCCGGCACGTTGGCAAAAATGCTGGCCCGCACCTGCTCCAGGACCGCTGACGGCAATCCAATATCGGCGAGCACGGTCTCGCCACACAGCACGCGGCCCGGCAGGAGAAGATGCCCGGGCTTGAGCCGGAAGAACGAGACCGTCAGCGCCGCCTGCGGCGCATACCCGCGCACTGCGCCTGTCGCGCCGTCAAGTCCGCTCGGCACATCGACCGCCACCACGCGCCGGGCCGCACGCAACGCATCGGCGACTACTCCGTCCACATCGCGCGCCAGGCCGGCGCCGAACACGGCATCAATCACCATGTCCGCGCGCGCGGCCTCTGTTGGGGCGAATGGCGCCGCCGGTCCGTGCCAGCGCGCAGCAGCTTTCGCCGCGTCGGAGCCTGCTCGCGGGGGCGCCAATGCCGCCAGCACGACCGGCCAGCCGTCCTGTCGAAGCAGCCTTGCCGCTACATAGCCGTCACCGCCGTTGTTGCCCGGCCCGGCGAGCACAAGGGTCCGGCACGGGCGGAACCGTGCACGGACGGCACGCACCACGCTCCTGCCGGCATTCTCCATCAGCGTCGGGCCCGGCACGCCCAACGATGGTGACGCTGCGTCGGCACGCGCCATGTCGTCCGGCGTGAGCAATTCCGCCCGGCCGGCGAGCGACCGCACCCAATCCGGATCGAATGTCACACGTTGACCTCGCTTATCGCCGGCGGGGCCGTCGTCACAAACTTGCCGCCGTCACGCGGCAGGCACCGGCGTCGTGTGGGGAAACTTGATCAGCCGAGAATATCAAGCACTTCCTCGTCTGTCGGGAACCGGCCGCTCGCCTTCTTTGAGTAGGCAACCCTGCCGTCCACCGTGATCTCGAAGACGCCCCCACCAGACCTGCGCACGGCAATCTGAGCAGTTGGCGACCTTGCGAGTATCAAGTCCCGCACCGCACGGGCGCGCGGTTCGTAGCCTCACGCCCCGCAGTATTCGATTTCGACCTGCATCCTGCGAACTCCCGGTCATGTTTAGTCTTGGCAGCGTGACACTTGCCGTTGAAGGCGGCAAGCAGGCGTTCGCCCGGCGGTATCCGAGGAACCCAACGCGCTGGCCCCACAGCCGTACTGACTTTGTGGTGAATCCATTCCGATTAGGGCACACTCCGCTATATGAGCGAACACCGCATCATCCCCGTCATCCTGTCCGGGGGCTCCGGCACCCGGCTGTGGCCCGTCTCGCGCGAGAGCTTCCCCAAGCAACTCTGGCCACTCGTGTCCGACCGCACCCTGTTGCAGGAGACGGCGCTGCGGGCACATGGCGACGCCTTCGCCCCCCCGGTAGTCGTGTGCAACCAGGAGCACCGGTTCCTGATCGCCGAACAGCTCCGCGCCGTGGGCATCAGGAATGCCCGCATCGTGCTGGAGCCGGTTGGACGCAACAGTGCGCCGGCGATCGCGGCGGCGGCGGTTCTGGTCGCGGAAGACGACCCGGACGCGATCTTGTGGATGCTGGCCGCCGACCATGTGATCGTCGATACCGCATTGCTTCGCCGCAGCTTCGCAGCGGCAGCGGTGGCAGCACACGCCGGGCGCGTCGTGACATTCGGCATGCGCCCGACCGCGCCGGAAACCGGCTACGGATATATCGAGATCGGCGCCGCCCTGGACGATGCGCCGGGCGTTTTCGCGGTCGCCCGCTTTATCGAGAAGCCTGACGTGGCAACGGCCGCCCGCCTCGCCGCCGACCGGCAGCATCTTTGGAACTCGGGCATGTTCGTCTTCACCGCCCGGACGCTACTCAACGAGATGGCGGCGCACGCGCCCGACGTCCTTCACGCCGTCCGCCGTGCAGTGGTGGAGCGGCACGAGGACCTTGATTTCATCCGCCTCGGCGTAGAGGCGTTTTCGGCCAGCCCCTCGATCAGCCTGGATTATGCCGTGGCAGAGCTCACGACCCACGCCGCTGTCGTGCCAGCCGACATCGGCTGGTCCGATGTCGGAAGTTGGGGTGCGCTGTGGGAACTGGGGCACAAGGACCCGGACGGCAACGTCGCTGTCGGCGACGTCCTGCTGGAGGGTTCCCGCAATTGCTATGTCCGCAGCGATGGGATGCTGGCCGCGGTGGTCGGCCTGGACGACGCCGTTGTCGTGGTAACCGAAGACGCGGTGCTTGCCATGCATCGTGACCGGGCGCAGGACGTGAAGAAGGTCGTCGATCGGCTGAAGGCTGCCGGGCGGCACGAGGCGGTCGCACACAATCGGCTGTACCGTCCCTGGGGCTTTTTCGAGAGCCTGATTCAGGGTGAGCGCTTCCAGGTGAAGCGCCTGGTCGTCTCACCCGGGCGCAAACTCTCGCTGCAGAAGCATTTTCATCGCGCCGAACACTGGGTGGTCGTGCACGGCAGCGCCCTGGTGACGCGCGACGACGAGACCCTTCTGGTGCGCGAAAACGAAAGTGTCTATCTCCCGCTGGGCTGCGTTCACCGCCTGGAAAATCCTGGGAAAATCCCGCTTATGTTGATCGAGGTGCAGTCCGGCGCCTATCTCGGCGAAGACGATATCGTCCGCCTTGATGACGTCTATAACCGCACGTCGTCGGACTGACAGACCGCCAAAAGATGGGCGACCCGGTACGCCGTGGCGCGAATGTGTGCCTCGGCGGGAAAATGCAGCCCATGGAACACTACGACAACTGCCGCGACGATGATGGCGATGCGCCGCACATCAAGCCCCGACGGCGGCGGACCGGCCAGCAACGGCAATGCCAACGCGCCGGCCAAACCCACCATCGCGCCGAGCACAACCTCGGGTAGTGAATGGGCGCCAAGCACGAGACGCGAGATGCCAACGACGACGGCGGCGAGGACGGCCACGGGCAGGACACTGGCGCGCCGGCGCAGCAGCAGAGCGGCGAGTCCGCCAGTAACGATGGTGGCAGCCGCGACATGGCCGCTCGGCGTATGAATATCGGGCGTGCCAAAGCTTTGCGAGCAGGCGAGGAAAGCCAGCTTGAGCGCCAGCATCGTCGCGAATGTCGCGACGACCGCCGCCGCCCAAGCCGCCGCGCCGCGTCGCCAGCCCTGCGCCAGCAACGCGATGGCGATCGCGAGCACCAGCGGCAGGATGACAGCCTGATCGGCGAGATCGGTGATGAAGGTCACGAGCCGCAGGTTACCCGGATAATGGTTTCGGTTCCTTAAACAACTGCGTCAGGACCGGCATGGCCGCCTCACATCTAGGTGGTCGAATGGACAGACTCCAGCCTTGACCGCAGATTGACAGTGAAACATCGCGGGTGCCCGTGCGACTATGGATTCCTATCTGCTCGCATCAATCGTGTTCACCTGCGTGTTCGCCGGCTCGATGCTCGGATTGTGGCTGAACGCGTGGCTGCCGGAGAATCATCGCTCGGCAGGCTCGCACGACGCCATCAAGCTGGGCACCGGCATGATCTCCATACTGGCCTCGCTGGTCCTGGGGCTGCTGACCGCGAGCATCAAGAACTCGTTCGACGCGACCGACGGGCAGATACGCACATTCGCCGCCAACCTGATCCTGCTCGACCAGACGCTGCGGGACTCCGGGCCCGACGCTGGCAACGCGCGGAAGCTGCTGCACGACTACACGGCGCGGGCAATCGAGGACCAGTGGCCGCAGGAGACCGGCCAGCGCGTACGGATGGAAGACAGCGACTCATGGCAACTGCTGCACGATGCGCGCCTTGCCATCGTCGAGCTTCCGGCGACCGATCCCTACCATCAGGCCCTGCGTGGAAGTGCTCTCGTTCTGATGGATGGTATCCTGGAGACCCGCTGGCTGCTGATCGAGCGTGCCGAAAGCTCGATCCAACCGGTGTTCCTGGTGATTCTGATCGCCTGGATCGTTTTGATCTTTGTCAGCTTCGGCTACAACGCGCCGCGCAACGCGACAGTGGTCAGCGCCTTCTTCATCTGCTCCATCGCACTCGCCGCGTGCCTGTTCATCATTACCGAGATGGATACGCCGTTCGATGGCTTGATCGTGATCTCCAGTCATGCGATGCGGGATGCGCTCTCGCATATGAGCCAATAAGGGATGAGGCCATGGCATTCGATTTCAGCGGCAGGCGCGCCGTGGTGTGCGGCGGCAGTCGCGGCATCGGCCGTTCGATCGCGCTGGGTTTGGCCCAGTCGGGTGCTGCCGTCTCGATCTGCGCGCGCGGTGCCGAGCCCCTCGAACGAACGCGCGGCGAGATCGCGAAGTTCGGGCACGCAGCGCACGCCGGCGTTTGCGACCTCGCCGATGCCGCGGCGATCCACCGCTACATCGGCGATGCTGCAAAGTCACTCGGTGGAATCGATGTTCTGGTCAACAACGCATCCGGTTTCGGCTCGACCGACGATGAGGCCGGATGGTCTGTCAGCATGGCCGTTGACATGATGGCGATCGTGCATGCCACCCAGGCCGCGCTGCCATTCCTCAAGGATGCCAAGGGCAATGTGGTCAACACCTCGTCGATTTCCGCGTTGCGGACATCGGGCCGCCAGCCCCCCTATGGGGCGATCAAGGCAGCGGTGATCCACTACACGGCGACGCAGGCGGCGATGTATGCGAAAGACGGCATTCGCGTGAACGGCGTGGCGCCTGGCTCGGTCGAGTTTCCCGGCGGCGTCTGGGCCAAACGAAAAGACGACAATCCAAATCTCTACAACGCGATCCTGCGTTCCATTCCGTTCGGGCGGCTTGGCCACCCCGAGGAAGTGGCGAATGTGGTGCTGTTCCTGGCCTCGCCACTCGCGTCGTGGATCACCGGTCAGACCATCGTCGTGGACGGTGGGCAGCTTCTGTAGCATTCCGCCGGGTCAGGACTTGGGCTGCGCCGCGTAGGTGGCGGACAGGTACTTGACGATGGTGGTCGCGGTGTCGTCGTCGATCGGCGCGCCATAGCCGTCGCGCATCTTGGTGACCTCCGCCTTCCACGCGTCGGGTGTGAGAAACACCGAGTTCATCCTGATGTAGTTCAGTGTGTGGCAGATGGCGCAGCTTGTCACGACCGTGTCCAGGCCCGGGCCGGGCTTCAACGTAACGTCCTCCTGCGCCAGCGCGGGCGTGGCGCACAGCAACAATGCGACCAGCAGAAAGTGGAACATGCGCAACCCCCTTATGCCACGGTCACGGCAACCTGTTGCGGCACATTGTTATGATATCCGGCAGGATTGAATTTCAGCTTGTCCACCTGCGTCTCGCCGGCATTGTTGGTGGCACGCGATGAGATGACGTAGTCCCCGGCGGGAAGTCTGCCCGTCGGCAACGTGAAGGCGCGAAACGCGAAACGTCCCAGGTCCTTGCGGAGGCTTGCCTCCTGCCAGGTCTTGCCACCGTCAAGCGAGACTTCGACCAGCTTGATCCCATGACCACGGTCCCATGCCACACCTTGCACGGTGAATCCCGCCGTGGTCAGACGAGTGCCCTCGACGGGACCGGCGATCACCGAATTGACCACGATGTCGGTGATCGGCCACGAGGTCTGGTTGTCCTGCGTCGGGAACGGATGATCAACCAGGAACATGCCCGCTGGCACGCGATACGCCTTCTGCATCCAGAAGCTGTCGAGCGGTCTGGTGCTGAGCTGGATGCTGACGATGTGCTTCATCCAGTAGGTTGCGGTCCAGCCCGGCACCACGATGCGGGCGGGATAGCCATTCAGGTGCGGCAGCTGCTGGCCGTTCATGGTCGTCGCGATGATCGTTTCGTCAGCCATGGCCTTGTCCATCGGCAGGCTCTTGTGGAAGTCCGGCGTCGTCGGCAGCACCGGGCCGTCCGCGCCATCCAGCCAAACTTCCACCGCGCCTGCCTTCACCCCGACCTTGGCCAGCACGTCCTTCAATCGCGGCCCGCTCCAGGTGGCGCTTCCCATCGCGCCGTAAGCCCATTGCACCCCAGCCACATGCGGCGACGACAGCCCGCGGCGATTGCCGGAACACTGACAGACCGCGACCACTTCCACCTGCTCGAAGTTCTTATGCAGATCGTCGAGACCGAAGGTGAGTTGCCGTTCCCCTGCCTCGCCGCCGACCTTGAGCGACCAGTCGCCAAGTTCGGTCATCGTCGGAACGCCGGCGAGGTGGTAGCGCACGAAGAAGTCCTCATTCGGGGTGACCGAGGTCCGAAAAACGTCGATGGGCGTTTCATAATTCGGCGGACGGTCGGTGAGGCGAATCAACTTCTGCTTGCCCGGCAGCGCCTCGAGCACCGCCTCCTCCCGCGTCCCATCGGGCAGCAGCGGGCTCATCCAGCGTGGCTTTTCCACGGCCCGCGCCGAGCCGGCGGCCAGCGCCGCCGCGCCGGCACCCGCAATCAGTTCTCGACGGTTCATCGAACGCCTCCCTGGCATCCCGGGCGGTATGTGGATGCGAAGCCTTAGCCGGCAAGGCGTGGATCGGCAACCGCCAGGTTTGCCAATGAATTGTCCACGCAGACCTCGAATGGTATCGCGCGGTCGAGTGCACCGCCGGAGCGCATCGCAGCCTGCAGCCGATCGAAGCCTGCACGCTTCAGCACCGGATCAGGCGCGAAGATTCCAAGCGCACGGTAGCGGTCGATAGCCGCGGCAAGGATATCGGGCGCGACGGAAGGGAAAAAATCCTGCACCGCACGGCCGATTTCACGTCCCGGTGTGTCGGCCATCCACCGCAGCGTGCGCGTCATCGCGCGCGTCATCGCGAGAAGCTCGTCGCGTCGCCTGTCGAGCAACGGCCGGCGCGTGACCAGCGCCGTGTAGGCGGTGAGACCGCGATCCGCAGCGGCATACCAGACATGGCCTACACCCGATGCGATCAACTCCTCGGCAAAGGGTTGGAATAGTTGCGCAGCGTCAATCGAACCCGCACGCAGCGCCGCCGTATTCTCGGCCATGCTCGGACCACTTGTCCTGTCCAATGCCGCGGGATCGATGCCGGCGCGGCGCAGGTCGTCCTGCAGACACAGCCACGGCGTGGGCACTTCGGCGACCGAGGCAAACCGCACGCCGGCAAGGTCGTCAAGGCGGAAGGCCGGGCGTGGCTCGCGGCCGATGACGAAGAACGGATCGCGTGCGATGACGTCGCAGAAGCATAAGGTGTCCGATGCCTGGTCCTGTGCATGCGTCAGCAGTACCCGCAACGGGCCACCCCACATCACGTCGATATCGCCGGCACGCAATGCGGCAGCTGTGCGTGCGGGATCGGACGAGGGCAGCAGCGTTACCTCGACACCCTCGGACTCGTAGGAACCGATGGCGTGCGCGGCATAGAATGGCGCGTAGAACGTCGCGCGGAAGTTCTCCGAGAGCCGGATCGCCATCTTCACCCTCCTGGACACTGGTCGCGCGCATGGTAGGACCGCGAGATCGCGGCGACAAAGGAGGCGCGCATGCGCATCGTTCTGATCGGTGTCTCGCACTGGCACACGCCGTTCTACCTGGATCCGGCACTGAGCCTTCCCGACGTTGCGGTGGTCGGCGTCAGCGACCCCGACCTGTCCCGCGCGCGGGACGTTGCGGCGAAGGCGCGTTGCCCGGCGTTCGATGATTACCGCGAGATGTGCGCACGGCTGAAGCCCGACTTCGTATTCGCGCTCGGCCGGCATTGCGACATGGCGGAGGAGGCGCGCTTCCTGATCGGCGAACGCATTCCGTTCGCAATGGAGAAGCCTTGCGCCGTCACCGCGGCGGACGCGCACGACATCGCTGCTCGCGCTGCCCAGGCCAACGTGTTCGCCGCGGTGCCATTCGTGATCCGCTACAGCAAACTGATCGACACGATCCTCGAGGTTGCCGCGGGCGAGGCCGTGCAATACGTCGTGTTCAAGTTCGTCGGCGGCATGGTCGATCGCTATCGTGAACAACGAGTGGAATGGATGTTGCACCGAACGACCGCCGGCGGTGGCCCGTTGCTCAATCTTGGCGTGCACTTCTTAGACCTTTGCCGCGTGCTGCTGCCCAACACGCAGTTGAGGGTCGTCGGCTCGGCGATGTCGAACACCTTTTCCAGGCTCGACATCGAGGACCACGCGGTCGTGCTGATGCGCGGTGGCGGCGCAACCTGCATGGTGGAGACCGGCTACCTCTATCCCGCGCCAAACTCGGTGTTCGATCTGCACTACTCGATTCGCACCGAAGGCCACTATTTCGCAGCGCGCGACAACCAGACGCTGGAAATCCTCGACAATTCGCGCAAGCGTGACGTGCGGTCGATGCCTCTCACCAATTCGTTCTTCTATCCGACCTTCGTCGAGGACACGCTCCACCGCCTGGCCCGCGGCGACAAGCCGATCGCAGATCTCGCCGATATGGCGGCAGCGATGGACCTGGTCGAAGCCGCCTATGCCGCGTCGCCGCTCACTCCGCTGGCACCGCCGCGACCGTTCCCTCCAAATCACCGGCAGTGATCTGCGTGCGTACCAAAAGCTGCAGGATTCCCGCACCCAGAATGGTGATCGCCGCGCCAATCGCCAGTGCAATGACAAACGACCCCGTTACGTCCACCACGAAACCGGTGGCGATCGGCGATACCGTGCCGCCGATATACCCGCCGAAATTCTGGATGCTGGCAACCGAGGTACAATAGGACTGCGGCGCAACCGCAGTAATCAGCGTCCATTTCCCGGCAATGCCGAGTGCCAGGAAATACATCGCGAGCGAGATGTACGCGATCGCCTGGGTGCCGTTGCCTGCTGTCGTCGCCAGAACGGTAAAGGCCCCGGATGCCAGCAGGCCGATGATGCTCGGCAGCCGACGGCTCGCCACCAGTTCCATCCCGCGCGCATTCAGTCGATCGGTGAACCAGCCGCCCGACCACGCGCCCAGAATCGAGCAAAACAGCGGAATCGAAGCCAAAAAGCCGGTTTTGGCGATGCTGATGTGCTGCTGCATTTCGAGATACGCCGGCAGCCAGGTTTGGTACATCCACACCGCGTAACCGGTGCAGAATGCGCCCAGCATCAGGCCCCACGTCGATTGGAAGCGGAACAACCTGCCCCAGTTGCGCGCCTCCACCCGGCCCTCGGCGGCACGATTGGTCGCGAGATACGCTTCGTCCTGCGGTTCGAGTTCGGTCTTCGCCGGATCGCGATACAGCTTGAACCACACCAGCGAACCAAGCACGCCGACAATGCCCATGGTCATGAACATCACGCGCCAGCCGAAGGCGAGCATTAGTCCGGTCAACAGCGGTGGCGCTATGAACGGACCGATGCTTCCGCCCGAATTGTAGAGGCCGGTCGGGCGTCCCCGGTCCTTCACGTGGAACCAGTCGCTGGTCACCCGCACGGCCGCGGGGAACGCCGGACATTCCGCGGCGCCGAGCGCCACGCGCGCCCACAGCAACTGCATGTAGGTGACCGCCAGCCCGCCCAATCCCTGCGCGACCGACCACAGGATCAATGCGACGCCCACGAGGTAGCGCGGGCCCAGCCGATCGAGGAAATAGCCGATCGGTACCTGGCACAGCGCATAGGTGATCGACCATGCGGATTGCAATGCGCCGATCGCGGTGGCGCTGATGCCGAACTCCTCGCGGATCTTTACGTTGCCGACGGCGAGCGTGGAACGGTCGATGTAGTTCAATGCGATGGCCGCGGTCACCAGCCCGACCGCTATCCACTGCATGCGGCGCATGCGTGGCGATATTGCCGAAACAGTCATTGTCCCTTCTCCTGCTCGGCGTATCTCACGGCGCCGTTCCTTCGAATGGTCAATTTCCGCATGAGAGCAAGCATGTGGCAAGTGAACCCGATGCCGGATACCATCCCGTCATTCGGCCGGGTCCACTGGAATCCCGGGCAGTTCGCGCCCATGTTGGCCAAAACACGGAGGAGTGAAAACGATGGACGGCAACGTATCGCAAGGCGCGGCACAGACCGCCGCATCGGTTGGTTCCCGTATCGACATCGTCTCCGATGCGATCTGCCCTTGGTGCTATATCGGCAAGCGACAGCTTGAACGCGCGCTGGCGCTGCTGGCACCCGAGGGCCTGCACTTCTCCGTCCACTGGAATCCATTCCAACTCAATCCCGACATGCCGAAGGGGGGCCGCGACCGCGTCGCCTATCGCGCGGTGAAGTTCGGCAGCGCGGAGCGGGCACGCGAATTGGATGAACGCGTCGCCTCGGCGGCAGCCGGTGTCGGGCTGAGCTTCCGCCAGGATCTGATGCTGCGGACGCCCAACACGCTCGACGCGCATCGGCTGATCTGGCTGGCCGGTAAGGAAGGCGTGCAGGACGCGGTGATGGAGGCGGTGTTCGCGGCCTACTTCACGCAGGGGCGCGACATCGGCGACAGTGCGGTGCTGGCGGACTGTGCCGCCGAGGCGGGAATGGACCGCGCATCGGTCGCCGAGTTCCTCGCCGGCAATGTTGCCGCGAACGAAATGTTGGCAGCCGATCGGGCGGCCCGCGAGGCGGACGTGAATGGCGTGCCGGCCTTCTTCCTCGACGGCTACAGCCTGTTCTCCGGCGCCATGCCGGCAGACACCATGGCGGAAGCGTTGCGCACAGGCCAACAGATCCTGCGCCAGCGGGCGGCGTAACCGGCGCATTCACCCACGGCAGCGGCCGGCTATAGTCGGCAGAATTCAAACGGGGAACACACCATGTCCAACGAGATGACGCATCCGGAAACTCTGGCGCTGCACGCCGGTTGGCGGCGCGATCCGGCAACCAATGCCGTCGCCGTGCCGATCTACCAGACCACGTCCTATCAGTTCGACAGCGCCGAACACGCGGCAAATCTGTTCGGCCTGAAGGAACTGGGCAACATCTACACCCGCATCATGAACCCGACGCAGGATGTGTTCGAGAAGCGCGTCGCGGCGTTGGAGGGCGGCGTGGCGGCGCTGGCGCTCGCCTCGGGCCAGGCGGCGTCGGGCTTCTCGGTGCAGAACCTGGCACGTGTCGGCGACAATATCGTCAGCTCCACCGATCTGTACGGTGGCACCTGGAATCTCTTCGCCAACACGCTGAAGGACCAGGGGATCGAGACGCGCTTTGTCGATCCGACGGACCCGGAGGCGTTCGCTCGCGCCACCGATGACCGCACGCGCGCCTACTACGCAGAGACGCTGCCGAACCCGAAGCTGATTGCGTTCCCCATCGCCGAGGTGGCCGCGATCGGGCGGCGATTCGGCATTCCGCTGATCATGGACAACACCGCCGCGCCGATCCTGGTGCGGCCGTTCGATCATGGCGCTGCGGTGGTGATGTACTCGACAACCAAATACATCGGCGGCCACGGCACTTCGATCGGTGGCGTGGTGATCGATGGCGGCAATTTCCCCTGGGATCAGCACAAGGCACGTCAGCCGCTGCTGAACACGCCGGACCCCAGCTATCATGGCGCGGTCTGGGCGGAGGCGGCCAAGCCGCTGGGGCCGATCGCCTATATCCTGCGCATGCGCGTCGTCCTGCTGCGCGACCTCGGTGCGGCGATGAGCCCGTTCAATGCGTTCCTGTTCATCCAGGGTCTTGAGAGCATGCCGCTGCGCATGCGCGAGCACTGCAAGAACACGCTGGCGGTGGCACAGTATTTATCGGGACGCAGTGAGGTGACGCGCGTCATCCATCCGGCGTTCCACAAAGGCGTCGCCGCGGAGCGCACGGCTAAGTATTTGCCGCGTGGTCAGGGCGGGTTGCTCGGGTTCGAGCTGGCCGGTGGCGTGGAGGCAGGGCGTGCGTTCATCGATGCGCTGAAGATGTTCTACCACGTGGCGAACATCGGCGATTTGCGCAGCCTCGCGATCCATCCGGCAAGCACGACACATTCGCAGCTTACAGCGGCGGAACAGCTCGCGACCGGTGTGACACCGGGCTATATCCGTCTGTCGGTGGGCATCGAGCATATCGACGACATCATTGGTGATCTGTCACAGGCGCTGGATGCGGCCGGCGGCGGCGTGAAGGCGGCAGCGGAGTAGCGCCACCGGCGGCAGAGGCTGCCCATGACCGGAAAGGCTCTGATCATCGGTTATGGCAATCCGCTGCGAGGCGACGATGGGATCGGACAGGCTGCCGCACAGGCGCTTGCGAACGATGCAGCCGTCAAGAGCGCCGATGTAATTGGTTGCCATCAGCTGACGCCTGAACTCGCCGAATGCATCGCCGCCGTGGAACTTGTGGTCTTCGTCGATGCCGCAGTCGATATCCCGCCTGGCATTGTCGTTGTCCGCGAGATCAATGGGACATCGGCGATATCGTCGGGTCTTGTGCACACCGCGGATCCAGCCGCACTGCTCGACCTGGCGAGGAAGCTGTACGGGCGATCCCCGGAAGCTGTCCTTGTCACGGTCGGCGTCAGCTCGTTGGCGCTGAGCGAAGTACTATCGGAAGCAGCGGCAGCAGCGCTGCCCGAGGCGGTCGCAACTGTACGCCGATTGGTGTCGGAGCGCTTGGGAGACGGCTAATGCCGGCCGCCAATTCCGTCATGGTCGTCGAAGGCTGATCATCTTCGGATCGAATTGACCACCGATCCGTCGGTATCCACCAGTTCAACCTCCACCGAATAAGGATTTGACGCATGGGTCGAGCAACTTAGACATGGGTCATAGGCTCGCAAGACCGCCGATACCCGATTGAGCATACCTTCCTTCATCTTCTTGCCATCGACGAAGTGACGGCTGACCTGATTGATGCTGCGGCCAATCGAAAGATTGTTGTGCCCGGTCGCAATGATGAGGTTGGCCCACACCATCGCTCCGTCCTCGTTGACCTTGTAATGATGCGTCAGAACGCCCCGCGGGGCCTCGGCCATTCCGATTCCCTCGAGCGCGTTCACCCCGGCATGCGCGCGGACATGGCGGCCGAGAATTGCCGGGTCATTCAATAACGTCTCCATCCGCTCAAGCGAATAGATGATCTCGATCAAACGGGCATAATGGAAATGGAACGCGCTCTGCACCACCTTGCCGAACCTCTGGTGGTATTCATCAAATTCGATGTCTGCCGCCTGCGTGCCACAGCGGGCGACGACGTTGAGCCGCGCGAGTGGCCCTACGCGGTAGGTCCCCTCAGGGAAACCGCGCGGCTTGAAATACGGCGACTTGAGGAACGAATGGGGCACCGTCGCCTCGCCGATGTACTGCGCATAGTCTTCAGCCGGCATCCGATCTACGACAACTTCGCCTGACGCATCGACGAAGCGAAGGCCCCCATCGTACAGTTGCAGATTATCGTCGTCGTCGACCAGCCCGGCGTACATCGTCGGTGAGTTTCCAAAAACGGCGATTTCATCGCTGAACTTATCGAGAATGCCTTTGAAGAAGCCCAATGTCCGCAGCGCGGTCGCCTTCGCCGCCGGCAGACCGGCCAAGATGCGGTCGCGCTTGACGGGGTCAAGCGGCGAGTTGACCCCGCCGGGAACGGTCCAGGACGGGTGGATGCGCTCCCCGGCCACACCCTCGATCGCCTGCTGTCCAAACCTGCGCAGCGAAATGCCGTCACTGGCGATTTCCGGGTGGTCCGCGATCACGCCGAACAAATTCCGCCGGGCGGGATCGGAATCGAAGCCGAGCAGCAAATCGGGCGACGACAGATGGAAGAAGCTCAGGGCATGGGATTGGATGATCTGACCGCAATGCATGATTTCGCGGAGCTTCACGGCAGTCGGCGGAACGGTCACGCACATGATGGCCTCGCACGCCTTGGCCGAGGTTATCAGGTGGCTGATCGGGCAAATTCCGCAGATGCGGGCGGTAATCGACGGCATCTCATAGAAGGGCCGGCCCTCGACAAATTTCTCGAACCCGCGGAGCTGGGTGACATGGAAGAACGTATTGGTGACCTTGCCGTCGTCGTCGAGATGAATGCTGATCTTCGCGTGACCCTCGATGCGCGTGACCGGGTCGATGACGACAGTTTTCATGACCGACTCCTCAGCCGAAACGCAGCTTTGTCCTCAGATCGGGGACGCGACCGTCGAGGAGCTCGTTGAGAACGAACAGGATCGAGGGCGCTGATGGAGGACATCCGGGCACATGCAGGTCGATCTTGATGACCTCGTGAAGCGGAACGGCGTGCCTCAACAGCACCGGGATATCGGTCGGAATGCCTTTCCCCACATCGGCTCGATCGACGTAGATGCTTTCGAGCAACGTCTTCACTGGGATGTTGTTGCGCATCCCCGAGACATTGCTCGTCGTGGCGCAGTCGCCCAGCGCCACCACAAAGCGCGTGCGCTCTCGGACATGCCGGATTTTCTCAAGGTCGTCCTGGCTGCTGACCGCGCCCTCGACAATCGCTACGTCGACGTCGTGGGGATATTCGTGAACATCGACCAACGGCCCGTAAACCAGTTCCGCTCTCTGGGCGATGCTGAACAGCATTTCGTCGAGATCGAGCAGGGACATGTGACATCCGGAACACCCATCGAGCCAGAGTGTGGCCAGCCGCGGTTTCGTCATGGATGCGTCCCTCGCTTCGCGGCGAGTTGCGTGACGACGCTGCGCCGTTTGGTCATCTCCTCGACCCCCAGGCCTTTTTCGACCAGCGCACCGGTCGGGCAGACCTGCACGCATTTGCCGCAGTTGGTGCAGGACGCAGCCTCGCCCCACGGGCGGCCGTTCTCGGCGACCACCAGCGAGCTAATTCCGCGCGCCGATATGTCCCAGACGTTCGCGCCCTCGATCTCGTCGCAAACGCGCACACAGCGCGAGCAGAGGATGCAGCGGTTGTGGTCCAACACCCAGCGCGGATGAGACACGTCCACCGGCAGACGCGGATAGTTGTAGGGAAAGCGGACGTGGGTGAGACCGAGAGTCTGCGCCAAAGACTGCAATTCGCAGTTGCCGTTGGACACGCAAACGGCGCAAATGTGATTCCGCTCAATGAACAACAGCTCCAGCGCCATCAGGCGGTTGTGCGCGAGAGCCTCTGAGTTCGTGGTGACCGACATTCCACTTTGTGCGGGCGTCGTGCAGGCCGGCACCTGGCGGCCGACCCCCGCGACTTCGACCAGGCACATCCTGCAGGAACCTGGGGAACTCAAGCCCTCCATATGGCAGAGCGATGGGATGGATCGTCCATTCTCGGCCGCCACCTGGTAAATCGTCTGACCCTCCGTTGCGGAGTAAAGTTCACTGTCGATGCGAACTGAGATTTGAGGCATGAGCGTCGCTCCTACCGGCTGGGAACCGCATGTGCCGCGGTTTCGCGAATATCGCAGCGCAGACAGCGGCAGGCCTCTTCGCGCGCCTCTTCGGGCCGCAGCGCCGATACGGCTTCCTTGAAGGTCTTCGCGCGGGCCGCCGCCGGAAGGAACCGCGCGTGATGACGGCGAGAATCGCTGGGCTGCGGTGGCGTCTGGTCGTACTGGAATTTCGGCATAACGCTGTCGTAGCGCGGTTCGCTGGCCAGATGGCGGTCGATGTTCCTGGCTGCTTCCTTGCCCCAGGCCATCGCGCTGGTGACGTTCGACGCCCCGGTCGCGAAATCGCCGCCCGCGTAAACAGTTTCGCGGCTGGTTGTCATGGCATAGCGGTCAATCTCCAGCATGCCGCTGTCCTTTACCGCCAGGCCGGTTGCGCGACAGAAATCGTGGTCCACGTCTTCACCAACCGCCATGATGACACTGCTGCAAGGAACGGATTGCACTTCGCCGGTATCGACCGGGCGGCGGCGGCCAGACGTGTCGAATGCGCCGAGACGTGTCTTTGTTACCTCGATGGCCTGGACGGAACCGCCTTCGCCGATGATACGATGCGGCGACGCCAGGAAGACGAAGCGCACGCCCTCTTCTTCAGCCGCATCGACTTCCTCGGCGATCGCCGGCATGTCCTTACGTTCCCGGCGGTAGATGACAGTAGCGGTTGAACCCTTGCGAATCACCTGTACGGGCACAATCGATGGCTGCATTGCCGCCGCCGATGATGACGACGCTCTCGCCGAGGTTCGCGGGGTGATCGCGGGCCTCCGCCTCGAGGAAATGAAGAGCGCCATAGACGCCGGCCAATTCGCTGCCCGCCACCCGGACCTCCCATTCCTTCCACGTGCCGATCGAGAGAAATACAACATCGAACTTCGCTTCCAAATCGGTCACCGAAACATCTGTTCCGATGTGGGAGTTGAAGATGAACTGGACGCCGAGGCGACGAATGATCTCGATCTCGCGATCGAGGACTTGGCGAGGAAGTCGATATTCCGGCAGGGCAAATCGCAGCATGCCGCCGGCCTCCGAATGGGATTCGAAAACGGTGACTGCGTGGCCCGTCAACGCAAGGTAAAAGGCGGCGGTCAGTCCGGTCGGACCGCCGCCGACCACGGCTATCGTCTTCCCAGTGGGGGAAAGCCGTTTGGCAACGACCGTGCCAGCCATCGCGTCGAATTTGTCGGACAGCAGGACAGAATCGGCAATGACCCGATGCACCTCGCGCATGTTGATCGGCTCGTCGACGGTCTGACGCCGGCACCGGCTCTCGCACGGATGCTGGCATACGCGGCCCGTGGAAGCCGGAAAGGGGTTGTCCATGATGACCGACTCGAACGCGTCGGCCAAACGGTCTTCCTTGTACAATTGCAGGAAGCGCGGAATGTTCATGTGCAGCGGGCAGCTGTTTTCGCAAGGTGCCAGGGCCAGATCCTGACAGACGCCGGCATGGCAGCGCTTCTCGCGAATGTGGTCCTCGAATTCATGGCGGAAATGGCGCAGTGCAGTCAGGATCGAGTTAGGCGCGGATTGGCCAAGCCCACACAGCGACGTGTCCCGGATCATCCGGCCCAATTCGTCCAGGTCGGCAAGGTCCTCCTCGCGGCCTTCACCCTTGGTGATGCGTGTGAGCGTGCGCAGCGCCTTGTCGAGGCCCACCCTGCAAGGCGTGCATCTGCCGCAGGATTCGGAGCGGGTGAATTCGATGAAGTAGCGGGCGACGTCGACCATGCAGTTGTCGTCGTCCATCACCACCATGCCGCCCGACCCCATGATCGAACCGAGTTTCCCCAGCGCTTCAAAATCCACCGGCGTGTCGAGCATATTGTACGGTATGCATCCACCGGATGGGCCACCGGTCTGCACCGCCTTGACATTATGGCCGGGCATGGCGCCCCCGCCGGCGTCGTAGATGAACTTGCTGAGCGGTGTGCCGAGCGGCATTTCCACCAGGCCGGTGTTTTGCACTTTGCCGACCAGAGAGAAGACTTTGGTTCCGGGGCTCGAACTGCTGCCGATTTCGCTGAACCATGTCGGCCCATTGGCGACGATGGGCGCGATGTTGTACCAGGTCTCAACGTTGTTGATGTTGGTGGGATGGCCCCATAGGCCCCTTTCGGCTGGGTAGGGCGGGCGCGGGCGCGAGCGGCCCGAGCGTCCTTCCAGCGAGCTGATCAATGCGGTTTCTTCGCCGCAGACGAATGCGCCCGCGCCCTCAACCAGTTCGATGTCAAAGTTGTAGCCGCGGTTCAGGATATCATCACCGAGCAGGCCGTAGTTCCTGGCCTGCGCGATGGCCACGTTCAGCCGGTGGACCGCCAGCGGGTATTCGGCGCGGACATAGATGATCCCATGGGTCGCGCCGGTAACGTAACCGCCGATTGCCATGCCTTCGAGCAGCGAATGCGGGTCGCTTTCAATCTCGTTGCGGTTCATGTAAGCGCCCGGATCACCCTCATCGGCGTTGCAAATGAGATATTTCCGGGTCCCCACTGCCCTGCGGAGGAACTCGAATTTCAGTCCGGTCGAGAACCCGGCGCCGCCGCGACCCCGTAATCTGGCCAGCTTGAGCTGGTCGATCGTCAATTCCGGCGTACCCTCGAGCAACACCTTCTGCAAGGACCGATAACCGCCGATCGCGATATATTCCTCGATGTCGTCTGGGTTGATCAAACCACAGTTGCGTAGCACGATCTTCTTTTGACCTTTGAAAAACGGAATCTCATGCCAAGCTGGGATCGTTGTATTTCCGGCGCCATACTCGACTTGCGCGGTGATGTGATCCCACTGTTCGATCTTGCACAGGACCAGACCGTCCGGAATGACCGCTCCCGCCAATCCGTCAAGCACCTGGTCGACGTGATTGGTCTGCACCCTATGAAGGATGACGAGCGGCTGGCCGGGATTCCGAACGTTTACCAGCGGCTCCTCGGCGCAAAAACCGAAGCATCCTGTCTGGACCAGTTGGACGTCCAGACCGCGTTGATCGATCGCGTGGGCGAATGCGTGGTAAACGCCTTCCGCTCCATTGCCGGTCCCGCATGTGCCCATGCCGACGGCGACGCGCGGCCGCGAAGGCCGGAGTTTAGCGAGCCCTGCATTGCGAACCGCGTCGAACATGCTTTCGTCCACAATCCGAGTCATGCATGAGGCTCCCGCTTGTCCAGTGCGTCCAATTCACGCTGTAACGTTCGCTCGTTCATGTGTCCGAAGACCGCGTGATTGAACTCCACGACCGGCGCAAGCGCGCACTGGCCGAAACAGGCGACAACTCGCAAGGTCGTACTGCCGTCGGCGGCGGTGATGGACAACTGCTCCTCTCCCTCGGGCGATCCCTGAAATCCGAGGCTCATCATCACCTTTTCGTACAGGTCACGTGATCCCCTGGTGTGGCAGGCAGTCCCACGGCAGACAGAAACAGTATTGCGGCCCTGGGGCTCCAGATTGAACAGCGCATAAAAGGTGACCACACTGAATATTCTGGACAGCGGGATGTTCGTCTTCGCCGCGATGTATTCGATTGTCTCACGCGGAAGAAACTTGCGCGGATGGTTCGCTTGCACCTGTTGCAGTATCGCCAGCAACCCTCCCGCGCGCCCGATTTGCTTGGCAAGCACATTGTCGATGAAGTCTCGATCCACATTTGCGGACCACTGCATTGAAGGGCTCTTCATTCGACAACTCCGTGGCTAGCTTTCGCCCATGGCAAGCGCGCGAACCTTATCGAGACGCGACGGAAAGAGGGGGAAAAATGCAGCGGAGTCATGTGGATTCGAAAGCATGATGATGTTCACGGCGATTCGTTACCACTAACGCTGAAACGCAGGTCACCATTCTCTGAGCTATCATGACCCGTTCATGGCGTATTTTGCGTGCCTCAACAATTCTGGCTACTGACGCGCGACCGATAACTTGAACGCCCGGGGTCCTCAGGTTCCGGATCATACTGGCGGAACCCGCAGGCATTATTGCGGCCGGCTCATGTTCATGCATGGGTCATAGCCTTCCTCGGCTGCACCGACACCGTCGGCACATTGACCGTACAAGGCCATACAACATCCGCACAGACCTTGCCACAGCCCAACGCGCCTTTTGCGCACGCGGCTGACTTTTCGCGCACACCTTCCGCTGAGATTGGTAATCAACAGGTTAACGGTCTTGCCGGTTGCTGCCGCTGGTCCTGATCATCAGGGACCACAGGGCATTTTTTATGCAGGTCCTCGGAGCAGCGCCTGCTTCAGGCTCGGTGATGCCGGCCTGGGGCCAAGAAACGTGGCCAGCATTGCTTCGGCGAATGCCCGCTTGGAGATGGTGCCGATCTGCTGTCCGCCGACAGTCACGGTCGCGCCGGACTGCGTGAACAGCAGCGAGAAAACGTCGCCCTCCTGCATGGCGGGGACCTCGGCAAGGAACCGCTCGACATCGTCCGGATCAAGATGGCAGGGAGCCTGGCAATTATTCGCCAAGCCTTCGCGCCAGGCTTTCCGGGCGTCCTCAGCGCTTACGCTACGCTCGAATCTGACTGTCAGCAGCTTGGTTTCAGGCGATTGAAGGATCTGTTCTGGATTGCTGCTCAAGTGCTCCAGATAAAGACTGGCGACGTAGATATGAATGCCCAGGATCGAATAGCTGCGTCGCCCGAATCCGTTCAGCTGCAACGTCTTGCCAGCCGCCTGGACGGTATCCGGCAACTGGACACCATCGAACTCCGCCGCTCGGGCCACGGACCAGGCGGGCGCGATGATGGCGAATACGAAGAGGGCGCGCTGCAAGCAAATGCACACGGAGGACAACGACGGTTTGATGCGATTCTCCTTCAACGACCTGACCGAGCGTGCAGGACAGGGCTCTCAACTTTGCCGCGCTGCGGCATGGCGTTCAAGTGGCCGCCCTTACCGGCAATGTCCAGCGCTCCAGCGATCCCGACGTCCATCGTTTCCTGTCCGCACGAACGGTGCGGGCGCCGCACTGCTCGCGAATGATGTCCTGGCAGGTGCCACAGCCCCGGTCAACGATGTGGCGATTTGGCATCCTCGGCGAACGACGGCTTCAGCGTGCGGACATTCCCACCCAATTCCACCACCACCTGGTCCGGTTGAATCGAGCGGACCACGAAGTCGCCGACATGCGCCCCCTCCTTCGCCACGATCGGCAGCGGGCTCTCGGCCGACATGAATATGGCGCGATTACCGGTCGGCGCGGTTATGACGCCGGTCAGCCGTGTCGGCGCATCCCCTTTCAAGCCCACATCGTTCGCCGTCTTTGGCGGACGCCTGTCCTCGCGGAACAGCGGACGCCCGAGCGCGGTGACCACCCAGCCCCGCACGACGTCAATCGACGCGAGCCCTGGCGCCGCACGCACCGCACCCATAAGGGGTGAACGCCCGGAGGTCGCAGCGGCAATGTCCGGCACCGCGGAACCTTGCAACTCCCAATAGATCGTGCCCGCCAGAACAACGGCTGCGACCAGCGCGCCAGCCAGGACGCGGCTCATTGGGCGGCTGACCGGGTTGACGCGGACCGGAACGCGAAAATCGAGCATGTCACATCGAACGTGCCCGGCGCCGTACTGATCCGATGTAGCGCCGGCTTGACCTGGAGATCGTCGATCAGAAGCGCGGGCGTGGCGACGTGAAGGTCCTTCAGCAGATCCATCAGGACCGGCCATGATGCATTGAACGAGACGCGCAGGCCAATCCGCCGGTACGCGCCGGCATCATCTCCCGGCAGTGTCTCCACACTATGCAACTGGACGCCCGTCTGCGTGAACATTGCCTGCAGGCCTTCCTGCAGCGATGCGCTCGCCATGTTGTCGCTGTCGCCTTCGAGCAAGGCTGCTTCGCCGGCGCCGCTGGCTGCCACGGTCTTGGCCTGTTCCTGCAGGTCCGGCAACGCCGCGGCCAGACCCTCCATCCGCTCAACAAGGACTGCCTGCTGTGCCAATAGCTCGGCCCGCTCGCCGTACCACTCAACCAGCGGTGCGACAACGCCAAGCCAAAGTACCACCACCACCAACGACGTGAGCCCAAGTGCAAGCAGTTGGCCCGCGCGCCCTGTCGGCAGCGAGCGCGTCATCTTACGTCCCCAGCTCGGCGCGGATCGGAAGCATTTCTCCGCCGTTGGTTTCGTTGCGCATGACCGATGCAGCGAAACCGGGAATATAGGGCAGTGAGTGCGCCGCAGCCAGGGCGCCAGACCGATATTGGCAGCTTTCGCCTGGCCTCGTGCGGTTCACCTCGTTTCGCTGTGACGTTGATCTGCAATCCAAGGTTGGCAAACGCCATCTGGGACTACTTCTACGACAAGTCCAATTGTTTAGATACACCTCACGCATCCGTGAATCGAATAATCGATACCATGCTGGAATTTCGATAATTATAGAGCGTCCTCCCAGACAGGTGTTCAAAAACAGGACATTCCACGACTTTTGACTGCTGCCCGTCACGCAGTGTCACGGGCCGCGCAGGCCCGCTTGCGCGGTCGGCTCTACGCACCACACGGCCTCTCGTCGTTTAAAAAATGATACGGAGCTGACGGAGCCGTGCAGTGACCAGAAAAGAACATTGGGGAAATCAATATGGCAAGTTGGAAGGACAGACTGGCTCTGACGGCCCAGAGAAATCGGCTGGAGATCATCAAGGCCAAGCTGAGCAGGCGGGATTTGGTTCGAATGGGGCTCCTGACAGCAGGCGGGACGCTCGTCATCAAGCAGGGACTCAGTTCAAGAGCCTTCGCCGATGGGGGCGGCCCATCCAGCCCGCCCATCCAGAATCCGTTCGTCCAAGAGATGCCACGCCTCCCGGTGTTGCCTGGGTTCACTGATCCCAATCAGTTCGCCAGAGGTGGGCCACCCATTGCGACCACCGTGATCGATGGGGCAACGAAGGTCCATCCGCAACAGTTGTTCACGACATTTCCGCCGAAGAAATACTATGAGCTGCATATGCGGGAAGCCAATGTGCAGCTTCATCCCGACTATCCGCCAAACTCCACCACTGTATGGGGCTTCAACGGTCAGGTTCCCGGCCCGCTCATTCGTGCCAACTACGGCAAGTCAACCCTGGTTCGGTATTACAATGACCTGCCCTCGGTCAAGCTTCCGGCGCCTGACGGCTTTGGCATTGCCGAGATTTCAACGCACTTGCACAATGCCCATACCCCATTTGAAAGCGACGGCAACCCGGTCGACTTCATCAACTCGATCAATGATCCGACGCCGCTCGATCCGCTTGGCTTCAAGGATAATCATTACCCGAATGTCTACGCGGGGTATGCAACTCTTGGTCAGATTGCGGGAGCATCGGCTGCCGGCAACCCGAATGAGGCGTTGGGTTCGCTCTGGTACCATGACCATCATCTCGATTTCACTGCCCAGAACGTCTACAAGGGCATGTTTGGTTGTTACACCCTGTTCGATAATGTCGATAACAACAACGAAAACGATACGACGCCAGGCGCGCTGAAGCTGCCGAGCGGCGACTTCGACATCCCGATATTCTTCAATGACTTCCTGCTCAACCAGGACCACAAATTGGTATTCGACCTGTTTGATCTTGATGGGATCCTTGGCGACAAATTCTGTGCGAACGGGGCAATCCAGCCGAAGCTTACCGTCCAGAAACGTCGCTACCGCTTCAGGCTCTACAATCCAGGTCCATCGCGCTGGTACCAGTTTGCACTGACCGATCCTGCAGGCACGACTCTTTTTCCATTCTGGCAGATCTCCTCCGACGGCAATCTGTTACCGAACGCGGTGAAAGTCACAAGTGTGCGTATGTCCGTCGCGGAACGGGTCGATATCGTTGTGGACTTCAGCAGTGCCGTGTTTGGATCATTGACTCAACTGTTTCTCGTCAACCAGTTGGAACAGGTCAACGGTCGGGGGCCGACCGGCAAGGTCCTCAATCCGGGGACGCCCATCATCAAGATCAACTTGCAGCCGCTGGTGGGAAGTGATCCAAGCAATCCGGGGTTGGCGATAACCGCCGGGCCTCAAATTGGCATCCATCTGCGCGATCTTCCTGATACCGATGCTCAGCTCGCGGCGGCGGTTGCCAAGGCGAGAACCCGCACCTTCCGGTTTGAGCGAGGAAATGGCGCATGGCAGGTCAATGGAAAGTTCTTTGACGAAGACGTTATCAACGCCAATCCTGCGCTGGAGGGCGAAGAGGTCTGGATTCTCCAAAATGGCGGAGGTGGCTGGAGCCATCCTATCCATGCACACTTCGAAGAGGCGCGCCCACTAACGCACAACGGCGCGCCCATCACGCAAAACACAGGTCAGGTCAATGGCGGCATCCTCTACGCGCGCAGGGACGTGATTCCGCTGGAAGACAGCAGCGAAACCAAGGTGTTCCTCCGTTTCCGCGATATGCAAGGGCGCTACGTGATGCACTGCCACAATGTCGTGCATGAGGATCATGCGATGATGATCCGCTTCGATATCGGCACGACACCGCCGCCGGTATGAGGGAACTGGAGTGGCGCCCCAAAGCGCCACTCCAGCCAGATCTCTGGGAACAGATCACATGAACAGGCGAAATCTGCTCGTTGGGACTGCCGCGATCGCTCTTGGACCGTTCGCCGTTGCATCGTCGGGCAAGGCACGAAGTCAGGTTGGCGCCGAGTGGTTCACCAATGTCGAGGTGACGACGCAGGATGGGCGGACGTTGCGGTTCTATGCCGACGTGATGAAGGGGAAGATCTTGCTCATCAACTTCTTCTTCACCGAGTGTGACGCGGTTTGCCCGCTGATGACCGAGAATCTTGTCCGCGTGCAGGAACTGCTCGCCCCCCGCGTCGGCACGGACATCTTCATGGTTTCGATCACGCTGCAACCCGAGCATGACACGCCGGAGGTGCTGGCTGCCTACGCCAGGACCTATGGCGTCGGGCCAGGCTGGCTCTTCCTCACCGGCAAGAGGAGCGACATCGAACTCCTCCGCCACCGCCTGGGATTTGTCGATTCCGATCCGACCCAGGACGCCGACCTGGAACAGCATATCGGCACCGTGCGCATCGCCAACGAGCCGCTGCGCCGTTGGGCGATGTGCCCGGCGCTGCTCGATCCGGCAGCGCTTGTCCGTACGGTCAAGCGGGTGATCCCGGAACGAGCCTGAGGCGTGGCACAAGCGGCCGTGTCGCCGGCCGCAGTCGTCAGCAGATCACGGATCAACCGATTGCATGAACGCTAAATTCGTCGGCCATCCAGGAAGACCGGTCGAAAGGCGCCGATATACGTGCTCGCGAACAGACCGGCCGCGACGTAAGGATCTCTCGCCGCAAACTCTTCCGCGGCCGCACGGTCAGCCACGTCGATAATCAGCACTGAACCGTCCTGCTGACCATTCTCATCCAACAGCGCGCCACCTGACGCGATACAGCTCATGACCGCTTCAAGATAAACGAGGTGTCTTGGTCGCTCCGACTGCCGCAGACCGATGCAGTTCGGCTTGTCATGTCGAATAACGGAAAAAAGCATCTGTTGAGGTCTCTCGATCAATCAGGCTGCCATCACACAGAGCGAAGCATGCCCGCAGCACTATCTAGGCAGGTGATATCCCATTTCTTGGAAAGAACAAAGCCCCATCGCGCGAGCACGCGCTGGAAATCCAAACCGCGCGTCCTTTCAACAGGCGCATCGCTCGACGTTGGCGTCCATGCCACTTTTAACCCGCTGGTGTCATGCCTGTCGCACTGCGAGACTTACACCGGCTATAACCAGGACGAGCGATGCGATTTGTGGAAACAGAAGCGGCTCGCCGAGCGAGATTGCCGAAGCCATGACGCCGACAATCGGCGTGAGCAGCATACCGATCGCCGCCGTGCCCGCCTCAACGCGCCGCAAGGCCGCGAACCAGGTCAGATAGCAGATCCCAAGGGAAACGACCGCAGTATAGGACAGTGCTGCCCAGCCGAACCAGGGCATGTCCAACAAATGCGGGCGCTCCAGGATGGCACTCGCCCCCAACAGCGGTATGCATCCGATTCCAACCTGCCATGCGGTCGCCGCAATGGGTGAAAGGCCGATCGGCCAGCGCTTGGAAAGTACCGTACCGAGTGCGAACAATATCGCCGCCGTCAGCACGATCACCACGCCCGGCAGTTTGGCCATATCGATATGGAGGCCATTTCCCCCAACCAGCACACCAATGCCGCAAATGCCCAGCAGAAGCGCGCCTAGCCGCCGCGGCACAAGCTGTTCACCCAGAATGGGCCAAGCAAGCAAAGCTGTCCAAACAGGCATCGTATAAGCAAGTGTTGCCGCTTCGCCGGCGTTGAGCCAGAGCAGCGACAGCGTTGTCAGTCCCATCCAGGCGCTCACGTTCAGCAGTGCCGACCAAATGAGCCGCCACCACAGGTGATGCGCTACCGTCAACATCTCGCCACGCGAGGCCGCCAGTCCAGCCAGGGCGAGGCTGGCCACGATGCCGGAAATTCCACGTGCCGTGAGTGGCGGGCATTGCGCCAGCAACAACTTCGTCGCGGGCCAATTGAGCCCCCAGCCGAGCGCAGTGACGAACAGGCAGCCGATCCCGATCAGCTTGGTCGGCCGATAGCCTGTCACTACCGCGGTCATCTTCCCGCAACCTTGTCCAATGACTGTCGCAAAGGTGCCTATCGAACGCAGATCTGCCGTGCGCCCCAACGGCCACGGATGGGTTACGTCCCGGATTTGCGGCGAAAAATAGCATCGACCAGCCAAATTAAATAGCCTAATGTTCGCCTAGCGGATGAAACTCGCGCATTCAACGAGTGGTATCCCTGCCTTGGCAGGCTCGCAAAGGCGTATAAGGCGATTTATCGAATGAGGAACTACGTGAGCAGGCGTCCGTTTCGTGACAGATTCGACCGCCGTGCCGCTCGTTGGCTGAACGCGGCAGGCGTGGTGGCGATGGGGCTCCTGCTGTCCGTCTGTGTCGCCCGGGCCAACGAACCGGTCGAGTTGAAGGTCGTCGGCGGCCTGGCGGGCGTCAGCCAGTATGAGCGGCTGGAGAAGCCGTTCTGGGAACATCAGATCGAGACACTGTCGAACGGAAGCATCAAGGCGGAGATCCATGCATTCGACCGCAGCGGCCTGCCAGGTCAGGAAATGCTGCAACTGATGCGACTGGGTATCGTTCCATTTGGAACCGCACTGCTCGCCGTCGTATCGGGAGACGAGCCCGAACTCAATGCCGTCGATCTACCGGCGCTCAATCCCGACATGCAGGCGTTGCGGAAGACAGTGGCACTATATCGCTCACATCTGCAGCAGATGCTCCGGACAAAATTCGGCATCGAACTGCTCGCGGTCTATGCCTACCCGGCGCAGGTCATCTTTTGCGCAAGGCCATTCACCGGCCTGAGCGACCTCGTCGGTCGCCGCATCCGCACCTCGTCGGTTGGGCAATCGGAGATGATGGCTGCATTGGGGGCGATACCGGTGCTCACCCCGTTCGCCGAGATTGTCAATTCGATCCGGACCGGCGTCGTCGACTGTGCCATCACTGGAACATTGAGCGGCAATGAAATCGGCCTGCCCAATGTCACGTCGTACATTTATCCGATGGCGATAAGCTGGGGCCTGTCGTTCTTTGGTGCAAATGCCGCGGTGTGGGAGGCGTTGCCCACCGACCTCCGCACCACACTGAAGGAGGCGATAGCCGGCCTGGAACGCGAGATCTGGGATGCCGCGGATCGCGAAACCGCGGCTGGTCTGGCGTGCGACATTGGCGCTCCCGATTGCAGCGGCGAACATAGTCCTGGCCGCATGGTGTTGGTCCCGGTCACCGCGCAGGACGAGGCCACGCGGAAACGGATGTTGGTCGAGTCGGTGTTGCCGGGCTGGATACAGCGCTGTGGCACGGATTGCGTTGACGCTTGGAATCGAGAATTGGCGCCAGCGCTTGGCATCAAGGCAAAGCCAGACTGAGCCGCCGGCTCGTCCTCGCAATCCCGGGTTGAAGAATTTTCAGTCCGCGGCACATTTCAGTGCGGCGTCGAACAGGCGGTAGTAGATTCAACTCAACGATCTTGCTCCGCTCAATTCGTACATCGCGCGTGCTGCGAGGTTTTCGGAATCCGTCGTCCACTCCAGTGCCGAGAACCCTTCGCTGAGAGCGAGGCGGGCCGCCGCCTTGACAAGCGCACGTCCAATACCGTGCCGTCGCATCGGCTTCGTCACGTAAAGATCACGAATATAGAGCGAGCGCGTCAATTCGAATGCCGGGAAGGTCACATTCATGACCACGGAACCAACGATCCCCTCGCCCCCCACGGCAACCAGGATGTGCGGATCGAACGTGTGCGCAGGCGGCCTGCAAGCCAAAGTCGCCGCTGCCTGTGCCGCGACATCGGATACCGGTCGACCATAGTGGCATTGCATCTCCGAGAAGATCAGAGCAAGCCCCGCAATGTCTGCCGCCGATGGACGGCGGACAACGATGTCCTCTGACGAGGTCGCAAAATAGTCAGCAGTTCGAAAGGGTGCCATGAGGAATGGAGGGCCTTTTCTAATGCGCCATGATCGTTGCCCGCTGGCCGAGCGAGGAGCCCTGTGAATGCCGGTTCGACCGGTGATGTCGATGGGTCCGCCTGCGCGACCTGTCGCAAGTGGCTCGATCTACGGATGATGGTGTGCCGGCTGGCACTGTCGGAACAGGAATGCCTGGATTGAGGCAGCGCACTCAACACTCCAACTCATGCCCGAACTGAACGACCACGGCCAGACTTTACTGTGGTAATGTGGTGTCGCGTGTTCCGAACCGCAGCGGCACGGGCCTCGGCTGCTCTGGCTCGATACACTTATCCCATATAAGCATCAAATTGTCCTCGACAACCACTCCGCGCACATGTCAAAGAGAAACCGGTGTTCAGCCAGCTTTCAAGCGCCATGGTCGCTTCTCATTCAACCGTCGGCTTTAGCGTGGCTTCAGGCTCACGATCCGTGTCGATGTGCCTCACTTCACAGGGACACCGGCTCTGTAATTTGCCACAACGACGCCCGACCGAGCCCTGGACACAAGCAGGTAGCGTTGGACGCAGCGGCTTCATAGCGTGCGATCCGTCGATCCGGATGCGATCTGTCACGCTGAAGCCTACTGCCCGATAGTGGGCCAGAGACCGTTGCAGCAGTCTGCCCGGCCACACTATCGTTATAGGACCGTTATAGGGAAATGAGTACAGCGGAATTTGGTCATTATAATTCAACCGTGGCGCACTGGACCATGTCCGCACGAAGCATGCGGCTGGCCATCGTACTCGGGGCAGGCCTCATACTTGCAACGCTGATCGGCGGCAGCACACTTCTGCTGGAACGGACGCGACAGACAGCGCTTCACGCTGTCGACACGACGCTGCAGAACGCCGCCCTGGTGGTCGAGAACACCATCAACCGTCAACTCCTCCAGGTGGATGGCGCGTTGGCCAGCCTGCCGGCCCTGTTCGCGACCGTCGCGAGCCAAAACGGCGAGATCGATCAACCGGCGGCGACGCGGTTGCTGCGGTCGTTCAACTTTGCGACCTTTGCCTTCCGCGACCTGCTGCTGATCCGGCCGGACGGAACTCTCTGGGCGGCCGCCCGGCCGCGACCGAGGAACCAGCCGCCTCCGAGAATCTCGCCACCAAACCGAGTGCCACACCCAGGGGCGGTAGGGGTCGGGGGGCCGGAGCGAAACCCGCTCACGGGAGACTGGTCCTGGCTGCTCGCGCGGCCGATCACCCTGCCAGGCGTCGGGGAACTGCAAGCGGTTGCCGAAGTGCCGGTTTCATTCATTACCACGCTTCTCGCCCCCGTAGGCGAGATTCCGGGCCTGCGCATCTACATCGAGCGGCCCGACGGCCTGCTCCTCGCCAGCTTGCCGCACGATGAGTTGAAGATCGGCAAACCGCTCGTGCCGGCCATCATCAATCTGGGCGCAGACAACATCCCATTCTTCGTCCCGCCCAAGATCATGCGCACTGCCACCGTCGCAATTTCGCGGCACACGCTATACCCGGACGTCCAGGTCACCCTGACCCTCGCTTTGTCGACTGCTATGGCGGACTGGGTCCGTGACCGTAACCGTCTGCTTATTGTTGTCGCGGTTGCAGGGGTGCTTCTCCTGGCACTTGCAGTCGCACTCTATGCGGCAATGCGCGAACGCGAGCGCGTCGAGATCGAGCGCATGAAATCCCGCAACATGCTGGACAGCGCCATCGAGTCGATGTCGGACGGCTTTGTCATGTGGGACGAGCAGGATCGTCTGATCACCTGCAATGAGCGATACCGCGAAATGTACTCGATCAGCGCCCCATACATCAAAGCCGGCGCAGTATTCGAAGATATCATCCGGGCAGGCGCAGCGATCGGCCAGTACCCGCAGGCCGGCAACGATATCGAACGGTTCGTTCGTGATACGGTCGAGTGGCATCGCGGCAATCACGGCTCGCTTGAGCGACTGCTGCCAGACGGCAGGTGGGTGCTGATCACGGAGCGTCACACTTCAAGCGGCGGTACAGTTGGTATCCGCACCGACATCACAGCACTCAAGGAAGCGCTGTCGAGCCTGGCGGTTGCGAATGAGCGAGTCAGTCAGGCGATTGCAGAAGTGCAGTCACAGAATGTGGCACTCATGGAGCGCGATTTCGCTTTGCGTACCCAGAACATGCTGTTCACGGCGGCCTTGAACAACATGTCCCAAGGACTCCTGATGGTCGACTCCGAACGCAGACTGATCGTGTGCAACAACCAATTCCTCGATATATTCCGAATAACCGCGACCCAACCGTCTCCAGGTATCACAACGGCTGCACTGTTCCACTCTATCGAGAGTGGCGGTGGCCTGAGTCCCGACGCGGTGCGGAAGATCTACCGGAACCAGGAGGATCTCGCAGCGTCGCAACGGTCGGGGCTGTTCGTTACCATCGACGACGATCATCTTGCGCTGGCCGTTTCCCAGTGCCCCTTGTCCGATGGTGGCTGGGTCGCAACCTATGAGGACGTTACTGAGCAGCAGCGTACCGAGGGCCGCATCCGTTTCCTGGCCCACCACGATACTCTTACGCAATTGCCAAATCGAGCATTGTTTCACGATCGCATGGATGAAGTGCTGGGCCATTTGACCAACGATGGCGGACGCTTGGCGCTGCTGTACCTCGACCTGGACAAGTTCAAATACGTGAACGATACCCTCGGACACCCCGCGGGTGACACTCTTCTTGAGTCCGTCGCGCGACGGCTGCGGGCCTGCGTTCGTGATTCCGATATCGTCGCCCGACTTGGAGGAGATGAGTTTGCAATCCTCTACCTTTCGCCCGAGTTGCCGGCGGCGGCGATGGCACTTGCTCAACGCGTGATTGATACAATTGGTGCGCCCTATCAACTCGGCCAGCGCCCCGTGCATGTGGGTGTCAGCATTGGTATCGCCATCGCAAGCGGCAGCGAGACGGATGGCGATACTCTCCTCAAGAACGCCGATATGGCGCTATACCAAGCCAAGGCAAAGGGAGGGAGGTCATATTGCATCTTTGAGGCCGATATGGAGGCCAACCTCGCATGCGCGGCTTACAAGTGAAGCTGATCTGCGCGTCGCGTTGGAACGGGAACAATTCGAGATCCATTACCAGCCTATCCATGATCTGCAAAGCGATCAGCTCTGCGGATTCGAAGCTCTATTGCGTTGGAACCATCCAACCCGCGGGGTGGTGTTGCCAGGGCAGTTCATCCCATTGGCCGAGGAGCTGGGCATCATAAAGCCAATCGGTGCGTGGATCTTTCAGAAGGCATGCGTTGATGCGGTACGGTACCTTGGCGACGTGAAGGTCGCTGTCAATCTTTCACCCATCCAGCTTGAGGACGACGGAATTATCGGAATCATCAGATCCGCGCTGTCAGTGTCTGGGTTGGATCCGGCAAGGCTGGAAATCGAAATCACGGAATCGGCGCTCCTGAAGAACAGCACGATGACGATTGCGCTTCTGGTTCGACTGCACGACCTCGGCCTGAGCATTGCACTGGACGATTTTGGGACCGGTTACTCGTCGCTCAGCTACCTGCGGAGCTTCCCTTTCGACAAGATCAAGATCGATCGCTTGTTCATCAGCGAGATGGCAACGCGGGACGATTGCGCGGCCATTGTCAGTTCGGTCGTCAGCCTGGCCGCAAGGCTCGGGATGACAACGACGGCGGAGGGTGTGGAAACGAATGAGCAGCTCAATCTCGTCCGTGACGTCGGATGCTCTTCAGCGCAAGGCTACCTGTTCGGACGACCCCAGCCCATCCAAAAGGCCGCCGAGATGATAACGGCTCAATCGATGATAGGAGTGCAGAATTAGAGAGTGCCCCGTGCGAACAAGTTGCCCTGCAGACCTGGCTCCTGCCGCTGCCGCGACGACCCGCTCAGCGGACGTGGAAACAGGCTTGCGCACCGCCCTGTTCCATCACGTCCGATGCTGTCTGGTCGATCCGCCGATCCTGTCAGCAGTGTTCGGCCCCACCCAGGCGCAGCCGAGGACCGCGACGACCAGGGCAGTCAAAATGGTCAGAATTGTCCCGATCATCGCGGCCTCCATCGGCCTGCCGACCGACGCTAGCGGCCGGCGCCGCCATCATCAGCTGTTGCCCCCTCCGTTCTGAGCGGGCGGGAACAGGTACGTATAGGCATTCGCGGCGGGAGCGAGAGCGCCCGTTGCCAGCGAGATGCCCAGAGCGGCAAGTACGGCAAAGATCGTCTTCTTCATTGTCCGGTCTCCTTCGTGCGCTCCGTCCGTGACGGAGCCGGTCTGGGTTGTGGATTGCGTCCCAGCCGGGCCTTCCGGGATTGCGTGCATTGGCCGGGCTGACAGGCCGGACAGTGCCGCCGACCAAGCGTCGGCGAAGTGAGTCCATGCACTCCGCCTTCGCATTCTTTGCTGGCCCGTGGGTGGCGCTACTGCCCCTCGCTGTCGCGTACGAAGTCCTCGAGCGCGCGAACGTCGCACAATGTCACGGATCCACCCGCAAGCTCGACCCAGCCTGCCGTCCGCCACGCGTTCAGGTGCTTGTTGATGCTCTCGCGAATCAGGCCGGTCATCGCCCCCAGTTCGCGCTGCGACAGCCTGAAGCCGATATGCAGGCAGCCATCGACACGTTGGGAATGCAGACCCGCCAGATGCAGCAGCGCCTTGGCCAGCCGTACGGGCGCCGGTAGCGACACGGCGTCCATGCCCTGCTCGGTGATCGCGGACAGACGCTCGCTGAGCAGGCGTATGGCCGCGAACATCGCCTCAGGCGAGCGGCCGACCAGTCGCCGGAACAGAGTGCCATCAATCGCCATCACGCTGCAGGCGGTCAGGGTCGTGGCGTCCGCTCGCCGCGGCGAGCCGTTCAGCACTGCAAGTTCGCCAAAGATCGTGCCGGGGCCGGCAATCTCCAGCACCACCTCGCGCCCATTCGCAGCCATTGTGGAGAGCTTGATGTAGCCTTCCAGAATGAGAACCACCGAGCGACCTTCGTCGCCGCTGCGGAACAGCACCCAATTCTTCGGGAGCGCCCGCACTGGCGTTTGGCGCACCAGGGCCAGCAGGTCGTGCTCGGCCAGCGAGCCCAGTATGCGCTGTTCCTTGATGATCTTCAGGACGGCGTCGGTATCGCCGGCGAGTGTGGGGGAGAGCCCTACCCGCAGACCGCCTGATCCGCCCGGTTCGGTCGGAACGCTATCCATATGAGTTGCTCCTGCCGCCGAAATGGTCTGGCGGGCAGGCGGGAACGTTGACCGCGCTGGCTAAATTGTCGGTGAGCTACATCACACCGATGCCGACAACCGCCGGGAACGGGAGGCCACTGATTGGCTCAGTTCGGCTCCTGGACGTGCGCCTCCAGGAACCACAGCGCCTTGTCGAGCCCGCGCGACGCACCGGTAAAGATGTCGGCTGTGTCGGCATCACCAGCCTCGGCCGCAGCATCGATTGCCTTGCGGATCGCGTTGGCAACCTTGCTGTAGCGCTCGATTAGAGCCGTCAGGTGGTCCTTGATGGCGTAGATGTCCGTCGGATAGGGCGTGAGGGTGGTGCCTTTGGCAATGACCTGCGTCGTTCCAAGCGCGGTGCCGCCAAGTTGGACGACACGCTCGGCCATTGTGTCGGCGTGTCCGTCGATCTCGGTCCGAAAGCCGTCCAGCATCTCATGGATCGCGATAAATTGAGGACCCTTCAGGTTCCAATGAGCCTGCTTGGTGAGCAACGCGAGGTCGATGGTGTCGGCCAGCCGCGCGTTCAACAACTCGATCGCGACGGCCTTGGTGTTGGACTGAAGGTCATTGCTGGTCTGGTGCTTGTGCATGAGAATCCCCCTACCGTTGCCGAATGCATCGTGAATTGGTGGCGCACTGCCGCGCGATAAAGCTTGCTCCCATCACGGCGTCGTGAACCAACGCTCAGGCACCCACCAGTCCGCGCGCGAAATCGCCGGCATCGAATGGCCGCAGATCGCTGGCCTTCTCGCCGACGCCGACCGCGTGCACCGGTAAGCCGAACGTCTCGGCCAACGCCACGACGATCCCGCCGCGCGCGCTGCCGTCGAGCTTGGTCACCACCAGGCCGGTGACATCGACCATCTCCTTGAAGACGCGTACCTGCTGGATGGCGTTCTGTCCCGTCGTCGCATCCAGCACCAGCAGCACCGAATGCGGCGCGGTCTCGTCCTGCTTGCGCAGCACGCGGATGATTTTTCGAAGCTCATCCATAAGCGCGGCCTTGTTGTGCAGCCGCCCCGCGGTGTCGATCAGCAGCACATCGGCGCCGTCCGCCTTCGCTCGCGTCAGCGCATCGAACGACAGCCCCGCGGAATCGGCGTTCGCACCACCGGCGATCACGGGAACACCCGCGCGCTCGCCCCAGATCTGCAACTGCTCCACCGCTGCGGCGCGGAACGTGTCGCCAGCCACCAGAACCGGACGCAGTCCCTGCTGGCGGTAGCTCTGCGCGAGCTTGCCGATCGTCGTCGTCTTGCCGGTGCCGTTGACGCCGACCACCAGGACGACGTGCGGCTTCTTCGCCGCATCGAGCCGCAGCGGCTGCGCGACGGGCAGCAGAATGGCAGAAATCTCCTCGGCGAGGGTCTGTTTGATCTCCTCATCGGTGATCTCCTTGCCGAAGCGCGTGCGACGGAAGTTGTCGATCACCCGCCGCGCCACCTCGGTGCCGAGGTCGGCCGCGATCAGAAGTTCTTCCAGCTCTTCGAGCGCGGCGTCGTCGAGCCGGCGCTTCTTGAAGACGGCGGCAATTCCCTCGGTCAGTTTCTGCGTGCTGCGCGACAGGCCTTCCTTCAGGCGTGAGAAGAAGCCGAGCGCCATCAGGCCGCTTCCGTCATCAGCGCGTCGCCCGCCACGCCCACGACGCGCGCGGACAGCAGCATTCCCGGTTTCGACGGCGTGGTCAGCCTAACCGGGGCGAAATGTTCGGAGTGCCCTGCCGAGGCGGTCTCCGTCAGCAGCGAAATCGTCTGGCCGATCTGCGTGGCGAGGAACCGGCGCGCCGCGAGCTTCCCCGCGTCCCGGAGCCGTGCCGCCCGCTCGCGTCGAAGCGTGGGCGGCACGGCCGGCATGCGTGCCGCCGGCGTGCCGGGGCGTTCGCTGTAGGGAAACACGTGCAGGAACGGCAGGTCGGCGTCGGTCACGAAATCCAGGGTTTCCGCGAACAGCGCCTCGCTCTCTGTCGGGAAACCCGCGATCAGGTCCGCGCCGATCGCGATGCCGGGCCGCAGCGTCCGCGCCCGCGCAATTGCCGCCGCGGCATCGACGCGCAGATGTCGGCGCTTCATCCGCTTCAGGATCAGGTCGCTGGCCGCCTGCAGCGACAGGTGCAGATGCGGCATCAGCCGCTCTTGCTCGCCGATCATCCGCCACAGTGCATCGTCGATCGTTGCCGGATCGATCGAGGACAGCCGCAACCGCTTCAGTTCCGGAACCAGCGCCAGCAGCCGCCGGACAAGCTGCCCGAGTGTCGGGGCCCCCGGCAGATCAGGCCCATAGGAGGCGATATCGACCCCGGTCAGCACAACCTCCTGATAGCCCGCCTGCACCAGGGCGCGCACCTGTGCCACCACGACGCCGACCGGAACACTGCGGCTGGGGCCACGGCCGAACGGGATGATGCAGAACGAGCAGCGGTGGTCGCAACCCTGTTGCACCTGCACGAAGGCGCGCGCCCGTCCGGCGAATTCCGTGACCAGATGCGCCGCCGTCTCGCGCGCCGCCATGATGTCGGAGACCGCGTCCGGCGCGTCCGGCGCCCAGCTTTCCGGGCGGAGCTTGTTCTCATTGCCAAGCACGCGGTCCACGCCCGGTAGGTCGCGCCATGTTTGCGGGTCGATCTGCGCCGCGCAGCCGGTGACGACGATCCGCGCTCCCGGCCGCTCGCGCACCGCACGTCGGATCGCCTGCCGCGCCTGCCGTTCCGCCTCGGCCGTCACGGCGCAGGTGTTGATGATCACCGTATCGGACAAACCGGCCGCATGGTCGCGGATGACCTCGCTCTCGTAGGCATTCAGCCGGCAGCCAAAGGTGAGGATTTCAACGGTCATGCCGGATAGGCGGCGAGATCGATCTCGCCGGTGAACGCGGTCGCCACCGGGCCGGTCATCAGCACGTGGTCGTCCGCGCGCCACTCAATCTCCAGTTCGCCGCCATCCACCACGACAGTGGCCCGCCGGCTGGTCAGCCCGCGCCGGTGCGCGTTCACCAGTGCGGCGCAGGCGCCGGAACCGCAGGCACGCGTCAGGCCCGCGCCGCGCTCCCACACGCGCAGCCGGATGCGGTCCGGTGTCAGGACCTGGGCGAAGCCGATGTTGGCGCGATCGGGGAACAGGGGATCGTGCTCCAGGCGTGGCCCTAGCTCAGCGGCCGACACGCGCGCGAGATCCGCCACGAAGAACGTCGCGTGGGGGTTGCCCATGCTGGCTGCCGCCGGATCGGCCACAGGTCCCGCCGCGAGGTCAAGGTGCAGCGTGTCCATTGGTCGCGCCAGCGGAATGTCGAGCCAGTCGAGCCGCGCCGCCCCCATATCGACGCGCACCCGGCCGTCCGGGAGTGCCTCCGCAGGCAGGTTGCCAGCGGTGGTGCGAATGACCTGAGTGCGCCGCCCGGTCTCGCGCGCCAGCAGATCGACGACGCAGCGGGTGGCGTTGCCACAGGCCCCGGCCTCGTCGCCGTCGGGGTTGCGTATGCGCATGAAGGCATCGGCGTTCGAGTTCGCCGGTGGCGGCTCGATGGCGATGAACTGGTCGCAGCCCACGCCCGTGTGCCGGTCGGCGATCGCGGCGGCACGTTGCGGGGTCAGGCCGAGCGGGCCGGCGCGTTCGTCGAACACGACGAAGTCGTTGCCGCAGCCGTGCATCTTGAGGAAGCGCGCCATGGGGAGGGTATAGGCGGCGGCGGGGCGGGGGTGGAAGGGGCAGCGATGCTGGGCAGCATACAGGAACACCGAGTGACATAAGCGGCGACATCCGGTTCGTAGCGATCTACGAACGGAGTTGCCGCTGATTGAGCTATTTCACCTTGACATCAGCAATAAGCCGCACCTTGAGGCGGCGAGCATGATCTGCCACGACATGCGGAATGGGTCGCCCAACGACGAGGATGGCTGTCCCGTCGGGCTTCTCACCATCAAGAATTTGCTCTGCTCGGATAAGCGCCTCGTACTTGATGCATTGGTGAAGCCCTCGATAAATGTCAGCGTCAGGTGAGCCACTTGGCTTTATCTCCACGATCACTACGCTCTCATTAGCCAATCTGAAAAGTATGTCGGCCCGATCTCCGGACCAGAAAGGATACTCTTCTTCCGACCGGGCGCTCGGGGAAGGCCAATAAGCGAAGGATTGTTGGCGATGAATTGCTTCATGCGGCGATGAGCTTCCTGCTCACCTCCACCACCGAACTTCATCACACTCATCTTGGTCGGCGGAACGATCCTCGTTTCGGACCTCCCAGCTGCCTCTTTGAGCAACGTCCTATTTGCGTAGTACTCACTCAAGTCAATCTTCTCGCCACTGCGATGGATGTTAAGCTCCTTATCGTTAATGGTACCCACCCATTTGTTGTACTTTGGATAGAAGGCATCTTTCCTAAAGGCAAACTTGATCTTCTCATACGGGACCACGAAATAATCGTCACCCGGATCAGAGTGCCCACGAATTATAATGAAAAACTTGTCTCCAAACCTCTCTTCCAACTTCTTGCAATCTAGGTCGGCGAAAATCGCACCAATAGTCGTTCTTACCAGGGCTTAGCACATAGTTTCTATCCCGACGCATTTTCTCATTTGTTACTATCCTTCTTGCCATTTTCGGCGTCTCCACCTTGCTCCGCTATCCCAGACGATAGCGGCCATCTCTCTCTGCGACGCAATAGGCTGCAAGCTGCATGCAGCCGCCACGGTCGATCGATGTGCGCGCACTGCGCCACAGGCTCGGCCCCAGCCGTGAGCAATTCGTCACCCGGTTCGGACTGGAGGTGGAGACGCTGCGGAACTGGGAGATCGGCCGCCGCGAGCCCGATACCACGGCGCGCAGTTATCTCCACGCGATCGCCAATGATCCCGAGCGGGTCGAACAAGCCTACGCGCCGACGCAAGCCGCCACCGAGTGAGCCGATGCGGGCGGGCTATCGATGACAGGCCATTCCCGAAGCAGACAGACCGGTATGAAACCCTCATACCATCTGCTAAGCTCTCTCGCATGGAGGATCGCACCCATGCCCACAGTTGAAAAGCGCACCGTCAGCCTGCCGCCCGCCCAGGCAAGCTACATCGACTCCCTTGTCGAGACCGGTGCCTATGCCTCCGCCAGCGAGGTGGTGCGCGCCGGCCTGCGCGCGCTGCAAGAGCGGGATGCCGCGATCGAACGCTGGCTGCACGAGGAGGTTGTTCCGGTCTATGACGCCATGCAGGCCGATCCAGGGCGCGGCATTCCCGCCAACGAAGTCGCGGCCGCACTCCGCGCGCACCACGCCAGGCGTCTGAAAAAACCCGGCCGTGTCACGTGAGGTCGTCTTCGCTCCAGAAGCGCAGGCGGACCTCTTCCAACTCTACGACTACATCGCGGCTGATTCCGGCACCGCACGGGCGCAGCGCTACACCGATCGCATCGTCGCCCATTGTCTTGGTCTGGTGAATTTTCCCGATCGCGGCAGACGCCGCGACGACTTGCGGCCCGGTCTGCGGACGACTGCCTTCCGCCGCCGCGTGACGATCGCCTTTCATATCACCGAGATGACCGTCACGATCGACCGTGTCCTGTACGGCGGGCGTGACTTGAAGCCGATGTTCGACGATGAAAACGCCGAGTGATCGGAGCAGCCAGTGGACTCAACGGCGCAATAGCCCCAGACGTTCTCGCTTTCATGACAGTGCGTTATCAGGTATATCTCTTGACATTATTTATACTAACTACCACGTCCACCGCGACGCCGACCAGAGCCGGCGGGAACCGCTTAAAGCTCGCGTGGCACCGCCGTGACGGGAGCTGCAATCCAATCAGTTGAACCCAACAGGCGCGGTATTCGGCCGTTACCGAAACCTGCAAGTTTCAACGCGAAGAACCGCGGAGCGCCGCGGAGAACTCAAAGCGGACATGCGGTGACCAAATGATTTCTTCTCCGCGGCCCTTCGCGGTTCTCCGCCGCCCTCCGCGTAAAAATATCGGACCTCGCCACCGGCACCGGCCTGTCATCCACGAGCCGTCTTACCGCATGCCACATCGTCTCCTATCGCCGAACCATGAGACAAAACCGCCGCCCCCAAAAACCAACGCCATGCCGGCCTCCGCCTGTCCAACCGCTCCGGCGCGGTCTATACCGTCGGCCAATGAAACCTCCCCACCCCAACCGCCACGGCGGCTCCGGCCGACCGCCATCCGGCGGAGGCGTTGGCGGCCCCTCCCGGCACCACGCACCCCATGGTCAGTCGAACGACCGTCAGCAGCGACGCGACCACGCTGCCCCCGGCCAGAGCCAGGGCGCCAACGCGCAATACGCCCGTCCGCAAGGCCCGCGCCCGGACGGCCAGCCGGACCACCGAGGCACTCGGCCCCAAGGCAAACCCTTCCAGACCCGCCCCAACCAGGAGAACCAGCACCGAGACCGGCCGCGCAACGATTTCCACCGTTCAGACCGTCAGCGCGACCAAGGGCCCCGCCATACCCCGGACACCCCCCGTGGCGCCGTCTGGCTCTATGGCCTGCATGCCGTCGCCGCGGCGCTTGCCAATCCGTCCCGCCGCCTCCGCCACCTCATGCTGACCGAAGAGGCGCAGCAGACCCTGACACAACGCCTGCCACCGCCCTGGCCGCTGGCTCCGGAACAGGTGGACCGCGGTCGGATCGATCATCTGCTCGGCCGCGATATCGCCCACCAGGGTGCGGCGCTGCTTGGCGACCCGCTGGCTCCGCCCAGCCTGCAGCACGCGCTCGAAAGACCGGGCCCGCTGCTGGTCCTCGATCAGGTCACCGACCCGCGGAACGTTGGCGCCATCCTGCGATCGGCTGCCGCGTTCGGCGTTGCCGCGGTGATCACCCAGGACCGCAACGCGCCGGATGAGACCGGGGCCCTGGCCAAGGCCGCATCCGGCGCTCTGGAGACGATCCCCCTGCTGCGCGCAGTGAACATCACCCGGACGCTGATCGCGTTGAAGGCAGCCGGCTTCTGGGTCGTCGGGTTGGATGCCGGCGGCGAAGCACTCGCCGGGCCGGCCTTGGCCGACCGCCGTATCGCACTGGTGCTCGGAGCCGAAGGGGAAGGGCTTCGCCGTCTGACTCGCGAGACCTGCGACGTGATCGCCGGTCTGGCCATGAAGGGCGCCATGGAGAGCCTGAATGTATCCGCGGCTGCCGCGGTCGCGCTTTACGAACTGGCGAGGCGGTGAGTACCTACCAACCCGATAAGGCCGCCGATGCGCTGCACGAGGCGCGCCTGCGCCGGACGCAGATCGCCCCGCTCGCCGCGGCCATCGCCCCGCGCACCGAAGCAGAGGGTGCGGCGGTTCAATTTGCACTGGCTCAGCGCGCCGGCGCCGCCTCCCCCGCTGGCTTCAAGATCGGCGCGACGGCCAGGCGGATGCAGGAATACCTCGGCCTGAGCGGTCCGGCCGCGGGCTTCATGGCCGCCGGCAATCTGTATCGCAGCGGCGCCACCGTACGTTTCGCCGACTATCTCCGTCCCGGTGTGGAATGCGAACTGGCCGTGCGTCTCGTCCGCGACCTTCCACCCGGTCCCTGCACGCGGGAGCAGGCCGCCGCCGCGGTCGGCGACCTGGTCGCCGGCATCGAGATCGTCGAGAACCGCTACGGCGAACTTGGTGAGTTCGGCACGCCGACGCTGATCGCGGACCAGGTGTTCCATGCTGCCGCGGTGTTGGGCGAACCGGGCATTCAGGGCTGGCACTCCCTGGACGTTGCAACGCTGCATGGCCGCCTTATCGTGGATGGCCATACGCGCGATGAAGGAGTTGGGGCCGATCTGATGGGCCATCCACTGAACTGTCTCGCATGGCTGGCCGGTTCATCCGTGGCGGCCGCGTTCGGCGGCCTACGGGCCGGACAGGTGGTGATGCTCGGCAGTGTCACCCCGCCGATCTGGCTGACCGGACCGGCGAGTGTGACTGTGGATTTCGCGCCACTGCCGCCGGTACAGGTGCGGTTGGACTGATCAGGCTACGTTCCTGTCATGTTCCGTTAAATATCTGCGCCGATACTGGCCTCCGACCGCACCGCCGCCAGTACGTCAAAACATAGGGTCCTGTGTCATGTTCCCCGACTGGAACAACCTGCCCGACGAACTGCAACTCGCCTTGGCACATGAAGCGTTGGACCGCGCGGCCGCCAACGTCGCCGCGCAAGCGGAGCTGCTCGCAGACGAGTTCGATTGCGGCAATCTCGCCGACCACGGCGGTGCGGAAGCGCTCCGCCTATTTGCGGCGGTGGTCCGCATAGGCGGAAAAGATAAACTCATCGCCGTTGGGCACGCGTGAGAAATGTCCACAACCAGAGTGGGCAGCGTATCGGCGCGGTTCTGCCGATCGATCAGCCACCGTCCTTCGGCACCGTGCTGGCAATGGCTGGATTCTGAGCGAATCCCTCGAACCATGCGGCAAGCTTGGGATGCGTCGGCCGCCAAGCTTGCGCTGCATACCGAAAGTCCAGATAGCCGAGCGCGCAGGCCACCGTGATCGAACCAATATCGACTGCCCGGTGCGGCGGGTCAGCCTCCAGCGCATCGAGCGTGCGGTCCACCGCTGCCTTCTGACGTGCGATCCATGCGACACGCCCATCGTCCTGCGGCTTCTGCAGCTCGCCACGACGCGGCACAGACGCATCGAGGATGCCGTCGCCCATCGCCTGAAATTTCAGCGCCCGCCAGCGTGCCGCTCCGTGCGCGGGAAACATCGGCAGCGCATCGCCGACGCTGTCGAGGTACTCACAGATGACCGGGCTGTCGAACAGCGCGACACCATCGTCGGTAACCAGTGCCGGCACCTTCGACAACGGATTGATCGCCACGAATTCCGGCAGCGAGGCGTTCGCGTCGGTCGCCACGAGTTCGATCTGCCCGTCAATCTCGCGCATGATGGCGCAGGCACGCACTTTGCGCACATACGGGCTGGTCGGGGAGAAACACAGTTTCACTGGCGTAATTTCCCCTCAGAACTTGTCCTTCTTCGCCCGCAGGTCAGCAAACGTCGCAACATCGGGCGCTCGGAGGAACGGATTTGCGGCGAGTTCATCGGACATGATCGAAGGCAACGTCGGTTGGCCAGCCGCGCGCTGCTGATGCGCCTGCTCGGTGCGCGCCTTCAGCGCGGCGTTGTGGGGATCGACGCTGAGTGCGAACCGCGCGTTGCTCTCGGTGTATTCGTGGCCGCAGCACACCTTCGTGTCGCCGGGCAAGGCCGCAAGCTTGCGCAGAGAGGCGAACATCTCCCCCGGGGTGCCTTCGCTCAACCGCCCGCAGCCCAGGCTGAACAGCGTGTCTCCGGAGAGCAGGATCTCGCCATCGGGGATGAAGTAGTTGATCTGGCCGCGCGTGTGGCCTGGCGTGTCGATCACCCGCGCGCTCGCGTTGCCGAACGCAACCGTGTCGCCTTCCTTCACCGCCTGATCCAGCTTCGGCAGGCGGTGCGCATCCGCCGCCGCTCCGACCACCTTCGCGCCCGCGAACCGCGCACGCACCTCGTCCACACCCGCGATGTGGTCGGCGTGGTGGTGTGTCAGCAGGATCAGGTCAAGACGGCCGCCCGCCTTCTCCAATGCCGCTATGATCGGCTTGGCGTCCGCCGGATCGACGATGGCAACCGCACCGGATCCGCTGTCGCGCAGCATCCAGGCATAGTTGTCGGAAAGGATGGGAACCGGTTGTGCTGTGACTGTCATGGGCGGCAGTCTAGCATCGCCAGAGGGCCATGGAAAACCGCCGGCCGTGCTATAGGCTTGGGTCATGGCTGCGGATGCACACGCTGCGGCGGATTTCTATGGCACGGCCCGCGGGGCGGTAGCGGCCAGGCTGCTGCGCGAGCGGCTGTCCCTGCTATGGCCCGATCTGCGCGGCCAATCGGTGCTCGGCATCGGCCACGCGGCCCCCTATCTGCGGATCTGGCGGGAGCAGGCGGCGCGATGCATCGCATTGACACCGGCGCAGATGGGCGCGGCGCGCTGGCCGACGGGTTCGCCAAACCTGTCCTGCACTGCCGAGGAGGACGCCCTGCCGTTTCCCGACCTGATTTTCGACCGCGTTCTGCTGGTGCACGGGCTCGAGGCGGCGGAGAGTGCGCGCCGCCTGCTGCGCGAGACGTGGCGCGTGCTGAAGGACGACGGTCGGCTGCTCGTCATTGTGCCGAATCGCAGCGGCATGTGGGCCTACTCGGAGCACACGCCGTTTGGTCACGGGCAGCCCTACTCGTTCGGTCAGGTCGGCCGGTTGCTGGCCGCGTCGCTGTACCGCGTCGAGCGGCGGGACACCGCGCTCTATATGCCGCCGTCGGACTGGCGCCTTGTTTTGCGCGGCGCCCACCTGTTCGAACGCACCGGGCGGAACTGGCTGCCCGGGTTCGCGGGGGTAACGATCACCGAGGCAGTCAAGGATATCTATGCCGCCATGCCGGTCGAGGCTGTGCCACGGCGCAGGCTGGTGCTGGCCGAGGCGGCATGATCCCGCCGACCCGCCGGTGCCGTCGCGTGACGGCTCCGGCGGCGGGACCTGGGTCTGTCGGGGGGGATCGGCAACAATGTTGTGAGGTCGAACATCCTCGCGACCGTCGTCTATGCGTACGCCTTCCTTTTCCCGAACGCGCCCGCGGATCGCCCGAACCCGTTCGATCCGCGGCTGCGCGCCGCCGCGGGACTTTCCACCTGGCCCTTGCGCGCGGCCCGGCTGCATCCGACGGCGTGCACATCGATCTGCGTGCCGGCGAGTGCGCGTTGCCATTCGGCACTTTTTCGATCAGCTTCGAGCCGCATGCGCCGCGCCGGGCGCGTTTCGATCGGACCCGCTTCGTTCCCGCGGCGGAGTTGTATATCGAGAGGCTGCAGAACCGGTATCGCGACACGGGCATCGGCGCACCGCTCGCGGCCGATCTGATCGTGACCGGAGACCCGCGTGGCTTCCAGATCGCCCGCAAGATGAAGGTCCCCGCCACCACGCTGCTGCGGTTGGATGCTTCGCCGGCTGCCGTCGCCAGCGGGCGGTTCAACGGCCAATTCCTGCTGTTCGCGGGCAATGAGGACCGCACGGTGGCGATTGCCGGCGAGCAGGTGCCGTTGGAGAACGAACCCAGCGCGGCCTTCGCCTTCGCGATGAGCAATCCGGACATTTGGCAAGCCGAACTGACGGGCCTTTTCAAAGGCGATCTGTTCGAGAATTTACCGACCCAGCTTGCTGCCGTGGAACCCTATCGCCCGAGCCGGATTCCCGGTCGTGTCCAGGGGACGGCACGGCGGCGGCGGATCGCTGGCCCAACTGATCGGGAGGTTCGTTACGCTGCCGCTAAGGGTGACAAAGCTGGCGGCCGAAACGCTGACCGGCAATCGCGATGCCATGCGGCTCGATCCGGATGATGTTCGGCTGGGCAGCGTTTACGGCATGACGCCGGGCAGCCCGTTGATCACGGCCTTGGCCGGCATTCCAGTCGCAGCCTCAGTCACGGCCAATTCGATCGTCGCGGTCCAGGGCGACGGCCCGATCGAAACCGGCAACGATGGAGTGGTGCAATACAGCAGCACACATATCGACGAGGCCGAATCCGAACTGGTCGTCTGGTCCGGACCTTCATGCAATCAAATCCAAAGACGGTGGCGGAGGTACGCCGCATTCTTCTGCCGCAGTGGCAGCTGGCCTGTCCGCGAGGTTGTTCGCCGATCGGCGCAACGACCGTGGCGGGGAAGGCAACGCCGCCCGTTCCCTCGATCCGGCATCTGCCGCCGGCTTTACCCTAGGGACCGAAACGCTTGATCGCCTGGCACGTCTTGCGATGGGTGGGCATCGCCGCAGCCGGCGCGGCAATGCTGCTTGCCGGACTGTGGGGGGCGTTGGCGATCTGGTTTCGCCTCGCGCCGACGCCGCCACTGCGCGACATCCTGGCCGGTGGACTGCTGCTCCTGGCCCTGGTGGCGACCACCTGTCTGGTCCTGCGCCGGTGGCGTGTTGTCGCGCTATGCGCCGTGTGTTTCGCGGCGGTCTTCGGATGGTGGGTAGCGCTGCATCCATCCAACGACCTGGACTGGGCAGACGACGTGGCGCGAACGGCAAGCGGGACCGTCGAGGGCGACCGATTGACCGTGCATAACGTGCGCAACTTTCTCTGGCGCAGCGATACCGATTTCGAACCGAGATGGGAGACACGCAGCTACGATCTCAACGCATTGACGAGTCTTGATCTGATCATGTCCCACTGGTCCGGTGAGTCGATTGCCCACACCATCCTCAGCTTCGGGTTCTCCGACGGTCAGCACCTCGCGTTCTCTATCGAGATCCGCAAGGACAAGACCGAATCCTATTCCGCGCTGGCTGGATTCTTTCGTGCCTACGAGCTTTCGTTCATCGCCGCGGACGAGCGCGATGTGGTGGGTGTGCGGACCAATGTGCGTGGCGAGGATGTTCGCATCTACCGGCTGCGCGCCGCGCCTGCCGAAGCGCGTGCGCTTTTGCTTGAATATGTCGCGGAAGCGGATGATCTGGCGCGCACGCCGCGCTTCTACAATTCGCTGACCACCAACTGCACCACTCAGATCTTTCGCATGATCAGCGTGCTGCAGCCAGGCCTGGCATTGGACTACCGGATGCTGCTGTCCGGCCTTGTTCCGGACTACATTTATGAGCGTGGCCGATTGGATTCCGGCCTGCCGTTCGCGGCGCTGCGAGACCGGTCGCACATTCGGGGCAAGGCGAGCAGCACAGATCCTGATTTCTCACGGAAGATCAGGGAAGGCGTTCCGGCGCCCCAATAGCCCTGCATGTGAAGGACCAGGCGCAGCATCGCGTTTCGGTCAGAGCGGCTGACAAAGCCACCGCAACCGTGGCAGCCTTGCCTGCCAACATGAACCACGCACGGAGCACCCGACATGCACACGGTCCACATCGATCGAGGCAAGAGGCTCTGCGACGAGCCGAACTGCGGCCACAACCGCTACCACCCGGACATCGCGCCGGTGGTGGAAATCGGCGAGGGCGAGGAAATCGCGCTGGATACGCGCGACGCGCTTGACGGCCAGATCACGCCGGCCACCACCGTCGCCGATTTCGCCTCGCTGGATGCCGGCGCGGTGCATCCGCTCACCGGCCCCGTGTTCGTCAAGGGCGCGCAGCCCGGCGACATGCTGGAGATCGAGTTCACCGACATCATCGCCCAACCCACCGCCTTCAGCGCGATCATGCCGGGGCTCGGCTTTCTGCGCGACGTGATGACCGAGCCCTTCCTGGTGCACTGGCAGATCAAGGACGGCTGGGCCAGTTCAGAGCAGTTACCGGGCGTGCGCGTTCCCGGCGCGCCATTCATGGGGGTTTCCGCGGTCGCGCCCTCGGCGGACCAGCTCACGGCATGGACTGCGCGCGAGCAGCGGGTGATCGACGCCGGCGGCTTCGCACTGCCGCCCGATCCCACTGGCGCGGTGCCGGCGGGTCCATGTGGCCTGACTGGCCTGCGCACCCTGCCGCCGCGCGAGAACGGCGGCAATTTTGATGTCAAACAACTCACCAAAGGCGCAAAGCTCTATCTGCCGGTGTTCAAGGAGGGGGCGCTGTTTTCCACCGGCGACGCCCACTTCGCGCAGGGCGACGGCGAGGTCTGTGTCACCGCCGTCGAGATGGGTGCCACCGCCGTGGTGCGCTTCAAGGTCCACAAGGGACTCGCAACCCGGCGGAAATTCAGCGCGCCGGTGTTCTCGCGTACCACCTACTTCGCCGATCCGCGCTACGCCGCGCCGGAACGCTTTCTCGGGGTCATGGGGATGCCGATCAATGCGGGCGGCGAGATAGAGGCGGAGAACCTCACGCTCGCCTGTCGCAACGCGGTGCTCAACATGATGGAACTGCTGCAGGAGCGTGGCTTCACCCGCCAGCAGGCCTACGTGATCTGCAGCGTCGCCGTCGACCTGCGCATCTCCAACGTGGTCGATGTGCCGAACTATGTGGTTTCGGCACTGCTGCCGGAGGCGATCTTCGGCGGCGATTGATCCCGAACAAGGCACGCCACGATGGCCTTCGATCCGGTCTTTCTGACCCGCATTCAGTTCGCCCTCGTTCTCAGCTTTCACATCGCAGGCGTCGGCGCAATGATCCGCGGCATCCACAATGGGGGTCGACCGGATGATAATCGCAACCCGCTTGCGAGGCCGCCACGTCGCGCCAAACGGGGCGCGCAGCACAATATAATAGCCGCTGACACGCGGATCGACCGGAACGCACCTGCGCATGCCGGCATTCTGGTCGACCGCCACCGCCGTGAATTTGCCCGGCGCATCGGACCCATCCCTGCGGTGATTGTCGCAATCGGTTTAGCTACTGTCGGCAATGCACCGTTACGCTACGGCGCTTGGACGAAGCACGGCTGGCGAACCCACACATTGCGCTCGCCGACGGTTCGTTCGCCTGGATCAGCCGGCCGCCATCTCCCTGGTCGCCCGTACCGGCAATTTCAGGACCTTGCACAGCGCGGACAGGTTTTCGTCACGCGGCCGACAGTGATCCCGCTCCCAGAAATAGATGCTGGCCGTGCTGACGCCAACCTGTTCTGCAACTTCTGCAACCGACAAACGACGCTTGATCCGAGCGTCGCGGAGATAACGAGCAAAATTTGGCTTACGAGGCAATGATGCTCTCCCTTTGTTTTACGGCGTGAGACCATAGTCGTTGAATGATCGGATGACAAGCACCCTAAGTGTGATCGTGGCCCGAGTTCCACGTAAAAGACCATCGAGGCAAGAACGATCACACGCATTTTTATGCGAGCGCCAATCCACCAATGGATCGAAAGGCCGCCCTATAACAGCTGCGCGTGCCCCGGTGTGGGCGCTCATGCGACGGATCATTAGAATCCAGCCCGAAAGTGGGGACGAATCCGGAGGCCGGCCTGGGCATGGAGTTTTATGGCGATCAGCGGCACAATGATGGCCCCGCGGTCGCAGGGCGGATGATCGCGATCATTTGCTTGACGAATTCTGTTGCTCGAAGGTAATATCTCCCGTGAGAGACGCTATCGGCCAATTTCCAGCGCGCAAACTCAGCCCAGACGAACACGCTCTTGTGGTCGAATGGTTGGCGGCAGCCGGTGACGTAATTTCGGCGTTTGTAAGCAACCGTCGCAGCGATGACCCTGCACTCCATCATAGGATCGTCATCACGACCGGCCCGGACGATGGACCATCGCACTATATTCATGCGCCGAGCGGCCGGGACATCTGGATCGTTTTCGCCTCTGGCCCACGGACGAGGGTTCGGCGTTTTCAAAGCCTGCGGGCTGCATTGAACTCCATTCGGCCTGTCCTTGCGGAAGCAGGGTCGGCAAATGTGCATGGCAAGGCCAAGCGGGCCGCCGGCAAGCGCCGGGTGGCCTCCAACCAGCCCAAGGTAGACTAGGATCGGCTGAACGTGCGCGCGCACGAATTCGCAACGCGGCCACAGCGGATGATGATTATAGCGCGGAATGGTTGCCGGGGCGTCCGACGCATGTTTCGGGCCGTCCGGATCAGGTCCGGTCCATCGTGAACGAGTAAACGCAGGCGGATCCGTCAATCAATCCGGTCATATGCGTGCCGGTGATGCGCCCGGTCATCACACCGCTCCCGATATCGCTACGGAAGGAACCGTCCGGCGCGATGGCAGCCGAGTACACCATGGTCGGGTTGCCCGGCGTGTTCGGATGCGGCATCGCATAGCCGAACTTGTTGCCGGTCACCCGTACTGTCATTTGCGGGTCCGTTTCGCACCACTGCCGTTGTATTCCAGACCCAAGTCCGGTGATCTGAACCGTACCGCTGTACGCACCGTCCCATGATACCAAGCTTGGTGGCGGCGTCGAACCGCTTGGCACCGATTTTGTCGGTGTATTGCAGCCTGCGACCGCAATGATCGCAATTGCAGCCGTCAACCCATGATGGCCGAAGCGCATAGTGAAGCTCTCCACGCGTTGCAATCCAAGACGACCCGCCCCGGCGAAGCGCCACTTCGATCGCCTGGACACTTTATCCGCCTCAAATACAACACCAAGGTCGCGTCACGCCTTGATGTAGGTCAATGCGTGGCCAGACTTTCATCGAGGCGGCTCGACGATCGTGACCGCCTCTCACTGGGTGCCAGACGAGTGCTTGCCCGCCGCATATCCCTGTTGATAGGAGGCTTGCTCGTTCTTCTTCACCGAGTCGTAGATGAGGCCACCGGCCAGACCCGCCGCGGCACCGGCGACCGCGCCCAGGGCCGCATTGCCGCCGATCGCGCCGAGAATGGCGCCCCCGCCGGCGCCGATGGCGGTTCCCGACAGCGCGCGCTGCTGCGTGTTGCTGAGGTCCGAACAGCCCACCAGGAACAGACCGCAAGCCATCAGTGCGAGTGCGATTTTCATCTGCTTGCTCCTATCGGGTCTCAATGGCCGCGCTGACACGGGTATGTCTGGATCAGGAACTGGGCAATGCCATCGGCGGCCGGCTGCGCCATCTGATCAGGATTTGCCTTGGCCCATTGCAGAAAACTCGCAAGGGCCTCGTTTCGCGTCAGCGCCGGGTTGGGCAGACAAAACATGTGGCGAGATCGGCGCGCCATGTCTTGCTCCTCCAGAACGCGAAACACGCCGACGCCAAATCCATGGCAAAAATTGATTGATGCCGTATACAGCGGATCGGGCTGGGCCGCAGAACACAGGTCGACCAGGTCGCCCGTGCTACGAATGAGGAAGCTGTCCTCGGTCACTGCGGCCCGGCCGGTCCCGATCGATACGACGGCACAGAGTGCGGCGGCTTGCAACCAACGCTTCATCTGCTGCATCCCCTGAGTTCCCCTCGCCATTTGAATGACCCGCATAAGCCGCCGCGACTGACGCTCGAGCGGCCGATGCGCGTATGCATCGAATCGACGCATATAACCCAAACGCGACGGAATTGCACGGGTGCGGTGCCTCGGGATGCTTGCGGTGCTGCCTGTCACCTGGACATGACGTCGCGTTGGTGCCTGGTTACTGCTACCTTAGAGCAACGAAAAAGTCTTTCAGCAGTGCGGCTGCCTCGCCTTCCCGCACGCCGCCGACAACGTCCGGACGATGCAGGCAGGTCGATGCATCGAAGACCCGCGCGCCGTGCTCGACGCCGCCGCCCTTTGGATCATAGGCGCCGAAGACCAGCCGGCGGATGCGGAAGAGGCTGATCCCGTGGGCGCACATCGGACACGGCTCGAGCGTCACTACAAGTTCGCAGTCCGGCAAACGCGCCTCGCCGCGCACCGCGGCCGCCGCGCGCAATGCCAGAAGTTCGGCGTGCGCCGTCGGATCGTGCCGCGCTTCCACTTCGTTCCCGGCGCGCGCCAGCACCGCGCCACCGGCGTCGAGCACGACCGCACCGACCGGCACCTCACCGCGTGCCGCAGCCGCCCGGGCCTCCCCCAGTGCGATCTCCATCGGCGTCATTCATAACTCCGGAGCGCGGCCCCGGCCTTCTGCCGTCATGGCCGGACTTGATCCGGCCATCATGCCACACTGTCTCCGAACCACACCGCAACGGAGGAAAGCCATGCCCCGCATTCCGCTGGTATCGGAAGCCAGCATGACCGACGCGCAGCGCCGGGTCTATGACGCCATGATGTCGGGCCCGCGCCGCTCGCCCCCCCTCGGACCGCTGGCCGCCGCCATGCACCGGCCGGACCTGGCCGAAAAATGGTCCGACCTCGGCCTCGTCCTGCGCTTCAACTCCAGTTTCCCTCCGCGGCTGCGCGAGTTCGTCATCCTGCTGACCGGCCGCCATTGGGACTGCCAGTTCG
>CAWEVI010000007.1:0-73202 GCA_963812475.1 uncultured Alphaproteobacteria bacterium
GATGGCGAACTGCATGTAGCCGTTGTTGGCGCCCCATTCCGGCTTGTAGCCGTACTTCTTCTCGAATTCCGCCACGAACATCTTGGCCAGCGGGAATTTGTCCTCGAGCGTCCACCAGAAATCCGTGGCGGCGTAGACGCCCTCGGTCAGCTCGGGTCCCACCTCCTTGGCGAGGAACGGGATCTGGTAGGGGATCACCATCTGCATCGTCGGTGTAAGGCCGAACTGCTTGGCCTGCTGGACCGACAACACGGCGTCGCGACCCCAGTTGACGTTGATGATGGTATCGGCGCCGGAGTTGGCGATGTTCGTCAGGTACTGGCTGAAGTCCGACGTGCCGAGTGGCGAGACCTGGTTGGTCACCATGGTCCAGCCGCCGTTCGCGGTGAGGTAGTCATTCACCGACTTCGTGACGGTGTGGCCATAGGTGTAGTCCGGCGTCATGAACGCCGCCTTCTTGCCCTTGCCGTAAGCCTTGACCAGGACCGGGCCGATCGCGTTCGCCGCTGTCTCACCATAGAAGCACTGGCGGAAGGCGTAGCGAACGCAGTCCTTGCCCGTGGTGTCGTTGGAGCCGGAAATCCCCACCACGTAGAGGATCTTTTCGCGCTGCGCGAACTTGTTCAGTGCCACCGCCACCGCCGACGAGGTCGCGCCGGTCATGGCGATGATCTTGTTGTCGTTGATGAAGGTCTGCTGTTCCTGCACGGCATCGTTCGGCTTGGCGGCCGAATCCGCGACGACCAGGTTGACCTGTTTGCCGAGCACGCCTTTCGACGCCTTGGGCGCGATCTGCTTCATGAGGTCGTGGCCGCCATTGATGTGCTCGACCGCGAGTTGCATACCCTTGAGCTCGTCCTCACCCTGCACGGCATAGGCGCCCGTGCGTGGCACGGACGCGCCAATGTTGACCGTGGCGCCCTGCGAGCCGGCCGGCCAGGTGCCGATTGGCGGCTCGTCGGCCGCCAACACCATGCCGCCCGGCAAGACCACCGCACCGGCAAGCCCCGCGCCAGCTCGCAGCAGAGTACGGCGCGAAACATCGTTGATACGAACGTGCATAAGCTCCTCCCTTGCAGTCTCGCGCGCCATTCTTACTCGTCCGGTCGCTTTGTGAGTGAAACTACGCGACGGAATGAGTGCAGGCAACGGTCGTTGAGCCATTCGAAGACCAGGGCCGAACCGGCCGTGCTATCGGCCGCCATCGACCTGCAACACCTGGCCGTTGACGAACCCGGCAAGCTCCGAGGCGAAGAACACCACGGCATTGGCGATGTCCTGCGCGCTGCCGAGCCGCTTCATCGCGATGCGCTCGATCAGCGCCCTCTGACCGTCCGTGCCGTAGCTCTCCCATTGCGTCTCGGTGGCGGCATTGGTGCGGATGAAGCCCGGCGCAACCGAGTTCACCGTAATGTTGTACGGACCGAACTCGTGGGCCAGCTGGCGCGTCAGCCCGACCACGGCGTGCTTCGCGGCGCAGTATGCCTGGATTCCGGTAAGCGATGGCTGCAGCCCGGCGCCCGAACTGGTGTTGACGATGCGCCCGCCACCGGCTCGCTTCATCGCCGATGCGGCGGCCCGACACAGGACGAAGGTGGCGTTCACGTTGATGTCGAACAGCGTGTTCCAGTCTTCATCGGATACCTCTTCCAGCGGCTTCGGACCCTGCCCGCCAACACCGCCGGCGTTGTTGACCAGGATTGCAACGGGGCCGTTGGTCTGGGTCTCGATCTGCTGGATCCAGGCGGCGCCGGCGGCCCGGTCCCGCAGGTCAACGACCGTCGTCGCGATGCCCCCGACGGCCGCGGTGTCGGCCAGCTCACCGGCTGAGATATCGGTGGCGAACACGCGTGCGCCGAGATGTGCGAAAGTCTGTGCGATGCAGCGGCCGAAACCGTGTCCCGCGCCGGTGACGGCGACGGTCTTGCCATCGAAGCGTATGTTCATGAAGCTTCCCCTGTGGCAGCAAACGAAGGCAGTTGTACACCTCGGCCGAAAACTGGGAGAGTGCCTGATGCACGGCAGTGCGATCATTGGCAGCGCAGCAGGACCGCAACCGCGGATGCAGTCAAATCGGGCCGCCGCTGGCGCCATCAATTTTGCAACGAAGCGGCGTCCGGTTCCCGGTCACATTGCCGAGCGTCACGAAGTCGGCGTCCGCGAACGGCAATAACGGTTCGAAGCGAACACCTCTCGGAATATGGCAAGCCTGCTCTCGCCGCTGGCCCGCGCGCTCGCCCAGCTCGATGACCGCATCTTCGTCGGCGTCGTGGCGCGCAGCGTCGCATGGTCGGCGGCCTGCTTCGTCCTGCTGCACCTCGCCACGGTCTGGGCCGTGCACCACCTGCTAAACCTGCACGGCTGGATCGGCTGGGCGGCCGACCTGCTCGGCGGCATCGGCGCTTCGCTGCTGGCGCTGTGGCTGTTCCTCCCGGTCGCCGCCGCCATCGGCACGCTCTACATCGACCGCATCGCCCGGGCGGTCGAGCGCCGCTACTACCCGTTCCTGCCGCCCCCACGCGGCGCATCGACCGCCGCACAGATCTGGGACGCCATCAGCGTCGGCGCGCGCATTCTGCTGCTGAGCGTGCTCGCCCTCATTCTTGCGCTCATCATCCCCGGCATCGGCCTGGTCCTGGCCTGGATCATCGGTGGCTACGCCATCGGGCGCGGCCTGTTCGCCGCGGTGGCGATGCGCCGGATGCCCCGCGCCGCCGCCGAAGCGCTGTACCGCCGCGCGCGCCCCGTCGTCCTGGCGCAGGGCTGCATCATGGCGCTGGCGGGCTATGTGCCCATCCTCAATCTGCTGATCCCCGTGATTGGCACCGCCGCCATGGTCCACGTGCTCGACCTCGCGCTGGCGGCGACGCCGGAAAATCGGCCCGCGTCATGACCCATGCGGATCGTTGTGGATAACCGCCGGCACCCGGTTGTTTCATCGCCGCCGCCCGTGTTAGGCCGACCGTACCGTCACGACTCCCGACATCAGCCAGCCGAGCGAGGAGCCCGTGTTCAAACGCCGCAAGCCTGACGAACCGCAGGTCGACGAAGCGGGCGCCCCGTTGCCCGCCGGCCTGTCATATCCCGACCAGGGGGACCACTCCGATCAACCGAGTGCCCCGAACAGACCGATCGACAACGGTCTGGGCGTGCCTCCCTTCCGTCCCGCCCCGCCGCAGGAGGTGCAAACGATGTCCCGGCCACCCTTCACCACCGCTCCAGCGCCGCAAGCCGCCCCACAGCCGGGACCGCGCCCCGGACTGCCACCGGTCCGCGCCCCGTCGCGCGATCCGGCCGAGCGCCGCACGCTGGTCGTCGGCCGCGGCATCAGCGTACAGGGCACCGTGCAGGATGCCGAACGCCTGGTGGTCGAAGGAACTGTCGAAGCCACCATGATCCACGCCACCGAACTGGCCATCTCGCCGGGCGGCGTCTTCAAGGGTGAGATCGAGGTCGAGGACGTGGAGATCGCCGGCACGATCGACGGCACCCTCACCGCGCGCGGCAGCCTGATCGTGCGCGCAACCGGCAAGGTGCTGGGCACCGCCCGCTGCCGGCGCCTTCAGGTCGAGGACGGCGGCCAGATCACCGGTCGCATGGAGATGCTGACCGACCAGACCCAAGCCCAGGCGCGGACCGAACCGACCCGACCGGCGACCGAACCGGCGGCCTGACGCCACCGCCCGAGTGCGGGCGGTCTTGGCGCAGATCAATGCGCGCCGTCACCGAGGGCTTAGCCTGAGGCATGACCGGTGGTGGGTGATGCATGCGCATCTACAAGGCGATCAATCGAGTTCCGGGCGGCCTGATGGTCGTGCCACTGTTCATCGGCATGGAGCTCAGCACCTTCTTCCCGACCCTGCTGAAGATCGGCGGCTTCACCGAAGCGCTGACCAGCGTCGGCTACCCCACGATCCTCAGCACGTAGCTGTACTTGACCACGGCTCCCGGGTCGCCGGTAATCGAGTGGGACCGCGCGGTCCAGGAGCAGGAGACACACCATGCCGACCGTCCATCCGCAGCTAAAGAAGGCTCGCGATCTTATGCCACTGATCGCCGCGGCCGCGGATGAAAACGACGATATCCGAAAACTCACCAGGCCAGTCGTTGAAGCCCTGATCGATGGCGGGTTCTTCACCATGTTGAAGACCAAATCCGTCGGCGGAATGGAGCTGAAGCCCTCGCTCTTCGCCCAGGTGACCGAGGCGATCGCCACCGTGGATGGATCGACCGGGTGGGTGGTGTGCCAAAGCAACGGCTGCTCGACCACCAGCGCGTATCTCGATCCGCACATCGCCCAGGAGATTTTCGGCAGACCGGACGGGATCGTCGCCTGGGGACCGCCCGGTTCGCCCTACGAGGCGACACCGGTCGAAGGCGGCTACCGCATCACCGGCAAATGGCGCTTCATGAGCGGCAGTCAGAATGCGACCTGGCTTGGTGCCCATCTGCGGGTTGCGGGCACCAAGGAGACCAAGACGTTCCTCTATCCGAAATCGAGCGCCACGTTCCACGATATCTGGCACACGCTGGGCCTGCGCGGCACGGCCAGCAATGAATATTCCGTCGACAATCTGTTCATTCCGCACGAGCGCGCCATCTTTCGCGACGATCCGCGCGACCGGCGTTCCGACAGCCCGCTGTATCGTTTCACCAGCAACCAGCTTTATTCGATCGGGTTCGGCGGCGTCGCGCTGGGTATCGCCCGGGGAACGATGGACGCGTTTATGGACCTGCCGCGGGAAAAGACCCGCCGCGGCGCGGGCAAACCGATGGTGGAGAACAACGTCGTCCAATCGCACGTTGCGCAGTCCGAGGCGCGGTGGCGCTCCGCACGCTATTTCCTTCACGCTGCGGCGGACGAGGCGTTGGAAACCATCGAGGAATGTGGCGCGATGGAACTGGATCAGCGCACCCGCCTGCGCCTCGCTTCCACCTGGGCCATTCAGTCGTCACGCGAGATCGTCAACACGCTGTTTCACGACTGCGGCTCGATGTCGGTGTTCGAGGAGAATCCGTTCGAACGCCGCCTGCGCGACATCGACACGGTCGCACAACAGGGCCAGGGGCGGATACTGCACTACGAGACGGTCGGTCAGGTGATGCTTGGTCTGGCGCCGGAGAACATCTTCTGAAGCTGGCTAGCAGCTGACGAAAGGTTGTGCCAGTAAACAAGGAAAATGAAACCGCAAAACACGCAGAACACGCAAATGGATACTGGCGAAGAGAGCGTAACCTCCTTTCCAGACGAATCATCGGCTGCGCCCTAACCGTTATCCACGCACTGGGAACTGCTTCCTCGATACCGGCTTCCAGTCGGCGCACCCGACCACGTCTTTCTATGCCGCGAGCCATTACGACGTGGATGCCGGGCCCACGGCCTTCGCCGGGGCATGCTTCGCCCGGCATTACGACATGAGTCGAACTCAGCAGAAATTGGTATAAGGCACCGCTACCCTTTGCGTGTTCTGCGTGTTTTGCGGTTCCATCTTCCTCCCGATCGCACAGACCAGCTGCGCGGAATCAGGGCAGTCGCGCACAGTCCCAATTTTATCGGCTACCGTCCCGCGGTCTGATAGGCCGCCAGGCACTCTGCACGGCTTCTCCATGCCCATCAGCAGCGGCCCGATAGTGCTTCCGCCACCGCCCAGGCTCGACGTGATATGCGCCGAGTGCAGCCCGGGCATCACCAGCACGTTGGCATCCGCGGTCAGCCGGCAGAACGGATACAGCGCGCGGATCGACGGCTCGCCTGGAGCTAATCGGCCGCCGCCAAATCTTCCTCGACGAAACGCATGAGTGCCTCGAGAAGAGCTTCGCGCGGATAAGCGTTCCGGGTCACGAACATCGAGGCGATGACGCTGTGCGTGCGATTGATCGGGACCGCGACGGCCCAGTGGTCGGCATTGAGATAGCCCACCAGAACGCTGCCTGGCACGACCTGGTCATAGAAGATCATCTGACTGTCGTTGCGCGCGTCGATGCGAGCCAGCTTGTCATAGCTCCCGGTAAGAACCGAAGAGATGACCTCCGGCCGCGGAAATGTGACGAGCGAATAATAGTGCAACTCGGGGGGAAGCGGGTTCCGCGCAAGCCACGCCTGGCGCGTCGCGGGCCGTAGGCTTGCCACGCCGCCGCCGTCGCCCGGGCCGCAGTTTGCGCCTGGAAAGTGCCGCAGCAGGTCGGCCTGGTACTGCTCGGCGTCATTCGCGAGCGGCGACCCGCCAATCGCGCCGGCGGCGCTGACCACCGCAGCGACGCGGCTTCGTACCTCCGGATACGCGACCACAGCCTCGAGGATATCAGGGGCACCCTTCGAATAGCCGATGAGCACCAAACGCGGCGCACCCGCGTCGAACGGCATGGCCATGATCGCGTCGCGGATCTGGCGCGCGTTATTCTCCGAACTCGACAGCGCATCGACCTTCAGCACAAACGCGTCGTATCCGAACTGGCGCAAATGCTGCCCGGCAGTGCCGGGTGGATCCAGCCACGGTTCGAAGCATTCGTAGCCAATACCTGGCACCACCGCCGCGACGAGGTGTCGCTTCGATGGACCGAGATCGACTTGTCTGTCAGTGCCGGCGGGCTCCGTGCCGACGCGGGTCAGTGCTTCCTCGCAGGGGCGGTAATCCGGCAGCGCGCGTCCGTGCGCTTCCAGCACGGCGCAATAGATTTCACGGAAGCGGCCACGGTGGTCCTGCACGCCCATCCGGGCTGCAGGCACGAGAGCGAGCGGCGGCGTGTCGGTCGAATACGGCACCAGTGGCCGCGTCGCACATGCGCCGAGCGTGAGGCACGTCCCCGCGACCAGCGATATGATGGCTACATAAAATCTAGTGCCCGGCATCGCTGCCCGCATTCCCGACACCTTGTCCACGCCGATCGAGGTACGGCTCCCAGCGGAGAAATTCCACGTTTTCGAGGCTCTGGGGCCGCGTCGCGAAGAACAGGACGGCGCGCAGACCGTCGGTATAATAGTGCGCGCCGTGCAGGGTATCCCGAGGCTGTGTATCGGAGGCCTCGCCGACGCCGGTGACAAAACCGATGCGGGTCAGACCACCTGAATACATCATGTCCTGGACCAACAGATTTCTTGCTTCATCCACATCTTCGTCCAGGACGATATCGCTGTTGCCCGGGGACGCGAAGCGCCCGCCGACCGGCCGGCCAGCCTGCACAAGATAAACCGGTTGGTCCTGGAAGCTGACCGGTGCGAGCCACGCGCGTATCCAGTTGGACGGCGCGCCCGCCTGTGCCTGCTTGTGCAGCACGAAATCAGGCGGGCGGCCGAAAACCTGTTGAACCATGTCCTCCGCTTGCGCGGAGCGCCGATAGTCACGGCGCACCATCGCGCTCCCGATCGCGGCAATGTCACCGACGAACACGGCATTCAGCGGATCAGCGTGCATCGTTCCGCCTGCTTCTGCCGCACAGCACGGCAGCTGCTCGATTGCAACGCGGAGTGCGGCGAGGTCCGTGTAGTTCACGGCATGCGCACCGGAATATTTGAAGAGCGCCGGGTCGTCGCCGGGGGCATCATCGGGTACAGGTAGGAACAGCGTGAAGGGAATCAGCATCTGCCGGCCGAGCAGATCGACGTTCAGAAGTCTTGTCCGGCGTTCGGGATTGATGAAGAGGATTCCCGCACGTGTTTCCCCCGCGGCGATCGGATTCTTGAACCCGAGCCTGTCGAAGTGGTCGTCGATCCGTGCATTCGTGTCGCCGCCAAGCAGCGTGTGCAGCGACCACGCGACTTCGAGCGGCGAGTAGTAGTCAGGGTCGGTGCCGGAGCGCAGCAGCCACAACCGTCGCGCGGTCCGGTTCTCGACCTCTATCCAGACGGGCTGTACTGCGGTCCTGTCGAGTTCGCCGCCGAGCATGCGCCGCGCGTCCATGGCGCTGAGCACTGCCGCGTTTATGCGTACGTCGCTCCGCATGTCGGTCACGGCGCGGCGGCGCAGCGCGGCGTCGCTGACGTCCTCGGGAGCCCGCCAGGTCGCGCAACTGACTATGGCCAGTAGCAAGCAGATCCTGAACGCGTCGAGCAGACGAGGCGGCAACGAATTCATCGCGCTATTCCCGGAGTCGCCTCCTTGCGCGTCTCGATCGTCCCCCAGTCGAACAGCTCGATCTCGGTGATCGGCGTTGGTCTGCGGTCAAATACCAGCACGACGCGAAATCCGTCGGTATAGTACGGATCGGTGGTGAGGTTCTCGCGTGCAGCGTTCGGCGGTGCTGCGCCGACCCCGTTCACGAGCCCCGACTTCGTGAGGTTTTGCGAATAGACCATGTCCTCGCTCAGCGCCGCGCGCGCCGTGTCCAAATCGGGATCGATCTTGTGCGTCGTGAACGTCGGTGAGTGGATGGTGAGACGAGAGCCGATATCCCGGCTGACCTGGCCCACCCAAACCCGCTTGTCATGGTAGCGGATCGGGCTCAGCCAGAGCCGCAGGTGATTGCGCTGGTGGATGTTGTCACGGGCCTTCTGCAGCGCGAGGTCCTGGGGACGGCCGAACAGGTAGAGATCACTCACCGGCGCATAGGGATAGCGGTCGCGCGACAGCGCAGCGGTCATCATCCGCCAGATCGAGCCCGTCCACTTCTCCTCGGTTGGATGCCAACCCCGCCGGACCAAAGCAGGGAAGGCATCCTCGAGGCCGCCAACGATCACCAGATTGATCGGATCGGCGTTCTTCGTGCCATTTTTGTTGGTCGCACAGCATGGCAGGGCCTCCAGCGCCGCGCGAAAGGCATCGTCATCCGTGTAGTTCACGATCTTCTCGGGCGGATAGATCTCGCGCTGGAACGCTTCGCTCACCTTATAGTCACCCCGAAAGCCAGGCACGACCGCGAGGATCGAGAATGTCCGCGCGCGCTCGCTTGCGACAAAGTCGAGTTGCACGAGCTTCACGCCCTCGTCCAGGTTTGTCAGTACGAACCCCAACGTCGTCGATTCCGGCGGGACGGGGTTGTGGAACGCAAGCTGCCGGAAGCGCCGGTCGATCGCAGCCCGCTGCTGGCTCGAGCTCTCCGGTGACAGGGCTTCGGCTGCTTCCGATGCGGGAAAGAAATTCGGATCCAGACCCGGCGACAACAGGAAATAGCCCTGCCGGTCACGGTTCTCGACCTCGATCCACACGGGCTGGATTCCCTGCTTCGCGAGCGCCATGCCGTACACCGCCACGCTCTCGTCGGCGGACAGCACCGCCGTCGACACCCGCAGCGTGCCGTCGGTTCGCGTCACGGCCCTGCTTTTGTAGTCGGGCTCCGTTGTGGGCTGTGCCGACATCACAGGCGCACAGCCACCAAAAGTGCCAGCGACGAGAGCGATTGCGAGCGCCCGCATCGCCATGCGGGTCCATTTCATTCGCTCATCCCCGCGAACTGACGCCGGATCAGCGCGCCGCCGCGGTCTGGTACGCCGCCAGGCACGCCAGATCGACGATCTGGCTGACCGAAGCGTCCATCGGCATGATCTGCACGGGCTTCTCCATGCCCATCAGCAGCGGCCCGATGATGCCACCGCCACCCAACCTGCGCGCCAGGCTCGACGTGATATGGGCCGAGTGCAGCCCCGGCATCACCAGTACATTCGCATCCGCGGTCAGCCGGCAGAACGGATACAGCGCGCGAATGGACGGCTCCAACGCGACATCCGGGCTCATCTCGCCGTCATATTCGAAATCGACATTGCGCCGATCGAGGATCGCCACCGCATCGCGCATCGGCGCATTGGCCGCATGCAGCGGGTCGCCGAACGTGGCATGCGACAGCAGCGCGACGCGCGGCTCGTGGCCGAGATGCCGCGCAGCCCTAGCCGCACCGATCGCGATCTCCGCCGCCTGCTCCGCATTGGGTCGGAAATGCATCAGTGTGTCGGCGATGAAGATGGTCCGACCGCGCATGCCCAGCACCAGCGTAAGCCCGAACGCGATGCCCCCCGCGGCCGGCTCGATCGCATGGCTGATGTCGTCCAGACACACCGCGGCCGAACGGGTGAGCCCGGTCACCATCGCATCGGCATCACCGGTCGCCACCATGCAGGCGGCAAAGACGTTGCGGTCCTGGTTCACCATCCGCTGGCAGTCGCGATGCAGGAACCCCCGGCGCTGCATACGGCCATACAGGAAGTCGACGTATTTTGCATTGGCGCCGGACAGGCGCGCGTTGTGGATCTCGATGCCCTCCACGATGCCGAGACCGAGGCTCGCCATCGTCGCCTGCACCCGATCCTCGCGCCCGATCAGCACCGGTCTGCCATAGCCGGCATTGCGGTAGGCGACGGCGGCCCGCACCACCTTCTCCTCCTCGCCCTCGGCGAACACCACGCGGCGCGGATCGGTCCGCACGCTCTCCATGATCGCGTCGAGCGCGCCGGCGGTGGAATCGAGCCGCCCCGACAGGTCTCGCGCATAGCGGCGCAGATCGACCAGCGGCCTGCGCGCGACGCCGCTGTCCATCGCCGCGCGTGCCACCGCCGGCGGCACCCAGGAGATCAGTCGCGGATCGAACGCGTTCGGGATGATGTACTCCGGCCCGAACGTCAGCCGCCGCCCGGTCGAGGCGGTGTGCACCTCGTCCGGCACATCCTCGCGCGCAAGCTTGGCCAGCGCCTCGGCCGCGGCGATCTTCATTGCCTCGTTGATCGTGCTGGCGCGCACATCCAGCGCGCCGCGGAAGATGTAGGGAAAGCCCAGAACGTTGTTGACCTGATTGGGATAGTCGCTGCGGCCAGTCGCTATGATCGCATGTGGGCTGGCTTCCCGCGCCTCTTCCGGCGTGATCTCCGGGTCGGGGTTCGCCATCGCGAAGATGATCGGCTTGTCCGCCATGCGGCGGACCATCTCCTTGGTCACCGCGCCTTTGACCGACAGGCCGAACACCACATCGGCGCCGTCCAGCGCATCGGTCAGCGTGCGCGCCCTGGTCGCAGTGGCGTGGGCTGACTTCCACTGGTTCATGCCGTCGGTGCGGCCCTGGTAGATCACACCCCGCGTGTCGCACAGCACCACGTGTTCCGGCCGCATGCCCATCGCCTTCAGCAGTTCGGCGCAGGCGATGCCGGCTGAACCGGCGCCGTTCACCACCAGCTTCGTGTCGCGCAACTCGCGCCCGGTCAGGTGACACGCGTTGATGAGTCCCGCCGCCGCGACGATCGCGGTGCCGTGCTGGTCGTCGTGGAATACCGGGATGTCCATCAGTTCGCGCAGCCGCTGCTCGATCACGAAGCATTCCGGCGCCTTGATGTCCTCCAGATTAATGCCGCCGAAGCCGGCCAGGAAGCGCACGGCGTTGACCACGTCATCGACGTTCTCCGAGTCGATCTCCAGGTCGATGCCGTCGATGTCGGCGAACCGCTTGAACAGCGCGATCTTGCCTTCCATCACCGGCTTCGACGCGATTGCGCCGAGATTGCCGAGGCCCAGCACGGCGGTCCCGTTGGACACCACCGCGACCATGTTGCCCTTGGCCGTGTAGTCGTAGGCGAGCGAGGCATCGCGCTGGATGTGCAGGCAGGGTTCGGCGACGCCAGGCGAATACGCGAGCGACAGGTCGCGCGCGGTGGTGATCGGCTTGCTGATGCGCGTCTCGAGCTTGCCCGGACGACCCGACGCGTGCAGCGCCAGGGCTTCTTCGGCCGAGATGCGTGCGGTGCGCGTATCGATGATACCGTCGGCCATCGTGGTTCCCCTGGTCGTTTCCCGTCGCGGCTGTATGCCATCATGGAGGGGGACCGCGAAGGAGGAAAGCGGACCGCGCTTCGCAGTGTTGGCGGCCTGAGGTACACCAATGCCGATGGCCTCAGTCCCCCGATCAGCCGGCGCAACGCCTGCCATGGCGCAATGGTTCGCCGCCAAGGAAGCACACCCGGATGCGCTGGTGTTCTTCCGCATGGGCGATTTTTACGAGCTGTTCTTCTCGGACGCCGAGGCTGCCGCAGCCGCCCTCGACATCGCGCTGACCCAGAGGGGCGAACATAACGGCAGTCCGGTGCCGATGTGCGGCGTGCCACAGCATGCGGCCGAGGCCTATCTCGCGCGCCTGATCCGCCGCGGCTTCCGCGTGGCGGTGGCTGAACAGATGGAGGACCCCAAGGCGCGCACCAGCAAGGCGCCGATCCGGCGCGAGGTGGTGCGCCTTATCACGCCTGGCACGATCACCGAGGAAGCCCTGCTGGAAGCCGGCCGAGCCAATTTGTTGCTGGCGCTGGCGCTGGATGGGCGGGTGGGCGTCGGCGCGGCGTGGCTCGATGTTTCCACCGGCCTGTTCGAGACGATGGCGCTTGCCCAGGCCGATCTTCCCAGCCTGCTCGGCCGGCTTGAACCGGCGGAGATTCTCGCTGCGGCAACCTTGCCTCTTGGCGACTGGGCGGGCAGGCGCGCGCCCGATGTCGTGCCATCGCCGCCGTTGGTGGCCCGTCGGCGGCTGGCCGAGGCATTCGGCGTCGCCAGCGTTGACGCGTTCGGCAGCTTCGCCGATGCCGAGGCCATCGCTGCGGTTATGGCGGTGGACTATGTCCGTGCCACCCAGGCGGGCACACTGCCGCGCCTGGCGCACCCCGCGCCGCAGGGTGCCGCCGGGCTGCTGTCGATGGATGCGGCAACGCGCTCCAGTTTGGAAATCCACCGTGCGCGGGACGGCGGAACGTTGCACACGCTGCTCGGCACCGTGCAGCGAACGCTCAGCCCTGCGGGCGCGCGTATGCTGGCGGGCTGGCTGTCCGCGCCGCTCACCGACACCCCGGCGATTGCGGCACGCCAGGATGCATGGTCCTGGCTGTTGGCCGAGCACGCCGCCGCCGAGCGGCTGCGGGCTGCTATGCGGTCCGCGCCTGACATCGCTCGCGCTCTGGCACGGCTGTCGGTCAATCGCGGCGGACCGCGCGACCTCGCTGCGCTGCGCCACGGGCTGGCGGCCGCGCAGGCTGCGGCGATGGCGCTCAGTGCGTCCGGCGCCCACCTGCACCCACACGCACAGCCACCCGCCGCCACCGCACAGTCATGCGCGCCCAACGCACACACACAGTCACACGCCCCGCACGCACACGCCCCGTACGCACAGTCCCGCGCGCCCAGCGCGGACGCACAGTCACACGCCCCGCACGCACACGCGCAGTCACACGTCCCGCACTCGAACGTCATGGCCGGGCCTGACCCGGCCATCCCCACGACCGCGAATGCCGCAACAGATGGCCGGGTCAAGCCCGGCCATGACGAAGCATGTGGGCCCGGCGATGACGGAGCACGTGGGCCCGGCCACGACGGAGCGGTTGCGCCAGGCCATGACGGAGCACTTGGGCCAAGGCCCGATGGAGTGCTTGCGGGAGAATTGTCCGTCGCGCTGCCTCCAGCGCTGCGGACCGCGTCCACCGCCCTCCACGTCGATCCGTCACTGGAGCACCGCCTGGCCGACGCGCTGGCCGACCCGGCGCCGCATCGCCTGGACGACGGCAACGCCATCCGGGCCGGTTTCGACGCCGAACTCGACGCCGAACGCGCCCTGCGCGACGATAGCCGACGAGTGCTGGCAACGCTGCAACTCGACTACGCGCAGCGCTACGGCGTGGCCAGCCTGAAGATCCGCCACCACGCCCAACTCGGCTACGTCATCGAAGCGCCTGCCGCCGTGGTGGAAAAGCTGCGCGAATTTCCCGAACTCACATTGCGCCAGGGCATGGCCAACGGCGCGCGCTTCACCACACCGGAACTCTCGGACCTCGACCGCCGCATCGCTGAGGCCGGTGAACGTGCCGCGGCACGCGAGCGCGCGGTGTTCGCCCAACTGGTGCAGGAGGCCCTGGCCCATGCCGATGCGCTCGCCGCCTGCGCCGATGCGCTGGCCTTCCTCGACGCCGTGCAGTCCGCCGCGAAGCTGGCCGAGTCCGGCACGTGGTGCCGCCCCCAGGTAACCGATAACGACGAGTTCCTGGTGAAATCCGGCCGCCACCCGGTCGTGGAAGCGGCGCTGGCAGGACACGCGGCCTTCGTGCCCAATGACTGCGACCTGTCCGCGGAGCAGCGCGTCCTGTTGCTCACCGGCCCCAACATGGCGGGCAAATCGACCTTCCTCCGGCAGAACGCGCTGATCGTCGTGCTCGCCCAGGCCGGGCTGCCGGTTCCCGCGGAAGCCGCGTCCATCGGCGTGGTGGACCGGCTGTTCTCCCGCGTTGGCGCGGCGGACGATCTGGCGCGCGGCCGTTCCACCTTCATGGTGGAGATGACCGAGACCGCCGCGATCCTGCATCAGGCCGGCCCGCGCTCGCTGGTCGTGGTGGACGAGATCGGCCGCGGCACCGCGACGCTGGACGGCCTGGCGATCGCCTGGGCGGTGCTCGAGGCGCTGCACTCGGCAATCCGCTGCCGCACCATCTTCGCCACACACTTCCATGAGCTTGCCGAACTCGCGGACCGGTTGCCGCGTCTCAAGCCGCACACGATGCGGGTGAAGGAATGGAAGGGTACAGTGGTGTTCCTGCACGAAGTGGCCACCGGTGCGGCGGGGCGCTCCTGGGGCGTGCACGTCGCGGAACTGGCCGGGGTGCCGGCGCCGGTGGTGCGACGGGCCGCGTCCTTGCTCGCGTCCTTGGAAAAGCACGGGGGCCCGCTGGGAGCGGCAGGCTCGCCGCTCACGGCATTGCCGCTCTTCGCCGCCGCGCCTTCCGCGGGGCAGGCAGAAGCCCCGTCTTCACCGGATCCCGATCCACTCACCGAGGCGATCGCCGCCCTGGAACCGGATCGGCTCACCCCGCGCGACGCGCTGGACGCATTGTATCGCCTGAAAGCAATGTTGGCAGTTCCCGACGCGGCGGCGAACTAGTACCGATTGCGCGGATGCTGACCCCATTGCCCCTGCCGAAGGCTCCCGAGGCCGCCGCCTCCGTCCTCACCGACGCGCTTGCCGACCTCGCCGAAGACGGCCCGGTCTCCCGCGAAGCAGCTTTGGGGGTGTTCCGACGCCATCAGGCGCGAATGCAGCAGCATGTGCAGCACGCTTTCGAACAGGACCAGATCAGCGGGCTGCAGGCCGCGCGTCTGCTCGGCAAGCTGACCGACGGGCTGATCTCCTCGCTGTACGACCATGCCATCGCCGACACCGGGCTCGGTCGGCCCGAGCATCTGTCGGTTGCGGCCACCGGCGGTTACGGCCGCGGCGTGCTGGCGCCGTTCAGCGACATCGACCTGCTGTTCCTGACCGCGCACGAGCCCACGCCGCAGACGCTTCAGGTCGTCGAATACATGCTGTATTTCCTCTGGGATCTCGGCGTGAAGGTGGGCCACGCCACGCGCTCGATCGAGGATTGCCTCGTCGAAGGCGCCAAGGACACCACGATCCGCACCGCACTGCTCGATGCGCGACACATCGCCGGCGACGCTCCACTGTTCGCGGAATTCCACACGCGTTTCCGCGCCGCCTGCAAGGTAGCCGGCGCCGCCGACTATATCGCCGCCAAGCAGGCTGAACGCGACATACGTCACCGCCGCTATGGCGACAGCCCGTTCGTGGTCGAGCCGAATGTAAAGGAAGGCCGCGGTGGGCTGCGCGACCTCCAGACGCTGTACTGGATCGCACGCTACGTCTATGACACGCAGACCATGGGCGAACTCGCCGATGTCGGCGACGTGCTCACCGAAACCGAGGCGAAGCATGGCCGCCGCGCCTGGGAGTTCCTTTGGACCGTGCGGTTCCATCTGCACTACGTCGCGGGCCGCGCCGAGGAGCGACTGACCTTCGACCTGCAGCCTGTCGTCGGCGCTCGCATGGGCTACACCCGCCACGGCCGCCAGGACGGCGTCGAACGTTTCATGCGTCACTATTTCCTGACCGCGCGCGAGATCTCCCGTCTGACCCGCATCCTCGAGCCGGCCATCCTGCGCGAGGCGCTCGGCCCGCCCGCGATCGCCGCCGAGACCGACAAGGCGCTGGTGCAGGCGGGGTTTGTGCTGGCGGAAGGCGCGCTGCTGCCGTTGCCGGGCCGCGACTTCGACAAAGAGCCGACCCAGATGCTGCGCATCCTGCAGGTGGCGCGCGACCGTAATCTGGAACTGCATCCGCTCGCCGTGCGGTCCTTGATCCAGAACGAGCGCCGTGCCGTGGAATTGCGCGGAAATCCAAAAGCGGCCGCGCTGTTCATGGACCTTATGTGCGGGCGCGAGCCGGACCATCACCGGGCCAGCCCGCATCCCGATGGCGCGCGATGGCTCTCGATAATGAATGAGACCGGCTTCCTGGGCCGCTTCATTCCCGACTGGGCGCGCATTGTCGGGCAGATGCAGTTCGACACGTATCACGTGTTCACCGTGGACGAGCACACGATCGAGGCGGTGCGCGTGCTGAACATGATGGAGCGCGGCGAACTGGCGGAAATCGCGCCGGTCGCCAGCAGCCTGGTCGATCATCTGCAATCGCGCCGCGCGCTGTATCTGGCAATGCTGCTGCACGACATCGCCAAGGGCCGCGGCGGCGACCATTCGGAGCTAGGCGCGGAGGTTGCGCTGAAGGTCGGGCCGGCGCTGGGTCTCTCAGCCGAGGAAACCGAGACGGTATCGTGGCTGGTGCTGCACCACCTGCTGCTCTCGACGATTGCATTCAAGCGCGACATCGAGGATCCAAAGACCATTTTGGATGTCGCGGACACGATCCAGTCACCCGAGCGGCTGCGCCTGTTGCTGGTGCTGACGGTTGCCGACATGCGCGCCGTATCGCCGAAGGTCTGGAACGGCTGGAAGGCGACGCTGCTGCGCGAACTGTATGCGCGGGTTGCCGAGGTGCTTGCTGGCGGCTTGTCCACCACCGAGCGCGACGTGCGCGTGCAGCGCGCGAAGCAGGCCGCCGCCGCGCTGCTGTCGGACTGGTCGAGGCTGGACATCGAGCAGTTCACGTCACTTGGCTACCCCGGCTACTGGCTGTCGTTCGATCCGGAGACGCACGCGCGCCACGCCCGTCTGGTGCGCGACGCCGAGGCGCGCAAAGCGCCGCTGACGGTGGATACCCAGCCGCTGCCGGCGCGCGCGGTGACCGAGGTCACCGTCTATTGCGCGGACCATGCCGGGCTGTTCAGCAAGATTTCCGGTGCGCTCGCGGTGGCGGGCGCTTCCATCGTCGATGCCCGCATCCACACGATGACCAATGGCATGGCGCTGGACACGTTCTGGGTGCAGGACGCCGCCGGCGGCGCATTCGACGCGCCGCACCGGCTGGCGCGACTTGCCGTGCTGATCGAGCAGGCACTGTCGGGAAGGCTGCGCATCGCAACGGAGATCCGCAAGATGTCCAAGGTGCTGCTGGGACAGCGCATGCGCGCGATCCATGTCCCGCCACGCGTGGTGATCGACAACCATGCATCCAACACGCACACGGTTCTGGAAGTAAACGGTCGCGACCGGCCCGGCCTGCTGCACGACGTGACCGCAGCGATCAGCGAGCAGGGGCTGCAGATCGCATCGGCACATGTCACCACCTACGGCGTGCGCGCGGTGGACGTGTTCTATGTAAAGGACGTATTCGGCCTGAAGGTAGAGAACGAGCGCAAGCTTGCTCTGCTGCGCGAGGCACTATTGAGCGCTTTGACAAATCCTGACGAGGTCGCGCCGCCTCAGGCGGTCCCGGCAAGGAAGGGTCGTCGCGCCGTTGCGGGTTAGCAGCGATGAAACGTCACCTGTCGCCGGTGGACACGACTCGGCGCAGCATGTTCCGATCGATGGCGCGAATATCCGTATCAATTGCGCGGGTCGGAACAGTACCCGTAAGGTCTCCAGGAAATGGTCGTAATGGCTTGATCCTGATGAGATGGGCTAAAGACAAGAGCATCTCGCCCTTGCGGAGTGCGTGGCGGCTGTTGCCGCCGCGCACGCGTAGGTATCTGTTCACGCGCGGTTGCGCCATGGTCGCGCCGGCCATCGCGCGTGAACCACCCCCCGCACGTGCAGGCCTCGCGATCGCCGGCGAACTCTCGGCCACAACCGGCCTCGGTGAAGGTGCCCGTGTCATGCTGCGGGCGCTGGCGATCCTTGGTGTGCGGAACTGGGAATTTGACGTTGGACCTGCGTGGCGGCCCACCGCTAAACCGGTATTGGCGGGTTTCCGTAGATCGCCGAGCAGTGTTCCACTGGTTGTCCACGCCAACGCGCCAATGATGCCGGCTTCACTCATGAGGCTGCCGCGCTCCATGGTGCACGGACGCCGTATCATAGGGTACTGGGCCTGGGAGCTATCCAGACTGCCGCCGGAGTGGGCGATAGGCGCATCCTTTGTTCATGAGGTATGGGTGCCGTCGCAGTTTACCGCCGAGGCGGTGGAACCGTTGCTGCCTGGCCGGGTCCGAGTGGTTCCCCACCCCGTCGCCGTTGCGCCACCGTCGCCATCGGCTCTCGATCGCAGTGCATTTGGACTTCCCGATGATGCCGTGGTGGTGCTGGCTGTCCTCAACCTCGCTTCGTCGCTTGAACGCAAAAACCCCTACGCGGCGATCGCTGCATTCCGCGCTGCATTCGGCGATCGGCGCGACCGGCTGCTGGTGCTCAAGGTGGGTCACCCGACGCACTTTCCGTCAGAGTTCGCGCGTTTGGCGGAAGCGGCCGATGCGCCGAACATCCGTCTGGAGGCGCGCGACCTGCCCACTGCCGACAATCATGCCCTCTTCGCTGCGGCAGACATTGTTCTGTCGCTACATCGGGGCGAGGCATTCGGGCTCGTCCTGGCAGAGGCGATGTTGCTCGGCAAGCCAGTGATCGCGACGGGATGGTCCGGCAATCTGGAATACATGGACCAGGACAGCGCGGCATTGGTCGGCTATCGGCTGGTTGCGGCGCGCGATCGTCGCGGTACGTACGATGTTGCGCACGCAGTATGGGCCGATCCTGATCTGGCGGATGCCGTGGCGCATTTGCGCCGCCTGGCGGACGACGAAGTGGAGCGCAGAGCGCTAGGAGCCCGGGCCCTTGAGGCGGCGTGTCTGCGGCTCGGGCCGCGCCGATTGCTGGCTGCAATCGATGCGCTTGGTTTGGCGCCTTGTCGTTGCGAGTAATAACCGACTGTGCGATGCGTCCGTTGGCTCATTGCTCCATTCGCTTCGATCGCGCGGAATCAGTTTGAGCACAGGCAACGCGGATTCCACTTCACAATTGGCGTAGATCAATGCTCGGTGCGTCGGATCGCTCGTCTGAGCCGCATCTGGACGCCCCGCGAGAGCGCCGGCCAACGTCATCGTCCCGAGGCACTCTCCGACCGGCGAGACGGGTTCTGTAACGTCAAGGTAGCCATGCTTCCCCACACGCCATCTCGCCGGATCAGTCCATGGAACAGCGCCGCTGCCACATGGGCAAGGAATGTGGCGAACAACAGATAAGCCAACACCGTGTGCAACTGACGTAGTCCGGCGTACAGGATGGCGCTTTGTGGCAGAATCGGCGGCAACTCCACCGGTCCATATAGCACGATCGGGTAGCCGCCGGCGGAGAGCATGCCCCAGCCGACGAGGGGCAAGGCAAACATCAGTGCATACAGCGCGAAGTGCGAGGCCTTGGCTGCCAGTCGCTGTAGCGGAGGCAGCGTGGCCGGCAACGGCGGCGGCCTGTTGATCAGCCGGTTGATGAAGCGGATCGCGACGAGGACCAGGATCGCGATTCCTAACGGCCTGTGGACCGATAGCAGCAAGCTGTAGCGCCCCGAGGCTGAAGCGGCCATCCCCACGCCAATGAACAGCATGGCCAGAACCAGCAACGCCATCAGCCAGTGCAGCAGCCGGGACGGCGCGGAGAAGCGCTCGTCCGCGATCATCGCCTGCCTCCTGCGGCGACCTCTTGCGGCGTCACCGCACTGGGCGGTTTCTGACCGCGTTCGCCCTCGCGCAGCGTGAACGAGCGGGAATAGGCAGCGGATCGGGCGCTCAGGATCGGGTCGTCGGACAGTTCGATTCCAAAGGGCAGCACCGTCGGGTCATAGTTCACGTCCGTGCATGGGCCGCCATCCTCGCTCGACACTTGATCAACGGTCACCATGCCGGCGTCGATTTGTTGACGGTCCTCCGGCCAGGGCAGTGTTGGGTTGATCGGATCATTGGGCTCTCCGACCGTGACGATAAGCCGCCACTGCACGGGGTGTGCCGCCACCTGGGCGATAAGTGCGTCGAACATGGCGTTCTTGTCGTCGGCGGTCGACCCATCTTGGGCCGGTGCGAACGGCTGGACCGGCACGGCGGACCACCTCACCGGCGTCACGACGCCCGCTGCGTTGATGAAGTGGAACGTGTGCAGGGCGTTGTAGGTCGCATCGGCAAAGCCGGAGGATACGGCACGGTTCCTGATGATTCCGACCGCGGCGACAAATTCAGGATGGGCAGCGGCGAATGCCTGTATTTTCGCGGGATCGGGCTTGCCGGTGACCGGGTCGGGCCTGCCGGTGAGGAGCTGGTCATAGAAGTCCTGTGCCGTTGACACCGGGAACACCGGGAGGTTGATCATACCGGTGCGCCATTCCTCACCGTTCGTCGGCAGAAACCGCAGCGCCAGGCTGCGCACCGTGGCGGGAGCGTCCGGGACGAACGGCAACCCTCCGGCGAACGCAATTCGACCCACGACGGGGACGCGACCCGGCGCGAACACCGCGGCTTTGGAGAGTGAAACTGCCTTCCCATTGCTCTCAAACCAACCGGTGGCGCAAATACCCTTCGCGTGGTTGCGGCGGAAGCCCGGGTGGAGTCCGTTGACCTCCTCGAAGCCCGCAATGATCCGATCCTGCGTCAGCCGAGCCGGCGAAAACCAGCCACCGGTAAAGGCGAACGCGGCCGCCAGACACAGCACGACGGCGCCGATCACGCCAAGCCTCAGCAGCACAGCGGCCGGACTCAGATCCGGCTGGCTGCCGGTCGGGTCACGCATACCGTCAAGCACTTTCCTGCTCCGTCCAGATGCACCCGCGCGATCGCTCGACACTGCACCATAGCAGTTGATCATCGCACGTATGGAATCGACTCATGTGCAGGCATAATACCGACACCCAGTTCAAATTCCCTCACCACCCTGGCATGCTCCAACCGGGCCCCGGAACAACGCCCGAGTTGTCGAACCATGCTGCATCTCACCAAGCTCGCCGTGGGCGTGCGCGACATCGACCAGCTGCGTGAATGGCAGGCGGAGCGAGCCGAACGCAATCCGCCGCTGCGCCACCGTACGCGCAACTTCCCGCGCCGGCACCACGAGGTGATCGACGGCGGCTCGATGTACTGGGTGATCAACGGGTGCATGCTGGTCCGTCAGCGCATCGTGGACATCATCGAGGATCGCCGCGAAGACGGCCGCGCCTGCGCCGGGCTGGTCCTGGACGGCGCGCTGGTGCAGGTCGCCGGGCGGCCAACCAAGCCGTTCCAGGGCTGGCGCTACCTGCAACCGGACGCCGCGCCACCCGATCTCGCCGCCGCCCCGAGCGCGCGGGGCGAGGAAGCCCTGCCCCCGGCGCTGCGGCGAGAATTAAGGATGCTCTGCCTGCTCTGAATACCGGTTGCGCAAGAAAAACGCTTGCACGACTCTGGCGGGCAGAACGATAATCCTCTCAGTCGATTAAGCTTGCTTGTTCGACTCGCCTGCGAGCCTGTTCCCGCAACCCTGCCATCCCCGGAGCCATCCCGTGACCCCCTCGCGCAGACACCTGTTCGCCCTGCTCGGCCTCGTTCTGCCGGTCGCCGCCTTCACCGCCTCCCCGGTGTCGGCCGCAACCTCGAATTCGCTGCAACCCAAGGCGCAGACGCATCACGCCTCGAGCGCCTCGCACAAGTCGAAATCGCACCACTCGTCGTCCGTGCACAATGCCTCGCATCACGCGGCGCACCAGCCGTCCCACAAGTCGGCCGCCAGCTGACTTTCGCTTAGCTGCGCGCGTTCGCCTCCAGCAGCGCGCGCAGTCCTGCCAGTATTCGCTCTGGGGTCGGCGGGCAGCCACTGATCAGCAGATCGACGGGGAGCGTCGTGCCGATGCCTCCGCCGACTGCGTAGCTGCCCTTGAAGACGCCACCGTCCACCGCGCAATCCCCAACCGCCACGACGAATTTAGGATCCGGCGTTGCCGTCCAGGCCTGCTCCAGCGCCTCAACAAGGTTGCGGGTCAGCGGCCCGGTCACCAGAAGCACATCGGCGTGACGCGGACTGGTGACGAAAACCAGGCCGAACTGCGTCAGGTTGTAAATCACGTTCGTCAGGGCGCGGATTTCGATCTCGCAGCCGCCACAGCTTCCGGCATCGATGTGCCGGATGGCAAGGCTACGCCCCAGCCGTGCCCGCGATGTGGCTTCCAGCCTGCTCGCCAGCGACGCCGCGGTTTCGCCATCGACGGGAACAGGCAGTTCCGTGGCGGGACGCCCGCGCAGGGTACGGACGATCTGGCCAAGGACGTTACCGGGGACGTTCATAGATCCACTCCCGAACTGGCAAGGTCGAACGAGGCCTGGATGAGCGGGAGATCAGCCACCTGGCCACTCGGCGCAGTCGCCTCGAAGAGCGGCCAGTGCCCCCAGCCCGGGTCGCGCATGAACACGCTGGCGATCTGACCATGATCCAGCCGCAACCAGTGCCAGACATCGCCTCGGGCGCTTTCGGCGAACCCGACGCCCTCCCCGCTGTCGGCCGAAAGCGGGATGGATACCGCACCCGGCGGCAACGTATCGAGCAGATTGCGCAGCAGGCGGATGCTGTCACCGATTTCCGCCAGGCGCAGCCGGGTCCGAGCATCGGCATCTCCAACGGCGAGCAGGGGCACCGGCCGCGCGAACGAGGCGTAGGCGCCGTAACCCGGAGAGCGCCGCACATCGAAGGCGCGTCCCGCCGCACGACCGATCACGCCGCCTGCTGCCAGGCTGCTCACCTGTGCAGCGCTGACGACGCCGAGACCGGAAAGCCGTGGGGCAAGCGGGGCTCGTTCGTACCGACGCTCCAGTTCCGGCAACCGTTCCGCAAGTTCGGCGACCACGCGCAGCACCGCTCCCGCGCCGCCAGGCGCCAGGTCCGCCGCAACGCCGCCGGGAACAACGCAGTCCATCATCAGCCTGTGGCCGAACGTAAGACCGGCAACGCGGTGCACGGCTTCCCGCTGGCGGCCGCAGAGCATCGGCAGTGCGGCAATGCCTGCCGCTTCCCCGATCGCAGCCAGCGCGCCGAGGTGACCCGCAATCCGCTCCAACTCCGCCATCACGGCGCGCAGTGCGACGGCCCTGAGCGGCGGCTCGGCTTCCAGCGCGGCCTCGGTCGCCTGCGCAAAGGCGATCGCGTGGGCGACGGTCGCCTCACCTGACAGGCGCGCCGCAAAGCGCGCGGCGGCGCGTGGTGACTTCCCGCGCATCAGGGCCAGCGTGCCCTTGTGGGTGTAGCCAAGCCGGGTCTCCAGCCGGACGATCGTTTCCCCTACACCGGTCAGGCGCATGTGCGAGGCCGGCTCGATGTCGCCATGGACCGGGCCGAGCGGGATCTGGTCCAGGTCTTCGCCTGCAACCGACAGGAACTCAGCCGGTTCGCTCCGCGCGCGGAGATCATCGGAACGCAGTGCCATTGGGTGGGTCTGGGGCCAATGGCCATGGTCGAGCCAGGGGCGTTGATCGATCCCGTCTGCCGCCGTGTGCCCCCACAGGTCCTGCACCATGCACTCGAACCATGCGGACAAGGGGCGGCCGGGAGACAGCGCGGTATAGCGGCCCGCCTCAACCCGGGTGGAGGCCAGCAATGGTTCGTCGGCCGCTTCGTCGTACAGAATGGCATGGACGTGGGCCGTGTCGGCCCACAATGCCAGCAGTGCCAGTGTCGGTTCGCCGGCAAGTGCCGCGGCCATCTCCGTCCAGTCGGAGGGGGCCAGCATATGGCGCGGCCAGGGCCGGCAGGGTTCGGTTGCGGCGGACCGGATCAACGCCGAGGCGCTCATCACCGGAACTCCGCCATGGTGCGGAACCAGCCGACCACCGGGCCCGGCATCGCCACCGCAAGGAACACGACCAGAGCGAGCTGCAGCCAGATAGGCGCCAACCCCAGCAGACCGTCCGGGCTGCCGTCGCAGCGAGCGACGCCGCGTGCGGGTAGCACAACGAGCAACGATCCGGTGGCCAGCAGCACGCCCACACCCAGGGGCAGCAACAGCCACGGCGCCGTATTGGCGGTCGTGCCGGCGACAAGAAACAGCCCGAAGATCAGCAAACCCGCCAGGCAGAGCACGGAGGCTGTGCGGGTCCAGGCCGCGACCCCGGTTGCCGGGCCTTCGAGGCACTGCAGCGCCGAAGCCCTGGCGAATGTGAGCATCGTCATGAGCAGAAGTCCGCCCATCATCGCTGCCGTGCCGCCCAGTCCGAACGCAAAGACAATGACGCCCACCAGCGCAGTGCCGGCGAACGTCAGTCCGCGGCGCAGGGCCGGCCGTGCCGCCAGACAAAACGCGGCAAGCAGCAACGTCGCAAGGCCCACGACCACGAGCAGCACGATCGGACTGTCCTGGCCATCGGTCATTGCGGAGCGCAGCCGCAGAATCACGAGCAACGGCAGGTTCGCCAGCAGCGCGCCGATCAGTGTGGCAGCCTGTGGCGTGACTGCGTCGACGGCGTCGGCAAGCCACGCATGCAGCGGCACCAGCCCGGCGATTCCCCCATAGCCCAGGACCAGACAGATCAACGCGAGCCGGGATCCGCCCCACCTCGGCAGTGCGGCATCGGGTCGCGCAGCCAGATCCAGCAAGAGCGTCCCGAACAACGCCAGCATGAGGCCCACTCCGCACAGCAGGAGAAGCTGGCCAGCGGCGTCCCGCGCCTCCGGACTGTGCACCACGCCGGTAAGCCCCGCGGCGGCGGCGATCGCGATGGTCGTGCCGAGCCATGTCATGGCAGGGCTGTCGGACAGTACCGCAAGGAGGACCCCGCCAAGCAGGGCCTGAAATGCGACATGGTGGTGGCGGGTGCCGCGCCGATCGAGCCGCCGCGCCGCGAGTGCAGCGCGAACATCGCGCCAGCCAAACCAGCTCGTGGTCATCGCGACGAAAGCGCTGAGCAGGGCCAGATGCGCCGGAAGAACGGTGCGAAGTTGCCAGGGCAACAGGCACGTCAGAATGAACGCCAGAGTGGTCGCGGCAGCGTTGATCCAGACGCCGGCTCGCCAAGAATCGATGCATGCCAACAAGACAGCGGAGCCGAACGGCAACCCTACGACAACGTCCGGAAACATCAGGCGCATGGCGATGCGAGGTCCGGCCGACTTCGGTCATGCAGGCACACGCTTGCAACGATAATGGCCGGAACCAGTGGAATCGCGGCAAGAAGCAGTGCAGACGCCGGCAGCCGGGGAATGAAGCAAGCCGCCAGCGATATGCCATTCTGCGATACGAGCAGGCCGAGAGCCGGCAGCAGAGGATGCGACCGCAGTGCCAGAAGCAGGAAGCTCAGCAGCAGAATGGACAAACCCGCGGTCAGCACCTCGAACTGCTCGCCCTGCGTCAGTCGCATCACGGCCGCCGCGGATGCCGCCACCATCACAAACGCCGCAGCAGCCGAGGCGACGAACCCGACCCGCCATGCAATGGACCGCGGCACATTCGTTCGTCCGATGACCCGCCGCAGAGCGAGCGGCAATGCGATCCCGTTCAATGCGAAAATCAGCAGGGCGGCGATGCAGAGCGAGGCGGAATGGAGCGCCCAACCCTGTGCTGCTGCGGCCAAGGCGATGGCCAGAGCCTGCGCAACGCAGACACGCAGGGCGGCGGCGAACTGTCCCACGAACAACGTCGCGAATGACAGGGACAGAGCCAATGCGCCGGCCAATGCTGCGACTCCGGTCACACGGTACCCGCACTGGCGAACAGGAACACCACTGCCAACAAACCGAGCAGGATGGCGACGCCTAGCACGTGCGTCACATGCTCCAGCCGCGCGCGGCCCATCGTGGTGTGCAGCAGCGCGAGCACGCCGGCCAGCACCAGCAGTTTCGCCACCCAGCAGACGAAACCCAGGAGCAATGCCGCGACTCCCGCACCCGCGGCAGCGATGCCGAACGGCACGAACATGGCGATGACCAGGTCGAACCAGACCAGCCGACGTAGCGCTTCGGTCGCGTCGATCACAGCCAGGTCGCGGCCGCTGAATTCCAGTGTCGTCGCCTCGCGCCGCATGGCCAGTTCCAGCCGCGCGGCCGGTCCGTTCAGGCCGTCGACGATCGCCACCAACACCGTGGCGATCAGGGCAAGTCCGGCACCCGTCTGCCAACCGGCGCCACTTTCCTGCTGCATTGCCGCGATGACGTCCAGATTGCTGCTGCCCGCGAGCAAGCCAAGCGCGAAGATCGCCAGCACCAGAGCCGGCTCCGACAGAACACCAAACGCCATTATCCGGCTGGCTCCCATGCCGCCGAGTGCGGTGCCGGCATCCATGCCTGCGAGGGCGATCGAACAGCGTGCCAGGGACAGCAGTCCGGCAATCACCAGCAGATCGGCGAACGGGGCCAGGGTCATGCCCAAGGTGAACGAGGGCACCATCACTGCTACGATCGCGACCGCGGCGAGCGAAAGCAGCGGCGCAATGGCCGAGACCTCCGAGGCGCTCTCGGCCATCACCGGCTGCTTGCGGAGCAGGCGAGCCAGGTCCTGCCACGGCTGCAGGACAGGTGGACCAACCTGACCTGCCAGGCGCGCCTCCATCCAACGAATGATGCCGATCAGCGTCGGCGCGGCAGCCGCCATCAGCGCGACGTGTGCGACCTGCTCGACGAAGGCGACTGCGAGGTTCACGACGCCACCAGCCAGACGGCGACCGCCACCACCCATGCCGCAAGAGTGATTGCGACCGATCCGGAAATGCCAGGTCGGGCGGCGATTCCACCGCCACGACCCAGCCAGGCAACCAGCCGGACGAACGACGTCCGGAGGCGATCCACTGCGCCGGGCAACGCACGCCAGGGAGCGAGGACGCGGCGCAATGGTTCCGCGAAAGACGCCGCGCCGATCTGCGTCGTCGGATCCCCGAATGGCAGCCAGGGCGGCGGTGGCGAAAACCCACCGGACCAGGCTGCCTCACGCCGATGTCCGGACCCGCGCCGGCGCGACAGCCACAGCATGGTGTAGCAGACCAGCGCCAGCAGGCCGGCAATCGCAGCCGGGGCATAACCCGGCGCCTCGGCGCCCGGTTTCAGGATTAGCGCCATGCGAAGCCCCGACCCGTTGGCCAGTCGGGCAAGGCCGCGCGCCGCCGGAAGCAAAGCAAGCACGGGAAAGACACCGAGCAGTCCGGTCAGCGCCGCAAGACCGATCAGGCAAAAACGGAGCGCCCCCCTCACCTCCTCGGCAACGGCTGCGCGCGGCGTCCGTGGTCTGCCAAGAAAAACGACCCCGGCTACTCGGATCGCCGCCATTGCGGCAAGACCCACCGATAGCGCCGCAGCCAGGATGGCGAATGCGATCAGGAGTTGCAGACCGAACCCACCAATGCGGAAGCCCGCCAGCAGCGATTGCACCAGCAGCCAAAAACCGGCGAAGCCCAGCCCGGGTGGCAGCATCGCAGCGCCTAACAGCCCGGCGAACGCGCAACGGGTGGTGATTGGCATGCGGTGGATCACGCCGCCCAACCGGTCGAGCCGCCGCGTACCCGAACCACTTTGCGCCGCACCGGCGCAGAGCAGCAGCAGGGTTCCGCATAGCGCACGGGTCACCAGCAGCAACCAGGACGCGTCGAGCGCGAGCGAGGCGACCTGCGGCAGGTCCGCGGCGTGCGCAAACAGCGCCACGCCAAGGCCCATCACTGCCAGTCCCGTCTGATGCAGCGATGCGATGGCAAACACGGGTTCCAGACGTGTTTCGAATGTCGCCAGCAGCGGCCCGAGCACCGCGGAGAATGCGCCTATCAGGAGCAGCGGCACGCCCCACCAGAGCGGTTGCGCAGTTCCGCACAGGTCCAGCAGGAAACGGAACATCAGGTAGGCGCCGATGTTGGCGCCGACACCGACGAGCAGCGCGGCAGCGTTGCCGAGCCGCGGTATCCACGCGTGCAGTGGGCACAGGCCGGCCAGACCCGTCGCACCCAGCAGGACCAGCAACAGCACGGCGCACGCCCGCCATCCGTCCGGCGGCATGGCTCGTATCGCCGCATAGTCGCAATCGAGCCACGGAACCGAAGGCGGGGCCATCAGAGCAAGTGCCGCGATCAGGCAGACGATGCCGAAACCGGCGAGAGCGGGATACAGCCCCGGGGCGAGCCCCGTTTCACCTTCGTCCGGACGAGGCGACAGCAACAGCCAGCCGGCAAAGCCCAGTCCCGCCAGACCCAGCGCCAAGGTGAAGGCATCGTCGGCCAGCACGGTCATGGCTACCGCCGCGAGCGCGGCTGGGAGTCCCGCAATCGGGGCAGACGCCGCGGCCGGTTCGGCGTCAGCGAACACGACACACGAGATTGCAGCGACGAACAGCAGCAGAAGGAATGCCGCGCCGAGCGGATCAATCCCAAGGTGCATCACACCGCCCAGCGGACCAATCGGCAGTGCGACGACTGCCATCTCGCCGTCAACCAGCAGCGAGGCGAGAACAGCCAGGGCGATCAGGCCAGACGCGGCGGCAGTTCCCAGCGTCACCACACTGCGCGGGACAACGATCGAGACAATCGCCAATCCGACCAGCGCCGCGATGAGAATCGCGAGCAGTATCAGGACCACGGCGTCACCGGCGCGGGGTGCGACTCGCTCACGTCGTCAAGGATAACGCGTAGGGCGGAAAAGCGCAGCGCATTCCGCCGCCAGGACGTGGCGAAATGCGCTGCGCTATCTCTACGAGACGTCGAGCGACTGCTTGCGCCCCGGTGGCGGGTGCGCGGCGTCGATCACCGCGAGGTCTTCGTCGCTGAGCACGATCTCGCCGGCGACGGCATTCTCGCGCACATGGGACTGATCCGTCGCCTTCGGAATCGCGATCACGTTGTCATGCCGCATGGTCCAGGCGATGGCGATCTGTGCCGGCGTTGCATCGTGTCGCTTCGCGACAGCGATCAGCGCTTTCGATTGCAGCAGTCGGCCCCCCTGCCCCACCGGCGAATACGCCATCAGTGGGATTTTGTGTTCGGTCGACCATGGCAGCAGATCGTATTCGATGCCACGGCTCCCGACATGATACAAAACCTGGTTCGTGGCGCAGTGCGTGCCGTGCGGTAGCCGGACCAGCTCCTGCATGTCGCCGGTGTCGAAATTGGATACACCCCAGTAGCGGATTTTTCCGGCTTCCCGCAGCTGTTCGAACGCCGCCACCGTATCGGCCAACGGATGGCTGCCGCGCCAGTGCAGCAGATACAGATCGATCCGGTCGGTCCGCAGCCGCTTCAGGCTGCGCTCGCACGCCGCCAGCACACCCGTGCGCGAGGCATTGTGCGGCAGCACCTTGCTGACGATGAAAAGACCATCGCGCCGGCCAGCGGTCGCTTCGGCGACGATCTCTTCAGCCGCACCATTGCCGTACATCTCGGCTGTGTCGATCAACATCACGCCAAGCTCGATGCCGAGCTTGAGTGCCGCCACCTCATCCTTGGCGGCGCGGGTCCGCTCGCCCATGTGCCAGGTACCCTGGCCGAGTGCCGGGATCTCGGTCCCGTCCGGCAGCTTTACAGTGCGCATCAATCCGCCACCTCCTCCGCGATCCGCAGCACGCGCAGGAAATTGCCACCCCAGAGCGCCGCAATCCCCTGCCTGTCATAACCGCGCCGGATCAACTCCGCCGTGATGTTTGCGCTCTCTCCGGCATCGTGCCAGCCGGTGAAGCCACCACCGCCGTCAAAGTCCGACGAGATGCCGACATGTTCGATGCCGATCCGTCGCACCGCGTGGTCGATGTGGTCGGCGAAGTCGGCCACTGTCACAGCCTCGGGCTTTGCGTTGGGGCGCAGGAACGCTGCCACCGCGGTCACCTGCACCACACCACCCACGTCGCGCAGCGCATCCAGTTGCTGGTCGTCCATGTTGCGCGGATGGTCGCACAGCGCGCGGATGCAGGAATGCGTGGAAACCACCGGCGTGCGCGAATGCTCCGCTGCCTGCAACATCGCGTCGCGCGAGACGTGCGCCACATCGATCAGCATGCCCAGCCGGTTGAGCTCCGCGATCGCCGCGCGCCCGAACGCGCTCAACCCGCCATGCTCGGTCGCGGCGTCGCCGAGATCCTTGCGCGGATTGCACGAATCGGCGAGTGCGTTGTGACCATTGTGCGTCAGCGTGAGATAGCGCGCGCCAAGTTCCCGAAAGTGTGCCAGTCGCGAGAGATCGGTGCCGATGGAAAAGCCGTTTTCCACCACCGGCACAATGGCCAAAGCGCCATCGCGCTTCGCCGCCTCGATCTCCGCCGCGGTGACCGCGACGCGGGCAGTGAGGCCATTTTCGGTGCGCCCCATGGAGCGGATCGCCTGTAACATCGCCACCGCCCGCTGATAGGCCGCTAATTCGCCTTCCGGGGTGCGGGCGGCCTGCGGGACGTAGGCGGCGAAGCAGCCGCCGGCCAGCCCGCCCCGCTGCATCTTTGGCAGATCGACGCGCCGCGTGCCGTCCTGGAACGGGTCGGGACCGGTCGGCCAGGGGATGTCGATATGCGTGTCGAGGGTCAGCAGCCCGCGATGCAAGGCGAGCATGTCGGATTGAGGTGCGTCATTCATGATCCCTCACGCTTGCAGAAATTCACACGACACGGAAGGGGCGGCAAACCAGACCACGCACGCAGCCGGGCCTGACAACCCATCGGCCGAACGAGACGACCGGCACCGTGTTGGCGATCGCCGCGACCGAAGGCCGCCCGTCAGAGCGAACTGAAGCCAGGAGCGTTGGAGCGGTTGGGCGGCTAGGATAGCCTACCGAGGGAGAGGGGGCGCGGATGAGCGACGAGCCGGCGGCGTGGATGGGCGTCATCGAGGAGAGCGTGCGGCGCAACGCCGGGCGGTTCATGTTCACCGCACGGTGGATCATGGCGCCGATCTATCTCGGCTTGCTCGTGGCACTCGCCCTGATCGTCGTGAAGTTCGTGCAGAAGTTGGTGCAGGCCGTGCCGACCCTGCTGGCGGAGTCGAGCAACGATGTCATTTTCGAAGTTCTGACATTGGTCGATCTATCACTGGTTGCGAACCTGATCGTGATCGTGATTTTCGCCGGATGGGAGAACTTCGTCGGCCGCCTGCTGACGGTGCAGTCCGGCGAGCGGCCGCAATGGCTGGGCGCGCTCGACTTCAGCGCGATGAAGCTGCGGCTTGTCGCCTCGATCGCGGTGATCGCCGCGGTGCTGATCCTCGAGACCTTCGTGCATGTCAGCGAGATCCGGCCCGTGCAGGCGGCCCTGCAGCTTGCCATCCTGCTCGGCATCGGTCTGCTTGGGGTTCTGCTCGCGTTGATGGACCGTCTGAGCGAGAACCACGGAGGCAAATGAGCCTATGCAGGTCGGCATCCAGTTCTTCCCCGACATCGGCCCTGACGTAAAGTCGGCCCGCGACTACTGGCAGGAGGCACTTTGCCTGGTCGGGCTGTGCGACCGCTACGGCTACACGCATGTCCGCACGGTCGAGCACTACTTCCATCCGTATGGCGGCTACAGCCCGAACCCCGTGGTGTTCCTTGCCGCCGCGGCGCAAGTGACCAGGCATGCGCGGCTGGTCACAGGCGCGGTGCTGCCTGCGTTCAACAATCCCCTCAAGCTGGCCGGCGAACTCGCGATGCTGGACGCGCTGTGCGACGGCCGCCTCGACATCGGCTTCGCGCGGGCGTTCCTGCCGCACGAATTCTCTCGATTTGGCGTGAAGCTCGACGAGAGCCGGGCGCGGTTCGAGGAAGGCGTGGAGCAGGTGCGGCTTCTGCTCGAGCAGGAGAACGTCACCGCCGAGGGGCGCTTTCATAGCTTCCGAAATGTCACATCGCTGCCACGGCCCACGCAGATACCGCGGCCGCCATTCTATGTCGCGGCGCTCTCGACAAGGGAGTCGTTCGAACGCGCGGGTGCGGCGGGTCATGGCATCATGGCAATCCCGATGGCGGGAGGTGCGATGGCCGAGCTGATCGGGATCTACCGAGATGCCTGGCAGGGCGCCGGTCACCCGGGGCGCGGGACCGTGATGCTGGCATTTCACATGCTGTGTCATGAGGACCAGATGGCGGCCGAGCGCATCGCGCGCGATCCGCTGAACCGCTATCTGCGTTCGCTGGTCGGTGCGGCATCGGATTGGATGGACGGCGAGAGCTCGGCCGACTATCCCGGCTACGACAAGGTCATTGCCGCACTGGCGCAGGAGAATTTCGAAACTCAGGTTGCCAAATGCGCCGCCTGGGTCGGGACGCCGCAGCGGATCCTCGACACCGTGGCAAGTTACCGGCGACAGATCGGCGATTTCGAGATCGCCTCGTTGCAGGTTAACTTCAACGACATGGCCTTGGCGGACGCGGAGTCGTCGATGCGGCTGTTCGGGGAGAAGGTGCTACCGCGGCTGCCGCGGCTCTAAATACTGGCCCACCACCTCCCTTTGGGGGGAGGGCGTGTCGGCCCTCCCTCCCCCTTGTATCTTGCCTGCGAACATCACGCCGGATAGGACACGAAGCACTTCTCGGACATGAAGACGTGGGTTTCCACATAGTCGTGCACGACCGGCTTTCGGTTGAGCGTCTCCATCGCGCCCATCAGCGCCATCCAGTTCAGCATCTCGTGCTGGCCGGCCTGTTCCATGTCCTTGAGCGGACGCTTGCGCCAGAAGTCGTAGTCGGCGTGCGAAAGCGCATCGAACATTGAACGGTCGGCCGCATGGTCGGGCCAAAGATAACCGTTGGTCGGCGACAGGAAGCAATGCGACCAACTGGACGACGCGATCAGTGCCACGCGCCACGGCGATGCGGCGAGGATCTCGGCAACGGCGCGGCCGACCTCCATGCAGCGCCAGGGTTGCGGCGCCGGCGGATCGGGCAGTTCGCTGTCGTCTCGTGGCGGCAGGAACAGCGCGGCCATACCTCCCTTCGCGTGGATCAGGTTGCGGCCGTAGCAATTGATGGCGAATGGAATGACCGGCCAGGGAAAGCCGCGCCGATCCCAATCGAGATACAGCAGCGTGTTGGTGAAGGCGTGTGCCAGACCGTCCATGTGCAGCGTCTTGTAGGCATAGGCCATGTCGATGCCGCGCTCGATCAAACCGCTGGCCAGATGCTTTGCCGCGTTGCGCGCGCCATGCAGCTTCATCGCCCACTCCACGGGTTCGTTCCAGCGGTTGGTCTTGGCGCCGTTGCCGGTGTGCCATGGCTTCAGCTCGAAGTCATCGTCGAGGCCCATGACGCAGAACGCCGGGATGATGTCCTCGCGGAAATTCTCATACTGGTCGTCGCCCCAGATCAGCACGAGATCGGGGTTGAAATCGTCCAGCTGTCTGCGGATGGTCCGGAAGTCGTCACCCAAGCGTGCGCCATAGCGCCGCGCGGAGGAAACGCCGGCGTCGTTGCCGAGTTCGGCCAGCAACTCCGTGGGCCAGTTCGCGCGGTCCTTGTAGTGCGCGGGGACGTTGGGCGCGGTGAGCAGGTGGTGAAAGCCGGCGGGCAGCCGTTCATCCGGCAGCGTCAGGCCGGGATAGTGCGTGCAGCCCAATCCGATGATCTCGCCCATGTCCTGGCTCCTTCCTGCCTGGTGGTGCGTCCCTCCGTCATGGCAACGTTAGGAGACGGCGCGCGTCGAAGCAACGGCATTGCCTACCAGGTTGCGGCATAGCAGGCGCAGTCACGTGGAACATCCGCAATGTTTGGATGGATGGCCCATCGGCGCAGCACACCCTCGAACACCAAGCCGGACTTCTCCATCACGCGAGCCGATGCGCGGTTGTCGACGTCGCAGACCGCCCACAGTCGATGCAGACGCTGCGTGGTACGTGCCCACGCCACCGCGGCGGAGAGCGCCTCGGTCATCAGCCCGCGTCCCCAGTACGCGCGACCCAGGACGTACCCGACCTCCATGCGATGCTGATCGAAGCGGGCATCGAACACGCCGATCGGCTTGTCCGGAGCCCCCGCTTCCGCAAGCGCGAGCACCCGGCGATTGTCGCACGCCATCAGCGCCTGCATGGCGGCGAGATAGTGTTCTGTCTCCGCGACAACGCAATGCGCACGCCACGTCAGGTAAGTCGCCACCAGGCGGTCTGAGGCATAGGCCGAGAACAAGGCCGCGGCGTCCGCCGTGCACACCGGCCGGCTCGTCAGCCTGGCCGTTTGTAACGCGATCATCCCAGAACCCAGCTTCGGAACAATGCAAGGTCAATGTTGCCGCCGCTGATCACGACACCGACCCGCTTGCCTGCCATACGCGCCCGCTCCTGCAACAACGCGGCGAGCGGCGCGGCGCCGGCGCCTTCGACAAGGTTGTGCGTGTCGGTCCAATAGGCGCGAATCGCATCGACGATCTCGTCATCCGTCACCGTCACGATGCGCGCGGCGCCAGCGCGGATGATGGCGAACGCCTCGGGATCCGGCTGCCGCACCGCAATGCCATCGGCATGCGTCTGCGCGCGGTTGAGCGCGACCACACGATTTTCGACGAACGAGCGTGCGTAGGCAGGAGCGCCGGTGCTCTGCACGCCGATGATCTCGGTCGCGAGGCCCAGAAGATCGCGGGTCCGGATCGCGCCGCAGATGCCGGAGCCGAGGCCGATCGGGACATACAGCGCATCGAGCGGCGGTGCAGCGCGGAACAGTTCGAGCGAATAGGTTGCAACGCCCTTTACCAGATCGGGCGCGAAGGACGGCGCAAATTCCAGCCCCTCGGATACCGCGAGCCGTGCCGCTTCCTCGCGCGCCATCTCGAAGTCGTCGCCATGCTCGACCAGACGCGCCCCGAACGCCTGCATGGCCGCGTTCTTTTCCACGCTGTTGCCGTGCGGCACCACGACAACGACCGGCACGCCATAGCGCCGCCCAGCCCAGGCGAGCGACTGACCGTGGTTGCCGCGCGTCGCCGACACGATGCCGCGCACCTGCGGACGTTCGCGGTGCAGACGCTCGGCATAGACCAGCCCGCCGCGCAGCTTGAAGGCGCCGGTCGGCGTATGGTTCTCATGCTTCACCCAGACTTCGGCACCGCTGCGCTCGGCCAGCAGCGGCCATGTGTATTGTGGCGTGCCGGGAAAGCTCTGGTGCACGAGCGACAATGCGGCGTCGAGTTCCGTCAGCGAGAACATGGCGCACCCGTCCGGACTGGATGAGAAGCTTCGGCTGGTGATGACAAAAGCGGGCTGTCGCCGGAGGGTTCCCACCGGCGACAGCCCGCTTTTATTATCAGAACTTTGGACTTGCCGTCAGGCGAGCTTGAGGTTGGTGGCCGCGGCTTTGCCGCGTTCCATTGCCACCTCGTAGTTCACCTGCTGGCCGTCATTCAAGCCCTTGAGCCCGGCGGCCTGGACGGCGGTGATATGGACGAACACGTCCTTGCCGCCGTCCTGCGGCATGATGAAGCCATAGCCCTTCGTTGCATTGAACCATTTGACGGTTCCAACAGCCATCGTCGTCACTCCTTCCGGTGCGCGTCCCCTGTCGCGCTGGGGGGGAATGGGTGGACCAGGCAGTGGGCGAGCGGCTGCCTCAGGCGAGTTTGAGGTTTGTGGCAGCGGCCTTGCCACGCTCCATCGCCACTTCGTAGCTGACCTTCTGACCTTCATTGAGGCCGCGAAGCCCAGCCGCCTGCACTGCCGTGATGTGGACAAACACGTCCTTGCCACCGTCTTGCGGCATGATGAAGCCGAAGCCCTTGGTCGTGTTGAACCACTTGACTGTACCGATAGCCATCGTCTGCGTCTTCTCCGTCTATGCACCACGCAACAGCGCGCGATGTCTGAAAGACAACCGGCCCTTTGGACGTTTTGAGGGCACCCGATTGGACGGAGGCGCAGCAAGCCAAGCCAAAATGCGATTGCGTTGCTTAGTTGGCACAGAAAGCCAGGAGCCTGTCAATCACGGTCGTGCGACATTGACAAATCCGCGCCTGCTTCGCACAGAATACCGAGACCAGTCGAAAAAATGCGGATGATTGTCCAGGTCGATCCTCAAGCTGGTCCAAGGATCGACGAGAGCAACAGGAATCGGCGCATCAAAACCCGCTTCGCGCGCCCCGCGATGTCATCGCACGTGCGAACTCACCGCCCGCCGCGATGGCGCGCCGGCCCGCGGCGAGTTCGGGATAATAGAGATGCCAAACGTGTATCATCTCCGGCCATATCTGTAGATCCACCGCAACGTCCGCCGCTCCGGCAATCTGCGCGAGACGGATCGCATCATCCAGCAACGTCTCCGCCGCACCGACCTGAATGAGCAGTGGCGCGAGCCCGCGCAAGTCGCCATGAATCGGCGCGGCCAGCGGCGAGCGCGGATCGGCGCCATGCAGATAGAGCTTCGCCATGTCGAGGATGCCAGCCTTCTGCACCGTCGGATCGGTCGCAGCCTTGCTGATCATGCTGTCGCCGATCGCTTCCATGTCCACCCATGGCGAGATCGCCCAGCCGCACGCGGGTTGCGACAGATGCAAATCGCGAATCGCAAGCATCGCCGCCACGACCAGACCGCCGCCAGCCGAGTCGCCGGCGATGATGATGCCGCCGGGCGACACGCCACCCGCAAGCAGAAAGCGGTAGCCGGCAACTGCATCGTCCACGGCCGCGGGAAATGGGTGTTCCGGGGCCAGCCGGTAATCCAGTGCCAACGTCCTGGCGCGCGCTGCCCTTCCGGCTTCGGCGGCAACATGACGGTGGCTGTCAAGCGAGCCGATCACATAGCCGCCGCCGTGCAGATAAAGGATTGCCTTAGATCGGTCGGCGTCCGGCGTTGCCGTCCATTCCGCCTTGACCCCGTTGGCGGTCACAGGCTCGACGATGACATCAGCCGGAAGCCCGTATTGTTTGCCGCGCGCGTCGATGTCGCGCCGTCGTTGGCCGATGTCGTCTGAACGCACACGCTTCGCGATGACTTCTCGCAGAGCAGTGATTTCCGGATCGCTCATCGCCTGTCCTCCTGTTCGAATTTCCCTTCCTCTGCTACTTCGCCTTGGCTTGCTCGTCCATGTCCTGCTTGCGCAGCTTGGACACGGGCATCTGAAAGAAACGGGCGAAGTCGAAGACCGTGGTGTCTTCCTGATTCCAGCAGACATAGCCTCGGCAGTCGCGTGGTCGTCCGTCATAGACAGTGCAACGCCTGTCGTTGCCGAGGAACTGGCAGGTTCCGGTGCCGGTCTTGATGCGCTTCTCGCCTTTGCGGGTACGCTCGACAATGTGGCGTTCCTCGAATTGGCGTACCGTCAGCTCGAGGAATTTTGCCAGTCGCCGGATGTCGGCTCGGCTGACGCGAACATAGCCGGCCATCCTGCAACACAGGCTGGGGCATTTCAGACAGTCAAGCGACTCGTCACTCATGGTTTCAGTCTGAGCATCCCTCTCGATCGGTTCAAGTGCCCGTCACCCGATACCGCATGCGAACAGCCGCCCCGCGTGCGGCACGGTGTCGTTCACGCCCGCAAGCCGCAGGCAATGCCAGGCCAGCGCGTGATCGCTGGAGGTGATCGGAATGCCGGCGTCGGCCTCGATCGCCTCGATCCGCTCGGCAAGGCGCAGACTGGTGCAGGAGACGAACACCGCATCCAGCCGCGCGGTGCGCGCAAGCGCCGCGATGGCGGCGGCAATCGAATCCGCCGAGATCCGCGCTGCCTCCCGATCATCGCGCTTGTCGAAGGTTGCGAACGCGGCGACTTCGGCCCCATGGCGGTCCAGGTAGTCGCGCACAACTGCGTTCACCGCCGGTGAGTAGGGCGTCAGCACGCCGATCCGTCGTGCGCCGAGCGCCTGGAAGGCAGCGAAGGCGGCGGTGACAGGCGTGGTGCAGGCGATTTCCGGACGCGCGCGGCGGATCTGGCGAAAGATCTCCTCCTCGCCGAGCGCCATGCTGGCCGACGTGCATCCGAACGCCATTACGTCGAGGCGAATGTCCGGCAGGATCAGTTCGGCGGCGGGCGTGATGCGATCGCGCATTGCGCGCAGCGTTTCGGGCGTGATGTCGGCGTCGTTGAACAGGCGCGCGCCGTACACAGCGACGCCGGGCTGGCGGATCAGATGGCGGAATTCGTGCTCCATCGTCTGGTCGGTCGCCAGCACCAGAAGACCGATCGCGGCCCGCACGGCGATGCCGTCATCCAGCGTGCACGGCAACACGCCAAGGTCGGTGAATGTAAGGTTTGCGTACACCGGTTCCACCTCCGTCAGTTGCCCAGCGGAATCGCCGGTGCGCGTCCGGCGATCAGGTCCGCGACGATGCGCGCGCTGCCATGCGACATGGTCCAGCCGATATGGCCGTGTCCGGTGTTGTACCAAAGGTTGCGATGCCGCTTGCGGCCGAGGATCGGCAGGTTGTCGGGCGTCATCGGTCGCAGACCCGCCCACATCTCGGCGCGATGATAGTCTGCGCCATCGGGATACAGTTCCTGCGCGACCGATTTCATGAAGGTGAAGTCAGCCGGCTTGTGGGTCGTATCGTAGCCGGCGAATTCCGCAGTGGCAGTGATGCGCACGCGGTCGCCGAAGCGCGAGATGGCGACCAGGTTCGTCTCATCGACCGACCCGATGGTCGGCGGCGCCTGATGGTTGCCGACCGGGATGGTGAGCGAATAGCCCTTGATCGGATATACCGGGAGAGCGACGCCGATCCTGCGCGACAGCAGCGGGCTGTGGCTGCCGAGCGCCATCACATAGGCATCCGCCTGGAACGCCTGGCCGTTGGCACGCACCGCCGTCACCGTGTCCCCCGACGCATCGATCCCGGTGATCGTCGTGCCGGTGTGGAACTCGGCGCCGAGATCGATGCAGCGCGCGCCGAGGGCGCGGGTGAATTTGTGCGAATCGCCGGTCTCGTCGGTCGGACAATAGATGCCGCCGGCAATCTTCTGCACGGCCCCATGCAGCGCGGGCTCCAGCGCAAGGACCTGTCCCCGGTCGAGCACACGGATCTTTTGCCCGTCCTCCGCCAGCAACTGCATGTGGGCGATGCCAGCGTCCAGCGCGGCCTGGTCGCGATGGAAGTAAAGAATGCCGCGCGCATTGCGGTCGTAGTCGAGTGTTTCAGCCGCGACCACGTCATGCAGCACACGCTGCGAATATGTGGCGATGCGATGCTTGCGCAGCGTGTTGGCGCGCGCCTTCGCTTCGGTGCACTCGGCGAGGAATTTCAGCGACCAGCTGTAGAGCCGCGGATCAGCGGAGAATCGGAATCGCAGTGCCTGTTCCTTGCGAAACAGCGACTTCAGCAGAATCCAGGGCGCGCGGGGCGAGGACCAGACGAAGGAGTGGCCGGGCGCGATCATGCCGGCGTTGCCCCAGCTGGTTTCCTGCGCCACCCCAGCGCTGCGTTCCAGCAGGACGACCTCATGCCCGTCCTTGAGCAACTGATAGGCCGTGGTCACGCCGACCACACCGCCACCCATGACCAGAACGCGCATCGCACTCCCCACCGCGGCCGGTCGCGCAGGCCGTAAAGTGTGGGCCCGGCGATCGGCATCTGCGCGCCATTGTAGCAGCGTGGAGCGAAAAATTCAGCGCTGAGCCCTATGGAGGATTCTTCCCGCTGGCCGCGACAACGAGAGGCAATTCTCAGTCCATCAAATTCGTTCCACGCTGATGGCTGCCGCGTCGAGCGCGGCGGCCACGGCGTTGATCTGTTCCTCATGGAGGGGACCGCGGGAAAGCCGCAGGCGCAGCGCGAGCTTCAGGTTCTCCATCGCACGCACTACCTGCGGGGCGGTTCCGCCGCCGCGCGCGTGGCTCGCTTCAGCCATATGGGCGAGGAGGGAATCCACCGCAGGGCGGTTGGCATCGAGAAATGTCCGGCCAGCCGCAGTGATCTCATGCAGCTTTTTGGCGTTCTCGCCGGTGCTGACCGTCACATAGCCGAGTTCCTCGAGATGGGTCAGCGTCGGATAGATCACGCCCGGACTGGGACTGTAGGCTCCGGCGACCTGTTCTTCGATCGCCTTGATGATCTCATAGCCATGACGCGGCTTCTCTTCGATGAGACGCAGAATGACCAGGCGAAGGTCGCCATGGGCAAAGAAGCGGTTGAGACCGGAACGGCCGCCTCCCCGCCCGCGGCGGCCGCGGCCGAGATGATTGTCGTCCCGGCTGTGCTCATCGCGGGCGAAGCGCCTGCCGTGGTGGTTGTGGGAGTGCTTGTGCAAAATGGTTCTCCGAGTGTGTTTCGATCTAACGATATATCAGATATATCTAAACACAGTCGAATGCAAGGGCTCATGCGGGGCATCCCCCGATTTTTTTCGCAATCAGGCGCCTGAGGTTCAGCTATGGGTAGATCATGCGGCGGGCTCGATTTGCCGCGGGTTCGGCCGTCAGCCCACGCCCCGCGCGGCCCTGATCCACTGCACCGTGCGGCGCACGCCACCGAAGGTGAAGACGTGCAGACCCGCAACGGGCATGGCCGCATCCTCGTCCGCCACCAGTTCGGCAATCAGTGCATCAGGGCCGGCCTCCACCAGAATCCGCGCGAATGCCGTGTGCCCGCGGGCCAGCGCCCGCAACGACGCACCGATCCCACAGCGAATGGCGAATTTTGCCAGTGTCGCGACACGCGCGGGACCGGCAACGCCGATCCGGACGGGACACATGATGCCCTGCGCGCGCAGCGACGCCACCCAGCGCACAATCGGCCCTGCCTCGAAGCCAAACTGGGTCACCAGCGACACGTCGAGGCCACGCTGGCGCGCCAGGGCCACCTTGGCCTGCAACGCGGCATCCAGCGTCCGCGCGTCGATTGCGGGATGACCTTCGGGATAGCCGGCAAAGGCGACGCCCTTGATGCCGTGGCGTTCGACCACGCCGGTCGCCATCAGGTCGAGGCTCGCACGGAACGGGCCGGCCGGGCTGTCGTCGCCGCCGATGATCAAGACGGACTCGACACCAGCCTCGCCCACCGCGCGATGTAGAAAATCGCTGGCCTGCGTGTAGCTCGCCAGCCGACGCGCGGCGACATGGGGCACGGGAATAAACCCGGCGCGATGCAGCCTGACGCAGGCGGCAACGATATCATGATGCGTGACGCTGGGTGGATGATTGACGAACACCGTCCTGCCCGGCTCGAGCAGCGTCCGCAATGCGTCGCCGGCAAGCTCGTCGCGCGGCGACAGCTCGATGGAGCTTTCGCCGATCAACACCGCCGCACGCCGGCGCCGCGCCGCCTGGATCGTCGCCGCGTCCATCAGCCGGAATTCCGCTTGCGCGAAATCACGAACAACTCGTCCCAGAACCACAAACCACCGTGCTCCTGCAGGACCGCCTTGGTCGCTTCCAGATAGACGCCGCTGCTGATTGCCTCGGATAGCCGCTGGTCCTCGATCTGCGCGACGTAGATCGCCGCATTCCAGGCAGCGAACAGCGTGGAGGTGCCGATCGTCTCGCTGATCTCGCTCGGCAGCGTGTGCATGTCGTAGCGGAACAGCGAACGCGCATCGGCGTAGGCGCCGAAGTTGAGATCGCGTCCGGCGGCGCCGAGTTCCGCCTTGGTTGCGCGCAACAGGGCATGGCGGTCGGTGGTGAACGGGTTCTCGCCTGGCCAGATGCGCTGGATGATCTCCAGTCCCGGATCGTTGCCATGCGAGTGTATCGCGATCAGCCGCCCGCCGGGGGCGAGCGCGCGCGCCAGCGGGGCGACCACGCGGCGCGCCTTGAACTCGATCGCGGCGCGGGCGCGATACGGTTGCGAGGCGATGATCAGGTCATACTCGGCCTCGGTGAAGCCGCGGCGCGGGCGCACCTGATCGAGCAGGAACCGATGATCCTCGCGATAGATCACCAGCACGACAGGTTTTTCGTACACCGGATTGCCGGTGGTACGGCCCATCCGGGCGCGCCAGTGTTCCGTCAGAAATGGGCCGAGGTCGGTGATCTGCAACTCGAAGTCGTGCGCGGTGTTTCCGGTCAGAGCGAGTTCGTGCCAGACGAGGCTGGTCGCGGATGTGACCGAGTTCGGCTTCAGCCACGGCGCCTCGGCGTAATACATGTTGGTCATGACCAGAATGGTGGCCGGATGCTCGAACAGCCGGTCGGGCATCTTCTCCAGCACCAGCCTCACGTCCTCGAGGCTGATCTCCTTGCCCACGATGTAGAACGGCATCGTCGGGAAGCGGTGATGCATGGCGCGCATCGTGCGCGTGAGTACCGTGCCGTCGCCCATCCCCGCATCGAACAGGCGCAGTGCCGGCGGCCGTGGGTGGATGTTGGCGAGTTCCATGCCGACCCGCTGGGCGACGACCCACTTCTCGCTGCACGTCGTGACGAACAGCAGGTATTTCTGGCGATTGTCGTAGAAGCGGAAGTTGTGCGTGGTGCCGGCCATCGGTGCTGGCGCAGGAGCCACCGGTGTGGGCATGCCATTCACCGCGCCGGCGTGTTCGCCTGAAATGAAGGCGCGCACGCGGTTCACCGTGTCGATGGTGACGCGCCCACCGAGCCGCAGGCGGCTCACCAGTTTGCCGTCGTTCACCGCCAGCCGCCCGAAGGTGGATTCCGCCATGCGGGCGCGGCGGCAGAATTCGGCGATGTCGCGCAGGAGCGTTTCGCTCAATCGACGACCTCCCGGATGTCGCTCGCCGCCGAGTGAGGGGCGAGCCGGGCAGGCCGTCAACCACAATCGTGCCCACTGAGAAAGTGGGCAGCAGGGTGGGCATCAGCCCACCCCTAGTCAGTGCCCGTTCAGCCTGCCGAGAAATCGATCAGCTGCCGCACCATCGTGCCCGACTTCATCTGCGCGAAGCCCTCATTGATCTCGGCGAGCTTGATGTGTCCGGAGATCATATGGTCCAGCTTCAGCTTGCCCTGCAGATAGAGTTCCAACAGCCGCGGCATATCCACGCGGAAGCGGTTGCCGCCCATCGAGGTGCCCTGAATCCGGCGATCGCGCAGGAAGTCCGCGCCGTGCAGCTCGATCTTGGTGCCCAGCGGGATCATGCCGATGATCGTCGCGGTGCCGCCCGGACGCAGCATCTGAAACGACTGCTCCGCTGTAGTCTTGGTGCCGATCGCCTCGAAGGAATACGGCACGCCGCCGCCGGTCATCTCCTTCACCATCTCCACCGGATCGGCGTTCGACGCATTGATCGTATCGGTTGCGCCCATGGCCCTGGCGACCTCGAGTTTGGACGCCACGGTGTCGATCGCGATGATGCGCGACGCACCCGCCATCGCCGCGCCGTTCACGGCGGACAGCCCGATGCCGCCGCAGCCGATCACCGCGACGGTTGCGCCCGGTTCCACCTTGGCGGCGTGGAACACCGCGCCGACGCCGGTCATCACGCCGCAGCCGACCAGGGCGCAGCGGTCCAGCGGCACGTCATCGCGGACCTTCACCACCGCGTGCTCGTGCACCAGCATGTTCTCGGCAAATGCCGAAAGGTTGGCGAATTGGTTCAGCACCTCGCCGTTCCAGGTGAGCCGTCGCGCCGCGCCTGGCAGCAGCTTCACCTCGGTGTTGTCGCAGAGATTGGGATGGCCGGTCATGCATTGCGCACATTCGCCGCAGAACACCGACAGGCAGGTAATCACGTGATCGCCGGGCTTCACGTAGGTCACGTCCTCGCCGACCGCCTCGACCACGCCGGCGGCCTCATGGCCGAGCACGCAGGGCGCCGGGAATGGATACAGGCCTTCCATGAAATGCAGGTCCGAGTGGCAGAGCCCCGCGAAGGAGGTTCGCACCAGCACCTCCCGACGTTTCACCGGCGCGTGCTGCACGTCTTCGATGGTAAGCGGCTGATGCGGCGCGTGGAAAACGGCTGCTTTCATGGCTGGTTCCCCCGGGTCTGGCAGGTGAGGATGCTAGGCCGGTGGGAAGCGGCGAGTCCACCGCGTTGACTTGGTGCGACGGGTCGGTGAGAAGGTGGGCATGATGCAGGAGTTGGCTGGCTCGCTGGTCGACGATGCGCTGCTACGGTCTTGCATGCTCCCGCTGTCGTACGGCACCGGCACATCGCCGAGGACGATCGAGGCGATGACCGGAGGAAAGGCGATGCTCGACACGGCTGTAGCGTTCCAGGGGCTGGAGGTGACGTCGGCGATAGGGGTTGTTGTCGAGGACGATTTGGAGCGCATGGCTGAGCTGCCTGGCGATGACGCAGGCAGGAGGCGTATCACCGCGGTGCCACGGTGGTTTGCTGCGCGGTCGGACAATCACGCTGCGTATCACGCGTATTTGAGGCAACTGGAGTTTTCGTTGTGGCGGCGAATCCGGATAGGAGGTTGAACTATGGCCGGCTTGCCGAGCACAGTTCATCAGATCTTCCGCCAGGCGGCGCAGACAATTCCGCAGGTGCGAAGTCTCATTGACGCTCGCGATGTTGCGCTGGCCAGTCGCGACCTGGCGGTAGCGGGGCGACAGTCCGCGGAGGCTGCGCTGGCTTCGGCAGTATCCAGCCAATCGGAACTGTTTCGCCGATTTCTGAATGCGTGCGCCCCTGACTGCTGGCTGCGACTTGAACTCAACGGAGCAAAGCTATGGCTCCCACGCGATACGCTACTGACAATGTTTCATTGTCTCCATACCGGAGGTGCAAAGCTCTATCTTGCTGTGGAGGAGCGCCACCTGAACTGGATGATGCAGCATCTGGAAGACGGCGGTACGTTTCTTGATGTGGGTGCCGCCACAGGCGCCACGACTTTGCCAATCGTTCTTCGCTTTGGTGACGCCGTTCGAATCATATCCTACGAGCCCGCGGAGGCTGCCAGGACTCTGCTGCTTGCAACGCTCGAGCGAAATCACATCGCGGGTGTCGAAGTTCGTTCCTCTGCTGTCGCGGATGCTTCCGGAACCGCCGAGTTTCGCGAGTTCCTGCCCGATGACGATGGTACGACACCCTGGCTTCCCGAGACATCCACGCTGATCGGAAATATCATTTCCGATAGACCCCACCACACTGTCACCGTGCCGGTTGTGACGCTCGACGAGGACGCATATCACATGTGTGAACGCAAACCGGTTGTGATCAAGATCGATGTTGAAGGCTTTGAGACGCAGGTTCTGCGTGGCGCAGAGCGGCTGATCTCCGAGTTCCGTCCATGGCTGTCGATCGACATCCACGCCGAGCCCTTTGGTGATGGATCAGAAACTACAGAGCAGTCGGTTCGAGATCTCCTCAGTCGGTATGACTATGGCTTCAGCAAGGTCGATCATGTGCTTTTGTGCACGCCTCGGCCTGATCTGTCCGGTTTGGATCGCCACTGACCATCGGGTAGGTAGCCTGGATGAAGCGCATGTCGAACCGGTCGCCAAAGATCAATGATATACAGCAACTGCGCGGGCTGGCCGTGCTCCTGTCAGTGTTCGCGCATATGCCGCTCGCCACCGGTGTATTCATCGCCTTGGGTCTGCCGAGCCCGCTTTGGATTGGCGTGCCACTATTTTTCGTGATCAGCGGCTATGTCATTACGGTTTCGACCAACCGGTACGTTTTTTCGCCGCTGAGATTTTACATCCGACGAGTGTATCGCATCTTCCCCGTCCTGATAGTGACGCTGCTGCTTGCCTTCTTCCTCGCATTGCTGACGCGTGATCAGCAATTCTATGGTCCGCTCAAGGACCTGTACGATAATATCATAGCAATTGTTCTTATGTACCACAATTACTATGGGATAATCGGTATTTGGTTCGGTCACGGCGCGGTACCGTTGTCGCTGAAGGGTCTATGGTCGATTTCTACGGAAGAGCAGTTTTACCTGTTGTTTCCATTGCTCATGGTTGTGGGAGGACAGCGATGGCGAATTCTGACCCTCGCATTGCTATTTTTCACGTGGAGTGTCGCTGGGCGCCTGTTCGCGCTCTTCATTCAGCCACACGAGTTTCCGGAATTCGCGACGCTGTCTCGAGTGCTGTTGTCCTACAGTTTTGGCTACGACCTCATTCTGGCTGGGCTCCTGATCTACTACGCATTGGCCGATTGGCGACCGTCGCGCTGGCTCGGAAGATTCGGACTCATGGCTGCCTTGACGTATGGCTTGTGTCGCCCTGGGCCGCTGCGTGACACGATAGGATATTGGACCTTCGTTGCCGGGTTGGTTGCAGCTGTTTCGGCAGCCAAGGAGGACATCGGCGTTCTATTCCCTCACACCAGCATTCTGGGGCGGGCATTCTTCTGGCTGGGCGAGCGTAGCTATGTGATCTACGTCATGCATTTCCAGGTTCTGTCTCTGCTCGGGTATGTATTGCAGCGGTTCGCGATCAACTTCACCCATCCCCAGCTTTACAGTGTCGGGCTCACGGTATTATCGATACCGTTCCTCCTGGTCATTGAAGTACTGCATCAGCGCGTCGAAAGGCCAGGCATTCGAATGGGCTACCGGCTCTGCGACCGGATAGCCGCTAGAACGAACAGTGCGGACCCCCGACAAGATGATAGATTGCCCCTGATCCGGCTTAGGGAGCGTGGGTAAACCACATCGAACCACCCCCGCGCCAGCTATCGCTCGCGCCCCCCAGATCAACGATCGGCCGCTCAAACCAGCGACCAAATTGCGGAGCGCGGCAGACCCAGGCAGTTGGAAAGATCGGAATGACCCGATCCCGTGCACCGATCAGGTAGGCTGCCAAGATATAGGCTTCGCTCCAGTACCAGTTGATGAACATGTCCGGATAGTCCCATGGCAGCGTGATGTCATGCACGTGAATCAACACGCCTGGTTTGAGGCGCGGCAACACATCGATCATGAAAACTGTAACATCGCTGTTCATAAAGGCTCGGTGCGATCCGTCCATGAACAGAATGTCGCCTGGCTCCAGCGCGTCGAAGAGAGAGACGTTGCAAGTCTCCAGCCCTTGGCGTATCACCTCGTCGCAGATCGCATCGATCGCCGCCCGTGGCTCGGGATCAATCGAGATGATCCGGGTTGACAGCCCGTGGTCCTGAATTGATCTTTTCGCAAATGCGGTAGTGACACCGGACCCGATCTCCAGATAGAGCCGGGGCTTCGTCTCACCAACCAGGGTATAAAGTGCGGCCGAATCAAACGGAGCAAACGGCACGCCAAACCATGCCGGCTCGAGTGTGCGATGGTCGAATTGCAGCGGGATTTTTGCCAACAGATTTGCCCGGTCAGCCATGGCACGGAGGATCTGTCGATAGTCCTCATCGTGCTCGGCCACCCAGGCGGCAATGGGCGCAATTGGCGGAAGCGTTGTCCCCCACCGCGGTCGCAGATCACGAGAGGGAAGGTAATCAAGCGGGATTGCATATCGCGCATATTCGGTACCGGGTTGCATCGCGTACTGCTTGACACCCAGGGCAGCCAACGACGGTACGCTTTCGTTTGCACCGGCGTGATTCAGACACAATTGCAACTCGGCCACCCGACCGAGTGCCGCGTCACGCTGCTCGACGATACGTCGAATGGAAGGTGCCAGCATGGCCGCTCTTTTGGCAATTTGCCGGATCACTTTGTTCCTCCCTTCGCGGTCCCTGCCCGCGAAATCGCTGTCATCATGACAGCAGAGCACGGTGATTTCGCGTGGTCATATCGATGATCCCGTTTCCCGGAGGTTCGCGGTGGCCTGATGGAAACCGCAGCGCCGCCGACCGTGTGTCGCACGGGATCGAGACCAGTCGATCAGGCCTCACCCGATCCTGGGCTCAGCGGTCGCTCCACGAATACCAATGCTGCTCGTAACGGTTGTCGTTGAATACTTCATAATGGGGCACCTGCGTCATGGCAAACAGCGAACGATGCTTCACGGCGAGGCGCCGCATCGCCGTCAGCTGGCGGTGCACCCACAACGCGGCGAGCAGACCGCGCGGCCCGCGCGGCATGTCGTTCGGAACAAGATCGATGCCGCGGACCAACGACAGAATGGCACGCGACTCGCTTGCTGCGGCCGAGGCCCACGCGGGCGCATCGGGACGACCAACGAGATGCTCCGCAACCGAGGCAGCAAGGTCGAAGTCCGTGCTCACATGACCACAGAATGACTTCCGATAGCTCAATGCATCGACAAAAAGCCGCGCCGCGTGTTCCGCCGGTCGGTTGGCAAAAGCGTAGTGCATGCCAGCCGTCGTCCGCCACAGATACCAGGAGCGCAGATCCTCGATTTCCGCGCGCGGATTCTGTGTGGTGCGCTCCTCCGGGTAGTTGTTGAACACACCAAGCATCCCCGGGACATAGACGGAACGGATGTGCGGCATAATCCGGTTCTTGAACTCGGTGTCGCCCGCCGCGCGAAAGCTCTCGTCGTACCAGCCAAAGCGATCGTGGATCGACCGCCGATACAGGCCGCCAACCCATGACAGGTAACAGGTGTCCAAATATACCAAATCCTGCCGATAGCCTTGCCGATCGTACGGCATGATATCGGCATCGAACACCCCGTTGCGGTCCACACTGGTCACCAGGCTGTCGGCCATGGCCCAGTCGGCGCCAGAATCTGCATCCAAAGCCCCCGCCAATCGGCACAATGCGTCAGGATGCAGTCCTTCGTCGGCGCCAAGAAATGCGAGATAGGGCGCGCGCGATAACTGGATGCCGCGATTCCACGCAGCCTGGATCGTCTCCCGATCACGCGATCGCGCATAGACGATTGGCAGGCTGTTTTCCGCAGCAAATGCCGAGAAGGCACCACGTTCGTCGGCCGGTGAGTTGCTGTCGACCAGGACCACCTCCAACTCACCTCGCCGTGCCACACTCTGCTGGTTCAGTACGGTCAAGAGCGTGCGCAGCTTGGTCGCCGCGTCGTAGAGAGAAACGATAACGGATACACGAGGCGAGGCGCCGTTGCGCCGATCATCAACGACCGCAAGCGGCCGGTCCGGGTTCTGTCTATTGCGCTCCCTGGCGTCGTGCATCAGATCGAGGCATCTGTCGAATGCATCCGGTCCGCTGCCGAACATGGCAAGCGCAACCCTGAACTCATGAGCAAACCCCTCTCTTTCCAGTGTAGCGGCAACGAAGGGCAGATCGCCGTACTCATCCCGTCCCAACCAGCGCATCAGTCGCAAGGCATAGGTCGCTGCGACCATATCGCTGCCTGCCCGGCGTTCCAGGCGGACAAGCTCACGGAATAGTCGAACTCGGTCCACCAGCCGATCCGGCAACTGCCTGGAAAGATTGGCAATCTTCGCCAAAACCTCTTTACCGCGGCGTTCGGGACTGTTGAGCATGAGCTCACGCAACGCGGTCAAATGGCGCGAACGATTGACCTGAATGAAAGCACGGGGCGAATGCCCGGCAAAATCACGGACCGCCGTCTTGAGCCGCGCCCTTCCCACTGACCGGCGAACCGTGGTCAGCACGTCACCACCGGCGGTCTTCACATTGCGGGCAGCAATGCGTATTGCGCGGCGCAATTCGTGAGGTAGCAACCGGTCGGCGGACTGTCGTACGGCGCCGCCGCTGCGGGGAACCCTGCCTGATTCCAACGTCCTGTCCAACCGCAACAGGAGGGCGAGGCGCGCGGCAAGGTCAACGGTGGTCTGCCGTGCCCCCAGATCCAAGTGGGGACTCGGCAGATACACCGTATCAACGGTCGCTCCGTCCGGGCGAAGCCTGAGACGCCGCAGGGCAGCGACCAGCTTTTCGCGATAGACGTCGTAGTCACTCAGGATCAATGCCGCATGGCTGGCCGCGGTCCGGCTGCAGTCGATGTCTGTGATCAGCCAGTCGAGCTCAGGTAAATTGGTGCGCAGCCAGTCGGCAACGCCGGCGCGATTGGATACCAGGACAGGACAACCGTGCCGGATCGCCTCCAGTGCGGTAAGGTTGAAGGTATCCTGGCGAGACGGAAGCATTAGCAGCGTCCGCCCGCTGAACAGGGCATTCAGTTCGCCGCGCGGCCAAGCGCCGACCAGGTCCAGTTGCAGGCCACGTTGTCGCGCCATGTCCATCAAAGTCACGTCGGAACCCGTTCCCAGGTAGTTCGGGCCGTCGGGGCCGATCAGCAACAGTCGTCGATACAGCGCCGGATCGATCCACCAGGCGATATCGAGGAACAGGTCGGGTCCCTTCCACTTTTCACGCCGCCCGATAAAGGCAAGGTCCGCCGGCTCCGAACCGTGCTCAGGCAAAATTGGCTCCAAGCGATCAACGATACAGAGCGGATCGAGCATGTTCACGTCGAGCGGCGCGTACCTGGTCCAATACGCCGCATAATCCCTGCTGATCGCGTACCGCGCGTCCGCAGCGCGAAACTGCAAATGCTCCCGGACCCGCAACTCCGCCAGCATCGGGGCATCTGCCCGCCCAGTCGGCCATCCTGCCTTAAAGGCGGATGACAGCGTTCCATGCATTGCCACGGCCACAGTGGACACGTGCAGCCCCTCAGCCTGAAGCGCTGGACGTATGAAGATACCCAGCTGATTGTAATCCGGTGCATCAGCGACATGGAACTCAAAATCGATGCCGAGAGCATTGCGCGCCGACGCAGCCAGATTCCTACATTCGACATATGGTCCGACGAGATGGGCCAGCTGTCGCGGCATGTGCACAGCGCGGGGCCGGTAGGTTATCTGATAGGGAATAGTCCTGGCATTGGCCGGCCTCGGCGCGTCCGCAGTCTCGAGCCGGCAGAAATAATAGAATGTGTCATCCGGTCGAAGGGCGATCAGCCGCTGATAGACCGACTGTCCTCCGCCCACGAAGCGATACAGATCGAAGTCGAGTATAAGAATATGATGGCCGTGGCTGTGGCCATCGTCCACCGGATTGGGGCGAAAAGTTTGCGGGACTACGTCCATCCGTCGCTTCGTCAGTTCACAATGCCCAGGCGTATATCAGACGGCGGCGACGCTGTCGCGTTGAAGGCCCATCGTTTTTCACCCGTTTTCACGCGAACGTGCGCCACACCTGCCGTGACTCTTTCTGGTGGTCGGGTTGCCTGCGTTGGCGTGATCCAGCCTAGACGGGTCCCGCCAACTTCCGGGCCGTCTCGGTCGGCGCCGCTTCGTTACAAGACCATCTGCGTCTGCGTCACCTTTGCCACCAGACGGCCGTCCTGGTTGGTCAACCGCGTCTCCCATACCTGCGTGCGCCTGCCGCGATGCAGCGGCGTGGCCTCTGCAATCAGGTGCGTTCCGACGGGGCCCGGAAAAAAGAAGTTCGTCTTGCTCTCCAGTGTCGTGGTGCCCTGCCCCTCGCGCAGGTTCATGACGGTGCCCAGCGCACCGATCGTATCGGCAAACGCCATGATCGCGCCGCCGTGGATGATCTCCCCGGCGGTGCACAACTCCTCTCGCACCGTGAGTTCGGCCACCACCCGATCCTGCGCCGCCGATGTCACCGTGATGCCGAGCCAACGCGGGAACGGCGGCAGTTCCCTCTGGAATCGTGCGGTCGGATCCATGCTGTCTTCTCCTTCGCGACGGCATATCTTGCCCAGGCCGCCGACCTCGTCCAATACCGTCGCCCGCCAGCAAGGACCGAGCTTTTCATGCCCAGTCATCCCCAATCGATCATCAGCGCGGTCATGGCCAGCGATGCCTATCGCACCGCGGTCGCCACGCTCGCGGCCGAGCACGACCGGACGGTGGAGGATATCGTCGCGCTGACCCAGGTGCCTGCGCCGTCTTTCCAGGAAGCTGCCCGCGCCGCTGCGTTCCTGGCCATGGCGAAAGCGCATGGCCTCAGCAACCCGGAGATCGATGCCGAGGGCAACGTCACCGGCCTGCGGCCCGGGTCGGGTAATGGCCCCTTGGTCTGCGTCGCGGCGCATCTCGATACGGTGTTTCCGGCCGGCACCGATCTGACAGTCCGTCGCGAGGGCTCGCGGCTTTTCGCGCCCGGCGTCGGTGACGATACGCGTTCGCTCGCCGTGCTGCTCGCCTGGCTGCGTGCCATGGACGCCGCCGGTGTGCGCACGCACGCCGATCTGCTGTTCGTTGCGGATGTGGGCGAGGAAGGACCCGGCGATCTGCGCGGCATGCGGCATCTGTTCCAGAGTGGCCCGTTCAAGGACCGCATCAGCGCCTTCATCACCGTCGACAGTCCGGACATGGATCGCATCGCCGTGGGCGGTGTCGGCTCGAAGCGTTACCGCGTGACATTCAAGGGTCCCGGCGGGCACAGCTACGGCGCCTTCGGGCTGGTGAACCCTATGTTCGCCATGGCCGATGCCGTCGCCCGACTCGGACGCATCGAGGTGCCGGCAACTCCCAAGACCACCTACAGCGCGAGCGTCGCCGGCGGCGGCACGTCGATCAACTCCATCCCCAACAGCGTCTGGACCGAGTTCGACCTTCGATCCGAATCGCCTGACGAACTGGCCCGGCTCGAGGCGACGTTCCTGCAACACGTCGAGCAGTCGGTGGCGGCGGAGAACGCGGCGCGCTCGACGCGGAACGGACCGGTCTCGGCGGAGATCAGGAAAATCGGCGACCGACCCGCCGGACGCACCGATGTAGCGAGTGATCTGGTCCAACTTGCGCACGCGGCGATCAGCGCGCACGGCTTCAATCCGGGGTTCGAGTTCTCCTCCACCGACGCAAATATCCCGATGAGCCTCGGCATCCCCGCGATCAAGATCGGTTCCGGGGGCACTGGCGGGCGTGCTCATTCGCTGGAGGAATGGATCGACGTGGCGCCTGACGCCTCGATTCGCGGCATGGCTGCGGGCCTGACCACCGTGCTGGCCGTTGCCGGGATTGCCTGACCGACCATGCGCCCCATCCTGCGCCTCTGCCTGGCCGCAGTCCTGCTGTTGCTCGGCGGCGCCAACCCGGCGCCGCATCCCCACCCCGTCCTGGCTGTCACGCCGCTATCGCGAACGGACCTGCCCTGGTGGCGGGCCCGCCACGAGGCCAAGCTGGAAGAACTGCGCAAGGGACCTGTCGATCTGATCTTCCTGGGCGATTCCATCACCCAGGACTGGGAAAAGCACGGGCCGCCCGAATGGCAGGACTTCGCCCCGATCTGGCAGCGCTTCTACGGCGACCGCAACGCGATCAACCTCGGCTTCACTGGTGACACAACGGCGCACCTGCTCTGGCGCATCGAGAATGGCGAGGTCGCCGGCATTAAGCCGAAGGTCGCGGTGATCCTGATCGGCGCCAACAATCTCGGCCGCCTGCACTGGTCGGCGGAGGACACCATCGCCGGCATCGATGCGATCATCGCGCAGTTACGCGTCCGCCTGCCGGATACCAAACTGATGCTGCTTGGCATCCTGCCGAGCGATCGCTCCGCCTGGGCCACCGCGACCACGTTCACGGTGAACCGGGCGCTGGCCGTGCGATACGGCCACGGCGGCGACGTGACTTTTCTCGACGTTGGCCACGTGTTCATGAAAGATGGCCGTCTGGATCGTGATCTTTTCCTCGATCCGAAACTAACCCCACCAGATCCGCCGCTGCATCCAAGCGCGCAGGGGCAGGCGCTGATAGCTGAGGCGATGGAGCCGACGCTCGCTGCATTGATGGGTGACCATCGCCACGTCGCGGCGCGCTGACGCGCCGGTCTTCATCCCGCAGCGGGTGCGCGCACCGCAGTACGCAGGACTGCGTAGCCCACGATGGCTGAGGCGAGGGAGCCAAGCAGCACGGCGATTCGAACATCGGCGTCGTAACCCTCCGCCGGAAAGGCAAGCGTGCTGACGAACAGGCTCATGGTGAATCCAACGCCGGTCAGCAGTGCCATGCCATACACCTGACGCCAATTGGCGCCCTCCGGAAGTGTGCTTAGGCCGAGACGCACGACCACCCAGATGGATCCGATCACACCAATCTGCTTGCCGAGAAACAATCCCAGTCCGATGCCCAACTGGATCGGGTCCAGCAGATCGGTGAGTGCGATGTCGGTCAGTCGTACGCCCGCGTTGGTGAAGGCAAAAATCGGCATGATGCCGAAGGCGACCCAGGGATGCAGGTCATGTTCCAGACTTTGCGAAGGCGACTCGCCACCGGTCGCGCGCAGCGGAACGGCGAGTCCGACGATGACGCCCGCAAGAGTTGCGTGAATGCCGGATTTCAGCACACACACCCAGACAAAAACGCCGACCAGGATGTAAGCGCCTCGGCACGTCACACCCGCCAGATTGAGCACTGCGAGCGCAAGCACCCCTGTGCCGGCCAGCGCGAGAGCCACGACGGAAAGGTCCGCGGTGTAGAACGCCGCGATGATGATGATGGCGCCCAGGTCATCGATGATCGCAAGCGCCAGCAGGAAGATCTTGAGCGACGGCGGCGCGCGCGAGCCGAGCAGTGCCAGCACGCCGAGAGCAAAGGCGATATCGGTCGCGGCGGGAATCGCCCAGCCTCGCAAGGCCCCCACATTGCCCCATACACACGCGACATAGAGCAGCACCGGACCCACCATGCCACCGACCGCCGCGATCGCAGGCAGCGCGGCACGCGACAGGGTGGACAACGCTCCCTCGAGGACCTCGCGCTTGACCTCGAGCCCGACGACCATGAAGAAGACCGCCATCAGTCCGTCGTTCACCCAGAGCAGCAGCGGCTTGGCAATGGCGAGGTCGCCGACCTGGATTGCGAGCGGAATTTCCAGCAAATGCGTGTAGAGTGTGCCGAGCGGGCTGTTCGCCATGACGATCGCGATGCCGGCGGCAGCGCACAGTACGATGCCACCGGCCAATTCGAGCCTCACGAACTGCTGGAGCCTGGTCAGAGCCAGATCGCCTCTCCGTCGGTTCGCGTTCAGTCGTCAGCGATCAGCCGAGCGCTTCCGCCAGCAGATCGAGTGCGCGCTTTGCAAACGCACGCATGTTGGCCACGCGGTCCGCGCTGCCGGTCTCCAGTGTGATCGCGCGCGAGAATTGCGGGCCTTCGAGGCCGATGCAGGTGTGGCCTGCCGCGTCGCCATAGCGGTTGCCGGTCGGTCCCGTGGCGCCCGTTTCGCTTAGCCCCCAGGTCGAACCGAGACGACCGCGCACGGTCGTTGCAAGCAACGCCGCGTAGGGCTCGGACGATGCGCGCATGCCGTTCGGCAACGGATTAGGAATGTCCAGGAATCCGGAACGCGCGTACTGCGTGTAGATCACACTGCCGCCGCGGAAATACACCGACGCGCCGGCCACCGACAGCAGCGCTGCCGAGATCAGCCCACCGGTCGACGACTCCGCGATCGCAATCGTATCGCCGCGCGCCTTCAACCGTGCACCCAACTTTTCCGCCAATGGCAACAGGTCCTGCATGTCGTGTTTCTCCCTATGCTGTGTACCGTCACGGCCGCCTTGTGCCGGCCATCCTTCCCGGCACCGACACGGCAGAGATGGCCGGGTCAAGCCCGGCCATGACCACGGGGACGTGGCAGCGCGACGGCCAATGTCATTCTGTCCATGACATGAAGCTGATCGCCCCGCGCCAGGAGGGCGTCGCGTTGCAGCTCTCGTCATGGCCGGGCGTGACCCGGCCATTCCTTCCGACGGCGGGGAGTACGGCAGCGCGACGGCCGACGCCTTTCATTCCACTATTCCACACCATGAACCTACGCCGCCCCGCGCTCGAGGATAGCCTCGATCACACGCTGCGTCGCCAGCGCCTCCTCGCCGGGAACCGCCGGGTCGCGTTCTTGTTCGATCGCATCGAGAAAGTCGCGAAGCACCGCCTTGTGGGCCTCATGCGAAAAGCTCATCACGTTCGCGCCGCCGCCCGAACCCGACGCGTCCGCAAGCACCTCCTCGCGCCCATCCAGGAAGGCGAGTTGCAGGCTCCCACCCTCCAGCCGCGCGGTTCCTTTCGAGCCGACGATGTGGATCCATTCGGGGTTGCCGGGATACGCGGCGACGGTCGCGATGATCGTACCTGGCGCGCCGTTGCCCAGCCGTACCAGAGCAGCGGCATAGTCCTCGGATTCCATGCGATGCAGTGCCGTGGTGCGCACCTGCGCCGCTTCGATGCTTTCAATCCCCACCAGCCAGCGGAACAGATCCAGCGCATGGATCGCCTGCGTGATCAGCACGCCGCCGCCGTCGCGCGCCCGAACGCCGCGGCCCGGATCGTCGTAGTAGGCCTGCGGCCGCCACCATGGTACCATCATCGTTGCGGTCTGGATCGTGCCGAGCGCACCCTCCGCCAGTACCTTGTACAGGCGACGGCTGCCGGGTCGGAAGCGGATTTGCAGGCAGATGCCGAGGCGGCGGTTCGCACGGCGCCCGGCGGCGATCAGTTGTTCGCCCCGTTCAATCGACACCTCCAGCGGCTTCTCGCACAGCACATGCTTCCCGGCGGCGAACGCGGCTTCCGCGATCGGCAGGTGTGCGTTCGCGGGTGTGAGCACCAGGACAGCATCGACCGCCGGGTCTTCGATGGCGCGCGCGATGTCCGTCGTGGTGGGAAAGCTGTAGCGGTCCGCCACGTCCTGCAGCCTTGCGGTACTGGTCGCCGCTGCCCAGACGACACGCACGCGATCGGCGAGATCAACCAGGCTCCGCGCATGTGGCTGCAGTGCATTGCCAAGGCCGATGACCGAAACGCCTATCACGGACGCTTCGCCGTGTAGCGGATCGCCTGCGCCTGTGCGCGCAACGCGAGCCGGCAGACCGCGAAAGTCTGGCGCTGCGGCATTGCCGTTTCCGTCCGTTCGGCGACGTCGCGCAAGAAGTCGCGGTAGTACGTCACCGGCCGCTTGCTGCAATCGAGGTAACGCGTGGCGGTGCGGTTGGCGACGAACATGTGGTCGGTGCCTGCGCGGCCCTCGATGTCGAGGTTCTTACGCAATTCCAGCGTGCCTTCGGTGCCGACGACGAAGAATCGGCCATCACCCCAGGTGGGCAGGCCGTCCGGCGTGAACCAATCGAGCCGCACATAGCCGCGGACCGACGGTGTGGCCAGGACGATTTCGGCAAAATCCTCGAAGCCCTCGGGCTCGGTGCCGAACGCACCGATGCTGCTCAGTACGATCTCGGCGTCGGACGCATTGGCGAAGGCAAGAAACTGATCGATCGCGTGCACGCCGATGTCGTTGATGATCCCGCCATAGGCCGGCCGATCGAAGAACCACGACGGCCGCAGCGCGCGATTCAGCCGATGCGGCAACAGCGCTGAGGTATGCACCAGCCGGCCGATCTCGCCGGAACGTACGATCCGCAGCGCCTCCTGCACCGCGGGCGACGCGAGACGACCCAGGCAGATCGACCAAATTCGTCGGGTCTCGGCGACCGCGCGTTCTACGGACGTGAGTTGCTCCAGTGTGGTGATGCCGGGTTTGTCGACCATTACATCCTTGCCGCGCCGCATCGCGGCGATCGCAAGCTCGGCGCGATCGCATGGACGTGCGGCGATCACCACGAAATCGATCGACTGATCGTCCAGTAGCCGCTCGGTTTCCGCCTCGGGCACATGCGGCAAGCGCTTGCGGAACCCGGCGAGCACCCGCGGATCGGTGGTGTCGGGATTGTAGCCGACGCATTCGGCGCCTTCGTCGAGCAGATCCTGCGTGAGGTCGTAGATGTGGCGATGATCCAGCCCGATCGCGGCAAACCGCGCCATGCCCTTGCTCCTGAAGCGTCGTGGCCGAGGCTTGCACCATCTTCCCCGCTCCGCAACCAAGGTCCACAATGCGGCAAGCCAACAGGAACCGAAGGGGAGAAGCACCATGGCAGACCGTTTCGCCGTCATCACCGGCTCGGGCAGTGGGATCGGCCGCGCAACGGCGCTTGCGCTGATGAAGGACGGCTGGTCCGTGGCGCTGGCCGGGCGGCGCAAGGAGATGCTGGAGGAGACCGCCGGTATGAAGACGGGTGGTCGAGCGTTCGTGGTGCAGACCGACGTGACCGATCCCGCGCAGGTGGACAACCTCTTTGCCCAGGTCAAATCGAACTTCGGCCGCATCGACATGCTGTTCAACAACGCCGGCGGCGGCACGCCGACCACCAATTTCGGCGACTTCACCTACGAGATGTGGCGACGGGTGGTATCGGTGAACCTCGATGCGATGTTCCTGTGCGCCAATGCGGCATTCCGCATGATGCGCGACCAGTCGCCGCAGGGTGGGAGAATCATCAATAACGGCTCGATTTCGGCGCATGTGCCACGGGTGGGGTCGGTTGCCTACACCGCCTCCAAGCATGGGGTGACCGGGTTGACCAGGTCGATCTCGCTCGATGGCCGCCAGTTTGACATTTGCGCGGGCCAGATCGACATCGGCAACGCGGCGACGCCGCTGACGGCACGCTCGACCGCGGGGCAGATGCAGCCGCATGGGCAGATGATGCAGGAGGCACGCATGGACGTGAACCATGTCGCCCAGCAGGTGCTTTTCATGTCCAACCTGCCGCTGGAGTCGAACGTTCAGTTCGTCACCATCATGGCGACAAAGATGCCGTTCATCGGACGGGGCTGAGATCGCTCGCTTGCGCCCGCTTGCACTGCCTCTTTTGTTGCTTCCGGCGGCGGTGGCGGCGGCGAGCCAGTTTGACGGCAGATACGTCGGACAAAGCACTCTGACCCGTGGAGCACCGCCAACGTGCGGCCCACCGGGAAACACGACCTGGACCGTGAGGGACGGCCACGTGAGCCATAAATACGGCGTCGCGTCGATCACGGCGGATGTTGGTGCTGACGGTTCGTTCTCGGCGAGCGCGAAGTATATGCACGGCAGGAGGGCAGACTTCGCAACGATGAAAGGCCAAATATCGGGAACCACACTGGAGGCCGATGTTGCGGGCTACGCCTGCACGTATCATTACTCGGCCGTGAGGAAATGATGGCAGATACCAAGCGAGGAATGCCGGGCCGGTTCCGCGGATCAATTACCTTTTGATTTCATGCCGGAGGCAGGAGCGGTTGTGCGGTCTCTCGGAATCGTGAGCCTTCGGACGGCACGGTAGACGCATGAGCGGCTGACCGACCCGGATCCTGGCACCCTCGCGCACACCTTCGGACAAGGCGAATCCGTCCGGCGTAAAAACGATAATCGTCGATCCGTGTTGGAACCAGCCCATCTCGTCGCCTTTGCGCAAAGGCACGTCCAAGGGCACGGTTCGTGTGCCGCCGCGGCGGATGTCGAAACCCGCAGCCAAAAAGCTGAGACGGATGCCTGCGACCAATATGGCCGCGACGGGTACCAGTGTGATGGTATGGCCGGCTTGGGAAAGCCTTAAGCGGATTGGGGCCCGCTCGTTCCTGCAGAACAGCCGTTCGACTCGCTTGAGAGCGATGGGATTGACGTTCCAGGTATCGCCCGAGATATAGGCGACCGATTCCACACGGCAGTCATGCGGTGCATGGAAGTGGTGATACATTGCCGATGTAAGCCGAAGTGTCACATAGCGCCCGTTCCGGTACAGGGCGGCGTGGTCGTCGTCACCGAGCAGGTCCTGGATTTGATAGGGAAAGCCCTTGATCTGCAGAACCTGATCGCCCTGCACCGCTCCCGATGCCCCGACAATCGCATCGCACGGACTGATCAGAAGCTCCGGATCCCCATCGATCGGGCGCGCTCCCTCCTCAAGCCGACGGACGAAGCAGTCATGCAGGCTGCGAAAGCGAGTTTCGCGCGCGTCGCTCAAATCCAAGTCGGAGAAAAGGCGCCAGACACCGATCGACAGATCGCGGATAAGCGGATGCTCGAGTTGGCTGAACCAGCCGAAGAAGCGGGTTGCCAATCGCCTTGGAATGCGATTGGTCAGCAGGAAATTGATGTCGTCCTGCCGGGCGAATTTAGCAATCGCCGACCGTAGCTTTTTCATGCTATCGACCTGTTGCCAAAGCAGGGTATGCAACAGCCATGGAACTGACCGGGCTTGCAGCCTATGTCGCCGGCGCGGCGGCATCCACCTTGCTGTTCGTCCGTGTGAAGCGACGGATTGACTTGTCGCGGGCAAAGCATCGGTCGCTGACCGGACATTCCCGGCTGGCGCGGCGGATTGCGTCGCTGATTCCATTTTACGAATACGACAACGGTCGGTTCTTCCGGTCCGACGATCCTCCGGAGGAGGTCGCTGCGCAACGGCGCGATGGCTTTCTGCGCCTCGCGGCCCTTTACAAGGCCAGATTCGCACGGTCCAGCACGCTGACAGCCACGGTCCAAACGGGACTTTCCGACCTCCAGTTCATCACGGCCTATCGCGTTCCCTTTCAGTACAGCCGCATCGTTCGTCAACATCTCGCCGCCGGCTCCATTCTTAAAGCCTCATCCGGCGTCACTGTCACCGATCTCGACGGCAATGTCCTGTATGATCTGGCCGGTTCGTATGGTGTAAATCTTCTTGGATATGACTTCTACAAGGAGTGCATCGCCCGCGGCACGGAACGCGTCCACGACCTCGGGCCCGTCATTGGTTCGTACCATCCCGTCGTCGCCTACAATGTCGAGCGTCTGCGACAGATTTCCGGACTCGACGAAGTTTCCTTCCATATGTCCGGCACCGAGGCGGTAATGCAGGCTGTCCGACTCGCGCGCTACCACACACGCCGCTCGCATCTGGTGCGTTTCTGCGGCGCCTATCACGGTTGGTGGAGCGACGTTCAGCCCGGCATCGGCAACCCTTCCTCCGTACCCGAGACCTACACGCTGGCAGAGATGTCCGAGCAAACGCTTCATGTGCTTCGCACCCGTCGGAATATCGCGTGCGTCCTGGTCAATCCGTATCAGGCGCTCCATCCGAATGCAGGTCCTCCGGCCGATTCGTCGCTGGTCGACAGCAGCAGGACGGCACAGTTCGACCGGCAGGCCTACACGCTTTGGCTGCAACAGCTTCGCACCGTGTGTACCGAGCGCCGAATTGCCTTGATCTTTGACGAGATCTTTGTCGGGTTCCGCCTGGCCCCCGGCGGCGCGCAGGAGTATTTCGGCGTCAATCCGGACCTCGTCACCTACGGAAAGACGCTCGGAGGGGGGCTTCCTGTCGGCGTGCTGTGCGGACGCCACGACTGGATGAAGCGCTACCGCGATGACCGTCCGGTCGATGTCTGCCTGGCGCGTGGCACGTTCAATGCACATCCCTATGTCATGGGCGCGATGAACGAGTTCCTCCATCGCCTCGAGACTCCACAGATGATGCGGCTCTATGAGGGCCTGGACGATCTTTGGAACAAGCGGGCCGAACGGCTCAACCGACTGCTGGGTGAACAGGATCTTCCAATTCGGGTAGCCAATCTCTCCTCCATCTGGACGGTGTGTTATACGCGTCCGTCCCGCTACAATTGGATGCTGCAGTATTACCTGCGTGCCGAGGGCCTCGCGCTCAGCTGGGTGGGCACCGGACGCCTCATTTTCAGCCTGAATTACAGCGATGCGGATTTCGACGCGGTGACGGACCGCTTTCTGGCAGCGGCCAGGGCCATGGAGCAGGACGGCTGGTGGTGGACAAATGTCACCACCACGAACAAGTCGATCAGGCGCCAGATCCTGCGCGAGGTGTTGGCCGACTACAGGTCGCGCATTGGCGGTCGGTTACGCGCGACGGGATGACCGCCAAGCCTGCCGATTGGCCCGATCACGCCTCCTCGGTCGCAAAATCGAACAGCTCGCCGCGCAGGAGGTAGCCAGGCGCGCGATAGTATAGCTTCATGTCGTGGAACGGATCGGTGAGGATCTTGGCCGCCCAGACCAGCCCGGTCTGCACATCCTTGATCCTGAAGAGATGAACTGTCCGAAACAGCAATCCGAAGACGCCGATTGCGAGCCACAGATAGCCGACATGTCGCACGAATTCGCTCCATGATTTGTGCGGCTGAACCGTGTGCAGCAGCGTGGGGTCCACGAACAGGACCAGCGGTGACAACGCCCAGATCGTCATGAGAACGATCTTGCGCCGCAGATTGTAGCCGACCTTGACGGCCTCCTTGTACTCGTGGGTCGCCTGATTGACGGTGTCATAGCACCGGGGCTCAAAAAAGAAGTGCCCGGCCTGCCTGCTCGTCATCGACACCAGCCATCCTGTCAGGGCCGCCACGGCCGGATCCTTGAACACCAGCACATAGGAAAGAACGAAACTCATTGCGCTGAGCAGGTGGAGTGACTGGTTTATGCGGCTGTGATGATAATAGCGATGATCATCCCACCGCTGAACTCTCAGTACTTCGCGAAAGCTGCTCATCACAATCCTCTCTTAGCTGGCAGGGTGAAACCGTCGGGCACGATTGGTGCGGCATGGAGTGGAGCGCTTCTGGCACTGGATGCGGGCTCATGCAGCGGCGGTCCTGCTGCGCTGCTTATCCTGCCGCCAACGCGCCCACGGATCCGACGTTGCGATCGGGAGCATTTACCGTCCATGCATTGCTCACCCTCCTGTCATCCGGCAACTTGGTAAACCGGATCAACGAAAAATGACCGAACGGCGGTATGGGACTTCGCTCGACGAGGTGAACTGCCGGCAGACCTGCCGCCCAGCGAAGATAGCGTCCCCACGGAAACTCGGTTCGCCAACCCAGTCGCCTGGTCAACGGCATCAGGGACCTCTCCAGTGCGCCGCGCAGTCCTGCTTCGGCGCTTATGCGACTGGTGATCACAATCTCGCCGCCCGGACGCACCACGCGAGCGAACTCATCGAGCGCCTTTTCCGGCTGCGGCACCGCGGTTACCACGTATTGCGCCACGACAACGTCAAAGGACTCATCCGGGAAAGTCAGGTTCTCCGCATCCATGACAGCAAGGCCCTCGACGTGGTCGAGGCGCAGTCTTGCTACGCGATCCCGCGCCTTGCGCAGCATCGGGGCCGAGATATCGACGCCGTATATGGAGTTGCCTCGCGTGTACCCGGGAAGCGACAGGCCGGTGCCGACGCCAACTTCAAGGATGCGACCCCCGATGCTTTCCGCTGCATCGATCGCCGCGCGGCGGCCGGCGCAGAATACTCGTCCGAATATTAGATCATAAACCGGCGCCCACCGGCCATACGCCTGGACAACCATGTCTGTTTCGATTTCTGACGTCATCGCCTGTCCGGATGCCGTGCGCACGCACGCGCCAAATCGGCACGCTGTCATTATGTCGCACCGATCAGGGTTGCACGACACGTGATGGTTTGATGAATTTGCGCATGCGCGTTGATCGTTCCGGCCCCGGTCGACGAGGACCGCGAGTTGCCTAACGCCGCCAACAGGCTAGTTTGACCACCTCCACATAGCAGGTGTTCGCATGGATTATACCACGCTCGGCAGGACCGGGCTTCCTCGTCAGCGTTGCCGGCCTCGGCTGCGGCGGGTTCAGCCGGCTGGGGTTGAACACCGGCGGCACCGAGGCCAGCGCCATCGCGATCATTCACGCGGCGCTCGATCTCGGGGTGAACCTGCTCGACACGGCGGCGCCGTATGCGACCGAGGGCGTGGTCGGCAAGGCGCTGAAGGGCGTGCCGCGCGACAAGGTGGTGATCGCCACAAAGTCATCGGTGTTGCGCGGTGGCGAGCGCTACACGCCGGAGCGTGTGGTGGCCAGCCTGGACAACTCGCTGCGCGAGCTTGGCGTCGATTGCATCGACGTGTTCCAGCTGCATGCGGTGCCGCCGTCTGGCTACGACTACGTGCGCGAGACGATCGCCCCCGCCCTGCTGCGCGAGAAGGAGCGCGGCAAATTCCGCTTTCTCGGCATCACCGAGACATCACCGAACGACCTTGAGCACGAAATGCTGCAGCGTGCGGTGGCCGACGGCGTGTGGGACGTGGTGATGGTCGCGTTCCATCTCATGAGCCAGAACACACGGGAGAAAGTGTTCCCGGCGACACTGAAACACCGTGTCGGCACGTTGCTGATGTTCGCGGTGCGCAGCATCTTCGCCAGCACCGAGCGCGTCGCGGCGGCGATGAAGGAGCTGGCAGCCGCCGGTCAGGTGCCGCAGTGGCTCGCCGACACGCCCGACCCGCTCGGCTTCCTGATCCATCCCGGCGGCGCAAGCAGCCTGACCGACGCGGCCTACCGCTACGTGCGCCATGAGCCGGGCGTCGATGTGGTGCTGTTCGGCACCGGCGATCAGGCGCATCTTCGCTCAAACATAGCATCGATCCTGAAGCCGCCGCTGCCGGAAGCAGACCGTAGCAGGCTCAAGGAGCTGTTCAGTCATCTCAGGGGCGTCGGCCTCGTCTTGCCACCGCGTGCCCGCGCTGCCGCCGCAAACTAACGGAGCCGCATCATGAAACTCGCGAAGATCGAAGACCTGCACTGCGACGCAGGCTGGCGCACCTTTTCGTTCCTCAAACTCACCACCGATGACGGGCTGGTCGGCTGGTCGGAATACACCGAGGCCGACGGCAGTCGCGGCCTGACCGGCGTGATCTACGGCCTGGCCGACCCGCTGATCGGGCAGGATCCGCGTCCGGTGCAGCAGATCGCCTCCACGCTCTGGGTGCGGCAGGTGCAGGCGCCGGGCGGCATCAATTCACGCGCCATCGCGGCAATCGAGAACGCGCTGCTGGACATCAAGGGCAAAGCCCTCGGCGTGCCGGTGTACGAACTGTTCGGCGGCCCGGTGCGCGAGCGCATCCCGGTCTATTGGTCGCATTGCGGCTCCTACCGCGTGCGCAACCACGAGCTTGTCGGCGTGCCGCCGCTGCGCAACTACGACGATATCGCCGCACTCGGCGCCGAGGTGAAGCGGCGCGGCTTCAAGGCGCTGAAGACCAATATTCTTCCCTTTGACGGCGAGAAACTGACCAATTTCGGCCCCGGTTTCGGCCGCTCGCCGGGCTATCCGGAGCTGAACGTCGATCGCAAGACGCTGCAATCGGTGCGCGATCTGCTCGGTGCATTCCGCGCCGGCACCGGTCCCGACATGGGGCTGCATCTCGACGTGAACTACCATTTCAAGACCGAGGGCTACCTGCAGATCGCCAAGGCGGTCGCGCCGTTCGACATGACCTGGCTGGAGATCGACACGTGGGATCCGCAATCGCTCGCGCTGATCCGCCGCGCCGCGCCATGTCCGATCGCATCGCTGGAGTCGGTGTGCGGGCGGCGTGCGTTCCGACCGTTCTTCGACGCCTACGCCACCGACGTCGCGATCATCGACGTGATCTGGAACGGTTTCCTGGAGTCGATCAAGATAGCCTCGATGGCCGAGGCGTACGAAGTAAACTGCGCTCCGCACAACTACTACGGCCATCTGTGCTCGGCGATCAGCGCGCATTTCTGTGCGGTGGTGCCGAATTTCCGGGTCATGGAAATCGACATCGACAGCGTCGCCTGGCGCGACGAGTTATTCATCAATGCGCCGGCGATCGAGAACGGCGAGCTGATCATCCCAAAGGGTCCCGGCTGGGGCGTCGAAGTGAACGAAACCGCCGTGCGCGCGCATCCCCCTCGGATGCGGTAGTGCTCGGGTGGTTTGCGGGAGAAGCGCGGGACGCAGCGCCTTTTTCCCTCTCCGCCCTTGGGGCGGAGAGGGTCAGGGTGAGGTGGGGGACCATCGCGGCTTCCCCCACCTCCCCAGCCCCTCCGCCCCCAAGGGCGCAGGGGACAGCGACCCAAGGAAGGCACACTGATGAGCACACGGTTCGATATCCTGGGCATCGGCAACGCAATCGTCGATGTGGTGGCGCGCGCCGACGATGCGTTCCTGTCGCGCCACGACATGCGCAAGGGGCTGATGACGCTGATCGACGCGGAGCGAGCAGAGGCGATCTACGCCGCGATGCCGCCAGGCCAGGAGAGCAGCGGCGGTTCTGCCGCCAACACCTGCGCGGTGGCGGCGGCGCTGGGCGCGCGCGTGGCGTATCTCGGCAAGGTGGCGGACGACCAACTGGGCACCGTCTTCCGTCACGACATCGGCGCGATCGGCGTTCATTTCCCATCGGCGCCGCTGTCGGGCGGAGCGCCGACCGCGCGCTGTCTGATCCTGGTCACGCCCGAAGGCCAGCGCACGATGAACACGTTCCTCGGCGCCGCCGTGACATTCGGCGAGGCGGACGTGGACGAGGCGCTGGTGGCCGATGCGGCTGTGACCTACCTGGAGGGCTACCTGTTCGACCCGCCGGAAGCGCAGCGGGCATTCCGCCGAGCCGCCGCCGCCGCGCATGCCGCCGGTCGGCAGGTGGCGCTGTCGCTGTCCGACCCGTTCTGCGTGGATCGGCATCGCGCGGCGTTCCTCAAACTGGTGAAGGAGGATGTGGACATCCTGTTCGCCAACGAGGCCGAGGTGACCAGCCTGTACGAGGAGAACACCTACGAGGCGGCGGCGGAGGCATGCCGGCGCGACGTGGCTCTGGCTGCACTGACCCGTAGCGAAGCGGGCAGCGTGATCCTGCGCGGCGCGGAGACGGTGGAAATCGCCGCGGAACCGACGAACGTGGTGGACTCGACCGGGGCCGGGGACGCCTACGCCGCGGGGTTTCTGGCGGGGCTGACGGGCGGGAAATCGCTGCCGGTGTGCGGCAAGATCGCAAGCATCGCGGCGGCGGAGGTGATCAGTCACTACGGTGCGCGGCCACAGTCGGATTTGCGGAAGCTGGCGGCAGCTGCAGGTCGCTAGCAAAGGCCGGGCCAGTCCGGTGCTGCAGCCAACGAAATACTGACAAGGATGCATGGCTTCCCTACATTGGACGCAACTCTCCGGCGAGAGAGGTTCCAGGGAGGCGACCATGAACTCAACCCCGTGGCGCAGCGAGCAGACAGTCCCCGACAGCAGCAGTTCACCGTTGACGCGACGGTCGTTGCTTGCACTCGCGGCCCTTGGCGTCGCGGCCGGCGCAGGGTCGGCGGCGGTCGCCGCGCCGCAAGGGCAGCTGACCTACGGGGTGCACATTTCCCTGGCACCGGCGTGGTTCGACCCGGCAGAGACCACCGGCCTCATCACGCCGTTCTTGATACTGTATGCTCTGCACGACGGCCTGGTGAAGGCGATGCCGGGCGAGCTTCAGGCATCGAGCCTGGCCGAATCATGGTCTGCGTCGGAGGATGGTCTCACGTATGACTTCGACCTCCAGAAGGGCGCACTCTTCCACAACGGCGATCCCGTCACTTCGGACGATGTGAAGTTTTCATTCGAGCGTTATCACGGGTCCAGCCAGAGCCTACTGAAGCAACGCGTGGATGCGATCGACACATCGGCATCGGATCACGTGCGCATCAAGCTGAAGGAGCCGTGGCCGGACTTCCTCACCTTCTATGCGGGCGCGACCGGCGCTGCCTGGATCGTGCCACGCAAATACGTGACGCAGGTCGGAGACGATGGATTCAGGAAGGCCCCCGTCGGCGCCGGCCCTTACCGGTTCGTTTCGTTCACGCCCGGCGTCGAGTTGGTGCTGGAGGCCTTCGAGGCGTACTGGCGCAACACGCCACGCGTAAAGCGTCTGGTTCTGAAAGTGATCCCGGACGAGGCCACGCGTCTGGCGGCGCTCAAGCGGGGCGAGATCGACATTGCCTATTCGATCCGCGGCGAGCTCGCCGAAGAATTGCAGCGCACGCCTGGCCTCAGCCTCAAGCCGGTGGTCGTCCAGGGCACGTTCGCCGTGTATTTCGCGGATCAATGGGACCCGAAATCGCCCTGGCACGATCAGCGGGTGCGGCTCGCGGCCAGTCTCGCCATCGATCGCAAGACCATCAACCAGGCGCTGACCATGGGGTTTTCCCATGTCACCGGCAGCAGTATCTTCCCGGACACCTTCGAGTTCTACTGGCAGCCGCCCGAACCGGTGTACGACCCGGCGCAGGCAAGGCGGCTGCTGGCCGCGGCGGGCTATCCCAACGGTTTCGACGCCGGGCTGTATTTTTGCGATTCCTCTTACGCCAACATCGGCGAGGCGGTGGTCAACGACCTGCGCGAGGTCGGGGTTCGCTCCAAACTACGTCCGATCGAGCGTGCCGGGTTCATCAAGGGCTTCACCGACAAGACGTACAAGAACCTCATACAGGCCGGGCCCGGCGCGTTCGGCAACGTGGCGACCCGGCTCGAGAGCCTGGTGGTTCAGGGCGGCCCCTTTGCCTATGGCAGCTACCCGGACATCGATGCCCTGTTTCCGCAACAGGCGGTGGAGCTGGATCACGGGCGGCGCGAGGCCATCCTGCACAAGATGCAGCAGATGGTTCACGAGCGGTCGATCTACGCGCCGATCTGGCAGCTTGCCTTCATCAATGGCGTGGGGCCGCGTGTTGCCGAATCGAGCTTCGGGCGCATTCCGGGGTTCCCCTATACCGCACCTTACGATGAACTTGCCCTGAAGAGTGCCTAGCCGAACAACGCGACATAAGCGAATACTGGCGATTGCCGCGGCAGCGGCGCCGACGCGGCCCAGTGCCGGTCGTCAGCAGGACGCTGCGAAAAACAAGAAGGCCCTGGGAGGTTATGGGAATGAAGACAGGTCTGTGGGCGGCGGGACTAGCCGCGCTTCTTGCGTTGACCACAGCCACCGCGCCGGCATCAGCCGACGAAACGCCGAAGCGCGGCGGCATCCTCACCTACATGATCCCGGCGGATGCGCCGCCGAGCTTCGATGCGCATCGCGAAACCACCTATGTCACCGTGCATTCGGTGGCGCCGTTCTACAGCGTGCTGATCCGGCTCGACCCGAGCCATCCCGAGGACACCACGCGCTTTGTCTGCGACCTATGCACCGACATGCCGCAGCCGACGGACAACGGCACCACCTACACATTCAAGATCCGCCAGGGCGTGAAATTCCATGACGGTTCGCCGCTCACGGCCGCCGATGTGGCGGCAAGCTGGAATCAGATCGTCCACCCGCCAAAAGGCTACTCCAGCGCGCGCGAGACCTGGTACAACATGGTCGATACGATCAGCGCGCCCGATCCGACGACCGTGGTGTTCCACCTGAAGTTCGCGACGCTGACGTTCCTGCCGGCGCTCGCCGATCCGTATGCCGTTATTTACAAACAGGACATCATCGACAAGGATCCGCGCTGGTACGAGAAGAACATCATGGGTAGCGGACCGTTCCGGTTCGTCAGCTATGAACTTGGCCAGTCGATCAGGGGCGAACGCAATCCGGACTACTATCACGAGGGGCAGCCATATCTGGACGGCTTCGTCGGCATCTACGCCGACAAGCAGGTCGTTCGGGTGGAGGCGATCCGCGCCGACCGCGCGACAACGGAATTCCGCGGCCTGCCGCCGGCCGCGGTCGATCAGTTGCAGAAGGAACTTGGCGACAAGATCACGGTGCAGACCAGCGATTGGAACTGCGGCAACCTGATCACCCCCAATTCCAAGCGCAAGCCGTTCGACGATGTGCGCGTGCGCAAGGCGCTGCTACTGGCGATCGATCAGTGGCACGGCGCGCCGGCGCTGGCCAAGATTGCCAATGTCCACACGGTCGGCGGCATCGTCTTCCCCGGCTCGCCGCTGGCCGCGACCAAGGAGGAGCTGCAGAAGATGGCCGGCTTCTGGCCGGATATCGACAAATCGCGCGCCGAGGCGAAGCGCCTGCTGAAGGAGGCTGGGGCGGAGAACCTCACCTTCGAGCTGCTGAACCGCAATGTGGATCAGCCTTACAAGTATGTCGGCACGTGGATCGTCGATGAATGGAGCAAGATCGGCGTGCACGCGACGCAACGGGTGGTGCCGACTGGTCCGTGGTTCGAGGCGATGCGCGGCGGCAACTTCGATGTCGTGGTGGAGGCCAATTGCAACGGCGTCGTGAACCCGGTGATGGACACGCAAAAGTATCTGCCGCGCTCGGCCTTCAACGAGAACTATGGCGGCTACGAGGACCAGGACGTGGTCGACATCTACAACAAGATGTATCGCGAGACGGACCCCGTCAGGCAACGCGCCCTGATGCGTGCCTACGAGACACGGGTGGTCGATACGCAGGCGTACGAGTTCCCGATGCTGTGGTGGAACCGCATATTGCCGGCGCGTTCGTATATGCACGGCTGGAAGATCGGCCCGAGCCACTACGTGAACCAGGACCTCGCCAACATCTGGTTCGACAAGTAGGTCCGGACGGTCCGGACCCCTCCCCCAACCCCCTCCACCAAGTGGAGGGGAGCACGTTTATTCTCACCCTCCTTTCGGGGGTTGGGGAAGGGGTCCTTCCACGCCAAGCGTTCCGCGACCACGTGGTGGCGCACTTTCGGAGAGTAGCGACGGATCGAGTTGAAAACCGTCGGCAGGCGCGCGCTGCGGCTGATCGACTACTCGTTCATGTCCTGGTGGACCTCGATGACATTGCCCTCGGGATCGTAGAAGAAGATCTGATGCCAGCCGTTCATCGCCCACTGGCCGTAGTCCGAATACGGGATATTCTTCTCCTCGAGCCGCCGCTTGAACGCGGCAATATCATCGGTGCGGAATGCGATGTGGCCGCGCTCAAGGGGATTGACGACGTGATCGGTGCGAAAGCCGACGCCGAGATCCTTGGTGGCCAGATGGACCTGTGTCTGGCCGTCGGTCACGAACGCGACCGGGGCGGCGTAGCCCTGCGTAGTGTCGCGTGCCCTGTTCAGTGACGGCTCGGGCGCCAGGTCCAGAACCGACCGGTAGAACGCCTCCATGCCCGCAACATCCTTCGAGCACAGGTTCAGGTGGTGGAGCTTGATCTGCATGCACTGCCTCCTCGGTATGGTCCAATGTGGACCCGGAGGCACCGTTGAGACAGTGGGTAGATGGACAAGGCCAGCAAATGCCACCGCAAACACGTGACTTCCAAGCGATCACGGCTTCAGAGCGTCCTGATTTGGTCCGTCCCGCTATCGTCCCACCGCGATAGCGACACCAACTCGGGCATTTTCTGCCGTCGCGGTGCGGTCGAAGGCCGGTGATTCACTCCATTTGTGCTCGTCGTTATCGTTTATTCGCGAATGACGACCCGCGGCAACCGGCCGGCTCGGTTCGCCTTGCGTCCTATCGCGGGTCGCGGCTCAAACCGTGCGCATCCAACGCCGCCAGATAGGCCTGCCATAGGCGCTCCTGCTCGCGCCCAAGTTCGTGCAGATAGTCCCATGAGTAGATGCCCGTGTCGTGCAGATCGTCGAACACCAGGCGCACTGCGTAGTTCCCGACCGGTTCGATTGCCATGATGCCGACATGGCGCCTGCCCGGGATGATCTTCTTCTGGTGCGGCCCATGGCCTTGCACCTCCGCGCTCGGACTTTCCACACGAAGATACTCGGCGGGATATGCGAAGCAGGAACCGTCGTCGAACGCGACCTCCAGGACGCGCTCGGCCTTTTTGAAGCGAATTTCCGTCGCTACAGCCATCGCACCAACCTTCCGATCGCCCTTTTTCCGCCACGGGTTTGACCCGCGGATCATTGCTCCAGCTTGCGAGCCTCCTCGGGAAGCATGATCGGGATGCCGTCCCGCACCGGATACGCCAGACCAGCCTTACGGCTGATCAGTTCGCTGGCAGCGCGATCGTACTCCAGAGGTCCCTTGGTCAGCGGGCATACCAGGATTTCCAGCAGGCGAGGATCGATGGGCGCCTGGCGTTTCGTTTCGGCCGGTTCATCCATGGTGGACCGCTCCATTCAGCTCACGCTGCGCCCGCCCTGCTGGTCCTGGGCAACGGCGCCCATCTGCAACAATGTCAACAAGGTGGACGCCCGTTCCGCATCGCTGGGCGCTTCCAGCAGGGCCTGCTTTTCGGCCGGCTCGAATGGGCAGACCATCGCTAGCGTAACGACCAGCATGTCGTCCGGAAGGCGCTTGATGGCATCCCAGTTGGCATCGAACCCGCGCTGGGTGAAGTAACCGCGCAACGCCGCGAGCAATGTGTCGCGCGCGACGCCCATGGGCAACAGTTCCAGGTCGAGGTCCGCAAGATAGGACTCGTACTCGGGACGCACCCGCCGATAGCCACGGCGCATGCCGATCTCGGCGGCAATCGCGAAGCGGATCACACCGGTCAGCGTGATGAGATAACGCCTGTCGTCCGTCTCGCTGAACGACGACAGGCGTCCCAGGCAGCCCACACGGAACAGACTCGGCCCGGCGTCCGTATCAGGCACCGTAGGATCCGGTTGAATCATGCCGAGCAAACGCCCCTGGGCCAGCGCGTCCTCGGTCATCGCCAAATAGCGGGGCTCGAAAATGTTGAGCGGCAGCTTGCCGCGGGGCAGCAGCAGCGCGCCCCCCAGTGGGAAGACCGGGATCTCGCCTGGCAGATCCTCGACCCTCGGGTGGAAACCAGCCATTTAACTGAACAGGACCGACGACAGCTTTCGACGCGCGGCCATGGTTGCCGGGTCCTCGAAACCCCAAGCCTCGAAGAACTTCAGCAGCTGAAGTCGGGCGGCCTCGTCGTTCCAGGCGCGGTTTCGTCGGATGATCTCCAGCAGGGCGTCCGCAGCCTGGTCCCGCTCGCCGATGGCGTTCAACGCGGTGGCTAGATCGTAGCGCGCCTCGAGATCGGTCGGGTCGGCAGCCACGCGCGCCTGGAGGCTCTGGAACTGGTCCTTCGCCTTGCGCCCTTCCTCGGCCAGCGCAAGAGCGCTTCGCGCGCCGGCGATCTCGGGATGATCGGCGAGCTTGGGCGGTACCTGGCCAAGCGCCTCGCGTGCCTGATCCTCCTGACCGAGCGCCATCAGCGCGCGCATCAGACCACCCCATGCATCGGCATTCTCCGGCTCCTGCTCCAGCAGTGCGCTGAACAGCTCGCCGGCCTGCTGCGCGTCACCTGCTTCGAGCGCTGCCTTGGCGTCGGCGAGCAGGTCTGCGCTGGGCATGGAGCCGCCGGCTACCTTCAGCAGGCCCTCGATGAAACGCTTCACCTCGGTTTCAGGCAAGGCGCCCTGGAACAGATCGGCAATCTGGCCCTGCCAGAAAGCGGCAACGGTTGGCACCGACTGCATCGGCAGGCCAAGCTGGGCGAGCTGCTGCACGAGCGAGCGGTTCTGGTCGATGTCGATCTTGACCAGCTTCACCCGGCCGCCGGCGGAACGAACAACCTTCTCCAGCGTCGGCGTCAGCTGCTTGCAGGGACCGCACCAGGTCGCCCAGAAGTCGACGATGACCGGTATGCTGCGCGAGGCTTCCACGACCTCCTTCATGAAGGTCTTCTGATCGCCGTCGACGATCATGGCCGCGGCAGTGTCGGCGCCGCCGCCTTCGGTGGATGGGTTCTGACCGATGATGAGGTCGTCCATGGTTCCTGGCCTTCAGGGCTGTCGAGGCATAGATGTTGCGCGGTCTGCGCGATGCAAGCACAGCGGCTGTCGTTGCGGACCATGCCGCCCCCAAGGTCTGCCGTCCAGAGCGGACGGCCGGTCCGGCAGCAGCGAGCCGCCAGGATGTCTGGTGGTGATGCTTGCAATCAAGGGGGAAGCCGCATAGAAAGCCGCGCCCCGGTCGGGAGTGCGGGCGTAGCTCAGGGGTAGAGCACAACCTTGCCAAGGTTGGGGTCGAGGGTTCGAATCCCTTCGCCCGCTCCAG
>CAWEVI010000008.1:0-80364 GCA_963812475.1 uncultured Alphaproteobacteria bacterium
ATGATCGTGTCGTCCCGCTCGGGGCTGGTTGTCAGCAGCGTGACCGGCGCCTCCACCAGTTCCTCGATGCGGCGGACGTACTTGACGGCCTGCGCCGGCAGGTCCGCCCAGGAACGCGCGCCGCGGGTGGAACCCGTCCAACCTTCCATCGTCTCGTATTCCGGTTCGGCCGCGGCCTGCGCGCCGCGCGCCGCCGGCAGATGGCGGTAGTGTTCGCCGCGGATGCTGTAGCCGGTGCAGATGCGCAATTCGGGCAGCCCGTCCAGCACGTCGAGCTTGGTCAAGGCCAGCCCATGGATGCCGCCCACCTTCACCGCCTGGCGGACCAGCACGGCGTCGAACCAGCCGCACCGCCGAGGCCGCCCGGTGACGGTACCGAACTCCTTGCCGCGGTCGCCCAGGAGCTGACCGGTCGCGTCGTTCAACTCGGTCGGGAAGGGCCCCGAGCCGACGCGGGTCGAGTAGGCCTTGGCAATGCCGAGGACGAACCCTACCGCCGCTGGACCAAGCCCGGAGCCGGACGCGGCAGTCGCGGCCACGGCGTTGCTCGACGTCACATAGGGGTAGGTGCCGTGGTCAACGTCGAGCATCACCGCCTGAGCGCCTTCGAACAGGATGCGCCGCCCGGCCCGCCGCGCCTCGTCCAGCCGCTCCCAGACCGGTTCGGCGTAGGGGAGGATCCGCGGCGCCAGCGCGAGCAAACGGGCAAGCAGCTCCTCCTTGGAAAAGGTTTCAGCTCCAAGTCCTTGAAGCAACGCGTTGTAGTGCAGCAGCAGCTCGTCCAGCTTGTCGGCGACGGTATCCGGCTCCGCGAGGTCGGCGACCCGCATGGCCCGTCGCGCCACCTTGTCTTCATAGGCGGGACCTATGCCGCGCCCCGTGGTTCCGATCCGGCGCTCCCCCCTCGCCGCCTCGCGCGCACGGTCGATCGCCGGATGCAGCGGCAGGATCAACACGGCGTTCTCGGCGATGCGCAGGTTGGCGGGCGAAACCACAAGTCCCTGCGCGGTCACGCGTTCGATTTCGGCCAGTAGCGCCTCGGGGTCGATCACGACTCCGTTGCCGATGATGCCGAGCTTTCCGCGCACCAGACCGGACGGCAGCAGCGACAGCTTGTAGGTCTCGTTGCCGACCACCAGCGTGTGCCCGCGTTATGGCCGCCCTGGAAGCGCACCACGATATCGGCGCGGCTGGCCAGCCAGTCGACCACCTTGCCCTTGCCCTCATCGCCCCACTGGGCACCGATCACAGCGACATTGGCCATGCGACAGTCACTCCCAAACGGCAAGCGGTGGTCAGTTATCCGGGTCCAGCCCGGAGATGTTGGTCAATCGAACCGCCGCACCATTGCGCAGAATGTGTGAACAGATCAGGCGGCGGGCCTCCGCCACCGGATCGCGATCGCGCTCGAGCGCTGCAATCGTGGCATAGCCCAGCCGGCGCATCCGCGCGGCATCGTCCAGATCTGCGCCGAGTGGGACGTAGAGGCGCTGTCGTGCCTCTCGGGGCGGGGCGGCGCGCAGGATGGCATCGGGAAACAATGTGAGGCCGGTCGCCGGTTCCGCGTCGCCAGTGTTGTACCGGCCGCCACGGCCAAGCTCCTCATGGCGGCCAGGCGCGTAGATCGTGACCGAGACGCCGGTCTCGTAGCGGAAGCCGCGGAATTCAACCGGATCGATTGTCAGGCGCAACGTGGGGGCGCGGGCGCGGATCGCGGCCACCGCGCCGGCCAGCCGGTTCGCCAGTTCACGCGCCGCCTGGGGCAGGGTGGCAGCCTCCAGGGCGACAAGCGCCCTGTCGGCTGGACCGGCGGCCAGCAGCAGGTCGGTCAGCGTCGGCGCCAGACTGCCGCCGTGGCGCGCGACCGACGCAGCGTCCTTGCGATCGAGCGCGCGTGCCAGGGTGGCGCGATTCGGCCCTGCCAATCGCGCATCGTCGAGGAGCAACGGGACCAACGTCGGCAGGGTCAGATCGAAACTGGTGCGGGTCAGCCCAACAGACGCGAGCGCCTCGGCTCCCGCCAATACGATCTCGGCATCGGCCGCGGAATTGTCGCAACCGATCAGTTCGATCCCTGCCTGAGCAATCTGTCGATCCGGAGCAAGCTGAGTGCCGCGCACCCGCAGACACTGACCGGCATAGGACAGGCGCAGCGGTCGCGGCGCACGGGCGAGGCGCGTCGTCGCGATGCGCGCAACCTGCGGAGTCGTATCCGCGCGCAGGCCCATCATGCGCTGGCTAACCGGGTCCATCAGCCGGAACGTCTGCTCCGCAACCGCTGCGCCGGAACCGGCCAGCAGGCTGTCCTCGAACTCGAGCAATGGCGGCTTGACGCGCTGGTAACCGTGACCGGCGAAAACCTCCATCAGCAATTCGACCGCCGACGCCTCGGTTTCGGCATCGGGCGGCAGCAGGTCGCGCAGGCCGGCGGGCAGCAGGGCGCGATTGTTGGGGAGGTCATCGCTCATTTCGGCATTCAGCTATCAGCAATCAGGCGTGGGAGGAACAGCGGAACCGAGGCCGGCGATCGCAAGGGTGGAGGCGGCGGCCGGCTTTACCGTTGGTTATGGGCGCAGGCGGATACTCGTCCACCACGTGCCATGCTGTTCAATTCACCGGAATTCATCCTGGGCTTCCTGCCAGTTTCGCTCGCGGGGTTCTTCCTGCTGGGGCGCGTTGCCGGGCGGACCTGGGCTATGCGCTGGCTGCTCGCTGCCGGGCTATTCTTTTACGGCTGGTGGAACGCAAGGTTCGTCCTGCTGCTGGTGGGGTCGATCATCGCCAACTATTGGTGCGGGCAGCGCATCCTGCTCCTGGCATCGGCGGCCGATCGCCCCGCTGCAAGGCGCTGGCTGATCTTCGGGGTCTGCCTCAACCTCGGTCTGCTCGGCTGGTTCAAATACGCCGGCTTCGCGTTCCACACCGTTGCCGCGGCAACAGGTCTTCACCCACCCGAACTGGACCTGTTCCTGCCGCTGGCGATCAGCTTCTTCACCTTCCAGCAGATCATGTTCCTGGTGGAGAGCTACCGGATGGAGCGTGGCGACGCCAGTTTGCTGCACTATGCGAACTTCGTTGCGTTCTTTCCGCATCTGATCGCAGGCCCGATCGTGCGTCCGCGCGAGATCATGCCGCAATTGCTGGCCGCGGACCTTGCAACGCCGCTGATGGAGAACCTTGCCGAGGGCCTGATGATCTTTCTGCTCGGTCTGGCGAAGAAGCTTGTCCTGGCCGATACCTTTGCCTCGTTCGCCGATGTCGGTTTCGCTGCCGCCGCGCAGGGCGCGCCGCTCAGTTTCGTGGAAGCCTGGTACGCGGCGGCTTCCTACGCGTTGCAGATCTATTTCGATTTCTCCGGCTATTCCGACATGGCGATCGGGCTCGCGCGGATGTTGAATGTGCGATTCCCGCTGAATTTCGCCAGCCCGTATCAGGCGACCAACATCCGCGAATTCTGGCAGCGCTGGCACATCACCCTGAGCAGCTTCCTGCGCGATCACGTTTACATCCCGCTCGGTGGCAACCGCCGCGGCGCAACGCGGCGAAATGGCAATCTGATGGCGACGATGCTGCTGGGCGGCCTGTGGCACGGCGCCGCCTGGAACTTCGTGCTGTGGGGTGGGCTGCATGGGCTCTTTTTGATCATCCACAGCGGATTCCAGCGCACCCGCGTGCCGGTTCCCGCAATTGCCGGGCAGGCGTTGACGATGCTGGCGGTCATCGTCGCCTGGGTGCCGTTCCGTGCCAGCGGAACGGACGCGACGTTTGCCATGCTGCGCGGCATGGCGGGCTGCAACGGGTTCGCCTTGCCTCAGATGATCGTGCACGCAATTCCGCCGCTGACGGCGATCGCGACGCCCGTCCCGCTGCTGCGCTTCCTGGGCGACGCGCGAACGCTGAGCTTCCCCGAGATATCTGCCTGTCTTCTGCTGGGGTGGACGATCGTCCTCGTGATGCCGACCGTGTACGAGTTGTCGGATCGAGCACGGGGATGGGCGCTGACCGCAGGCTTCGCGTTCACCGTCCAGGCGCTCTTCTTCGCCCCACACGTGACGCCGTTTCTGTATTTCCAGTTTTGATGGCCGGGCGAATGACCGCGATCCGTACATCACCGGCCCGATGCATCGACACGCCGGCCCTAACACCTCGCCGTCATGATGTTGGACGGACGTCGTGACCAACGGACGCGCCGCCTGCGTCCGATTGCTCTGCGCCTGCCTGGCGTCGCTGCTGCTGTACGGCCTCGCATTCGGCTTCGTCGTGGACCGGCCGCTCTCACTCGGGTTTCTCCGACATCAACTTGATGCGAAGCTTGCGCGCGCCGCATCGATAGACGGCCCGAAGCTGGTGATCCTGGCGGGTTCCAACGGCCCCTACTCGCATCGCTGCGAGCTGATCGAACCGGTGCTGGCGATGCCATGCGTCAATGGCGGCATCGCCGTGGGGATCGGCCTCGACTACCTGTTCGCTCGCTGGCAACCGCTGCTACATCCCGGCGATCTGGTCTGATCTGCCCATGGAGGAGGCGCAATATGTCCGCACGCGTGCGGCAACCGAGGTGGGGCCGGACGCTGCGATCATGTTCCGTCACGACTGGCGAACGCTTGCGTCACTCGCACCGGAGCGCTGGCTCGGCGCGCTGTTCGCCTTCGACCTGCGCGCGGCGCTGATGGGTCCGATCGAGGCCACGCTGCTCATCGCACATTTCCATGACCCGCGGGCAGCGGCGACCGGTGCGATGAATGTGTGGGGCGACCATGTCGGCCACACCGCCGAACTGGCCGCGACAAGCCAGGCAGTGCTTGCATCGGCCGTCCCGCAGCATCCCTCGGCTATGCAGATCGGCACCGGCTATGGCAGCGCGCTGATCGCCGACTTCACGCGCTGGGCCAGTGCTCGGGGTGTTCGGGTGATCGGAGGCCTGTCGACCGAGTTCGCCGGCGTGCCAATGCCGGACGCGACACTGGATGCCATCCGGTCGATATATCTGGCCAACGGTGGCGAGTTCCTCGTGCTGCCGAATTTCAGCCGCTACCCGAGGTCGGCCTTCTTCGATACCGCCGAGCACCTGAACGAGGCGGGGCAGATCGCGCACTCGAAGCTGCTCGCCGAGCAGCTTCGATGGCGCCTCCCGCCCATTGCAACAGCTCGTCCTGCCGATCCAGGAGATCCTCCGGCACGCCATAATATGCCGATAGATTGACCTGCCGTTCGCCGCGCCGGTAGCTGAACGGCTCGCTGCCCGCGCGTTCGAAGCGTTCGCGTGTGGTGTCATCGACACGCAGATACATCGTGTCGCGCACCAGCAGGCCGAACATCACGCCGCCATGGAACAATCCGACGCCGCTGAACATGCGGCGCGGCATTGGATCGAGCGGGCCGAGCAGGTCCAGAATGAAGTCCTGAAACCCGGTGCTCACGCTGGGCATCAGAACGCCAGCGAGGTCGCCTGCACCACCAGCGGCAGTGTGCGCACCATCGACAGCACGTCTTCCGGCACCTCGCCGTCCACTGAGACCAGGCAGATCGCATCGCCGCCCTGGCTGGCGCGGCCGAGATGGAACGTCGCGATGTTGATGCCGGCGCCGGCCAGGGTAGCGCCGAAGCGGCCGATGAAGCCCGGCTTGTCCTGGTTGGTGACGTACAGCATGTGGGACGCGAAGTCGGCCTCGACCTTGATCCCCTTGATCTCGACGATGCGTGGCCGCGAACCGGCGAACAGCGTGCCTGCGACGGAACGGGTGAGCTGATCGGTCTCCACCGTGACCCGCACCAACGTCTGGTATTCGCTGGGGCGATCATGCACGGTCTCGGCGACATCGATGCCGTGATCGCGCGCCGCAACTGGCGCATTCACCATGTTGACGCCCTCCATCACCGGCGTCATCAGCCCGGCGAGGGCAGCGGCCGACAGCGGACGGGTGTTCAGCGCAGCGGCGTGGCCTTCGTATTCGATCAGTACCCGGCGGATGACGCCTTCCCTTGCCTGCGTCAGCTGGCCGCCAAACGCGCCGAGCAGACGGCACAGTTCCATGTATGGTTTCAGCCGCGGCGCGTCCTCGGCTGAGACCGAGGGCATGTTGATCGCATTCGCCACCGCGCCGGACAGCAGGAAGTCGCTCATCTGTTCGGCGATCTGCAGCGCCACATTCTCCTGCGCTTCAGCGGTCGCGGCGCCGAGATGCGGCGTGCAGACGACGTTCTCCAGAGCGAACAGCGGCGAGGCCGTGGCCGGCTCGGTCTCGAACACGTCGAGTGCCGCGCCGGCGACGTGGCCGGCCTCGATCGCCTCGGCAAGTGCGGCTTCGTCGATCAGGCAGCCGCGCGCACAGTTGATGATCCGCACGCCGCGCGTGGTCTTCGCCAGCGCCTCGCGCGAGATGATGTTGCGTGTCGCATCGGTCAGCGGCGTGTGCAGCGTGATGAGGTCCGCGCGCGCCAGCAGGGCATCGAGCTCCACCTTTTCCACGCCGAGATCCAGCGCACGGTGTTCCGTCAGGAACGGATCGTAGGCGATCACCTTCATCTTCAACCCGATCGCCCGATCCGCAACGATGGAGCCGATGTTTCCACAGCCGATCAGGCCGAGCGTCTTGGCGGTGAGTTCGACTCCCATGAAGCGGTTCTTTTCCCACTTTCCCGCCTTTGTAGAGGCGGACGCTTCGGGAATCTGCCGCGCGAGCGCGAACATCATGGCGATGGCGTGCTCGGCGGTGGTGATGGTGTTGCCGTGCGGGGTGTTCATCACCACGACACCGCGTGCGGTGGCGGAGCGAATGTCAACATTGTCGACACCGATGCCGGCACGCCCCACGACCTTGAGGTTGCTCGCGACATCGAGCAGCTCGCGCGTCACCTTGGTGGCGGAGCGGACGGCGAGCCCGTCATAGGGCGCAATGATTGAGCGCAGATCGGCGGGCGATAGGCCGGGTTTCAAATCGACCTCGATGCCGCGGCGGTGGAAGATGTCCACCGCCGCCGGGGAGAGCTTGTCGCTGATCAGGACTTTCGGCATTGGATTGCTGACCTTCCTAACGTCATGGTCGGCGAAGGTCGACCATCCACGTCTTTGTTGTGTGCACCAAGGCTAAGTCGTGGATGGCCGGGCCAAGCCCGGCCATGACGGTGAGACAACGGGTTTACACTACGCTGCCGCATTCACTCTGCCGCTTTCGCAGTGGCCTGCTCGGTCGCCACCACGTCGTACGCCCAATCGAGCCACGGCAGCAGTTTTTCGATGTCGGCCGCCTCGATCGTGGCGCCACCCCAGATACGCAGGCCAGGCGGCGCATCGCGATAGGCACCGATGTCGAAGGCGACGCCTTCCCTCTCCAGCAGTGCGGCCAACGGCTTTGCTGCCGCCGTGTCCGCCAGAGTCAGACAGATCGACGTGCAGGAGCGCGTCCCCACATCCTCGGCCAGGAAATCCACCCATCCGGTTCGCGCAACCCATCCCGCGATGACCGCCAGATTGGTTTCCGATCGGGCAGCAAGACCGCCCAGTCCGCCGACCAATTCCGCCCAGCGCAGCCCGTCCAGCGCGTCCTCGACGCACAGCATCGAGGGCGTGTTGATCGTCTCACCCTTGAAGATGCCCTCGATCAGCTTCCCGCCCCCATCTTTTGCCCATTGGGTCAGGCGAAAGATCTTCGGCAACGGCCAGACCGGTTTGTATGATTCCAGCCGTGCGACGGCGCGCGGCGACAACGCCAGCATCCCGTGTGCCGCCTCGCCGCCCAGCACCTTCTGCCAGGACCACGTGACGACATCGAGCCGGTCCCATGGCAACGCCATCGCGAACGCCGCTGAGGTGGCATCGCAGATCGCCAGCCCCTGCCGATCCCGCGCAATCCATGCACCATCCGGCACGCGCACGCCCGAGGTCGTGCCGTTCCACGGGAACACCACGTCGCGATCGAAATCCACCGCCGTGAGATCGGGCAATCGCCCATAGGGCGCGGACAGCACCCGTGCATTGGCCAATCGGAGTTGCTTGACCACGTCGGTGGCCCAGCCCTCGCCGAAGCTCTCGAACGCCAGGATATCGACCGGCCGCGCGCCGAGCAGCGACCACAGCGCCATCTCGACCGCGCCGGTGTCGGATGCGGGCACGATGCCGAGCCGCCAATCGGTTGGCATGCCGAGTATCGCCCGAGAACGCTCGATCACCTCGGCAAGTCGTGCCTTTGGCTCCCTGGCGCGATGGCTGCGGCCGAGGACCGCGCCGGACAGCGCATCCAGCGTGAAGCCGGGGCGCTTGGCGCAGGGGCCGGAGGAAAAATTGGCATTGGCCGGACGCACGTCCGGTTTCGGCGCTAACGCCATGTGCAGCTCTCCCTTCCAGAAGAGAAGCGCCCCGGTGGGGGGGCGTGACCCGGTGCGGCCTATAGCGACATGGTTGACACCGCGTCAACGACATTACGGAGCCAGCGATGACCCGCATGCGCCTGCCCGGCCAGCTCTTCCGTCATTCCCTGCTGACGATGCTGCTCGCCGCGCCACTTGCCGTCGCCGCGCACGGCCAGGCGCCCGATCCGCAACCGGCAAAACACGAGGCAGCTACACCCGCCGGTGACATTCACCATCTGCCGGCCGATGTCACGACGCAGCACACGCTGGAATTGCCGGACCGCACACTGCGGTTCTCTGCTACCGCGGGCGCCGTCAGGCTCGCCGACGACAAGGGCGCGCCACGCGCCGATGTTGCGCTCATCGCGTATCGGCTGGACGGCGTCGATCCGCGCACCCGTCCGGTGACCTTCGTGTTCAACGGCGGCCCTGGCATGGCATCGGGGTGGCTGCAGGCGGGCGCGGTCGGGCCATGGCGAATCAAACTCGGCCCCGATGCATCGATTCCCTCCGCGTCGCCCGATCCGCTGCCGAATGCCGAGACCTGGCTCGATTTCACCGACCTGGTGTTCATCGATCCGCCAGGCACGGGCTATTCGCCCATCCTGGCCTCCGGTGATGATGCACGCCGGTCGCTGTGGTCGGTGGAAGGCGATATCGCGGCATTTGCCGAAGTGATCCGCCGCTGGCTCGACAGCAACGAGCGCATGGTCTCGCCGAAGTATCTGCTCGGCGAGAGCTACGGCGGGTTTCGCGCACCACGCCTCGCCCGCGCCCTGCAATCCAGCCAGGGAGTCGGCGTCAGCGGCCTGATCCTGGTTTCGCCGGCACTGGAGATCGGTGGCAGTGGACGATCGTTCGAACCATTCGGCTGGGTCGCGCGCCTGCCATCCATGGCCGCGGCGTCACGCGCCGCCAAAGAGAGAGTAACCCCGGATATGCTGACCGACGTTGAGCAATATGCCAGTTCCGACTATCTGCTCGATCTGTTGCGCGGCGTGCGCGACGCAGCCGCGATCGCCAGGATATCGGACCATGTCGCCGCTCTTACGGGGCTCGATCCGACGTTGGTCGCCCGCTACCGCGGACGCATCGACAGCGATGTCTTCCTGCATGAACTCCGCCGTGCCGAGGGCCGTGTCGCCAGCGCGTACGACGCCACGATCACGCGGGCCGATCCGTTTCCGCACGCCGTGTCAAGCGACTATGCCGACCCTGTCCTCGAGGGGATGAAGGCGCCGATCACCGGGGCCATGATGGCGATCTATACCAGCCGGCTGCACTGGTTCCCCGAAAGCATCTACCACCTCGCCAACGACGAGATCTTCCGGCAGTGGCAATGGGGACGCGGCCTGGGCCGGCCGGAGGCGGTATCCTCGCTCCAGGCAGCGCTTGCACTCGACCCACGCATTCACGTGCTGATCGCGCACGGCATGTTCGATCTCGTCACACCGTATTTCGCCACCAAACTGATCCTTGATCAGATGCCGGACTTCGCAGTGCCGGACAGAGTACGTCTCGCGATCTATCCGGGCGGGCACATGTTCTACACCGATGATGCCTCGCGCGCCGCGCTGCGAGAGGCATCGCGGGCGATCATCGAGCAACGTTGAGGCCGATTACGACAATGATGGTCGAGAACCTTTGACCCAATCGCTGGCCATCACTCGCCGATCAACTTGCGGAGCTGTGCTGCCGGGTCGGCGAGGAAGGCGCGCATCACCCGGACATGTTCGATGTCGTTCCAGTCGGTTTCCCGGAGTTGTCCGCCCTCCGCCAGCAGGATCGTCGCATCCTGCATCGCCATCAGCATCGGCGAATGCGTCGCGATGACGAACTGGCAGCCCTGCCGCACGCGATCGTCGAGCAGCACGATCAGCGCCAGTACGCAACTCGGCGACAACGGCGTCTCCGGCTCGTTCCAGGAAATACAGCCCATTCGGCGCCAGCCGCGTCCGCAGCAGGGCCAGAAACGACTCGCCGTGCGATCGCGCATCGGGATCGGCGCCGTAGCGGCCCGTCAGGGCGGCGCGTTGGCCGCGCGCAACCCCGGTCGCCCGGTCTCGGCCGGGTCCTTCCGGCAGCTTTGCCAGGTCCGTCTCGATTTCGCCAAGCTCGGCCATGTCCGCGGTCAGCCGGCCGGTGTAGCCGAACACGTCCTCGGCGCGCAGGAACAGCCGCGTGCGGGCGTGTCGGCGACGGACGAAGACAAAGCCCGCGGCGAAATCCCGCGCGGCCTGTAGGGTCGGATCGCGTCGCAGGTCCCGCGCGCCGGCCGCCACCGCGTCCATCCCGGCAGCGATTCCCTCCAGCAGCGTGGACTTGCCGCAGCCGTTCTCGCCCACCAGGAATGTCACCGGCGTGGTGAACGCCAACGCTTCGAGGTCACGGACGAGCGGCAGCGTCCAGGGGAAGCGTCCGCGGTCGAGGACGGCGTCAGAACGCCGGCGCAGTGCTGACAGGAAGACCATCGAGATCAGTCACCGGTTCCGCGCTGGTTTCCTGCATCAGCAAAATGTGGCCGGGTTGATCGCGCACGCGCTCCAACCACCGTTGGATATTGGCGAACCCGGCGAGATCAAAGCCGCCTTCGCCTGCGACGTGGGTATAGGCATACAGTGCAACGTCGGCGATGGAGTAAGCCGCACCGCCGAACCAGCTTGCCGTGGCGAGATGCGCGTCCATTACCGCAAGCGCCTCCGTGCCGCGCCAGTGATTCGCCTCGATCTGGCTCGTCCGGTGATCGGCGCCAGCATAGACGCGCAGGAAGCGGTTGACCGCAATCGCCGGCTCGTGGCTGTACTGCTCGAAGAACATCCAGCGCAGCACCTGTGCCTGCTGCCAGCGGTCCTGCGGCCAAAATCGCGCGCCGGCGGCGAGGTAGTGCAGGATGGCGCCGCTCTCCGACAGCATTCGCCCATCGTCGAACACCACCGTCGGCACCTTGCCGATCGGGTTGATGGCACGAAACTCCGGACGGGCGGTATCGGTGGTCAGCTGGCTTACCTCAATGCGGCGATGCGGGATGCCAAGCTGGGCCAGCATCACCCGCACCTTGTAGACGTTGCCCGAACGCAGGAAGCCGTACAACGTCAGCATGACGGCATGCCCTAGCCACCGAACGGCAATCGGTCAACGTTCGGATGATTGGCCCTTGGCGTGACGGCTCCAGGCGTGCAATGACGGAGCAGGTTCCCGACATAGCGAATCGCATGGACCAGGTCCGCACGCGTCCCAAGGCAGCGGCGGTCGCCTCGGCCGAGGCCATCGCCGAACTGATCGCGGTGATCGTCGCCGTCACCGGAGGCGAACCGCGCGTTCTCACCATCGACGACGGCAGCGCGCTACCGTCCGGGCCGTTCGAACTCACCCATCGATCGCTGCAGGCGGGCACACGATCCTGGGTGGAACGGCAGACCCACCATCCGCTCGGCTACGTCGAACAGCTCTACACCTTTGCCGACCGGGATCGCACTGCGCTGGATCAGCGGACGGTGTCGATCAGCTATCTGGGCCTGACGCGCGAGGTTCGTGCCGTGGGCGAGCCAGGCGTCGGCTGGCAAAGCTGGTATCGCTATTTCCCGTGGGAGGATCGCCGCGGTCGGGATTCCTCCGAACTGACGGCGGCCATCGACGCACGGCTGCACGTCTGGGCGGAGACAGCCCCGGACGCGCAGACGCGGCGCGAGCGACTTCAACGTGCCGGCATCACGTTCGGCCACGACGGGCGGGCCTGGAACGAGGAACTCGTCCTGCAGCGCTACGAACTGCTGTGGGAGGCCGGGCTGGTGCCGGAGTCGCCGCAGGCGAAGGATCCGGTCGACGGCGACCCGATGACCCACGACCATCGCCGCATCCTGGCCACCGGCATTGCCCGGCTGCGCGCGAAGATCAAATACCGCCCGGTCGTATTCGAACTCATGCCGCCACGCTTCACCCTGCTGCAATTGCAGCGGACGGTGGAGGCGCTGGCCGGCCGGCGCCTCCACAAGCAGAACTTTCGACGTTTGATCGAACAGCAGGATCTGGTGGAAGAGACCGGTGAACGGGCCACCGAGACGGGCGGCCGCCCCGCCAAGCTGGTCCGCTTCCGCCGCGACGTGGTCGCCGAGCGGGCGGTGGCCGGGAGCAAACTACCGCTGGCACGATAGCCGAGGGCACCTCGGTCGTTCCGGATCGACGCAGGTAGGCGGAGCGTCACGGGTCGTCCCGCATTCACCACACCATTCGCCGCGTCATGTCCTTCACCTGCTTCGGGTGGCTGGCCGCGGTCCATTCGGTCACGGGCATGAAGCGAACCGCAAGGAACTGATAGGTACGATTCAGCAGCTGCAAAATGCCCTCGTCGAATCCGATGCCGGCGAGTTCCCACTCTGACAACAACGACTGCCACGCACGCTGCGTGCGATACAGCCAGTCACGGTTCGACCGGATGAATGTGCGCTGGCTGTCGGCGTTGCGCAGCGCCGACATCATCTCGCCGGTCTGCGCATCCAGTTCGTCGAAGCGGCGGCTTATCTGCTTCAGCGCCGTCGCGGCCAGGCGCCGTACCTGCGTCAGTGTCTCGAGGTGCGAGGCATCGCCGCGAAACACCTTTGCGATGCGGTTCAGCTTCTCAGCCATTACCTTGGCGCGGCGCAACAGTCGATCGCGCAGTGCCTCGATATAGGCGAGTTCCCGCGCCAGATCCTCCATCAAGCCAATCACCGCCGCGCGGTCCGGCAGTCCGAGCGCGACGGCAGCCTTGGCAAATGCGTCTTGAACCTGTTGGCGGCGCGCCGGGTCGTCCGCCACCTGGAGCAGGGATTCCGGATCGAGATGCTCAGCATCGCCGCCGGTACCAGAGTTCAGCCACGTCACCAGCTGCCATTGCAGTCGCGCATTGGCAATCCGCAGATGGACGGCGTCCGGCTCCCAGCTCGCCTGGCCGCTCAGGACCTCGGGCGGCAATGGGTCACCAATTCGCAGCCCCGCGATGAAGTCCAGCGCTTGCACGACCAGATCAAGCATCCGTCCGTCATCCGAGGCATCCTCGATGCCGAATTCCCGCTTTAGCGCAACCAGTGGGATCGCCGCCTCCTTCTCACCCAGATGCACAACCATGACCGGCGCGCCATCGCTTTCGGCCCGCCGGAACAGCGGATCGCCGAACATCGTGAAGGCGCGGTGTACAAGGCAGCAGCAATCCTGCGAGGGGGAAGTCGTTGCGCTTGCCATTGGTCAGCTCCGCTCGTCGTCTGCGTGGCTGATATCACCACAGGCCGGTGAACAGACCGTAAGCGGGCCGAGGTGAAACAAGTGCGTCGGTCGACGGCCGCGGTGGCGAAGCTTGCCCTGGTGGCGGGGTACTCATAGCGGACGCAGCGATTATCTCGTCATTGCCGCGAAATGCGCTCGCCCGAAAGCTGGGATGACAGGAAAGAGGGGATGCCGCACGGGCTGCTAACCCCTCGGTAACTTGCCGCGAGAGCCGATCCGCGCCATGACCTGCCGATGCAAACGCCTCCAAGTGCGGCAGAGTGACGCCGCTTGCCTGGCTGATCGGCTTCGTGCTTCCCGCCTGCTCCGGGTCCGGGGCGCAGGGCCTGCCGCCACCGCAGCCGATCGACACGCAAAGGATCGAGCGCCCCGCCAGTCCCAACACCGCCCTGGCCGCGCCGGCCGGGTTCGCGCCGCCGCCGGATGTGGTGACGCCGACCTACGCGATGGCAGCCGGCCGGCTTTATGACGCCGTTCGTGCCGTCGCGGCGGCTCAACCACGCACCTTCCTCGCCGCCGACTATGCGGCGGAGCGCCAGACCCACTGGGTCGTGCGCAGCGCAGTGTTCAACTTCCCGGACCTGGTCACCGCGCAGATCAGCGGTGCCGGCCCGGACAGCAGCACGCTCGTGCTGTATTCACGCAGCGTCTATGGCCGCTCCGATCTCGGCGTGAACCGCCAGCGTCTGGACGCATGGCTGGCCGCCCTGCAGACCAAGATCAATCAACCCGGCGAAAGATAGATTTTCATGCGAGGTCTCAGATCATTCCTGCGGGACGCCTGGCATCTGGCGAGGCCCTACTATCGCTCCGAGGAGAAGTGGTCCGCCTGGGGCCTGCTTGCCTCGATCCTCGCGCTTCGGCTGCTGCTCGTCGGGATGACGGTCGTCCTGAGCTTCTGGAACCGGGAATTCTTCAACTCCTTGCAGGACAAGGACTTCAACGCGTTCTTCGAGTTGCTGTTCGTCTATCGCTGGACGCCGAGCGGCTTCATGCCCGGGTTCTGCGAGATCGCCGCGGTCTACATCCTGGTCGCCGTCTACTTCACCTATCTCTCGCAGTGGCTGCAGATCCGTTGGCGCCGTTGGCTGACCGTACGTTTCCTGGACGAGTGGCTCGCCGATCGCGCCTATTACCGCATCAGCCTGACAACGGATCGCGCGGCAATCGGCACGGACAATCCGGACCAGCGCATCGCCGAGGACATCCGCGACTTCGTTGACAACACGCTCACCCTGGGCATCAGCATCATTGCGAATGTTGTCACGCTGGTGAGCTTCCTCGGCATTCTCTGGTCGCTGTCCGGCACGATCACGCTGCTTGGCATCAACATTCCCGGCTACATGGTCTGGGTGGCGCTGGCCTACGCGATCGTCGGTACCTGGCTGACGCATCTGGTCGGCCGCCCGCTGGCTGCCCTGCGGTTCCGCCAGCAGCGTGTGGAGGCCGATTTCCGCTACAGCCTGGTGCGAGTGCGCGAGAACGTGGAAGGCATCGCGCTATATTCGGGCGAGGCGGAGGAAAAGACCACGCTCGGTCACCGCTTCGGCAGCGTGATCGGCAACTGGTGGGCGATCATGCAGCGCACCAAGATGCTGAACGCGCTGACCGCCGGCTATGAGCAGGTGGCGGTGATCTTTCCCTTCATCGTCGCCGCGCCCCGCTTCTTCTCGGGCCAGATACCGCTGGGCGGGCTCACCCAGACCGCCGGCGCCTTCGGCCGGGTGCAGGACGCATTGTCCTGGTTCATCAGCCGGTATCCGGATCTGGCCCAGTGGTATGCGATCGTCCAGCGGCTTACCACGTTCCATCGCGCCATCGTCGCAGCGCGCGCCGCATTCGGCACAGGACTTGCGCTGGCCGACGCACCCGATGGGTCGGTCCAGCTGCGCGACGTAACGGTCGAACTGCCGAACGGCGCGAAGCTGCTGACGGACGTGGACCTGGTGCTCGAGCCAGGCCATTCCGTCGTTGTCACCGGCCGTTCGGGTTCCGGCAAGTCAACTCTGTTCCGCACGATCGCAGGTATCTGGCCGTTCGGCATCGGGCGCGTGCAGCGTCCGGCCGAGCGCTGCCTGTTCCTGCCCCAGCGGCCCTACATTCCGCTTGGATCGCTGCGGCACGTGATCAGCTATCCGCATCCGCACGATCTGCACAGCCGGGAGGAGATCGCGCGGGCGCTTCAGGATGCCGGTCTGCCGCAACTGATCGCCCGGCTGGACGACGACGAGAACTGGCCTCAGCAATTGTCCGGCGGCGAGCAGCAGCGTGTCGCGCTGGCGCGTGCCCTGCTGGCGAAGCCGGACTGGCTGTTTCTGGATGAGGCGACCGCCAGTCTCGATCCGGAAGCCGAGGCCGAATTGTATCGCACATTGAAGACGCGGCTGCCGAATACGACGCTGGTCTCCATCGCCCACCGCCCGTCGGTCGCCGCCTTCCACGAACGTCGCCTGGTCTTTCGTCGCGAGGAGGGAAAGCCAGGCGAACTTGTACCAGGCGAACTGGCCCCTGCGGGCGACGGCAATGGCTGAGCGAGACGGCCGTGCATGCCCATGACCGCCGATGTGGATCAGCGCAGATTCCCCGCCGCCGAGGCCTTCCCGCTCGCGGCGAGACCCCCGCGGTCCGGGGTGCTACGCGGTCAATCCATAGACTCCCCGTTCGCTCGCCAGCGGCGCAAACCGGGTGGTGATGCCCAGCACGGTCTCTGCTCCGCCGAGATATAGCAGTCCATCGCCCGGCATCTGCTGCGCGACGGCGTCCAACACCCGGGCCTTGGTCGGCTGATCGAAATAGATCAGCACGTTTCGGCAGAACACCACATCGAACTGACCGAGGCCGCGCAGATCGCCAAGCAGGTTCCATTCGCGAAACTGCACCATGCCTCGGATCGCCTCGCTGATCCGCCAGCCGGTTTCCTCCTTGCGGAAATAGCGCATCAGCATCTGCACCGGCAGGCCGCGCTGCACCTCGAACTGAGTGTAAAGCCCTTCGCGAGAGCGCCCCACCTGCTCACGGGCTAGATCGGTGCCGACGATGTCGATCCGCCGGTTGGCGATGCTGGCGCGGCACTCGGCAAGGATCATCGCGATCGAATAAGCCTCCTGTCCGGAAGAGGAGGCGGCGGACCAGACACGCAGCGGACTGCCCACCGGTCTGGCTGCAAGCAGACCTGGCAGCGCCTTGCCACGAAAATGCTGGAACGGTTTGTCGTCGCGGAAGAAGAAGCTTTCGTTGGTGGTCATCGCTTCGACCACGTCCCGGGCCACTGGCTCGTTGCCGGGGGCGCGCAACCGTTCGGCCAGTGCGGCCAGATCGCGCAACTTTTCGCGCTTCAGGATCGACGCAAGGCGGGTCTCCAACAGATAGAGCTTGTCGGTCCCGATCACCAGTCCGGAGCGGCTCTTGAGCAGCGCTGCATAGGTTTCGAAGGCGGCCGTCGACAACGCCTGGCTCATGTGCGGACCGCCCGCAACAGGTCGAGCAGCTTCGGCGCGATGCGCGGCAGCGGCAGGACAGCATGGCACAGTCCCGCCTGCGCCACCGCACCGGGCATTCCCCAGACCACGCTGGTCGCTTCGTCCTGCGCAACCGCGCTGCCGCCGGTATCGATGACGCGGCGCGTGCCCGCCAGGCCATCCTGACCCATGCCGGTGAGCATCGCGACCAGCACTCGCCCACCGCAGGCCGCGGCGGCGCTGCGCAACATCGGATCGACCGAAGGACGGCAGAAGTTTTCCGGCGGGTCCGAGCTGAGCTGCGCCGTCAGCGCGCTGCGGGCACCGTTCACCAGCAGGTGGTAATTGCCGGGAGCCAGATAGATGCGTCCGGCGCATAGCGGCTCGCCGTCCTTCGCCTCGGCACACGGCATGCCGCCCAGCTTCGCAATGTGCTCTGCCAATATCGGGGTGAACGTTGCGGGCATGTGCTGTGTCAGTACCGACCGGCACGTTGAGCGTCTTGCCGAGTCCCTGCACCAGGGTGAACAGCGCCTGCGGGCCGCCGGTGGAACTGCCGACGGCGAGAAGACGCGGCGGGATGACGGGGGCAGGACGCAGGTGCAGCCGCGCCGCCTCGCGCACCGGCAGCACAACACGCTGGCGCAGGCGCGCCAATCCCTTGACCTTCTCCAGAAGCTCGCGACGGAACGAGTCGTCGCCGAGTACAGCCGAGGGCTTCGGTATGTAGTCCGCGGCACCAAGCCGCAGGGCACGCAACGCGATGTCGGCTCCACGCGTCGTCAGCGTGGAAGCCATGATCACCTTGAGGCCAGGGTCGGCGCGTAACAAGAGCGGCAGTGCCGTCATGCCGTCCATGACCGGCATCTCGATGTCGAGCACCAGCACATCGACCGGCGTGCGCTTCAGCTCGTCGATTGCCAGCTGCCCATTGGCCACACGCGCCACGATCCGGACAGCCGGATCGGCTTCCAGCATGCGTGCTATGGCGCCGCGAATTGCCGCCGAATCATCGCAGACCATGACGCGGGCGACAGCCAGGCTGTTCGGTTCAACCACCGCTCGTGCGGGCGCAATCACAGCAGGCCGACCTGCTCGAACTTGCCGATGAGGATCTCCTCATCAAACGGCTTCATGATGTATTCCTGTGCGCCGTTGACGATCGCCTGCTCGATCGCAGACATCTCGGTCTCGGTCGTGCAGAACACGACGGGCGGCTTGTCGGGTCCGTATTCGGCACGCAACTGCTTCAGAAAATCGAGCCCATTCATGACGGGCATATTCCAGTCCAGCAGGACGCAATCCGGCATCTGGAGACGACAGGCGTTCAGCGCCTGCTGACCATTTTCCGCCTCGGCCACCGCGAAGCCGTGCGCCTCGAGAATGCGTCGCGCCACCTTGCGCACCACGCGGCTGTCGTCCACGACAAGGCAGATGCGCGTCATGCGACCCGGCTCAGACCGCTTCGCCGAGCGCAAGCAGCTTGGCCACGTCGAGCACCACCAACAGCCGGTCGTCGAGCCGGAAGATGCCGGTGCTGAATTGCGCCCAACTTGGCGGCAGCGTCGGTGGATTGCGCTCGAATGCGCTCGCCTTCAGGCTCATGACCTCGGCAACCTGATCGACCAGCAACGCATACAGTTCGCCACCCTGATCGGCGACGACGGACATGCGCGGTGTTTCGGCAGGCGCCGGCGGCAGGTGCAGGCGCTCCCGCAGATCAATCGCGGTGACGATGCGTCCGCGCAGATTGAGGCTGCCGGCGATCTCCGCCGGGGCAAGCGGTATGCGCGTGATCGCCTGCTCGCCGAGGATGTCGCGGACGCTGAGCACGGGAACACCGCAAAGCTGGTCCGCCACGGTCAGAGTGACGAACATCCGCTCCTCGTCGGCGGCGAGGTCGGGCCGGTCGAGCACGTCCGCGGTCATACGCCTTCTCCTTTTGGTGCATCAGGCTCTATGTGTTGCCGCCAGATCGCCGCGGTCGGGCCAAAGGCCGCTCGAGGACAGCTCCGGGCCTCCGCCCGGCATGACGGGAATGCCGCTGGTTCATGTCGCGGCGACCGCTTCGGCCAGGCATTGCTGCAGACTGGCGATCAGCGCTTCGCGCTGGTGTTTCGCGACGTAGTCGGTGAAGCCGGCGTCTCGACCCGCCTCGATATCGCGCGGATCGGCGTGCGCCGAAAGGGCAATCATCGGCAGTGCTGCCCAAGGACCGCCGGAGCGCACGGCACGGGCAAAGTCGAGTCCGTCCATGTCCGGCATCTCGATGTCCGAGACGATGACGTCGAAGACTGCGCCCGTTTCGCGCAGGCGAAGCGCGTCGGCCGCGTTGGCTGCGGCGGTAACGCGGTAACCGGCGGCGCCCAGGATCGGCAACAGCAACTGGCGGAAGAAGTCGCTGTCCTCGACCACGAGGACGCGACGCGCATTGTCGCGATCCGCCGTCCCGGGCACACCGTGAAACCAGTCCTTCCAGGCCTGCGTCAGCCAGTAGCCGGTATCGATCACGTCGGTGGCATGGCCGGCGATCACCGCCGTGCCCAGCAGGCCAACGCGGGCACCGGACAACTCAATGGTCAGTCGGTCCTCCACCACATCGATGATTTCGTCGACCATCAGTCCCATGCTGCGGTCGTGGTCGTTGAACACCAGTACGGACTGGCGCGGCCGGTCGCTGTCCGATTTGTCCGACAGTGCCACCAGCGGCATCAGCTTGCCGCGGTACTGGGTGACCGGTGCCCCACACGAGATTTCGATCTTGTCGCGCGGGATGTCCTCCAGCCGCGCGACCAAACCCAACGGCACGGCCATCTTCTGGTCGGTGCCTGCGCGGAACAGCAGCATTGCCGTCAGATCGCTCGAGCGCACCTTATCCGTCGCGTCCGCGGAGACTGCCTTGCTCGCTCCGCCGCCGCCGCCAATCCCGGTGGCCCGCGCGATTCCGTTGGGATCAAGGATCATGATCACTGATCCGTCGCCGAGGATGGTGTTGCCGCTGAACATCGTCACGTGGCGAAGGATCGGCGCCACGGGCTTCACCACGATCTCCTCGGTATCGAACACGCGGTCGACGATAATCCCCAGGAGGCTGGCGCCCACCTGCGCAACCACGATGTAGGATCCGGTGTCATCGTTGCGCGATGCGCCGAGTGCCAGCAGATCGTTCAGGTTGACCAGCGGCAGCAGCCGGTCGCGCAGCCGGAGCACCGGGGTGTCGTTGATGCGTTCGATCACCGGTTCCGAGGTTCCGGCCTGGTTATCGCCGAGGCTGGCCTGGTTCCGCGCACGGACCAATTCCACCACGCTGATCTGGGGAATGGCGAAGCGCTCGCCGCCGGCGGCCACGATCAGCGCGGAGACGATCGCCAGCGTGAGCGGGATCTTTATGATGAAGGTGGTTCCGGCGCCAGGCACGCTTTTCAACTCGATCGTGCCGCCGATCTTCTCGATATTGGTCTTCACAACATCCATGCCGACACCACGGCCGGACACGGCGGTCACCACGACCGCGGTCGAGAAGCCGGCACGGAAGATGAACCGCTGCAACTGCGCCTCGGTCATGCCGGCCAGTTCCGCCTCGGTTGCCAGGCCGTTCGCCAGCACCTTGGTGCGAATCCTGTCGAGCGGCAGGCCGCGTCCATCGTCGGCGATCTCTATGATGATGTGGCCGCCTTCGTGGTAGGCATTGAGCGTGATTTTACCGGTCTCGGGCTTCCCGGCCGCGCGACGCTCGGCGGGCTTTTCCAGTCCGTGGTCGCCGCTGTTGCGCACCATGTGCGTCAGCGGATCCTTGATCAGCTCCAGAACCTGGCGGTCGAGTTCGGTGTCGGCGCCGAGCATGACGAGTTCGATTTTCTTGTCCATCTCACGCGCCACGTCGCGCACAAGACGCGGCAACTTGTTCCATGCATTGCCGATCGGCTGCATGCGGGTCTTCATCACGCCTTCCTGGAGGTCGGACGTAATGTGCGACAGGCGCTGGAGAGGCACCGTGAATCCGCTGTTCTCCTGCATGCGGGCAAGCTGAAGCAGCTGGTTCCGGGTCAGCACCAGTTCGCTCACCAGGGTCATCAGATCCTCCAGCACGTCCACGGTGACCCGGATGGTCTGCTGGGCGGTAATAGGTTCGCCCTGGACGAAGTCTGCTCCCATCGGGGCTGCCATTGGAGTTCCTGCCGGGTGTGCCATTGCGGGTGCGGATGGCAGGGCGGCAGCCTGCACCGCGTCCGGTGGCGGTTCCGCCGGGGACTGCGGGACCGGGGCGATGTCGTCAGCTTTTGGGGCCGCCGCAGTCAGCGCAGGCGACCGTTGCGGCGCAGGCTGGCCCGCGGCAGTGGCGTTCAGCGCGGCGACCAGATCGGCATCATCGCCTGCCGGTTCACTGCCGGTGGCGGCCAAACCGGCGAGAATTGCTTTGATCTGGTCGACCGCCTTGAGCACCAGGCTGATCATGTCGGGCGTCACCGCAAGGACGCCGTCCCTCACCTTGCCGAGCACGTTCTCGGCGGCGTGCGCCACATGCTCGAGCCGCGGCAGGCCAAGAAAGCCGCAGGTGCCCTTTATGGTGTGCACCAGGCGGAAGATCAGTGACAGCGTCTCGCCATCGTCCGGCGTGCGCTCCAGCTTTACCAGGGCGACATCCAGATCGGACAGGCCCTCGTTGGTCTCGGTCAGAAAATCGGACAGCAGGTCGTCCATGGCAGCCCTCGCACGCCCGGGGAATCGCGGGCTGGGGTCCATCCTGGTCCGGTCCTGGCGAAGAAAGAGTAAACCGCTGGCAGGTGATTGGCAGTTTGGGTCTGGACGCGGCCGTCAAGGATTCGCGAACGACAGCAGGAGCGGGGGCAAGGATGCGCCGGCGCCGGCACCAGAAGGCATCAGCATCGAGAGTTTGATGCCATGCTCGCGGGCTATCAGGGCGGTCAACGGCGCCTGGAGATGGCGAGCGGTCATGCCAGTCTCCCAACCCTCGGTCTCCTCGGTCAGACAAGCGCCGAACCCCGGCGGCCAGGCAGCCCGAGGACCGTCTATCGTTACCAGCACATTGCTTGCCGGCGAGCCCGATAATGCGATGAGCCCACCACCGGGCAGGCTTTCGGCCGCCAGCAGCAGAATGTTCAGCAGCAGCCGGCCCGTCCCGGGAGCGAATTCCACGTCCGGTTCCATGCCGAACAGGTCCAGCCGCAGTCGGCGGCTGGCGAACAGGCCGTCCGCGAACGTCAGGAGTTGGGCCATATCCACGGGTTCGCTATCCTGACCCCAAGCCGCGCGGAGCAGTCTCAGGCGCTGCGCCAATTCGACCGCCGTATCCTCGGCAACCGTCAGCGCCTCGCTTTCCGCCTGCTCCTCACGGGCGATTTCCAGCACGCCTACCAGCGAACCCAGCAACCCGCTCAGGTCATGGCAGAGCCGTGAGCACAGCAATTCAGCCAAATGCAATGACCCGATCATGTCGCCATACCGCGCATTCCCTAACCGAAGCGACGCCTGTACTGCCGTCCCCGCCCAAGGATTGCCCGGATCGGGACCGCGACCGTGGTTCACTGCCAGGTTCGCGTCGGGTGATAAGGCCGAAGGTTGTGGCCGAGCAGGCGAAGGCGCAAGCGGCGCGCCGTCGATGCAACCCTTGCGGGGCTCTTGAACCTCATGCCTGGATGGCGCAAGTCAGGAGGGTGGAAGGAGCCGCATCATCGCATGATTGATCCGTTCGGGCGTTCGATCACTTATCTGCGCGTCTCGGTCACCGACCGGTGCGACCTTCGCTGCGTCTATTGCATGGCCGAAGACATGACCTTTCTGCCAAAGCGGGAAGTGCTGTCGCTGGAAGAACTGGATCGCGTCTGCGCTGCGTTCATCCGCCTGGGGACCGGCAAGATCCGCATCACCGGCGGCGAGCCGCTGGTCCGGCGCGACGTGATGACGCTGTTCCAGAGCCTGGGCGCGCGCCTGGGCCACGGCCTGAAGGAGCTGGTCGTCACCACCAACGGGACCCAGTTGGCGAAGCTTGCCGATGGCTTGTACGACGCGGGTGTCCGGCGGATCAACGTCTCGCTCGACACGCTTGATCCGGCGAAATTCACCGAGATCACCCGTCGCGGCAAGATCGGCCAGACGCTTGACGGCATCTTCGCCGCCAAGGCAGCCGGCCTCGCGATCAAGATCAACGCGGTCGCGATGAAGGACGTGAACGAGGACGAGTTCGACGGATTGCTCGCCTGGTGCGGCGATCACGGCTTCGACCTCTGCCTGATCGAGACGATGCCGATGGGCGAGATCACCGGTGACCGCACCGATCAGTACCTGCCGCTCTCCATCGTGCGCTCGCGCCTGCGCAGGCGATGGACGCTGCAGGAGACCGACTACCGGACCGGCGGACCGGCACGGTATTTCGATGTGGCGGAGACCGGCCGGCGGATCGGCTTCATCACGCCGATGACCCACAATTTCTGTGAGAGCTGCAATCGCGTTCGGCTGACCTGCACCGGAACGCTGTACATGTGCCTGGGTCAGGACGATCAGGCCGATCTGCGCCGCGTGCTGCGCGATGGCGCGACCGATGCCGAGCTGGATGACGCGATCCGCGAGGCGATCAGCCGCAAGCCGAAAGGGCATGACTTCGTGATCGACCGCCGCCACGACCGCCCCGCGGTGGCGCGGCACATGAGCGTCACCGGCGGCTGAACGCAGCCCCGTCGGGCTGCCACTCTTGGCGTGTCCCCGCACTGCCCCTACGGTTGCGTCTCGAAAACGGAGGCAGGGCGATGCGCAGGAATGTCGGGGCCGTCCTTCTGGCGGCGGGGTTGACGGCAAGCTTCCCTGCAATGGCGCAGAAGTCGGCCGACACGCTTCGCATCACATGGCGCGACGCCATTCCCGATGTCCTGCCCTATTACAACCAGCTGCGCACCGGCGTCGTGCTCGCGCATCAGGCCTGGGACTCGCTGGTCTATCGAGATCCGGAAACCTTCCAGATCAAGCCGCTGTTGGCGGAATCGTTCAAGTGGGCGGACGAGACGACACTTGAATTCGTCCTGCGCAAGAATGTCACCTTCCACAACGGTGACAAACTCACCGCCGACGATGTGGTTTACACCGTCAACACCATTCTCAGCGACAAGCAAGTTTCGACACCGAGCAACTATTCCTACATCGATCATGCCACCAAGGTCGACGACACGCATGTCCGTGTCGAGTTGAAGCGCGTGTTCCCGGCAGCGCTCGATTACATGGCGATGACACTGTACATCATGCCGAAGGCGTATCGCGAAAAGGTCGGTCCGCTGGAATACTCGCGCAACCCGATCGGGTCCGGCCCGTACAAGTTCACGCGGGTCAACGGCGTCACGGAGATCGATCTGGAACGCTATGACGGCTATTACGCCGACAGCCCGAAGGGCAGGCCGCCGATCGGCAAGCTCGTTATCCACGAGGTGCCGGATTCCGCCACCGAGATGGCGGAACTGCTCGGCGGACGTGCCGACTGGATCTGGAAGTTCAGTCCGGACCAGTTCGACGCTGTGGGGCAGATGCCGACGCTTCAGGCCGTGCGTGGGGAATCCATGCGCATCCAGTTTCTTGGCATGGATGCGGCTGGCCGCACCGGCGCCGACAATCCGCTGACCAAGCAGAAGGTGCGCGAGGCGATTTTTTATGCGATCGACCGCACCACGATGGCCAGGCAGCTCATGCAGGGTGGCTCGCGCGCCCTGGATGCCCCCTGCTATCCCACACAGTTCGGTTGCGACGCGGCGGCGGCGGTGCACTACCCCTATGATCCTGCCAAGGCAAAACAGTTGCTGGCCGAGGCCGGATATCCGAATGGCTTCGACACCGAATTGGTGACGCCCGATCTGCCGCAATGGGCGGGTGCAACGCAGGGCTATTTGAAGGCGGTCGGCATCAATGCCAAGACCAGCGTCCTGCAGGTTGGCGCGTGGGTGCAGCGCTCGCTCGCCGGGCAGAACCCGCTCGAGTTGAGTTCGTGGGGCAGCTACTCGGTCAACGACGTCTCTGCGATCCTGCCGAACTTCTTTACCTTCACGCCAGGCGACTATGTGCGCGACCCGGAGCTGAAGAAACTGGTCGAGGCCGGCGGCGCGACCGTGGATGCCGACCAGCGGCGCAAGTCGTACAGCGCGGCGATCAAGCTGATCACCGAGAAAGCGTACTGGATGCCAATGTTCACCCACACGGTGACCTACGGTTTCTCCAAACAGCTCAACTTCAAACCCTATCCGGACGAGCTGCCGCGCTTTTTCCTCAGCAGCTGGAAATAACCGCGGCCTCCTGGCATTGTGTGCCGATCGTGTGCGGCCGTATCGTAGGATGCGCGCCGCCAATCGGGAGGAAACCAACATGACCAAGGAGCTTGCTGCGTCGAGGCGCAGCATCGTCAAAGGGCTGGCTGGCACGATCGGTGCCGCTGCGCTGGCTCCGGCCGTCGCACTTGCGCAACAGCCAAGCGCCGCGACCGCCACGCCGCCATCCGTCATCACCAATCCGCCACGACAGTGGGGACGCGGCGCGCCGCCGGAATTCTATCCCGACCCCGACATCGTCGTCATCGATCCATCGTTCCGTCAGTATCTGCTTGGCATCACCGCAATCCACCGCGTGGGCACAGGCTTTCTGTGGGCCGAAGGGCCAGCCTGGTCGAGCGAGGGCCAGTACTTCGTGTTCAGCGACGTTCAGGGCAACACACAGTATCGCTTTCTGTGGGACAACAGGCGGGTAACGCCGTTTCGCAAGCCGTCAAACAACAGCAACGGCAACTCCTTCGACTTCCAGGGACGGCAGCTCTCGACCGAGGACTTCTATCGCCGCGTGGTCCGCTGGGAACTCGACGGCACCATGACCGTGATTGCCAATTCCTTCGAAGGCAAGCCGCTGAACTCACCGAACGATCTTGTGCCGCATCCTGACGGCAGCATCTGGTTCACCGACCCACCCTACGGCGACACGCTGTCGGAAGGCCATCCGGACGAAGCCGGCGGTCCAACAAACCCGCAAGGTCTGCTCAACCCGCGCATCGGCGCCGAAAACGCCGGAGCGCTCGGAGGTACCAAACGGCAATTGCCGAATGCGGTCTATCGCTGGGACCCAAGCGGCAGGCTGGAGGTCGTGGTCACCGAGGACCAGCTCAAGAATCCCAACGGGATCTGTTTCGCACCCGACTACAAGACGCTGTACGTGATCAGCACCAGCAAGGGACCGGGCGACAGCCATGCCGGCGGCACGCGCACGATCCATGCGTTCGACGTGCAGGACACCAAGGTCGCCAACCAGCGCGAGTTTCTGGACATGATGGTTGACGGTGTCCATTGCGGCCCTGACGGCATGCGCGCCGACGTGTTCGGCAATCTTTGGTGCAGCTCCAATGCGCCGCTCGGCTATTCCGGCGTGCTGGTGTACAATGCGCAGGGCAAGCTGATCGGCCGTATCCGCTTGCCCGAGCAATGCGCCAATCTCTCGTTCGGCGGCCCGAAGCGCAACAACCTGCTCATGTGTGCGAGCCAGTCGATCTATATGCTGCAGGTGCAGACGCAGGGTGCCGCGCCGGGCTAGATCCGATAGGCACCACGCAAGCGTCACAGTCTCCGCAGCAACGAAACGCGACGCTGCGGAGACTTGCGCGGCCAAGTCCCTCCGCCTTGGTGCGCCAACACGTCTGGCAGAGGCGGCAACTCAGGCCCGGTGCAATCGGTGTCAACGCAGCCGGTTGCCGCTGTTGTCAGCTGCCCGGACACATTCTCAACCTGACGCCCTCGAAGGTATCCTGTTCCCACGTGTTGACGCGCAGGGTATCGGTCACGAATTGGGCAAGCGCACCTTTGCCTGCACGGTTGCCATCCTCGTCCCAGACCTCGCGCGGACCGACCGATGGAGAGTTACGATCAACGCTCATGATAACCGCGCTGTACATCTTGTTCCCCGGCAGGATCGTTGCACATATGACGCGCCGATTGTCCGGCAGCAGTCCGGACAGCGTTACGCGAAGATTTTCCGGCAACACTGTCATATCGAGAGGGCCAATGGTGATCTTCTTCTTTTCCAGTTCCGCGCGGACTTCGGCCATGCGTTGATTGATGATGGCGAGTGCCGTTGCCTCCGGTGCTTGCTCGGCCGAGGTAAGTGCGGACGGGGCTGGGAGCCAGCCAATCGTCACCTTGGCGTATGCATCCAGTGCGTCGCTGCGATAGACGGTAGGAACACCATGCGGGTCCGGCGGCGTGTCCGACAGCGGAGCGGCCTTGGCTGACAGACCAACGCAAAAGGCGCCAACGAAGAGGATCATGGTAAGTCGGGCGTCTCCACGTCGTCCGCCGGGGATAGCCATGATGCAAGCTCCTGTTGCTGGGCGCAGTAATTCCGCCGTCACGACACCGAAACTAACATAGATGGACGATTTCGCAAACAGAAACTAGGTCGCTATGCCGCAGTGGTGGCACCGGGGCAGTGCAATTTGCACTCGCTGGCCGATGTTCGAATCGCCGGTAGTATACCGCTGGTATGGTGCGAGCATCGACCAGGGTGCGGAAGGCGGCGTAGGTAACAAGATCAGTCTGGAATGGCTGCCCTCGCACTGGATCCGTTGCGGGTGCCCCTTGCCGTCGCTTAAGCCGATCGCGCCGTGATGTTGGTCGATTTACCGCGACGTTAGGCTACTCCTCCCAAGCAGACTTCCTGCGAAACCCCACCAGATCCAATATTTCGTGACCTGGCTTCTGTAATTCCGCCATCTTCACACTGTATTTCGCAAAATAATATTGAAATTCGTAGAACAATTCTTCAGCCTAAAGGATCTTTTTAAGTCCCGGTCGATAAACTGGCTATGTTCACGGCCATCTCGCTGCAAATGGAACGTTGCATTCCTGTACAGCCTTAGATCAGCTTAATGCACATGTATTATCTTTTCGATGGCCTTATCTTTTAGCTTCAACTCCAGAAATCCCTCGGCAACAATGTATAGAGTCGTGAGCCAGTAGTTAAGATAAACGAGAATCTCTCTGAATAGTACGTCCCGGTTCTTCTTCCATGCTCGTCGACGGTGTTGTATAATCCTATGCATGTGGGCGTGCATTATATTCGCCGGGAAGAAGTGGTAGGCCACGAGCCGATAGACTGTTACTCACAAGTCGGTAATATAGGACGACACTCGGTCGCCTTGAAGAATGACCGGTATCAACCGTGGCATGACGCTTGATAGCGCTAAGTTGTGCTTCGATCTTCGCTGGCAGCATTCTCGCCAGCGGCCGCAGCGGTGCTCGTCGCCACACCGGTGCGTTTCATGTGGCTTCCAGACCGAGTTCATCGGTGGTTCAGTTCAGGCGCATAGCCGGGGAGCGAAATGCAGCGTCAGCATGCCCTTCGTGGATGCGACATAGGCCTTCACCAGCGCGGTCTTGTGCGCGGGAAGTCCGTCGACCACCAGATGTACCGGCTTCGAACGACGCCGCATCATCCGCCGCAGCAGGGTGACAAACAACTCGTGGCGCCGTCTGAGTGGCCACCATGGTAGGTGCAATACCAAAATGCGCCACGGGCGTTCACCGGCCGAGGCCGCGCTGATCGATTGCCGCTGACCAGGCCGTTCGACCACAGGTGTCTCACCCTTCTTGCCCCAGGTCTTGCCGTGCACGGTATCGGCACGAAACCCAGACTGCATCCCAGAAATCAGACTTCACCACCTGAGGTTTTTGCCTGTCTGGCAATCGGCAGGAAACCGCTTCGAGCCGCCATGCCTCGATCGCGTCCGGATCGCGTTGGTAAGCCCGTTGCAGTGGCTTTTGCGGCGTCAGTCCCAGCTTGGCGAGCAATCGCCCGCCACCGCCGTGCACGCCAAGCCGAATGTTGAATTGTACGCTCGATCAGGTCGGCCACTGACAGACCGCGTCCACAAGCCGAAATCCAGCCCATACTGACGCGGATCGCGGCCGTTTATCCAGCGAAACACCTGTTGCTCCTGACCCCGACGTCAAGCTGCGCTGGTCGCCCCGTTGCCGGCACTGGGCGTGCAGCGCTTTCAGTCCCACTCCAGGGCGTGACGCCGCCTTGAGCCATTTGTAGATCGTCGTGCGATGAAAGCCGAACGAAGTCACCACCGAGGATGGCCGCTCTCCGCCCCGCACCCGCTCGACCGCCATCAATCGAATGGCTTCCAGCGTCTGATGATCAAAACCGCGTCCATCTCGTTTCATGCCCCGAGCGTAGCACCGGCTTTGGGAAAGTGACAATAAGGAATGTCGTCTTACTTGTTGACTGGTGAGTAATGACATGTGGGCGTGCATTATATTCGCCGGGAAGAAGTGGTAGGCCACGAGCCGATAGACTGTTAATGAGTCGTCTTTCTCAAGAGGGGGAAGAAGAACGAGTCATTGTCGTCGCTTTCGGGCATGTTCATTCGATTCTCCAGTTTTTCTCCACACAAAGCCAACTCAGCACAATAGCTCTCGCTGCGCCGGTCTGAGCCCTCGCGGCCGGTTGCCGTTTATTTGTCTGCAGGGAAAGCGTGGTTGCACAGCGGTGGCAAATACCTCATATCATCAGGAAATTACCACTGGACTAGACTGGGAATCATAATCCTAAAGTCAGGTGCGCGAGTTCAACCGAACCCGCCACCGGTCGGCTTCGCATGCAAAGCAGCATTCTATATCCCAATCTGGTCTCCCTTGTGGAAGGCTTGCCCGGGACACAAAATGGCAGGGGCGCGGGATGGGAACACGTAAGGGCGCAATAGCGGGAGCGACACAGTTCTTCGACGAAGGCGGCTTCCGCGACCGGTTGGCCGAACTGGTGGCGATCCCCAGCACCTCGCAGGACCCCGGCCACGAAGCCGATGTGCAGCGCTACCTCGACACGGCGATCCGCCCGTGGCTGGAGCGCATGGGCTTCGCCGTCGCGATCCACCCCAATCCGCACGCCGGCTTCGGCCCCATCCTGACCGCCGAACGGATGGAGGACCCCGCGCGGCCTACCATCCTCACCTACGGCCACGGCGACACGGTGCGTGGACTGGAGGACCAGTGGCGCGCGGGCCTCGATCCGTGGCGGCTCAGCGAGGAACCCGATCGCTGGTACGGCCGAGGCACCGCCGACAACAAGGGTCAGCATGCGGTGAACCTCGCTGCACTGGAGGCGGTGCTGGCGGAGCGGGGCGGCAGGCTGGGCTTCAACCTGAAGCTGGTGCTGGAGACCTGCGAGGAGCGCGGCTCGGTCGGCCTGCGTGACTTCGTCGCCGCGCATAAGGACCTGCTGCAGGCCGATGTGCTGATCGGCAGCGACGGTCCGCGCGTGATGCCCGAAGTTCCCACCATCGCCACGGGGACACGCGGCACGTTCCATTTCGACCTCGTGGTTGATCTGCGTCCCGGCGGCGTGCATTCCGGCCACTGGGGCGGACTGACCACCGATCCCGCGGTGGTGCTGACCCACGCGCTCGGCACCATCATCGATCGGCGCGGCAAGATCCTGGTGCGCGACTGGCTGCCGCGGAATGGCGTTCCGGCGAGCGTGCGCTCCGTGCTGGCCGGGTGCGAGGTGGGCGGCGGCGGGGAGGCTGCCTCGATCGACCCCGACTGGGGCGAGCCGGGGCTGACATCCGCCGAGAAGATCTACGGTTGGAACAGCTTCATCGTGCTGTCGATGGTGTCGGGCCGGCCGGAGAATCCGGTGAACGCGGTGGCGCCGAATGCGCGCGCGCACTGCCAGATCCGCTACACGGTGGACACCGATCCGGCCACGTTCGCGCCCGCGCTGCGCCGTCATCTCGATGCGGAGGGTTTTCCCGGCGTGCGGATCGAGAACCCCGGGGTGCGCATGCCTGCCAGCCGGACCGACCCGGCGCATCCGTGGGTGCGCTGGACGGTCGAGTCGATGGAACGGACGCTGGGGCGGCGCGTGCAGGTGATCCCGAATTCATCGGGCGGTCTACCGGGTGACGTGTTCGTCGATCACCTCGGTCTCGCGCTGATTTGGGTGCCGCACAGCTATAATGGTTGCAAGCAGCACGGCCCGGACGAGCACCTGCTGATTGCGCCGGCCCGCGAGGGGATCGCGGCGTTCGCCGGGATCTGGTGGGATCTGGGGGAAAAGTAGCGGCCCTCACCCCGGCCCTCTCCCACTTCGCAGGAGAGGGAGAGCGATACGCCTACTTGCGCTTGCGGCGCAGCGCCGCGTCGCGGATCAGCGGCATACGGTCGTTGCCGAAATACATGTCGTCGCCGCCGACGAACATCGTGGGCGAGCCGAAGCCGCCGCGATCGATCAGCTCCTGCGTGGTGGCGCGCAACTTGTCCTTGATGGCCTGCTGCTCGATGCCGCCGAGGAACTTCTCGGCGTCGATGCCGACCTTCGCGCAGATCTCCCGCAGCACCGGGACCTGCGAGATGTCCTTGTCGTCGCCCCAATAGGCCTCGAACGTCGCCAGCGCGAACGGCACCAGCTTGCCCTCCGGTTCCAGCAGGATGCACCCGCGCATCGCCTTCACGCTGTTCACCGGGAACACCGTCGGGCGGTAGTGCATGCGGATGCCGAGATGGCGCGCCCAGTCGGTCTGGTCCTTCTTGTTGTAGGCGACCTTCGCCGGAACCGGCGTCTCGCGCGCGTTGTGCACGCTGGGATTGACCGCGTTGAACACGCCGCCGACCAGGATCGGCCGCCAGGCGACCGCAACCCCCAGTTCCTTCTCCATGAGCAGCAGATTGTGGAAGGCAAAATAGGTCCACGGGCTCGAGCAGTCGAAGAAGCATTCGATGTCCGCCATGACGTACTACTCCTGGCCAGGGGACCCTCTCCGCCTAGGGGCGGAGAGGGCAGGGTGAGGTGGGGGTTACGCCGGCACCGGCCGAGCGCGCTGGTTATACAGAATCTTCGCCCGCCGCTCGCGTTCCTCGGCCGGCAGCTTGGACTGGTCCTCCGACAGATCGGCGCCCACTGCCATGCCGCGCTGCACCGCCGGGCGCGCGCCCATCTCCTCGAACCAGCGCTTGAAGTGTTTGAACTCCTCGATGTCCTGGCCCTGCGCCTGCCAGTTCACCGTCCACGGATAGCTGATCATATCGGCGATGGTGTACTCGTCGCCGGCCAGCCAGCGGCTCTCATACAGCCGGTTGTTCAGCACCCCGAACAGCCGGTTCACCTCGTCGGTGAAGCGGCGCACGGCATAGGACTGATCGCCCTTGCTGTCGTCCAGGCGGCGGAAATGCCCGCACTCGCCGCTCTTGGGACCCTGGTTCGCCATCTGCCAGATCAGCCACTGCGTAACCTGATACTTGGGCCGCGTCGCCTGCGGGAAGAACTTCCCCTCCTTCTCGGCAACATACATCATGATCGCCCCGGATTCGAAGATGGCGATGGGCTCGCCACCGCCGGCCGGGTCATGATCGACGAGAACCGGCATACGATGATTCGGGTTCATCTTGAGGAATTCGGTGCTGAACTGGTCGCCGCGTCCGATATTACACGGCACAACCTTGTACTGCGTTCCAAGTTCCTCCAGCAGGATCGTCACCTTCTTCCCGTTGGGTGTCGGCCAGTAGTGAACGTCGTACATGGTACTGCCTCTCCGTGCTTGCCTGGGTCACCGTAGAACCGATGCGCCGAACCACCATGCCACAGGCGGCGGCATTGGAAAGTCCCCCGCCTCGGCGGCAGAATCGCAAGTAATGCTTGTCCTGCGGCAAAAAGCGTGATTCCGTCATTGTGCAACCCAACTGCAAACAGCGAGTCGGTCAGCCATGGCACTCAAGAAGGCACCTGCGGCAGCCAAGTCCGCGGCAAAGTCCCCGAAGGCAGCAGCGCCGGCCAAGGCGGCCGCGCCGCAGGCCACTGTCACCCTGAAGCACCTTGCGGCACAGCTCGCCGAGAACCACGAGCTTGCGAAGAAGCAGGCCGATGCGGTGCTCGTCGACATGGTCGGTCTGGTCACCAAGCACCTGAAAAAGGGTGACAAGATCAGGATCAATGGCCTGGGCATGCTGCAGGTCAGGAAGCGGGCCGCCCGCATGGGCCGCAATCCCGCGACCGGCGAGGCAATCAAGATCAAGGCCAGCAAGAAGGTCGCGTTCCGTGTGGCAAAGGAGCTGAAGGAGGCGGTCTGAAGCCCCGTCCGAGCGACATCCATGCGATAGCCCCCACCGGCGCCGTCCGGCGCTCGATCTCGATATAGACCTTGCCAATCCGACCGACATAAACTTATGCTTATGTGTCGACGGTCCCGTGCGAGCGGGTCAAAAGGGAATGCCGTGAGTCCCGGCTGGACCAATGGTCCGGGGATAAGTCGGCGGCTGCCCCCGCAACTGTCAACGGCGAGTCGCTAGCCTGTCCGCCCTCTCGGGGGCGGGTCACTGAACCGCTCAGGGTTCGGGAAGACAGGGCCAACGACGCAGAGTCGTGAGCCAGGAGACCTGCCGTCGTCGCGCAAACCAACGCTGCCGGGCGGGGTGCACTGGCGGCTGGAGATAACTATGCCCATCAATCCCGCCGTCGCGCACCATCATGCGCGTTTGATGCTGCGCCATTGTGTGCGTCATTCTGACTCTGCTCGCTTCATCTCGGCCGGCGCGAGGCTCCCATGACGGTCGCGGGCAATCTCGGCTTTCCGCGTATCGGCCGCCGGCGCGAACTGAAAACCGCACTGGAACAGTATTGGTCCGGCGCACTGGACGAGCCCGGACTGGAAGCGGTCGCGACGGCTCTCCGCATTGGGCATTGGCAGCTTCAGGTGGGCCTCGGCATCAGCCACGTGCCCTGCGGCGACTTCTCGCTCTATGACCATGTGCTGGACACCGCCTGCATGCTGGGCGCTATCCCGCCGGGCTACGGCTGGTCTGGAGGACCCGTGTCGCTGGCCACTTATTTCGCTCTGGCACGGGGTTCCCGCGACACTGCCGCCGAGCGAGTGGCCGGCATCGCACCGGGCCTGCCCGCGATGGAAATGACAAAGTGGTTTGACACCAATTATCACTATCTGGTGCCGCGCCTGTCGGCCGGGCAGCGCTTTGCACTCTCAGCGAACCGGCTGCTCGCTCAGTTCCGCGAGGCAATGGCGATGCCCGTCCGCACCCGCCCTACCCTGCTCGGACCTGTCAGCTTCCTCATGCTGGCGAAGATGACAGACGGCTCCGATCCGCTCGATCTGCTGCATGCCGTGTTGCCGATTTATAATCAGGTTATGAACGAACTGGCCGAGAGTGGGGCAAGCTGGGTCCAGATGGATGAACCCGTGCTGGGGCTCGATCTGACCGAGAAAGCGAAGGTCGCGCTTGGTCTGGCGTACGGCACGTTCGCCGCGCAATCCAAACCGGATATTCTGCTGACAAGCTACTTCGGCCCCCTCGGTGGCAATCTTGCTGTGGCCGCCCGCCTGCCGGTCGCCGGGCTGCACGTCGATCTTGTTCGCGGCATAACGGAACTGGACGCGGTCGTCGCGGCGGTCCCTGTCGAACGATGGCTCTCCCTGGGTATCGTTGACGGCCGCAACGTATGGCGCACGGATCTGCGCGCCGCGCTTGGGACGCTGCAACGTGTCGCCAGTGTTCGTGGCACGCGGCGGTTGATGGCGGCGCCGTCATGCAGCCTGCTGCATGTGCCGTTCGATGTCGCACACGAGGCGAAGTTGGACAGCGACGTGAAGGGCTGGCTCGCCTTCGCGGTCCAGAAACTCCAGGAGGTTGCGCTCCTTGTGCGCGGGCTTGACGAGGGGGAAGCCGCGGTTGCGGCACAACTGAGTGACAGTGACGTTGCCGTGCACGCGCGGCGGACCAGCCCCCGTGTGCACCGAACGGAAGTTTTCAACCGAGTTGCCGGCGCCACGGCCGACATGGAACGTCGGTCAACCGCCTATTCACAGCGGCGCCTCGCACAGCAGGCCAGGCTTCAGCTGCCCTTGTTCCCGACAACCACCATCGGGTCTTTTCCACAGACTGCGGAAGTCCGACGGGCGCGCGCCTCGCTTGCGCGGATGGAGACAACCGAAACCGACTATGAAACGGTCGTCAAAGGCTGGATCGACGACGTGGTGCGCTGGCAGGAAGCGCTTGGCCTTGACGTACTCGTGCACGGGGAGTTCGAACGCAACGACATGGTCAAATATTTCGGCGAGCAGCTGAGCGGCTACGCCTTCACCCAGCATGGCTGGGTGCAATCCTACGGCAGCCGTTGCGTGGCGCCGCCGATCATCTGGGGCGACGTGTCCCGACCAGCGCCCATGACGGTGCGATGGTCCGCTTACGCGCAATCCCGGACCAGCCTGCCGATGAAGGGCATGCTGACCGGTCCCGTGACGATGTTGCAATGGTCATTCGTGCGCGACGACATTCCCCGAGAACTGGTCTGCCGCCAGATCGCGCTCGCAATCCGCGACGAGGTGACGGATTTGGAGGCGGCGGGCATCCCGGTCATTCAGGTTGACGAACCTGCGTTCCGCGAGGGTCTGCCGCTTCGCCATGCGGATTGGCAGAACTACCTGCGCTGGGCAATCGCGTGCTTCCGGCTGTCCACCAGTTCGGTTGCTGATGCCACCAGCATTCACACCCATATGTGCTATTCGCAATTCAATGACATCATGCCCGCCATCGCTGACATGGATGCCGATGCGATCTCCATCGAGACAGCACGCAGCCGGATGGAACTGCTTGACGCCTTCGGGCCCGGACAGGATGGCAGCACGGGCGGCTATCCGGCCGAGATCGGACCAGGCGTATGGGACATCCATAGCCCTCGGGTACCCGGCGTCACGGAGATGGCCGAGCTTTTATGTCTGGCCCGGCAACGCCTGGAAGATTGGCAAATCTGGGTCAACCCCGACTGCGGCCTGAAGACCCGCAATTGGGAAGAAGTCAGACCGGCATTGGAAAGTCTGGTCGCTGCCGCAAGGCAGTTGCGTGGGCTGGCGCAGGCGTAGATTCAGAACCACGGTCGGGCGTGGTGCGCCATGCCCGATTACCGAGCCCGTGCTGCGCGGCGGATCGCCTACCCCTTGACGCCGCCCATTGTCAGGCCGGCCACCATGTAGCGACGCAGCCCGTAATAGACCGCGATCGGCGGCAGCGAATAGACTAGGGCGATGGCCATCATGTAGTTCCACGGCGCCTCGTCGCTGTCGAAGAACTGGTCGATCGCCACCGCCACGGTCATGCTGCGCGGCGAGGACAGCAGCAGGAACTGATACAGGTACTCGTTCCAGGCGACCAGCAGCGCATAGGTCGCAACGGCAGCCAGTGCCGGGGCCATCAACGGCAGGTAAATGCGCAAATACACCTGGATCGGCGTTGCACCGTCCACACGCGCCGCCTCGTCCAGTTCGAGCGGGATCAGTTTTCCGTACTGGTGGAAGATCAGGATTGCGTACGGTGTTGCAAACGCCACCTCGGCCGCGATGACGGACAGGAGATTGTCGGTAAGTCCATAGATATGCATGAGCCGGGTAAACGGGATCACCAGCAGCGATGCGGGAACAGCGTAGGTGATGAGCGAGACGTTGCCCAGAAGCCATGCCTTGCGCAACCGCATGCGACCCATCGCAAAGCTCGCCAGCGACCCGGCGATCACCGTCAGCACCATGGTCGAGAGACCGACATAGATGCTGTTGCCGAACTGATGCCAGAAATTCTCAAGGTACCAGTAATCTTCGTTCCAGATAACCCGGAAGCTCTCGAAATTCGGATCGCTCGGCCAAACAGTGCCGGTGAATTCGTCACCGTCATCGCTGAGCGCAATCAGCAGCATGTTGTAAACGGGAATGAGCGTCCAGATCGCGAGTGCCAAGCCGAGCACGGCGGCGGCCGCGTTGGTCACGATCCGCCTCAGCCGGTAGCGTGGGCGCGCCACCGTCAGCGCGAGGCTCATAATTGAACCTCCGTCGCCTGAAGCCGTCGCATCAGCAGTATCGCGATCGGTATCAGCACCGGCAATGCCGATATGGCCGCCGCCACGCCCAGTTCCGGATAGCCGTGGTCGAATGCGACGCGGAAGCCGTAAGTGGCCAGCACCTCGGTCTGCAGGGCGGGCGCGCCACTTGAGACGAAATATGCAGTCGTGAAGTCGCCAATCGTCCATAGCGTGGAAAGCAGCGTGCAGACCAGATAGAGGTTCGCCAGCAAGGGGAATGTCACGTAGGTAAAGCGGCGGATGCCGGTGGCGCCGTCCACCGCGGCCGCTTCATAAATATCCTGCGGAATCGCCATTCGGCCAGCCAGGAATACCAAGGTCCAGAATGGCATCCATTTCCAGATATAGGCGAGGACGTTGGCTCCCATCGCGAGCCAGTAGGAGTTGAACCAGATCGGGCCATCGATGCCGAAGAGTTCCTCCAACGCGCTGTTGAGAAATCCGCCGTAGCCGATGAACATCCAGTGCAACGACAGAAACGCGGGCAGCGCCGGGAGGGCCCATGGCAGCATGTAAAGCACCAGCAGTGCCTTGATCCACCGGCTCCGCTGCATGAAGAATCCGGACAGCAGGAACGCCAGAAACATCTTCACGTTCACGCCGATACCTGCGAGCAGCAGGGTATTGATCACGGTGATAACGTAGTGCGGGTCCTCGAACAGTCTGACGTAAAGCTCCGGGTTGCTGCCCAGCCACAGGCCGTAGATGACAGGAAACACAACGAAGGCCAGGAACACAGCCACGTAAGGCAGGAAGAACGCGACGGCCCAGGTGGTGTCCGAGCCTTGCAGGCGTCCGCGCCAGGGGGGACGCCGCGACTGGCCGAGCGCGATGGATCGGCCGAATCCGAGGGCCTGCTGGGTACTGCTCATCGTCTTGCCTCCGCGTCGCCGCGGTGGTGGCGCTTATCCCTTCACGCCACCCATGGTCAGACCCGCCGCCATGTACCGCCGGAAGCCATAGTACAGAATGATCGGCGGCAGCGCGTAGATGATCGCAGTGGCCATCATGTAGTTCCAAGGCGATTCATCGCTGTTGAGGAACTGCGCCAGCGCTACCGCGACGGTCATGCTGTCCGGCGTGGACAGCAGCAGAAAGTTGTACAGGTATTCGTTCCATGCCAGCAGCAGCGCATAGGTACCAACGGCAACCAGTGCCGGGGCCATCAGCGGCAAGTAGATGCGGAAATAGATCTGCAGCGGCGTGGCGCCATCGATCCGCGCGGACTCGTCGAGCTCCATCGGGATCGACTTGCCATACTGCGAGAAGATGAAGATGGCATATGGGGTGGCGAACGTCGTCAGCGCCAGGATCACCGACGCGAGGTGATTCCCTAGTCCATAAATCTGCATGATCCGGTAGATCGGAATTGCCAAAAACGATGCCGGGATCACATAGGTCATCAGTGCTGCGTTGGTCAGCAACCAGCCATGGCGCAGACGCATCCGGCCGACCGTGAAACTGGCCAGCGAGCCGATGAGCAACGTCAGAAACGTCACCATCAGGCCGACATAGAAGCTGTTGCCGAACTGATGCCAGAAACGCTCAAGGTACCAGAAGTCTTCGGTGATGACGACGCGGAAGCTCTCCAGCGAGGGATTTTCCGGCCAGATCGTCCCGCTGAAGATGTCGTCGTGACTGTCGAGTGCGATCATCCACATGTTGTAGATCGGCGTGACGGACCACACGACGAGCACGAACCCGAGAGCCAGGCACGCCGCTTCCACCCCATAGCGTTGCAGTCGGTAGTGCAGCGGGGAACGCATCTGCCGGCCGTCCGTGGTGGCGCTCACAACTGGCCCTCCGACATACGGAGCTTGCGCATCAGCAGGATGACCAGCGGGATCAGCAACGGCAGCGCCGACATCACCGCGGCCACGCCGAGGCGGGGCTGCGCGATGGTGAACGCGTAGCGAATGCCGAGTGTGGCAAGTACCTCGGTGGACATCGCTGGGCCGCCGCCCGAAACGAAGTAGGTCGCGTTGAAGTCGCCGAGTGCGAAGACCATGTCGAGCAATGTGCACACGAGGTACAGGTTCGCCAGCAGCGGGACGGTCACATGTGTGAAGCGGCGGAAGCCGGTGGCGCCATCGACCGCGGCTGCCTCGTAGAGCTCCTGCGGTACTGCCATCCGGCCCGCCAGCAGGATCACCGTCCAGAACGGCAGGGTCTTCCATATATAGGCGCCGATGTTGCACGCGAGCCCCATCCAGCGATCATTCAGATAAACCGGGCCATCGATGCCGGTCAGCAGATACAGCACGTTGTTGAGCATGCCCCACTGACCGTTCAGGAACCAATGGATCGACATGTACGCAGGCAAAGCCGGCGTCGCCCATGGCAGGATGAAGATCACCAGCAGCGCCTTGATCCACCAGCGCTTGCGAATGAAGAAACCCGACAGCAGGAAGGCCAGAAACATCTTCACGTTCACGCCGATGCCGACGTAAAGCAGCGTATTGACCACACTGGTCAGGTAGCGGGGATCCGAGAACAGGTCCTTGTAGAGTGCGGGTTCGCTGCCCATCCAGATCCCGAAGCCGACCGGATAGACGACGAACGCGAAGAACACCGCGATGTAGGGCAGGGCGAACGCGATTGCCCAGGCGAATTCCGAGCCCTGCAGCCCACCGTACCAGGCGCGTCGCCGCAGGCGAGGAGCAGCGGCGGCCCGTCCGACGGCAATTGCCTGCTGTGTTACGCTCATGTTCGCCTCGTTCGATTTATCCGAATGTGAACTTCGCGAAGACCTGGTCGGCCCGCTTGAACGCCTTGTCGACCGCGTCGGCCGGCTTCATGCCATTCTTGATGACGTCGGCGTGGGCCTGGCCCCAGAGCTGCTCGGCATTGGCCTGCCCCCAGGCCGGTGTGAATCCCTCATAGACAGGCAGGGTGGGATTGAGCACGGCCTCGGTGACATAGGGCTTCAGGCACGGCATGTCGGTGCTGAGCCAGAACGGGTCGTCCTTCACAAGCTGCGGGATTGCCGGCACCCAGCGACCCAGACCGGCCTTGAGGTTCTCGTTCATCACCTTCGGCTGCATGAAGAACTTCATGAAGTCCTTGGCGACCTCAACGTTCTTCGCACCCTTGGGAATATAACCGCCGCCGGCGTTGATCTGAGTCTTCATCGGCGTGCCGTCGTTCTTGTTCACCGGGGCCAGCGTCTGCATGTCATGGTAAAACGCCTGCTTGTCCTTGATCATCGCCAACTCGGTCGACAACGTGCCGTCGAAATCCATCAGGAACAGCTTCTCGTGGTAGCCGTTGTTGTCGTCGGCGTCGTTCCAGCTCAGCGCCTCCGGCGGCACCACCCCTTCCTTGTAGAGGTCCGTCATGAACTCGACCGACTTGATCGCCGCCTCGCGAACCTTCGGATCGTCGGTGTGCAACTTGCCGTCCGGCGTGACGATACCCTCGCCGCCATTGGCAATCATGAAATGCGCGAACAGGTTGTTCCCGTCATTGGGCCCGACCGTGGTGATCTGCAGGCCGCAGGCATAGATCCTTCGCATCCCCTTTGAACGCAGCGGTGCCTGGGCCTGCTTGAGGTAGGTCCAGATACCGTTCCAATCCTTGGGAATCTCCGACATCTTGAGCCCGGCCTTTTCGACGAGGTCGCCCCAGATGTGAAATGGCGTGGCTCCCTGTTTGATCGGGCAAAGGTAGTAGGCGCGCTTCTTCGTTACCTTGTTATAGAACGTCGAGCCGAGCTTGGCGGTCTCCGAGAGCTGGGAACTCGTAGGGGGCCACGACGTCGGACACGTCTTCCAGTTTATCGTCCCAGGCGTTCTGCGGCAGGATCGATGACGGGGCGTCCATGAAGACCAGGTCCGGAACGTCGCCGCTGGTCAGCGCCGATATCGTCTTCTGGTTCATCGCCATGAACGGCATCACGCTGTAGTCGAGCTTATTGCCGCTCGCCTTCATATAGTCCTCAGCGACCTGTTTGATCGCAGCGTCCTCCTGAGGAATGAAGCCCTGATTGAGCCAGCAGACCGCGGTCTTTGCCTGTGCGTTCGCGATGTATGGACGCGCCAACGCGCCCGCCGCCGCCAGGCCCACGGATCCAGCTAACACAGAACGTCGGCTCATGTTGACCATGGCCGCTCTCCTTCCCTGCTGACCGTCGCTGTGGCGCCGGCTTCTTGTTGAATAGGTTTCAATAGACAACGTAGCTTACGGGGCTGGCCGAGGCCAGTCAAACTCAAGGGTACCCCGCTACCGAGGGTGCCCGTCGCGGCGCGAATTGACCCTGCGCGGGCCGACTGATGCGACAACCTATGGTGTCAGCCCGCGCTCGCCCGGTCAGCCTTATTCGAATGTGAACTTCGCGAATATCGTTTCCATGCGCCTGAACGCCTTGTCCACCGCCGCCGTCGGCGTCATGCCGTTCTTTATGACATCGGCATGTGCCCCGCCCCAGAGTTGTTCCGCGTTGACCTGTCCCCATGCCGGATTGAAGCCGGTGTAGGCCGGAACGGTTGGCCCCAGCACCAACTCCTGCACGAAGGGCGGCCGATGTGGGTCACTGGGATCCAGCCACCACGGATCTTGCTTCACAATCGCCGGGATCGACGGCACGGCGCGACCCAGCCCACCCTTGAGGTTTTTGTCCAGCACCTCCGGCTGCAGGAAGAATCGCGCGAAGTCCTTGGCAACCTCCAGGTTCTTGGCACCCTTCGGGATGAAGAGACCGCCGGCGCCAACCTGCGCAGGCATCGGCTTGCCGTCGTTCGCCAGCGGCAGACCCACCGTCACCATCTGCTCGAGATACGCCTTCTTGTCCTTGATCATCGCGAGTTCGGTGGAAAGGGAGCCATCGAAATCCATCACGATGAGCTTCTCGTGGAACGAATTGTTGTCGTCGGCGTCGGTCCAGCTCAGCGCTTCAGGCGGCACATAGCCTTCCTTGTAGGCATTGGTCAGCCAGGTGACTGACTTGATCGCCGCCTCGCGCACCTGAGGGTCTTCGGTGTGGAGCTTGCCGTCCTCGGTGACAATGCCCGCGCCGCCATTGGCGATCATGAAATGCGCCATGAGGCCGTTGCCGTCATTGGGCCCCACAGTCGTGATCTGCGGTCCCATGGCGTAGATCTTCCGCATCCCCTTACCGCGCAGCACCGCCTGCATCGGTTTGAAAAAGTCCCAGTAGGCATCCCAGGTCTTGGGTGCATCCGACAGCTTGTAGCCGGCCTTCTCGACCAGATCGCCCCAGATATGGAACGGCTCCGCACCCTGGCTCAGCGGAACCAGGTAGTAGGCGCGTCGCTTCGTGACGCTGTTGTAGTAGCTGGAAGACAGCAGCGAGGTGGTGCTGAGCTCCGACTTGTGCGCCTCGACGATGTCGCTCACGTCCACCAGCCTATCGTTCCAAGCGTTCTGCGGCAGGATCGTCGAGGGCGCTATGTGAAAGATCAGGTCCGGAACGTCGCCGCTGGTCAGGGCGGAGATGATCTTCTGGTTCAGCGCCATGAACGGCATGATGCTGAGGTCGATCTTGTTGCCGCTTGATTTCTCATAATCCGCCGCAGTCGCGCGGAACGCGGCGTCCTCTTCCGGCACGAATCCTTGGTCCCGCCAGACGATGGCTGTCGTGGCCGCTGCGTTGGCGATGTGCGGTCGCGCCAGAATCCCTGTTGCCGCCAAGCCGAGGGATCCGCAAATCACCGATCGCCGGCTCATGTATTCCATGGCCGTTCTCCTTCCCTGACTGATTGACCGGTCGCTTAGGCGCCGGTTCTTTGCGGTGGCGCTTACGAGAGCGCTTGTTATCCCTCGGTCAGCCTACGTCCGCCTGCCGCAGACAGTCAAAGCATTTGACGTGCTGTCAGCGCACCAACGCAGCCAATCGTTGCGATCCTATCCGAAGGTGAACTTGGCAAAGATCGCCTCGGCACGCGTGAATGCCTTGTCCACCGCGGCCGCCGGCGTCATCCCGTTTTTGATGACATCGGCATGGCAATTGCCCCAGAGTTGCTCGGCGTTGACCTTGCCCCAGGCCGGATTAAATCCGTTGAAGGCCGGGAATGTCGGACCCAGCACGGCCTCGTGCACGTACGGCGACCTGTGCGGATCCTCCTTCGTATCGAGCCACCACGGATCGTCCTTCACGATCTGCGGTATGACCGGTACCCAACGACCCAGACCATTCTTCAGGTTCTCGTTCATCACCTGCGGCTGCATGAAGTATTTCATAAAGTCCTTCGCGACCTCGACGCTCTTCGCCCCCCTCGGGATGAAGCCGCCGCCGGCAGCCTGAACCGCAGGCATCGGCGAGCCGTCATTGCGGTTCGGCAGCCCCATCACGACCATCTCCTCGTAATAGGCCTTCTTGTTCTTGATCATGGCGAGCTCGGTCGAGAGCGTGCCGTCGATATCCATCACGAACAGCTTCTCGTGATACGCATTGTTGTCGTCGGCGTCGTTCCAGGTCAGCGCCTCGGGCGGTATGTAGCCTTCCTTGTAGCAATTCGTCATGTAGGTGACCGATCGGATCGCCGCCTCGCGCACCTGCGGATCGTCGGTGTGCAGCTTGCCGTCCTTGGTGAGAATGTTCTGACCACCGTTGGCGAGCATGAAATGAGCGAAAAGACCATTACCGTCGTTCGGCCCGACGGTGGTGATCTGCATGCCCATGGCATACATCTTGCGCATCCCCTTGGCGCGCAATTCCTTCTGCACCGGCTTGAAGAAATCCCAGAAGGCGTCCCAGGTGTTCGGTGCTTCGGAAAGTTTGAAGCCGGCCTTGGCGACAAGATCGCCCCAGATATGCATCGGGGAGCATGCCTGCTTGATGGGAACCAGGTAGAAGCTCCGCTGTTTCGTGACGCCGTTGTAAAAAGTGGAGTTCAACAACGCGGTTGCGCTGAGATTGCTCCGCTGCTCCTCGACAACGTCGCTCACGTCCACCAGATTGTTCTCCCAGGCATTCTGCGGCAGAATCGTCGCCGGGGCATCGTGGAAAATGAGGTCCGGAACATCTCCGCTCGCGATCGCGGATATTGCCTTCTGATTGAGCGCCATGAACGGCATGACGCTGAGGTCGATCTTGTTGCCGCTGGCCTTCTCGTAATCCGCGACTGTCTTGCGGAAGGCTGCATCCTCCTCGGGGACGAAGCCCTGCACCTGCCAAACGGTCGCGGTCTTGCTCGCCGCGTTTGCGAGGTACGGCCGCGACATGGCCACCGCAGTTGTCAGGCCAAGCGAGCCGACAATGACCGATCGCCGGCTCATGGTGCCCATGGCCGTTCTCCTTCCCTATTGGCCGGACGTTGGACCGCCGGCTTTGTGCGATGACTTATCGAATGCCTTGTCGAATTGACCTGAGGCTACGGCGAATTTCGATGCCCGGTCAAACCTTCGATTACGCGCGGTCGCCCGTCCTTGACTGGCGGAGTTTGGTCGCCGTTCTACCCGTCCACCGCGGCCTTGCGGGCCATTGCCTCCTCGGCCGAGGAGATGCCGCCGTGCGCGGCGGACCAAGCGACCGGATCCTCCAGGAAGCGGCGCACCTCGGCCAGCGCCGGTTCGGCGAAGTACGGCCGGTCCTTGCACGCCTCCAGCACGTCCCACCAGGTGCACAGGTGGTGCAGTGCGATATCCATCCGCGCCAGTGTCTCGAACGCGCCCGGGAACACGCCGTAAAAGAACACCACGAACGCGTGGTTGACGATGGCGCCGGCGTCGCGCAACGCCTGGGCGAAACGGATCTTCGACTGGCCGTCGGTGGTAAGGTCCTCGACCAGCAGTGTGCGCTTGCCCTCCGGCACGTCGCCCTCGATCAGTGCATTGCGTCCAAAGCCCTTCGGCCTCTTCCGCACATAGGCCATCGGCGCCAGCATCCGATCGGCGATCCAGGCGGCGAACGGAATGCCCGCGGTCTCGCCGCCGGCCACTGCCTCGATGGTCTCGTAGCCGACATGGCGGTTGATCTTCTCCACGCCAAGCTCGCAGATCTTCGACCGCGCGCGTGGAAAGTAGATGATGCGCCGGCAGTCGATATAGACCGGCGACTTCCAGCCGGAGGTGAAGGTGTACGGCTCCTCAGGGCGGAAGTTGATCGCGTCGATTTCCAGCAGGATGCGCGCGGTCGTCAGTGCCGCGTCGCGGTCCCAGTCGGTGCTGCTTGTCTTCGGCATCGCGGGGGCGTGCTTGGCCATGTCTGCCGTCGCCTCTTTCACTCTGATCACTGATCCCTGATAACTGATCACCGGCGAAGGAGATAGTCCATGGCGCAGACGCACAGGATCGCGGTTGTCCCCGGCGATGGCATCGGCAAGGAAACGGTGCCCGAGGCGTTGAAGGTGCTCGACGCGGCCTCGCGCCGCTTTGGCTTCGCCCTCGAGTTCGCGCATTACGACTGGTCGTGCGAGACCTACAAGAAGACCGGTGCGATGATGCCTGTCGATGGCATGGAGCGGCTGGCGCAATCGGACTCGATCCTGCTGGGTGCTGTGGGCTGGCCCGACGTGCCCGACCATATTTCGCTGTGGGGCCTGCTGATCCCGATCCGCCGGGGCTTCGATCAGTATGTGAACTTGCGTCCGTGCAAGCTGATGCCCGGCGTTCGCACGCCGCTGGCCGGCCGCACCGAGGCAGACATCGATTTTTACGTGGTGCGCGAGAACACCGAGGGCGAGTATTCCTCGGTCGGAGGGCGGATGTTCATCGACACCGACCGCGAGTTCGTGTCGCAGCAGAGTGTGTTCAGCCGCCACGGCGTGGACCGGATCCTGAAATTCGCATTTGAACTGGCAAAGACGAGGCCGAAGAAGCACCTGACATCGGCGACCAAGTCGAACGGCATCACATTTACGATGCCTTACTGGGACGAGCGCTTCGCGCTCATGGGCAAATCGTATCCCGACATCCGCACCGACCAGTTCCACATCGACATCCTGTGCGCGCATTTCGTGCAGCATCCGGACTGGTTCGACGTGGTGGTGGGGTCCAACCTGTTCGGCGACATTCTCTCCGATCTTGGTCCGGCGGTGGCGGGTTCCATCGGCATCGCGCCCTCGGCCAACATCAATCCCGAGCGCCGATTTCCCTCGATGTTCGAACCGGTTCACGGATCGGCGCCCGACATTGCGGGCAAGTTCATCTGCAATCCGATCGGCCAGATCTGGTCGGCCGGTCTGATGCTGGAGCATCTCGGCGAGGCGGAAGCGGGCAAGGCGGTCGTTGCAGCGATCGAGACGCTGCTGCGCGAGAGCGGCCCGAGGACGCGCGATATGGGCGGTCAGGCAGGAACGGCAGATGTGGGGAAGGCGCTGGCGGAGATCGTGGCGCAGCGATGAACGAACACCGGAGTGCTGACGATGATCGCTTTCCTGTCCCGCCTGTTCCGCCGCCCGCGCGCCGGGGAACCGGCGTGGATCGACGCAGCTGACCTGCAACGGCGCATTGCGTCCGGCGATGCGGTTGTGCTTGTCGATGTGCGTCAGCCCGAGGAATTTGCCTCACCGCCCGGGCACCTGCCGGATGCGATCAACGTGCCGCTCGGCGATCTGCCGGGGTGGACGGCCGATCTTGCCGCGCGCCGGCAGGCAGTCGTGCTGGTGTGCAAGACGGACCGGCGTTCGGCGCGTGCGGCAACCGCGCTGCTTGACGCCGGGCTGCGCGATGTCGCCGTGCTGCGTGGCGGCACCGACGGCTGGCATCAGCGGGGACTGGCACTGGAATAACGCCGATTGGGCCAACGGGCCAAGGAGAGGCATTTCATGAGCGCCCAAAGCGCGCGGCACGTGGTATCTCTTTCCACGCGGAGCACAAGAATACTTGCTGCTCCGTGGCCCTCCGTTCTCCTCCGTGACTGTCTTGCCAACCCGACAAACGCCTCACCCCCAAAGGAGGAGGCATCCCGCGACCGCTGAACGGCGCGGCGAAGCATCCGGCAGCACCAGAACCAGGCGGACAAAGACATGCAGAGCCAACGTGCGACACATCTGTTGCTGCTGCGTACGGCCATCGCAATGCTGGCCTCATGGTGGATCGCGCCGGCACGCGCCGAGACACCGACGCAGATATGTGCGCGTGTCGGCACGGACGATACACTTCGTCCAATTCCCACCTCGCTCGCGCCTGCGATCAATACGCTGTTTCATGCCAGCATGCCGGCGCAGATGGCGCTCGACTTGACGGTGTTTCGCTGCGCCGACGGCCACGTGCTGGTGTGCACGGCCGGCGCCAATCTCCCATGCGGCAAGGCGAACGCAAGCCGCACGAGCGCCGGTGCTGCCGAATGGTGTCGGGACAACCCAAGCTCGGCGTTCGTTCCGGCTGTTGCGACCGGACACGACACGATCTACCAGTGGCGTTGTCACAACGGCCGCCCCGAGATCGTGCACCAGACGAGCATTGTCGACTCGCGCGGCTTCGCCGCCACGTATTGGAAGCCACTGCGCCAATCCCCGTAAATCCTTCATCGCGCTGCAACTCACCGCTCAGTCGAACCATGGCCCTTCAACGGCAAGCCATGATTGCGTGGCCTTCGCCCATCGCCTTGCTGGAGTGTGCGATTGTGACGGGATTTGATGCTGGCTGACGTGGGGCGGCTGGTCCGCTAGGGTTTCGGCGATGGCAGACAATTGGCGCAATTTCAGTGCCCAGCGCGGCTGGTCCGACGTGCTGCGCGGCATCCTGCTGATGTGCGCCGGCACATCGCTCTTTCCGTTCATGAATGCAGCGGTGAAGCTGCTCGCTGCAAATTATCCCGTCTCCCAGATCGTGTGGGCCCGTTTCACCGGGCATCTTATCATCATGCTGGTGATATTTCTGCCGCATCACCGCTGGACATTGCTGCGGACGCGCCGTCCTGCCGTCCAGTTCGGTCGCTCAGCCCTGATGCTGCTGAGCAACCTCGTCTTTGTCATCGCCATTGCACGGGTACCGCTCGCCACTGCGTCCGCGATCGGTTTCACCTCGCCGCTGATCGTAACCGCGCTGTCGGTCCCGCTGTTGCACGAGAGCGTCGGCTGGCGCCGGTGGAGCGCCGTGACGATCGGCTTCGCCGGCGCGCTGATGGTGATCCGACCAGGCAACGGCTTGCAGGACCCGTCGGTGCTTCTGCTGTTATTGTCGGCGGCGGCCTACGCGCTGTATCAGATCGCCACCCGCTGGGTCGGCCGATATGACAGCGCGGCGACCGGCATCATCTTCGCCGCCCTACTCGGGTCGCTGACCATGAGTCTGGTGCTGCCCTTCGTGTTCGTGCCGCCACGAACGCTGTTTGACGCAGCGCTGTTCTGCTGCCTCGGTCTGCTTGGCGGCGCGGGCCATTATCTGATCATCCGCGCATTCCAGCTCGGGCCGGCCGCCGTGATCGCGCCGCTCGGTTATGTCGAACTGGTTGGCACCGCCGTGCTTGGCTACGTGATCTTCGCCAACTTCCCCGACCTGTGGACCTGGCTCGGGGCATTCGTGATCATCGGCTCCGGGCTCTATATCGCATTGCGCGAACGCAGGCGACGCGTGCGTTGAAATGTCCCATCGTCGTACGCCGGCATCAACGTCGAACGAGCTGGCCTCATTGATTTCGAAATCCCCGGTAATGCCGACCTGCGACCGGCCCAATGTTCCTGCCATGAGAACCGATGCGCCATCAAATATCACCCGACTGTCAGTAAGCCGCACCTTGCACGAAGACCTCTGGAATGACATTGATACCGCAAATTACCGGAGGAGCCGATGATGAACAGGCATTCGCTCGTCGAAATGGGACGCCGTGACATACTCCGTCTTGCCGGGGCAGCGCTGGTTGTCGCGATCGCGCCGCTTCCGCTTCTGGCGCAGGGGACACCGCCGCTCAAGATCGGCATCATCGGTGCTGGGCGCGAGGGCAGCGCACTTGGCACATTGTTCGCCAAGGCCGGCCACCAGGTCATGTTTTCCTCGCGTCACCCGGAAGACCTGAAGAGCCTCGTCGAGGGCATCGGACCCGGAGCGAAAGCCGGCACTGTCGAGCAGGCAATCGCCTTCGCCGACGTGGTGGCGATCGTCGTGCCCTATACAGCGATGCAGCAGATCGGCAAGGATTATGGTGCAGCACTCGCCAGCAAGGTACTTGTCCTGGATGTCAGCAATCCGATCGCGCAGCGCGACGGCGAGGACCTTGTGAAACGGGTTGCCGACCAGGGCGGCGCCGGGCTCGCCACCGCGAAAATGCTGCCCGGAGCCAAGGTCGTTCGCGGCTTCAACGCGATCGGCTATGTCAAATTGACCGCGGACGCTCACCGCCCGGGTGATCCCGTCGGCGTGCCGATCGCCGGCGACAACGAGAACGCGATCGCGATCGCCTCCAGCCTGATCAAGGAGATCGGCTTCGAGCCAGTCGTGGTCGGTGGCCTGGCGATGGGCAAATATCTGGTTCCTGGAACGCCCCTCGGCGGCGAGCACACCCCTGCCGAAATCAAGCAGATCGCCGCAACGCTGCACTGACCGACATTTGAGCGAACCCGTCCAACAGACCGATGCGCCGGGCGGCATTGTCGTCCGGCTGCTCCGCCGCGTCATCGATGTGAGGCCTGAAGAGGTCCCCGTCCTTCTATGGTGCTGGGTCTACATCTTCTCGATTTTCCTGTCGTACTACGTGATGCGGCCGATCCGCGACCAGATGGGCATCGCGGGCGGCGTCAACAATCTGCAATGGCTGTTCACCGGCACCCTGATCGGCATGCTGCTGGTAAACCTGCCCTTTGCATGGCTGGTCAAGAACTTGCCGCGCAGCCGCTTCATCCCGATCACCTACCGTTTTTTCGCCGCCAATATCGTGTTGTTCGCAGTGGCCCTGCATTACGCGACAAGCGCGCAGGCGGTGTGGATTGGACGGGCCTTCTTCATCTGGGTATCGGTCTACAACCTGTTTGTCGTCTCGGTGTTCTGGCAGATGAACGTCGATTTGTTCAGTTCCGAGCAGGGCAAGCGGCTGTTCGGCTTCATCGCGGCAGGCGCCACGGTCGGCGCGATGGCGGGCTCGGCGCTGACCGCGGCCTTGGCCCAATACGTTTCGCCGATCGTGCTGCTGCTCGGTGCCGCGGTCCTGCTCGAGGTGGCGGTATTCTGCGTCGGCCGGTTGTCCCGCCTGTCGCCGAGCCTGCACCACAATCCCGCGGCGCGCGGCGAGCAGTCCGACGAACAGCCGATCGGCGGCGGCGTCATCGGCGGCATCGCACACGCCCTCAAATCGCCCTATCTGATCAATGTCAGCGTGTTCATGCTGCTCTACTCGGTCACCTCGACTCTGCTCTATTTTCAGCAGGCGGGTATCGTCAGCCACAGCATTCCCGGGCGCGGTGCGCAGATCGCATTCTTCGCGAAGGTCGATCTGATGGTCGATGTGCTGACCTTGGGATGCCAGCTGTTCCTGACAGGGCGCGTCCTGCTGGCCTGTGGAGTCGCCGTGACCCTGGCGATGTTGCCGGCACTCACTGTCATCGGCTTTGGCGCACTCGCGCTGTTTCCGACGATTGCCGCGGTGGTGGCGTTTCAGGTCGTGCGCCGCGCCGGCAATTTCGCGATCACACGCCCGACGCGCGAGGTGTTGTTCACCGTCGTCTCGCGTGAGGACCGCTTCAAGGCCAAGAGCTTCATCGATACCTTCGTGTATCGCCTCGGTGACCAGGTCGGCGCCTGGTCCTCGGCTTTGCTTGGTGCGCTGGGTGGCGGGACCAGCGTAGCGGCGATGGTCGCGATCCCGATTTCCTGCATCTGGCTCGGAAACAGCATATGGCTGGGTCGTCGGCAGGAGAGGGTGGCGGCGGAACAGGCTATGCGGACAGCGGACGTGCGCGCGACCGTCTGATCCCTGACGTCATGCATTGGCCCCCGTTATGGTATGACAGGCTGACCCGATAATGGAGTTGGTGCGGTGATCATGATCTGGAGACGCGGGCTTCTGCTGTTTGGCTTGCTCATGGCGCTGGGTGCGGGAGGCGCTGCCGCCAAGGGATGCCTGGGGGTCAACTTTCCTGACCAGACCCAGGTTGACGGAAGCACGCTGACCCTCAATGGCCTCGGCGTGCGCAAGGCAACGTTGCTCAAGATCGATGTCTATGTTGCGGCGCTGTATGTTGCCAGCCCGACGAGCGACCCGAACGCTATCCTCGCATCCAGGACACCCATCAAGCTGATCCTGCATTTTGTGCGCGATGTCGGCGCCGGCGACGTGAGCAATGGGTTCGACGAAGGCTTCGCCAGAAGTGCGAAGGGGCAGCTCCCCGCATTGCAGCAGCGCATCGCGGCGCTGGAGGAGTGGATGCCCGATCTCCAGAGTGGTCAGCAGATGACCTTCATTTTCAAACCGGGTACGGGCGTTCAGGTGGATGTCGGCGGCACAGTGAAGGGCACGATCCCGGGCGATGACTTCGCCAAGGCGTTTCTCTCGATCTGGCTCGGCAATCCGCCAAACCCAGAGATCAAGGCAGGCATACTCGGTGGCGCCTGCGCATAGCCGCTACAGGCCAAGATACGCTTCCCGCACCGCCTCGCTGCGCGCCAGGTCCTGCGCGTTGCCCTGCATGACGATGGCGCCGTTTTCCAGCACGTAGGCATCTTCCGACAGCTTCAGTGCCATGTGTGCGTTCTGCTCCACCAGCAGGACGTCGACCCCGCTGCGGCTGATGCTTTGGATAATGTGGCCGATGGTCTGTATCACGGCCGGAGCCAGACCGATCGAGGGTTCGTCCAGCAGCAACAGCTTTGGGCCCGACATCAACGCACGACCGATCGCCACCATCTGCTGCTGCCCACCGGAAAGCGCCATTGCGCGGGCGCCAAGTCGCTCGCGCAGCACTGGAAAGTAGTCCAGCACGCGCTCGAAATCGTCGCGCACGCCATCGGCATCCGTGCGGCGATAGGCGCCGATCTCAAGGTTTTCGCGCACGCTCATGGTGGGGAACAGACGCCGGCCCTCCGGCACCAGCGAAATACCTGCCGCGACGATCGCGTCCACCTGTTTGCCCATGAGCTGTTCACCGCGAAAGCGCAGGCTTCCGGCCGCACCGCGCGTGAGACCTGTGATGCCCTTCATGATCGTTGTCTTGCCGGCGCCGTTGGAGCCGATCAACGTGGTGATACGGCCACTCTGCACCGACAGATGGATATCGCTCACCGCGCGCACTGGCCCATAGCTGATAGTGAGACCGACGATCTCCAGTACCGCATCGCTCACGCGTCATCTCCCAGATAGGCACGGATGACTTCGGGATCGTTGCGGATCTCCGCGGGTGTGCCCTCGGCCAGTTTTTGTCCGTGATTCAGCACAACAATACGATCGCAGATACGCATCACCGCGCGCATGTTGTGGTCGACCAGCATGATTGTCGTGGCAAATTGCTGGCGGATGCGCTGCATCGATGTAAGCGCCGCGGCGATCTCGGTGGAGTTCAGTCCGGTCAGCGGCTCGTCCAGACAGAGCAGCATCGGCCGCGCCGCCAGGGCTATGGCGATGCTGAGCATGCGCTGATGGCCGTGCGGCAGACTGCCGGCGGTCGTATCGAGCAATCCACCGAGCCCCAACAGTTCGGCGGTCTCGCGCACGCGACGCTGACGCCCGCGCCGGTCGCGCACGGTCCACAACGCACCGATCAGAATGTTGTCGTGCACGCTCATGTCGCGCAGCAGGCTGCCATGCTGGAAAGTACGCACCAGGCCGCGCCGGCTGATCGCGCTGGCCGACATGCCGGTGATGTCCTCGCCGCGAAACGAAAGCCGACCCGAAGTCGGGCGGTAGAAGCCGCTGATCACGTTGAATGTGGTGCTCTTGCCTGCGCCATTGGGTCCGATCAGGCCGAGCACTTCGCCCTCGCGGACCTCGAAGCTGAGACCGCTCACCGCCAGCAGGCCACCGAACCGGCGCGACAGGTCCTGCGCAACCAGCAGGGCGCTCATGCGCGCAGCAACCTCAACAGGCGCGTCCCGGCGCCCCACAGCCCGTCGGGGAACAACAGCATGGCAGCGACAATGGCGCCGCCGAACAATATCTGCTCGAGCGCGCCGGAGCCTTCCAGCGCCTGCGCCACCAATGTCATCAAGGCCGCGCCCAGCACCGCGCCCAGCACGTGCGAATCACCGCCGATCTTCACGTAGGCGAGCGCAAAAACCGGCACCAGATAGGAAAAATCACCGGGGCTGATCACGTTGTAGATATGCGCGTGCAACGCTCCCGCCACACCGACCGCGAACGAGGCCAGCACCAGGCAGAGCAGTTTGACCGACACGACGTTGATGCCGACGGTCTCCACCACAGCGTCGTTGTTCTCGATTGCGCGGAACACGCGGCCGAGGTCGGAGTGCTCGCAAAGATAGAGGGCGAGTATCAGGCCGCCGCACAGCAGCACGGTCAGCGCCGGCATCCACGCGTCCAGACCCTGCGGCGGGAACACGCCCATGACGCCGGAATTGCCGCCGATATAGTTGATGCGAGTGTAGATCAGCCGGACCACCTCGGTGAAGGCGAAGCTGATCAGCATGAAGTAGGGTCCCTTCGTGCGCAGCGTGACGAGACCGAAACCGGCACTCGCTGTCATTGCAACAACACCACCGGCGAGCAACGCAAGTGGGAAGGGCACTGCGAAGTTCACTGTGCACACCGCGGCGACGTATGCGCCCATGCCGTAGAACGCGCCGGTGGCGATGTTCGTCTCGCCGACCAGCAGGACGAAGCGCAGGCCCACCGCCAGCACCGCGTTCAGCGCCACCCACATCACCAGGTGCTGGTCGTACTCGTCCGGGGTCAGCAGCGCGAACGCCAGTACGCCGGCCGCGCCCAGCGCTGTCAGCGAAGGGCCGATGCACGCGCGCAGCCGGGCCATTTGCGGAAGCTCTGCCGCCTCTGCCTCAGCGCTGGGCATAGCCGAGCAGACCCTCCGGTCGTACCAGCAGGAAGCCGATCACCAGGCCGAACATCGCGATGGTCGCGTACGACAGATCGAGGAAATATCCAGCCACGCTCTCGATCGCCGCGATCAGGAAGCCGCCGAGAATCGCGCCGGGGATGCTGCCCAGTCCGCCGATGATGATGATGATGAACGCCTTGGTCAGGTAATCGCTGCCCAGCGCCGGGGTGATCGGCGTCAGCGGCGCCATCAATCCTCCCGATACCGCCGCCAACCCTGAACCGATCATGAAACCGTAGAACGACGTGCGACGGTAGCGGATGCCCTGCAGCATCGCCGCCTCGCGGTCCTCGGCCACCGCGCGCAGCGCCTTGCCCAGCTTGCTGTGCTGCACGAACAGATACAGCGCGACGGTGAACGCCAGCGACAGGCCGCAGATGACCAGTCGCTGCGTCTCCATCGCACCGCCGGCGAGCGAGACCTGCCCGGGCAGTACCTTGGGCACCACGCGCGGTGCGCCGGTAAAAATCCAGAGATAGACGCCTTCCAACAGCAACAGCAGCCCTAGCGACAGGATGAACGAACCGATCAGGTCACGCAGATAACGCTCGAACCCGATGAAGTACAGCGCGGCGGCAAGCACACCGACGGCGAGCATTGCCAGTGCGAAGCTCACCAGATAGTCGAGCCAGACCGGCATGCCGAGATGGATGGTGAACGCCGGCATCGAAACGGCGATCAGCAGCGCAGCCAGGGTAAAGAACTGGCCATGTGCAAAGTTGATCACCTTCATCACACCGAATACCAGCGTCAGTCCAAGGGCAAACAGCACGTACACCGCGCCGATCTGCAGCGTGTTGATGCAAAGCTGCGCGAGCAGTCCCATCCGCCCGCTCCGCCTGCCGCTACTGTGTCTTCGCCAGTCGCAGCTTCAGTTCATCCGGGACGATCCGCTCGATCTCCACGGTCTGGCCGTGCTTGATCTGCGTGACGATGATCGGCACCAGCATCTGCTGTGGATTGCCGTAGATTGCCTCGCCGCCGAACGCCGCCGGGCCGTAGCTTGATTCGAAGATCAGCGTGGGCAGCACCTTGGCCACCGCCTTGGGGTCGGTTGAATTGGCCTTCTCGATTCCGGCCTTGATCGCCATCGCCGAATCCCAGGCGGCCATGTGCAGGATGTTCACCGGCTCGCCCAACGCCTTCAGCCCGTCCGCATCGAGCTGACGCTGCAGCGGCGTGGCGGTCGGCCCGCCGAAGTCGGCGGCGTTGCCCATGTAGACGTCCTCGACCGCCGCGCCGCCCACCTTGACGAGCGCATCGCTGCCGGTGCCGGAGGAAACCACCTTGACGCCCTTCCAGCCCTGCACCGCCAGTTCCTTGTAGACCGAACCTGCATCGGCTGGCGGCGCGCCGGACAGGTCCATGATATCGGCCTGAGACTGCGCCAGCTTGGTGGCAATCGGCTGGAATTCGGTGGTGCCGCGCTCGTACCACGCGCTGAGCACGATGGTGTAGCCGCGTGCCTTGTACTGCTTGACCGCCTCGACCTCGACCTCCTGCCCGGTCGCGTCGTTCGGGTTGAGCAAGGCCACCGTCTTTGCCTCGGGGTGCTGGCGCTTCACCAGGTCGAACAGTGGGCCGAACAGTTCGAACGGCGTGTTGGCGCATGTGAAGGTAAGCGGCGCCTGTGGGCCCTTGACGCTCTTGCCCCAGGCGTCCTGCATCATCAGTGCGCCGACGCGCTCCGAGAGACTTTGCAGTGCCTTCACCGGCGCCGTGCCAATGCCCTGGATGATGAAGCGCACGTGGTCGCGGTTCAGCATGGCCTGCGCCGCCTTGCCGCCATCGGCTGAGTTATAACCATTCTCGTAGGTGGTCAGCGCAACCTTGTAGGTCTTGCCGCCGGCGGTGATGCCGCCGTGCTCGTTGATCCATTTCACCGCCTGTTGGCCCACCCAGTCCGCGCCGATGCCCCAGCTTGCGGCGGCCCCCGACATGGGTGCGGTGATGCCAAACCGGATCACGTCGTCGTCGGCACGTGCGGTTTGGGCACCGGTCATTGCGCAGACCGCCAGTGCCGCGGAAGCGGCCCACGTCAGAAGCATTCTCATCGCGTTTCCTTTTCCCTGGTAGCGGGTTTGACGGAGTGTGTGCACGCGGCGGTGACGACGACAAGGGTGGACGGAACGCACCGGTTGATCGTCGGGCCGCCGATGGTCCAATCTGGCACTTGGCCGTTGCGGGAAGCCACAGTGTAGGAGTGTGTCGTACGCGGGCCGCCAACTCTACTCTTTGGAGCAGCCTTCAATGATGTTCGTGGCGACGCACATCGATGCAGTCTTTGGAAAGCGACGAGGTTTCCGCCAGATCACGGGCGCATCGTTGCTGGTCATGGCCACCTTGTGCCTTGTGGCGATCCTCTCGACCGGGGCGTGGGCGGCGGACCGACCGACATCGGAACAAGCCGTCGAGGCGAACATCCAGGCGCAGATCCCGGAGACCGAGGCCTACATCGCAAGCGGCATGAAGGCATTCGATTCACCGGGCGTTGCCATTGGTATCATTGCCAATGACCGGCTCGTTTACAGCAAGGGCTTTGGTATCCGAAGCAAAACTGGTGGCGCACCGGTCGATCCGCACACGGTCTTCCAGATCGGTTCAGCCACCAAAGGATTTCTTGCCACGACGCTGGCCATCATGGTGGACCGTGGCAAACTCCGGTGGGACGACCGCGTTGTTGACCTCGACCCGGAATTTCAGCTGAAGGATCCGTGGGTGACCCGCGAGTTCCGGGTATTCGATCTGCTTGCTCAGCGCTCCGGGCTTCCGCCCTACGCGAACGACGCGCTGAGCATGGTCGGTCTCAAAGAGGCGGCGTTGATCCATTCCCTGCGCCATGTCGATCCGGTGTCGAGCTTTCGGTCCACCTTCTCCTACACCAACATCACGCATCTTTTGGCCGGCCGAATCGTTACGAAGGCGGCTGGCGTTCCGGAGTGGAATGCTGTTCTGCAAAGGGAACTCCTCGATCCCCTGCGGATGCATGACTCGTCCTACACTGCCAAGGCGATCGAGGCCGCGGCTGATCACGCCGAGGGCTATCGCTGGACACCGGAAGGTACGATCGAGGTGCCGTTCACGCAGATCTTCCCCTACGACTACGGTGGCGCGGGGGACATCAATTCAACGATCGACGACACGTCGCGTTGGGTTCGCTTGCAGCTCGGCAATGGCACCTTCGAGGGCCGCAGCATCGTTTCGCCGAAAAATCTCGCGGTGACCCGCACACCGAAGGTGGCAATGTCCGAAAAGGTGTCCTACGCGCTGGGCTGGGTCATCCAACAGACGCCGAACGGCACTGTCGTTTGGCATAACGGAGGAACCAGCAGCTTTGGCGCCTATATTGGCCTGGTGCCCGAACGGAATGTCGGCGTCGTTGTACTCACCAATGAGACGAATGTCGGCTTCCCGGATGCGCTGGGGCAGTGGATTCTTGACCGGATTCTAGGGGAACCCCGAGGTCGATCATGTGGCTGACAGGCTCAAGGCGGCCAAAGCGTCATTTGAGACAGGCGCCAAACTGTTCGCTCCGCCCGAAAGCCCTCGACCGTTTCCGCCGTTCGCACCGCTGACCGGCAACTATGCCAACCCGAGCTTCGGCAAGGCGGCGGTGGCGCAGGAAGGTGACCGGCTTGTCCTGGAGTTCCAGCCGACAGGCGCGAAGCTCAGGCTCGAACCGTGGGACGGCGACGTTTTCACCGCGCGGCTCCTGCCGCTTGGTCCGTTTGCCGCAATTGCCGAATCGCTTGGACCAACGCCCAACGGGTTTGTGCAGTTTCAGATCGACAAGGTCGGCAAACTGAATGTCCTTCGGCTTTCTTTCGATGACGGACAGGCCTACGATTTTGTCCGCGAGTAGCTCGCTTCGGTGGCAACCACAGCGTCCGCGGATACCCCATTGGTCTAATCCAGGAACGACCCCGCTGCGAACAGGGACATCGACCATGAGACCTTGGATCATCATGGCATCAGCAGTCGCCATTGCCGCGCTTATGGTGGTGATCTTGGCGTTCCCGATCCCGTTGCCGCGGCAATCTGAACACGCCGTCCAGCCAGCCAGCGAAGCGCCGGCGCCCAATGCGCTCGCGAAATCTGAGGCGACGGTCGAGGAACAGGGCGGCGTCAAGCTGAACCCCGATGCCAAGGCCGATCAGCAGCGCTGGGGTTTTGCCTGCGTGGCGCTTCTGACTGCGCCCAAGAGCATGGAGGTCGGCGCCGCCGCCGGTGTCGAGACAACTCTGATCACGGCGCCTGGTCGCGCCGATATGGCCAATCTTCTGGCGGCCGCGCGGAATGCCGCGGATGCGATAAATGCCGGCACAACCATCCCTGCGGCCGATCCCGGCACAGGGATCGATCGCGCTGCCGACAGTGTCATTCGCAGGATGGTGGAGGAAAACCATAATCGCCAGGCCGCGGTCGATACGCTGCCCGGCTCACCGATAATGACGGTCCACCTGGCGGGCCCTGGATTTGAGATCACACCGATCACGCCCGAGCGTCAGGCCATAAGCAACAGGGAGCCTGCCATCTGGGCGTGGACGATCAAGGCAATTGACGCGGGGTCGCGGATTCTCACTGTTTCGTACAACGCCGAGGTCCTGGTCGATGGGCAGCGCCTGCCGCAGGCTTTGCGGACGATTTCACGAGATGTCATGGTCAGTGTAGGAACGGAATCGCTTTTGGATCGGATCGACAAGCAGACCAAGGCCGCCAAGTCCATCGCCGAGAACACATCGTGGTTCTGGACGACGCTGGTTTTTCCAGCCCTGATGTTTGTGTATGGTCTGCGCAAATGGACCAGGGAGCGGCATGCCCGACCCGAGAGCGATTAGCAGCAATTTAATCACCCTGGAGCATGGACGTGTCGCGATCCGGAGGATCGTCCTCGGGCGTGCAATATCGAGCGGCCGAAATGCTGACGTGCGGCATTGGCCTTCTCACGCGTCATGACCAGGCTTGGCCTGGCCATCTGAACCGGCACTGCGGCCTCCGAAAATGGCCTTGTCACTCCCCGGATCAAGTCCGGGGACGGCCGTCACGATTTTGCGGCGACGCCGAGCCTGTCCCAAGAGTCAACCTTTAGAGCGCCTGCCATAAATAGGGCGGCCGCAGGGCCACGCGCACGGACTACTTGTCAGCGGCTTCCAACGCCAGTAACGCGAACGTAGCGAGCCAATGCTCACCCATATAGTCGCCGGAAATATGCTGCACGCCAGCTGCCAGATGCCGGGCCGCAACGTCGCGCATGATTGGAACGCGTGGATCCGATGGAGCGAGCGAAGCCGCCAGGTTGCTCCAGCACCAGGCGCGACTCAAATTCAGACCATCCAGGTGCGCAATCCTGCCGTCGCGCCGGTCGCTGACTATTACCGGCTGGAACAACGCGGCTGGCTCGCTTCGTGCCAATCCTGGGAGGAAGCAATCGAACCAGGCGGCGAACTCCTGGGCGGGCAGCGCCCTGCGCATGCACTCGGCCTCGATCAACGCGGGGGACAGAAAGTCTTCACCACTTGGCTCCCACGCCTGGCAGTCGGTGTCGGCGCAATACCATCGTCGCGCGGTTCTCGTCGCCATGGCGCCGAGTGCCTCGTCCCCGCATTCCATCGCGTATTCCAGGGCCTGTGCCAGGGCGAATGCCGTGCTCGAATGAACTCCGGTGCGGACGGGATACGTTGCCTTCGCCAAAAAGTTCAGGAAGCGCTGGGAAAAGGCCTGCGCCAGGGGTTTGAGTGTAATCGACCAGCCTCGAGCGTCAACTCGCTCAAGGTTCGTCAATTCGGCTGCAAGCATCAGAAGCCAACCCCAGCCGTACGGCCTTTCGAACGTTCCGCTGAACGCGGTCCCGAGATAACCGACCTCCGCCGCGACATTGTCGTGGATAAACGCGTTCGAGAAAAGTGTGCGAATGCGATCCGACTCGGGCAGGGTGGGATTACGGCGTAGCAGGCGAGCCAACAACCAGTATCCGTGAACACAGGAATGCCAATCGAAGCTGCCGAAGAAGATCGGATGAAGCGCTCGTGGTGATTTCAGGTCGTCCGGACCGGTGAGGACATGGTCCAGCTTGTTGGGGTATTCTCGTGTAGCATGGCCAAGCGCAACTCTCGCAAGCTCGCCCGCCAGTTCCGGTGTGAGCATTCAAGCCTCCGCAGCCACGATCCTCAGATGTCTTGCATGCGTCAATAGCGCTCCCGACCACCGCAGGTCTCGGGCAGCACGACATGCGTGTTGCCACGTTCGCACGCCACGCTCACGATTCCACCCAACTTGACGCGACCGACTGCCCTCGTTGCAGCGTTCCCCCGACAATGCGTGGTGAGTGGTCGGCTGTCAGAAGCGGCAGTGCGGCATCGCTTGGACAGCCCGGACATCGGTTGTGGGAAGTCAGACGCCGACGCGGGGCATCGTGGTGTGAACCACTTCAGAGCGCGGATCCAATCCACGCACCATCCTCTGGCCAGCAGCGAGTGGCAGTCGCCCGCCGCCAGTTGACGAAACAACCACACCTCAGGAGCGAGACAATGAAGACCATATTCCTTGCCGCAGCCGCAGCGCTGAGTCTTGGCGTCGGTTCTGCTTATGCTGGCGATGGTCAAGGGCCGTCCGTCGGCTACGTCTACCCGGGCTCCATCTATGCGGGTTCCGTTTACGCGGGGGTCCAGACGCCGGCGCGGAAGACCCCTCCGGTAGCGACAGCGCAGAACGGCCAGACGGTTCGCACCTACGTCACCCATTCGCTGAGCCAGGGTGTCTGGTTGTTCCCGCCCAGCCAGACAGGCGGTGGCAGCAACTGATGTCAACGCGGGTAAAGCGGGGCATAGCTGGCGCAAGTTGCCCGCGCCGGCTGTGCTCCGGGCACCGCGCTGTACCACTTGTTGATTCCGTCCGTTGGTGGGCGCAGTAGGACTCGAACCTACGGCCCGCTGATTAAGAGTCAGCTGCTCTACCAACTGAGCTATGCGCCCACCGATGGTCGCCACAGGACCCCGACGACAGGGGGCGCGCTATAGCAAGGGACGCCCGGCTTGCAAACCCCTGGGTTCGCTCCCGATCGGCGCTCCGCTACCGACCCTCGGGCTCGTCCCCTTGCTGCTGTATCAGCGCCAAGGCGCGGCGCAGGCGAAGCAGGCCGCCGCGGGTCTGGCCCTGCTTGCACATCCGCTGGCCCTCGATCGACAGCGAGGTGACCTCGTATGAAGGCGGCGCGGACGTGCTGCGGGCCAGTTCGCTGATCCGATCCAGCAGCCGCGAGCAGTATTCCGGCGTGTCGCTGGTCACCTGCTGCGGTGGCGGCTGGCCGGCCACCGGGATGGCGCCCACCATCACAGCGCCCAGCCCGAGACAGGCTACGACGCCGGCAAGGCTGGTGGTGCGGGCATTCAGCAGCATGACCCGCATACTGGCGTGGACGGCCTCACCGGCTGGTGATGCGGACATGACAATCGCGTTAGCCGCCCGAGGCCGGTTCGTCATGCGCCGGCAATGCGATGACAGCAGCCAGACCAGGCGCGGCGTCGGTCAGACGCAGGCTGCCGCCGTGCAGGTGCGCCACCGCCTGCACCAGCGCGAGGCCGAGCCCGGACCCGGGCGTGTTGCGCGCGACCTCCCCGCGGAAGAAGCGTTCCGTCGCACGAAGACGGTCGGCCGTGGGGATCCCCGGGCCCTGATCCGTCACCGCAATCTCAACCCCAGCCGGCACGACCGAGCCGGCAACCCGGACGGCGTCTCCGGCCCGTGAGAACTTCACGGCATTATCGACCAGATTGGCCACTGCCTGCTGGACCAGTTCCCTATCGCCGTAGAACGGCAGGTGTTGTGGCACATCGACCGACAGCGCGATCCCCCGTTCCTCGGCAACCGCGCCGTACAGTTCCGCCACGTTGGCGAGCAACGGTGCCAGGTCGAACCGGACGAAGGCGGAGCGGCGCGAGCCGGCTTCGATCTCGGCAATGCGCAGAAGTGCTTGAAAAACCGCGACGATGCCGTCGAGATCCGCCGTGGCCCGCTCGATCGCTGCGCGTAGCTCAACCATGGATCCCGCGTGCACCGCCGCGTCTTCCAGCCGAGCGCGCGCGCGCGTGATCGGCGTTCGCAGGTCGTGCGCGATGGCGTTCGACACCTCGCGCACGCCTTCCATCAACCGGCCCAGGCGATCCAGCATGTCGTTGATCGTCTCGGCGAGTTGGTCGAACTCGTCGCCGCGACCGGAGAGCCGCACCCGCTGGCTGAAGTCGCCGGCGGCGATCGCCGCGGCGGTGGCCGAGACATTCGCCAGCGTGCGGCGGAACAGGCTGCGCACCACCAGCGCACCAATCGATGCCATGACCACCACCACCAGCAGCGCCCAGAGCAATGCGTCGGTGAGAAGCAGGCGAAGCTGGGCGCGCAGATGAACGTCGCGTCCAATCAGCAGACGAAAGCCGCCCGGCAGTTCATATTTTTGCACCAGCGCCAACGAGCGCACGCCGGCCCGCTCGATCGGAAGCTCGTACCAGGCAGTACTTTGGGTGACCGCCTGTGGCCAATGCGTCAGGTTACCGGCAATTCGACGACCCGCCGGATCGACCAGAAGGTAAACCGAATCGTCCTCAACGTCCTGTGTCAGCCGGTCTTCGATGGTCAGCACCAGCCCGGGCAGGCTGCCCGCGACGAAGCGTTCGGACAGGCTCTGGGCATCCGCCTGGATCGCCGCCTCCGTCTGCCGGTCCAGCAGGCCGGCGGTCGCCCACCACAGGAACAGTGCAAGCGCCGCTGCGCTGAGGGCGAGCAGCAGAGCATAGACCACCGCGAAGCGGACGCCGGCGGAGCGCAGCAGGCGCAAACCCGATCGCCCCTCGGGCGCACCGCCGGCGGGCGGCGCCAGGGAACCCGGTAGGGCCAGCGAAGGCGTCACGCGGTCTCGGCGCGCAGCATATAGCCTGCGTTGCGGACGGTATGGATCAGTGGCGTCGGAAACGGCTTGTCCACCTTCTGGCGCAACCGCGATACGTGTACGTCGATCACGTTGGTCTGCGGGTCGAAGTGATAATCCCAGACGCCCTCGAGCAGCATCGTGCGCGTCACGACCTGGCCCGCGTGACGCATCAGGTACTCCAGGAGACGGAACTCCCGCGGCTGCAGGTCGATCTTCTGGCCGGCGCGCTTTACCTGACGCGACAGCAGGTCGAGTTCCAGGTCTTCGACGACCAGCTTGGTCACCGGCCCCTCGCCCTTGGCCCGGCGTGCCAGCGCCTCGACGCGGGCCAGCAGTTCGGCGAATGCGAACGGTTTGGACAGGTAGTCGTCACCGCCGGCCTTCAGACCCCGTACACGCTCATCGACATCGGCCAGCGCCGACAGGATCAGCACAGGGACCGCGTTCTTCTGCGCCCGCAGCGTCTCGACTAGATGTAGTCCGTCGATGCCGCCGGGCAGCATTCGGTCGAGGACGACCGCGTCGAACGCCTCGCTCGCTGCCAGGAACAGGCCGTCGCGCCCATTGTCGGCGTGCTCCACCACATGCCCGGCCTCCTTCAGGCCGCGCACCACGAAGGCGCCCACGTCCTTGTCATCTTCCACAACCAGGATTCGCATGACCTTGCTCCTTCAGCCCGCACCTTCCGCGGGGCGGCGGCCGATCGTGACCGAAATGTCCATGTCACGGCCTTGACGACGAATCGACAGACTTACGTCCTTTCCCGGGGCCACCGCGGCGATCGTTCGGATCAGTCCGCGCGAGGTTTCGATGTGCTCGCCGTTGACCGCGAGGATCGTATCGCCCTGACGAAGCCCCGCGCGCCCGGCCGGGCTGGTACGTTCCACGCCGGCCACGGACACGCCGGTCTTGGTATCCTCCACCGACACGCCGAGCCAGCCGCGTTCGATGTGGCCGCCGCCGCGCAACTGGGCGACGATTGGGGCGATAAGCTCACTCGGCGTGGCGAAGCCGATGCCCACGGAACCGCCGGAGGGCGATACGATGGCAGTGCTGATGGCGATCACCTGACCGTCCATGTTGAAGATCGGGCCGCCAGAGTTGCCCGGATTGATCGGCGCATCGATCTGCAGGAAGTTGTCGAATGGACCTGCTCCCAGGTCGCGACCGCGCGCGGAAATGATCCCGGCGGTGACCGAGCCGCCCAGGCCGAACGGATTGCCGGCGGCGATGATCCAGTCCCCGACCTCGACCTGCCGGGAATCACCCCAGGCCACAAAGGGCAATGGACCGGAGGCGGACACCTTGATCAGTGCGACATCGGTCAGTTCATCGGTGCCGATCAGATGGGCCGGGAGCCGTGTGCCGTCGGTGAGCGAGACCACGATCTTGTCGGCGTGGCCGACGACATGGTTGTTGGTCACGATCAGACCGGACGCATCGATGATGAAGCCCGAGCCGGCGCCCATCGTCTCCTCGCGGCGATTGCCGAAGCGGCGGCGAAATTCTCGCCCCAGCGGTGTATCTCGCAGTTCCGGCGGCAACTCACCGAGCACATCGCCGCCAGAGACGGTCTCCGTCACCGCGATGTTCACCACGGCAGGCAACACACGCTTGACCAACGGCGAGAAGCTGTCGGGCGCAGAGCGGGCGACCGCATTGCCGGGCGCTGCGGTCGCGCAAGCGGTGGCAAGCAGCGCAAGGGCCAGGATCAGGCCCCTTGGATGCCAGACTGAGGTCATTGTGGTGTGTTCTCTCCCGTAGGGATCCGTCATGCGTGTGCAGCAGATGGCACGCTAACGCCCCAGCAACAAGAATCCGGCACGCCGAGGCCGGTCAGGCGCTGCCGCGCGACGGGTCTTCGGGCCATAGGTGTTTGGGATAGCGTCCGCGCATGTCGCGCCGGACGTCGGCCCAGCCGCTCTGCCAGAAGCCGGCCAGATCGGCCGTGATGGCAACCGGGCGGCCGGCAGGTGAGAGCAAGGCAAGTTGCAGCGGTACCCGGCCCGCGGCGAGTTTCGGCGTGGTCGAAAGGCCATAGAACGCCTGGGCCTTCGCGGAAGCGATTGGAACCGGCTGGGCATAGTCGATCGCGGCGCGCGAACCCGGAAGCGCGAGATGTGCCGGCAGCGCCTCGTCCAGCCGCCGGCCCAGGTTCCAGGGCAGCAGGCCGCGCAGGATGGCGGGCAGGTCCAGACGCGACAGATCGCCGAGGCGCGACAGACCGGTAAGTCGTGGCGCAAGCCACACCCCCGCCTCGGTCGTCAGCGTGGCATCCGAAAGGTCCGGCCATCCTTCGGCTGGCTCGATCCGGCGCATCAGCGCCACGCGTGCCTGGAACTGGCGCGTCTGATCGGTCCAGGGCAGCGGCCGCAGCCCATCGGCGGCCACAGCGCGGGCGAGCGCTGAGGCGATCTCCGCCGGATCAGCCGGCTCGGTGCGGTCTGCCAGGATCAGCGCGCCAAGCCTGCGCCGGCGCCGGGCCATGACCCCGCCCGAGACCGGATCGAAGGCTGTCTCCACCTGCTCGGTAACCCGCGATGCCAGGGCCGCCGGCAAGGCACTGGGATCGAGCGGCGCCGCCAGCCGGATGCGTGCCGAAGCCTTCATCTCCAGTGCCGCGACCGCGAGCAGCCGCGCGGTGGCGAGCGGGTCGGCGCGAGGCAGCCGAGCCCCACCGCCGCCGGAGAGACGGAATGCTCCAGGCTCACCACGTCGCTGGGCGATCCGATCGGGGAAAGCCGCCGCCAGCAGCCGGCCTGGGTCGCCATCCGCGCGTACATCCTGGGCCAGGCGCAACCGCCGGCGGTACTGGCCGGCGACGCGGCGGATGCGGGACATCGCGCCTCGATCGGCCACCGGATCGCCATCCGAGATCGCAGCGAGGCGGAGACCGATATCCGCCGGTGCGTCGGGGCTGCGCAGCGGGTCGCGTTCCTCGAGCAACGCGGCGAGATCGCACGCAAGCGCTGCTTCCCCTGGGGTTTCCGCCGCCAGCATCATCGCGGCAAGCCTCGGATGCGCGCCAAGCGATGCCATGCGCCTTCCGCCCTCGGTGATATGTCCCTCGAGATCGAATGCGCCGAGTTCGCCCAGCAGCGTCGTGGCGGCGGCGAGTGCACCCGAGGGCGGCCGGTCGAGGAAAGCCAGATCACCGGGGGCAGCTCCCCATGCCGCGCAATCCAGGGCCAGCGACGACAGTTCGGCCTCGAGGATCTCGGGGCGGTCAAAGGCAGCGAGACCGCGATGCAGCGCCGGAGACCATAGGCGGATGGCCACGCCCGGCGTCTCGCGCCCTGCCCGGCCGGCCCGCTGCTCGGCGGCGGCGCGCGAGATCCGCAGCGTCGCGAGCCGTGTCAGGCCGGTCGCCGAATCCAGTCGCGGCGCGCGACGCCATCCGCCGTCCACTACGATGCGCACGCCGGGCACGGTCAGCGACGTCTCGGCGATCGATGTCGCCAGGACCACGCGTCGTGCCTCTGCCTGCCGCAGCGCCCGGTCCTGTTCGGTCGGCGGCAGGTCGCCATGCAGCGGCAGCACGAGCGCACCGCACCCCGCAAGCGCCGCCTGGGTTCGGCGGATCTCCGCCATCCCCGGAAGAAAGCCCAGTATGTCGCCGTCATGCTCCGCCAGCGCAACACGAACGGCGCGGGTCATCGCGTCCGCCAGATCGCGCGGTCCCGGGATGTCGCGCGCGGCGTGATGGATCGCCACGGGAAACATTCGCCCGGCGCTTTCGATGACGTCGGCACCCATCAGGCCGGCGAGACGCGCCCCATCGGCGGTGGCCGACATCGCAAGCAATCGCAGGTCCGGTCGCAATACGCGCTGGAGGTGGAGGCAGAATGCGAGCGCCAGGTCCGACTCGAGCGAGCGCTCGTGCACCTCGTCGAGGATCACGACGGCGACGCCATCGAGACCCGGATCCGATTGCAGACGGCGGACCAACAGGCCCTCGGTGATCACCTCGATCCGGGTTGCCGATGAGACCGCCGCATCCAGCCGGGTGCGGTAACCGACCGTGTCGCCGGGCGTCTCGCCGAGCAGGCTCGCCATCCGGGCAGCAGCGGCCCGCGTCGCGAGCCTGCGCGGCTCCAGCATCAGAATTCGCCCGTCGCCACGCCAGGGCGCACCCAGCAGGGCCAGCGGAACAATCGTGGTCTTGCCGGCACCGGGTGGCGCCACGAGCACGGCATTGCGTCCAGCCGCGAGTGCCGCGAGCATAGGCGGGATGGCTTCGGTGACCGGGAGGTCAGGTAGCTTCATCGTGGGTCATGCTGGTCCGCAGGCAAATTTCGTCCCATATGCTCACGAGATCGTGTTACAGGAAACCCATGTTGCCGACGCTCAAGACAGTCCTGGTGATCGCGTTGCTCGTCGCTCCGACGCTCCCTGCCGGCGCGCTGGAGAGTACGCCTGTCAGCAGCCCGCGCGCCACGGTGTCGCTGGTGTCCAATACCAACTCTGTCGCGCCTGGCACGCCGTTTCGCGTCGGGTTGCATTTCCGCCTGGCGCCCGGCTGGCACACCTACTGGCAAAATCCGGGAGATGCGGGCGTCCCCGCTGAAGTTGCGCTGACGCTGCCGCCCGGCAGCACATCGGGAGCCATCGTCTGGTCGACGCCGCAGCGGATGGCGGAGGGTCAACTCATGACCTACGCCTACACCGGCGATCTGCTGTTGCCGATCACCGTGACACCGGGAGCGGACGCGGACGGCATGGCCGTACAGGCGCATGCCCAATGGCTGGTGTGCAAAGACATCTGTGTGCCGGAGGAGGGCGAGTTCCGGCTGAACCTGCCCGCCGGGATCGCCGCCGCATCGGCCCAGGCGCCGCTGTTCACGGCGCACGACCGGCAGGTGCCGCATGCTTCGCCATGGCAGGCGGCGGTGGCGGACGACGGGACGCTATGGGTGAAGGGGCCGGAACTGACGCCAGCCACCGTGGTCGATGCCTGGTTCATTCCCGACGCGCAGGGGGCCATCCGTGACAGCGCGACGCAGCCACTGACGGTCTGGGACGGCGGCTTCACTCTGGCCTTGAAACCCGGCAAGGCGTTCCGGTCGGGGGACAGTCTGTCCGGAATCCTGGCGGTGCGCGATCGCAGCGGCCTGGAGACGAACGTGACGTTGCGCGCCGCTGCCGGCGCGGTGCCGCCGCCTCCGTCTCCGTTGATGCAGCTTCGGCGGATGCTGGGCCTGGCATTCCTGGGCGGTGTGATCCTTAACCTGATGCCATGCGTGTTTCCGGTGCTGGCGATGAAGGTTGTGGGGCTTGCCGGCGCGGCACGTGGCCGGGCGCGCAAGCACGCGGCTGCCTATACCGCCGGCGTACTGGTGGCCTTCGCTGTTGTCGGCGCGGCCCTGCTGGCCGCGCGCGCTGCCGGCGCGGCGGCAGGATGGGGCTTCCAGTTCCAGTCACCGGTGTTCGTTGCGGGCATGGCGTGGCTGCTGTTCGCGGTTGGACTGAACCTGTCCGGCGTGTTCCAGATCGGTACCGGCCTGGTCGGCGCCGGTCAGGGCCTGACGCGCCATAGCGGTGAACTCGGCAGCTTTTTCACCGGACTCCTGGCAGTGGTTGTGGCGACGCCCTGTACGGCACCATTCATGGGGGTCGCGATCGCCGCTGGCCTCGCCGCCCCGCCAACGGTGACGATGATGGTGTTCCTGGCGATGGGTCTCGGCATGGCGACGCCGTACGTTCTGCTGGCCATTATACCTGGCCTCGGGCGAGCTACGCCGAAACCGGGACGCTGGATGGAGGTACTGCGGCAGGCGCTGGCTTTCCCCATGTACGCCGCGAGCGCCTGGCTGATCTGGGTGATCAGCCAGCAGGCCGGTCCAGCCGGCGTGCTCGGCACCGCTGCCGGCCTCGTGCTGCTGGGCTTTGCCGCCTGGGTGCTCGGGATCACGCAGGGGACCGCTGGCCGCAGTCGTCGCGTCGGCCAGTCGGCTGCTGCCGCAGCCTTTCTGGCAGCCCTTGCCATCTTGAGTGGCATCGCAACCGCGCCGGTCTCCACGACGAGTGTTGCAGACTCCGGGGCAGAGCCGTTCAGCGCCGCCCGGCTGGCCGCATTGCGAGCGGAGGGACAACCGGTCTTCGTCAACATGACCGCGGCGTGGTGCGTGACCTGCCTGGTGAACGAGCGAGTGGCGATCGGCACCGAGGCCGTTCAACACGCTCTCGCCGCTAATCATGTGGCTTATCTGAAGGGCGACTGGACCCGTCAGGACCCCGAGATTACGCATTATCTGCAGGAGAACGGCCGCGATGGCGTGCCGCTCTACGTGTTCTATCCGCCGCGCGGACAGCCCGACGTGCTGCCGCAGATCCTGACCGAGAATACACTGCTAAGCGCGTTGAAGGGTGGTTAACCGCAGCTTGGCATTTGCGGCCTGAGGGACTCCAAACGCAGTGGGCTACCGCACTTGGACACACCAGTTGAACGGTCGGCGGAGGGTCTGACGATCGTGGTATGGAGGCTCGTGTCTCCAGGCCGGAGGACGGCATGCTGGACGTCAAAGGATCTGTGGGACGTCTCGAATCGCCTGTCGCCGAACTGAAGGTCATGGTCGCGCGGATCGACGCGCAGATATCCTATCTCGCCACCAAGGCAGACCTCGCCGACAAGCCGGGCAACGCATATATGTGGGGCATCCTGGCGGCGTTATTGACCGCCTATGACTGCGGCCTCGCCGCGCTTGCTGTGCACAAGTAGGTCCTACCCCGCCACCAGTTTCCGTATCGTCTCGGCTGCCGCTGGTGTGGACCAATCCACCGAACCCTCCAGACGGGCACGCTCCTGGCCCTTCCTGTCGATGATCAGGCTGGTTGGAATGCCGTGCGCCTGCCACGCGCGCGCCGCAGCACCCTTGGGATCGAGCAGCACCGGTAGACCGGTAATTCCGTGCTCCGCATAGAATGCCTCCACTACGCTGACCCCACCTCGATCGGACGACAGCGGCAGTACGGCGATGTCGTTCGGCGCCAGGGTTTTCGACAGTGCTGCAAGCGCCGGCATCTCCGCGACACATGGCACACACCAGGTCGCCCACAGGTTGATCACCATGCCGTGGCCAACGAACTCCGCCAGATGGTGTTCGCTGCCGTCGGCACCGACAAAGACGATATCCGGAGGCGTCACGGGCGGATCGGTCAGTTCCAGGTGGCTCGCGAGATCACCCAGAACCACGGCGGCTTGCGGTTTGCGCGCGATCAGGCCGGCGGCTAGGGTCCCGCCCGCCGCGAGCATTCTCCGGCGCGTGATCAATGGCACGATGGAAACCCTTCCTTGAGCGAGACGCCAGACAGCAGGAATGTGGCGGCGAACCCGCAATGGGGCGGACGCTTCGCCGCAGGCCCGTCGGTGGTGATGCAGGAGATCAACGCCTCCATCGGCTTCGATCGCAGGTTATGGCGGCAGGACATCCAGGGTGGACTTGCGCACGCCGCGATGCTGGCAAAGGTCGGGGTCATTTCAGCCAAGGATGAGCAGTCGATCCGCGAGGGTCTAGCAGCGATCGCGCAAGAAATCGAGGCCGGACGCTTCCCGTTCGATGCGGCGCTCGAGGACATCCATATGAACATCGAGGCGCGGCTGACCGAGCGGATCGGTGAGCCCGGCCGGCGGCTGCACACCGCGCGCAGCCGTAACGACCAGGTGGCGGTGGATTTTCGTCTGTGGGTGCGCGATGCGATCGACGGGCTATCGGCGCAAATAACCGACGTGATGCGCGCGCTGACAAATCGCGCCGCGGCGCACGCCGGCAACCCGATGCCGGGCTTCACCCATCTGCAGACCGCACAGCCGGTCACATTCGGCCACCATCTGCTGGCCTATGTCGAGATGCTGGACCGCGATCGCGGCCGGCTTGGCGATTGCCGCCGCCGGCTGAACGAATGTCCGCTCGGCAGCGCGGCGCTGGCCGGGACCTCGTTTGCCATCGACCGCGCGATGACCGCGCAGGCGCTCGGGTTCGACCGGCCGACCGCCAATTCGCTCGACGCCGTGTCGGATCGCGACTTCGCGTTGGAGTTCCTTGGCGCGGCGGCGATCTCGGCGATGCATCTCTCGCGATTTGCCGAGGAGATCGTGATCTGGTGCTCGGCGCCGTGGCGGTTCATCCGGCTCTCTGACGCGTTCACCACCGGCAGTTCGATCATGCCCCAGAAGCGCAATCCGGATGCAGCGGAACTGGTGCGGGCGAAAACCGGGCGGGTCAACGGCGCGCTGATCGCACTGCTGACCGTCATGAAGGGCCTGCCGCTCGCCTATGCCAAGGACATGCAGGAGGACAAGGAGCCGGTGTTCGACGCCGCCGAGGCCTGGGCGCTGTCGCTCGCCGCCATCGCCGGGATGGTGCGCGACATGACGCCGGACGTGGCGCGGATGCAGGAGTTGGCAGGTTCCGGGTTCGCCACCGCGACCGATCTGGCCGACTGGCTGGTGCGGGTGCTGAAGCTGCCGTTCCGGGACGCGCACCACATCACCGGCCGTCTGGTCGCGATGGCCGAAGCAAAGGGCACGGAGCTCTCCGGGCTGACGATGGCCGAGATGCAGTCGGAGGAGACCCGCATCACCGCGGATGTGTTCTCGGTGCTGACAGTCGAGGCGTCGGTCGCTTCGCGCACAAGCTATGGCGGCACGGCGCCGGCGAACGTGGCACGCGAGGCGGCGCGCTGGCAGGCCGCTCTGGCATGAGATCTGCCCTGATCATCGCCGCGTTGCTCGGCATGGTGGCAGTGACGGCATGCGGCAAGAAAGGGCCGCCCTCGCCGCCTGGGCCTGCCGACCAGATCACCTGGCCGCGGGCGTATCCGACGCACTGAGCTTCTCGCCCGGGACCCGCTCTCGCGACGCTGTCGCGGAGAGGGCAGCGGGTGTTTCCGGTCGCAGTGGACTTGCTTTAGGTTTGCGATATGGCCGCCCTGCCCGCCACCGTCGCTGAAACGCCCGAGCCGGACATCGCGGAACTCATCGCCGCGCGGCCACACCTGACCATGCACGCGATGGACGGGCTGGTAATCGACAACGTGCCGTTGAATCTCATCGCGGACGCGGTCGGGACGCCGACCTGGGTCTACTCAGCATCCTCCATGCGCGGACGCTACCGAACCCTCGCTGCGGCGCTGGATGAGGCCGGACTGGATGGGCATGTCCACTATGCGGTGAAGGCGAATGACCGACTTGCGGTCCTGCGCCTGTTCGCCCGCGAAGGCGCCGGCGCCGACGTGGTGAGCGAGGGCGAACTTCGCCGCGCGCGCGAGGCCGGCATCCCGGCCAATCGCATCGTGTTCTCCGGCGTCGGCAAGAGCTTGCGCGAGTTGCGCCTCGCGCTGGCGGAGGACATCGCGCAGATCAACGTGGAGAGCGCCGAGGAACTTGACATGCTCTCCGGGCTGGCCGCCGCCATGGGGCACACCGCGCGCATCGCATTGCGCGTCAACCCCGACGTGGACGCCGGCACGCACGTCAAGATCACCACCGGCCGGGCACAGGACAAGTTCGGCATCCCTTATGCGGACGCCATTCCGTTGTATCGGCGCGCCGCGTCGCTGCCGGGCATCGAGCCGGTCGGGCTTGCGATGCACATCGGCAGCCAGATCCTGTCGCTTGCACCTTATCGCGCCGCATTCGGACGCCTTGCCGAACTCGTGCGCGCTCTGCACGCGGCCGGCCATCCGGTCAGTGTCGTTGACTGCGGTGGCGGCCTCGGCATTCCGTACTGCAACGAGCCGTCACCGAACCCCCAAGCTCTGGTTGGCGCGATACGCGGCGCCTTGCACAATCTGGACGTTCGCGTGGTGATCGAGCCTGGCCGCTGGCTGGTCGGGCCGGCGGGTCTGCTGCTCGCTTCCGTTGTTCTGGTGAAGCAGGCGCAGGGTAGCCGATTCGTGATACTGGATGCCGCCATGAACGATCTGATCCGCCCGGCGCTGTACGATGCCTGGCACGGCATCGTTCCGGTCTCCGCCATCGACGCCCTCGCCCCCGCCGCGCCGGCCGATGTCGTGGGGCCCGTGTGCAAGTCGGGCGACACCTTCGCCCGCAACCGTTTGTTGCCGCCGTTTGCTGCCGATGCCCGCGTGGCAATCCTGGACGCCGGCGCGTATGGTTCGGTGATGAGTTCGCCGTACAACGCGAGACCAGCGGCGGCGGAGGTCATGGTCGATGGCGGGATGTGGTCTGTAATCCGCGACCGCCAGACTTACGCCGACTTGTGGCAAGCCGAACATGTGCCAGATTGGTTGGGATGAACGCGGCGGGGATGCAGGACAGCGGATGAACACGCCGGGCGGAGAGACGGATCGCCTGCTGCGCCGGTTAACCAGCCGTCGCGCCCTCGCCCGTGCCGCCATTCTGTTCGAGCGCATCTGGCCGGCACTCTGGCCCGCGGCTGGTGTTGCCGGGCTGTTCGTGTGCGCCGCCTTGCTCGACCTGCCGCGCCTGCTGATGCCCTGGGTTCATATCGGCCTGCTGACGGTCACCTTGCTGCTCATCATCGGCCTTCTGGCGCGCGGACTGCACGGCATCGCCGCACCGGACGACAAGGCTGCCGATCGCAGACTGGAGGTCGCGTCCGGCCTGTCCCACCGCCCGCTTGCGGTTCTGACGGACCGGCCTTCACGTGGCAGCCTGGGTCCCGATACCGCTGCGGTCGCACTCTGGCAGGCGCATGTGATGCGCGCGGTGCGGCAGGTACGCCGGCTACGTGTGGGCCTGCCGCGGCCTGGGCTCGCACGACGCGATCCGCGCGCGTTGCGGGCAGCCTTGGTTGTCGCGTTGGTCGCGGCCGTTGCCATCGCCGGCGACGAAGCGCCTTCGCGTCTGGCGCAGGCGATGGAGCCGACGCTCCCGCGCGAGGCGCCACCTCCCGAGACCGAGCTGCAGGCCTGGATCACCCCGCCCCCCTATACCCGTCTGGCGCCGATCTTCCTCAAGGCCGAGGGGGGCGCGGTCTCCGTTCCCGCCGGCGCACGTCTGACCGTGAGCGTCACCGGCGGCGACGGCGACCCAAGCCTGTCACTGGACGGACACTCGGAGGCATTTCGCGCGCTCGACAAGGCGAGTTTCCAGGCCGATCGGGACCTGACAGCGGGCGGCCGCCTCACGGTGCGGCGCAACGGGCGCGACCTGGCGATATGGGACCTGACGGTGATCGCCGACCAGCCGCCCACGGCGGAATGGAGCGAGCCGCCCGGCCGAGCCACCGGCAGCCAGCAAAGCCGGCTGCCATGGCAGACCAGCGACGACTACGGCGTGGTATTGCTGCAGGCCGAATTGCGTCTCCGCGACCGACCGGACACGCCGCCACTGGTGCTCAGCCTGCCGTTGCCGGGTGGCACGCCGAAGTCGGCACACGGGGTCACCCAGCAAGACCTGACGGCCCATCCATGGGCGGGGCTCGCCGTGACTGCGAAGCTGATCGCTCGGGACGCGCTCGGTCAGACCGGGGGAAGCCGAACGGAAGAGTTTGTGCTGCCGGAACGCCCGTTCCGGAATCCCGTGTCACAGGCGCTGATGGCGATCCGGCGGGGACTCAGCCTGCATCCTGAGGATCGCGCAGCGGCGGCGAATGGATTGGATGCTCTGCTGATGGCGCCAGACGCTTTCGGCGGCGACTACGGTGCCTACGTCAACCTCGGCGCCATCTATTACCAGCTCGAGTTGAACAAGACGGCCGAAGCCATCGATCACGCGCAGCAGCGGATGTGGGATCTCGCGCTGCATCTGGAGGAGGGCCAGACCGAGCGCACGGCGCGGGCGCTGGAGGAGGCCCGCCAGGCGGCGCGCGACGCGCTCGACAAAGCGATCCGCGAACCCAATGAAGCCAACCGTGAGGCGCTGGACCGGCGGCTGAAGGAACTGGAGCAGGCAATCGAGCAACATCTGCGAGCGCTCGCGGAAGAGGCCCGACGCAACAACGACGAGATGCCGTTCGATCCGAATGCCCAGCATCTGTCCAATCGAGACATGGACCGGATGGCCGAGCAGGCGCGCGAGGCGGCGCGCGATGGACGTATGGACGAGGCGCAGCAGCGCATGGCGGAGCTGGAGCGCATGCTCGATCGTCTGCGCAATGCGCGCGCCGAACACGGGCGGGACGGCGAGCGCACGGCGGCGCAGCGCCAACGCGGCAAGCAGCAGATGGGTGCGGTCCAGGACATGATCGGCCGGCAGGGTGGCCTGCTCGACCACTCGCAGGGCCGCGTCGACGAGACGACGCGCTTCCGTGGCAACCGGCCCGCCACCACGCCGACGGACGAGAATGCCGATCGCGAGGCGGACCGGCGCGTGCAGCAGGCGCTGCGGCGTGCACTTGGCGAATTGATGCAGCAATTTGGCGACCTGACCGGCGAGGTTCCTCCGAGCCTGAGCGAGGCCGACCAGGCGATGCGCGATGCCATGAAGCAATTGGGCGACGGCAACGACCAGGGAGCTGGTACATCGGAACAGAAGGCAGTTGAGGCGCTGCAGAAGGGCGGCCGCGAGATGGGTCAGGCAATGGCCAAGCAGTTCGGTCCCCAGCAAGGCCAGGACGGCAGCGACCAGGAGGGCGATTCGGATGGGCCAATGGGCCTCAATCTGCAGGACGGGCAGAGCGATACCCCAGGACGGGGCTGGCGTCAGGGTCCGCCGGATCGGGCTCAGCCAGGTCGCGACCCGCTCGGACGCCGCTATGGCCAGGGCAGTTCCGGCGCCGATGAGAGTGCCGATGTGACCGTGCCGGCGGAGCGCGAGCGGCAACGCATGCAGGAGATCCAGGAAGAGCTGCGCCGGCGTGGCGGAGAACGGGCCCGACCGCAGCAGGAGCTGGATTACATCGATCGGCTACTTAAGCAGTTCTGACACGCTCTTGATCCCCGCTTTCGCGGGGATAACAAAATTGCCCTCGTCGTCCCCGCGAAAGCGGGGATCAACGTGTCCCGGACAACCAGCGCGGATTGCACCACCACCCTCCTGCTGCCAAAGTCGCCGCAATGACTACTGGCCAGTAAGGAGGATCGTCAGATGGACCTGCGCTTCACACCGGAAGAGCTGGCGTTCCGCGACGAAATACGCGCATTCATCCGCGACAACCTGCCGGGCGATATCCGCGAGCGGATGCGTCTCGGTTACAGCGCACGCAAGGAGGACACGGTCGCCTGGCAGCGCATCCTTAACAAGCGCGGCTGGGCGGCAATCTCCTGGCCGAAGGAGTGGGGCGGCCCGGGCTGGTCTTCGGTGCAGCGGATGATCTTCCTTGAGGAGAATCAGGTCGCGCCCGCGCCCGAGCTGTCGTCCTTCAACATCACCATGATCGGCCCGGTCCTGATCCAGTTTGGCACCGACGAACAGAAGAAGCGCTTTCTTCCGCGCGCCGCCAATTTGGATGACTGGTGGTGCCAGGGGTTCTCGGAGCCGGGCGCGGGCTCCGACCTTGCCTCGTTGAAGACCGCGGCGAAGCGCGACGGTGACCACTACGTGGTGAACGGCCAGAAGATCTGGACCTCGACCGCGCATCATGCCGACTGGTGCTTCGTGCTGGTGCGCACCAATCCAAATGCGGCGAAACGCCAGGAGGGCATCTCCTTCCTGCTGGTTGACATGAAGACGCCAGGCATCACGGTGCGACCGATCATCTCGATCGATGGCGCGCATCACCTGAACGAGGTGTTCTTCGACGACGTGCGCGTGCCGGTGGAGAACCGGATCTATGAGGAGAACCGCGGCTGGGACGTGGCCAAGTTCCTGTTGGGCAACGAGCGTACCGGCATCGCTCGGCTCGGCAAGTCGAAGGAGCGGGTGCGGGCATCCAAGGAGATGGCACGCAACGTCCGCGAGAACGGCAAGCCGCTGATCGAGGACCTTGTCTTCCGCCAGCGCATCGCGCAGCTCGAAGTCGACATGAAGGCGTTGGAGATCACGCAGTACCGCGTCGTGTCGGCGTACGACAAAGCGCGCGACGGTCGTCCCGATCCGCTGTCATCCGTGTTGAAGGTGAAGGGCACCGAACTGCTGCAGGCGACGACGGAACTGGCGATGGATGTCGGTGGCCCACTATCGATGCCGATCTGGGCGGAGGAGCTGGCGGCGCTGTCCAACGAGCCGGATGTCGGGCCTGAGTGGGCGACGCAGGCTACAGGCAGCTATCTGTTCCTGCGCGCCGCGTCGATTTACGGCGGCACCAACGAGATTCAAAAGAACATTCTTACCAAAGCCGTGCTGCGGTTGTAGTCACCCGATCGTCATCCCCGCTTGCGCGGGGATGACGGTTTAGATGAAGCAGGAACTCCCATGGACTTCACTCTTTCGGACGAACAGCGCCTGCTGAAGGACAGCGTCGAACGGCTGCTTGCCGATCGGTACGCGTTCGATCAGCGCAAGAATTACCTGAAGGAACCGCACGGCTGGAGCACGGCCCTGTGGTCGCAATTTGCCGAACTCGGCCTGCTCGGTCTGCCGTTCGCCGAGGAGTATGGCGGGTTCGGTGGCGGCGCAGTCGAGATCATGCTGGTGATGGAGGCGTTCGGCCGCGCTTTGGTGGCGGAACCGTATCTCGCCACCGTTGTGCTGGGCGGCGCGGCGATCCGTCTCGGCGCCACCGACGCACAGAAATCAGCGATCCTGCCGGCGATCGCGGAGGGCCGCATGAAGCTGGCATTCGCGCACGGCGAGCGGCAGGCGCGATATGACGTGACCGATGTGATGACAACCGCGCACCACGGCGGCCAAGGCTGGGTGCTCGACGGCGCCAAGAGCGTGGTCACGCACGGCGATTGCGCCGACAAGCTGATCGTCAGCGCGCGTAATGCGGGCGAGCGCGACGCCGATCACGGCATCACCCTGTTCCTGGTGGACGCCAATGCGAATGGGGTCACGCGGCGCGGCTACGCGATGCGGGACGAACAGCGCGCCGCCGAGGTTTCGCTGTCCAGCGTGCAGGTTTCGCAGGACGACGTGCTGGGCGAAGTCGGCGAAGGGCTCTCGATCATCAAGCGCGTGATCGAGGCCGGCATTGCGGCCACCGCGGCCGAATCAGTCGGCGCGATGGAAGCGCTGCATGCGATGACCCTGGAATACAGTCGGACACGCGAGCAGTTCGGCAAGCCGATCGGCACCTATCAGGTGGTGCAGCACCGGTTGGCGGAGATGCTGATGTCGCTCGAACAGGGTCGTTCCATGGCGATGCTGGCTGCGATGATGGTGGACGAGCCGGACGCGAACGAGCGCGAGCACAACATCGCCATGGCGAAGGTTGGCATCGGCCAGGCGGGGCGTTTCGTATCGCAGAACGCGGTGCAGCTGCACGGCGGCATCGGCATGACCGAAGAACTTGCCGTCGGCCACTATTTCCGCCGCTGCATGGTGATCGAGCGGCTGTTCGGCGACACGGCGCATTACCTTGCGCGGCTTGCCGAGAGTGTCGAATGAACCGGACAATCACCGTCGCCGGCGTCTCACTGGAACTGGAAGAGCGCGGTGAGGGACGGCCACTGCTGTTCCTGCATCCCGGCGAAGGACTGGAGCCGGGCCGCGAATGGCTGGATCTGCTGGCACGGCGCTATCGTGTGATCGCGCCGCTGCATCCTGGCTGGGGCAACTCAGCTTTGCCTGCGTGGCTGACCTCGGTCGATGATCTTGCCTATCTGTATCTCGACCTCGCCGCGGCGCTCGGGCTCGAGGATGCGGTTCTCATCGGCGCATGCTTCGGTGGCTGGATCGCAGCCGAAATGGCAGTGCGCGATACACGACGGTTTGGCAAACTGGTGCTGGTCGATCCACTCGGCATCAAGGTCGGTGGTCCATTGGATCGCGATATCGCCGACATGCATGCCACGCCGCATGAGGAGTACATGCGGCTCGCATGGGCTGATCCGGCGAAGGGCGAACGCAACCTGACGGCGCTGCCGGAGACCGAACTGGCCGCCATCGCGCGCGGCCGCGAAGCGTTCACGCTGTTCGGCTGGAAGCCCTACATGCACAGCCCGCGCCTGAAGCGCTGGCTGCACCGCATCGATGTGCCGACGCTGCTGCTGTGGGGCGAGCGCGACGGCATCGTCGGCACGTCCTATGGCGCAGGCTGGCGCGCAGAAATCCCGGGTGCGCGCATGGAAGTCATCCCGAATGCAGGGCATTTCCCGCATTGGGAACAGCCGCGAGACTTCGCCGAGCGGCTCGCGCATTTCATCGACAGCAACTGAGGAGCGCGCCATGCGCTGCTGGTATTTCTCCGAGATGGCTTATCACCCCGCGTGGGAGGCGGGCCTGTCGCGGGGCACGCTGCGCGTCGTGCTGCCGTCGAGCAATTTCGACCCGCCGACGGCACATGGTCTGCTGAACCGCTACCTCGACGAGTTCGCGCTGTGCGATGAGGTCGGGCTCGACATCATGGTAAACGAGCACCACAGCACGGCGACCTGCATGACGGTGTCGGCGCCGATGGCATTGGCGATCATCGCGCGTGAAACCAAGCGCGCGCGGCTGCTGTCGCTTGGCACGCCGATCGCGAACCGGCCGGATCCGGTGCGCGTCGCCGAGGAAATGGCGTGGCTCGATGTGCTGTCCGGCGGGCGGCTGGAAATGGGCCTGGTGAAGGGCGCGCCGTACGATCCAGCCGGCGAACAGCAATCCCGCCAACCTGATGCGCCGCTATTGGGAGGCGCACGATCTGATCCTCAAGGCGATGACCACGCATGACGGACCGTTCAACTGGGAGGGCGAGTTCTTCCAATACCGCAGCGTCAACATCTGGCCGAAGCCGGTGCAAAAGCCGACGCCGCCGGTGTGGATGACGGGCATGAGCGAGGGAACCGGCACGCTTGCGGCAGAGCGCGGGCATGTGGTTGGAACGCTGCTGTCCGGCGGCACGGCGAAGCCCATGTACGACGCTTATCGCAAGCGGGCGCGCGAACTGGGCTGGGAGGCGGGACCGGACCGGATGGCGTTCGCCGCGGTTGTCGGCGTCGGCGCGACTCGCGAGGAGGGTCTGCGCCGTGCCGATCAGATCGCCGATTATGTGCGCACGGCGCCGGTGGTGGCGGAGCAGTTCACCAACCCACCGGGCTACAACTCGATCGCCGCCAACGTTGCAATCATGAAGGCCGGCCCGCGCGCGCATCGCATCGTCAAGGATCGGGACGGAAACACGAACGACCATCGCCGCGCGACGGTGCAGCAGTTCATGGACACCGACACGGTATTCGCCGGAACGCCGGACGACGTGTTCAACCAGATCGGCAAGTTCAACGACCGGATGGGCGGGATTGGCCACCTGCTGTTCTTCGGCCAGGGCGGACATCTGGGCCACAAGGATACCGTGGATAACATCAGCCTGTTCGGTCGCGAAGTGGCGCTGCGGCTGCTCGATATGCATGCACAGCCGATTCGCGCGGGCGTCGCTGCGGCAGAGTAACGCAGGACCTCCCTTCAGCCGACGGTTTGCCTCGGGATGCGAGTTGCTGGCTGGCCAGAGCACGAACCGATGAGCAGCGAGGCTCCCGGCTCCGCGATCGGATTGACAAGCGACGAAGCGCGGCGGCGTCTCGCGGTCAACGGCGCGAATGCCGTTCAGGACGTTATCCAGCATCCGATCAATCGGGCCGTAGG
>CAWEVI010000009.1:0-4874 GCA_963812475.1 uncultured Alphaproteobacteria bacterium
GATCGCGCTTTTTGATGGGGCCGAGAGCACGGTTTTTGATGGGCTTCCCACTTCCGCTTCCCGCCTGCTGTAGGGGACGTGGGAAGCGGAAGTGGGAAGTGGCGTAGTGGGGCTGTCGAGTTTTGGTGGATTTGGCTTGGCGAGGTCCACCGCGGTGTTGCGCGAGCACGGCAGTCGGGAGCGACGGTCAGCGAATGGCGAGGCAGTATCCGTCGGCGGATTTGACGACGAGGCCGGCGGTGGTCATCGCGGCGAGGCGCTCGTAGAGGGTGGTGGTACGAACGCGGCAGGATGCCCGCAGTTCGGAGAACGGCTTCGGTTGCTCGCCGTCTGCGAGGGCTGCAGTGATGCGCTGATCGACAGAAGTTGGCGCGGAGTTGCGTTCGGGATGGCGAGCGAAGTGGACAGGCTCGAGGGCGAGGGCGTCGTCGCGCTGGGCGAGTTCAAGTGTGACGCCCTGCATGGCGGCGGCGGCGCGATGCTCGACGGTCAGAACGATGCGGTCATCGCTGTCGCGGCGGAGATAGAGATTGGAATCGCCCCAGGCGTGGAACTCCGACGATCCGCGCAGAGCCTGGCCGGCGCGGATGGCGCCCGCGCCCTTTTTGGCATGGTGGACGACCGCGACGGCGATGGCGTGGCGCCGCTGTAGTTCACGCAGGAAGGCCAGCAGTGGCGCGACATCGCCGCTGACATTTTCGTCGATACGATGCAGGCGCACGAAGGGATCGAGGATAAGGAGCCGCGGCTTCAGCCGGGCAATGGTCTGATCGAGACGTACGCGGTCGCTCTCGAGATCGAGGCGCAGGCTGGGCGCGGTGATCACCTGGACGTCCAGTTGGGCGAGGCTGATGCCGGCGGCAGCGCAGATGCCATCGATCCGGCGGCGGACGACATGGAGTGCGTCTTCGGCGGGATAGAGCAGGACGCGGCCCGGGCGTGCCACCGCGAAGCGGCGCAGGCAGGGGATGCCGGCGGCGACGGCGACGGCCAGATCGAGGGCGAGGAAGGATTTGCAGCATTTTGGCTCGCCGCCGATGATCCCGACAGCTTCTTCCGACCACAGTCCATCGACGAGCCAGCGCTGCTGCTCGGGGCAGTCGGCGAGGCGCCAGGCCGGCTGGACCGGAAGCAGGGTCATCGCCGACGCCGGGTCGCCGCCTTGGTCTCGCTCGCCGCGGGCACGGCGCAGGTTTCGAAGAACAGCGTCTCGTCGATCTGGCGGGCGTCACGCTGTGCGGCAAGTTCAAGCAACTCGCCCGCCATGATCATCAGGGCGCGGAGATTGCCCTGGGCATGATCGCAGATCGTCGCGATCACCTCTTTGGTCATCAGGGTGGGGGCGCCGGCCTGCTGCAGAGCATGCCGCAGGCAGTCCTGGAGGTCCTGCGGTGGTGCGCGTTCGATCGCCAGGCGCACCCGCATACGGCTGGCAAGCGGGAGGAATTCATCGGAGCGCAGACGTTCGGCGAGCCGCCCGTCGCCGGCCAGCACGGTGGTCAGCAGGATATGGGAGTCGAGGTCGGCGGAGGCCAGCAGGCGCAGTTCGGCCAGCACGGCGGACTGCATCTCCTGCGCCTCGTCGACCAGAAGCACTGGTCTGGACAGGGTGCTTTGGATGTGAGCCTGCCAGCGCTGGCGCAGGATCTTGGCACCACCCCAGCGATTGTGCGGGCGCAGTTCGACGCCGAAGAGGTCGCCCATCTCGCGATAGAAGTCGGCGATGTTGGCCTGCGGGCGACTGATCACGCCGACCGTCACGTCGCGCTGTGTCGCCAGCGAAGCGGTCAGGATGCGCAAGGCGGCCGACTTGCCGCAGCCGGGCACGCCAGTCACCAGGGCGAAGCCGCCGTCGCCGGCAAGTTGCTGCACTCGCCAGCAGAACGATTCCAGGCGCGTGGTGACATGCAACGCCTCGGTCGGCACGTTGGGCGTGAACGGGTTCCATTTGAGGCCGTACAGCGCGAGCATCTTATGGTTCACGCGTCGTCTCCTTCGTCCTTGGGGAGGTAGGCGGGCGGCAGTCCGGTCGCGGTCTGCCGGTCGATCATTCTTGCCAGCAGCGGTCCGATGCCGCGCGGCGGCGGCGGCTTGACGGGCTCAGCCGTGATCGGCTGCACGCTTCGGCGCAGGCCGCTTGCGTTGGCGGCCTTGTCCTGCGGGAACAGTCGGCAGAGCACCGCACCGGTGTGCGGATCGACGAGATGGACCTGTGCGAGATCCCAGGCGGCGAAGCGGACCTCCAGCAACGCGAGATGTCGATACCGGTTGGGAACTTCGAACCGACGGCCTTCGATGACAGCGGTGCCATCGCTCTTGCGCAGGGTGCGCCGCTCGGTGCGGGTGAAGGCCAATCGCAGCGCCGCGGCATCCGGGCAGGGGCGCGTTACGGCAGGATCAGCGAGGAAGCGGGCGAGCGGCGTGGCGTCGATTTCGCTGTGCCGCTTGCGGTTATAATCCTGTTCCACCCAGGCCTGCGTCGCCTCGTTGAGCCGGGCCAGGGTGAGATCATCCACACCTTCGAGCATGGCTATCAGCCGACCTTCGATCGATGCCCAGAGAACCTCCTGCTTGCCGTTTTGGTATGGAGAGTAAGGTAGTGTTGTTTGATGAACGATGCCGAGCCGGGCGAGACCTTCGGTGATCTCGGTGGCCGTCATCGCGCTGCCGTTGTCGCTCATCGTCGCGCGTGGCAGGCCGCGCTTCTGCATCGCCTGCGACAGACCGTGCGCGATGTTCTCGGCGCTCTCCGCCAAATACCATTGCAGATGGCAAGCCAGTCGCGAGCGATCGTCAAGCACGCCGAACAGGATCGGCGTGCGCCATTCGCCGCGCGACGTCAGCACCTTGCGCGAACCGTGGTGGCAATCCCAGTGCCAAAGTCCGTTCACGTACTCAGCCTCGAAGCCACGCACCTCGCGCGCCTCAAGCCGTGCCGCGGCCGCCAGCGTGCCGTCGGTCTGGCGCGTCGTCGTGGCACGGCGCCTGCTCAGGCCGCTGACGGCAAGGAACCGGCGGACCGTTGTGTAGGATGGCACCGGCCGCAATTCCGGTCGGGTCTCGGCCAAAGCGACCAGATTGTCGTGATGCAGTTGCGCACTCCAGCTTTTGTGGGCGCCGTACTGCTCCAGCAGCGCCTGGCGGAGCGCCGGGATCATCGATGCCTGCGCGCCGGCATCGCCCCGCCGCTTGCGGCGCAGTATGCCGACCGGATCATGCTGCTCGTTGCGGGCGCGGTAGAACCAGCGTTCTAGGGTGGAAACACCGAAGCGGACCGGCGCGCCGGTGCTCGGGTGGCGCCATTCGCGCGCCGCCAGTTGCTGCAACGCCCGGCGTAGCGCGCCCTTCGCCGGCGGTGCCGCAAGAAGCGCACCAATAATCGCGAAGCGAAGTCGCGCCCAACGCTCATGCACCCGCAATCCGCCTCGTTCCGCCACGCTCGCCCTCCGAAAATGAGCGGGGCGACGGTAGGCGCCCTCACCCAGTGGCAGCGACGCGCATCCTCTGCGGGTCGCTGGCGCCCGTCAGAAAGCGCGCATTGCCGATTGGCCGCCGGTCAGCGGCCCGAGGAAGCGCAGCAAGGCGATGAGCTTCTCGCCCACGTCGCCGGCGAACCGCTCGAGCAGCGAGACCGGCAGTGCCGCGATGTCGATCGGGGGCACCACGGCGGCCATCGCGACCGGCGCGAAGCGGCGGTCGGTGAAGGTGGACCGCCACCAGGCGCGCCAGCGCGCCAGCGTCCGCCGGTCAATCCCTGCCACCACCGACAGACGCGCCAGGCGAGACGGCGTGATGCCGAGCTGCATCGCCGAGATCAACGTCACCACGCTGGCGAGATAGACGTGACGGCCCAGAAAGCGCAGCGACGGCGGAGTGGCGCGCGTGCGGCAGCCATCCACCGCGCAGCAGAAGCTGAAACGCTCGGCGTACTCCTGACCGAGCCCGGCCGGACCGCCGCGCGGCTTGCGGTCATACGAACTGGAATGCAGCGCGCCACCGCAGAACCGGCACCGTGCCGCCCGGGCGGAGGCCGCGAGGTCGCGGTCGAAGGCGAGTAGTTGCTCGTGGAACTTGGCGTCGGCCAGCACGACTTGGTACACTGGGTCCGTCCTTTGAAATGAAGTTGGCGAGATGGCCAAAATCGGACGGAATGATCTCTGCCACTGCAATAGCGGCAAGAAATACAAGAAGTGCTGCATGGCCAGTGACGAGGCCACCGCCCGTACCGCACGGCCCGCTCAGTCTGCCGCGATGCCGGCGCGCCGGCCGTCTCTGGCCAGCTATATCCAGGAACACGATGAACGCGACGAACTGACAGAGGCATCCAACGCCGTGGTCGACATGGTCCAGGCCGGCAATCTCGATGCCGCCGAACAGGCCGCCCACGACCTGCTCGCGCGCTTCCCCGATGTCCATGACGGCTACGACCGCCTCGGCATGGTCTGCGAAGCCCGCGGCGACCATCGCCAAGCCGCTGACTACTACCGCAAAGCCATCAATGTCATCCGCAACAACCCCGGCGCCTACGATCCCGGCTTCGAGGCCGTCTTCCAAAGGCTCATCGATCGGCTCGAACCAAAGGCGGACGCCGCCGCCGGCTGAGCCTGCCGGCCCCGCCCGCTGCTCCAGCCTCGCCGGCTGCTCGGCGGCGTCAAGGCATCCACGCCTGCGGCGCGGAGCCTCCTTGACCCCGCCTGCGCTCCCGGCGGTCCTGTCCGCAGGTCGGCGCCGAGGAATGGCCCTTCAGTCTCACCAAGGAATACTTCCGAACCGACGCCGTTGGGCACGTTCGGCGAGGGGGCCGCATGCGGAAGCATCAAATTCCGTGATCAGAAATCGCCGAAAACACATCGCTTTGCGCGCCCAGGCTCACA
>CAWEVI010000010.1:0-2500 GCA_963812475.1 uncultured Alphaproteobacteria bacterium
GGCCGACGATGTCCTCGGCGAGCTGTGCGACCTCGATCAGCTTGTCGAGATCGATGCCGGTGTCGATGCCCATTTCGTCCAGCATGAATACGAGATCCTCGGTGCAGACATTTCCCGCGGCGCCTTTGTGTGCGGCGAACGGACAACCGCCCAGGCCGGCGACGGTCGTGTCGAAGATGGAGATGCCCATCTCCAGCCCGGCATAGGCGTTGGCGATCCCCATGCCGCGCGTGTCGTGCAGATGCAGCGCCAGCGTCAGATCGGGGAAGCGTTCGCGCGCCTTGCCAACCAGCTCGCGGATCGACTTCGGTGTCGCCCAGGCCATCGTGTCGGCGAGCGAGAACACCTCCGGCTTCATTTCGTATTCGGCCGCGATGTCGAGCAGCTGCTGCATCATGTCGAGCACACGTTGGTGCGGGATCTCGCCTTCGAAGTTGCAGCCGAACGCCGCCATGATGCCGGCGCGCTTCAGCTGGATGTTGTGCTGCTGGTAAAGGCGGATGGTCTCGTGCGCCTGCTGGATGTTGTCCTCCATCGAGCGCTGCTGGTTGCGCGCCAGGAACTTCTCCGAGGCGGTCAGCGAGAACGAGCCTTCGATGTCCAGCCGATTGGTGGCCAGCGCGCGCTGCAGGCCCTTCGGATTCAGCCACAGCGCGGTGTAGTGGATGCCGGGCCTGCGATCGTAGCGCTGCACCACCTCGTCGGCGTCCGCCCATCCTGGCACACGGTTCGGATTGACGAACGATGCCACCTGGATGTGGTTGAGCCCGGTGTCCGACAGGGCGTCGATCAGCTCGATCTTGCGGTCGGTGGGGATCGGGCCCTTCTCGAACTGGAAGCCTTCACGCGGACCTTCCTCGTTGATCTGCACAAATTTCGGGAAGTCGGACATCGTCGCGCTCCTGTGCCGTTGTCGCAATACAATACCCGCGCGGCGCCAATGCCAAGAGGCGACGCGGGGCGGCAGTTTCCGTGACCGCGTGTATCGCCTAGCATCGCGTCATGCGACGGATGGGAGAATCGCCATGACCGGTGCCACAGGATTGCGTGCGTTGCTGCGGGGTGATGCGATGGTGGTCGCACCCGGTGCCTATGATGGGCTGACCGCAAAGCTGGTGGCGCAGGCGGGATTTCCCGCGGTGTACATGACCGGCGCGGGCACATCCGTGTCGCACGGCTACCCCGATTTCGGCCTGCTGACGATGAGCGAGATGGTGGAGAACGCCGCCCGCATCGTGCGCTCGGTGGACGTGCCGGTGATCGCCGATGCCGACACCGGCTACGGCAACGAGCTGAACGTGTTTCGCACCGTGCAGGAGTACGAGCGGCGCGGCGTTGCCGGGATACACATCGAGGACCAGGTGTCGCCGAAGAAATGCGGCCATCTCGACGACAAGGAGATCGTGTCCCGGGAAGACTACATCGCCAAGATCCGCGCCGCCGTGGCTGCAAAGCGCGACCGCGATTTCCTGATCATCGCGCGGACCGATGCCCGCGCCGTGGCGGGACTGGACGAGGCGGTGACGCGGGCCAACGCGGCGCTTGCCGCCGGCGCCGACATGGCATTCGTCGAGGCGCCGCAGACGATGGATGAGCTTGCCGCGGTGCCGAAGCTGGTCGCGGGGCCCTGCCTGCTGAACGTGGTGCGCGGCGGCAAGACGCCGGAGATCGACCTGCTGCGTGCGCAGGAAATGGGATACCGCCTGGCGATCGTTCCGGGGCTGTTGCTGAAAGCGGTGATCGGCGCGTGCGACGAGGTGCTGGCCGAATTGAAGGCGCACCACATCCATCCGGTGCCGCGCAGCGACATGACCGTTCGCGAGGCATTCAACCGTGTCGGTGCAACGGAATGGGATGCGCTGCGCACGCGGTTTCGGGACGCAGAGGAACGGCGTGCGGCGGAGTGAACGGCGCTGTGACTGGCACGCGGTTGGGCTTCGTGACAAGCTGCCCGGGGTGACCGAAGCAAAAGGGGGGACGAAAAATGGTGACCGTCGGCAGCGGCGAATATACGTATGAGCCGGTCGAGAACTGGGCGAAGCTGCCGCCCGGCTGGTCGTTCAAGGAGATCGGCTCGGTCGGCGTCGACAAGAACGACAACGTTTACGTATTCAATCGCGGCGAGCACCCGATGATCGTGTTCGATCGCGCCGGCAATTTCCTGCGCTCCTGGGGCGAGGGCGTTTTTCCGCGTGCGCACGGCGTGTTCATGGCGCCGGATGACACGATCTGGCTGACCGACGATGGCGATCACACCGTCCGCCAGTGCACGCTTGAAGGGAAGGTGCTGCTGACGCTCGGCATTCCCGGCAAGCCCGCGCCCTACATGAGCGGCGAGCCGTTCCATCGCTGCACGCATACCGCGATGTCGCCCCACGGCGACATTTATGTCTCCGACGGCTACGGCAATTCGCGCGTGCACAAGTTCTCGCCCGACGGCAGGCTGCTGATGTCGTGGGGCGCGCCGGGCACCGATCCGGGTGAGTTCAACATCGCGCAC
>CAWEVI010000010.1:7500-250565 GCA_963812475.1 uncultured Alphaproteobacteria bacterium
GCCTTGGCACCAGGAGGCGATGAAGGACGTGGCACGCTGCGAAAAGCCACGGGGAGCCGCGAGCAGGCGTTGATCCGTGGATGTCCGAATGGGGCAACCCACCCCTTTGGGGTATCGCCACATGAATCCATAGTGTGGCGAGGCGAACCCGGGGAACTGAAATATCTCAGTACCCGGAGGAAAAGACATCAACCGAGATTCCGCGAGTAGTGACGAGCGAAAGCGGAACAGGCCAGTGGTCTACAGTTGAGAAGCAGAACGGTCTGGAAAGTCCGGCCATAGCGGGTGACAGCCCCGTATGCGTAGAGACCTGTAGATCCTTGAGTAGGGCGGGGCACGTGAAACCCTGTCTGAACATGGGGGGACCACCCTCCAAGCCTAAATACTCCCTGGTGACCGATAGTGAACAAGTACCGTGAGGGAAAGGTGAAAAGCACCCCGACGAGGGGAGTGAAAGAGACCTGAAACCGGATGCCTACAAGCAGTCGGAGCGGGCGATGGGTGCAAGCCCTGGTACCGTGACGGCGTACCTTTTGTATAATGGGTCAGCGAGTTTCTGTTCGCGGCAAGCTTAAGCCGATAGGCGAAGGCGCAGCGAAAGCGAGTCTGAACAGGGCGTTCAGTCGCGGGCAGAAGACCCGAAACCGAGTGATCTAGCCATGGCCAGGCTGAAGGTGGGGTAACACCCACTGGAGGGCCGAACCCACGCCTGTTGAAAAAGTCGGGGATGAGCTGTGGCTAGGGGTGAAAGGCCAATCAAACTCGGAAATAGCTGGTTCTCCGCGAAATCTATTTAGGTAGATCGTCGTGTGTTTACCTTCGGGGGTAGAGCACTGGATGGGCTAGGGGGTCCCAAAGACTTACCAAACCTAACCAAACTCCGAATACCGAAGAGTATAGCGCGGCAGACAGACGGCGGGTGCTAAGGTCCGTCGTCGAGAGGGAAACAGCCCAGACCGCCAGCTAAGGTCCCAAAATCGTGGCTAAGTGGGAAAGGATGTGGGAATTCCAAAACAACCAGGAGGTTGGCTTAGAAGCAGCCATCCTTTAAAGAAAGCGTAATAGCTCACTGGTCTAATCAGAAATCCTGCGCCGAAGATGTAACGGGGCTAAAGCCACGTACCGAAGCTGCGGGTGTGCGTTGCTCGAGCAATTGGGCGATACACGCGGTAGCGGAGCGTTCCGTAAGCCTGCGAAGCCGTACCTGTGAGGGGCGGTGGAGGTATCGGAAGTGCGAATGCTGACATGAGTAGCGACAAACAGAGTGAGAAACTCTGTCGCCGAAAGTCCAAGGGTTCCTGCGCAAGGTTAATCCGCGCAGGGTGAGCCGGCCCCTAAGGCGAGGGCGAAAGCCGTAGTCGATGGGAACCAGGTTAACATTCCTGGGCCTGCTGGAAGTGACGAACGTGAAGTCTTGTCCGGGCTTATCGGATTGCCCGGGCTCGTGGATCGTTCCAGGAAACAGCTCCAGCGACGAGACCGTACCCGAAACCGACACAGGTGGACTGGTAGAGAATACCGAGGCGCTTGAGAGAACGATGCCGAAGGAACTAGGCAAATTGCTCGCGTAACTTCGGGATAAGCGAGACCTGTCGCCGGGCAACCGGTGGCGGGTGGCACAGAGCAGGGGGTGGCGACTGTTTAGTAAAAACACAGGGCTCTGCGAAGTCGAGAGACGACGTATAGGGTCTGACGCCTGCCCGGTGCCGGAAGGTTAAGGGGAGGGGTGCAAGCTCCGAACCGAAGCCCCGGTAAACGGCGGCCGTAACTATAACGGTCCTAAGGTAGCGAAATTCCTTGTCGGGTAAGTTCCGACCTGCACGAATGGCGTAACGACTTCCCCACTGTCTCCGGCATCGGCTCAGCGAAATTGAATTCCCCGTGAAGATGCGGGGTACCCGCGGTCAGACGGAAAGACCCTATGAACCTTTACTGCAACTTTGCAGTGGCGCCAGGAAAACTCTGTGTAGGATAGGTGGGAGACTTTGAAGCCGGGGCGCTAGCTTTGGTGGAGTCAACCTTGAAATACCACCCTGAGTTTTTCTGGCGTCTAACCGAGACCGGTCAGCCCGGTCCGGGACCCTGCATGGTGGGCAGTTTGACTGGGGCGGTCGCCTCCCAAAATGTAACGGAGGCGCGCGATGGTGGGCTCAGGCCGGTCGGACATCGGCTGTTGAGTGCAATGGCACAAGCCCGCCTGACTGCGAGAGTGACAGCTCGAGCAGAGACGAAAGTCGGCCATAGTGATCCGGTGGTCCCGCGTGGAAGGGCCATCGCTCAACGGATAAAAGGTACTCTAGGGATAACAGGCTGATCTCCCCCAAGAGTCCACATCGACGGGGAGGTTTGGCACCTCGATGTCGGCTCATCACATCCTGGGGCTGGAGCAGGTCCCAAGGGTTCGGCTGTTCGCCGATTAAAGTGGTACGTGAGCTGGGTTTAGAACGTCGTGAGACAGTTCGGTCCCTATCTGCCGTGGGTGAAGGAGACTTGAGAGGATCTGTCCCTAGTACGAGAGGACCGGGATGGACGCACCTCTGGTGCACCGGTTGTCGCGCCAGCGGCACGGCCGGGTAGCTATGTGCGGACGGGATAACCGCTGAAAGCATCTAAGCGGGAAACCCACCTCGAAACCAGGTCTCCCCGAGGGCCGTGATAGACCATCACGTTGATAGGCCGGGTGTGTAAGGGCGGCAACGCTCTGAGCTGACCGGTCCTAATCGCCCGATAGAGCTCGAGATGACACCATGCATGGAAATCATCCTCAGCCTTGTCCCCGGGCTTGAACTCGGGGATCGGCACGCAACAGACCTTTGGGACAAGCCCGAGGGTAACCCAGAACCTAATTCAGCCCGACTTCGGATGGGCTGGACGACCTGGTGGCTTTGGCGGGGGGCCCGCACCCGATCCCATCCCGAACTCGGCCGTGAAAACCCCCAGCGCCCATGGTACTGTGTCTCAAGGCACGGGAGAGTAGGTCGCCGCCAGGTCCTCCAGCCCATCCGCCCAGACCCCCGGGGCAATCCCCGGGGGCTTCGCCATGGACGCGGGGTGGAGCAGCCCGGTAGCTCGTCAGGCTCATAACCTGAAGGCCGCAGGTTCAAATCCTGCCCCCGCAACCAACGATCCCACCCATTTCTCCGGGACCGCTGTTCTCGTCACCTGGAGCTATGGTCACGGAGCATTCTACCCGCTGGATCGGCGTAATAAGGGTAAGCGTTTGGCCTGCCACGTGTGGCGTGCGGCGAGGTGAAGCTTGGATCACCCTGGAGAAAGCTGCTGATCCCGGTCATGTGGTCGGCACCGTGTTGGCTGTGGACTCCCCCATCTTCGGGCAGTCCCTCATCGATATCCTCGACAGCGCAGATTGGAGCGACTGTTATCGCGCCAGCGGATCGGGGCGCAATTGAAAATAGACAACCTTGCTCGTTGTGCCCTTGCCGCCCTCGGCATGGAACGGCGTTCGTGTGCCATAGGTCGACCAGAGACCACGCTCCTTCCACCCGCCATTCGGATTGTCGATACGCCCGTCCAAACCCTTGGCGTAAAAGCCCATCGGGTAGGGGACGCGCAGAACAATGAATTTTCCATCTACCAACGCAAGCAGCGCATCGTTTCCGTTACCGGTGGATATCGGCACATTATTGCCTAGGCCGAACGTGTTGAACTGATCCACCCACGTGAAATAGCTGGCCTCGGCGCTGCCCGAAGCAGTCACGCCTTTGAACTGCGGTCCCGGATATGAATAGAGCGTCCACCCTTCGGGGCAATGCTTGCCGGTGGCCGTCGGTCCGTTGAGAGGACCCTTGCACTTTGCCCGGTCGAAGCTGGCAAGATGGCCGCTCGCCAGCGAGATCCAGGCAACGCCATTGCTGTCGATATCCATCCCACGCGGCGAGTAGCCGTCGCCCGGCGGTTCATAAATCTCGGTTAATGCGGTCGCCGGTGGATTTGCCCCCGGGTTCACCCGGACGATCGCCCCGGGAAACCCCAGTACCGACCCCCAGATCGAACCATCGACCGGGCTGGGGGCGATACCGTAGAGGCCGGCTACGATGCGCTTGTCCTTGCTCGGATCGACCGGCTGGTTGGGTTCGACGTAGTCGTCACGCTTGCCGTTGCCGTTTGTGTCGAGGACAAAGGCGGTCCAACCCTGCGACTTCTGTGCGTCGCCAGTGGCGTCGAACATTTTGGTATTGAGCCAGCCGAGAACGTCACTGGCACCACCGCTGCTGAACCACAGTGTATCGTTGGCATCGCGGGCGAACTGCAGATGATGGGTCGTGAAACACAGATCGATCAGCGCGAACGTTCCGGTCCTGGGATCGTACATCGCTGCCTGCCGCCCTGATTTCTGCAGCGGGAACAGCCTGGCAGAGGGTTGGACCGATCCGGACTTGCAAAAGGCTGGATCGTCTGGCGGACGGATCCTGGCGGTAAACCAGACCCGGCCTTGGGCGTCGAACATCGGGTTGTGAATATTGGCCTGGCCGTTCCAAATGGCCTCCGTACCCCAATAGGGCGAAGGCGCCAGGATCGGATCGTCTGCAGTGTTGGGAGTATTTGGGTCGAGGACCGGCAGTCTGATCTGGCTCTTCGCGTTCTTCATCGGATCGACGATCGGCACGAAATCGGTACTGAGCTCGGTGGATCCGTAGATCAGGCCGTGGGCGTTGACCGTCGGGTTGCGCCGATCGGTCGAGATCTCGTCATGCAGATATGCTTTGGGTGTCGCCCAATCCCACACTGTGAGGACGACATTGCGTTCGACACCTTGCGGCCGCGGCGGCTGGATCGTGGGCAGCTCCCCGGCGGCGATGCGATCAGTCCATGCTCCAAACAACTTCAACGCGCGTTGCGTGTCGAGCTTGCCAATGTTCGTGGCCATATTGGCGCCGGCCTGCCCTGACTGAATGCGCCGTTCCCATGCGTCCGCAGAGGATTCGAACTTGCCGAGGCTAGGCGACAATGTGCGCGTAGCCTTGTCCCCCAGCTGGTGGCAGGTGTAGCAGCCGTCGGTTTTGACTATGTCGAGCCACTGACCTTGGCTTTTCAGATCAGCCGGCATGCCGTTGGCGCCGGTACCGGGGAACAGGCTCTTGTCTGGAATTTCCAGCAGCGAATACCAATAGACCGCCGGATAATATTCCGCTGCCGCGGCCGGGCTCGGGGCCGGTGTGGCCTTCAGGTCCACGGTCTTGCCGGGTTCGGCCTGCACTTTCGCCGAATCGACGAGACCATAGCCGCGAACCCACACGGTGTATTTTGCCTTCGGCAGATCGGGTATTACGTAACGCCCGAGGTCGTCGGTAACAACGATCTTGGCGAGTTTGGTCGGAAGATCGGCCGTCTCGGCAATCACCCAGACGCCCGCTTCCGGTCCGTTTGCACCGGCGACGACGCCGCCAAGATCGCTATCACCGATCTGGATCGCCTGCGCTGTGGTCTGTTGGGCATGCAGCCGGCCGGGCATGGCCGCCGCGAACGCTAAGGCGGCGGCTGCAACAATGCGTCTCGAGTTCATGCTTATGTTCATCTTGTTGCTCCTCCCATTTACAGGATGCTCCGTGCGTAGTCCCTCGCCGTCGTCGTGAGGGCGCGGTCGGATCGGACCGATACTCGGGGTCCGCTTTGGCTCGCATGCCCCTCGGGGGCGCCGGCTGAAGATGGTGGTCGCGTTAACCACGTTGGAGGTAGTACAAGTCCAATCCATCCAACCCGTTCATTACGGATATGATAATGTCCGGTTGGCCGCGCAATCGATTGGTTGTGCGCTTTAGCCAGCGGCACGGATTTCGGCCGTGTCAAGCGCGTGGTGGCTTATATTGGGTCTTGGTTTGTTGGCCTGCGTCATCGCCGGCTCGGCTTCCTTTGCGGTCAACAGTGTCGTCGTCTCGAAGCGAAAGAACCCACCCGTGATCGCGGCCGACGTTGAGCAGGCTGCTGCGGCCGTGTTGGAAGTGAGGCATCGCGTCCTCCGTGCTTTCCGTGTGTTGCAGGCATCTTCTGAACGGGCGACGTGCGCGTTGCGCGTGGTGTCCCGGACAAGCTGGTCAGCGGTCCTCACCGATTGGAAACGAACCCCGACCATGGCCATCACGCGAAAAGCGGCCTTATCCGATTCCCCTGCACCTTCTCTGTCAATCGGCATGCAACTGCCCCTTCCGACCAGTTCGAGTGTCTGGGCATAAGCGCACAGACGGAGTAAGGGTCTGGCGCGGCCGGCGTCAGGCCTGATCCGGGCTTGGCCGCGGCTTTGTATCGCGGGGCGGCTCCGCCGCCAGCACCGCATTCCAGTCGGCGCACTTTGAGGCGCACTTTGCCGAGTTTGGAATGACTCTTGTGGATTCGGCGCTGCAGTTCGATGCCGGCAAATTGTCGCAGCCATAGCCGTGAACCACTTGAATCCGAGCACTGGACCGATGCGTGGCTTTATGCTGCTGGTGGTCCTGCTCGATCAGGTTGTTCCTGCATTTTCTATTAGCGTAGCTTCGTGTCGGGGCCAGTCGGCCGGCGCTCTTCGTCTCGCGAGCGGCGCGGCCAAGGGGTTGCTTTCGTAAGCGATCAGAAGTCAGGAGATCGAGCCCCCCGCTGTGAGTCAGCGAAGCCTCGCGTGCCCGTGCCATCGGTCGAGCGCCGCTGGCACAGACCAAAAACTCATGCAGCGGCTAAGGGATGTCACTCGACCTGGCTGAACGGACGCCTTTCTGGCTCGCTGCTTTTATCAGGCGAGCGCCTATCGGCAGTTCGGCGCCGCCGATGAGTACCCACCGGCCAGAGCCGTTGCTTCCCGCGCAAGCGGCTGGTTGTCGAGATGGCCATTCCGTCCCTCTCGATCATCTGCTGATGGTCCAGTTCGCTTGGTCTATGGTTGCTGCCGACTCCCGGGAAAGTACGGTAGCGGATGGCGCGGCATTGGCGGGCACGGTCTGGGCTCGTCGGGCGTACCACAATTTTCAGGGTCAGGCGCTCTCGTCACCCAATTGGTAACTACTGGTCCTGCCCGTCCAGCGTCCGTTCCGCCCATTGGTCCTGTGTTCGGTTGTGCGTACGCGAAAGGCGCGAGCGCTACCAGCGCAGTCGTCAGAATGATACGTCGCATTTTTCCTCCCCCTCTTCGGGCTTATTTTCCGAGAATTACCCAGCCGAACATCCCTATTAGTTCTCTACAGCTTCACGCAAGTCTGCTTCATAGGAGTGACGCCAGTAAACTCCTACAATTCCCGCACGCGGCGCCGCCAACATAGTGGAGGAGTGCCTCCATCACCTTCAGTTCGACACAGGGATGTTGGAGATTGGATAACAACTGACCCCTCGCGCCTTTCACTTCGCGGCGTACGTTCTTGATTTGTCTATGGTATGCCAGGGTAACGCGGGCTTGTTTTGTTCCAGGAAGAGTAGCAGCAGCCTGCACGAGCGGCCTTGAATTGGGTTTAATGCCACCGCCAAACATTTCGATCGTCTCGCGTGCCTGCCGGCTGGACCGGATAGTGGCCTTTGGTGTCGCACACCCAAACTGACCGGGCGCTGGCGTCAATCTGAGCTATCGGGCAATGAGTATCTGCGCAAACCATTCCCTGTACGTTACATTACCTGTGGAGATCGAAGAAGTGATCACGCGTTTGTGACTATACCCTTGTCTTATCACGAACTCGTGAGTTACAAACAATCCGCCACCTTCTTCGGACAAGGGACGCGGAAAATGCAGGAACTTCGAAGCCGTTCACTCTCATGGATGACGGACTTCATGGCGCTCAGGTACGTCGCCTGTCCCACGTATTAAGCGGCACCCGAAATACGGGCCCCATCTCACGCGCAAATACTGACGAAGCGGAGTAGGGCAAAGTCGACCAAAGCGAAATGGATCCTACCGTCTCGATCCAAGAAGCATCGGCTATTACAAACCATCCAACCGATGGACCCGGTAAAGCAGGGTGCCGCGCTGAAACAAACGTACGACATCTCGTTTGCGGCAGGCGTTGGGTGGGTGAAGGCGGAAGGAGTGAAGCTGATGGCAACGTGCACGCCCGCAGTCGAGCATGACAGTCGAATGATCCTTGAGTTCTGGGGCGTGCGTGGCGGCCTACCCACGCCAGGTGCGGCAACTGTGCGATATGGTGGGAATACTGTCTGCGTAGAGCTACGTTGCGGTCCGCATTTGTTGATCCTCGACGCCGGCAGTGGATTGCGGGAGTTCGGCCGCACGCTGGCCGCCGCTGGCGTGCCTGCAAACGCCGACATTCTGCTAAGTCATACACATTTCGATCACATATGTGGGCTGCCGTTTTTTGCACCCATGTTCGACACGCGGGCGCGAATTCGATTTTGGGCTGGCCATCTTGCGCCTCCGAACAGCATCGTCAAAGCACTAATTCATAGTTGGCAAGCACCGGTTATGCCTGATATCCATACGAAATTCTGTGCTCAAACTGAATTCCATGATTTCGCTCCACGGGATGCACTACAACTCCATCCTGGGCTCTGGGTAAGTACGACCAGCCTGCGCCATCCTGGAAACGCGGTTGGCTACCGGATCAGCTGGGGTGCGTCAAGCATTTGCTACATTACCGATACCGAACATCCAGACCATGGCATCGACACGAACCTGCTGCAATTCGTTGCCGGCGCAGACATCATGATCTACGACGCTAGTTACTCTGATGAAGAATATCAATCTCGCGTTGGCCTGGGACATTCGACCTGGCAGGCGGGAGTACGTCTCGCGGACGCGGCTGCAGTAAAGCAACTGGTCCTTTTCCACCATGATCCCACTCACGACGATGGCGTGATGGACGCCATCGGTAGCGCGGTCGCAAACCGGCGCCCTGGCTCTTTGGTGGCCAGGGAAGGATTGCGTATTACCGTAGCTCCGCAGTTCGACGATGTTATCGCCAGAAATATCGAAACGGACGAACTTTATATAGGGCAGACCGGGCGTTTGATACGCAGTGGCACCAGTGGCTAACCATTTAAACTCGTGGATGAGTGCGGGCGGACCGCGGTCGCCATAAATGCGCAAGCAAATATTCGAAACCAAGCTGGTAGTAGCATCGACCGAGACGGCGTATCGTTGTCGCATGTGCAGAGCGAGCTCCATGTTTGCCGGCGAGAGTCATACAGGAGGCCTCTCTATTGGCCTGACGAGGCCGCGCGCTTCTTGGTGAAGTGATTTTGCGAATTGGTGGAGTGGCGAACATTAGCGAAATACTTGGAATCTGCGATCTCTGGCGGATGATAGCAACAACGAATTGAGAGGGGCTTTAAGTACCTTACTCACAAGTCGGTAATATAGGAGACACTCGGCGCCTTGAAGAATGACCGTATCAACCGTGGCATGCGCTTGATAGCGCTAAGTTGTGCTTCGATCTTTTCCTGCAGCTTCTCGCCGCGCCGCAGCGGTGCTCTCGCCACACCGGTGCGTTTCATGTGGCTCCAGACCAGTTCATCGGGGTTCAGTTCAGGCGCATAGCCGGGGAGGAAATGCAGCGTCAGCATGCCCTTCGTGGATGCGACATAGGCCTTCACCAGCGCGGTCTTGTGCGCGGGAAGTCCGTCGACCACCAAATGAACCGGCTTCGAACGACGCCGCATCATCCGCCGCAGCAGGGTGACAAACAACTCGGCCGTCAGTCCACCATGGTAGGTGCAATACCAAAATGCGCCACGGGCGTTCACCGCCGAGGCCGCGCTGATCGATTGCCGCTGACCAGGCCGTTCGACCACAGGTGTCTCACCCTTCTTGCCCCAGGTCTTGCCGTGCACGGTATCGGCACGAAACCCAAACTCATCCCAGAAATAGACTTCACCACCTGAGGTTTTTGCCTGTCTGGCAATGGCAGGAAACCGCTCGAGCCGCCATGCCTCGATCGCGTCCGGATCGCGTTGGTAAGCCCGTTGCAGTGGCTTTTGCGGCGTCAGTCCCAGCTTGGCGAGCAACGCCCCCACCGCCGTCACGCCAAGCCGAATGTTGAATTTACGCTCGATCAGGTCGGCCACTACAGACCGCGTCCACAAGCCGAAATCCAGCCCATACTGACGCGGATCGCGGCCGTTTATCCAGCGAAACACCTGTTGCTCCTGCCCCGGCGTCAAGCTGCGTGGTCGCCCCGTTGCCGGCCTGGCGTGCAGCGCTTTCAGTCCCACTCCAGGGCGTGACGCCGCCTTGAGCCATTTGTAGATCGTCGTGCGATGAAAGCCGAACGAAGTCACCACCGAGGATGGCCGCTCTCCGCCCCGCACCCGCTCGACCGCCATCAATCGAATGGCTTCCAGCGTCTGATGATCAAAACCGCGTCCATCTCGTTTCATGCCCCGAGCGTAGCACCGGCTTTGGGAAAGTACAATAGGAATGTCGTCTTACTTGTTGACTGTGAGTAATATGCAATATAGAACGATTCCGCATTCTACTCTCCCCGATGTGGCATATTCGGAGCACATCGTAGTGCGCCGCCCATCTGAATTTGACATCCCTGGACTCACGGATCTCTTCCTAGAGATGCAGAGTCATTACGGACGCCCCGTATCAGACCGAATTGCGTATGCAGCGGCCACTCTAGCCTGCCAGCCACTCGTCAACGCCTTCGCTCCGCGTGTCCTTATCGCCGTGGCGGACGAAACGTTCGCCGGCTCGCTGGTGATGAACGTGACCTTCCCGGCATTCGAGCTGACTCGATCGCTCTTTATCCGTGATCTTTATGTCACACAGAGTGCGCGGCGATGTGGTGTGGCACGGACGCTCATGAAAGCTGCGGCACGTCTCGCTATCGACGAGGGGTTTTCGGCGTTGGAGTGGACCACTGACTCGGCAAACACTGCAGCACGCAAGATGTATGAGGCTTGCGGAGCGAAGCAGTTGGGCCGAACCTACTACCGTCTGTTTGATGACGATCTGATTGACGCAGCCGAATGATGAGCAGACCACGGCAATAGTGGTGCGTTGTTCGGGCTATCGGTGGGCTTCCCACTTCTTCGCCGAAACGATCGCTGCCTGGGCTGCGGCCAAGGGCTTGTGCCTAAGTCGTATCCTGGTGGATGGTCTGAGAGTTGTGGGTAAGTAGCCCGCCTCGGTGACCGTCCACGTGGCGGTGTTAGGTGGCCGCGATCCGCCGCGCTTTTTTGGCGTGTGAGAGCAGCCGTCAGAACCGGCCCGGTCGATAGGGCTCGGGATCCAGAAACGCCGCCTCACCCGACATCATCTCGGCCAGCAGCCGCCCGGTGGACGGGCCAAGCGTCAGACCCTGATGTGCATGGCCGAAGGCGCACCACAGATTGTCATGGGCTGGTGCGCGGCCGATCACCGGCAGCATGTCCGGGAGAGCCGGACGAACGCCCATCCACGGCGTCGCATCGACGCGGCGATCCAGCGGCAGCAAAGCCCGTGCGATCGGCTCGGCGCGTTGCAACTGAACGGTGCTCGGCGGCGCATTGGTGCGGGCAAATTCAACGCCGGTTGTAAGGCGTATCCCCCGCCGCATTGGCATCAGCCCGAACCCCGTGTCCGAATCCACCAACGGACGGTTCAGCACGGCGTTGCCTCGCAGGCTGTAATGCATGTGGTAGCCCCGCTTGCCGAAGAGCGGCGGCGCATAGCCGAATTGCCGCGTCACCTCCGTGGACGCTGCGCCGAGCGCCACCACCGCCTGCGCGGCCTCCATCGGTCCGTCCGTGGTCTCTACCCGCCAACCGGAGGCAGTCCGTTGCAGGCCGCGCGCATCGCCGGTCGCGATAACGCCGCCCTGCGTGGTCAACAGGCGCGCGTAGGCCAGAGTGAGTGCGTGCGGATCGCTGACCGAGTAGGGATCCGTCCAGTGGATCGCGCCTTCCCTTTCGGCCAGCAGGTGCGGCTCAGCCTGGGCGAGAGCTGGACCATCGAGTGCGACGTAGTTGACGCCAAATTCGCGCCGCGCCGCATCGGCCCTCGACATCGCGTGTTCAAGACCCACCCCGGTGCCGTAGAGCTGCAGCCAGCCGATCGGACGCAGGAGATCCGTGGCCTCCGCCTCACGCGCGAGAGCCATGTGCTCGTTAAGGCAGGTTGCAATCAAACGGGAGTGGCCGAGCACCGCGCGTGCGTAGCGCTCCGGCGCCGAGTGCCACCAGTATCGCAGCAGAGGTGTGGCAACGCGGGGCAGCGCCAATGGATGATAGACCACGTCCACTGCGCGGTTGCGCGCGATGCGCCGCAATTCGGCGAGCGCGCGCGGAAACGGGTGGGGATAGACCGCTTCGCGCTGGATCAGCCCGCCATTGCCGAACGAGGCACCCTCGCCGGGTCCCTGGCGGTCCACCAACACGACATCCCAACCTCGCCGGCGAAGGTGCACTGCCACCGAGACGCCCACTATACCCGCCCCAAGTACCAGAGCCGTTCTTTCCACTTGTCATCCCTCCACGCGAGAACGATTAGAATCTGGGCACCCTTGGCGACATGACACCCAGCTCAACCGCTTCTACCTCGCTCCAGCCCGTCAGCGCCGCCGGGTTCTGTCAAATTCTGCGCCAGCTTGGGACTGGTCGTAGCCACGAGCTGTCCCCCAGTAGAGGCATAGCAACAGATGCGGTGCCAGCTCCGGTTCGGAGAATGTCGCGGAGCGGCAGGCCGCCGCGGCGCGGCAACCCAACCTGCCCTTGGCTTGGCCGGAGAGTTCGGCTCTGATCGAAGATCAAGCGGCGAGAAAGGGTGAGGCAATGAGGGTCGGGATCTCGCTGACAAGCAACCACCCGGACTTGAAAGATCCGCGTCAGGGGGCGCGCTGGATGATCGAGCGAGCCGCGGCGTCCCGCCGTGCATCGCTCAACTCTCTGTTTGTCGGTGATCAGCACGTGTCGCCCACGCCATATTATCAGAACACGCCGATGCTCGGGCGGCTCCTCGCTGAGTGGGGCGCGGCTCCGGCCGGTTGCCTGTTCCTGCTCCCGTTGTGGCACCCTGTGTTGGTGGCGGAGCAGATCGGGACACTGGCCGCTATCGCCAAGGGCCCTTTCGTCATGCAATGCGGGCTCGGCTGGGGCGATGACCGGTTCACGGCGATGGGCGCCAACTTCAAAACTCGTCCTTCGGCTTTCGAGCAAGCGCTCGACATCGTTCGGCGTCTGCTGGCGGGTGAAACGGTGAGTTCGTCCGGACGCTTCCGAATTGCCGAAGCGCGCCTGGCGCTGCGTCCGGCTGAACCCGTCGAGGTCTGGATCGGCGCGAGCGCTCCGCCGGCCATCGACCGCGCCGCACGCCTGGCGGAAGGCTGGATCGCAAGCCCAGGCCTCACGCCCGACGAGGCACGCGTGCAAGCCGATGTATATCGCGAGCGCTGCATCGCGTACGGCAAAGGGCCTGGCGCCGTCGTCCTACGTCGCGACATTTACGTCGGGGAGTCGTCGTCCGAAGCGCAGACCGTGTTGCAAGAGGCGCTCCGCCGGGGATATCGCGGCATGCCGCCAGACGCCCTGATCGCGGGATCGGTCGAGGAAGTCGCGGAGCAGTTTCATAATTTCGGGCAGATCGGGTACACTGAGATACTCGTGCGCCATCTGACGAATGATCAGCCGAAGGTGCTGGCATCGCTGGCACGGCTGGCGGCGGTACGCGCGGCGCTGGCCTGAGCCTGGCCGTTCCTGGACAGGCGATCGGCACAGCCGGCAGAGGGGGAGGATCTCCAATGCAGCTTTCCGACATCCAGGCTTCGCCAGAAGAATTGCAGGATTACTACGCGCAGTTGCGAGCACAACATGTGACGCCGGCCTGGATTGGCGGCGGCATCAGTACCGAGCCATGCAGCGAGGCCGTGCCCCACCTATGGCGCTGGCGCGATCTGCGGCCGCAGGCTATGCGAGCCGCCGAGCTGGTTGGAACCCAGCAGGCCGAACGACGGGTTCTGCGCCTGACCAACCCCAACCTGCCAGGACCGGCCAGCAATACGCTCGTCGCCAACATCCAGATCGTGATGCCAGGCGAGATCGCCCGCGCGCATCGCCATTCCGCGGCGGCACTTCGCCTGATCATCGAGGGCCGCGGCGGTTACACGGTCGTGAACGGTGAGCGCCTTCCGATGAACCCCGGCGACCTCGTCCTCACGCCTGCCTGGTCATGGCACGACCACGCGAACGACACCAATTCACCGATGATCTGGCTCGACGGCCTCGACACTCCGCTGGTGGGGATGCTCGAGGCCGGGTTCTACGAAGAATACCACCAGGAGAGACAAGACTTTGGTGTGGCCGTCAACGCCTCACAGTGGCACTATCCGATGGCGGAAATGCGGGCCACGCTGCAGCGGCTGGCCGATACCAGAGACGCTGGCGAGGAGATCGTCCTCGAATACCGGAACCGGCAGACCGGTGGGCCTGTAATGCCGACGATCTCCTGCCACATGCAATTGCTGCGTCCCGGCGAGAATACCAAGGCGTGGCGACGCGTCTGTCGCACGAACTATCATCTGGTCGATGGCGTCGGCTATTCGATCGTTGGCGATCAGCGGCTCGATTGGGAAGACAAGGATGTGTTCACAGTGCCGACATGGACTTTCTGCGAGCACGTCAATAGTGGCGACCGCCCGGCTTTCCTGTTCAGCTTCAGCGATGCGCCGGTGATGAAGGCTTTGAGCCTCTACCGGCACGAGGTCAGGTCATAGCTGCGGGTCGCGCTGCGCGTTCCTCTCATTCATGGTGATCTGTGCCATGCGTAAAGAGCATCTGGCTCGCACTCTTCATTCCCGCATCCGTCTGTCCATTCTACCAGTCGGAAACCCCGTGCGGCGTAGAACCGGATGGCGGTCGCGTTTTTCTGGAACACCCATAACTGCAAATTTGCATGAGCCTCCATTGCCTTGGACAGCAAAGCGGAGCCTGTGCCACGCGCGTGAAAATCGGGATGCACGTAGAGATGGTCGACCCAGCCCGTTCTGTAGCTGATGAAACCGATGATATGCGGATGTTGAGCGACCCACATATCAGTTTCCCGGAAGACCCGCTCGCGAAAGAACCTAAGATCCTCCTCGGGTGCATGTAGCTCAGGCAGGTAGGGCAGGCATGCCTCCCGCGTCGTGCGGAATAAGCGAGCGATCGCTGCCATGTCGTCTACGCGCACGCGCCTGATGGCGAGCCGTTCCGTCATGATGCAGCTTCTGTCGGTTCGACCATCGTCGGTATCATGGGTTTTCGCGCTTCGTCTTCTATTGAAGACAGATGTTTCTGATTGAGTTGACCAGGAGCGGCTGGTAACATATTGTCGTAATGGCAGTCGACGCTCGATACGTGGGACCACAAAGAAGGCCGGAAAGAACATTGCCTGCACGGGTAGCTGCGATCGAAGATAACCCACCGCGGCCGACCGCGCCCACCAAGTCCGCCGAAATCGCGCAGATCGGTCCGCTCGGAAAACCCGTTGGTGCAGTCGTCGCCGCTGCACAGGTTCTCCGCGTGCTGCACGCGTCCGAGCGTCCGCTGAATGCGAGCGAGGTGGCCCGCACGGCGCGCCTGCATCGCGGGACAGCCTATAACATCCTTCGTACGCTGCAAGCCGAGAGCTTTGTCGGATATGACGAAGCGACACGCACCTACACGGTGAGCTTGCGCATTCTAGAACTGGCCTACGGCGTTTTGCGGCGAAGCGGCCTGCTGGACATCGCGCGTCCTCTGATGCATGCGGTCTCGGATGCCCACGGCGTCTCGGTCTACCTGTCCAAAGTCGTTGGGCCTTCGTCACTGCTGCTATTGGATTGGGTGGGCGCCGCCTTCCAACCCGACCTATATGTCACTGTCGGGCGTCCCTCCCCGGTACCGGCCGGAGCATCGGGCATGATCATGGCCGCGTTCGGCAACAGTAGCCAGGCCGAACTCGAAGCACTGTTCTCGCAGGTCGCATGGTATCAGAAGCCCTCGTTTTCCGAGTTTCTGGCCCGCGTTACCGAGGCGAAGCAAGCCGGCTTTGCCGTCGATCGGGGGACCATGTTTCAGGGGATCACGCTGATTTCGGTACCGGTTCTGTCGGCGGCATGGGAGCCGTTGCTGATCCTGACCGGTGCGGGGCGTTCGCACGATCTGGAGGCCGAAGTGTTGGAGCCGCTCTGCCGCGCGATGCAATCGGCGGCTGCGCGCCTGTCCGCGAGCGTTCGATTACTCCGCCTCGAATGACGAGAGTGACATCATCGCAAGGAGGACGACATGGTTGCCTCACAGACGATCACCCGTAAGTCAAAGGCCGAAATGCAGGTAGATTTCGACGCTGTCGTCATCGGCGCCGGCGTCTCGGGTCTTTACCAACTCTACAAACTGCGGGAACTCGGCCTCACGGTACGGGTATTCGAAGCCGGCACCGGCGTGGGTGGCACCTGGTACTGGAACCGCTACCCGGGCGCCCGGTTCGATTCCGAAAGCTGGACCTACGGCTACTCGTTCTCGCAGGAACTGCTCGACGAGTGGGACTGGGAAGAGCATTTCGCCGGTCAGCCCGAGACCGAGCGTTACCTGAACCACGTTGCCGACAAGTTCGATCTGCGCCGCGATATCCAGTTCAAGAGCCGCGTCGCCGCTGCGCATTACCGCGATAACACGCGCAGTTGGGACATCACCCTCGAAGACGGGCGGTGCTGCACGGCCCGCTTTCTGGTCACCGCGGTCGGCGTGCTGTCGGCGGCGACGTTGCCGAACATTCCCGGGGTCAAGGATTTTCAGGGTCCGTCGTTCCATACCCATTACTGGCCGAAGCGGCCGGTCAGCTTCGCGGGCAAGCGGGTCGCGGTGATCGGCACCGGTGCCACCGGCATCCAGACGATCACCGAAGTGGCGAAGACGGCCGGGCGCCTGACGGTGTTCCAGCGCACGCCGCAGTGGGCCGCGCCTCTGCACAATGCCAGGATCACCAAGGAGGAAATGAACCGCATCCGGGCCAACTACACCGATATCTTCGCGCGCTGCCAGGAGACCTTCGGCTGCTTCATCCACACGGCCGACCCGCGCTCCGCGCTCGAGGTTACCGAAGCCGAGCGTGAGGCGTTCTGGCAGAAGCTCTACGGCGAGTCCGGGTTCGGCATCTGGATGGGCAATTTCCGCGACATTCTCGTTGACCGGCAGGCCAACCGGCTGATCTCCGATTTCGTCGCCCGCAAAACGCGCGAGCGGGTCAAAGACCCGGTCGTGGCCGAAAAGCTGATTCCGAAAACCTACGGCTTCGGCACGCGCCGCGTCCCACTCGAAAGCGGCTACTTCGAGGTCTACAACCACCCCAACGTCGAGCTGGTCGATCTCACAGAGACGCCGATCGAGCGCGTTACCCCGACCGGCATCGCGACCAGCGTGTGCGAATATGAATTCGACATGATCATCTTCGCGACAGGATTCGACGCAATCACCGGCGCCTTCGACCGCATCGACATTCGCGGCGTCGACAATGTTTCGCTGCAGGACAAATGGAGGAACGGCCCGCAGACCTTCCTCGGCATCATGGTCGACGACTTCCCGAACATGCTGATGGTGATGGGTCCGCATGCCGGGCTGGGCAACTTCCCGCGCGCCGCCGAGTACAGCGCCGACTGGGTCACCGGGCTGATCCGCTTTGCCCGCGACCGCGGCCTGACCCGCCTCGAGGCCACCGCGGCGGCCTCCGTCGCCTGGACCGATCATGTCATTGAGGCGAGCGAGGGGTTGCTGTTCGCCGAAGTCAACTCGTGGATGACCGGGATCAATCGCAATGTCGAGGGCAAGCAGGTCCGCCGGATCATGCGGTACAGCGGCGGCCACCCCAAGTTCCGCGAGCGCTGTGAGGCTGCGGCCACGGACGGCTACCGTGACTTGGCGCTGGCTTAGTACGACAAGTTAAACGCGACGGAGGGTACGATGGATGTCGGCATGATGATGGTGTTCGCCAGCTACGGCTGGGACGACTGTTCCGACCAGCGCGTATGGGACGAGGAAATTCGCCTCGCGCGGCTCGCCGCCGACCTCGGCTTCGACTGTCTGTGGTCGGCCGAGCATCACTTCAACGACTACTCGTTCGTCCCCGACAACCTCCAGCTGATGAGCTATCTGACTGCGGCGTGCCCGAACGTCGATCTGGGCACCGCCGCGGTCATCGTCCCCTGGCACGACCCGTTGCGGGTCGCGGAGCAGGCGTCGGTGCTCGACCTGCTGAGCAAGGGAAGACTGCGCCTGGGTCTCGGCCGCGGTCTGGCGCGGCGCGAATTCGCCGCTTTCCGCATCAGCATGGACGAATCGCGCGAGCGCTTCGACGAAGCGGCGCCGATGATCGTCACCGCATTGAAGACCGGATTTATCGAAGGCGACGGCAAATTCTACAAGCAACCACGGATCGAGATCCGCCCGCGGCCGCAGCACTCGTTCGATGGGCGTATCTACGCGGTGGCTTCGAGCGAGGATTCCGTCGTGTCCGCCGCTAAGCTTGGCGCGCACATGGTGATGTTTGCCGACCGCCCCTGGGAGATGCGGTTGCCGGTCATCGAGCGCGGGCGGGAACTGCACCGACGGCTCCACGGCACCACGCAGCCGCATGTCATGCTGACCGAGTTCGTCGTCTGCGGCCCCGACCTCGCCGCCTGCGAGGACGAGGCACGGCGATACCAAGGGAAATTTGTCGAGAGTAATTTCTACCACTACGAATTCTTGGGGGAACACTTCAAGACCGTGAAGGGCTACGACGCCTACCAGCAGAAGGCCGAAATTGCCCGTAAGGGAGGCCTCGAGGGCGCGGTCGCCGGCTTCATGCAGGCCGCGAGCTGGGGCACGCCCGACAAGATCCTGCGTGGGCTCGAGGAGCGCCGCAGGCTGATCGGCGATTTCGAGCTCAATGTCGCCTTCCGCTTTGGCGGCATGCCCTACGAGGTGTCGGAACGCGGACTGAAACTTTTCGCCAAGGAGGTGTTGCCGGTGCTCAAGGCGCAGGGGCCAGCCGAGGTGAAGGCAGCGGCTGAGTGAGTACTTCCATAAGGAGTTCCGAGATGCCGGAACGCACCGCGGACATCGGAAGATTTGACGCGATCATCGTGGGGGCCGGCGTCGGCGGGCTCTACGCGATCCATCGCCTGCGCAAGCTCGGGCTCAAAGTGCGCGCGTTCGAGGCTGGCGATGGGGTCGGCGGCACCTGGTATTGGAACCGCTATCCTGGGTGCCGCTGCGATGTCGAAAGCCTGGAATACTCGTATTCCTTTTCTGACGAGCTGCAGCGGGAATGGCATTGGCCCGAACGCTACGGCACTCAGCCCGAAATTTTGCGCTACATCAACCACGTTGCCGACCGCTTTGACCTGCGCTGCGACATCGAGTTCAACACCCGCGTCAAAGAAGCCGTCTTCGACAGCACGGCAAATCTATGGACTGTAAAGACCGATAAGGGCCACATCGCGACTGCGCGCTACTGCATCATGGCGACAGGCAATCTTTCGACGCCGCGCAAGCCGAATATTGCCGGTTTGGACAGCTTCAAGGGCACGTGGTACCACACCGGTCAGTGGCCGAATGAAGGAGTCGAGTTCACCGGATTGCGTGTGGGAGTGATCGGGACAGGCTCATCCGGCGTCCAGTCGATTCCTATCATCGCCAGGCAGGCGAAGCATCTTTACGTGTTCCAGCGGACGGCCAATTTCAGCCTGCCCGCCCGCAACGTGCCGATGCCTCCGGACAAGGAGCGCGCGCACAAAGCCGAATATCCGGCGCGCCGGCGCGCCGCTTTCGACACGCCGTTCGGAATTGCGGGGTATCCGCCGCCGGTCAAGTCCGCGCTCGAAGCGACCGAAGAGGAGCGGCACCGCTCCTATGAGGCGAAATGGACGGAGGGCGGCAGCATCAGCTTTCTCTATTCGTACACGGACTTGCTGGTCAACAAGGAGTCAAATGACACCGCATCGGAGTTTGTCCGCCGGAAGATCCGCGCTACGGTCAAGGATCCCAAGACGGCCGAACTGCTGTGCCCCAACAACCATCCGATCGGCACCAAGCAACTCATACTCGATACCGAGTATTTCGAGACCTACAATCGCGACAACGTCACCCTGGTCGATATCCGAAGCAAGCCAATCCAGGAGATCACGCCGACCGGTTTGCGCACCGCCGATGCCGAGTACGCGCTCGACGCGATCGTTTTCGCGACCGGTTTTGATGCGATGACCGGTGCGATGAAGGCAATCGACATCCACACCGACGCAGGGCTGTCAATACAGGCACAGTGGGAAGCTGGACCACGCACCTATCTCGGGATGATGGTGGCCGGTTTCCCCAACCTGTTCATGATCACCGGTCCGCAAAGCCCTGGCGTCAAAAGCCAGATGATCCTGGCGTGCGAGCAGCACGTGGATTGGATCGCGGATTGCCTCCAGTACCTGCACGACCGCGGCCTGACGCGCATCGAAGCGGAGCAGGATGCAGAGGATACCTGGGTGCAGCACAATAACGAAGTCGCTGATCGTACTCTCTATCCTTTGGCCAATTCGTGGTATGTCGGTGCTAATATCCCAGGCAAGCCCCGTGTCTTCATGCCCTATGTCGGCGGCGTCGCCGCCTATAAGAAGAAATGTGATGAGGTTGCGGCCAGGGGCTACGAAGGGTTTCGATTGGGTGTAGCCTCGGACGAACAGCGGTTTGCAGCAAATTGACTGGCCGATGCGATGCGTTGCTCGCGGAGAAGCGCTGGTCGAGGAGATCCGCGGCTTGGACGTGTATTGAGACGATGCACGTGAGGCAGCCAACAAACGATCTTGGTACGGGCCGTTTGGTTGCGACAGAACCAATGATCGCGCCATCAGAAATGGGAGGAAGTCATGGCGTCAAAGCTTGCACTAGATCCGCGGGTGGATCCCCGTATCAAGGCAGTGTTCGCCACATTCGAACTTCCGAGGCCGACGAATGTCGCGAGCCGCGAGGAGATTCTCGCGGAGGAGGCAACCGAGTTGGCAACCGCCAGGGCCGAGGGCATAAGGGCGTTCCTGGATGCCATGGATACGGAACTGACAGCGCCATCCACAGGGCTGAGTCTCCGCACCGAGCGGTTCACCTCCTCGCCAGACGGCAATTCGGTCAACATCCAGTTCATCCGACCGACGGACGGCAAGATCCTACCGTGCGTGTACTACATTCACGGCGGCGGGATGGCGACGATGTCCTGCTACTACGGCAATTACCGAGCCTGGGGCCGGATGATTGCAGCGCACGGCGTCGCAGTGGCCATGGTCGATTTCCGCAATGCGGTGCGCGCTTCGACGGCACCGGAAGTCGCGCCCTATCCGGCCGGTCTCAACGACTGTGTCTCGGGCCTGAAGTGGGTCCACGCAAATGCGGAGAAACTGGGCATAGACACTAGCCGCGTCATCGTCGCCGGCGAGAGCGGCGGCGGCAACCTGACGTTAGCGACTGGGATGAAGCTACTCAAGGAAGGTGACATCGGCCTTGTCCAGGGCCTCTACGCCCTTTGTCCCTACATTGCCGGCGAGTGGCCGCTACCACAGAATCCCTCCTCGGTGGAGAACGAGGGCATCCTCATTAGCGTGCACCACAATCGCGGTGCCATGGGCTATGGCATCGAGGCATTTCGCGCGCGCGACCCGCTGGCCTGGCCTAGTTTTGCCAAGGGCGAAGACGTCAAGGGTCTACCGCCGGTGGTAATCAGTGTGAACGAGTGCGACCCGCTGCGCGACGAGGGCATCAACTTCCATCGATTTCTTATGCAGAACGGCGTGTACGCCCGCTGTCGCCAGGTAATGGGTACGGTCCATGGCACAGAGATTTTCATCTCGTGCTGCCCGGACATCAGCCGAGACACCGCGCGCGACCTCGTCAGTCTGGCAATGGGTTGATGTGGGTTTCTTGCGGCTGACCGGCGTTGCGGGGTATCAGCCGGCCGATGTGGCGGATCGTGCTGACGGGCGGATAGCTTCCCGACCACCAGGAGCTGACGGCCTCATCGCAGGCTTGGTGCCGCCGACTCGGCTCAGACGTGACCTGCCACGTTGATACACCGAGGAGCAGATCATCGGCGTTCTGAGTGAGCATGCGGCTGGCCTGAATATACGGGGGATGCTGGCGGCCTGGCAGCGCGGCTCTAATGAAGTAAGGCCGCACTCAGCGCATGCCGATACTTTTTTGGGGTTCAGGTCAGCTCAGGTCACAATGGCGGTGGTCTCGAGGTATTATTCCGCTTCGGCTTTCCTCCTGTTTTTCGCAGGCCCGGGGCCGTGGAGCGCGGATGCGGTGCGCGTGCCGGCGGAAAGGGTTTTGCGATGAATTCGGCCTTGGGGATCGTCCGCCTTACTTAAATCTTTCTCCTCGGTATCGTACTGGGCCGGCACGTGCTGAGCCGGGCGCACATGGGCGAGCATCGCGAGTGGTCGATCCCACTGGCGACGCCCGCCCGATACACGTCATGCCGCGTGGCGGCCGGCGGCAAGCTCCTTGACGGCCTCGGTGGTCAGCGGTTGGCCGCCAATGCCCCACTCGCCGCTCGTTACTTCCGAAATCTTCACCCAAGTCACGCCGCGCATGTTCTCACCTTCGATCGCGACCATGGCTTCGGTCAGATCTTGGATGATCTGGCGCTTTTGCTCTGGGCTGAAGACTTTTTCGATCAGATGGACCTCGATCAATGGCATCGTCGTGTTCCTCCATGCTGGCCCTCGTCCGAGCGAGGGCACCGGCAACAGCATGCACGGTGCGGCCGATCAAGACTTTCAGACAGCAATGATTTAATCTCCAGAATCTCTTTATACGTCCGTGAGACGCCCTTGCTTTCTGGCGATCCCGACAGTCGCTCCCGGGACACAGGGGTGATAATCTTGCCGCGAATGGCGGGCGGCTGCGCCCCGTCCCAGGCGTTCTTGGCCCGGGCATGACCTTCTGCTTTGGCAACTGCGAAATCGATGTCGAACGGCGCGAAATTAGGCGCGCTGAGATTCCGGTGCACGTCGAGCCTCAGGTCTTTGACCTGCTGATCTACCTGTTGCGGAACCGCGACCGCGTCGTCAGCAAGGACGATCTCATCGCTTCCGTCTGGGGCGGTCGCAACGTGTCGGATTCGACGCTGACCAGCCGTATCAACGCCGCACGAAAGGCGATCGGCGACAGCGGCGAGTACCAAAATCTGATCCGCACCATTGCGCGCAAGGGCCTCCGCTTCGTCGGCGCCTTGCGTATGGAGCCAAACGGCGCTGAGCCGACAGACGCCACTGGTTCGCCGCCACAGAAGGTCCCCGAGCAGTCGCGCCCTGCCTTGCCGCTGCCCGACCGTCCCGCCATCGCCGTGCTTCCCTTCACCAACATGAGCGGCGATCCGGAACAGGAGTATTTCTCCGACGGCATCACCGAGGACATCATTACCGCGCTGTCGAAGTTACGCTGGTTCTTCGTGATCGCGCGCAATTCCTCGTTCACATACAAAGGCAAGGCGGTCCATATGAAGCAAGTCGGCGAGGAACTCGGTGTCGGCTATGTCGTCGAGGGAAGCGTTCGCAAGGGCGGCGACCGCGTGCGCATTACCGCACAACTCAACGACGTCGCCACCGGCGGTCACATCTGGGCGGAGCGCTACGACCGCGGCCTCGCCGACGTGTTTGCGGTGCAGGACGAGATCACCGAGGCCATCGTCGCGGCAATCGAGCCGCAGCTCTATGCGGCGGAAAGTTTTCGCGCCCAGCGCAAGCCGCCGGATAGCATGGACGCATGGGATCTGGTGATGCGGGCGCTGTCGCATTACTGGCGGGTGACACGGCAAGATAATGTCGTTGCACAGGCCCTGCTCGAGAAGGCAACCGCGATCGATCCGTGCTACGGCCAAGCACTCGGCGCGCTCGCAACCAGCTACACATTCAGCGCCCATATGGGTTGGGAGGAAATGGCGATAGCGGTGCCGATCGCCGAGCGCGCGGCGCTGGCGGCGATCCTGGCCGACAGCGAGGACCCATGGGCGCACCACGCGCTGGGATGCGTTTATCTGTTCAATCGGCGCTTCGGCGACTCGCTGGCCGAGTTCGAACTGGCGCTGCAGCTCAATCCAAACTTCTCGCTGGCGCAAGGTTATTACGGCTTGGCGCTATCCTACTGCGGACGGTGGGAAGAAGCCAACGCGGCCGCACGCCGTGCGCTACGGCTGAGTCCGCGCGATCCGTTCTCGTCGGTCTATTACGGCATCGCCGCCTACGCCCAGTTTATCGGGTGCAACTATGACGAGGCGATGCGTCTTTCGCGCGAGGCCATCCGACAACGCAGCGATTTCGTTGGCGCCCATCGGGTGCTGACGGCTGCCGCGAGCATGGCCGGACAGGACGATGTCGCCAAGGTCGCACTGCAGCAGCTTCGGCGGGCGCAGCCCAATATTTCGCTAGCCTGGATCGACAATCAAATGCCGATCAAACGGGACGCCGACCGCGAGCACTATCTTGAGGCATTCCGCCGCGCGGGCTTGGAATAGGCCCAGCCTCGGCGGCTACGCTCACTCCGGGTCGAATTCGGGGTCGGCGGCTGGTCTTCATAAGCACGGCCTCGCCGCTCCACACGCATCGCTTACTTGGTGAGCGTCTGGCCTGGCACGTGTGGCGAAAAGAAGCCTGGATCACCGATACGCTCTTTTCGCTGAATCCGACCGTCGACCCGAGGCGTCTGGATCGGAGGTGGCGCGCGTCCTAACACGCGGACCGTTCGCGTTACGCCTTCTTCAGAATGCCTGTTGCGTCCACGGGTCGATACCAGCCAGGCCGCGGCAGTGTTGGGCGATCAATCGGAAGTCTCCAACATTACGCCCCGCCCCGCCCGCCTGATGGGCAACGGCGGTGGCGGCGTCCCGCCAGGTCTCCGGCGAAACGGGGCTTTCTTGCCTGCGGGGCGATCCATGCAGTCACGTTGGGGCTCGGCAGTCGAAGCGGCTGAGGTGTCACGTGGGGATGGAGCCAACACACCCTGTGTTGGCAAGTGCGCCAATCCACCACCACAAACCCCTTGACGGCCCGCACCCGGTACGCCATTTCCAGCCAATCAGGACCGTGGTGGTCCGCTTAGCTGAATACCATAGCTTCAAGGGGTTTCGCAGACCATGCTCAGGCTGTCGAAGCTGACCGACTATGCGGTCGTCGTGCTGGTTCGCCTGTCCCGCGACGTGGGCGTGCAGACCTCGCCCGGCATCGCCGCCACGACCGGCATCCCTGAGCCCACCGTGGCCAAGGTGCTGAAGACGCTGGCCGCCGGCGGCCTCGTTGCCTCGCAGCGCGGCGCGCGGGGCGGGTACCGGCTGCTGCGTCCGCTGTCCACCATCCCGATCGCCGATGTGATCGCGGCGGTGGATGGTCCGATCGCGCTGACGGCCTGCGTCGAGGGTTCCACCGTGGAATGTGAATCCCAGGGGCTGTGCCCGATGCGCGGGCGCTGGGACCCGGTGAACGAGGCGATCCATCAGGCGTTATCGACCATTACGCTTGCCGACATGCAGGAGGCCGCGATCCCCCGAGCCTTCCGTTTCCCGGTGCGAGCACCCGCCGCCCTTCCTGCCGCCGAATAGGACGTATTGATGTCTGCTACGACCCAAACACTCGACACCGTCCAGTCACTGACGCAGTCCGGCTACAAGTGGGGCTGGGAGACGGATATCGAGATGGATCTCGCGCCCAAGGGGCTGAGCGAGGACACCATCCGGCTGATTTCCGCACGCAAGCAGGAGCCGGAGTGGCTGCTGGCGTGGCGGCTGAAGGCGTATGCCGCCTGGCTGCAGATGGAGGAGCCGCACTGGGCGCGTGTCGAGCACGCGCCGATCGACTATCAGGACCTTCACTACTACGCGGCACCGAAAAAGAAGCCCGGGCCGAAGAGCCTGGACGAGGTCGATCCGGAATTGCTGCGGACGTACGAGAAGCTGGGCATCCCGCTGAAGGAGCGGGCGATCCTGGCGGGCGTCGATCCGGAGACGGTGGAGGGCACGCAGGTCGCTGTTGACGCGGTGTTCGACAGCGTCTCGGTGGCGACGACGTTCCGCGAGACGCTGAAGAAGGCGGGCGTAATCTTCTGCCCGATCTCGGAGGCGGTGCGCGATCACCCCGAACTCGTGCAGCAGTATCTGGGCTCGGTCGTGCCGGTTTCGGACAACTTCTTCGCCGCGCTGAACTCGGCGGTGTTCACCGACGGCAGCTTCGTTTACATCCCGAAGGGCGTGCGCTGCCCAATGGAGCTGTCCACCTATTTCCGCATCAATGCGCGCAGCACCGGCCAGTTCGAGCGCACGCTGATCATCGCCGAGGCCGGCAGCTATGTGAGCTATCTGGAAGGCTGCACCGCGCCGATGCGCGACGAGAACCAGCTGCATGCCGCGGTGGTGGAACTGGTCACGCACGACGATGCGCAGATCAAGTACAGCACCGTGCAGAACTGGTATCCGGGCGACGCGGAAGGTCGCGGCGGCATCTACAACTTCGTCACCAAGCGCGGCGCGTGCCGTGGTGCGCGGAGCAAGATCTCCTGGACGCAGGTGGAGACCGGCTCGGCGATCACCTGGAAGTATCCGTCCTGCGTGCTGCTCGGCGACGACAGCGTGGGCGAGTTCTACTCGGTGGCGGTGACCAACAACTGCCAGCAGGCCGACACCGGCACCAAGATGATCCACGTCGGAAAGCGGACCAAGAGCACGATCGTCTCCAAGGGGATCAGCGCCGGCCGTTCCAACAACACGTACCGCGGCCTGGTGCGTGTGCTGCCGCAAGCCGCGGGCGCACGCAACCACACGCAGTGTGATTCGCTGCTGATCGGCGATTGCTGCGGCGCCCACACCGTGCCGTACATCGAAAGCCGCAGTCCGACGGCGAAGGTCGAGCACGAGGCAACCACCTCGAAGATCGCCGATGATCAGTTGTTCTATTGCCGCCAGCGCGGGCTGTCGGAAGAGGATGCGGTGAATTTGATCGTCAACGGTTTCTGCAAGGAAGTCCTGAAGGAGCTGCCGATGGAGTTCGCCGTCGAAGCGCAGAAGCTGCTGGCGGTCAGTCTGGAAGGCTCCGTGGGTTAAGGGACGCAAGGACTATGCTGGAAATTCGCGGCCTTGCCGCCGCCATCGACGACAAGCCGATCCTGCATGGCATCGACCTTACGGTGCCGCAGGGTGAGGTGCACGCCATCATGGGGCCAAACGGCTCCGGCAAATCGACGCTTGCCTATGTGTTGTCTGGGCGCGAGGACTATGTGGTCACCGGCGGTTCGGTGACGTTCGATGGGCATGACCTGCTGGCGATGGCGCCCGAAGAGCGTGCTGCCGCCGGCGTGTTCCTGGCGTTCCAGTATCCGGTCGAACTGCCCGGCGTGGGCAATGCCAATTTCCTGCGCACCGCGCTGAATGCGCTACGCCGCTCGCGGGGTGAAAGCGAGCTGGATGCGGTGCAGTTCCTGAAGATGGCACGCGCCGAGACCAAGCGGCTGGCGATGCCGGACGACATGCTCCGGCGGAACGTGAATGTCGGCTTTTCCGGCGGTGAGAAGAAGCGCAACGAGGTGCTGCAGATGGCAATCCTGCGGCCGCGGCTCGCGATCCTCGACGAGACCGACAGTGGGCTCGACATCGATGCGCTGAAGATCGTCGCGGATGGCGTGAACGTGCTCCGCGGGCCGGATTTTTCCGCGCTCGTGATCACGCACTATCAGCGCCTGCTCGAACACATCGTGCCGGACCGCGTGCATGTTTTGGCCGGCGGCCGGATAGTCCGCTCGGGCGGCCCCGAACTGGCACACGAGTTGGAAGCCAAGGGCTACGCCGGCATGGCCGCGGAGGCAGCGTGACTGTACCTGTTCAAACTGGCGCCGCCAGCTTCCTCGCCCGTTTCGAAGGGCTGCGCGCGCGCCTGCCCGGCGATCCTCGGTTGCGGCTGGCCGCAGCAGACGCATTCCGGCGGGCGGGCCTGCCAGGCGGTACATCGGGCCGACGCGAAGAGGCGTGGAAATACACCAGCCTGCGGCCGGTCGCCGAGGCGGCGTTCCACGGGCCAGTAAGCACGGCCGGCGACGACAGGACCTTGCTCGCGCGCCTGCCGCGGATCGACGCGCCGCGCATCGTATTTGTTGATGGCTGCTTCCGTTCGGAGCTGTCGGTGGTGCCGAATGCGCTGCGGTTCACCCAATTTGCCGATGATGCGGTGTTCGGCACGCTCGCCCATCCGGACAGCGAACCGATGGTGGCGCTGAACACGATGCTTGCGGAAGACGGTGCGTCGCTTTCGGTAGCCGATGGCGTTGATGCCGGGTTGCTGCTTCTGGTCAGCCTGGCGATGGACACCGCAGGCGCATCCGTCGCGTTCCATCCACGCCATGCGATCCGGCTTGGCGTCGGCGCAAAGCTCACGCTGCTCGAAATGTCGCTGGGCGATGGTGCCTATCTGCACAACCCTGTCACCGAAGTGCATGTCGGCGAGGACGCGACGCTGACGCATGTGCGGCTGCAGGATGAATCGCAGACGGCCTTCCACCTTTCGACCGTGTACGTGGAGATCGCCGGACGCGGCACCTATGACAGCTTCGCGCTGAACCTCGGGGCGCGCGTCGCGCGTACCGAGGTGCACGCACGGCTGATCGGCGCGAAGGGCGCCACACACCTGAACGGCGCGCAGTTGCTCGGCGGCGTGCAGCATGCCGACTTCACCACCGTGGTGAAGCACGACGCGCCGTCGTGCACCTCGCGACAGACAGTGAAGAATGTGCTGGCGGGACACGCGCGCGGTGTCTTCCAGGGACGCATCGAGGTCGCACGCGCGGCGCAGAAGACCGACGGCTACCAGATGAACCAGGCGCTGCTGCTGTCGCCCGATGCCGAGATCGATACCAAGCCGGAGCTGGAGATTTTCGCCGACGATGTGAAATGCAGCCACGGTGCGACGGTGGGCGAGCTGGATGCCGATCAGCTGTTCTATCTGCGCAGCCGTGGCATTCCTGACGCGGAGGCGCGTTCGATGCTGGTGCACGCATTCCTCGCGGAATCGCTGCACGCGGTGACGCACGAAGGCGTTCGCGACGTGCTGGAGCGCGCGGTGGAAAACTGGTGGGAGAGACAGGCTGCATGAACGTCGAGTCTAAAATCCATCTCGGCCGCCCCGCCATTCTGGACGTCGCGCGCATCCGCGAGGACTTTCCGATCCTGCGTCAGAAGATTCGCGGCAAGGATTTGGTGTTCCTCGACAGTGCCGCATCGGCGCAGAAGCCTCGTGTGGTGATCGATGCGATGCGCGAGGCGATGGAGACGCAGTACGCCAACGTCCATCGCGGCCTGCACTGGATGAGCGAGCGCACCACCGACGCTTACGAGGCGGCCCGCGATGCCGTGGCTGCACTGCTGAACGCGCCGGACCGGCACGAGATCGTCTTCACGCGCAACATAACCGAATCGCTGAACCTGATGGCGCATAGTTACGGCCGCGGCGTGCTGAAGCCGGGCCAGGCCGTGTTGATCTCGGGCATGGAGCACCACTCCAATATCGTTCCCTGGCAGATGCTGCGCGACGATCGGGGGATTGAGCTGCGCGTCGCGCCGATCACCGATGCGGGCGAGCTCGACATGGACGCGTTCGAGGCGCTGCTTGCCGATGGCAAGGTGGGTCTTGTCTCGATGACTCACATGTCCAACGTGCTCGGTACCTACACGCCGGCGGAGCGTATCGTGGAGATCGCGCATGCGCACGGTGCGAGGGTGCTGTTCGATGGCGCGCAGGCGGTGGTGCACCGGGCCGTCGATGTGCAGGCGCTGGGCTGCGATTTCTACGCGTTCACCGGCCACAAGTTGTATGGACCGACCGGCATAGGCGTCCTATGGGGCCGTCGCGAGGTTTTGGATGCAATGCCGCCGTTCCTCGGTGGCGGCGAGATGATTTCCTCGGTTTCCTACGAACGCTCCACGTGGGCGCAAGTGCCGCACAAGTTCGAGGCCGGCACGCCGCCAATCCTTGAAGGCATCGGCCTGAAGGCGGCGATCGATTACGTTCAGTCGATCGGCTACGACGCGATCGCAGCCCACGAGACCGCACTGATTGATCACGCTCTGGCAAGGCTCGGCGCGATCGAGGGCATTCGCATCCTCGGCCGCGCGCAGGACCGTGGCGGCGTCGTGTCGTTCGCGCTGGATCGTGCACATGCACACGACGTGGCGACATTGCTCGATCGCCAGGGAATCGCGGTGCGCGCCGGGCACCACTGCGCCGAGCCGCTGATGCACCGGTTCGGGCTCGAGAGCACGGCGCGCGCCAGCTTTGCAATCTATACAACTCATGACGAGATCGATTTTCTGGCCGACACGCTTACCCGCGTGCGGGAGTTCTTCACATGACATCCGATACGTTCGACGATCTGCGGGATCTCTACCAGGAAGTGATCCTGGATCACGGTCGTCACCCCCGGCACGCGCGGCGCCTGGAGGATTTCGACGCCACGGCCAAGGGCGACAACCCGATGTGCGGCGACCGCATCGAGGTGTGGGTGAAGTACGCCCCCGACGGCACGATCGCCGATACCGGCTTCCAGGCGCGCGGCTGTGCGATCAGTGTCGCCTCCGCCGATCTGATGGCCGAAACCGTCATCGGCCGCAGCAAGACTGACACGCATGCGCTGTTCGATGCATTTCGCGAGCTGGCACGCACCGGCAAATGTCCGCAATGCGACACCGCACTGGCCGAACCGATGGAACGCCTGGAGCCGCTGGCGGGCGTGCACGAATACCCATCACGGGTAAAGTGTGCGACACTGGCGTGGCACGCACTGGTCGCAGCGTTGGACGGTGGCATGGAGACTAGCAGTGAATGACATGAGCCAGACGCATGCTGCCTGGACACCGGACGGCGAGACGCGGCCGAAGCCGACCGAGGAGGCGATCATCGCCGCGATCGCCGAGGTGTACGATCCGGAGATTCCGGTGAATATCTACGAACTCGGGCTGATCTATACGATCGACATCGGCGACGATGGCGCGGTGAAGGTCGAGATGACGCTGACCGCGCCGGCTTGCCCGTCCGCTCAGGAACTGCCCGAGCAGGTGCACGGCGCCGTCATGTCAGTGCCGGGTGTCACGTCCTGCGACGTGGAGACCGTCTGGGAGCCGCCTTGGGATGCCAGCCGGATGACCGAAGAAGCCCGCCTGCAGTTGAATATGTTCTGAGCGACAACGATATCGAGCAAGCCATGAGCACGACAACTCTTACAACGCCCCGCAAGCCTCGCGCACTGCCGCCGCTGATGACGCTTACCGATGCCGCGGCTGAGCGCCTGCGCTCGCTCTATGCCAAGGGCGAGCAGGGCAAGCTGCTGCGCATCGGCGTCAAGACGAAGGGCTGCTCCGGCATGTCTTACGACATGAGCTGGACCGACGCGCCGGCGCCCACGGACGAGGTCGTGAAGGACAAGGAACTGACCGTACTGGTGGACCGCAAGGCCAGCCTGTTCCTCATCGGCACGGTGATGGACTACGAGACGAAGGCGCTCACCGCGGGCTTCACCTTCACCAACCCGAACGAGAAGGGCCGCTGCGGTTGCGGCGAGAGCTTCCACGTCTAACCGGCGGGTCGCCATGTCACCAGGCGATGGAACGCTCAAGGTGCTTTGGACCGACCGTCCCGATGCCATGGAACTGCTTGCCAGGAAGTCCGCCGACGGGCAGTTGCCGTCTGCCGAGCGCGACGATGTTGCGCATTTCATCGACCACGGCTGGCTGCTGTGGCGCAACGCCATCGACGAGCCGCTAATCGACCGGTTCGTGAAGGACATCCATGGGCATCACAAATTCCCCGGATATTTCATTACCACGAACCACCGTAGCCACCAGTCCGGACTGAAGCTGTCCGGCACGGTGGCGGACCGGTTCGAAAGTCTGTTCGATCTCTACGTGAACCTTAAATCTTCGCGCCTTGTGTGCATGCATCCGCGCATTGGGCGGTTCCTTGCGCTGGTGTTCGAGGCGCGACCGATCGCGTTCCAACAGTTGCTGTTCCAGCGCAGCAATCAACACGGGGTGCACCAGGACACCTCGGTGGTTGCGGTGGATGATCCGATGCTGCTGGTTGCGACCTGGATTGCACTCGAGGACGTGGTGGAGGGCAGCGGTGAACTTGCCTACTACGACCGTAGTCACAAGCTCCCGCACCACCTGTTCAAGGACGGCAGCAAGCGAATGAACCCCGCGGTCGACGACCGGGCGGAATATGTCCGCAGCCTGGACGACGAATGCCGGAGACGCGGCATGGCGTATGAACGTCTGCTGGCTAGGAAGGGCGATGTGTTCTTCTGGACGGCCGATCTGGTGCATTGCAGTCATCCCCGCTCGCTGCCGGACGAGACCAGCCGCCTGTCGTGCGTGACGCATTATTGCCCGTCGACGACGGTGCCGTTCTGGTTCCGCTATTATCCGGACAAACGGCAGATCGAGGCGCACGATATGGTCAGCGGTTTTGCCAGCATGCACTACAAGTTGCCGACCAACGGCAGGCGGATCGCGCCAAGCTCACCGATGGCGTGATTGAAGTCAGCGGCGGAAACTGGACACGCTCTCCAGCCTTGCTGACCATAGGAACTGATCGATCGGACGGGCAGACACAAGCAGATATCCGGCGTCGTGCAGGGTCCGTGCGTCGCGCGCCAGCGTTGCGGGATTGCAGCTCACATAAATGACGGCCGGCGGCATGGCGGTGGCAATCTGTGTCATCTGTGCCGCCGCCCCACCCTGCGGCGGATCCAGCACCACTGCTGCGACACCGGCCAACTCCTTCGCCATCACCGGCTGCCGGGCAAGATCGCGCTGCACCGCCTCGATGCGTCCGGCAAGTCCGGCCTGGTTCGCGGCGAACCGCAGAGCGTTAGTGGACGCGGCGTCGCCTTCCCACGCGGTGACGCGTCCGCGGCCCGCGAGGGCAAAGGTGAAGGTTCCGCAGCCGGCGTAAAGCTCGGCGATGCGCGTCTTCGGCGGCAGTTTCTCGGGCAACGCGTCGAGGACGGTGCTCACGATCGCTGCCTCGCCGGCGGCGGACGCCTGCAGGAATGCGCCAGGCGGTGGCGACACCGCGACGCCCGACAGCGCAATGACGGGTGGGCGCATTATGCAAACTGGCTCAACCTCGCCATTGCCTTGCGCCCAGGCGATGCGCGGCAGATTCTGCACGCGCGCGAATTCGTTGACGGCGAGACGATCGGCAAGTGTCAGCGTCGCGTCGGTCCGCAGCAGGAGGTCCACGCCCGCATCCAGGACGTTTGCGATCAGCGAACCGTCCCGGTGCAGGGCCTGCATCCGCGTGAGCAGGCGGCGAATCGGCGCGATCAGCGCCACCAGAACTGGATGCAGCACGGGGCAGGTGTTGAAATTCACGACCTCGGTGCTGCGCAACCGGTGCAGCCCAAGCAGGACCCCGTCGCGCGTCCGGCGTGCGGCAAGATCCATGCGGCGTCGTTCGCCGGGTAGTGTACGCGCCGGCGCCGACAGCGCGACGTCGACGAAGCCGGCGCGGCGGAGGGCGGAGGCGAGAACATCCGACTTGCGCGCGATATAGGCGTCGTCGCGCCAGTGTTGCAGCACGCAGCCGCCGCATGTGCCGAAATACGGGCACGGCGGTTCTACGCGCGCGGTGCCTGGGTCGGGAAGGGGTGGAGACCCCGCCCCTCCCCTAACGTGAGGGGGAGCCATCCTATCAGTCATACTCCCCCTTCCCTTGCGGGAGAGGGTGGGAGCAGCTCTCGCGTTCAGCCGCCGAAGGCCGACAGGCCGGTCTGAGCGCGGCCCAGGATCAGGGCATGCACGTCGTGCGTGCCCTCGTAGGTGTTGACCGCTTCCAGATTCATCACATGGCGGATCACGTGGTACTCGTCCGATACGCCGTTGCCGCCGTGCATGTCGCGTGCCTCGCGTGCGATCGCCAGCGCCTTGCCGCAGCTGTTGCGCTTCAGCAGGCTGATCATCTCCGGTGCGGCGTTGTCCGCATCGATCAGCCGGCCCAGCCGCAGCACCGATTGCAGGCCGAGCGTGATCTCGGTCTGCATATCGACTAGCTTCTTCTGCACAAGCTGCGTCGCCGCCAGCGGCCGGCCGAACATGATGCGCTGGAGCGTGTAGTCGCGCGCCGCCTGCCAGCAGAATTCCGCTGCACCCAGCGCGCCCCAGGCAATGCCGTAGCGCGCGTTGTTCAGACACGAGAACGGCCCACGCAGGCCCTTCACCGCAGGCAGCATCGCGTCCTCGGGGATCGTCACGTTGTCCATCATGATCATGCCGGTGACCGACGCGCGCAGTGAGAATTTTCCTTCTATTTTCGGTGCGCTGAGCCCCTTCATCCCCTTCTCCAGGATGAAGCCGCGGATATCGCCGGCATCGTCCTTCGCCCATACCACCAGCACATCGGCGATCGGCGCGTTGGTGATCCAGGTCTTCGATCCGTTCAGCACATAGCCGCCATCCACACGCTTCGCCCGCGTGCGCATCGACGCAGGGTCTGATCCGGCGTCCGGCTCGGTCAGGCCGAAGCAGCCGACCCATTCACCGCTGCGCAACTTCGGCAGGTATTTTTCCTTTTGCGCCTCCGAACCAAAATCCCAGATTGGATACATCACCAGCGAGGACTGCACGGAGAATGCCGAGCGGTATCCGGAATCCACCCGCTCCACCTCGCGCGCGATCAGCCCGTAGCTGACGTAGTTCACACCGGCGCAGCCATAGCCTTCCAGCGTGGCGCCGAGGAACCCCATCTCGCCCATCTCGTTCATGATCTCGCGGTCGAACCTTTCGTGCCGGTTCGCATGAATCACGCGCGGGAAGAGCTTCTCCTGGCAGGTACTCGTGCGCGGCGTCACGGATCGCGCGCTCTTCCTCGGTCAGCTGTTCGTCGAGGCGCAGCGCGTCGTCCCATTTGAATTCGGTGAAGTGACTTTTGTGTCGAACGGGTGCGTCGTTCATGCCTCGCTTTCCCCTTCCTCGATGGACGGCCCGGCCACGACCTGCGCCCTTCGCCGGCGCAGCAGCATGAAAGCCGGCATCTCCTCGCCAAAACCGGTAACCGCCGGACCCAGATCGTTATCCCGTCGTCTCGGCTCGCGGCGTGGTGGTTCACGGGACGGTGGTTCACGGGGCGGCGGCGATTCGCGCAGGGCCTCGGGCTTCGGTTTCGCCGCGCGGGGCTGCGGCGCCGGCTTCTCACGGACCGGCTTCTCGTAGGCGGCCTTCTCGCGAACCGGCTTCTCGCGAGCGGCCTTCTCTCGTGCGGGCGGCTTTTCGCGCGCCGCTGCCTTCGGTCGCGCCGTCCTTCCGCGACCCCGCCGACGCCGTCCATCGTCCTCCGCCCAGTCAATCGGATCGAGACCCTCGACGTTGAACGGGGGTATAGGATGTCCGATCAGCTTCTCGATCGCCTCCACGGCGCTGCGGTCTTCCGGCATCGCGATGGTGAAGGCATGTCCCTCCAGTCCCGCCCGCCCCGTCCGGCCGATGCGATGCACATAATCCTCGGCATGGATCGGTACGTCGAAGTTGAACACGTGCGACAGCCCGCCGATATCCAGTCCGCGCGCCGCGACATCGCTGCAAACCAGTAACCGAAGTTCGTTTGCCTTGAATTTCTCCAGCGTGGCGAAGCGTACGGTCTGCGCCATGTCGCCATGCAGCGCACCCACGTCGAACTTGTGCCGGGTCAACGACTTGCACAGGATATCGACATCGCGCTTGCGATTGCAGAAGATCAGCGCGTTCTGCACCTTCTGGGTGCGGACCAGCCGACGGAGTGCCTCGCGCTTGTCATGCTCCGCCACCAGCGCCAGACCCTCGATGATGGTCGTTGCCACCGATGCGGGCCGCGAGACCACGATCTCCTTGGGGTTCTGCAGGAACGCATCGGCCAGCCGGCGGATCTCCGGGAACAGCGTCGCACTGAAGAACAGCGTCTGCCGGGTACGCGGCAGCAGCGAGACGATGCGCTCGACGTCGGGGATGAAGCCCATGTCCAGCATGCGGTCGGCTTCGTCGATCACCAGGGTCTTTACATCCGACAGCAGGATGGAGCCGCGCTCGAACATGTCGATCAGCCGGCCGGGCGTGGCGATCAGCACATCGACCCCGCGCATCAGCACGTCCTTCTGGTCGGACATGCTCTCGCCGCCGATGATCAGTGCGTGGGTCAGCTTCAGGTACTTGCCGTATTGGACGAAATTCTCGGACACCTGCAGAGCCAGTTCGCGCGTCGGCTCGAGGATCAGGCTGCGCGGCATGCGTGCCCGCGCACGCGAGCCGGTGAGGATGTCCAGCATCGGCAGGGTGAAGCCCGCCGTCTTGCCGGTGCCGGTCTGCGCCGTGCCCAATACGTCGCGACCCATCAGGACCGTGGGGATCGCCTGCTCCTGGATCGGTGTCGGGTGGCGGTAGCCCATCTCGGCGATGGCGCGCAGTACCGCCTCGGACAGGCCGAGCTCGGCGAACGTCGGGCGCTGTGGCTCCGGGCCGATCGGCTCGCCTGCCGGCACGGGCTCCATCGGCGTTTGGTCGGGGGGTTCCGCCGGGACGGTCGTGCTATCGTTCAAATCATGTCCAGTCGACTTGCTGGTCGCGACGCAGCGTCGCGCTACCCGCGCATGAGGCCGCCTGATGGCCGCCCGCGCGTAACGAGCGGGGTATCAGGAGGAAAGTGTTGAAAGTCAAGTTCGGCTATCGTCGGGTGCAGGCCGCTGTGCGAACGACACACCGCAGCATATAACTGGGGCCGAACCGGATCATATACCAGCATACACTGCGATGCGAGGTCGTATAGAATGATCAGAGTGATTCCAATCAGTCTCCGCCGCGCGCTGCTCGTATCGGCGCTTGGTGCGCTACTTGCCGGCGGGCTGGCGGTTCCCGGCCCGGCGCACGCCCGCGTCTTTGTCGGCTTCGGTTTCCCGCTGTTTGTCGGTCCACCGGCCTACTACCCGCCGCCGGTATATTATCCGCCACCGCCCTATTACCCACCGCCCTACTACCCACCACCGCAGGCCTACTACCCGCCGCCTGCGTCCTATGCGCCCCGGCCATCCGGGCCGTCCGGCCAGGCTTGCTACGCTGGCGGCACGGTCTGTCCGATGGAGCGCCCGACCGGATCCGGCTCCTCGTGCTACTGCACGACAGCGCAGGGCAGGGTCTGGGGACGGGCAAGCTGATGGCGAGCCCGCCCGGCACGGCGCCGCCCGAGCAGATCCGACATAATCCGCGAGAACGGCCGTCGGCACCGCAACTCGCCCAGCACACGGCGCCGATCGAGGATTACGCCCTGATCGGCGATTGCCGCAGCGCTGCGCTGGTCAGCCGCGACGGCTCGATAGACTGGCTGTGCTGGCCGCGCTTCGACAGCCCTGCCTGTTTCGCGGCACTTGTCGGCACGCCGGACAACGGGCGCTGGCGGATCGCGCCGCAGGATTCGTCGGTCAAAATCAGCCGGCAATACCGCGACGGCACGATGATCCTGGAGACGGTGTTCGACACGCGGGACGGCAGCGTTGCGCTGATCGACTTCATGTCCGCCACATCCGGCAACTCTTCGGTGGTGCGGATCGTCGAGGGGCGAAGCGGGGAGGTCGCGATGCGGCTCGATCTCGCGCTGCGGTTCGACTACGGCTCAGCCGTGCCATGGGTGACGCAGTTGCAACACCGCACCGGGCTGCGCGCCATCGCGGGGCCGGACCTTGTGCTGCTGGCCTGCGGCGTTCCCCTGCATGGCCGCCATCTGACCACGATCGCCGAGTTCAGCGTCGCGGCAGGCCAGCGCGTGCCGTTCGTATTGTCCCATGGACCGTCGCATGCGCCGGATCCGGTAATTCCGAACGCCGATGCGGCGCTGGCTGAATCCGAGGCGGAGTGGGCCGCGTGGTCGGCCAAATGTACCTACCACGGCGCTTGGCGGGGGCAGGTACAGCGGTCGCTGGTCACGCTGAAGGCGCTGACCTATCAACCGACCGGCGGCATTGTCGCGGCGCCGACGACCTCGCTGCCAGAGTTGCCAGGTGGCGAGCGCAACTGGGATTACCGCTATTGCTGGTTGCGCGACGCCACGCTGACGTTGCTGGCGCTGGCGCACGCTGGTTACTCCGACGAGGCAAGGGCCTGGGGTGCGTGGCTGCGCCGCAGCGTGGCCGGCACGCCCGCGCAGGTGCAGACACTGTACGGGCTGGCCGGCGAGCGCTGGCTGATGGAGTGGGAAGTCCCATGGCTTGCCGGTTATGGAGGCGCGCGCCCGGTGCGGATCGGTAATGCCGCGAGCGCTCAGCTTCAGCTCGACGTGTATGGCGAGCTGATGGACGCGATGTATCAGGAGATGCACCATGGCCTGGCCCGGCCAGCGACGAGCTGGAACATCCAGCGCGCGCTGATCGGCCATTTGGCGGAAACCTGGGAGCAGCCGGACGAGAGCATCTGGGAGGTGCGAGGCGGTCCGCAGCACTTCACGTTCTCCAAGGCGATGGCCTGGGTTGCGATGGATCGTGTGATTCGCGGCGCGGAGGAATTCCATCTGCCCGGGAAGCTCGACGAATGGCGTATATTGCGCCAGCGCATCCATGACTCGGTCTGCCGCGACGGGTACAACGCGGAGAAGCGCAGCTTCGTGCAGTATTATGGCGGTACCACGCTCGACGCCAGCCTGTTGCTGCTGCCGATCGTTGGCTTTCTGCCGCCCGACGATCCGCGCATCATCGGAACTGTCGAGGCGATCCAGCGGGAGTTGACGGTTGATGGGCTGGTGATGCGGTATCGAACACATGAGGGTGTCGATGGCCTGCCGCCTGGCGAGGGCGTCTTCCTCGCGTGCAGCTTCTGGCTGGTCGATAATCTCGTGCTGCTGGGACGCCGCGAGGAAGCCTGTGTCCTGTTCGAGCGCCTGCTCGGTCTGTGCAATGATGTCGGCCTGCTGGCCGAAGAATACGATCCCCGCACCTGTCGCCAGCTTGGCAACTTCCCGCAGGCATTTTCCCATCTGGCCCTGATCAACACTGCACTGAACCTGGAGAACCACGGGCCTGCTCAGAAGCGGCGTGCGCATGGGCATTCCAGACCGCATCCGCCCGAGGCTTCACCGTGAACGGTGCGGATCAGGCATAACGCGTGCAAGCTTCCTATCGTCCATCGCCACGGAGCTTCTGTCCCCTATCCCCTTGGTTTTCGGCGTCATCCCGGCGAAAGCAGGAACCCAGCCCGCAACCGGGTCCCCGCTTTCGCCGAATGGGGTTTCGCGGACGACATCGGCTGTTCATGGGAATGACATCGTTCTGTCATTGCCCACACGCTATGGCGTCATTGGGCAAGCCGGGGAAGCCATGCTGCAGCTTGACGATGTCACGCGCAGGTTCGGCGAGCGTGTCGCCGTCGCCGATGCAACGCTGACCGTTCCCGCCGGCCAGATGGTCGGCATCATCGGGCGTTCCGGCGCGGGGAAATCCACGCTGCTGCGGATGGTCAACCGACTGATCGAGCCCACCACTGGCCGGGTGCTGTTCGATGGCCGTGACATAACCGGGCTCCACGGTCGTGCAGTTCACGACTGGCGTGCCAGTGCCGCGATGATCTTCCAGCAATTCAACCTGGTGCCGCGACTCGACGTGCTGACCAATGTGTTGGCCGGACGGCTGCATCGGATCCCGACCGTCCGTGCTTTGCTCAAGCTGTTCACTGCGCGCGAGCGTGCCCTGGCGATCCGGGCGCTGGACCGGCTGGGCATTGCCGAACTGGCGCTGAATCGCGCCGATGCGCTGTCAGGCGGCCAGCAGCAACGCGTGGCGATCGCGCGGGCGCTGATGCAGGAGCCGCGGCTTCTGCTGGCCGACGAACCGATCGCTTCGCTCGACCCGATGAATGCAAGGCTGGTAATGGACGCGCTGCGTGACATCAACCGGTACGACGGCATCACCGTGCTGTGCAATCTGCACACACTGGACACCGCGCGGGCCTATTGCGACCGGATTGTCGGCATGGCGCAGGGACGCATCGTGTTCGACGGCGCGCCCGATGCGCTGACCGAGGATGCCGTGCGGGAGATCTACGGCGCCACCGAGCACGGCCACGTCGTGGACGAGCGGATCACCTCGACGAGTATCGCCGCGTCCGGTCTGCCGGCCTACGCCCGCGCCTGATCCGATACCGAACATCCTACTTCACCAGGGGAGAACGAGAGCATGCTGCGCAGATTTGGCATGATGGCGCTTGCCGCCGCATTCGGACTGGGACTGGCTGCCGCACACGCCCAGACCGAGAAAATCAAGGAGTTCCGTATCGGCATACTGGGCGGAGAGAACACGCAGGACCGTCTGGCGCGCTACGACAAATTCCAGCAGCTTCTGTCAAAGCATCTCGGCATGCCGGTGAAGCTGTTCCCGGCGGCCGACTATGCGGGCGTGATGCAGGGCATCGCAGCCGGGCAGCTCGAAGCGGCCGAGTTCGGGGCATCCGGCTTCGCCGGCGCCTGGCTCGACTGCAAATGCATCGAGCCGATCGTGGTGCCGCAGGAGCAGGACGGTTCGACCTATTACTATTCGGTCATGGTCGTCCGCGCGGATTCCGGGATCAAGACGCTGGAGGACATGAAGGGCCATTCACTTGCATGGGCCGATCCAAACTCCACGTCCGGCTATCTCATCCCGAGCGCCACGCTGAAGACAAAGGGCATCAAGCTGGATGATGGCGCGTATTTCTCGAAGACCGGTTTCTCTGGCGGTCACGAGCAGGGCGTGGTCGCGGTGCTCAACAAGCAATACGACGGTGCGGTGACCTGGACCTCCGGCCAGGGCGAAAAGTCCGAGGGCTTTACGCGCGGCAATCTCCGCTCGATGGTCGACAAGAACATGTTGAAGATGTCCGACATCACGATCATCTGGCAGTCAGGAAAGATTCCCAATGGTCCCTGGGCCATGCGGATCGCGCTACCGGCCGAACTGAAGAAGACGTTCGCCGACTTCATGCTCGACCTGCCGAAGTCGCATCACAGCATCTATGACGATGTGGAGATGGGCTCGGGTGTAGGCTATGCGCCGGCGACGATGGAACTTTACAAGGACATCATCGACCTGCGGCTGGCCGAACAGCGCGCCAACCGCTCCTGATGGGAATGCGGGGCGGTGCTGGCACCGCCCCCGGCATTTGATTCGAATGAGTGACGCCACCGACCATCCGACCTATCGTCTGTTCGCGGCGCGATATGCCGAGCTGCGCCGCGGGCGGCGCACCGAGACCCTGCTGACGATCGCCATCGTCGGTCTGCTGGTTTTGGTCTCCGTCATCGACACCGAGTTCTACCCATCACGGATCGTCGCCGGCTTGCCGCGGATCGGCGAGTACTTCGGAAAACTGTTCAGTGTCGTGCCGGAACGCGGCGCCGATCCCGTGCCGGTGCTGGCGCTTTCTCACCTGTTCGGCGGGGTGAAGGAGCCGCAGTCGGTGGCGTATTGGTTCTACCGGATCGGCACCTATGCGGCGTTGTTGTGGCAGACCGTGCAGATGGCGGTGCTGGCCACCGTGATGGGGTTCACCGGCGCCTTCGTCCTGTCGTTTCCCGCCGCGCGCAATCTGGTCCGCTACCGTGCCATACTCTGGCTCACACGCCGCCTGCTTGAGGTGATGCGCTCGATACCCCAGGTGGTGCTGGCGTTCATTTTGGTATGGCCGTTCGGCATCGGTCCGCTCGCCGGCATCCTGGCGATCGGCATCCATTCGACCGGCGCGCTCGGAAAATTGTTCTCCGAGGTCAATGAGAATGCCGACATGCGCGCCGTGGAGGGCATGCGCGCCGCCGGCGGCAACTGGCTCGAGGTGGTGCGCTACGGCATGGTGCCTCAGGTACTGCCGGGTTTCCTCAGCTACGCACTGCTGCGCTTCGAGATCAACGTGCGATCCTCGACGATCATCGGCTTTGTCGGCGCCGGCGGGATCGGCCAGGAATTCAAACGGGTGATCGGCTTCAACATCTACGAGGAGGTGAGCGCGATCGCCATCCTTATTCTGATCATCGTCATGTTGGTTGACCTTGCGTCGGAACGGATCCGGGCGAGGGTCATCGGCAATCTGCTTGTCCGATGAGTGGGGGCCGATGAACGGGGCGATCCGGCTTGCCGACATCACCGAAGGCGACATCGGTCGCGCCCGCGCACGCCTGCCACGGGCCTTTGGCGCTCCCTGGTCCGAACGCGCGATCCACGCAGCGCTGGCCGTCGCCATCGTGGCCTGGCTCGGCTATCTGCATTGGCTGTTCGACTTCGGCAGGATCTTCTCCGGTCTCGACCGGCTGTGGGTGATCGTCGGCCTCATGGTCGACTGGTCCCAGTTCGCAAAATGGGACCATGCCGCGCTGCTGAAGTCGATGGTGGAAACCATCGCGATGGCGTTCCTGGGCACGCTGCTTTCATCCGTCGTTGCACTGCCGCTTGGCTTCCTCGGCGCGCGCAACGTAATCCCATATAGCGTGTTCCGCTTTTTCACGCGCCGGATGTTCGATGTGTTCCGCGGGCTCGATCAGCTGATCTGGGCGTTGGTTTTCGTCCGGGCGATGGGGCTCGGGCCGATCGCCGGCATCCTGGCGATCTTCGTCTCCGACACCGGCGTGCTGGCGAAGCTCTACGCCGAGGCGATCGAAAATGCCGACAAGGGACAGGTCGAGAGCATCCGTTCGACGGGTGCCGGTCAACTGATGACGCTGCGCCTTGGCGTGCTGCCGCAGGTATTGCCGGTGATGGTAAGCCAGGCCCTCTACCAATTCGAGTCCAATTCGCGCGAGGCGACAATTCTTGGCCTCGTCGGCGCCGGCGGCATCGGACTGCGCCTGTCCGAGCGCATCCAGATCAATGCGTGGGACCAGGTGGCCTACATCATCGTGCTGATCCTGATCACCGTGGCGGCAATCGATTTCGTTTCGAAGCGCATCCGCACCCGGCTTATAGCGGGGCGGTAGGGATCATTCCGCCGGCGTCGGCACCACAATCGGGGGCCGCCGGCCCGCCAACCGCTCCAGCGCCAGGTACACCACGGGTGTCGTATACAGCGTCAACATCTGTGACACGATCAGACCACCCACGATCGAAATCCCAAGCGGCTGTCGCAGTTCGGCGCCGGTGCCGAAGGCCAATGCCAACGGTAATGCCCCGAGCAAGGCCGCCAGCGTCGTCATCATGATCGGGCGGAATCGCTCCAGGCAGGCCTCGTGGATCGCCCGCGACGGCGAGAGCCCACGCTGACGTTCCGCCTCCAGTGCGAAATCCACCAGCATGATGGCGTTCTTCTTCACGATGCCCATCAGCAGGATAATGCCGATCATGCCCATGATCGACAGTTCGTTTCCGGTGATCAGCAATGCCAGCAGCGCGCCAAGGCCGGCCGAAGGCAGGGTAGAGATGATGGTCAGCGGATGCAGCAGGCTTTCATACAACACGCCGAGCACGATGTAGATCGATATCAGCGCAGCGCCGATCAGCAGCGGCTGGGTCGCAAGTGACTGCTGCAAATATCTCGCATTTCCTGCGAACTGGGTGTGCACATCCTCCGGCATCCGCAACTCCCGCGATGCATTGTCCACCGCCGCCTCGGCATCGCCGAGCGCCATGCCGGGAGCCAGGTTGAAACTGATCGTGGCGGCGGGGAACTGGCCCTGATGACGCACCGCGAGCGGCGCCGTTCCGCGCTCGAAATGCGCGACGGCGGACAGCGGTACCTGTTTGCCTCCAGCGGCGCCAACATAGACGCGGTCGAGCAGCGACGGATCGGTCTGCAGTCGAGGGCTGATCTCCAGTACCACCTTGTACTGGTTGCGCTGGGCGTAGATTGTTGAGATCTGCCGCTGCGAATACGCATTGTTCAGCGCATCGTCGATCGCCGCAATATTGACGCCGAGCCTCGCGGCGGCGTCACGATCAATCACCACATTCACCTGTGGTCCCGAGCGATCCTGATCGGAGGTGACGTCCACGATGCCGAACGTCTCCCTCAGTTTGTCCTCCAGGGCGATCGCCCAGTGGCGCAGTGCGTTGATATCCTGGGTGACCATGGCGTATTGGAACTGTGCGCCGCCCTGCCGACCGCCGCCACGCAGGTCCTGTGCCGAGAACAGGGTCGTCTGCACGCCGCCGAGCTTCTCCAGCGGTTCGCGCAGCCGCGCAATCACCGCCTCCGAAGAGATGCCGCGCTCGGACAGCGGCTTGAGACTGACGGTGAGGTTGCCGCGATTGATCGAGCTCCAGCCATTCGACACACCGACAGTAGAACCGACGCTTGCGACCGCGGGATCGGCCAGCACGGCATCCACCACCTCACGCTGGCGGTCCTCCATCGCCTGGAATGAAACGTCCGGCGAGGCGAGCGTGGAACCGATCAGGATTCCGGTGTCCTGCAACGGCAGGAACCCTTTTGGAATCACGGTGTAGAGTCGAACGGTCAGCACGATGGTGGCGAGTGTCACCAGCAGCATGAATACGTGATGCTCCAGCGCCCAGCCGAGCGTGCGCGCATAGAATCGCTGCACGGCGGCGAAGCAGCGCTCCAGGGCACGGTCCAGGCGTGCGGCGAGCCGGCCGTGGGGCGCGGCCTTCGTGTCGGCGCGCATGTACTGGCCACAGATCATCGGCGTCAGCGTCAGCGACACGACGGCCGACACTGCGATGGCGATCGTCATGGTCATGGCGAACTCGTGGAACAGCCTGCCCATGATGCCGCCCATGAAGATCAGCGGGATAAACACGGCGACAAGCGAGATGCTGATCGACATCACCGTGAAGCCGATCTGCCGCGATCCGATCAGCGCGGCGCGCAACGGGTCGGCGCCGCGTTCGCGATGCCGCATGATGTTCTCGATCATCACGATGGCATCATCCACCACGAAGCCGACCGATATGGTCAACGCCATCAGCGAGAAATTGTCGAGCGAATAGCCGAGGAACCACATGCCGGCGAGCGTGCCGCAGATCGACAGCGGCACGGTGGCTGCCGCGGCGATCGTGGGTATCAGGCGGCGCATGAACACCAGTACCACCAGCAGTACCAGCGCGATGGTGATCAGCAACGTGTACTGCACGTCGTTGACGCTGGCGCGGATCGTTGTGGTGCGGTCGGCGATCACCGTCAGCTTGATATTGGCGGGCAGCCACTCCATGAGCTGCGGCAACAGCTGTTTGATACGGTTCACCGTCTCGATGACGTTGGCGCCGGCCTCCTTGGTGATGGTCAGCAGGATCGCCGGCTGCTTGCCATTCCACGCGGCGAGGCGGGTGTTGGCGACGCCGTCAACCACGGTCGCCACATCGGACAGGCGGAGGATCGCCCCGTTGCCGGCCTTGATCACCAGCGGTGCATAGTCCGCGGCCTGCGACAACTGGCCGTTGATGCCGATTGATTCGGCGCGGTCCGGACCTTGGAACGCGCCTATCGGTTGCAGGACATTGGTGCCCCGGATGGCGTTGAAGACGTCCTCGCCGGACAGGCCGGCGGCGGCCAGGCGCACCGGATCGAGCCGGACGCGCACGGCTGGCTTTTCCGCGCCGTTCACCGTGACCTGCGACACGCCTTCGGACTGAGCGAGCCGCTGGGCCAGGACGCTGTCGGCAGCGTCGTAGATTTGCGCCGTGGTGAGTGTGTCGGACGACAGAGCAAGCGTCATGATCGGCGCATCGGCTGGATTGAACTTGCGATAGTAGGGACGCGTGGGGAGATCCGGGGGCAGGTCGGTGATCGCCGCATTGATCGCCGCCTGCACGTCGCGCGCCGCGCCGTTGATATCACGGTCGATGTCGAACTGCACGACGACGGAGGTATTGCCGATCGAGTTGGTGGAGGTGATTTCGGTCACACCGGATATCTCGCCGAGACGGCGCTCGAGCGGTGCGGCGACCGAATTCGCCATGGTCTCGGGATCTGCGCCGGGGCGTGCCGCGATCACCACGATGGTGGGGATGTCGAGGCTCGGAAGTGCCGAGATCGGCAGGAAGCGATATGCGACGATGCCCGCCAGGAGCAGGCCGAGCGACAGCAGGATCGTCGCGATCGGGCGGGCGATGAAGGGGACGGAAAACCCCATTTAGAAATCATCCAATAGACACGATGGCACGAAGTGCGAACGACCGCGGCCTTCGTGCCTTCGTGTCTTCGTGGAGCAATTCATTCCGCTGGCGCCGGTTGGGCGCCCGGGCGCGACAAACGCAGGCGCAGCCGTTCGAAGGCCAGATAGATCGCCGGCGTCGTGTAGAGCGTGAGGAATTGGCTGAGCAGCAGCCCGCCGACGATGGTGACGCCGAGCGGCCAGCGCAGTTCGGATCCCGCGCCGTGCTCCAGCATCAATGGCAGCGCAGCGAGCAGCGCCGCCATGGTCGTCATCATGATCGGACGGAAGCGCAGCAGGCAAGCCTCCTGGATCGCCGCCTGGGATGTGATACCGCGCGTTCGTTCCGCCTCGATGGCGAAATCGACCATCATGATGGCGTTCTTCTTCACAATGCCCATCAGCAGCACGATGCCGACCAGGGCCACCAGCGACAGGTCGGTCCCGCACAGCATCAGCGCCAGCAATGCGCCGATGCCGGCTGACGGCAGCGTGGACAGGATGGTGATCGGATGGATCCAGCTCTCGTAAAGCACGCCCAACACGATGTAGATCACCACGACGGCGGCCAGGATCAACCACGGCTCCGCAGCCAGCGATCGCTGGAATTCCGCGGCATCACCCGAATAGCTGCCGGATATCGTCTCCGGCATACCGATCGCCTGCTCGGCCGCAGCCACCGCCTTCACCGCATCGCCCAGCGAATAGCCGGGCGCCAGATCGAAGCTCAGCGTCACCGAGGGGAATTGCGCCTGATGCGTGGCCACCAGCGGCGCAACGGTGCGCGTGATCGTGGCGATGCCGGACAAGGGAACCTGCGCGCCGCCGGTTCCGGGCACGCGCAGCAGACGCAGCGAATTTGGATCGGCCTGCCAGGACTGATCAGCCTCCAGCACTACACGGTACTGGTTGGATTGACCAAAGATGGTGGAGATCTGCCGCTGACCGAACGCGTCGTACAGCGTGTCCTGGATCGCCTGCATCGACACGCCCAGCCGCATCGCGGCGTCGCGATCGACGTTGATGTAGGTGCGGAAACCGTTGTTCTGCTGATCGGTGGCGACGTTCGTCAGTTCGAGCGCGTCAGCCAGCGCATGCAGCAATTTTGGCGCCCACTGGGCCAGTTCCATCTGATCGGTATCCATCAGCGTGTACTGGAACTGCGTGCGGCTGATGCGGGTGCCGATCTGGATGTCCTGCACCGGTTGGAAGAACGCCGTGATGCCCGCGACGCCGGCAATCGCCTGCTGCATGCGGGCCATCACCACCGCAACGGCATCGCGCTGGCTGACCGGTTTCAGTGCGATGGTGAGGCGACCGGTGTTGGGTGTCGCATTGATCGTGCCGGCGCCAACGAATGACACGATGCCTGTCACCGCCGGGTCCCGCTCGACGATCTGCGCGACCTGCGTCTGCAAGTCGATGAGCCGAGGGATCGACACGCTCTGGGCCGCCTCGGTGACGGCGATCAGCACGCCGGTATCCTGCTGCGGCAGAAATCCCTTGGGTACCACAATGTATAGACCGATCGTGCCGGCCAGCGTGGCAACGGCGACCACCAGCACGAAGCGATGGTGGCCGAACGTCCAGAGCAAACTCCGGCGGTATCCAGCCAGCATCGCGTTGAAGCCGGCCTCGCTGATGCGCGCGATGCGGCCCGGCCGTTCCTCGCGCGCCGGGCGCAGGATGCGGCCGCACATCATCGGCGTCAGGGTCAGCGAGATCACCGCCGACACCACGACGGCGACCGAAAGTGTGACCGCGAACTCTTTGAAGAGCCGGCCTACCACGCCGGTCATGAACAGCAGTGGTATGAACACGGCGATCAGCGAGACGGTGAGCGAGACGATGGTGAAGCCGATCTGCGCCGCGCCGCGATAGGCCGCCTCCAGCGGGCGCATGCCCTGCTCGATGTAGCGCACGACGTTCTCGATCATCACGATCGCATCGTCCACCACGAAGCCGGTGGCGATGGTCAACGCCATCAGCGACAGGTTGTCCAGGGCATAGCCAAGTTGCTGCATCACGCCGAACGTGCCGATCAGTGATAGCGGCAGGGCAACGGCAGGAATGAAGGTGGCGCGCGGCGAGCGTAGGAACACGAAGATCACCGCCACCACCAGCATGACCGACATGATCAGCGTGATCTGCACGTCCCGGACCGACGCGCGGATCGTCTCGGTCCGGTCGGTGACGATGGTGACCCTGATGGCCGACGGGATGGCACTTTGCAGGCGCGGCAGCGCATCCTTCACCAGCTGCACGGTCTGCACGATGTTGGCGCCCGGTTGGCGCTGGATGTCGAGGACTGCCGCGGGCTGGTCTTTGTACCAAGCGGCGACGCGGTCGTTCTCCACCCCGGCGACCACGCTGCCCACATCGGACAGCCGCACCGGCGCGCTGTTGCGCCAGGCGACGACCAGATCGCGATAGGACGCCGCGTCGACAAGCTGGTCGTTGGCGCCCAGCGCGAAGGCAAGTCGCGGCCCATCGAACCCGCCCTTTGCGCCGTTGACATTGGCGTTGGCGACCGCGGTGCGCACGTCCTCCATTGCCAGCCCATAGGCGGCGAGCCGCGCGGGATCGACGCGAACGCGCACGGCGGGCCGCAATCCGCCCTGCACGGTGACACGGCCGACACCGTCGATCTCGGAAAGTTTCGGCTGCAACAACGTGTCGGCTGCGTCGCTGATCATGTCGATCGGCATCGAGTCCGACGTGAGCGCCAAGGTCAGGATCGGCGCGTCCGCCGGGTTCACCTTTGCATAGACCGGCGGGTACGGAAGGTTTGCCGGCAACGTGCCGGCCGCGGCGTTGATCGCTGCCTGCACGTCCTGTGCGGCGGAATCCATGCTGCGGTTGAGGTTGAACTGCAGCGTGATCTGGCTGGTGCCTTCTGAACTTTGCGAGGTCATCGTGACCAGTCCGGGGATCTGGCCGAACTGGCGTTCGAGCGAGGCGGTGATCAGCGTCTCCACGGTTTCCGGGCTCGCACCAGGCAGTTGCGTGGTCACCTGGACGGTCGGGAAATCGACCTCCGGCAGGGCGGAGACGGGAAGGGCGCGGTAGCCGAGAACGCCCGTGAGCAGGATTGCGATCGCCAGCAGCCAGGTGGCGATCGGGCGGGCGATGAACGGCGCGGAGATGTTCATCGGTAGTTACACCGCCCCCCAACCCCCTCCCAAAAGGGGAGGGGGAGCAGGTGCGGCAAGGTGCGATACTCCCCTTCCCCTTGCGGGAGGGGACTGGGGGGAGGAGTCAGCCCGCATCAGCCCGCGCCACCCGACTGCCGTCGTCTGGTTCCCGGTGCGGCGGGCTGTGCAGCAGCCGGCGTGGCCCCTGCCGCGGCCGGCTGGACGATCGTCACCTTGCTGGCGTCCGACAGTCGCGACGTGCCGTCGATTACCACCTTGTCGCCCGGCGTCACGCCCTCGGTGATGATCGAGCCTTGACCGTCCTCGTGGCCAACGACGACGTTGCGGCGGCTCGCCGTGTTGTTCTGGTCGATCACATAGATATAGGCACCACGCGGACCACGCTGCACGGCCGCAGATGGAATGACCACGGCGTTCTTCGCGGTATCCACCTGCAGCTGCACGCCGACGAACGCGCCGGGCCACAACCGTTCACCCGAATTCGGGAACGTCGCCTTCAACTTGATCGTGCCCGTGGTGGGATCGACCTGATTGTCCAGTACGGCAAGGACGCCGGTATCCAGCACCCCAGCCGGACTGCCGGCGGCACCTTGCACGTAGGCCAGCACCTTGGGCGTCTCGCCGCGCATCGCGTTTGCGACGGCAGGAAGCGACTGCTGCGGCAGCGTGAACATGACGGAAATCGGATGCAGCTGGGTGATCATCACCATGCCGGTGGTATCCGCGGCGTGTACAATGTTGCCGGCGTCGACCTGGCGCATGCCGGTGCGCCCCTCCAGTGGAGCGATGATCGTGGTGTAGCCAAGCTGCGTGCGCGCCGTGTCGATCTGCGCCTGGTCCTGCGTTACCTGCGCCTCGAGCTGGGCCACCTGTGCCCGCGCCGTATCGGCCTGTTGGGCAGAGCTGTAGTTGTTGGCCACGAGCTTTTGGTACCGCGTCAGGTCGAGCCGCGCGTTGGCAAGCTGCGCCTCGTCCTGCGCCTTCTTGCCGGCTGCCTGGTCGAGCGCGGCCTGATAGGTGCGCGGATCGATCTGCGCGAGCAGGTCGCCCTTCTTCACATCCTGGCCTTCCACGAAATTCACCGCGACCAGCGGGCCATCGACCATCGCCCTGACCGTGACCGTGTTGTAGGCCTGCACAGTGCCGAGCCCGTCGAGGTAGATCGGCACGTCCTTCTGTTCTGCTGCGGAGACCACGACCGGGATCGGCTGGTTTGCGTTGCGATCACGCGCCGTCTGACTGGTAGAATTAGCCGGCCAGAACCAGATCGCGTAGCCGATGCCAGCCAACACGAGCAGGCACAGCCCCAGCATGAGCCACCGGCGAGACCGGGTGCGGGTCAGCAGTTCGACCGGTTCGCGGGTCAACGAGTCCATTCTGTTCCTCGAGACGAACCTCGTCTCATTTGGGCGCGATATCGTGACATCCTTGGGCGATGGCAATGGATCATCGGACGTTGCCCCCTACAGGCAGCGCGACGCCACCGGGCAGCATCCCCGGCTTCAAGCCCGGGAACTGATCCGGGATGGGCTCGGGCGGCTGAACCCAGCCACCGCCAAGCGCCTTGTACAGCGCCAGCAGTGCCTGGAAGCGCGTCAGCCGCACCTGCGCGAGAAGGTCCTGGTCGTTGAACAAAGTGGTCTCCGCCTGGAGCACGGTCGTGATGTCCACCGTGCCCGCGATCATCTGCGCGCGCGCGATGTCGGCGGCCCGCTGCGCCGTCGTCACCGCCTGACGCTGCAGCGCCTCCTGTTCGGTGGTGAAGCGCCAGGCCGTCAGCGCGTTTTCAACGTCGGTGAAGGCCTGGATCACCGCCTTTCGATAGTCGGCCAGCAATTCGTCGTATCGCCCCTTCGCCTGTTCGAGCTGCCCGCGCAGCGTGCCGGCATCGAACAACGGCTGGGTCAATCCGGCGGCCAGCGCCACAAGCGTGCCGCCCGGACCGAACAGCGTGTGCAGCGCGGCGTTGGCGAAGCCATAGGATCCGGTGAGCTGAACCGAGGGAAAGAAGGCGGCGCGCGCTACCTTGATGTCGAAGTTCTGCGCAATCAACTGTGCCTCTGCCTCGGCCACGTCGGGCCGACGCTCCAACAGGCTGGACGGCAGGCCCGGAGCAACCGGCGGCAGCGACAACGTATCGAGCGAGCCCGGCCGGACAGTGATCGCTTCCGGCGGGCGGCCCACCAGGATACCCAGGCCGATCAGTTCCTGCTCAAGCTGGTTGCGCAAGCTGGGGATCACTGCCCGCTCGCCGGCCACCAGCGCCTCCTGCTGGGCAAGGTCGAGCGCGCTGGCAGTGCCGGCATCGATGCGGCCTCGGATCACGGCCAGCGTATGTTCGGCATCAGCCAGGTTGTTCTGCGCGACGACCAGGCGATCAGCCAACCCAAGGGCGGTGAACCAGGTATTGGCCACATTTGTCACCACCGTCAGCGCGACCACCTGCTGGTCAAACCGGCTGAACATCGCGCTGGAGACGGCGGCTTGCCGAGCGGCGCGGTTCAACCCCCAGAAATCCACCTCGTAGGCCACGTTCAGCGGCGTAAGGCTGTAATTGTGGATGTCGATCGTCGAGGTTGTGCTGCCGCCGCGCGATATGCCGGAAAAACCCTGCGTGGCGCCGACCTGCTGCCAGCTTGCGTTACCGGTCGCGGTCACCGTGGGCAGCAGTGGCGCACCGGCGATCCGCACCTGTGCGTCGGCCTGGCGGACTCGGGCGATGGCGGCGGCGATGTCGAGGTTCTCGACGCGGGCCTGCTCGATCAGTGCATCCAGGTCGGGCGAATTGAACCCCCGCCACCAGTCCTCCGAGGGCCACGCGGCGGTCTCGGTCGCCGAGGTGGCGCGGAATTCAACGGGCATCTCGAGCTGCGGCCGCAGGTAGGCGGGACCAAGATCGCAGCCGCCGAGCAGCAGGACGAGCGGTATCGCCCCGCGGGTCGCGAGGCTGCTCACGGTTTGGCCGCTATCGAATTCTCTGCCAGGCCGTCCGCCATCGCCGATGCACCACGCGATCTCCTGCCGCTCTCTACCATGCCGCGCATAACACGGCGCAAAGATGTCGCTGCCGGGGCGGCGGAGCACCGCCGGTGCACGTCGAGCAGGGAATGAGGGATACTGGGCGGGGGCGCTCAGGCCCGCAGGTGGACCTTACTCAGTGCGGCTCACCCAGGGCGGACGGCAGAACGAGGCCGGGGGTTTGGTCCGACCTCGTTCTTCCTATCAGGCTCGCTTCGGCCACGCCTTAGGCGCGTTCCGGGGCAGCCCGCTTCACGGCTCCGACGATCACGTTCGGATTGACCAGCCCGGGACTCATGATCCAACGATGCATCGGCACGTCGCCGATGCGGATGGCGGCGATGTGCGCTTCCAGATTTGCGTCCTCGACGGGATTGGACTCGACGAAACCCAGGCGGTGACGGAGCAGATCGATGTCGCCCGGCTTGCCGGTCAGCAGAAGCCAACCCGGTCCCGCTCCGTAGGTCTTGGCATAGGCCGCCAACACCGCTTGCGTGTCTAGTTCGGGTTGCAGCGTGATCGAATACATGAACACGTCCTTGCCGATGCGCGGGCCAAGAAGGTCCTGCACGGCGGAAAGGTTCTCCATCACCAGCGGGCAGAGCGCGTCGCAGCCGGTAAAGAAGAAATTGACGAGGACGATCTTGCCCTTCAGCAGGTCGTCATAGAATTTGAATGTCCGCCCGTCCTGAGCGGTCACCTCGACGTCGGTGAACCACTCGACGCCGTCCTGAGGGAGCTTCCCTGCCTTGCCCGATGACGCAAGGGCGAATGGCACAAAAGCGGCTGCCGCGGCCCCTACCAAGAAGTTTCGCCTGTCCATGTCCCTGATCCTTCGATGTCTGACTGATGTGGCAATATCGCTGGCCACGACGCATCAGGAGAACGGTGGCGTGCCGACGTCCCAGCGGATCATCATCGCATGGTCCTCGTGCACGACGTTGTGGCAGTGCATCACGTAGCGTCCCTGCATGTCGCGGAAGCGGAAGAAGATCCGAACCTCGTTGTTGAAGTTCAGCGGAACCACGTCCCGTCGGGCGTAATCGATGGTGCCGTTGACCTGCGGGTTGATCTTGCTACCCGGCACGATCTGCGGGATCGTCACGCCATCGCGCGTCAGCACACGGTGCTCCTCGAAGTGGATATGCACCGGGTGTCGCCAACTGCCACCCGAGTTCTGAATGATCCAGACCTCTTCGGATTCTTGTGCGGGATTGTCGCTGACGACGTCCGGATCGAAGAACTGGCCGTTGACCTGCCAGGCACCGCCGCCTCGTTCGAAGTTCCAGGTACGGGTCTTCAGCGTTGCGGCAAGTTTCTGCAGGGCAGCGAAATCGGGATCGGGCAGAGGTCGCAGTGGGATGCCGATGATGCCGCCCCCACTGCCTTTCGAAGGATCGACGCTGGGATCGGACACCGTCCCGCCGGTCAGGTTGATCTGCACGATCGGTGTTCCCGGCGTGAGAATGTTGCCGGTAGGCCCGCGGCCATTCACCTGCTCAAGCCGGTTGACGAGGTACAGGCGGGACGCGGTGATCTTACTGAAATCGACAATGATATCGGCGCGTTCGGCCACGCCCAGGCGCACGCTGCTGACCTGCACCGCGTTCGGCAACAGGTTGCCGTCGGTTGAGATCTGCCAGAATGGCAGGAAGTTCGTGCCGTCGAACAGCCAGAACTCGTACCAGCGCGACGGTCCGGGATTGTAGAGCCGGAAGCGGTAGCGGCGCTTGCTGACGTTCAGGAACGGCTGGATCGCCCCGTTCGCGCAGAACTTGTCGCCAAGAATGCCATCGAGGTCGAACAGGTCGAACACCGTTTGGAAGTTCTGGTCGAACAGGAAGTCATTGAAGAAGATCGGGATGTCGAACTGCCCGCTCGGCAGATGCAGCGCATTTGGATTTGGATCGTTTTCGTTGCCGGAATCCAGGGCGTCGAACAGATTGTAACACCCGAACATCCCTTTGTAGACGTTCTGCGCGGTGAAATCCAGGTGGTGGTCATGGTACCAGAGCGAGCCCAATGCCTCGGTCGGGTCGCCCGCGGGGGTGGCAATGCTGTTTCCGGCGGCGTTGCCCAGTTTCGTGTAACCCGCATAGACGTTGGGATAATGCTGGTCTCTGAAACCAAGCGGATTGACCGGCAGTTTGGTTGTCGGATCGATGGGGCCGGTATCGGCGCTCGAGTTGAAGAAGTCGACCGGGTTGCCGTCGCTCTCGAACGGCGTATGGCCGTTATGCAGATGGGTGGTTATCTCGGCGATGCCATAGGCCTGCGGCACCTTGACCGACGGCAGGTTGTTCTGGAACCGCACCAGCACCGGTTCGCCATAGGTGGCGCGGATGAGCGGGCCGGGAACCTGGCCGTCGAAGCCCCAGACGGTAGTGGGCCCATAGGCGGGATTGAAGGTCTGCGAGGACTGTTTCATGTCGAGTTGGTAGAACTTCCGCGGTACGAAACTGCCGGATATTCCAGGCCCGAAGACAACCTGGCCATTGACGTTGGTAGCGCTGAAGAATTGCTGCGGGACCCGTTTCGTCGCCCCGTCGATTATGCTGGTGCCGTCGGGCGGGACAATTTTCGTCGGGACACCGTTCGGACCGTCCGGACCGGCGGTCATCGCGTTGGGGTCAACCGATACCTTCACCGGCAGGATCGGCATCGGTTGCACCCACGGCGTGCTCGTCGGACTTGGCGGGCCATCGACGCCCTGGACGGCATTTATGCTGCCGTCATCGGCGAGCGCCTGACCCCAGCGGGCGCTCAGTCCCTGCTTGACGATGAGCGTGCCTCCGGCCGTCAGCAGCCCCAGGCGCATCATCTCGCGCCGGTTTAACTTTGCTCTGACGATTTCCTGGCGGTTCTTCTGCGCCGTCAGAGCCAGCTTATCTTTCCAACTTGCCACGTGCATTCCCCTTTTTGACATTTCGGCACGACACGATTTCTGGCATTTTTATTATGTTTCATTATAGGAACGATACCGCGCAATACTTTCCGCTGACCGCATGAACGTGATGCGCGGCCCGGTGTCATTCCGTGAACGGTTACCGAATAAAAGAAGTATGATATCCCTGGTTTTGGGACATCCAACGCGGCTAACGCTTTATAAGCCGCAATATTCCATTGCCATCCTGCCCATTTCAATCACTAAACCGTGACTATCGTCCAGAAAAGTAGTAATTTCCCTTAACCTGTCGCGGTACCGGTCCTCGCGTTTCAGGCGGTCCGAGGCGCACAGTTCAACCTTTCCAAGCATTGATGGAAAGTCGACTGGCTTCGCCGTCCGCTATTTCCAGACGAATGCATGGTGTTTTGGCTTCTCTGGAGACATTTCGCCGATTCCCTTACCTGACTATCAACTACAGACGCCCACTAGCAGGACGTGTTCATCCCATTGTCTCACAGTGACCAATACCAGAGCCCAATACTATCGTATTTATACAGAGATAACGTTACTCTGTTGGTTAGTCAGCCACTGATACCCGCGCGATCGGCACGGTGTCAGCTCCACACAAGTGGATACAAAAAATGATTGTATAGCCAGATTATTGGGATATTGTGTGCTACCGCAGCGCGAAATCGCCCTCGCAGGCCACGGAATAACCAAAGTCCTGCCATATTTCTACCTTGAGCACACACTGCATCAATCACGATGCAGTGAAATGTATTAATAAATGGAACAGCTGCGGAGATCGACGCTTCCGCTTGATCGCTGCGGCAACAAACAGCGCCCCACGGACGATCAGAAGATCCCCAGATGCTGATGCAGATCGACACCGTCGCGGTGCAACGCCTCGGCGGCGAGATCCACCACGACGCGGCCACTGTTGAGCACGACAATGTCGTCAGCCAGAGCCAACACGAGCCTGGCGTTCTGTTCCACCAGCACGATCGACAATCCATGCTGCTTCAATTGTTTGATGGTTGCCATCACCTCGGCGACGATCTGCGGCGCCAGGCCTTCCGATGGCTCGTCCATCAGCAGCACACGCGGGTTGGCCATCAGCGCGCGGCCGATCGCCAGCATCTGCTGCTCGCCGCCCGACAGGTGGCCGGCGTATTGTTCCCGACGCTCGCTCAAACGGGGAAACGTTGCGCAGACGCGGTCGATCGTCCACAGCGCAGCACCGCCGCCGCGCGGCTTGCGTGCCGCGACCGCCAGGTTTTCGCGCACCGTCAGACTGCGGAAGATGCGGCGGCCCTGCGGCACCAGGGCAACGCCGAGTGCGGCGATCGATTCCGGTGCGCGCCCGGCGGCCGAGGCGCCGTACACCGTGATGCTGCCGCGGCGCGCCGGCACCCAGCCGATCATGACGCCTATGCACGTGGATTTGCCGGCCCCGTTGCGGCCCAACAGCCCGAGCAGCCGCCCTTCCCCCAATCGCAGCGAGACGCGATGCAGCACGTGACTGTCGCCGTAATAGGCGTCGACGTCGTTCAGCATCAGCGCATCAAGCGCCAAGATAAATCTCCTTCGTGCGGGGGTGTCCAACAACCTCGGCGCGGCTTCCCTCGACGACAACCCGGCCGAAATGCAGCACCGTGATGCGCTCGGCAAACTCCAGCGCCACGTCCATGTCGTGCTCGATCATCACGATGGTCACGGCGCGTGGAATGCCGGCGATCAGTTTGAGCACGTCACGCCGCTCCTCGATCGACAGTCCGGCGAAGGGCTCATCCAGCAGCAGAACCCTCGGGTTCTGCGCCAGCGCCATGGCGATCTCGATCCGCCGACGCTCCCCGTAGGAGGTCTGCGCCACCGGTCTTTCGGCGAGATGATCGAGGCCGACACGGGCCAGGGCATCGCGCGCCTTGTCCAGCAGATCGTGCTGCCGGTCGAGCCGAACGATCGGGTTCCAACGCAGCGACGACAGGCCCAGCAGCGACAGCATCACGTTGTGCAACAGCGTCTCACCCGGGAAGAGCGTAATGATCTGATACGTGCGAGCGAGGCCAAGATGCGCGCGATGGCGTGCCGCCGCACCGGTGATGTCGCTGTCGAACAGGGTGATGCTGCCGGAGTCGATCCGCAACTCGCCGGTGATGAGATTGAACAGCGTGGTCTTGCCGGCGCCGTTCTGCCCGATGATGAGGCGGCGCTCGCCGGCGGCGACGGCCAGGTTCACTGCGGTTGCAACGCGGAGGCCACCGAACGACTTGTGCAGGTCGCGCACATCGAGCGCGGTCATCGTCCTTCCTCCCGACGCAGTGCCGCCGTGGGAGCGCGCGATCCACGTGCCGCGGTCGCCCATCGCCATAGCCGCACGCAGCCAGGCACCAGTCCCTCCGGCATGAACACGACGATCAGCACGAAGATGGCGCCGAGGACGAAATTCCAACGCTCGATGTAGGCGCTGGCGACGTCCTTCATGACGATGACCAGCGCCGCGCCGGCGATTGGCCCAAGCAGCGTCGCCGTGCCGCCGGCGATCACCATCAGCAGCGCTTCGGCCGATGCACTGAGTGCGACCGCCTGTGGACTGATGAACTGGTTGTAGTAAAGGTACAGAAGTCCCGCGATGCCGCTCCAAAAGCCGGAGAACAGGAAGGCGAGGAAGCGCGTCAACCAGACATTGTAGCCGAGTGCCGTCATGCGCCGCGGCTGATCGCGCGCGCCGCGCAATGCCGCACCAAACGGCGAGCCGACGAAGATCGCCATGGCGGCGATCGTGATCAGGAAAACGACGAAACACGCCCAGTAGTACGCCGGGGCCTCAGCCAGCGACAGGCCGAACGGTGTGGGCCGCGCGTTGATCGATACGCCGTTGTCGCCATTGGTCAGACTGATCCAGCGATAGGCTATACCCCAGACGATCTGGCCGAGTGCGACGGTGATCATGACGAAGCCGAGCCCTGTGCCGCGCAGCGCCAACAGCGCGAAAACCGCGGTTGCTGCAAGTGTCGCGGCGCTGGCGCCGAGAGCGACGACGAGGTGGCCATGGCCGTGATTGATCAGGATCGCCCCGACGTAGGCAGCGATGCCGAACAGGCCGGCATGACCAAGCGTGACCAGGCCTGCATATCCCACCAGCACATTCAGGCCGAGCGCGAGTATCGCGTAAATCAGGATCTGGGCGGCGATGTTGATGTAGTAGCTGTTGCCGATCCAGAACGGTAGCGTCGCGAGCACAACCAGCGCGATGAGCAGCGCGAGACGCTTCAAGCCACCCACCCCATTTGTGCGCAGCACTTCCCTCTCCGCCCCGGGGGGCGGAGAGGGTCAGGGTGAGGTGGGGGTCCGTATACGGTGATGGTTAATCCTCGCGGTGGCGTCAGCCCCACCTCTCCCCGACCCTCGCCGCCCCTGAAGACGGAGAGGGAGCTCGCGCTACTGCCATGACAACGGCCGGTCCTGTGCGCCCGCATCAAATTACCGCCCTGCCGAACAGGCCCTGTGGACGGATGACCAGCACGATAAGCATGGGCAAAAACAGGATGACGTAGGCCAGTTCGGGAAAGATCGCCTGGCCGAAGTTGTAAAGAAAGCCCACGACGAAGCTGCCGACCAGCGAACCGAGCAACCGCCCGGTGCCTCCGAGGATCACCACCACCAGCGCGAGCGGCAGCATATCCTGATCGAGACCGGGGTACACCGAAAGGATCGGCCCACCGATCACCCCCGCGAATCCCGCCAGCCCCGCGCCGAGCGAAAACACGATGGTGAACAGGTGCGACACGCGGATGCCGACGGCGCGCGCCATCGCCGGATCGTCCACTGCCGCGCGGATCATGGCGCCGAGCCGCGTGCGGTCCAACAGTGCCCACAGCCCCGCGGCGATCACCCCGGCGATCAGGATGATGACGAGACGATAGGTGGGAAATGCAAGACCGAACACGGCGGTAGTGCCGCGCGCGGCGGGGGGTGTTGCCACCGAGATCGGATCGCCACCCCATAGCATCAGGCAGACATCCGCGACCATGAAGGACAGGCCAAGCGTGACAAGCACCTGCGCCAGCTCGGCGCCCGCAAGGCGGCGCAGCACGAACCGCTCGATGATGCCGCCGAATAGCGCGACGCCGAGCCCGGCCACCAGCGCGGCCTCCCAGAATCCAACACCCCAGGCGATGCAGCTCACCCCGAAATAGGCGCCCAGCATGAACATCGAGCCGTGCGTCAAATTCGGAATTCGCATCAGCCCGAAGATCAGTGAGAACCCGGCGGACAGCAGGAACAGCAGACCACCCAGTGTGACGCTGTTAATCGACAAGATCAGCCAGAGATTCACGTCGGACGGCTGTCCGGAGTTCAGCTTTTCAGCGGTGGATAATCGCGCGAATAGACCGGCTGCTCCAGGAACCATTTCTCGTCGAAGGTCCAGAACTGGCTGACCTTCGGATAGGTCTTGATCGTGGTCTGCACCAGTTTGCCGTCCTTGCGTTCCAGGCGACGGATATAGACGGTTCCGACAACATTGCCGAAATGATCGAAGTGGAACGGCCCGCGCGGGGAGTCCTCGAGTGCGACGGCGCGCAGCGCCTTCATGAACGCGTCCTTGTCCTCGGCATTGCCGTCGGTCGCCTTCAACGCCGCTTCGGCGACCATGCCGTTGATGTAGAGGCCGGCGGCATACAAACCGGGAATGGCGCCCGTATCACGGACCATGCCGGCGATGAACTGCCTGTTGATCGGTGTGTCGAGATCCGAGGTGTAGGCCGATGCGGAGATCAGACCAACCGCCTCGTCGCCAAAACTCTTCAGCAGGGCGTCATCCCCGGCCGTGCCGCCGCCGAGCACCGGCAGCGTGAGCCCGGCGTCCTTGTACTGCTTCATGAACTTCAGCGGATTGGAACCGGCAAAGCCCTGCACCACCGCGTCAACTCCGGAAAGCTGTGCGAGATAAGGCGTGTAATCGGGGGTGACGATAGGCGGCCAGAGCTTTTTCACCACCCGGCCGCCCGTATCCTCGAACACCCGCTGAAAACCACCCATCTGCTCGTAGCCGAACGCGAAGTCCTCGCTGATGGTGATGACACTTTTGTATTTGAGCTCCTTGGCGGCATAGTCGGCCAGCGGGTGCATGTTCTGCGCCGAGGTGCCCGAGGCGCGCACGAAATACGGATTGGGCTTGCGCTGCGACATGTCCTCGGCTGCGGCCAGGCTCAGTATCGGCGTCTTGTGCGCGGCCACGTAATCGGTGATCGCCAATAGCTCGAACGCGGCCAGCGGACCGAAGATCATGTCGACGTTGTCGCGCTCGATCAGTTCCTGTGCCTTGGTCTTGGTGCCCGCGGGGTTGCCGCCGGTGTCGCCGACCAGCAACTCGACCTTGCGGCCGGCGAGCATGTTGTTGCGATCCTTGAGGAACAGCCCAACGCCCTGCTCCATCTGGATGCCACCCTGCGCGAGCGGTCCGGTCTTTACGGTCAGCAGGCCGATGCGAACCGGCTTGTTCTGCGCGATTGCCGGCATTGGCAGCGTGGCGGCCGCAGCGCCACCTGCCAGGAATGTGCGCCGGTCCAGCCTCGCTGCCATGTTCGATTTCCCCCTTCCCGCGTGTCCCGGGTTGCGGACTTGGTAGCCGACATTGCCCGGTTGGTCGATGTTGCGGGGCGATGCTGGCCGTGTTGCGGGGCTCTCGCAAGGCATGGGTTCTATCCGCCGCGGGCTGAGAGCCAAGCTTGGTAACGGCGCTGTGACCGTCGCCGCCTACGATTCGAGCTATATTCAATCGTAACAGTGGGTCGCGGCTCCGGTCGCGTGACCGCAGGAAGATCGGGCGTCCTGCCACGCCTCGGACTGCGTCCCTTGGAAGCAAAGCCGCTGGAGGGACGAACATGATCCAAAGCCCATTTGCCTGGATCGGGGATCAGCTCGATCGCGCATTTCATTCGGTCGGCTCTTCCAGCGATGAGGACTACTGGCACGAGAACCGGCAGGCCGATGCAGTAACGGTTCGGCGCATCCGTATGGCCGATCTCGGGCAAGCACTGACCAGCGGCCTTGCCGATTTTGCCGCGAACCGTACCGACGTGATTTTCCTTTGCGTCATCTATCCGCTGGTGGGTCTTATGTTGGGCCGCCTTGCGTCCGGCTACGATGTCGTGCCGCTGCTGTTCCCACTCGCATCCGGCTTCGCGCTTGTGGGACCGCTTGCCGCGGTCGGGTTGATCGAGATGAGCAGACGGCGAGAGCTTGGCGCGGACGTGAGCTGGACCGATTGGTTCGGCGTGTTTCGCTCGCCGTCGATCGGTGCCGTTATCGGGCTGGGCCTGTGGCTGATTGCGATCTTTGTGCTTTGGTTGGTCGTGGCGGAAGTCATCTATGTGGCGACGTTTGGGTCGGAGCCCCCCGTATCGATCGCGGCGTTCATCCGTGACGTGTTCACCACGACGCAGGGCTGGACCATGATTGTTCTGGGCGTTGGTGTCGGCTTCCTGTTCGCCGTGGTGGCGCTTTCGATCAGCGTCGTCTCATTCCCGCTGCTGCTCGACCGCGACGTGAAGATGGAGACGGCGATCCGGACCTCGATCCAGGTGGTCATGGCGAACCCGGCGCCAATGGCCGCATGGGGCCTGATTGTTGCGGCCGGTCTGGTGATCGGGTCGCTGCCGGGACTTCTCGGGCTGGTGATCGTGATGCCGGTGCTGGGGCACGCCACCTGGCATCTCTATCGCCGCGTCGTCGAACCGCGCGGATGAGCCTAAGCTGATCGAAAACGCGGCGAGGCTGCGCCGACTTCGCAGCGCCCCGAGCGCCGGCTACATTCTTCGTCGAAGCGTCCGCTCGGCGACCGGCGGACGGTGATAGCCGGGGGGAACCATGATCATCGACTGCCATGGGCATTACACCACGTCGCCGCGCCAGCACGAGGCTTGGCGCGCCGATCAGATCGCGGCTCATGGCGAGGGCAAGGCCGCGCCGCCACGTCCGACCGTCACCGACGACGAAATCCGAGCCAGCATCGTCAACGGCCAGCTGAAGCTGCAACAGGAGCGCGGCACCGACCTCACCATCTTCTCGCCGCGTGCCGCCGGCATGGGACATCATCTCGGTGACGCCGGCACCAGCGAGGCATGGGCCGCCGCGTCTAACGAGCTGATCCACCGGGTCTGCACGCTGTTTCCGCGCAATTTCGTCGGCGTCTGCATGTTGCCACAGACTGCGGGCGTCTCGCCGGGGAACTGCATCGCCGAACTGGAACGCTGCGTGCTGCAATACGGGTTTGTCGGCTGCAACCTCAACCCCGATCCGTCGGGCGGCTTTTGGAAAGACCCGCCGTTGGGCGATCGCTACTGGTATCCGCTGTACGAAAAGATGGTCGAACTCGACGTGCCGGCGATGATCCACGTCAGCGCGGCCTGCAATCCGGCGTTCCACACCACGGGTTCGCATTATCTCAACGGCGACACCGCTGCCTTCATGCAATGCCTCACATCGGACGTGTTCAAGCAGTTCCCGACACTGAAATTCATTATCCCGCATGGTGGCGGCGCGGTGCCGTACCATTGGGGGCGCTTTCGCGGTCTGGCACAGGACATGAAACTGCCGCCGCTCACCGAGCATTTGCTGAACAACGTGTTCTTCGACACCTGCGTCTATCATATGCCGGGACAGGAATTGCTGGCGAAGGTGATCCCGGTGCGCAACATACTGTTCGCCTCGGAGATGATTGGCGCGGTGCGCGGGATCGATCCGGAAACCGGGCACCATTTCGACGACACCAAACGCTACATCCAACAACTGACGCTGCCGCCCGCGGACAAGGACAGGATCTACGAGGGGAACGCGAGACAGGTTTACGGCCGGTTGTCGGCACAACTTGCCAGACAGTTCGCCTCGGCGCCGACGTGAACCAGCCGACGGATCCCGATGCCGCCGCGCGCGACGCGTTGCGGCTGATCGGACCTGATCCGCAGGGCTGGGTCCCGGACAGATCTGGCATTGACCACAACGTGACGATCGTCGGTGGCGGTCAGACAGGTTGTGCAGTTTCCTTCGCATTGCGCCGGGCCAGTATCGGCAGGACGACGGTGATCGACGCGGCCGAGGACGAGGCGCGCGCCGGCGTCTGGCTGAACGCGGCGCGAATGAACCTGCTGCGGACGCCGAAGAGCCTGCCCGGTCCGGAACTGGGCATACCCGCGTTCGCCTTCCAATCATGGTACGAAGCCCGGCATGGTGCCGAAGCCTACGCGGCGATCGATCGCATTCCCCGCACCGACTGGGCCGCTTACCTGACGTGGTATCGCCGCTTCCTCGGTATTGCGGTTCGCTATCAAACCAGGCTGCTGCGGATCGAGCCCGGCAATGGGCAGTTTCGATTGCACCTGGAGGTGGATGGCCGGGCGCAGGTAGAAACGACGCGGAAGATCATCCTCTGCACCGGGTTCACCGGCAACGGGGGGCCGTATGTTCCATCCTTGTTGAGCGAGGCGCTACCGACGACGTTGTATGCCCACACCGAGTCCGCCATCGATTTTACCGCATTGCGCGGCCGAGACGTGGCAGTCCTCGGTGCTGCGGCATCGGCATTCGATGCGGCGGGTGCGGCGCTCGAGGCGGGCGCCGCGTCGGTCCATCTGTTCGCGCGTCGGCCAACCATCGCTTCAGTTCCAATCACGCGCTCGCGCGGCTATGCGGGCGCATACGACAACTACCATGCATTGCCCGATGCGGCCCGTTGGCACCAGGCGCTTCGGTTCCGCCGATGGGGATCGACGCCGACAACCGATGCGATCGAGCGTGCCGTGACGTTTCCGAATTTCCATCTGCATCTCGCGGCTGTCTGGCAGTCGGTGCGGATCGAGAATGGCCGTATCGTGGTACGGGCCGTCGATGAAGACTTCCGTTGTGATTTCGTCATCGCGGGAACCGGCTATTATGTGGACCTCGCGGTGCGTCCCGAACTGGCAGATTTCCACCGCGAAATCCTGTTATGGCGCGACCGTTACGTGCCGCCGTCGGGAGATGAAGATCCATATCTTGGCGCGCATCCGTATCTGGGCGCCGGCCATGAATATCTCGAGAAAGAGCCGGGTGCCGCTCCGTATCTGCGCGATATCCATGTTCAGAATCCTGCCGGCTTCGTCAGCTTCGGATTGCCGATCGGCGACATACCAAGCATGAAGCGCGATATCCCAACTATTGTCGGCCGGATCAGCAGTGATCTGTTCCTGGCCGATCTCCACGACCATGAGCGACGCATGACCGGCGATGTCGCGCCAGACTTCGGCGAGGATATTTACGCCCGCGCGTTGCATTTGCGGTGAGCAGGGGTGTTGGCGGTTAGGGAGGAGGACACGATGGCGCGTTTTCAGGACAAGGTCGTGCTCATCAGCGGTGGCGCGCGCGGTCAGGGCGCAGCCGAGGCGCGATTGCTGGTCGCCGAGGGCGCGAAGGTGGTGATCGGCGACGTGCTCGAGGCAGAAGGTCGTCGCCTGGCGGACGAGCTTGGTCGTGCCGCGATCTTCCTCCGCCACGACGTCACCGAGGCGGCCGATTGGGCGAAGGCGGTCGAGGCGGCGCAGGCACTTGGCGGTCTGCATGGCATGGTGAACAATGCGGGCATATTCATCCCTCGGTCACTGATGCAAACCGATGCCGCGCTGTTCGAACGGCATATGCGCGTCAATCAGCTTGGCTGCTTTCTCGGAATGAAGGCCGTCGTCGATTTGATGGAACACTCGGGTGGCGGTTCGATCGTCAACATCTCGTCCGTCGCGGGGCTGCGCGGTTCACCGAATGCCATCGCCTATAGTGCAACGAAATGGGCTCTGCGAGGCATGACCAAGGCTGCCGCAATCGAACTCGCACCGCACCGAATACGCGTCAACTCGGTGCATCCCGGGCCGATCGACACGGAGATGCTGAATGTCCGGACACCGGATGAGAATCAGCGTCGCGTGCAGCAGGCGCCGATGAAGCGCATGGGGACCGCGGAAGAGGTGGCGAAACTTGTCCTGTTCCTGCTTTCCGACGAGAGCGCCTACATCACGGGTGCCGAGGTGACGATCGACGGCGGCGTATCGCTGTAGGACACCATCAGCGCTGCGGCGGCTCGGCAACACAATCAAGGGCGATGGGGATGACAAGGGAAGAACTGACGACCTGGGCGCTTGGCAGCGGTTGGAAGTTGATCGCAGGACACCCCAGTTTGTCCAAGCCGTCGCGTCCTGGCGATGCGATTGTCCGATTGGTGCTGAAGGCGACCGTGGTGAACGTCGAGGTCAGAAAGCCTGCGGGCAAATGGGAGAAGGTGTCGGGTGCAAGCTACGGCGATGTCGAGGCCGACGCCGATACCGGTGTGCCGCGCGGGCTTGGTCTGGTCAGCATTCCGGGGTTCACCAAGCTGATGCAGGACAATCGGGACAGCATGATGTTCAGCAAGCTGACCGGGGGCAGGTCGTAGCCCCGGCGGATAACCATCGTTGTCGGCCTCGCGCTTCTGGCGCGCCGTCTGGACGCGCAGCAGCAGCGACCGCGCACCCCGCGCCTCGCGCATCATCCTGGCGGACTGGGCGGTGCATTGCAGGACGCGCGGGGACGTCGTCCGCATGCTCCTGCGCCAGCCGCAGGCAGACCATCGCCTGGGCATTGGCGGCGACGAACTGGGCGGCGATCTCCACCTCCTCGGCGTTGGCGGGCAGCAGGCAGGCGACCTCGGCGATGGCCGTATTGTCGCGGCGGGCGCGGTCGTCGGCCGAAGCGGTGAGCGGCGGCGGGAGTGACCTGCGGAGCGTGTGGACGATCTGGTAGTAGATGTCCCGGGGGAGCTGGAGGGTGAGGTCGGGCGGCTGGGGTGGGGGCGAGTGATCCATGATGAGAGAATGGAGTTAGTACAACTATCCGAAAATGTGAGTTGTTCTATCCAGAGCATTCCATTAACGAGCCATGCGCAACATAATCAACTCACGTGCGATGAACCGGCGGAAGCAGGCGCATTGGATAACTGCTGTTCTCTGCCTCCGCCTTAATTCCCAGGCAAATACTGATCGCGAACATCACCCGCCAACATGGTTCAGTCTGGCGCGGTGTTGCTTGTGGGTCAGGTCTGATCAGGGCGCTATTTGGCTGTGAGGTTGCAGTTCTTGCCGCCGGCTCTATCGTCACCTTATTGTTACCTATCAGTATATTACTAACGGGAATCGAAGAAGTGATCACGTTTCCGTGCGTTTGTGCTTGCACGATCACGATATCGTGAGCTAACAATCCTCCGTCACTTCCTCTTGGTCATAGGACGCGGGACATGCAGTACAAATCCAATATCTTTGGCGCGCCGGCCGCAAAAGCCCATGCCCATCGGTTGCGCTGCAAGAGCCTGCCGCCCATGCAGCCCGGCGAAGCCGAGCGGCTCCTGGCAGGGTTCCTGGCCACCAGGAGCGTCACCACCTGCCCAGCGCGCTATGCGGCACCCGTAGAGCAGCGGTCGCATCTCTCGCGCAGCGGATATTGACGATGCGCGCGTACCTCGTTGCAGCCGGAATGGCACTTGGTCTGTTGGCTGGCTGGGCGGCGCTGGTGCCGTTCGTGGTTTGACACGCGCAGCCGGCGTTTGGAGCGGAATCGATCTTACCATTCCGATAAACGAAGGATCGGCGTCATGAATTTTCATTCAGCGGATCAGCCCGGCGAGACAATTATCGCTGCCGAAGATCGGAAGTCTCACGCGCTCCGCCACATCACCCTTGAACAGTTGCTTCACCTCGGCACACGCCAGGTGGCGTACATGAGGACCGGCATGCGTGATGGCGAGCGGGCTTTTGTGCTCTACGGCGCCGATGGGACGCCCCTTGTGGTGGTCGACGATGTCGAGACAGCGGTGGAGGTGGCCGCCACGTACGGCCTCGGTCTCGTCACGGTCCATTAGTGGAGAACCGCCATGTCGGTAATCTCCACCTTGATCGAGCCGCACCGCGTAACCCGGGTGTTCTTCAATTGCCGCGACGGAGCACCTGATCCCGCTGACCAGCGGCGTATCGAGCGGGCGATCGAACGAGCGATTGCCTCGCTCCAGGATGATGACGACGCAGAAGGCTCACCGCTGTTCGCAGCGTGATCAGGTAGTGCCACGGCCAACGCCTATTGGGCCCAGGAGCTCCACATGACCGATAGCAAACTGATCAATGCCTATCATACGGCCATGGGTGACTACGAGGCAGCCAAGGCTGGCACTGGTGACCGCGTCGAGACCTTCACCAGGTTCCTGGTGGCGGAGAGGGCTCTCTCTGCCCGTTTGGGGTGGGTGGACCTGAACCTGGAGCGGTTCCGGACGCGCCATTCATCATGACCGGACAAACCGCCCGTTACATCCGATGAGGGCTGCCGGCGGTATGTCTCGGCCAGTCGTTTCAGGGCCGGAACCTGCCGTCGCATCATCGCTCCGCACAGCGATGCTCCTTGTCATTCCCGATTGTTCGCGCAAAAGCCGGAACCGGTTGCCGCCTGGGTTCCGATTCGCAGCAATGACAAGCACCTCGACGCGCGGAATGGGACAAGACGTGCAGCCCGGGATATCCAGGCCGCGGACCGCCTGATAGAAGACCCGTTGCATGAATGCCGCTCTCGCTTCGATGACTGGATTTGCCCGGGCCGAAGGCAGCGACGCTGGCGTTTCGTGGGCGTGGGAATTGCGCAGCGTCAATGGCAGAGGGCTCGATCTGCGCCTACGCCTGCCACCAGGCTGGGACATTCTGGAGCCCGCTATGCGCGAGGTGGCCGGCAAATCGTTGAAGCGGGGCAACGTCACCGCCAACCTGACGGTCAAGCGCGAGAACGAACCGCGGCTGGTTGCCGACCCCGCGGCGCTGGAACAGGCGCTCGCCCTCGCGCTCGATCTTCACGCACGGATCCCCGGCAGCCCGGTACCGCGTGCCGAGACGCTGCTAGGCCTCCCTGGCGTGTTGCGGCCTGCGCAGGCCGACGAAACGGATGGCAGGGCAGGGGCGATGGAGGCGGTGCGGGCAGGCTTTGCCGATGGCATGGCGGCACTGGTCACGGCCCGACGGTCCGAGGGAGCGCGGCTTGCCGCGACGCTCGCGGGTCTGCTACGGGAAATCGCTGCCCTCCACGGTCAAGCGGCCACGGAAGCGGCCGACCAGCCTGCGGCACAACGAGCCCGCGTGATGGAAAATCTGCAGGCATTGCTACGCGAGGCGCCTTCGTTGCCCGAGGAGCGCATAGCGCAGGAGGTCGCGCTGCTTGCCGCCCGTTCCGATGTGCGCGAGGAACTCGATCGGCTGGCGAGCCACATCCAGGCAGCGCACGCCCTGCTGGATGAAGCGGCGAACATCGGCCGGCGCTTCGACTTCCTGGTCCAGGAATTCAACCGTGAGGCAAACACGCTGTGCAGCAAGTCGGCGTCGGTGGCGCTGACCGCCATCGGCCTGAAACTCAAGGCCACGATCGAACAGTTGCGCGAGCAGGTTCAGAACATCGAATGAGTGGGGTGGCACGGCGCGGGGTCTGCCTGGTGCTGGCGGCGCCCTCGGGCGCCGGCAAGACCGCCATCGCCGACGCACTGCTGGCCGCCGAACCTGATCTGCGACGATCCATCAGCGTCACGACACGCCCACCTCGTCCCGGCGAAGCCGATGGCGTGCACTATCACTTCTGCGATCAGGCCGCGTTCGATGGCATGGTCGCCGCGGGCGAACTGCTCGAATGGGCCAGAGTGCTCAACCGCCATTGCTACGGTACGCCACGCGCGCCGGTCGAACAGGCGCTCGGCGCCGGCCACGACATTATCTTCGATATCGACTGGCAGGGTCATCGCCAGCTGCGCGCTGCACTGCCAGGCGATGTGGTTGGTGCCTTCATCCTGCCGCCAACATTGATTGCCCTGGAAGGCCGTCTGCGCCACCGTTCCGCCGAAGACGCGGCAGAAATCAGCAGACGCATGCGTCAGGCACTCGGCGAGATCAGCCACTGGCGCGAATTCGATTACGTCGTTGTCAACGAGGATTTCGCTCGCGCCGTCGCCGCGGTGCATGCCGTGCTGCACGCCGCGCGTCTCGCCACCGTGCGACAGATCGGATTGCAGGATTTCGTCGCGCGTCTGTAGCGCTCGCGTGAACAACCAAGGCAACACCCAATAACGAACCAACCGGTGACGAACCGACCGGCTCGTTTCGGTCGCCCACAAGCCGTGATAGCCTGTGCGGATGGAAGTGGGGGTGGATGTGATGCTGGGTTTGAAGGAGCGCTGCGAGAAGTGGCTGCATTTCGCCGGCATCGGTCTCGACCCATTTGACGCGGCTGTGCGGAAGGCACGCTTCGCCCTCAATCGGATTGCGAGCAGAGCAACGATCGTCCCTGACGATATCAGCCACCCTATCCTGCAGGCTGCCGATGCGGTTCGGACAGGCCAGATTACGCCCGAAATCGAACAGGCGTTCTATCGCGCGTATTCCAGGCTGACCAAGCTGGCACCCCACAGGGACCTCGACGATGACGGCGAACCTGCGAACCCGCTCAAGGATGCGCTGGACGATTCCGAACTGCTGCTGAAGTTTGCAGCCGAGACCGGCGTTGACGTTCCCAAGGAAATCATTGAGCCGATCCTGACGGCACAGACGGCCTACAAGGCTGGCGAAATCACAAATCCCCTTATGGCAGGTTTTTATGATGCATACAGCAAACTTGCCAAACTATTCGGTGACGTTACGGCGGACAGCATACGGAACTGCTCCTCGCCGGAAACCCGGCAGACGCTGTATCGGAACAGGATTTGCGCTGTCAGCCTGACTTTTGCGATCGCGGCGTTCTCCGTTGTGACGTTCGTTGCAGATTCGATGTCAAAGGTGATTCTTCAGGATATTGCGTCGGCGAACAATTCGGCAGCCACGCTGCGGGCTGCTTTGACTCCGAATGGGGGTACCGGGGCGATCGACCCTGCTTATGCCAGGGGCGATCCCTGCACCATGCTGGACCGGCCCTCGCCGGATTCCACGCCAACGGTCCAAAATCTCAGCGATATCGAGCAGCTCCAGGAGTTCGCAGCCACAATCCGCAACCTTCTCGGCCGAGGGGTGAAGCTCAACTGGGTCGTCGCGCACTGGGAATGCAACCCCTTTGCAAGGTGCGGCGTTCCCGAGCATGACAGCAGCCTGCCCGTGGGAATTGATCTGAACAACCAATTGCAGTTGAATCCCGCACTGATCAACTATACTGCGGAGGTTCTTTGCAAGATCAGGACCTATCAGATTGTAAGGACCTTCGCATCGAATGTGCAGATGGACTACGCGGCGATAATTGGTGCGTTTGCCTCCTACGCCCTGCCGATTGCGTACGCCTTGTTGGGTGCCTATGCGTTCCGTCTTCGACTATTCGGTGAAACGATCAGGAAGAGAACGTATCACCCGTCGTTCTCGGATTCGGCGAGAATGATCACGGCCGTTATTGCCGGAGCGATCGCTGGCCTGTTCAACCCAGCACAGGGTCTGGCCCTTTCGCCTTTGGCGACGGCCTTTCTTGTGGGCTACGGGGTCGAGTTGTTCTTCAAGTTCCTCAACTCCTTGATCAACGCGTTCGGCTCCCCACCGGTTGCCGGACGCCGATCCTGAACAGGACGCGCCGCGCAACGTCATTTCCGCGGGTGTCGCGCCCGCGCACCTTGGTCTCAATTCATCGGGGGGAGCCGGCGCGCCAGGCGATCGAATTCGGCCACCGCAAGCGTCTCGGCGCGTCGGTCCGGTGCGATGCCGGCGGCGCGCAGCAGGGCCTCGCCACCGATTGGCTTCAGCGCACCGCGCAGCATCTTGCGTCGCTGGCCGAACGCAGCGGCAGTCAGCCGCTCCATTTGGGCGAACAGTTCCGGAGCAGGCTGTACCTGACGCGGGGTAAACCCTACGACGGCAGACCACACCTTCGGCGGCGGCACAAAGGCAGTCGGCGGAATACGCAGCAACAACCGAGTGTGGCAGGTCCATTGGGCGAGCACCGACAGCCGTCCGTAGGCCGACGTGTCCGGTTCGGCGCAGATCCGCTCGGCGACCTCCTGTTGAAACATGAGCGTAAGCCGCTCGAACGCATTGGCCTGCCGTAGCCATCCGACAAGCAACGGGGTCGCAATATTGTACGGAAGGTTGGCAACGATCTGCCGCGGCGGCGGAACCAGCGCGGCCGCGTCACTTGCCAGCGCATCTGCGGCGACGACGTGCAGGCGAGGTTTCAGCGCGGCGAGCTCCACCATCGCCGCGACCGCGCGCCGATCGATCTCGATGACGGTCACGCTTGCGGCCTCGGACGCCAGCAGTGCGCGCGTCAATCCGCCGGGCCCCGGCCCCACTTCGATAATATGGCGACCGGCAAGCAGCCCAGCTTCACGCACAATGCGTGTCGTCAGGTTCGCATCTAGCAGGAAGTGCTGCCCAAGCGACCGGCGCGCCGCCAACCCGTGCCGCGTGATGACCTCGCGCAGCGACGGGGGGCCGCTCACGCCCCGCCAGTGCGCAACTCGATAGCGGCGTGGCGACGCAGGTTGGCCAGCAACTGGCGCGAGAGAAGTTCCACGCGTTCGTTGAGCAGTTGGGCGCGCACGTCCTGATTGGTCGCCTGCGCGAGATTCTTCTCCTCGCGCGAGCAGACGATCAACACGGCGATGCCGTCATTCGCCACCAGCGGCTGGCTGGCGCGATCGAACGGCAGGCTCGCGAGCACCTGACGAAACGCCGGTGGGCTGACCGTCTCCAGCCGGACCTCCCCAGGATCGACCGGCCGTGTCTGGTTGTTCGCCTTCGCGACCTGTTCCATCTGCTCGCAGCTGTGCACGCTTGCGCTGATGCCGCGCGCCTTGTCCAGCGCCTGCTTCTGCTGTTCGGTCGGCGCCTGTGGGTTCAGAGTGGTGGCAAACGGCAGGAATATCTGGCGCAGCGATACCACCGTGCCGACTTCATGCCCGATCTCACGCTTGGCCTGCAGCGTCACGATGGAGAAGCCGCCCGGCACCTTCACCGGGTTGCTGATTGCGCCGATAGGCATCTGCGACACCAGGCGCACCACCTCCGGATCAAGCTGGTTCGGCTGCACCCAGCCGAGCTCGCCTCCCTGCAACGCGGTCTGGTTCTGGCTGAACTGCGCGGCGACCACGGGGAAGGCTGCGCCGGCGCGCAGCTCGGTAATCACCGTCTCGGCAAATCGCTGGGCGTCGGCGGCATTGGCGGGATCGTCGACCGGGATGAAGATCTCGCCGACCCGGTATTCCGGCTTGCCGACCTGCTGGGCCAGCAGCCGCTGCTGGTCCGCCACCTCCGCGTCGGTAATCGTCACCTTGCCGCCGAGCTGTTCGCGCAACACCTGGGTCCAGCCGAGCTGCGTGCGAATCTGATCGATCAGCGTTAGCTGGCTCACGCCGTCCGCTGCGAGCTTCTGTCGCAGTGCGCCGGGCTGCATGCCATTGCGCGTTTCGATGTCGTGGATCAATTCGGCGATCATCTTATCCTGTATCACGATCTTGCGGCGCAACACTTCCTGCATGCGCAGCCGCTCATCGATCAGCTGGCGGGTGATCTGCTGCCTCAGCCGGTCGAGCACGTCCGGTGTGAGCGGCAGTCCGGTGGACAGGGCGAACAACCGGGCGCGATTCCCAACGTCGGCATTGGTGATCACGTCGCCATTCACCACGGCCACAATCCGTGTCGCCTGTGCTGTTGCCGGGGCCGGAGGGACGGGTGCCGCGGCAAGTGCGGCGATCGGCGACACAAGAGACATGGCCAGAAGCGGCCAGATGCCGCGACGGCGAGACGTGGCCCGCGGGGCTGCGGACATGGTGTGGGCCATGCGTGGACCTCCCGGTCGTTAGAGCGCCTTGAAGCCGAACTGTCCGATGGTCTTGAAGGTCATCTGGATCAGCAGCGTCGTAGAGCCGTTGTCGCCGTTGAATGATGTATAGCGGCGGAAGAACCGGAAATCCAAGATGTAGCACTCGTCTTCGTAGATTGCGTCGGCGCCGACCGCGACCATCTGGTTGGTCTGGAGATCGCGTCGCGCCCACCCATTGAACCGGTATTCGCCCCAGTTCGAGGAGGCGCCGAGGGTGACCTCGTTGCGTGGCACGTAGAAGGTATTACCTGCCGGCGGAGGCGCCGGCTGGTCGAAAAACGTGTACGGATTGAACGACGTATAGATATATCCGCCCGAGACCGAGAATTTCGACACGCCAGCACTGGCGACCGCATCCGCCATCCGGGTGGCAAGGGTGCTCTTGTCGAGCCGGGTACGATACGTCAGGTTGAGCCAACCGGTCGGCGCGAAGCTCGCGCGGGCGACTACGTCCGACACCTGATCATGCAGGCCGGATGCCTCCGGGAAGAGGTTGTTCTTCGTGGTGCGGTAGGATTGCCCAATAAGGCCGTCAAAGGTGGTGCCACCCAGATACCATGCGCCGTGCAGCGCCACGTTCGCACGTACGCCGCCGTCCAGCCGATCGATGCCGGGGAAGCGGTTGAAGCCGAAAAGATTGGCGTCGGTAAATTCGAGGTCGAAGCTGTCCTCGTTCGGATATCTGTTGAGCTGGCTGTCGCCCGCCTGTGGTGCGACGACGAGTTCCGCCATCGGCTCGATAAGCTGGGTCCCCCAGGCGCCGCCATCGCGCATGAACGGCCAGCGGAAGTCGATCGCAGCCTGCGGGAGTGAGCGGGCGGCGTCGGCCTGATTGTGCGTGCCGAAATTGGGCTGTTGATTGAAATCGCTCGCGTCGTAGCCGATCGTGTCGTCATGCAGCGTGATCTTCCATAGATCGCCCAACGGACCCACGAACGGGCGCGACCAGTTTACCGTGAGGCTGGCACGCCGCGTGTTCGTGCCGGCGTCACGCACAACATTGAACGCGCCAGTGTCAACCGAAAGCCGTCCACCCCAGGCGTCGGGCGTGCCGAAATAGCTGTATTCGTAGCGTGGCAGGACCAGTGGAAGTTTGCTGCTGATGATCGAATTGTTCACCGCCTGATAGACCCGCGAGTCGAGGCGCGAGTAAGCACCCTCACCGAACCCCTCGGCATAGATCTGGCTGGTCACCACATTTGGGTCCGTGCCGAGCTGACTTCCGATGTGGAAATCGCGGACAAAGTCGGAGGACGAAATGCGTGCGGCGCTGAACCCCCATCGCCAGGTGTCGTTCAGATTGAATTGGCCGGTGGTCGAGGCTGTGGCCTGGACCGAATTGTCGAGGTACCCGATCGCGCCATCCGCCCGCACAAAGCCGTTGTTGAACCGACGGCGATACTCAACTGTGAGTTCGGGGCCGGCCTGCGAGGTGATCATGGGCGTGAATGTCGCATCCGACTGGTCGTCGATCACCCAGTAGTACGGCTGAGCAAAAAAGGCACCGATATGGGAGGATACGCCGAACGAGGGTATCAGCAGACCGGACGCCCGCTTCACCGACGGATCAGCGTGCCAGAAATACGGCATATAGGCGACGGGTACGCCGTACATCTCCAGGACGGCATCCTGATATTCGATTTTCTTGTGCTCCAGATCCTGCACAGCCGACAGCGCCCTGATCTGCCAGAGCGGCGGCTTTGTCGGATCCTTCGCGCAGAGATTGCAGGTAGAATAGACCACCCGCGACATCTCGTTGATCTCTCCCTCGGTGCGTCGCGCGCCATTCGCAGCCATCTTGCCGTTCTGTGCCAGAATGGCGCGCATGTCGCGCAACACGCCGTTTTTCATGTCCTGGGTGAGTTCCGCGTAGTCCGCGAACATCACTTGGCCGTCCGGCTCCAGCAGTACAACATTACCCTGAGCGGCGGCCACGCCGGTGTTGCGATCGAAGGTGACCTTATCGGCGCGCAGCACATGATCACCCTGCCAGGCCTCGACGTGACCCTGGGCGATCACCAGTGAATTCTCACGATCATACTCGACCGTGTCGGAGGTGAAGGAGACCGGCTGGTCGCGCGACGCCTGCGCACGTGATGCGCCGCCCGTGAGAACCTCGCCGAGTTGAGCGCGCACGGCAATCGGGAACACCGTTGCCAACAGAACTGCCAGGATCAGTGTGTGGACGATGGCGTTCGCCCACGCTCCGTTATAGCAGTTGCGTGCCCGTGGGAGGGGGGCGCGCGCCATTGTCAGCCGTCTTCCGTGTGCAGCAGAAGGGCGAGCGCCAGCATCATCCCCGAGGCGGCCGGCGCCCATGCGGCAAGTGCCACCGGCAGTGCACCCGACTGGCCAAATTCCTCCGCCATCTTGGACACGACGAACAATGCAAAGCCGGCAGCAACCCCGCTGCCGATCATCTTCGCGACACCGCCACGGCGTGCTGGGCGCATCGAGAAGCCGGCGGATACCAGCGCCATGGTGGCGGCAAGCAGCGGCAGCGCCAGCAAGGCCTCGAAGTGGAGCCGGTGACGAATGGAGGAGAAGCCCGACCGATCTAGCAGCGCAATGAAGCTGGGGAGCGCCCAGAACGAAAGCGTATCCGGTGAAGCGAAGCTTTCCTGCACGCGCGCCACGGTAAGATCGGTCGGCAGACTGATCGTGGCAGGCGGTTCGGGCATCTGCTCGGGTCGGATGGTCCGGGCATTCTTCAATTGCCAGGCTCCGGCGACAAGGGTCGCATCAGTCGCCTCGATACGGGTGAGCAGTCGGTCACGCCCATCGAGGCGGAACACGCTGACCTCGGTGGCCCGCAGTTGCTTCTTCTGCAGCTGGACGCCATGCGCATGAATGATCGCGACGCCCTGCGGCGACAACGCGTGATCCGACTGACGCAACCAGAGTTGACCGCCGGTGAGTGCCAGCGGGCCGCCACCGGTCTTCAGGTAGGTGTCGTCGAGCAACTCGGCGCGCGCAAGCATGACGGAGGAAACCGGGCTCACCACACCCGTCGCCAACGCGCCAAGCAGCAAGGCGCAGAGCGTCGGGGCGGCGAGAAATTCCCAGGCAGAGATGCCGGCCGCTCGGGCCACGATCAGCTCGGAGGAGCGGGTCAGGCGCCAGAAACAAAGAATACCCCCGAGCAGCACCGCGAAGGGAAGGATCTGCATACCGATGTACGGCAGGCGCAGGGCCGCGATCTCGCTCACCAGGGCGAAAGTCGCATCGGGTTTTGTCGCGGAGCGGCGCAACAGCTCGATGAAGTCGAACATCGCGACGAGGCCGCAGAGTGCCAACAGCATCGCAATCACCGCGCCGGTGAATTGGCGGGCGATGTAGATCGAGAGCGTGATCGCGGGAGTCATCCGCTTAGGCTGCCTCAGCCTCTCGGGCCGAGCGCCCCAGGGCATGCGACCGCCACAACGCAGTCAACAGCCGCGGGCCAAGCAGAAGCCAGCCGCAGATCACGGCCGGCGCCAACGCCTGCAGCCAGACCAGCGGGAGCAGCGCATTATCGCGCGCAGCAAGATTTTCGACAGCCAAACCCACGGCAAGCAGCACCACCACCGTGCCGACGGCGACAAGTGGCCTGACAATGCTGCCATGTCGACGAAATGCTCCGCTAAGCACAGAGAGCAATGCGACCGATGCGAAAGACAGCGCGGTCAGCGGGGTTGCCAGACGCTTGTGGCCTTCCGCAATCCATTTCGGTATGTCGCGGAGATTCGGCGGATGCGGATCCAGCAGTTCATCCATCGAAAGCTCCGTCATATCGCGCAGTCGTTCGCCGTCGTTGTGAGCGTTGTCGGTGAGATCAAGCTCGTTCTGGGCGAAGGTCAGCACATTGAGCCGGCCGGTCTGACGGTCGATCTCCTGACGGCTGCCGCTGACCAGCAGCACGCGCGGTCCGTTTGGTCCCTCCACCAGGCGGCCGTGCTCGGCCAGGATCGTGGCGGATGCCGCCTTGTCGCGTTCGTCATCCACCAGGATGCCGCGCAGCGTTCCATCCGGATCACGCGAGCGCACATAGACGGTGAGGTCGTCGGATACCGGCGTGAATACGCCTTCCTGCAGCAGGAAGGCAGCCATCTGGTTCCGAATTTCCCATTGGAATTGTCGGAATGACGTGAGGCTGGCGGGCACAAGCCAGAGGTTCAGGATATAACAAGAGGCGATGACCAGGACGGTCAGGGCCAATGCCGGGCGGGACAATGCCCAGGGCGACAGGCCTGCTGCGCGCATTACGGTGATCTCGCGATCGCCGGCCATGCGCTGGTAGATGAATTGCACGACAACGAAGGTGGTGATCGGCAGAATGACCGCGACGAAGCTTGGGATCAGCAGCCCCGTCAGTTCCATGAAGACGCCGAGCGAGAGGCCGTGATTGACCACGAGTTCGACGAAGCGCAGCGACTGAACGAGCCATATCAGGGCTGTCAATCCGCCCGTCACGGCGATCAGCGCGATAGCCAACTGGCGGAACATGTAGAGGTCGAGCCGGGTGATCAGCTTGCCGGTGCGCATCGTGCTTGGCGGTCCCCTTCTGGCGGCCCCCTTTCTGGCGGCGCAGCGTATCGCGGACTCGCGCGTCCGGCCAAACGGCACGGGTTTTGTGCGTCAGGTGGGGCGACGATGCAAGCCGGGTGGGCCAGCCGAGGACAGTTCCACACAGAGAGCCGCCGAGGGAGGCACATTATGAGCCACTGAGAAGGGGGACCATCGCGGTTCGCGCCCGGCGCGATGGCCTTCCTCAGTGGCTCTCAGCGAATTTCCAGTGAGCTGTCCTGCTCACTTCCTTGCTCATCACTCACCCGTGTTCGGTCGCGGTTACGGTCAGATCACAACCACGTCCGATCCGAGGACCTGCCCCTTCGCTTCCGGCCCGAGAATGAGGGCGATGATGAAACCGATCAGACCGAACGTCGTCCCGACCATTATCGCAACGCCAAATCCCACGTCGTAGCTGACCGCGATATAGGTCAGGACCGGTGCGACCGGGCCACCGAAGATCGCGCCTTGATGGTAACAGAGGCCGACCGCCGTCGCGCGCACTTTGGTCGGGAAGCGCTCGGACGATCGATGCGGCACGAGCGGCACGTTACGGACGAACGGCGGTATGGGGCAGATCCTGCAAACGGGACGACAAGCAGGGCTCACGGTAACGAGCCTGGCGGTTATGCGTCAAACACTCAGTAAGACGCGTCACCGTACAACCGGGTAAAAGATGCGGCGAGCCGCATGACCTGCGGCCAGGAGCGGCACAGGTGCATCAGCCAAGGCTGCGCAGACGGCGAGAGGCAGGCGCCATGGAGGAACGATGCCAGGCGCATCTGCGGCACAAGGCGCCGTGCCCAGGCGCTGTGATAGGCTCCTGCTGCATTGCCGCGGGTGAGCCAGATGTGAGAAGCCAGCGCCGCGCTGGCCAGCGCGAGCGCCACGCCGTCACCGGTGAGCGATGCGATCACCGTTGCCTGATCGCCGAGGCGAAACAGCCAGGGGGAGTCCTTCGTGTTCGGAGGGTAGGTATAGCCATAGGGCAGGCCGGCGATCGCGAGCGGCCGATCGCGTTGCGGTCGCGCGCCGGCCAACCGATCGGCGAGATGCGGACACTCCTGCATCAGCGAGCCGAGCAGTCCGTCCCATTCGCCATCCGCCGTGCGCAATCTCGCGCCCGGCACCAGCACGCACAGGACTGCCTTGTTGGATTCCACAAGCTGCAGGCCGGCATATCCACCGGCGAACAAGATCAGTTCGACGTTGCTCCGCAGTGCACGCTGCTGGCGAGGATCGAGCGCGTAATACATCTTCAGGCCGACCATGCCAGTGCCGCGCGCGGGCCGGGCCGCACCGCGCAGATCATGCTTTCCAGTTGCAAGGAAAACCGTGTCGGCCTGGACGGGCGGCGCAGGCGAACCGTGATCGAGCCGCAGAGAGCCGTCGTTCCGATCTATGCCGCGGACCGAGTTGCCGCGCACAATCGTGGCTCCGCTCCGCTCGGCCTGCCGCAGCAGCGCCTCGTCCAGGACGCGACGCGTCAAACCAAGCGCGGGAAATGGCAGGCGCGTGGTCGCAGTACGTTTCCCGTGGACCAAACGGACGAAGTCTATCTTCGACGGCGCCAAACCCGGCACATCTACCCCGAGCGCTGCAATTGCCTCGATCGCCTCGGCGCTGAGGAAGTCGCCGCACACCTTGTCGGTGGGGCCGATGCTGCGCTCGATCAGTGTGACAGCACGCCCAGCCCGCGCGAGCAGAATCGCCGCGGTGGCGCCGGCCGGGCCACCGCCGATGATCACCGGTCCGGACATCGTCGCGCAACGCATAGCCGGAACGGGAGATGCCAGCTGATATCAACATCGGCGTCGGTCAACCCGGCGGCCCGGATCAGACGACGCCAGTCATCGCGGACAAAGCTGCGCGCGATCGAGATGCGGCCATCGCTCAGGACGAAGGGATGCCAGCGTGCCAGCCATGCGAGGACGCCGAAGCCGTAGTAAGGAAACCAATGGCGGTGCAGGTCGCCGATGAACCAGCCGCGCCGCGCGTTTGTCTCCATCCAGCGGATGAACCTCACCACCGTGTCGTCGCTCAGGTGATGGGTGAATTGCGAGCTGATGATGTAGTCGAAGCCGTCGCCTTCCGGCTGGAATGTAAACACGTCGGCGGTATGAAATGTGATCCCCGTCGAATCCGGTGTCGCCTCGCGTGCCGCTCGGACGCTCCATGGATTGAGATCCACACCCTCAAGGCGTGCGACAATGCCGTTCCGCTTCGCCCAGCGATCGATGCGCCGCAGAATATCGCCATGGCCGCAGGCAACGTCGAGCAACGAGAACGATTTTTTCCCGGCCATCTCGCGCGCAAGCCACGCAAGTGTCGGTCGCGGCGTGAGCGTGACAGTGTTGACGCGTGCGAGGTCACGCAGACAGTGGCGATAGTCGTCGTAGTCGACGCAGTCGGTATCCATGCGTTCGTCCGCCGTGCTGCGCGTCGCAAGGCTCATGCGCGATGGAACCCGAATGTTTCCACGGTAAGGCCCGGACCGAACGCCATGGCCAGTCCGTCGCCCGATACACTGGGCGCGCGAAGAACGCGATCGAGTACGAAGACGAGCGTCGCAGACGACATGTTGCCGAAATCCCGCAGCACGTCGCGGGAGAAGCGGAGCGTATCCGACGGAAGCGCGAGTCCGTGCTGGACTGCATCCAGGATCGAACGGCCGCCAGCGTGCACGGCCCACATCGAGATGTCGGCGGCGGTGCGATTGCCGAGCAATGCAGCGCCATGTTCCATCAGCCAGCGGCGGATGCGGCCCGGTACCTGGCCCGAGAGATGCATCTCAAATCCCTGATCGCGGATATGCCAAGTGATCAGATCGGCGGTGCGGGGGATCACCGTCGCGCTGAAGCGATCGAGCGCCAGTCCGGTGGGCTTGGCCGAGACCAGGCATGCGCCGCAGCCATCGCCGAACAGCAGGAAGCTGAGCATCTTCTCGATCACCCACTGCTCCTGAAGATGCAGACAGGAGAGTTCCAGATTGATCACCAGAACCTTTGCGCTCGGTTCCGAGCGAACGATGTGCCGGGCCAGCTTCAGCGCGTTCACCGCGGCGAAGCAACCCATAAATCCGACATTGGTGCGTTCGATCGACGGCGAGAGCCCGGCTGCGTTCATGATATGAAAATCGAGACCGGGGGCGGTGAAACCGGTGCAGCTTGCCACGATCAGATGAGTGATTGCGGCGCGATCCGCTGCAATGTCCAGTGCTTCGATCGCCTGCAGCGCGAGCGCCAGTGCCTCATGCTCGAACCGGGCCATGCGATCGCCGGTGGAGGGGAAGGCGCCGCGCTGATAGAAGCGCTCGGTGTCGAGGAAGTGATCGCGCGGCTTCGGACCCGGCTCGAAGAAAGAGTAGCGATGCCGGATGTCGGACAGGCCCACCATGCGGTCGAAAAGCGCGATCGCATGCTCATCCGGCAAGGCGGAACGGGCGAAATCGATGAATTCGGCGTGGATGTCGTGCGGCGGAACCGCGGTGCCGATCCGGTTGAGCCAGGCCTGGGTCACCATGGGTCCTTCGTGCTGGGTCCGGGATGGTGGGGTCAGCGCCCGAACCGGGTTCAGTCTCGAAATGTGGGATGGCAAGCCGGATGTGCCATAGGACGCCGTCATGGGCATGCGATCGTCACTGTCGCTCATGTTGGACGCACGTCTGCCCTGGTAGGGCAGGCAAGGATTGCATTACGAATTCGAGAGTGATCACAAAGCCACGATCACTAAACTACGGCAGCACCTTCCCCGGGTTCATGATGCCCAGCGGGTCGAGCGCCGTCTTGATCCGTCGCATCGTCTCCAGTTCGGCGCCGCCACGCCAGTCCGGCATCATGCACGGCTTCAGTCGGCCGATGCCGTGCTCGGCCGAGAAGCTGCCGTCCAGCGTGCGCACCACCGCGTTCACGGCATCCATGATCGCGTGATCCTGCGCCAGGAACCACGCTGGATCGGTGCCGACCGGCTGCACCATATTGAAGTGGATGTTGCCGTCGCCCATGTGCCCGAACGGCACGGCCCGGATGCCGGGGATCAACGTCTCGCACGCCGCCGTAGCGCGGAGGATGAATTCCGGCACTTTTGACACGGGTACGGAAACGTCGTTCTTCACGCTGGCACCCTCGCGCTTCTGCGCCTCGGAGTGCTCCTCGCGCAGTCGCCAGATTGCCATGCTCTGCGCGTCGCTTTCCGCGATCGCCGCGTCCAGCACCAGGTCCTCGGCAAGCGCCTGCACCAAAATGGCTTCCAACGACGCGCGTAGACCGGCATCGGGGCGCGGCGTGGCGAGTTCCACCAGCACATAGTGCATTGCCGGCTTGGCGAGCGGCAGCGTGGCTGCGGGGATGTGCTTCAGCACGAAGTCGATCCCTGGGCCGGACATGTACTCGAAGGCTTGCACAGCCGCGTGATCGTGCGCCTGGAAGCGGCTGAACAGATCCAGCGCTGCCTCGGGAGAGGCTACCGCGCAGAACGCGACGCAGGTCTCGCGCGGCCGCGGCACGAGTTTGAGCACCGCGGCGGTGATGATGCCAAGCGTGCCCTCCGAGCCAACGAAGAGTTGGCGCAGGCAGTAGCCGGTATTGTCCTTGCGCAGCCGGCGTAGACCGTTCCACACCGACCCGTCCGGCAGGACCACCTCGAGACCAAGTACGAGGTCGCGCGCATTGCCGTAGCGCACGGTGTTGTTGCCACCGGCGTTGGTGGCGAGGATGCCGCCGATCTGTGCGGTGCCTTCCGACGAGATCGACAGAGGCAACAGGCATCCCGCATCGGCGGCGTAATTCTGGGCTGCCTTCAATGTGACGCCGGCTTCGATGGTCAAGGTCAGGTCGATCGGGTCGATGTCGCGGACGCGCGTCATGCGGGACAGGTTCAGCACGAATTCGCTGCCATCCTCCGATGGCGTGGCACCGCCGACCATCGACGTATTGCCGCCCTGCGGCACGATCGACACACCCGCCGCCGCGCATAGGCGGACCACGCCCGCCAGTTCATCGGTGCCGGCGGGGCGAATCACCGCCGGGGTGCTGCCGCGATACAGATGCCGCCAATCCTCGGTATAGCCGGTTGTATCGGCGGGATCGGTCAGCAGGCCGCGCTCCCCGACCACGATGCGAATGGCGTCGAGCAGATCGCGTAGTGGCGAAAGCGCCGTCTCGGGCATGGATTCCGTCCTCCCGGCGACAGCGTAGTCCGACACCGACGATGCCGCTATGCTGAACCGATGGACAATTTCTATCTGGACGACCTGACGATTGGGCAACGCTTCGCGAGCGGGACGCACACGATGGAGGCGGCCGAGATGCAGCGATTCGCGGCGAAATTCGACCCGCAGCCGTTCCACCTCGACGATGAAGCGGCACGGAGCACGCTGTTCGGCGGCCTTGTCGCGAGCGGATGGCATACCGCCGCGATTACAATGCGGTTGATCGTTGCCGGCGGCCTGCCGATCGCCGGCGGCATTATCGGCACCGGAGGAGACTTGCAGTGGACCAGGCCGGTCCGCCCTGGCGACACGCTGCGAGTCGAGTGCGAAGTGCTGGCGATCATCCCATCGCGGACCAAACCAGATCGGGGGACGGTGACCGTCCGCTGCATCACGCTTAACCAGGACAGCGAGATGGTCCAGAGCTTCACGCCGAAACTCGTTGTGCCACGGCGCGCCGACAGGTTGCTGCAAACAGATGGCAGTGACGGAGAGTGATATAGTCGGCGACGTCTGACGTGCGCCTACGCCAGTGCGGCGGCCAACGCCTGCTTTACCACGCCGGCACCGTGGCGCTGCTCGATATACGCCAGACCTGCCTCCGATAGGCGCTGGTTGAACGCCTCATCCTCGTGTACCCGCACCAGCTTCTCGGCAAACTCCGCAGGCGTGCGCGCGACCAACCAGACCAGATCGTCCGGCAGCTCAAGTCCTTCCGATGCCACCTCGCTCATCACGCACGGTAGTCCGTGCGCGAAGCTCTCCAACACCTTGCCCTTGATCCCAGCGCCATAGCGCAGCGGCACCACCGTGCAGCGCAGTTTGTGTAGAATATCACCCAGCACCGCGACGAATCCCAACGGCGCCAGCCCTGGCATTTGAAGACTCATGATCTCATCCGGCATTTTGCTGCCGACGATGTAGGTCATGCAGTCTGGCGCCTGTTCGCGCAGCAATGGCAAAATGTCATTGATCAGATGGCGCACGGCGTCCGCATTCGGCGGATGGCCGAAACCACCCACGAATGCCGAACCGGACCGCTCCGAAAACGGCAGCAGCGCGGGCCGTGGCCGCACCGTCCACGGAACCACCTTTACGTTCAGCGATGCATCGGCATCACGCAGCAGTGTCGCCTCAACCGGCGAGTGCACGATGACGCAGTCAACGCTCTGCATGGCGTACATCTCGCCGTGTCGCTGCTGTGCCAAAAGCGCCACGTTCGGCATGCCGGGCTCGATGTCCGCCTGCCGCTCCATGCGCACGAAGTGCAGGTCCGCCACGCTGTAGACGATCCGGCAGTCCGGGAAATACCTCCGCACCATTGTCGCGTATTTGCTCGCGTTCGAGTAGCGATGCAGATAGACGAGGTCCGGCCTGTTTGCCGCCTTGCGAAACACCTCCTCCACCGACCAGCAGAACGGGTGGTACAGGCATTCGATCCCAAGCTTCTGCAGGCGGCCGGTATAGGGATCGATCTTCGATATGTTGTCGGCCGGCAGGAACGTCACCTTGTAGCCTAGCTCCATCAGGGTGCGCATGTGCTCGATTGCCGCGTTGGATCCGGCGTCCTGATCAGGTGTCGGCACCGAATCGTCGATGAAGTAGGCGCGTCGGCGCACCAGCCGTTCAGCCTCGAGTTCGGGTTGCTGGCCATTGAACCGATGCGTGATCAGCGTGTCTTTCCATCGCTGGTAGAACTTGGCGTGGTTGATCACCTGGTAGCGTTTCATGCCTGGTCCCGACGTATCGGTTCCGGAACTGATCCCCTCGAGGTGGACGATCTGGGATGCCGGCTGCACCACCACTCGCTTGCCTTGCGCGCGGACGCGAAAGGCAAGATCGGTATCCTCGTAATAGCCCGGCGCGTAGAGTTCGTCGAAGCCGCCGAGCTCACGGAACACCGTGCGCTCGATCATGAGTGCCGCGCCGGAAACCCAGTCAGCGTCGCGCAGGAAACAGAAGGCCGGTTCAGCGGGGTCGCGCTCACGACCCCAGTTCCAGCCGTCGCCAAGTCGCCAGATGATGCCGCCGGCCTCCTGCAGCTTGCCGTTCTCGAACAACAATTTCGATCCGGCGATGCCGACGTTCGGCACCTGCTCGAATGTCTCCACCAGTTCGTCGAGCCAGCCCTCCTTCACGAGCGTGTCATTGTTGAGGAAGAAGAGATATCTGCCCTTGGCGAGTGCGGCGCCGGCGTTGCATGAGCGAACGAAGCCGAGGTTGGTCGCATTGCGCGCGATGCGAACGGCGCCGGCGAACACCAGGGCGGCGAGCAATGTCTCGTCGCTCGAGCAGTCGTCAACTATCACGATCTCGAAAGAGCGTTTGGGGAGTGCCTGCTGGATCGACCTCAGGCATTCGTAGGTGTAGGCAAACTTGTTGTGTACCGGGATGATCACGGTGACCTCCGGTTTGGCCGACGGCTCGAAATAGAGCGGCGCATGAGTGTATTGCAGGCGGCGGACGAGTTCCTGCGTCTGGCCGGTCAACGGCAGGCCCGCCGCGGCGTCCACCGGCGACATCGACCGAATGTCGCTCTGCGCTCGTGCGATTTCCGCCTGGGCATTGATTAGATCGTTGAGCAGGCGAAGGAGATGACTGAGCGGCTCCGCAAGGTCGTCCGCGCTCGCGGCCGCTCGTACGGTCGACAACATCACCTGCTGCATGAAGTCAGTGGCGCGGTAGTCCAGCGTAGGTCGCGTGATCCAGGCCGGCGATCCAGGCAGATCCATGCCGTCGGCGGCGCGACGGACCCGCACACGGTGGCGCGAAAGCGGAAAGACACCGGCGAGATTCTTGAGAAAGAAGCCGTGACGCCCGCTGCCTGCACCTGCTTGAACAAGGTCGGACCGAAGCTGGTCCGCACAGACTTTCAGGACCACCACATCATCGTCAAGAATCTCGATTTCGATCGCCACATCCGGGCAGGCCGGATCCCAGGCCCAGCCTGAAATTTCGGTTGGATCGGCCCTATCCAGGCTGCCGATCGGCGAAGCGGGGGTCAATGCGGACTCGGGCTGGGTGGCAAGGATCTTGCCGGGACGCGCGACGACAACAGTCGGGCCTCCTATGGCTCTTGCTGGCATTGCGGCTGATGGAACGACGGACACCGTCGATGGGTCCCGTATTCGTGTCGGATCTGCCTCGATCTCACGCTGCACGATTTCGGCTTCCTCGGATGCGGGTTCAGTTTCGAACGACCCGCTGCGCCGAGCGCGCGAATTTCTCAAGGCCATTGTACGTTCGAAGGGAGTGCAACGTCGTGCGCGACCGGCAGGTCAGGGTCGAATTCGGAGGCTATAATTTGCCGAACGGCAGTCTCGCGCGGCAACATTTCAATCGCAATCTGCGGCTGCCCGCGACGCGGCCGCGGGGTGTGAGGGTCATTTGATCGAACGCCGCTGCCCCGGGGCGGGCCTTGCCTCCGGCAATTGCCGAAGCCTGTCGGGTGGTCATCCACCAGTGTTGAAGGAGATTGAGTTCAGGCAAATCCCAAGCTCGCGCAAGTCCTCACCGATACGCAAGGAGTCCGGTGAGGCGGCGGTCGGTATCACCAGGGACAGACGGGCCGCGCGGCCTGATATGACATTTCGGTTAACCGGGAATGTCCTGACGTCGTGCGCCTTGAAAGCGTTATATCCCACAAACATACCGCCCACGAAGATGAAAACCTTCTGTACGGTCACGAGATCGGGAATTATAAACGGAGTAGCGGCAAGTTCAAAAACGATATCCTGTCGCGCGAACGGAAGTTGGATATCCAGCTCCGCCACCGGCGCGTTCGTCCAGGACTGGTTTCCATCCTCTAGGAAATCGATTCCGGTGCAATTCAGATTCTTGGCCGTGCCATAACGACCGAATGTAACAGGTTCATTGTAGGTTATGACCATCCGAATTCCCGATGTGCCGCAGTCCAGTCCGCAGCAACGTTTCGGCTCTTCTTCCGCAGCAGATCAAACTATCTGGTGGAACACACCATACTATGCAACACGTGCCAGTCATAGTCCAGAGTCTTCTGATTTCCAATAGCTGCTGCAATTTCATCTCTATTTTTGCAACCCCGACGCCAATTTTGGAAACCTGGCATCGGATAGCGAACTGATAACTCAAAATGCGAATGGGTGTCGATCAGGCGACATTGGAGACGGCATGCGGGATTTGCGCTTGGCGTCCGCAAGCGCGGGTGTCTGCACGCTGATGCACCTTTCGCAGAGGCGCCCAAAGACGCTCAGGCAACACAGGACTGCCTTGGTCGTCCTCCGATGCACCTCGCCTGCCGAGTGGGAGCGGTGGAAGCGGTCGCGGTTCGGCCGAGGAATTGCGCGAGGGCCCCCGGCACCGGAGCTATCGGCGCCATGCATCCGCCATGTTGGCGCATCACTTGAAGATCGGCGCCAGCGGCCGTATGACCTGCAATGACCAGGCGTTTCTGAACAAGCGTAGAGCGTCGGCGCACCCTTTGTGGACTTACGCCGCGCGCCGCCAGGCACAATGCTGCAAGCGGCCGCCCGATAAACGCCAACGCCTATGCATTGACCAGAAAACCGCCCAGGCAAAGGGACCAGCGCATGAACGCCATGGATGTCATGACCCGAAACGTCATCTCGGTAGCACCCGACGCAACCGTGGCGCAGGCGGTCGAGCTGATGCTCGAGCGTGGCATATCCGGGCTTCTCGTCGTGGACACCGCCGGCATGCTTGCCGGTGTGATCACCGAGGGCGACCTTCTGCGGCGCGACGAGTTGGGAACCGAGCGGCAACGCCCATGGTGGTTGCGGCTGATTGCCTCGCCGGGCCGGCAGGCGGCGGACTTCACCCGTAGCCATGGCCGCAAGGTCGCCGATGTGATGACGCATGATGTCGTCAGCGTGGACGGCGATGCGCCGCTCGAGGAAATCGTTGCACTGATGGAGAAGCATCGCATCAAGCGTGTGCCGGTGCTGCAGGGCGATCGTGTGGTGGGCGTGGTCAGCCGTGCGGACCTGTTGCGCGCATTGTCGGTCGTGGCGCGCGGCAGCGCCGGACCCGCACCCGATGATAGAACAATACGCGATCACATTCTTGATACACTGGCGAAGGAGTCATGGGCGCCGCGGACGACCCTGAATGTCACGGTGGTCAACCGCGTGGTCGATTTATGGGGGACCATCAGCAACGACCAGGAACGTCGCGCGATCTGCGTCATTGCCGAGAATACCCCGGGGGTGATCACGGTGATAGATCACCTGGTCTTCGTTGAGGCATACACCGGAACGGTGATCGAAGCACCGCCGCCGGGATGACCAGGCACGCGAAGCGATTTTCATAACGTATGACCCGTTGGGTGATCGGGGGCGGGACTTCAGGCTCGCGTCCGTCATCCACGGAACCAGACGTTTGTCAGGAACCGGCGCTTGTAGAGGTGCGCCCCACTCTATTCTCCGGGGGCGAGAGCGATATCAGGTTCTCCTGAGCTTGCAGCGGCATATTCGTGCAGTGGCCTGCGCGCGGCGAACCTCCTCCTCTCGGCGGCCGAGGAAGAATGTCTAACACGATCTGGAGGCTGTCGTAGCAGCAGAATCTTATTTCACCTTTCCTGTTGCACCTGAAATTCGCTGCGGCTATCGGCTTCGGTCTTGCTGACGGCGCGGTGCCGACCATGACAATATAATGAGGTGGGCCTGCTGTTTGGTCAACATGGTTTGAAACCGATACGGCGAGGGCCCGCGTCGCGTGGTCGTCCGACATGGCAGGACGGTCCCAGGTTGGCCCAACACGTACTCCATGCGGAATGGGGAACAGGAAGGGAAGAAGATACGATTGGCCGGAGGTATGCGATGCGACGTCTTTTCCTGACCCGGCGCTCCGCGGTCGCCGCGACGCTGGCCGCGCTGGCCGCTGGACGCGCGGCGGCAGCCGACACGGTGCTGCTCAATGTTTCCTATGATCCGACGCGCGAGTTGTATCGCGAAATCAACCGGGCGTTCATTGCCGCCTGGCAGGCCAAGACCGGGCAACGCATCACCATAAACCAGTCGCACGGTGGCTCGGGCGCGCAGGCACGCGCTGTGCTGGACGGGTTGCAGGCCGACGTGGTGACGCTGGCGCTCGCCGCGGACATCGATACGCTGGCGAAGCGTGGGCTGCTCGCATTGGATTGGCAGACGCGGCTGCCGGACAATGCGTCGCCCTATACCAGCACTATCGTTTTCCTGGTGCGCAACGGCAACCCGAAGGCGATCCGAGACTGGCCGGACCTGATCAAGCCGGACGTCGCGGTGATTACGCCGAACCCCAAGACGTCCGGTGGGGCGCGGTGGAACTTCCTCGCGGCACTCGCCTGGGCGCGGCGCCAGCCAGGCGCGACTGATGCTTCCGCGGAGGAATTCATGCGCACGCTATTCCACCATGTGCCGCTGCTGGATACCGGCGCGCGTGGCTCGACCACCAGCTTTGCACAGCGTGGCCTCGGCGACGTGCTGCTGGGCTGGGAGAACGATGCGTGGCTGGCACGCAAGGAGTTTGGTACCGACGATTTTGCGATCGTTTATCCCTCGCTTAGCATTCTGGCAGAGCCGCCTGTCGCGGTGGTCGACAGTGTGGTGGACAGGCGTGGAACGCGTACAATGGCTCAGGCCTATCTGGAATTCCTGTACACGAAGCAGGGTCAGGACATCGCCGCCAGGAACTATTTCCGTGCGCGCGACCCAGCGGTGGCGACACAGTACGCCGAACGCTATCCGGCGCTGCCTCTGGCGACTATCCAGGACTTCGGTGGTTGGGACAGTGCGCAAACGACATATTTTGCCGACGGTGGGATGTTCGACCGTATCTTTACACCGGGGAAATAATGCTGGCCACGCGGCGCTCCGCGCTACCGGGCTTCGCTCCGGCCTTGGGTGTCACTCTGCTGTGGCTATCGCTGATCGTGCTGGTACCGTTGGCGGCCCTGGTGCTGCGACCCTGGGAATTGGGATTCGAAGGCGTGTGGCGTTCGATCACCGAGCCACGGGTGTTGGCGTCCCTGCGACTGAGCTTCGGCACCGCGGCACTTGCGGCGGCGGTGAACATTCCGTTTGGCCTATTGGTCGCCTGGGTGATGGTCCGCTACCGATTTCCGGGTCGCAACCTGGCTGATTCACTGATCGACATGCCGCTTGCCCTGCCGACTGCGGTCGCCGGCATCGCGCTGACGGCGTTGTTTGCGCCGAAGGGGTGGATCGGCGCGCTTCTTGCGCCCCTGGGCATCAAGGTCGCCTACACGCCATTGGGTATCCTCGTCGCGCTCATTTTCGTGGGCCTCCCCTTCGTCGTTCGTACTCTGGAGCCGGTCATCATGGACCTGCCGCTTGACGTGGAGGAGGTCGCCGCAACGCTCGGCGCGACACGAAGGCAGATCATCCGCCGGGTGGTGTTGCCGGCGCTGATGCCGGCACTGCTGGCTGGCTTCGCGGCGGCTCTTGCGCGCGGAGTTGGCGAATACGGCTCGGTAATCTTCATCGCCGGCAACATGCCGATGATCAGCGAGATCGCACCACTGCTCATCGTCATTCGGCTCGAGCAGCTCGATTATGCCGGCGCGGCCGCGCTCGGGCTGGTGATGCTGCTCGTGTCGTTCGTCATCCTGCTGCTGCTCAACCTGCTGCAACGCCGCATGAGTGGAGGACCGCGATGACCACGTCAGCCACCCAGGAAGCGCCTGCGGTGCAGGTGGCGCTGATCGCGGTGACCGTCGTTCTGCTGATGATCTTTCTGCTGCTGCCGCTGGTTGTGGTGTTCACCGAAGCACTCGGGCACGGGTTGACAGGAATGGCGGAGGCGCTTGCCGATCCCGACGCAATCGCAGCGATCGAGCTCACTCTGATCGTCGCTGCGGTCAGTGTGCCGGTGAACACGATTTGCGGCCTCGCTGCCGCATGGTGCATTGGTCGCTTCCGCTTTCCTGGCCGCGGCCTGCTGATCACTTTCATCGAGCTGCCGTTTTCCGTCTCGCCGGTGATCTCCGGCCTCGTCTGGGTGCTGCTGTTCGGCGCCAATGGCTGGCTGGGACCGATACTGGATCGCGCTGGAATACGTATCATTTTCGCCGTGCCAGGTTTGATCCTGGCCACCACTTTCGTCACGTTTCCCTTCGTCGCGCGCACGCTGATCCCGCTGATGGAGCAGCAAGGTTCGGCCGAGGAGGAAGCAGCGCTGACACTTGGCGCTTCGGGGTGGCAGACCTTTCGACGTGTGACGCTGCCGAACATCCGATGGGGGTTGCTCTATGGCGTGCTGCTGTGCAACGCCCGCGCGATGGGTGAATTCGGCGCGGTTGCGGTGGTGTCGGGACATGTTCGGGGCCAGACCATGACCATGCCTCTGCAGATCGAAGCACTGTTCAACGACTATGACTGGGTCGGCGCTTTCACGATCGCCGCATTGCTGTCGCTTCTGGCGTTGCTGACGCTGACGGTAAAGGCAGCACTGGAGTACCGTATTGGGCAACGCGGTGGGGCGCTCTTGTGACTGTCGAACTGCGTGACCTGCGAAAGTCGTTCGGCAGCGTGGCAGCATTGGATGATGTCAACCTGGTGATCGGCCGTGGCGAATTCCTGGCGTTGCTGGGACCGTCAGGTTCAGGGAAGACCACGTTGCTGCGTGTGTTGGCGGGGTTGGAGTTCGTCGATTCCGGCGACATTATCATTGATGGGCGGTCAATGCGTGATGTGCCGGCACGCGAACGTGGGGTTGGGTTCGTGTTCCAGCACTACGCACTGTTCCGCCATATGACGGTCGCACGCAATGTCTCGTTTGGGTTGGACGTGCTGCCGCGCAGTAGGCGCCCCGGGTCGCAGGAAATTCGTAAGCGCGCGCAGTCGCTGCTGGATTTTATGGAAATCGGCGATCTCGCCCAGCGCTATCCCGAACAGATCTCTGGCGGCCAGCGTCAACGTGTGGCGCTCGCACGCGCGTTGGCGACCGAGCCGGGGCTGCTCCTGCTCGACGAACCGTTCGGCGCGTTGGACGCCAAGGTTCGCAAGAGCTTGCGGATCTGGTTGCGCGAACTGCATGACCGAATGGGTCTGACCAGCATTTTCGTCACGCATGACCAGGTCGAGGCGATGGAGATTGCCGATCGGGTCGCGGTGCTGCGCGCGGGCCGGGTGGAGCAGGTGGATCTCCCCGACACGCTGTATGCCGAGCCGGCGAGTGCGTTCGTGCATGAGTTCCTCGGTGAGTCGGTCCGTTTCAACTGCGTGGTTACGGCAGGCTTGGCCCGCATCGAAGGATTACCGGATGTCACCATTCCCACCGATAGTCCGGCGGGGCACGCGATCGCGCTGATCCGACCGCACGATATTTGTCTTCTGCCAGGTCCGGGGCCGGCACGAGTGGACAGTGAGCATGTCGAGGGGCCCTTGCGTCGGCTTCGCATCATGTTGGCTGGCCAGGTGTTCGATGTGGTGCGGCCGGAGCAGGCAAAGTCGCCAGATCCCGGCCAGACATGTAACCTCGATCTTTCGCGGGCACGGATCTATCCATGAGCGACGTCCCGAGCCAAAAGATCAAAGGCACGAGCGTCCACCGGTGATGGACTTCCCGCCCACTAAGCAGTAGCTGACGCCTCGAACAACCGGGGTTCTGGACCATGCAGACAGCCTCGCTCGACCCGTCGCCGCGGCTGCGCAGCGGGGTCATCGAGTTTCCCGTGCTCCACGTGCGTGGCGGCACCTCAACCGGGCTGGTGATCTCCGAATACTGGGCGCCGCGCGAGCAGGACCTCCGCGAGGAACTGCTGCGTCACCTGATGGGGCTGCCGCTCGCCGGCACGCGCACGGGCAACAAGCAGATCACCGGGCTGGGGCGGATCGTACCTACCGGCAACAAGGTGTTCTTCGCGCGCATGGAACAGACCGGCGCGGGGCAGCGCATCGTCAGCACTTTCGCCCAGCTCGCAGCCGACAAGGCTGCGGTCGACTGGAGCGTGAACTGCGGCAATATGTCCGCCGCATTGCCCCTCTGGGCGCTGGACACCGGTCAGGTCGAGCCGGCCGGCGCCGGCGGCACGTTCGAGATCGACATTTTCAATACCAACACCAGTGTGACGGCGGGGTCGCGTTTGCGGCTCGGACCCGATGGCGCGTTTGTCGCCGCCGAGATCCCCGGGGTCGATGGCAGTTTCCCCGGCGTCGATCTGTTCCTCGCCAACCCGGTGGGCGCGAAGACCGGCCGGTTGCTGCCGACCGGCCAACCCGTCGATGAAATCACCGGCTACAAGGTGTCCTGCGTCGACGTGGCGGTACCGATGGTGATCGCCCGCGCGTCCGATTTCGGTAAGACGGCGCACGAGAATATCGAACACCTGGACGCTGACCGCACCTTCATCGAGGCGTTGCGCGCGGTCTGGGTGGAGGCCGGTTTGCGTATGGCGCTGAAGGGGCCGGGCGGGCGGACGATGACGACCGACGAACTGGCGCAGAGCGAAACGATCCCGAAAATCTGCATCGTCGGGCCGCCGCAAGGGGCGGGCCACATTGCCGTGCGCTATTTCACGCCGCAGACGGGGCATCGATCAATGGCGGTGTCCGGTGGTTGCTGCCTGGCAGCGGCGGCGCTGATCCCCGGTTCCGTCGCGCATGCCGTGGCGCGTAGTCTGCCGTCGCCGGGTGCGTCATTCAACGAGTTCGATGTAGGCATCGAAAATCCTGCCGGCGTTTTGGAAGCAACGATCGAGGCGCGCCTTTCACCATCGGGGCTGGAAGTGCGGAAGGCGGCATATCGCCGCAGCACCCAGATCCTGCTGCGCGGTCACGTGCCGCTGTACCGCGCGTCGGATGCATTGCGTGGGGCGTTGCTCGCAGTGTGCCAATGAGCACGTTGACCGAGCAGTTCCTAATCTGGGTGGCCGACCGGCCGCGGACCTACGCGGATGCGATGGAGGCGTGGCGCAGCACCTGCCCGCGCCTGTCGATCTGGGAAGACGCGCTCGGCGACGAACTGGTGCGACTGGAGCCGGGCGCGGGGGGGTTGAGCGGCTGTCGCGTGGTTCTCACGCCGCGCGGCCAGGCGCTGCTTGTGTCGATGACGGCTGCCTGAGGGGGAACGATGCGCATCACCAAGATCGAAGATCTTCACTGCAACGCAGGATGGCGCGACTTCTCGTTCCTGAAGATCAGCACCGACGAGGGTCTGGTTGGCTGGTCGGAATATATGGAATTGTATGGCTCGGAGGGACTCACCGGAGTCATCGGCAAGCTCGGCGCGCGGCTGATCGGCTGGGACCCGCGGCCGGTCGAGAAGGTCACCGCCTATCTGCACGGCGTGACCCGCCAATCACCCGGCGGCATCGCGCAGCAGGCGATCGCCGCGATCGAGAACGCGCTGGTCGATCTCAAGGCGAAGGCACTCGGCATCCCGGTTTACGAGATGCTGGGTGGTCCGATGCGCGACCGGCTGCAGCTTTACTGGTCGCATTGCGGCACCTGGCGAATCAGCCATGCCGCGCGGATCAAGGAGTGGACCGGCTTCGATCCGATCCGCTCGCTCGGTGATGTGGAGCGCGCTGGTGCGGACGTCGCACGGCGCGGATTCAAGGGGCTCAAGACCAATATCTTTCGCTTCGATGGGCCGGAGCCGTATGTGCATATGCCCGGCTTCAACGGACCCGGTTGGCCGGCGCTGAACATCGACCGCGACATCGTGGATGGGCTGGTGGCGCAGATGACTGCGTTCCGCAAAGGTGCCGGACCGCACGTCGGACTGCATCTCGACCTGAACTTCAACTTCAAGACCGAAGGTTACATCCGGCTCGCCCAGGCGCTGGAGCCGTTCGACCTTGTGTGGCTGGAGATCGACAGTTACGATCCGGGGGCGCTTGCAACGATCCGCCGGTCAGCGCGCACGCGCATCGCGTCGCTCGAATCGCTGCATGGCAGGCGGCAGTTCCGGCCGTTCTTCGAGCAGCAGTCGGTCGATGTGGCGATCATCGATGTGGCTTGGAACGGCATTCTTGAATCGATGAAGATCGCCGCGATGGCGGACGCCTACGAGATCAACGTCGCGCCGCACAACTTCAACGGCCATCTGGGCTCGCTCATGAGCGCGCACATGTGCGCCGCTATTCCAAATTTCCGGGTCATGGAGATCGATATCGAGGACGTGCCCTGGAAGGACGACCTCGTCACGCCCGTGCCCGTGATCGAGGCGGGCGAGTTGCTGCTGCCCACTGGTGCGGGCTGGGGCGTGGAGGTCAACGAAGCGGTGATCCGCGCCCACCCACCGCAGCCGATGGGGCGGTGGGAGCGTTGACGACAGTGCGGGTGACTAGCGCGCCATGCGGTGCACCCTCACCAGTGACCGCGGCATCAACAGCGGCAGGATCAATCCGACCCCCAGCCCCCAGAAGCCGTTGATCACGATGGAGCGGAGGATGTTCTCCGGCACCCAGCCGCCGGCGATCGGTAGGCCCTTCAGGGGCGATGCGATGAACAGGCCGACCATTGCTGCGATCAGGCCGAGGATCACGCCGCACAGCCACGCCGGCCAGGTGAATCGCGGCATCAGCAGGCCGAACACGGCGCCGTACAACCCGCCCCAAAAGCAGAGGCTGACGATGACCGGAACGCCGAGCGGCGGCACCGGCGTCGTGCGGTAGGGCGTAAACGAGGCCCAGCCGACCTCATGCAAGACCGCCACCATACCCTGGTGGAAGGTCAGCACGGCGATCGCCGCGGCGATGAAGCCAAGAAAGGCGCGCATTGGAGCAGCTGGCATCTATTATCCTCCCTCGGTCCCCCCGCAAAGGTTCGGGCAAGCCTTGTTTTGCCGAACCATCAGATATCAGCCGGCAATCCGTCAACAGTCCCGGGACGCCAGAGAGGGTGGGGCGACCTGCGCGTCCTTCAGTCCTACGCCAGTCAGGCGAAGACGCTGCATCGCGTCGATGAGCCACAGCAGCTTGTCGGCCGCGGCTTGGAGTGCAAGCCCCTCCGGGCGGATGTTCGAGATGCAGTTGCGTTCGGCGTCGGTGCGGCCGCGGCGTGGTTGCCATGTCAGATAGACACCGAGGCTGTCGGCAGCGGTAAGGCCAGGACGCTCGCCGATCAGTACCGCGACCGCGTCAACGCCCATAGTCTCGCCGACGTCGTCGCCGAGCGCGACGCGGCCCTGTTCCGCCACGACGATCGGCGCAAAGGGCTGACCTGAGCGCCGCAGCGCGGGGATGACGTGGGCCAGCAACCCAGGAGCATGGCGTTGCGCCGCAATGGCGGAGAGACCGTCGCAGACCACGAACAACAGGCGACCGGGCACGGCAGGCAGCGCGGCCCGATCCGCGTCGCGCAATCGGCGACCGAGATCGGGACGCAGCAAATAGGTACGGCGGTCGGGTGCCGCGCTGTGCACGGCGATGCTCGGCAATCCTGCCGTCCCGAGTTGCGCCCGCAGTGCCTCGACGTCCAACACGGCGTGCACCGCATCGCGCGCCGCGGCATGATCTGCCTGGAACTCGAGATGGACCGCGGTCGGCAGCCCATTGCCGGCGCGGCCGAGCGCCACCCGCGCCGGGGTGAATCGGCGCAGGTCTGCCCAGTGAGCAGGTGTCTGCGCCATCAATCGAGGCCGATCAGTTTCGGCGACAATCCCGCGGGAATTCGGTCGGACGTGGCGGCGCCGGCGACGCCCATCCGCATGAGCCACGCCTCGAACTCCGGCGCCGGCCTCAGGCCGAGCACTCCGCGGACATACAAGGCATCATGGAACGATGTGCTCTGGTACGACAGCATCACATCGTCGGCGCCCGGCACGCCCATGACAAAATTGACGCCTGCGACGCCCAGCATCGTGAGCAGAGCGTCCATGTCGTCCTGGTCTGCTTCGGCATGGTTGGTGTAGCAGACATCCACACCCATCGGCAGACCGAGCAGCTTGCCGCAGAAATGATCCTCCAGGCCGGCGCGGGTGATCTGCTTGCCATCGTAGAGGTATTCGGGGCCGATGAAACCGACGACGCTGTTGACCAGCAGCGGCGAGAATGCGCGCGCCACGGCATAGGCACGTGCCTCGATTGTCTGCTGGTCAACGCCATGGTGCGCATCAGCCGACAACGCGCTGCCCTGGCCGGTCTCGAAATACATCGCGTTGTCGCCGATGGTGCCTCGGTGCAGCGACAGCACAGCATCCCGCGCGTCGCGCAACAGCCCGAGGGAAACGCCGAAGCTGCGGTTCGCCGCCTCGGTGCCGCCGATCGACTGGAACACCAGGTCCACCGGCGCACCGCGTTCGATTGCCCGGAGACTGGTGGTGATATGGGCCAGCACGCAGGTCTGCGTCGGAATGGCGTAGCGCTCGCGGACAGCGTCAAGCATGGTCAGCAGGGCGATGGCGGCATCCACGCTGTCCGATGCCGGATTGACCCCTATCACCGCATCGCCCGCCCCGAGCAGCAACCCATCCAGCGTAGAGGCAGCGACGCCCCGTGGGTCATCAGTCGGATGGTTGGGCTGCAACCGCACCGAAAGCCGGCCTGGCAGCCCGATCGTGTTGCGGAAGCGCGTGACCACGCGGCATTTCGCGGCCACCGCCACAAGGTCCTGCAAGCGCATCAGCTTGCTGGCCGCCGCCACCATCTCCGGCGTGATCCCGGGCTGGAGCGCAGCCAGGGTCGCAGCTTCGGCAGCAAGCAGGAATTCGCGGAACTCGCCGACGGTCAGGGATGCGATCGGGGCGAATGCGACAGGATCATGGGTATCGACGATCAGCCTGGTGACATCGTCCGCCTCGTAGGGGATCACCGGCTCGGCGAGGATCGTGGCGAGGTGCACTTCCGCCAGTGCCATCTGCGCCGCCACACGCTCTGCCGCACTTGTCGCTGCCAGTCCAGCCAGCAGGTCACCCGACCGCAACGGGGTCGCCCGCGCCAAGAGGCTACGCAGGTCGTCGAACACATGGCGTGTCCCGCGAAGTGTGTGCGCGTAAGGCAGAGGCGTTCTCCGTCGACCTGATGATCAGGCCGGAGGATACAGCGGCAGCGACTTCGCGGTAGTGAGGTGTGAAAGGGTTCACTGCGCATGGCCGGCATCGAACGCAGTCTGGTGACCGTCGAGCAGTGGAGGGCCCCATGTACATCGGACATCTCAATGCGATAGCGGAACTCCAGAGTGATGCCGGCGCACACGTCGGGCCCGGCAGTGTTGCCATCCGCGTATGCCGCGTGTTGGTCAGGGTCTGGTTGCGGCAAGTTGAGCGGCGGACTGAGGCGGCCCTGCGGAAGCTTGATCATGCTGGCCTACTGGCGGATTTTCAGGCGAGTCGCCGCGACTGATTTCCGCTGCGCGGCCGTCTCCCCCGATCACCGCCGGGAAATATCCCTGGACTCGATCTGCGCCATCCGATAAACGCCCCTTCTCCATCGGAACGCGGGAGGCTCTCCCACCGCCGCTTGCGCGGTGGTTCTGCCGTTTGCACCGCGGTCCCCGGAATCCTCGGACGTGGGAAAGGACCAGGGATATGGCCAAGAAGATCGCCGGCTACATCAAGCTGCAGATACCCGCCGGCAAGGCGAACCCGTCGCCGCCGGTTGGCCCCGCGCTCGGCCAACGGGGGTTGAACATCATGGCATTCTGCAAGGAATTCAACGCGGTCACCCAGAGCATGGAGCCGGGAATGCCGATCCCTGTGGTGATCACCGCTTTTGCGGACCGTTCGTTCTCCTTCATTACCAAAACGCCGCCGAACACCTATTTTCTGATGAAGGCGGCCAAGATCGACAAGGGCTCGCAGACCGTCGGCAAAAGCGCCCCGGTGGGCCAGATCACGACGGCGCAGCTCCGGGAGATCGCGGAGATCAAGATGAAGGACATGAACGCCAACGACATCGATGGCGCCGTGCGCATGTTGACGGGCTCAGCCCGTTCGATGGGCCTGACCGTGGTGGAGGGCTGAGGAATGGCAAAGGACAAGCGGCTCAAGGCGGCCTACGCGGCGGTTGACCGGGCCAGGGCCTACCCGCTGCCCGAGGCGATCAAGCTGGTGAAGCAGAACGCCAAGGCGAAGTTCGACGAGACGGTGGAACTGTCGATGAATCTCGGCATCGATCCGCGGCATGCCGATCAGATGGTGCGAGGTCTCACGTCGCTGCCGAACGGCACCGGGAAGACGGTGCGGGTTGGCGTGTTCGCCCGCGGGCCCAAGGCCGAGGAGGCGCAGGCGGCGGGTGCCGATGTAGTGGGCGCCGAGGACCTGGCGGAGAAGGTGCAGGCCGGCGAGATCCAGTTCGACCGATGCATCGCCACGCCGGACATGATGGGCGTCGTCGGCCGGCTGGGGAAGATCCTTGGCCCGCGCGGGCTGATGCCGAATCCACGCCTCGGGACCGTGACGATGGACGTACGGGGTGCGGTGACCGCGGCGAAAGGTGGCCAGGTGGAATTCCGCGCCGAAAAGGCCGGGATTATCCATGCCGGCATTGGCAAGGTCAGCTTCGAGGACGACAAACTGGCGGAGAATGCCCGCGCGCTGGCGGATGCGATCCAGAAAGCGAAGCCGGCCGGCGCGAAGGGCACGTATCTCCAGAAGGCCTCGCTCAGCTCGACGATGGGGCCTGGCGTAAGGCTCGATCTGGGGAGTTTGGCTGCCAGCTAGTTCGCTTGGATTCCGTGATACGCCGGGTCGCGCACCCGGCGGACAGGGGACAGAGTCCTTGGGTCAAGCCTGAGGACGCGGTTCCCGACCTGTCCGAGACCGCACGTGACCCCTTTCGGGGGGACTTAAGGGACCGCGAGGTCCGCGAGCGGGAGACGGGGAAGCCGAAGCCCTCGGACTTGGATCCGAGGGCCTGCCCCCGGTCGAAGCCGGGGGACGGTTGGTTCCGGCTATGGACAGGCGAACCGGACCGCTCCGGCTCGTCTGGAGACGGTCCTTGGGCAACCCGGCTCAGCGCGGTCCAAACGCGCCGGGCCACGCATGCCCCGGACGTGATCCGGGGTGGAGACGGGATTTGGACCGTACACAAAAGCGGGAGTTCGTCGCCGGGCTTCATCAGGCGCTTTCCGCCACCTCGATGATCGTGGTCACCCACAACCAGGGGCTTACGGTTGCGGAGGCGACGGAACTCAGGCGCCGGATGCGGGCAGCCGGCGTGACCTTCAGGGTCGCGAAGAACCGCCTGGCCCACCTTGCCCTGGAAGGGACCCGATTCGACGGCCTTAAGCCGATGCTCACCGGACCGACCGCACTCGCGTGGTCTCAGGACCCGGTGGCAGCGGCCAAGGCGGCCGTCGAATTCGCGAGGACCAACGACAAGCTCGTCTTGATTGGCGGAGCACTCGGCAGCCAGACGCTCGATGCGTCGGCGGTGCGGGCACTCGCAGAACTGCCGAGCCTGGATGCGCTGCGCGCCCGTATCGTAGGGATGATAGCCACCCCAGCGACGCGCGTTGCCGGGGTTCTCCAGGCATCGGCTGGGCAGCTTGCTCGGGTCTTCGGGGCCTTCGCCAGGAAGGACCAGGAGCCGGCGGCGGCATGAGGCGGCCTCGGATTCAGTCTTGCAATCACGAGGTCGTGACCGCATGCCTCGCATGCTCAAAGAGTGAACAGCATGCCGCAAAGGGCGGCTTGCATGGAACCAACCAACGACTAGATTAAGGGCACACGAAAATGGCTGATTTACAGAAGCTGGTGGACGAGCTGTCCGGCCTCACGGTGTTGGAGGCTGCGGAGCTCTCAAAGCTGCTTGAGGACAAGTGGGGCGTTTCTGCTGCTGCGCCCGCCGCGGCCGCGGCCGCGCCTGCCGCAGCAGCCGCGGCCGCCCCGGTCGAGGAGCAGACCGAGTTCAGCGTCATCCTGGCCAAGGTGGGCGACAAGAAGATCAACGTGATCAAGGAGGTCCGCACCATCACCGGGCTCGGCCTGAAGGAGGCCAAGGATCTCGTCGAAGCTGCGCCCAAGCCGGTGAAAGAGGGCGTGAACAAGGAAGAAGCCGCCAAGCTCCGCAAGATGCTCGAGGATGCGGGCGCCGGCGTGGAGGTCCAATAGTAACATCGATAAATCGAACGTCGGGCATGCGGTGCCGCCGAGCCGCTGCCCGCCTGGGCTGGATGCGGGTGGGAATCGCGCGATTCCCGCCCTCATTCGCGTTGCGCGGCGGACAGCAATCCCGGCGGCGGGGGCGATGCGGCCGCGGACGAGCGTAAAGACAGATAAGCAGGGCACTTCATGAACGCAATTACCAGGTCGTTTACCGGACGCAAGCGGATCCGGCGCAGCTTCGGGCGTATCCCTGAAGTGGCACCAATGCCGAACCTGATCGATGTGCAGCGTGCCTCCTACGAGGGGTTCCTGCAGATGAATGTCCAGCACGATAGCCGGCTGCATGCCGGATTGCAGGAAGTGTTCAAGTCGGTCTTCCCGATCGACGATTTTGCGGGTCGCGGCCGCCTGGAGTTCGTCCACTATGAGCTGGAGGAGCCAAAATACGACGTCGAGGAGTGCATCCAGCGCGGCATGACCTATGCCGCCCCGCTGAAGGTCATCCTGCGCCTGATCGTCTGGGATGTGGACGAGGACACCGGCGCGCGGTCGATCCGCGACATCAAGGAACAGCCTGTCTATATGGGCGACATGCCGCTGATGACCGACAACGGCACATTCATCATCAATGGCACCGAGCGCGTCATCGTTTCGCAGATGCATCGCTCGCCCGGCGTATTCTTCGACCACGACAAGGGCAAGACGCACAGCTCCGGCAAATATCTGTTCGCCGCGCGCGTGATCCCGTATCGCGGCTCCTGGCTCGACTTCGAGTTCGACAGCAAGGACCTGGTCTTTGTCCGGATCGACCGCAAGCGGAAGCTGCCGGTCACCACGCTGCTGTATGCGCTGGAGAGCGCCGCCACGGAGAAACTGCGCGCGGAGCGTGAGGCGAAGGGGGAGACGCTCGAGATCGGCGAGATCCGCGGCCTCGAACCCGAGGAGATCCTCAGCTACTTCTACGGCCAAGTGGTATTCGACCGTACCCCCAAGGGTTGGGCGCGGCCGTTCGATCCCGACGCATTCCGCGGCGTGAAGCAACTCGAGCCGATCATCGACGCCGCGACCGGCGAAGTGGTGGCCGATGCGGACGCCAAGCTGACGCAGCGCCAGGCACGGCGCATCGCCGAGAAAACCAAGGAAGTGCTGGTCGGCCGCACCGATCTGCTCGGTCGTTTCGTGGCCGAGGACCTGGTCAATCTGGAGACAGGCGAGATCTACGCCGAAGCCGGCGAGGAGCTGACCGAGCCGAAGCTGACGGCGCTGGAGGATGCCGGCATCACGCGGCTGCCGACTCTGGCGGTTGACCAGTCGAATGGCCCGTGGATCCGCAACACGCTGGCGGTGGACAAGAACTCCGGCCGTGATGACGCGCTGATCGACATCTACCGCGTCATGCGCCCGGGCGAGCCGCCGACTCCGGAGACCGCCGAGGGCCTGTTCCGCGGCCTGTTCTTCGATCCCGATCGCTACGACCTGTCGGCCGTCGGCCGGGTGAAGATGAACATGCGGCTCGGCTTCACCGATGTGCCGGATTCGATCCGAATCCTGCGCAAGGAGGACCTGCTGCGCACGGTGAAGATCCTGTGCGAGCTGAAGGACGGGCGCGGCCAGATCGACGACATCGACAATCTCGGCAATCGCCGCGTGCGCTCGGTCGGCGAACTGATGGAGAACCAATATCGTATCGGCCTGCTGCGCATGGAGCGGGCGATCCGCGAGCGCATGGGCTCGGTCGATATCGACACCGTGATGCCGCACGATCTGATCAACGCCAAGCCGGCGGCGGCGGCGGTGCGCGAATTCTTCGGCTCCTCGCAGCTGTCGCAGTTCATGGACCAGACCAATCCGCTGTCCGAGGTGACGCACAAGCGGCGACTGTCCGCGCTTGGCCCGGGCGGTCTGACGCGCGAGCGCGCCGGCTTCGAGGTGCGCGACGTTCATCCGACGCACTACGGGCGCATCTGCCCGATCGAAACGCCGGAGGGGCCGAATATTGGCCTGATCAACTCGCTCGCAACCTACGCCAAGGTCAACAAGTACGGCTTCATCGAGACGCCGTACCTGCTGGTGAAGGATGGCGTGGTTCAACAGGGACCGCGCTACCTGTCGGCGATGGAGGAGGAGAAGCTGGTCGTCGCGCAGGCCGATGCGCCGATGGATGGCGGCGGCCGCTTCACCGAGGAACTGGTCTCGGTGCGCAAGCAGGGGGACTTCCGTCTGGTGCGCCCCGAGGACGTGACCGCGATCGACGTGTCGCCGAAGCAGCTGGTTTCGGTGGCTGCGGCGCTGATCCCGTTCCTGGAAAACGACGACGCCAACCGCGCGCTGATGGGTTCCAACATGCAGCGCCAGGCAGTGCCGCTGATCCAGGCCGATGCGCCGCTGGTCGGCACCGGGATGGAGGCGGCGGTGGCACGCGACAGCGGTGCCACGATCATCGCGCGCCGCGCCGGGGTGGTGGACCAGATCGACGGCGCGCGCATTGTGGTGCGCGCGACCAACGACGACAACACGACCAAGGGCGTCGACATCTATCGGCTGCGCAAGTTCATGCGCTCCAACCAGTCCACCTGCATCAACCAGCGACCGCTGGTGAGGGTGGGGGACCTGGTACAGGAGGGCGAGATCATCGCCGATGGACCTTCGACCGAACTCGGCGAACTGGCGCTCGGCCGCAACGTGCTGGTCGCCTTCATGCCGTGGAATGGCTACAACTTCGAGGACTCGATCCTGATCAGCGAGCGCATCGCGCGCGACGACGTGTTCACGTCCATCCACATCGAGGAATTCGAGGTGATGGCGCGCGACACCAAGCTCGGCCAGGAGGAGATCACGCGCGACATCCCCAATGTGGGCGAGGAAGCGCTGAAGAACCTCGACGAGGCCGGCATCGTTTATATCGGCGCCGAAGTGAACCCGGGCGACATCCTGGTCGGGAAGGTCACGCCGAAGGGCGAAAGCCCGATGACGCCGGAAGAAAAACTGCTGCGCGCGATCTTTGGCGAGAAGGCGTCCGATGTACGCGACACGTCGCTGAAACTGCCGCCCGGCGTGACCGGCACGGTGGTGGACGTAAGGGTGTTCGCCCGGCGCGGCGTCGACAAGGACGAACGCGCGATGGCGATCGAGCGCGCCGAGATCGAGCGTCTGGCGAAGGACCGCGACGACGAGAAGGCGATCCAGGAGCGCAGCTTCCTGAACCGACTCCGGGAAAAACTGCTCGGCCGCAAGGCCACCGGCGGTTTCAAGGGCATCAAGGCCGGCACGACCATCGACGAGGAGGTCCTGGCCGAGCATCCGCGCGGCGCCTGGCGCCATATCGGCGTGCAGGACGACGCGGTGATGGCGGAGATGGAAACGCTGCGGCGTGAGTTCGACGCCGCCGTCGGCCGATTGCAGGCGCGGTTCGACAGCAAGGTGGAGAAGCTGCAGCGCGGCGACGAGTTGCCGCCCGGCGTGATGAAGATGGTCAAGGTCTTTATCGCGGTGAAGCGCAAACTGCAGCCCGGCGACAAGATGGCCGGCCGTCACGGCAACAAGGGTGTTGTTTCCAAGGTCGTGCCGGTCGAGGACATGCCATTCCTCGAGGACGGCACGTCGGTCGATATTGTGCTGAACCCGTTGGGCGTTCCAAGTCGGATGAATGTCGGCCAGATTCTGGAGACGCATCTCGGCTGGGCATGCCACACGCTCGGCGCGCAGATCGGCGAGCTGGTCGAGGAATATCGCCGCACCGGCGCACGGCGCGAGGCATTGCTGGAGCGGCTGCGCGACGTTTACGGCGAGGAGGAATATCGCGACCAGATCGCCACTCTCAACACCGAACAGCTCATGGAGATGTGCGACAATCTGAAGAAGGGTGTACCGATCGCGACGCCGGTGTTCGACGGCGCACGCATGTCCGACATCGAGGCCATGCTGGTCGAGGCGGGTCTGGACACGTCCGGCCAGGTGGTTCTGGTCGACGGCCGCACTGGCGAGCCGTTCGAACGCCGCGTGACGGTCGGCTACATCTACATGCTCAAGCTGCACCATCTGGTGGACGACAAGATCCATGCGCGTTCGATCGGACCTTACTCGCTGGTCACCCAGCAGCCGCTCGGTGGCAAGGCGCAGTTCGGCGGCCAGCGCTTCGGCGAGATGGAGGTCTGGGCGCTGGAAGCCTACGGCGCTGCCTACACTTTGCAGGAGATGCTGACGGTGAAGTCCGACGATGTGTCCGGGCGTACCAAGGTCTACGAGGCGATCGTCCGCGAGCAGGACAACTTCGAGGCTGGTGTGCCGGAGAGCTTCAACGTGTTGGTGAAGGAGCTGAAGTCGTTGGGCTGAACGTCGATTTGGATAGCCGCGCTGCATAGTGACCACGCGTCATCCACCGTCAATGACCCGGGCTTGACCCGGTGCATCTGCCGCGGTCGCCGCGATAGATGGCCTGGCCGAGCCCGGCCATGACGGTTTTTCTGAATGACCCTCTAAATGGATAGGGTATCAAACGCATGAATGAACTTATGAAGATTCTTGGCCAGACCGGCCAGGCAATGACCTTCGACCAGATCAAGATCCAGATGGCGAGCCCCGAGCAGATCCGGAGCTGGTCGTACGGCGAGATCAAGAAACCCGAGACGATCAATTACCGCACGTTCAAGCCGGAGCGCGACGGGCTGTTCTGCGCGCGGATCTTTGGTCCGATCAAGGACTACGAATGCCTGTGCGGAAAGTACAAGCGGATGAAGTTCCGTGGCATCATCTGCGAAAAGTGCGGCGTTGAGGTAACGCTCGCCAAGGTGCGACGCGAGCGGATGGGACATATCGAGCTTGCCTCGCCGGTTGCGCATATCTGGTTCCTGAAGTCGCTGCCGAGCCGGATCGGCCTGATGGTCGATCTGACGCTGAAGGAGCTCGAGAAGATTTTGTACTTCGAGAGCTACGTGGTGCTGGAGCCGGGCACCACGGATATGAAGTTGCATCAGCTGCTCACCGAAGATCAGCTGATGGCGAAGCAGGACGAGTTCGGTGACGATCAGTTCGAAGTCGGCATCGGCGCCGAAGCGATCAAGAAGGTGCTGCACAAGATCGTGCTGGATGAGGAGAAGGTGCGGCTGCGCGGCGAACTGAAGGAAACCACGTCCGAGGCGAAGCGCAAGAAGCTGGTCAAGCGGCTGAAACTGATTGAGGCGTTCGCCGACAGCGGCGCGCGTCCGGACTGGATGATCCTCGACGTGGTGCCGGTGATCCCGCCCGAACTGCGCCCGCTGGTGCCGCTGGACGGTGGCCGTTTTGCTACATCGGATCTGAACGATCTGTATCGTCGCGTGATCAACCGCAACAACCGGTTGAAGCGCCTGATCGAGCTGCGCGCACCCGACATCATCGTGCGCAACGAAAAGCGCATGCTGCAGGAGAGCGTTGACGCGCTGTTCGACAACGGCCGTCGGGGGCGTGCGATCACGGGCGCCAACAAGCGTCCACTGAAGTCGCTGTCCGACATGCTGAAGGGCAAGCAGGGCCGCTTCCGGCAGAACCTGCTGGGCAAGCGCGTGGATTATTCGGGCCGCTCGGTCATCGTGGTCGGACCGGAGCTGAAGCTGCAGCAGTGCGGGCTGCCGAAGAAGATGGCGCTCGAACTGTTCAAGCCGTTCATCTACTCGAAGCTGGAGAAGTACGGCCACGCCACCACCATCAAGGCGGCGAAACGGATGGTGGAGAAGGAACGGCCTGAGGTGTGGGATATCCTCGAGGAGGTGATTCGCGAGCATCCGGTGATGCTGAACCGGGCGCCGACGCTGCACCGGCTGGGTATTCAGGCATTCGAACCCGTGCTGATCGAGGGCAAGGCGATCCAGCTCCATCCGCTGGTGTGCACCGCGTTCAACGCCGACTTCGATGGCGACCAGATGGCGGTGCACGTGCCGCTTTCCCTGGAGGCGCAGTTGGAAGCGCGCGTGCTGATGATGTCGACCAACAACATCCTCAGCCCGGCGAACGGCAAGCCGATCATCGTGCCGTCACAGGACATCGTGCTCGGGCTCTACTACCTGTCGCTCGACACGCCGGAATTCCACGCGGTTGCCGATCAGGACGCGCCGGCATTCGGCACGATCGGCGAGATCGAGTATGCGCTGCATGCCGGCGTCGTCGGCATGCATGGCAAGATCAAGGCGCGCTGGGAAACGATCGACGCCGGCGGCAATGCGGTACGCGAGGTTGTCGTGACGACACCAGGGCGGATGATGATCGCGCAGATTCTGCCGAAGCATCCAAACGTGCCGTTCGAACTGATCAACAAGCAGCTCACCAAGAAGCATATCTCCGACGTGATCGATATGGTGTATCGCCATTGTGGCCAGAAGGAGTGTGTGATCTTCGCTGACCGGCTGATGGGCCTGGGCTTTGGCCAGGCCGCCAAGGCGGGCATCTCGTTCGGCAAGGATGATCTGATCATCCCGGTCGAAAAGGTCGAGATGATCCGCAAGACGCAGGGAGAGGTGAAGGAGTTCGAGCAGCAGTATCAGGATGGTCTGATCACCGCAGGCGAGCGCTACAACAAGGTGGTGGAACTCCTGGTCGCGCTGCACCGACGAAGTCGCCGGCGCCATGATGAAGGAGATCTCGAAGCAGGAGATCGGCACGCCGACCAACTCGGTGTGGATGATGAGCCATTCCGGTGCCCGCGGCTCACCGGCGCAGATGCGTCAGCTTGCCGGCATGCGCGGTCTGATGGCAAAGCCTTCCGGCGAGATCATCGAGCAGCCGATCATCGCCAACTTCAAGGAAGGTCTGTCGGTGCTGGAGTACTTCAACTCCACGCACGGTGCCCGCAAGGGTCTCGCGGATACCGCGCTGAAGACGGCGAACTCCGGCTATCTTACCCGCCGTCTGGTCGATGTGGCGCAGGACTGCATCATCGTCGAGGAAGATTGCGGCACCGATCGCGGCCTGACTGTGCGTGCGGTCATGGATGGCGGCGAAGTTGTCTCCGGCCTCTCGGAGCGCATCCTCGGGCGGACGTCGGCGGAGGATGTGCTCGACCCCGTCTCCAACGCGGTGCTCGTGCCGAACAACACCCTCATCGAGGAGGACGCCGCGGATCAGATCGAGCGATCCGGTGTCGAGGCGGTGAAGATCCGCTCCGTGCTGACCTGCAATTCACGCGTCGGCGTCTGCGGCCATTGCTATGGCCGTGATCTTGCGCGCGGCACGCCGGTGAACATCGGCGAGGCGGTCGGTGTGATCGCCGCGCAGTCGATTGGCGAACCTGGCACACAGCTTACTATGCGGACCTTCCACATCGGCGGCGCGGCGCAGCGTGGCGCGGAGCAGTCGAGCGTGGAGGCGAGCCATGAAGGCACGGTGACGGTGCGTAACCGTAATGTCGTCATGAACAGTCAGGGTGTTCCGGTGGTGATGTCGCGCAACTGCGAGATCGTCCTGGTGGACGACAAGCACCGCGAGCGCGCTCGATTCCGCGTACCTTACGGTGCGCGGCTGCTGGTGGACGAAGACCAGCAGGTGGCGCGCGGGCAGAAGCTGGCGGAATGGGATCCGTACACCCTGCCGATCATCACCGAGCGCGCCGGCAAGGTCGAATACATTGATCTGATCGAGGGCATCACGCTGGTCGAACGGATGGACGAGGTCACCGGGCTCACGTCAACGGTGGTGGTGGACTACAAGCAGGCCGCCAAGGGCGTGGACCTGCGGCCTCGGCTGCAGCTCAAGGACGAGAACGGCGAGGTGCTGCGGCTGCCGAACAACACCGACGCGCGCTACTTCCTGGCGCCCGATTCGATCCTGTCGGTCGATAACGGCGCGCAGGTGGCGGCGGGCGATGTGCTCGCGCGCATTCCGCGCGAAGGCAGCAAGACCCGCGACATCACCGGCGGTCTGCCGCGTGTGGCGGAGCTGTTCGAGGCGCGCCGGCCGAAGGATCACGCGGTGATCGCCGAGACCGACGGTCGCGTGGAGTTCGGCAAGGACTACAAGAACAAGCGCCGCGTCATCGTGATGAACGACGAGACGACTGAGGAGACCGAGTATCTGATCCCGAAGGGCAAGCACGTCTCGGTGCAGGAGGGCGACTTCGTCCGTCGCGGCGACCCGCTGGTGGACGGCCCGCGCGTGCCACACGACATCCTGAAGGTGCTCGGTGTCGAGGCGCTGTCGGACTACCTGGTGAATGAGATCCAGGAGGTCTACCGGCTTCAGGGCGTTAAGATCAACGACAAGCACATCGAGGTGATCGTTCGCCAGATGTTGCAGAAGGTTGAAATTCTTGACCCGGGCGACACGACGTACCTGGCCGGGGAGCAGACCGACCGCACCGAGTTCGATGCGGTCAACGCAAGGCTGGCCAAGGAGGATCGGCCGGCTCAGGCGATGCCGGTGCTGCAGGGCATCACCAAGGCTTCGCTGCAGACCAACAGCTTCATCTCGGCGGCTTCTTTCCAGGAGACGACGCGGGTGCTGACCGAGGCAGCGACCGCCGGCAAGGTGGATTACCTGACCGGACTGAAGGAAAATGTGATCGTCGGGCGGCTGATCCCGGCGGGCACAGGCTCGGTGATGAACCGGCTGCGCGCCATCGCTGCCGGGCGCGACCAGCGGGCGCTAAACGTGGGTACTGCTCCTCCGCAGATCACCGAAGAGGTGAAGGCGGCGGAATAGGGATTTCGGCTGGGCTATTGGCAAGGGCCGGCGATACGCGAGCGTCGCCGGCCTTTCGCTTGCCCGGGGCTGCCATCTGGTTACGCCGTGACCGTCCCATGATACATTGGCTCGACCGCCCGGGTGTAAACTTGACCCTCCGCACGCGCACTTCTACACGCGCCGGATGACTGGAATTCGAGAAACGACATTTGGTGACGCCGCCTCGGCCACCGAGCGGGCGCGCGTTCTTGCCCAGGCGCTGCCGTTCCTGCGCCGCTACGCCGGGGCCACGATCGTGGTGAAATACGGCGGCCATGCCATGGGCGAGGATGATCTCGCAGTCCGGTTCGGCAGCGATATCGCTCTGCTGAAGCAGGTTGGTGTGAATCCTGTCGTCGTGCACGGGGGCGGCCCGCAGATCAATGCGATGCTGAAGCGGCTCGCGATCCAATCTACCTTCATCGACGGGCTGCGCGTCACCGATGCAGCGATGGTGGAAGTGGTGGAGATGGTGCTCGCCGGGTCCGTCAACAAACACGTCGCCAGTCTGATAACGCGGGCCGGCGCGCTTGCTGTCGGTGTCAGCGGCAAGGACGGCGGCATGATCCGTGCACGCAAGCTTGCGCGGACGAAGAAGGACCCGGACAGCAACATCGAGCGCGTGCTCGATCTCGGCTTCGTCGGCGAACCGGAGCACCTCGATGTGCGGGTGATCCACGCGTTGACCGGTGCCGGCCTTGTGCCGGTGATTGCGCCGGTCGGCGTCGGCGCGGATGGCCAGACCTACAACATCAACGCCGACACCGTGGCCGGCGCCATCGCCGGAGCACTCGGCGCCACGCGTCTGCTCATGCTGACCGACGTGCCGGGCGTACTGGACGACGATAAGCGGCTCATTGCCGAGATGGCCATCTCAGAGGCTGAGGCAGGCATCGAAAGCGGCATGATAACCGGTGGCATGATTCCGAAGGTGGAGAACTGCATCGATGCCGTGCGGCGCGGCGCCAGGGGCGCCGTGATCCTGGACGGCCGCGTGCCGCATGCCTGCCTGTTGGAACTGTTCACCGAGGCGGGTCCGGGCACGATCATCAAGCCGTAGCGTGAATTCAGAAGCGCGTTTCAGCGTCCCATCCGGTCCAGGAACTCAAGCTGCCAGCGCATCTCCTCGACGCCCAGTGGGAAGTTGCCGCACTGACCGCCGCTGATTACAGCATCGGGTGCCAGACGCGCCAGCAGACTTTGCAGCGCGACGGCCGAACGCATGGTGAAGCCCGCTTTCCAGACGAGGCTCACCAGCCCCTTCGCACTGCGCAGAGATGCGGCGCGATCCACTACGGAAACCGAGGTGCCGGCCGCCACCGCCAGCAATGCCGTGGCATATTGGGCTTCCCCGCGGCGTGCTGCCTCCAGTACCGCCTCCTCGGCGAGCTTGCCACGCTCGGCCAATGCGCGCGCCAGGGCCAGCGCCTGCTCGGCGGTCGGTTCTACCGCGTCCGCCGGCGCCTTGGCATCGGGCTGCAATCGGGCGACGAGCCGGCAGCGCAGTTCCTCCGCGACCGCGGGTGCAAGGTCGGCGCGCGTGGCTAGGACCTCGAGCAAATGCGTCGCCACGATTTCCGAAAGCATCCTGGCGGCGCGCGGCGGCAATGATGGGCGGCGCACCAGCGGTTCGTGCCAATCGGTGTGTTCGACTGCGCGTGCGATCAGGGCATCCAGGGTAGCCTCGCGGATCTGTGCCGACGAGTTGGCAAGGAGGGCGCGAATCGCGGCGTTGCCAGCCGATGCGGCGATCGCATCCGACACCGCCTCATCCAGGTGCGACCGGCGGGCCACCGCGAGCGCAATTCCGGCTGGCGGAGCCTCGGCCAGCAACGCCAGCAGATCATCGGTGGTCAACAGCGGCGAGAAACGGACCACCGGTTCGCTCACTGACATCGCGGTGTCGCGGGCAAGCCGCAGGATCAACTCCCGTGGCGCGGTTGGCATGTCCTTCACGGCCTCGGCGATCGTTGTCCGCACCCGTACCGCTTCGTCGGCGACCAACGCTGTGAGAGTTTCCCACGTCTCGCGATGCAGCTTCGCCTGATCCACCGCCGAGAGGCTGGGCGCGAGCGCTGCCAGCTTGCGTGCCAGCAGAAGCCGCACGCGCTCATCGGTGTCGCGCGCCAGTGTCTCATTCGCCTGTGGCGGGGCGGCGGGGTTGATCGCCAGGACGGCGCGGACGGTAACTGAGGGGTCTCGGGCCAGCCTTTGCAGCTCATCTGACCCTGTGGCCGTGCTGGCGCCGAGCCGCACGCGCGCAACTTCGCCGGGTGAGACTGTGGCGTCAGACAACAGTTCCATCTCGTCGCCGCCAAGCCTGCCGCGTGATTGTGCGTCGTTCACGATGCATCCTCGGTGGAAACACGCCAGTGACCGCGGCCGGTCCGCTTGACCTCGTACATGGCTCGATCGGCCCGGCGCATCAGTGCGTCGCCCGGCTCGTCGCTGCCACTGGACCTTGTGGCAATGCCGACCGACACCGTCGGCGTAGGTTCCTCTGTCCCCACGATTGTGCGCAACTCGCGCGGAACCTCGCCACATAGGCGCTCCGCCCGCTCGGCTGCGGTCATGTGATCGGCGCCATCCATCCAAAGTGCGAATTCATCGCCTCCCAACCGAGCCACCAGATCGGTCGGACGCAGCGTGTTGCGCAGCATGTTGGCGACGCACTGCAGGACCTGATCGCCCGCGTCGTGGCCGAGGCGGTCATTCACCGCCTTGAAATAATCGAGATCGACGAACATCAGGGTCCCGGTCTGATCGTCACGATCCAGACGGTCGATTCGCCGGGCCATGTCCTCCAGGAAGGCACGACGGTTCAGCAGCCCGGTCAGCGGATCTGTCCGCGCCTGCCGCCCCATTTCCACTTGGATAGCCTCGTGCTCGAGAACCATTCGGATCAGGCTGGCGGCGGCATCGACCAGCAACTTGTCCTCGTGGTCCCATCCACGTGAGCCGGGTGAGCGCCACAGCGCCAGGCCGGCGTGCGCACCGAAGCGCGTATGGCATACGGCAACCACGACAGGCCTGCCGTCGTCCCCGGTGGAGTCAGCCGGGCCGCAAGCCTCCGCAAGCAGGGTAGTTGCCCGGGGCAGCACTTCTTCCGCAGCCCCGCCTGCCCGATGGACCAGAACCGGTCCATTCTCGCCGTGCAGGTTGATCACGGCTGCCCCCTCGGCACCCAGTGCATTCATCAGAGCGTCCAGCGCCGCCTGCATCATACGTGGCGCCAGCACCTCGTGGCCCATGCGCCACAGAACATGATCCAGCACCTCACCGCGACGCAGTGCCATCGCCACCCGGCCCTCGTGCTCATCGTCGCTGGTCCAGTCAACGCCAATGCCTCGGGTTCCCACGATGTGAGCCTCGGCGTCGAACAATGGCGCCGCCGAGAAGACAAGCATGGTGGCACTGCCATCGGTTCGATTGAGCCAGGCTCGCCGGCGCCGGACCGGCGCAGTGACACGGAACGGGTTGAAGCCGTTTGCATTGGTGCCGCCGACCAGTAGGAGTTCCGCCGGCTGGCCGATCAGTGTGGCGGTGGACCATCCGAGCGAGGGGTCGGGGATGACGAAGACGAACCGGCCCCATGCGTCTGTCTCGTAAGCCAGATCGGCTCCCATGGTCACCAGGTCGCGCCAACGCTGCCGGCTGTCGAGCAAAGCATTCCGCAGGGTTGATTCGGTTCGGGCCAAGGAGCGTGGGCCATCTGCGATCGTATCGTTCATCACGCGGCCGTCCTGTCTCGGGACACCTTATTAGACACCAGCGGTGCTAACAAAGCGTTGCCGTCCCGCGTTGACAGGCCTTTGCCGGCTGCGCATGGTCCGGCCGCCACTCGCCCCGCCTCGGACCATGACGAAGGACTTCCCCGCATGAGCCAGCACGCGCTGCAACAGCCGATCGAAGAGCTTTGGGAACAACGGGACTCGGTCTCATCGGCCACCGGCGGCATGGCGCGTCAGGCAGTCGAGGCGGCGCTCGATGCGTTGGATCAGGGCGAGGTGCGTGTGGCTGAGTCGACCCCTCACGGCTGGCTGGTCAACCAGTGGCTCAAGAAGGCTGTGCTGCTGTCGTTTCGCCTCGTTGATTCCTCTCCGATGGAAGGGCCGGGTGGTGTGCCGGTGTTCGACAAGGTGCCGCTGAAGTTTGCCGGCTGGGGCGCCAACCGCTTCCGTGACGCAGGCTTTCGCGCAGTTCCCGGCGCGGTGGTGCGGCGATCTGCCTATATCGCGCCCGGCGCCGTGCTGATGCCGAGCTTCGTCAACGTCGGTGCCTATGTCGGGCGCAACACGATGGTGGATACCTGGGCGACGGTGGGCAGCTGCGCGCAGATCGGTGCCAATTGTCATCTGTCGGGCGGCGTCGGGATCGGTGGCGTGCTGGAGCCGCTGCAGGCCAATCCGGTGATCATCGAAGACGATTGCTTCGTCGGCGCGCGTTCCGAGGTGGCCGAAGGCGTGGTGGTCGAGCGGGGCAGCGTGCTGTCGATGGGGGTGTTCATCGGCGCCTCGACCAAAGTCGTCGATCGCGCCACCGGGGATATCCACATCGGACGCGTGCCGGCCTATTCGGTGGTGGTGCCTGGCTCGCTGCCTGGACGCCCTTTGCCGGACGGCTCGCCGGGGCCCTCGCTCTACTGCGCGGTCATCGTCAAGACAGTGGACGAGCAGACCCGGGCAAAGACCTCGATCAATGAATTGCTGCGCGATTGAGCGTCGGCGCAGCCATGGGGTCCACCGTGCCAGAGCTCCATGATCCGCTTCCCCTTGCGCAGGCGCTGATCCGCTGCGCCTCGGTGACGCCCGCGGACGCCGGTGCGCAGGAGGTGCTCAGCGATGCGCTGCAAAGTCTCGGCTTCACAGTGACGCCATTGCGTTATGGCGAAATCGACAACCTGTTCGCACGCGTCGGCACCGGCGCTCCGCATATCTGCTTTGCCGGCCATACCGACGTGGTACCGGTCGGCGCGGCCAAATGGCAGACCGAGCCGTTTGGCGCCGAGGTGCGGAACGGCGTCCTATATGGCCGCGGCGCATGCGACATGAAGGGCGGCATCGCGGCCTTCGTCGCGGCTGCCGCGCAGCATCTTGCCGACGCTCCCCCGAATGGCTCGATCAGTCTGCTGATCACCGGCGACGAGGAGGGTCCCGCGGTGGACGGCACGGTGCGCGTGCTGGAATGGATGGCGGCAAACGACCAGATTCCCGATTTCTGCATTGTCGGCGAGCCGACCTGTCCGGTGAAGCTCGGCGACATGGTGAAGATCGGCCGGCGCGGCAGCCTGAATGCGAAGATCACGGTGCACGGCACCCAGGGCCACGTCGCCTATCCGCATCGTGCCGACAATCCGGTGCATCGCCTCGTGCGCGCCGCTGCGGCGCTGACCGCCGCGCCGCTCGATGCCGGCAACGACTGGTTCGAACCGTCCAGCCTGCAGTTCACCAGCCTCGATGTCGGAAACACGGTGACCAACGTCATCCCCGCCACCGCGAGTGCGATGCTGAACATCCGGTTCAACAGCGACCATACCGGCGCCGCGCTGTCCGCCTGGTTGCGCGCCGTGATGGCCCAGCACGCCGAACTCTTCGATCTGGACGTCTCGATCAGCGGCGAGTCGTTTCTGACCGAACCCGGCGCGCTGGTGAACACGCTGCGCCAGGCCATCATCGACGCGTCCGGCGTCGAGCCGAAGCTCGATACCGGCGGTGGTACGTCGGACGCACGCTTCATCGCGCGATACTGTCCGGTGGCGGAGTTCGGCCTGGTCGGCGCCACGATGCACCACACGGATGAACGCGTGCCGGTCGCCGAACTGCGCGATCTGGCGCGGATCTATCGCAACATCCTGGCTGCATTCCTGAAATGAGCGGTCGGGCGCACGGGCCTGCCGCCAGTATTGTGGTCGGCGTCATGCGTCTTGCGCGCGGGCGGGCCGACGGGTTCAGCCAGTTCGGCGGGACGCGTGAATCGTTCCTGGCCAGCCTTGCGCCGCTCATTGCATTTCCGTTGGTTGGCGGCGTGCTGATGTTGATGGGCGGTGGCGGCATCACCGCACTGTCGGATCTGCTGGCGACGGTGTGCGCCCTGGTGGCACCGCCCGTGCTGTCATTTGAGTTGGCCCGGCTGTGGCATCGGGATGCGGCCTGGCTTCGCTTCGCCACCGCATTCAACTGGTGCCAGTGGGCAATCCCGGTGCTCGGCTGCATGCTGCTTCTGGCGCTTGGCATGTTGGTAGCGGTGGGCCTGCCACGTAGTGCCGCACGCGGGCTCGCTCTGCCGGGACTTGTCAGCTATGGGCTGTGGCTGCACTGGTTCATAGCCCGCCATGGTCTCGGCCTGTCGCGATTCCGCGCCGCCGTGCTGGTGCTTGGCATCAATCTGGCGACGGTAGCTATCGTGATCGGGCCGCGCTTCCTCACTCTGGTGACCAACGATGCGGCATTCGGCGGCAAATGAGCATCGCCACGTCCGTCACGTCAGGTCTGCATGGTGCTCTTCTGCTGGCACGCGGCCGCGTCGAGGGGCTGCGTTATGTCGAAGAAGACATGGCGGGTGCCTCACGTAGCTTCTGGGCGGCGGCGATCTGCATTCCCGCGTTCGTGTGCCTGCGACTGCTGGCCTGGACGGGATCGGGTCTGCCACCCCATCCGGCACATGTCTTCGCCCTGGATCTGATGACCTATCTGATCGGCTGGTGTGGATTCGCGGTACTGTCGCACCGGTTGGTCGGCGCGATGGGATTGGGGGAGCGCTGGCCGCGTTTCATTGCGCTCTGGAACTGGTGCAATGTTGTGCAGTACCTGCTGCTGGTTGTGTTCAGCATCCCCGGTCTGCTGGGCGCGCCAGCGGTACTCGACCAGGTGGCACAGCTTTTTGCTCTCGGCTGGGCGCTGTGGCTTGAGTGGTTTGCATTTCGGCTGACGCTGGGGATCGGGATCGTTGCTGCCGCGGGGCTGGTCGCGCTCGACGTGGCGATCGGCGTGTTGCTAGCGGCGATCAGCCTGCCGTTTGCGCCGGGGTCGTGAACAGGTCCGTCGGATAACATACGCCGGTCAGGCACAGGCCTTCTGCCGGCGCCGTGGGACCGGCCGCGGCGCGGTCGCGAGCGGCAAGCGCGGCGGCCACACGTTCGATTGGCCAGCTTCCATCACCGACCAGCTTCAGCGTCCCCACCATGTTCCGCACCTGATGGTGCAGGAAGCTGCGAGCCTCGGCGATGATCTCGACCATCGCACCGGTACGCCGAACGTCCATGCGGTCGAGCGTTCGCAGCGGGCTCTTTGCCTGGCAGGCTGCGGCGCGGAACGACGTGAAGTCGTGCTGCCCAAGCAGGCTCTGTGCGGCCTCGTGCATGGCCGCAGCATCGAGTTTGGCGGCAACGTGCCAGACACGGCCGGCGAGCAGTGCAGGGCGGGCATGGCGGTTCAGGATCCGATAGCGGTAGGACCGGAGGGTCGCGGAGAAGCGGGCATTCCAGCCGTCCGGGGCAAGCACGGCGCACAGCACCACCACGGGGTGCGGCTTCATATGGAAGTTCAGTGCGTCGCGGATCTTTTGCGCCGGGATCATGTCAGACAGGTCAATGTGTGCGACTTGGGCTGCGGCATGAACACCGGAGTCGGTGCGGCCCGCAACGGTGCTGATAATGGGATTTCCGTGGTTCAACTTGGCCGCGGCATTCTCCAGAACAGCCTGCACAGAGAGCCCGTTATCCTGACGTTGCCAGCCGACGAAAGGTGCACCGTCGTATTCCAGCAGGAGCGCCCATCGTGTCACGTGCGAACTATCCTCCCCTCTCCTCGCGGGAGGCGGTTGGGGCGAGGGTGCAACCCGCACGAGATCAGCGCATTCAATTGGAGGCGCCCTCCACCTTGTTCTCCCGCGAGGGGGAAGGGGAGGATTTAGATCCCGTTCGGTCGGGCCCGGCCATGACGGTACCAGCCGGCACGGGATGGCCGCGCAGGAAGGCGTCGGCAGCCATCGCCGGCCGGCCAGCCAACTGGACCCGGGTCAGACGCAGCACACCTTCGCCGCAGGCAATGGCCAGCCGGTCGTCCAGGACTGTTCCCGGCACGCCCGACCCGGAAACAACGGCCGCCGCCAGCACCTTCAGCGTGGCGCCGTGCAGCGTGGTGAATGTGCCGGGCCAGGGGTCGAACGCCCTTACCAGTCGCTCGATCGCCACTGCATCGCGCGTCCAGTCGATCCGCCCAGCGTCGCGCGTCAGCTTCGGCGCGTAGGTCACGCCGTCCGCGGGCTGCGGCACCGGCGGCGGGTTTTCGGCCAGGGCGCGCAGGATCAGCCGCGCCCCGATCGCGGGCAGCACAGCGTGCAGGCCGGCGGCAGTGGTCGTGCCGGTGATCGGCACCGCCTCGCGCAGCAGCATGGGTCCGGTGTCGAGCCCCGCGTCCATCTGCATGATCGTCACGCCGGTCTCGGTATCGCCGGCAAGGACCGCCGCCTGGATCGGGGCGGCGCCGCGCCAGCGTGGCAACAGGCTCGCGTGGATGTTCAGGCAGCCTCGCCGAGGCGCGTCCAGCATGGCCTTGGGCAGGATCAGCCCGTACGCCGCAACAACGGCGGCGTCCAACCGCAGCGCCGCAAACGCCTGCTGCGGCGCCGGATCGGCCCGCAGCCGCGTTGGCGTGCGCACATCCAGGCCAAGTTGTTCGGCTGCGATCTGGACCGGGCATGGGCGCAGCGAATAGCCACGCCCGGCCGGCTTCGGCGGCTGGCAGTACACTGCCGCGATCTCGTGCCCGGCCCGGTGCAAGCCGAGCAGCGCCGGCACGGCGAAGTCCGGACTGCCCATGAAAGCGAGGCGCATGACGCTACATCGCCTCGGAGCGCTTCTGGCGAAGCTCCTTGGCCAGCCGGCGCAAGATCATGTTCCGCTTCAGTGCCGACAGGTGATCGATGAACAGCACGCCGTCCAGATGGTCGATCTCGTGTTGCACGCAGGCCGCCAGCAATCCCTCCGCCTCGATCTGTCGCTTGGCTCCATTGGCGTCCGTGTACCGCACGGTCACCCAAGCAGGCCGAGTGACATCGGCGTATTGGCCTGGAAGCGACAGGCAGCCTTCCTCCCGCGTTGCCAGTTTTTCACTGCGCGCCACCACCTCCGGGTTGATCAGCGTAATCGGGTTCGACCTGTCGTCGGGCATCAGGTCCACGATCGTGAGCCGCAATCCCACCCCGACCTGGGGTGCCGCCAGGCCGATGCCGGGCGCGCCGTACATGGTGGCGAACATGCGCGGCAGCAGTTCGTTCACGCGCGGCATGTCGTCCGCCGTCACCGCCCTGGCGCGCGCCTTCAGCATCGGATCGGGCGCAATCAGGATAGGCAAAGTCTCGATAGTCTTGGCCATCATGTCGGCGATGTAGCGGTCCCATCGATCCCGATCAACGGCGCGCCCCTTGCAACCGAACCTTGGTGCGCCAAAATGGTTCCCTGTCGGAATGCCGTAACGGGTTCCGACAACGCTTCGCTCTAAGGAGGGGGCCATGACCGCACGGATGTTTACGTCGCCGTTGTTCCTGGGATTCGACCATCTCGAGCAGATGCTCGAGCGGGCATCCAAGGCGTCGTCGGACGGTTATCCGCCATACAACATCGAGCAGACAGGGCCCACCGGGCTCCGCATCACGCTCGCTGTGGCCGGATTTACCATGGACGACCTCCAGATCACGCAGGAGGACAATCAACTGGTGATCCGGGGAAGGCAGGCTGACGACTGCCAGGACCGTGTCTTTCTGCATCGTGGGATCGCGGCACGTCAGTTCCAGCGAGCATTCGTGCTCGCGGAAGGGATCGAGGTGAAGGGTGCATGGCTCGAGAGCGGGTTGTTGCACATCGATCTTGCCCGACCGCAACCGGAGTCACGGGTAAAGACGATCCAGATCACCCGCGCCAGCCCGGCCACGGGTGGAAATGGCAGCGGCAGAATGCGGGTGGTCGAGAACAAGTCGGAGCAGGGTTGAACCCGGTCAGGACAGCGAACCTAAGGCGCCGCGATACGCGGGCCGAATCAGCAAGAGGCGCACCGGCGCTGCATCGTCAGGCCGACGCCACCAAGGAGAAGTCATTATGAACACCAACACTGACAACGGACCGGAAGATCAGGCCCCTGCCGCCGTCATTATGGACATTCGCCATATCTCAGCCGCCCAGCTGGGGCAGCTCGGCTTGCAGCAGATCGCCTATGTGAAGCCCGTGGTGCTCAACGGTGAGCAAGGCTTCGCCATCCATGCCGCCGACGGCACGCCGATGGCCGTGGCCGGCAATCGCGAAGTGGCGGTCGCCGCGATCATGCAGCACGAAATGGTGCCGGCACAGGTTCACTGACCGCGATCACTCGGCGTCGAGGCAATCCGTTCGCCACGACGCCGGGCCAGCGGGCTCAGCCACCTCTCGCGTCCCCAATTCCATGACTTCGCGCGTATCTGGGCGGCGGCGAACCCGCATCGCTCGGGTCGCCGCCGGATCGAGCTTGATACGGACGCCGATGCGCTGTCTGATCCACCCAATGCCAAGCGAACCTGGGGGGACGGACTGTCATGCTCGGATTGATGCAGCAGCGTCCGCTGTTGATTTCGTCTCTGCTCGACTATGCGGAGCGCTACCATGCAGCCACCGAGATTGTGTCCCGGTCAGTCGAGGGACCGATCGAGCGTAGCAATTGGGGTACGATTGCCACACGCGCCAAACGGACCGCCAATGCGTTGCGGCGGCTGGGCGTTGCAAAGGGTGAGCGGATCGCCACTCTCGCGTGGAACCACAACCGCCACCTTGAAATCTATTTTGGCGTCACCTGCAGCGGGGCCGTGCTGCACACCGTCAACCCCCGTCTCTTCCCCGATCAGGTGCGTTTCATCATCGGCGACGCCGAAGCAAGCCATGTGTTCTTCGACCTGACCTTCGCCGGTCTCGTCGAACAGCTCGCACCGCGATTGCCTAACGTGCGCAGCTACGTCGCATTGTGTTGGCGTGAGGCGCTGCCCTCGCTCGATGTGCCGAACCTGCTTTGCTACGAGGACCTGCTGGCGGCGGAGAACGACGACCATGTGTGGCCCCAATTCGACGAGAACACTGCCTCCGCGCTTTGCTACACGTCGGGTACCACCGGCAATCCAAAAGGTGTATTGCAGAGCCATCGCTCCGCGGTGCTGCACAGTTTCGGGCTGATGTCGGCCGACACGATGGCGGTGTCGACGCGCGATACGCTGCTGCTCTGCGCGCCATTGTTCCATGTGAACTGTTGGGGCATTCCGTTCGCTGCGGCCGGTACCGGCGCGAAGCTGGTGCTTCCCGGCATGCGGCTCGATGGCGCAAGCTTGTTCGAACTGATCCGCGATGAAGGTGTCACCTTCGCCGGCGCCGTGCCGACGGTCTGGCTGAACCTGTTCGCCTGGATGGAGCAGAACCTCGACACGCTCGATCATCGCGGGCTGCGGCTCAAGCGCGTGCTGTCGGGCGGCACGGCGGTGCCGCGCGTGGTGATCGAGAAGGCGCATGCGTATTTCGGCGCGACCATGCTGCATGCCTGGGGTATGACGGAGATGAGCCCGCTTGGCACCTGCGGCAGCCTGTTGCCTCGGCACGTCGGCCTCGATCTGGAACAGCGAATGGACGTGCATCTGAAGCAGGGCCGCACGGTTTATGGCGCCGAGGTCCGTATCGTCGATGACAAGGGGCGCGAGTTGCCGCGCGACGGGCGATCGGTAGGCGAGATTCAGGCACGTGGTCCGTGGGTGTTGTCAGGCTATTTCAAGGGCGCCGGCGGCAAGGTGGTGGACGATGACGGTTGGTTCCGGACCGGCAACGTCGCGCACATGGACGCGGACGGGTTTCTCACCATCACCGATCGCGCGAAGGATGTGATCAAGTCAGGCGGCGAGTGGATCAGTTCGATCGAGATCGAGAACCTCGCCGTTGGTCATCCCGCCGTGCTCGAGGCCGCGGTGATCGCCACGCGTCATCCACGCTGGCAGGAACGACCGCTGCTGCTGGTTCATAGCAAGTCGGGTGTAGCGGTGACAAAGGGCGAAATATTGCAGTTCTTGTCTGGCAAGATTGCCAAGTGGTGGCTGCCCGACGATGTGATATTTGTCGATGAATTGCCGCACACCGCGACCGGGAAGGTAATGAAAACGCAGCTGCGCGATGAGTACGGCGATTGGCTGGAGCGCGCACCAGGCAAATAGGGTTCCACACCTCCTTCGCCACCGGAATGCGCCGGTGGGGTATGCGGTGTGGAACCCGTCTTCTTCGCTTACCGCTCCACGCACATGGCGACGCCCATGCCCCCGCCGATGCACAGCGTGGCGAGGCCCTTCTTCGCGTCGCGCTTCTGCATCTCGTGCAGCAGCGTGATCAGCACGCGCGCACCCGACGCGCCGATCGGGTGGCCGATCGCGATCGCCCCGCCATTCACGTTGACCTTGTCGGTGTCCCAGCCAAGGTCCTTGTTCACCGCCAAAGCCTGTGCCGCGAACGCCTCGTTCGCTTCGATCAGGTCGAGGTCATCCACCTTCCAGCCGGCGCGGGCCAGCGCCTTGCGCGTGGACGGGATCGGGCCGGTTCCCATCACCGCCGGATCGACCCCTGCTGTCGCGAAGGCGGCGATCCGTGCGAGTGGCTTCAGCCCGCGCTTCGCCGCTTCGGCTGCGCTCATCAACACCAGCGCAGCCGCGCCGTCATTGATGCCGGACGCGTTGCCGGCGGTCACGGTGCCGTCCTTGCTGAATGCCGGACGCAGCCGAGCCATCGCCTCGATTGTGGAATCGTGGCGGATATATTCGTCGTCGGCCACCACCACGTCGCCCTTGCGGGTCTTTATCGTCACCGGCGTGATCTCGTCCTTGAAGCGGCCCGCTTTCTGCGCCGCGCTTGCCTTCTGCTGCGAGCCGAGCGCGAACTGGTCCTGCTGTTCGCGGGTGATCTGATACTTGGTGGCGACGTTTTCGGCTGTGTTGCCCATGTGGTAGCCGTGGAACGCGTCCCACAGTCCGTCCTTCAGCATCGTGTCGATGAACTCGAGCCCACCCATCTTCTGCCCGGCCCGCAGATATGCGGAATGCTGCGACAGGCTCATGCTCTCCATGCCGCCGGCCGCGACGATCGAACTTTCCCCGGTGCGGATCTGCTGGGCGGCGAGGGCCACGGCGCGCAGGCCGGACCCGCAGACCTGATTGATGCCGAATGCGGTCTTGGAATCCGCCAATCCCGCGGCGCGTGCGGCCTGGCGGGCGGGGTTCTGGCCCTCGCCGGCCGACAGCACATGGCCCAGTATCACCTCGTCCACGTCGCCACCCTCAACTCCGGCCCGCTCGAACGCCGCCTGCAGCGCGACCGCGCCCAACGCGTGCGCCGGCAGCGTGCCCAAGGCGCCGCTGAAGCTACCCACTGGCGTGCGGGCAGCGGAGACGATGACGATGTCGTCCATGCTTGGCTCTCCTCTGAGAACGGTTGCCGCACCTTATCCCTGTGCGGCGGCTCTGGCCATGTGGGCGCGAACCGGCACAATATCAGCAGGACAATAATGCATGGGAGCACGTCCATGACCGAGGCCGCGCTGAGCTACGTGCACGGCGCCAGCAACGTGGCGCTGATTGGGGAGACGATCGGCCGCAATTTCGACCGGACCGTTGCACGCTGTGGCGACCGGCCCGCGCTTGTGGTGCGCCAGCAGGGCATACGATGGAGCTATCGCGAACTGGGCGAGAAGGTCGATGCGTTCGCCGCCGGGCTGATCGCGCTAGGACTGCAACCGGGCGAGCGGATCGGCATCTGGTCGCCGAACAACGCCGAATGGGTGGTGACGCAGTTCGCCACCGCCAAGGCGGGGCTGATCCTGGTCAACATCAATCCGGCGTACCGGCTGGCGGAACTGGAATACGCCCTTAACAAGGTGGGCTGCCGGGCGCTGATCACGGCGACCACGTTCAAGACGTCCGACTATGTCGGCATGATCAACACGCTGGCGCCGGAGCTGCAATCGGCGCAGCCTGGCCGGCTGAACGCAGCGAAGCTGCCGGAACTGGAGATGGTGATCCAGATCGGAGATGCGCCCGCGCCTGGAACGATACCGTTCGAGAGCGTCGGCGGCATGGCGGCGAATGCGCATCGCGCACGGCTGGTGGAACTTGCGCCGCGCCTTCAGTTCGACGATGCGATCAACATCCAGTTCACGTCCGGTACCACCGGTCTGCCGAAAGGTGCCACGCTGACGCACCACAACATCCTCAACAACGGCTACTTCCTTGGCCAGGCGATGGGCTACACCGAGCAGGATAAGGTGTGCATCCCGGTGCCGCTGTATCATTGCTTCGGCATGGTGATCGGAAATCTGGCCTGCATCACGCATGGTGCGGCGATGGTGTATCCCGGCGAAGGCTTTGATCCGCTCGCGACACTGCAGACCGTGGCGGAGGAGCGTTGCACGTCGCTGTATGGGGTGCCGACAATGTTCATCGCCCAGCTCGAACATCCCGATTTTTCGAAGTTCGACCTGACCAGTCTGCGCACCGGGATGATGGCGGGCGCGCCGTGCCCGATCGAGGTAATGCGCCGCTGCATTCGCGACATGAACCTGAGTGAAATGACGATTGGCTATGGTATGACGGAGACAAGCCCGGTCAGCACGCAAACGGCGCGGGATGATCCTTTGGAGCGGCGAGTTTCGACGGTCGGACGCGTTCATCCGCATGTCGAGGTGAAGATCGTAGATACCGAGGGCCGGGTGGTGCCGCGCGGCACCCCGGGCGAGTTCTGCACGCGCGGTTATTCGGTGATGCTCGGCTACTGGGACGATGCGGAGCGTACGGCGCAGGCGATCAACTCCGCGGGCTGGATGCATACCGGCGACCTGGCGACGATGGACGCCGAGGGCTACTGCAATATCGTCGGCCGCATCAAGGACATGGTGATCCGCGGCGGCGAGAACGTGTATCCCCGCGAGATCGAGGAGTTCCTGTATCGCCATCCGAAGATCCAGGACGTGCAAGTGTTCGGCATCCCCGACGAACGCTACGGCGAGGAGCTGTGCGCGTGGATCAAGCCGCGCGCCGGCGAGACGCTGACCGCGGATGAGGTTCGGGATTTCTGTCGCGATCAGATCGCGCATTACAAAATACCCCGCCACATCCGCTTCGTTGACGAGTTCCCGATGACGGTGACCGGCAAGATGCAGAAGTTCATCATGCGCGATCGCATGGCAGCCGAACTCGGTTTGAAGGAGGCCGCGACCGCGTGAGCGAGGACGCAACCTACGACTACATCGTGACCGGCGCCGGCTCGGCCGGCTGTGTCGTGGCGTCACGCCTGTCGGAATCGGGGCGCTATCGCGTGCTGCTGCTGGAAGCTGGCATCAGGGACAGCAACCCTTGGATCCACATCCCGATCGGCTACACCAAGGCATATGCCAACCCGCGCATCAACTGGATGTTTGACAGCGCCCCTGAGAAGGAACTGAACGGACGCACGCTGTATCTGCCGCGTGGCAAGGTGCTGGGTGGCACCAGTTCGATCAACGGCATGGTGTATATGCGCGGTGATCCCGCCGACTATGACCACTGGCGCCAGCGCGGCTGCGAGGGCTGGGACTGGGATTCCGTGCTGCCGTTCTTCAAGAAGGCCGAGGACAATCAGCGTGGCGCAGACGAATTCCACGGCGTTGGCGGTCCGTTGCGCGTATCCGATCCGCCGCACATCTGGCCGCTCGGCAGGGCGATGCTGGACGCGACCATCCAGGCCGGTATCCCGTGGACCCCCGACTTCAACGGTGCACAAAAGGAGGGCGCCGGGTACTATCAGACGACAACCAACAACAAGCGCCGCTGGAGCGCGGCAGCAGCATATTTGCGACCGGCGTGTGCGCGGCGAAACCTGAAAGTCGTCACCGAGGCGCATGCCACGCGCCTGCTGATCGAAAACAGCCGCGCGATCGGTGTCGAGTATCGCACGCCACGCGGATTGCAGATCGCCCGCGTTCGCGGCGAGGTGATCGTCGCCGGCGGCACCTACGGTTCGCCGCATCTGCTGCAGCTGTCCGGCCTCGGACCCGCCGAACTTCTGAGTGAGACCGGCATTGCTACGGTGCGTGACATGCCGGGGGTGGGCGCCAACCTGCACGACCACTTCAACACCTACAGCGCCTATCGTCTGTCGCAGGCCGTCACTCTGAACGACCTCGCGCGCAGCCTGCCCAGGCGGCTGGCCGCGGGCGTGCAATACGCGCTTGGCCGCCGCGGGCTGATGTCAACGACCGGCCTGTTCGCTGGAGCCTTCCTGCGCAGCGATCCGCGACTGGAGCGGCCGGACATCCAGATCAACATGTCGGCGTGGAGCACCGCGGAACGCAACCGCGACGGCATCCACCCGCATCCCTTCCCCGGCATCACGCTGAGTCCGGTGCATCTGCGACCCGAGGGCCGCGGCACGGTGCGGGTGAAGAGTGCCGATCCGCTCGCGCCGCCGGAAATCCGCTTCAACTTCCTGAAGTCGGACTACGACATGCAGGCGTTGATCTTCGGCATCCGCACCTGCCGCAAGATCGCCGCGCAACCGGCGCTGGCGCCCTTCGTGGTGGAGGAGATCGCGCCCGGCGTGCGGTTTGACAGCGACCTCGAACTGGCCGATGTCGTGCGTGCGAATGGTGTATCCAATCACCATCCGGTCGGCACCTGCCGCATGGGTCAAGAACCGGGCGCGGTGGTGGACCCGCGACTGCGTGTCTATGGGATTGAGCGGTTGCGGGTTGCCGATGCGTCGATCATGCCATCGATCATCGCGGGCAACACGAACGCACCCACGATCATGATTGGCGAAAAGGCCGCCGCGATGATTATGGAAGACGCCAGGGCGGCGTGAGCGAACCACAGTTGGAAGGGAATTACGGCACATGCGTTGGGCACGCTTCGAGCAGAACGGCACGCCGGCCTACGGCGTGGTTGAAGGCGAGGAGATCATCCCGGTGCGCGGTTCGCCGTTCGACAGCTGGGAGCGGACATCGACGCGCCTGAAACTGTCGGACGTGAAACTGCTGGTGCCGGTGGTACCGCCGACCTTTTACGCAGCCGGCATGAACTATCCAGAGCACGTTCGTGAAATCGCTGAAAAAGTCGGCCAGAAGCCCAACCTGCCGACACAGGCGGACATCGGTTACCGCGCCAACAACGCGCTGATCGCACATGGCGAGGCGATCGTAATTCCGAAGGATGCAACCGACCAGGTGCAGTACGAGGGCGAGCTTGTCGCGGTGATTGGCCGCACTTGCAGCCATCTGACCCGCGAGGACGCGTTGTCGGCGGTGCTGGGCTGGACGATCGGCAACGACGTGAGCGAGCGGACCTGGCAGAAGAGCGACCGCACGCTGTGGCGGGCGAAGAACACCGACACCTTCAAGCCGATGGGCCCGTGGATCGAGACCGACGTGAAGCTCGGCAACCTTGTCACCAAGGTGCGCCTGAATGGCAAGGAGCAGATCGCTTTCTCCACCAACAGCATGATTTTCGGCGTGGTCGATTTTCTGGTGGCGATGACCAAATACCTGACTCTGCAACCAGGCGACGTGGTATGGATGGGCACCGAGGGTGCCACCAATAACATGAGGCACGGCGATGTCTGCGAGATTGAGATCAGCGACATCGGCACATTGCGCAATCCAGTAGTACGGGAGAGCTGACATGGCCATGCAGCGCGAAGTTGTAGTCGTTTCCGGTGTGCGCACCGCGATCGGTGATTTCGGCGGCGGGTTGAAGGACGTGGCGCCGACGGACATGGGAGCCCAGGTGGTGCGGGAGGCCCTGTCGCGCGCCGGTGTCGCCGGCCAGGAGGTTGGCCAGGTGGTGTTCGGTCACGTGATCCACACCGAGGCCAAGGACATGTATTTCGCGCGGGTCGCCGCGATGAATGGCGGCGTGACGAAGGACGCACCGGCGCTGACCGTGAACCGGCTATGCGGCTCCGGCCTGCAGGCGATCGTGTCTGCGGCGCAGACCATCATGCTCGGCGATACCGACATCGCGGTTGGCGGCGGCGCCGAGAGCATGAGCCGCGCGCCGTATATGGCGCAGGGCATGAGATGGGGCGCTCGCATGGGTGACACAGCCATGCTCGACATGATGCTGGCCGCGCTGCACGACCCGTTCGACAACATCCACATGGGTGAGACCGCGGAGAACCTGGCTGAGAGCCACCAGATCACGCGCGGCGACCAGGACGGGCTGGCGATCGAATCGCACCGCCGAGCCGCGCGCGCGATCTCCGAGGGCCGGTTCAAACAACAAATTCTGCCAATCAAGCTGAAGACGCGGAAAGGCGAGACCGTATTCGATACCGACGAGCATGTCCGCGCCAACACGACGGCCGAGGACCTGGCCAAGCTGCGGACTGTGTTCCGAAAGAATGGCACGGTGACCGCCGGCAACGCCTCCGGCGTCAACGACGGCGCCGCCGCGGTCGTTCTGATGGAGCGCGAGACGGCGGCGAAACGTGGTGCAAAGCCGATGGGCCGATTGGTGGCCTACGCGCATGCCGGTGTCGATCCGAAGATCATGGGCATCGGCCCGGTGCCGGCGACGCGTCTGGCGCTGCAGCGCGCGGGACTGACACTGGCGGACATGGACGTGATCGAAGCCAACGAGGCATTCGCCGCGCAGGCCTGCGCGGTGGCGAAGGATCTCGGTTTGGACCCGGATAAGACCAACCCCAACGGCTCCGGCATTTCGCTCGGTCACCCGGTCGGCGCGACGGGCACGATCCTGACAGTCAAGGCGTTATACGAACTGGAGCGGATCGGCGGACGCTATGCGCTGGTCACGATGTGCATCGGCGGCGGCCAGGGCATCGCTGCGATCTTCGAGCGGGTGTAAGCACCCGTCGATTGTTATTTTCCGCCATGACCGGCGTTGACCCGGCATCGGTTCTTCCGTCATAGCCGGGCTTGACCCGGCCATCCGCCGCGCTACCGGTCTTGTTCGCCGCCGGGTCAAGCTCGGCCAGGACAGTTTGCGTGCTGTCTACTCTGCCGCCGCCTTCCACCAACCCGTCCGCGGCCATGGCAGCCCTAGATTCTCCCGCAGCGTCGCGCCCTTGTAATCCGTCTGGAAAATCCCGCGCCGCTGCAACTCCGGCACCACGAATTTGACAAAATCCTCAAACGTGCCCGGCACATGCGTGCCGCCGACAACGTACCCGTCGCAGGCTCGCTCGACGAACCACTGCTCGAACCGATCGGCGACCTCCTTCGGGCCGCCGACGATCGCCTCGCGCGGGCGGCCCCGCCGCGTCACTTCCAGGAAATCGCGCACCGTCGGATTGCGGCCGATCACACGCATCACACGATCGCGCATCGCCTGCATCCCCGACATGCCATCAAGTTCCTCATCGGTGAACGCCTCGTCCATGTCCTTCTTTGAGAAGTCGAAATTCAGCGCCTCGGACAGCAGCGACAACCCATCCACTTCGCGGTACAGCGTGTCGATCAGCGCCATCTTGTCCTCGGCTTCGGCCTTCGTTGCCGCTACAACCGGATAGGCGATTGTATTGACTGTAACCAAATCGGGATCGCGTCCAAGCTGTGCCACGCCCTGCTTGAATGCAGCGTAGCGTCGCTTGCCGTCCTCGAGATCAGGGTAGCCGACGAACACCGTCTCGGCCCACCGCTCCGAGAACCGTTTGCCGCGATCGGATGCACCTGCCTGGATGATGACAGGATGACCCTGCGGTGACCGTGGCACCGTGAACGTGCCGCGCAACGTCAGAAATTTTCCACGGTACTCCATGCGATGCACCTTGTCGGGGTGCGCAAACAGACCACTCTGTTTGTCGACGACAAGCGCATCGTCCTCCCAGGCATCCCAGCAGCCGAGAACGATCTCCATGAACTCGTCCGCACGGTCATATCGCAGATCGTGCGCGAGATGCACCTCGCGCCCCATGTTCTGGGCTTCGCCATCATTGACCGAGGTCACCACATTCCACGCAGCCCTGCCGCCCAGCATGTGGTCCACGGTCTGGAACCGGCGCGCGACATCGAACGGTTCGTAGTACGTGGTGGAGGCGGTGGCACCGATCCCAAGCCGGCGTGTGCCGAAGCCCATCGCGAGCAGTGTTGCCACGGGGTCCATCTTCACGACGCGCACGCCGTTTGCCACCACCTCCGCGGGATTGCCGCCATAGATATCCGGCATCGCCAGCCTATCGTCGAAGAAGGCGAGCTGAAATTTACCCTCCTCCAACACCTGTCCGATCTTTTGATAGTACGCAGCCGAGGTGAAGTCGGTGCGTGATGCAGGATGCCGCCATGAGCTTGCCAGCGTCGTGCAGTTCTGTGCCTGCAGGAAGCCGACGAGGACCATTTGGCGCATGGGGGGTGCCCTTTCAGAACTGATAGAAGGCGCAGCGCGCCTGCTGTGCGCCCTCGATTCTCGACGGCACCACAGTTACACTTTGCTCGAAGCCGCCGGTCAGTCGCTGTCGGCGCCAGGTGGCCGCAACGCACTGAGCAACGCCGCCTGGACGTCCCGCGGTTGTGTCTCCAGAACGTGCAGCACGGATTTCATCCTGATGCGCAACTCATAGACCTGATCGAGCAGTGACAACACCAGGGAAATGGCGTCTTCGCCGATCGCCATGTCGCGGCGCAGATCATGGATCAGGCGCACCCGGGCTACGTCGATCTCGTGGAATTCGAAGCCGGTTTCGGCGGTGTCCGGGATCACCCAGCCCCGCTCGACCCAATTCGTCACCTCGACCTGTGACAGGTCGGGGAACAGCGCGGTGACCGAGATGATGTCCATCACTTGGTCTCCCCTCGGGTCTCCATGTCGGCACGTGGATCGAACGGTTGGCGCGATTTCCAGGTCTTCAGGAATTCGGCCAGTTCCGGCTCCTCGACCGGTGGTACCACAACATGCAGTTCGACGAATTGATGGCCCTTGCCTTCGATCCCGCGCCCGCGCAGCCGCAGCCTGCTGCCGGTGCCGGAATTCGGCGGGATGGTGAGGCGCACCGGTCCCTTGATGGTCGGCACCTCGAGCGTCGTGCCAAGCACCGCCTCCTGCAGTGACACCGGCAGTTCGACGATGATGTCGTCGCCTTCGCGGCGGAACAGGGGGTTCGGCGCGACGGTCACGTCCACCAGCGCGTCGCCCGGCGCACCGTCGCCGATTCCCGGCATGCCCTGGCCCTTGAGTCGGATGATCTGGCCGTCGCGCACCCCGGCCGGGATGCGCACATCAAGCGTGCGGCCGTCCGGGAGCGTGACCCGACGGGTGGTCCCGTTGACCGCGTCCAGGAAATCGATAGTCAGCTGGTACTGGGCGTCCTGGCCGCGCATCGAAAACCGCCGTCCGCCGCCAGCGCCCCCGTGGGCCCTCGCACCGAAGGCCTGGGCAAAGATGCTCTCCAGGTCCTCCTCGTCGAAGCCGGTCTGGGTGCGATATTTCTCCCGCCCCGCGGCATCGCCGAAGTCACGATAGAACGGCCGTTGCGGCGGCACCTCGTTGCCCGCAGCATCGATCTCGCCCCGGTCGTAGCGGGCCCGCTTGTCCTTGTCCGACAGGATATCGTAGGCCGCGCTGATCTCCTTGAACCGGTCCGCGGCTTCGGGTTTGCCCGGATTGACGTCGGGATGGTGGCGTTTGGCGAGCTTGCGATAGGCGCTGCGGATCGCCGCGTCGCTGTCGGTCTTCTGCACGCCGAGTGTTTCATAAGGATCTTTGGCCATCGGTACCCAATGATGAGTGACCAGTGCTCGGTAAAATCAAGCCCCGGTCCACACCGGTTCACGCCTGCCAAGGAAGGCATCGATCCCTTCGGCCGCGTCGTGTGCAAGCATATTCCGGGTCATCACCTCCGAGACATAGGAATAGGCATCATCGAGCCCCATCTCGGCCTGGCGATAGAACGCAACCTTGCCGATGGCCAGCGTGAGTGGGCTTTTCGTGGCGATCTGCGTGGCCAGCGCCGTAACCGCCGCGTCCAGTTCGGAATCCGGCACCACGCGGTTGACCAGACCAAGCTCGTGCGCCCGTGCCGCGTCGATCAGCTCGCCGGTGAGCAGCATCTCCATCGCCGCCTTGCGCCCGACGGCGCGTGACAGGGCGACCATCGGTGTGGAGCAGAACAGCCCGATATTCACGCCGGGTGTGGCAAAACGTGCCGTCGCCGTGGCCACGGCGAGGTCGCAGCTTGCCACAAGCTGGCAACCTGCCGCAGTCGCCACTCCGTGCACCCTGGCGATCACCGGCTTGGGCAGGCGTACGATGCGCGTCATCAGCCGTGAGCATAGCGCGAAGGTCGCCTGATAGGCCGAGCGCTCCGGGCGGGAGCGCAACTCACGTAGATCGTGCCCGGCGCAGAATGCCGGCCCGGCGCCGCCGATCACCACAACCTTGACGGCAGGGGCAGCTTCGATGGCGTCCAGTTCCGCCACCAGGGCCTCCATCAGCGCGATCGAGAGCGCATTGCGCGCGGCGGGACGGTGCAGTGTCAGCCAGGCGATGCCGTTTTCGTCGCGGCGTTGCAGCACCTGCTCCGTTACGGCCGATTGCTCATTCATACCTCGCCCTCCGCAGCTTTCCGCTCCACCATGCAGACGATCCTAGCAGGAGACTACGCCATGACGAATGCAGCGACCCAGCCCGTTGGCCAGCCCATCGGCGAGCTCGCGCTTCGCACCGTCGCGATGCCTGCCGACACCAACCCTGTCGGCGACATATTCGGCGGCTGGATCATGTCCCTGATGGACCTTGCCGCAGGGGTTTCCGCCGGCACGCGCGCCAAGGGCCGCGTCGCCACCGCTGCCGTTTCCAACCTGAGCTTCCTGCAGCCGGTGAAGGTGGGCGATGTCGTGTGCGTCTACACCATGATCAAGCGCACCGGCCGCAGCTCCATTACGCTCGGTGTGGAAGCGTGGGTGCTTCGGCGCGGCCAGGGAGAGCGGATGCGGGTGACGGCGGCGGAGTTCGTGCTCGTTGCCGTGGACGATGCTGGGCGGCCCAGGCGGTTGCCGGATGAGGGATAGTGCAACCAGACGCAGCACCGGTTCCCAGGTTCTGCACAAACCGATATTCTACAGGGAGCTGTTTCCCAGCGTCTGCGCGTGCCTCGATGGTCGCGGAGCAAAGCAGGAGCAGGCCGCACGTGCCGTGACGGTTCCGCCTCCGGGGTAGCATGATGTCGAAGCACCGGCCCTGGTTTCCCGCCCTTTACGTTCAGGTGCTGATAGCCATTGCAATCGGCATTCTGATCGGCCAATTCGCGCCGAAGACCGGCGTGGCGCTCAAGCCGCTCGGCGATGCATTCATCGCGCTGATCCGAATGCTGATCGCCCCGGTGATCTTCTGCACCGTGGTGCACGGCATCGCCTCGGTGGGCGACCTGAGCAAGGTGGGTCGGGTCGGACTGAAGACGCTGCTGTATTTCGAGGTGGTCTCGACGCTTGCGCTGGGCATCGGCTTGCTGGTGGGTGAGTTGGTCCGCCCCGGTGCCGGGTTCGACATTGATCCAACGACGCTCGATCCGACAGCGGTCGCGGCCTATGTCAGCCGTGCCAAGGAGGAAGGAATTCTCGCCCATTTGCTGGCGATAATACCCGATACCTTTGTCGGCGCCTTCGCCAAGGGCGATCTGCTGCAGGTGCTGCTGGTCTCCATTCTCACCGGTTTTGCAATAGCCCGATTGCCGCGCTTTGGCGCCAAGGTCACCGAGGCGATCGATATCGCCGGGAAGGTGCTTTTCCGCATCATCGGCATCGTCGTCCGCGCAGCGCCGATCGGTGCTCTCGGCGCCATGGCATTCACCGTCGGCGCATACGGATTGGCGTCGCTGTGGAACCTGGTTGCGCTCATCCTGACCTTCTACGTGACCAGCATACTGTTCGTGCTCGTCGTGTTGGGCGCCATCAGCAGGTTGTGCGGCTTCTCGATCCTGCGCTTCCTGGCTTACATCAAGGACGAGCTGTTGATTGTGCTCGGCACGAGCTCGTCAGAGACGGTACTGCCCCACATGATCATGAAGATGGTGCGCCTCGGTGCGTCGCAATCCGTGGTCGGTCTGGTGATCCCGACCGGCTACAGCTTCAACCTTGACGGAACCAACATCTACATGACTCTGGCGACGCTGTTTCTGGCCCAGGCCACGAACACGCCGCTGTCGTTCGGTCAGCTGCTGGCGATCCTGGCAATAGCGATGTTGACATCGAAGGGCGCCTCCGGTGTCACCGGTGCCGGGTTCGTGACCTTGGCCGCGACTTTGTCGATCATTCCGGACATACCGATCGCGTCGCTGGCCATCCTGGTGGGAATCGACAAGTTCATGAGTGAATGTCGCGCATTGACCAACCTCGTGGGCAACGGCGTCGCGACCATCGTGATCAGCCGCTGGGAGAACGAACTCGATCCGGCGAAGCTCCGGGACGCGCTGGCGCATCCGATCGCGTACGGCGAGGCGATGGAGGTCGGAACGTCGTGACGTGCAGCGAAGCGCGCCAGCCGCGTCATGCCAGCAGTCTTCCCTTGGTATGATGACCAAGGTCGCGGATGGCGGGCCTTCAACCGCCATGACGTGAGTATGGATCAGTAGTCAGATGATCTTTCGCTCCCGGAGATCGCGGATCTCGTCCGCGCTGTAACCCAGTCCGCTCAGCACGTCGTCGTTGTGGGCGCCGAGTTGCGGAGCGATGCCGATCCTTGCGGCAGTTTCAGAGAATTGCCACGGCGTGCCGTGGACTTTCAGCGTCTTGCCGTGCTTCGGATACTCGACTTCGGTGATGTAGCCGTTTGCCAGCACGTCGGGGTCGTTGGATGCCTCGAGCAGCGTGTTGATCGGCGCTGCGACAATGTCGGCGCCTCGCAACTTCGAGACCCAGTCGTCGCGTGAACCTGTTGCGAACAGGTCGTCGAGCGTTCGCAGCAAGATTAGCCGCTTCTCGTCCGAGGTGATGATCACGCCAAGGTCGCCAAAGCCTGCTTTCTCCAAGGTATCGTAGAAGCCAAGTGCAGACATGGCGGTCTTCCAATGTCGGGCGCCGTTCAACTGGAGTACGAGCGGCTTGCCGTCCCGGTCGTTGAAGCTGGCGCTGAGTCCGGGACGCTCGGGCGTACCGGTTACACGGGCCTGACCGGTGACCGGGTCACTGTTGCGCCACATGGTCGTGGTGAGCGTCCAACCCATGAGACGGATCTGGCCGCCGAGCAGTGAGCAATCCACCTTCTGGCCTATGCCCGTCGCGCGCGCGTAGGTCAGTGCGGCGAGCGCACCACCAAATGCGAGAATGGCGCAGGTCTCGTCGGCAACTGACACGATGCCGGTTTTCAGTGGCTGACCCGGTATCGAGTAGGCCTCGGCGATGCCGCCAAGCGCCTGCGCCATCGAATCCGTGCCAGGCAGGTCGGCATGCGGGCCTTTTGGTCCGTAACCCGAGATCGAGACGTACACCAGTCGTGGATTGTGCTTGCGCAACTCCTCGTAGCCGAAGCCATTCTTCTCCGCCGCGCCTGGGCGGAAGTTCTGGCCGAACATGTCTGCGTTTGCGACGAGCCGATGCAGAACCGCCTGCCCTTCCTGGGCCTTGAGATTCAACGTGACACTCTTCACGCCCCGATTGTTGGTTTCAAAATAGGTGCTGGGAAATCCGGGCATCACGGTGCTGCCGCGCGAATTGTCACCAATCTCCGGCACCTCGATCTTTATGACCTCAGCGCCCAGATCGGCCATCAGCATGTAGGGGACCGTACCGGCCTGCGCGGTGGAGCAGGTGACGACCTTGACGCCGTGAAGCGGGCCGTGGGGCGCAGTCATGTCAAACGACCTCCTGTGTTTTGTCGGTCCTTGTCCGGTCAAGCCGCGGAAAATGTGCGCGCCGTCCGGCTGTCAGACCGGATGGCGTGCGAGATGCTCCAGCAACAACCCATTAACCCGATCAGGCACCTGGTCAGCGGCATAATGTCCGACGCCGGGCAGTACTTCGAACCGGTACGGCGCGGCGATGAACTCGCCGGTTCCTTCGGCAGCCACTCGACCGACCGTGTCGTCGGCATCGCCCCAGACATACAGCGTCGGCACCGATATCGGACCCAGCGGTTGGTGGCGCACACCGCGCGCGCGGTACCACGCGAGCGCCGCCTCCATGGCCGCCGGATTGCCGATGACCGAGAGATGCGCCTCGACCGCCGCGGGCGGCACGCCATTGGCAGCCAGTCGCGTCCTCAGCCATTTGGCATCGTCGGCCAGAATGTTCGCCCCCGCACTGGGATGGAGGAATGTCGTATGGTGCCGCGAGCGACGCGCCTGCTCGCCGTCCGGCAGATTGAGCGCACGGTTGAAGGCCAGGGGGTGCGGGCGGGACAGGATTGTCAGTGAGCCAAGTCGTTCGGGATGCTGATCGGCAATCTGCCAGGCGAGGCTGGCACCCCAGTCGTGGCCGACGAGGTGAAAGCGCCGGTCAGCGTGGCCGAGAGCCGCCACGATATCGAATACGTCGCGGATCAGAAGATCGACCCTGTAACTGCCATGATCGCTCGGGTCGGGTCGTGCATCGACAGCGTAGCCGCGTTGATTTGGTGCAACTGCGAGGAACCCAGCCCGCGCCAGCGCGAGCACCTGCGCGTTCCACAGATATCGTGAAACGCCGAACCCATGCAGCATCAGCATAAGTGGCGCCGAGTCAGCTCCGCCGATGGATGCATCGAACACCATGCCGGGCGCCGCTTCTATTCTGCGAGTGTCGATCATTGGGACCTTGACGTGCATGCTGCCGGTGCGAAGGTTGCGACGACATCATCTATCGTTCAGCCGGTCAATCGGTGGCGTGGAGTATCGCCCCAATAACGGATAATGGGAGAAACTACCTTGAAACAAATCCTCATCGCTGCCGCCGCATCGCTGTTGCTGACGCCGGTCGGATTCGCCGCCGACCTGCCGACCGCGGCACCGTCCGACGTTGGTATCGGCAGGCTCGACCGCGTCACCAGCTTCTTCAAAGCCGACACGGATGCCAAGCGCATTCCAGGCGCAGTGGTCATTCTCGCGCGCAATGGGAAGGTGGTTTATCACGAGGCATTCGGTGTGCGTGATCCCGCAACCGGCGCCCCGATGCAGAAGGACAGCATCTTTCGCATCTACTCGATGACCAAGCCGATTACCGGCGTCGCCGTCCTGATGCTTATGGAAGACGGCAAGATCCGGTTGACCGACCCGATCTCAAAATATCTACCGGCGCTGAAGAACCCCAAGGTGATGATCGAGACCGTCGATGCGCAAGGCAGGAAGGTCACCGACACGGTTCCCGCCAACCGAGAGATCACCATCCAGGATCTGATGCGTCATACCTCCGGCATTACTTATGGGGCCGGCACCTCTGCGGCCGAACAGGCCATGACGAAGGCAGGGATCGGCATCCAGCTGGCGGGGACCGACAGCAAGCCGCTGTCCGCGCGGATGACCGACCAACAGATGGTTGAGGAGCTGGGCAAGCTGCCGCTGATGTTCCAGCCTGGAACGAGTTGGGAGTATGGCCGCTCGATCGACGTGCTGTTGGCGCTGGTGGAGGTGGTCTCCGGCCAGCGCGCGGACGCGTTCATGGAGGAGCGGATCTTCAAGCCGCTCGGCATGACCGATACGTTCTTCAATGTTCCGAAGGATAAGCTCGACCGCGTCGCGCAGCCGGGGCCCGATCCCGATACCGGAGAGACCGCAAAGCTGACCGACGTGACCCAACAGCGCGTCTTTCTGGGAGGCGGCGAGGGGTTGCTGTCCACCGCGCCGGACTACATGCGGTTTGCCCTGATGCTCGCCAATGGCGGTGAAGGCAACGGCGTGCGGTTGCTGTCGCGTAAGACGATCGAACTGATGGCCTCCGACCATCTGGGTCCGGCGCTGTCGCGGGGGCCCAACTTCGCGCCGGGTCCAGGCTACGGCTTTGGTTTGACTGTGGCGGTGCGGACGCAGCCCGGCATGGCGGGCTATCCCGGTAGCGTCGGGGAATTCAACTGGGGTGGCGCGGCCGGTACTGCATTCTGGGTCGATCCCAAGGAAAAGCTTGTCCCGATCATGCTGATCCAGGCGCCCGGACAGCGGTTGTATTACCGCTTCGCGTTCCGCGGATTGGTCTACCAGTCGATCGTGGATTGACACGCCGGCGGCCTCCCTGCGGCGCCAGTGTGCTCCGCTGGTGATCTGAGCTTTGCTTCAAGACTTCTCGACCAGTTCGAAGCCCGCGTTGCATGAAGCCCTGGAAACCATTTGTTTACATTTCAAGGGCCTAGATTGTGTAATGCGTTGCGCCGCGCGCGGCGACGTGGAATGTCGCGGTGGCCTTGGGTTGCCAACCGGGTTCACGATATGTCAGCCTGATTTCAACGTGGCGGGACTGTTCTCGTGATAGAAGCCGAGCAGCCCGTGCAGGGCCAGATCGCAAGCTGTTTGGACGAACCCTCGAGGGTGGCCGATGACCAGCTCCGGTCAGGGCGTCTGGCCGATGATTGCAACGCGGCCGAGCTTATCCGTGTGCGGGGACTGGTGCAGGGCGTTGGCTTCAGGCCGACCGTATGGCGTTTGGCGCACCGGCACGGGCTGTGCGGTTGGGTGGCCAACGACGGCGACGGCGTCTGCATCACTGTGCGCGGCGCGACAACGGCGATCGCGCAGTTTGTTGACAGCCTGCTGCGCGAAGCTCCTCCGCTGGCTCGAATCGACCGGATCGAACGCGCGCCGAGCCTACGGCCAGCGGACGATAACGATTTTCGAATCGTCGACAGTGTGGCGACCCGGCCACGCACCGGCGTGGTGCCCGATGCCGCAACCTGTTCGCGATGCAGCGCCGAAGTGCTCGACGCCCGCGAGCGCCGCTACCGCTACCCGTTCACCAATTGCACCCATTGCGGCCCGCGCCTGTCGATCATCCTGGGGATCCCGTACGACCGGCAAGCCACGACGATGCGGCTGTTCCCTTTATGCTCGATGTGTGCCGACGAATACCACACGCCGGACGACCGACGGTTCCATGCGCAGCCGATCGCGTGTCATGCATGCGGACCGCGCGTGTGGCTGGAAAGCAGCGTTGGGCATCCATTCGTCAGGGATGACAGCCTCTCACCCGACGACATCGACGCCGCGGCGACACTGCTGAAGCGTGGACAGATCCTCGCAATCAAAGGGCTCGGTGGATTTCAACTTGCCTGCGACGCAACGGACCCGGCGGCCGTGGCACGCTTGCGGGCGCGCAAGCAGCGCGCACGCAAGCCACTTGCCATGATGGTCCGCGATATTCCTGTCGCACGGGCCTTCTGCGGCATCACCGACCAGGAGGCGGCTGTCCTGAGCAGCGCCGCCGCCCCGATTGTCATCGTTGCGGCGCGAGACAACAGTTCGACCCTTGCCGAGAACGTTGCGGCGGGCGTCGGCACGTTTGGCGTCATGCTGCCGAACACGCCGCTGCACCATCTGATGCTTCGGGGGATGGACCGGCCCATCGTGCTGACCAGCGGCAATCTCTCCGACGAACCGCAATGCATCGGCAACCGCGAAGCGCGTCGAATTCTTGGCGGCATCGCCGACCATTTCCTGTTGCACGATCGCGATATCGCACGCCGCGTTGATGATTCCATCGTAAGGTTCATGGGCGGCAAGCCTCGCGTCATGCGACGCGCGCGCGGCTACGCACCGGCCCCCTTGATGCTGCCGGACGGCTTTGCCGGTGCACCGCCGGTGCTGGCGATGGGGAGTGAGCTGAAGGGTACGTTCTGCCTGTTGCACGATGGTCAGGCCATCCTGTCGCACCACATGGGTGATCTTGAGAATGCCAGGACCTTCGCCGACTACGCACATTCGATCGAGGCATATCAGGAACTTTTCGCGCACGCGCCGGCGATTGTCGCAATCGATTGCCATCCGGATTACCTGTCCACCAAGCTGGGACACAACCTGGCGGCCCAGCGCAAGCTGGCCATCGCTGAGGTACAGCACCATCATGCTCATATCGCCGCCTGTCTGGCGGAGAACAACGTCGCGTTGGACGCCGGGCCGGTGATCGGGGTCGCTCTGGACGGGCTCGGTTATGGTCTCGACGGCACACTATGGGGTGGCGAGTTCCTGCTTGCCGATTACCGCGACTGTGAGCGACTGGCGACATTCAAACCAGTGGCGATGCCGGGTGGTGCGCAGGCGATCCGCCAACCGTGGCGCAATACCTATGCGCATCTGACAGCCGGGATGGGCTGGGCGCAATTCGCGAACGACTATTCCGGGACGCCGCTGCACCGGTTCCTGAGGACGAAGCCCCGTGCAGTGCTTGATGGCATGATCGCGCACGGTGTCAACAGTCCGTTGGCGAGTTCGTGCGGCCGCCTGTTCGACGCGGCGGCGGCGGCGGTCGGCCTTTGTCGCGAGCGGGTGGACTACGAAGGCCAGGCGGCTGTCGAGTTCGAGGCGCTGGTGGATGCGCACACTCTTGCGCACGAGGATGAACGTCTTTCCTACCCGTTCGCGATTCCGGTGTTGCCGTCGAGCAACCTGCCCTATGTGGACCCACTGCCGATGTGGCTGGCGTTGCTCGCCGATCTGAGCAAGGACACGCTAGTGCCGATTATCGCCGCGCGGTTCCACAAGGGGCTCGCATCGGTGATCGCGCGCATGGTCGACAAGCTGCGGCGACGCCGAACCGGCGTGGAACCGGTTTCGACTGTCGCACTGTCCGGCGGTGTGCTGCAGAACCGCGTGCTGCTCGAGCTGCTGATCGACCGGTTGGAAGCCATGGGCCTGCGCGTTCTGACCCACGCGCTGGTGCCAGCCAATGACGGCGGGCTTGCGCTCGGCCAGTCCGTGATAGCGGCCGCGCGGGCATTGGGGCCGCGGTGATGGACGCCTCGACATGACCGAGGATCGTACGCTTCGGAAATTGTACCCGTTCCTGCATGGTGACAAGCAGGATGTCGACAGGCTGCGTGACGCGTTGCTCGGGTCGGTCCGCCGAAAGGCCCGGGAATCTATCGAGGCCAAGGAACGCTTCTTCGCCGCAAACAGCGAATCCGTGGTTGCCGCCGCGGAGGCGATCGCCGGCGTGTATCGCAAACGCGGCCGGCTGTTCAGCATGGGCAATGGCGGATCGAGCTGCGATGCTGCGCATTTCGCGGTCGAATTCCTGCATCCTGTCACCACCGGTCGCCCTGCACTGACCGCGATCAACCTGACCGCCGATATTGCGATGCTGACGGCGGTCGGCAACGATGTCGGCTTCAATCATGTTTTCACCCGCCAACTGATCGCACAGGCCAATCCGGGCGATGGTCTGGTGGGCTTTTCCACCAGCGGCAATTCCGAGAACCTTCTGGTGGCCTTTGCCAAGGCGAAGGAACTCGGCGTCGTGACGATCGGCTTCGCTGGCAACGACGGCGGCAGGATGGCGCGTGGCAACTCCGTTGATCATTGCCTGGTGGTGGAGAGCGACAGTATCCACCGGATCCAGGAGACGCATGTGGCAATCTATCACATCCTATGGGATCTGGTGCATACGTTGCTCGCTGAGGATCGCGGCGGTTTGGTGATCGGGGACGCGCGATGAGATACGTCGATGAGTTTCGCGACCCGGCAAAGGCGCAGGCGCTGCTGGGCGGAATCCGCGGGCTGACCGCCACGATCAGCCGGACGCGAACGCAGCCGCTCCAGATCATGGAGGTGTGCGGCGGCCACACGCACTCGATTTTCCGCTACGGCATTCAGCAAATGCTGCCCGATGAATTGGAATTCGTTCACGGGCCGGGCTGTCCGGTCTGCGTGCTGCCGATGGGCCGTGTTGACGACTGCGTCGCGCTCGCCGAACGGCCAAAGGTGATATTCACCACATTTGGCGACGCGATGCGTGTTCCCGGTTCACGCAAGAGTCTGCTGAAGGCGAAGGCGGACGGCGCCGATGTCCGCATGGTCTATTCACCGCTCGACGCTCTGGCGATCGCAAGCAGGCACCCCGAGCGCGAAGTGATCTTCTTCGGCCTGGGATTCGAGACCACGATGCCCAGCACCGCCCTGACCGTGATCGAGGCGCGCAGGCAGGGCATCCAGAATTTTTCGGTATTTTGTAACCACATCACCATCGTGCCGACCATCAAGGCGATCCTGGACTCACCAGATCTGCGCCTCGACGGGTTTCTAGGCCCCGGTCACGTCAGCATGGTCATCGGCACGGCAATTTATGAATTCGTCGCGCGGCACTACCGCAAGCCGATCACTATCGCGGGGTTCGAGCCACTGGACGTGCTTCACGCCCTGTGGATGGTGCTGAAGCAGATTGCCGAAGGCCGCTGCGAGGTGGAAAACCAATACGGCCGCGTGGTCCCGGCGAAAGGCAACCCACGCGCATTGGCCGCGATCAACGAAGTCTACGAGCTGCGCGAGTTCTTCGAGTGGCGCGGTCTGGGCTCGATCGATCACTCCGGCGTACGGCTGCGCGAGGATTATGCCGCGTTCGACGCGGAACGAAAATTTGGCGTGCCCAACGTGAGGATCGCCGATCCGAAGGCGTGCCAGTGCGGAGAAGTACTGAAAGGCGTGATCAAGCCGCAACAGTGCAAGGTGTTCGGCACCGCCTGCACCCCGGAAATGCCGCTCGGCTCATTGATGGTGTCCACCGAGGGCGCCTGCGCGGCATACTACCACTACGGCCGGATCGACATTTCGCGTGCGCTGATCGATGCGGGTGTCGGCGAATGAACGTTTCGGCCCTTACCGGTTCGCGCCGGGCCGGCAAGCTGAACGACACGCGCATCAACATGTCGCATGGCAGCGGCGGACGGGCGATGCGCGCCCTGATCCAGGACGTGTTCGTCGCTGCATTTGACAACCCCCTGCTGAGCGCGTTGGAGGATCAGGCGCAAATCTCCTTGGCGGATCTCACACGACACGGCGACCGTCTGGCCTTCACCGCCGATACCTACGTGGTCGATCCGCTGTTCTTTCCCGGAGGCGATATCGGCACGCTCGCAGTGGCGGGAACCGTCAACGATCTTGCAATGAGCGGCGCGCGTCCATTCTTTCTTTCATGCAGCGTGGTACTGGAAGAAGGGCTCGACGTCAACGTCCTGCGCCGCGTGGTGGCCAGCATGAAGCAGTCGGCCGACCAGACCCGCGTCGCCATCGTGACCGGGGACACCAAGGTGGTCGAGCGCGGCGCCGCCGATAAATTGTTCGTCAACACCGCGGGGATCGGCGTCGTGCCGTGCGGCGTCGCGATCTCGGCCGGCCAGGCGCGCCCGGGCGATGTCGTCATCGTCAATGGCGTCCTCGGCGACCATGGCACCGCGATCCTGATCGCGCGCAATCAGCTGGCACTGGAAGCCGATGTGGCCAGTGACTGCCAGCCGCTCGACAGTCTGGTCGCGGCGATGTTGGCGACCTGCCCCGCGATCCATTGTCTCCGCGACGCGACGCGCGGCGGTGTCGCGACAGTGCTGAACGAGTTCGCGCTCGCCTCCAACGTCGGCATCCGCATCCGTGAAGATGCGCTGCCGCTGCGCGAGGAAGTCAAAGGGGCCTGCGAAATTCTGGGCCTCGATCCGCTGTATCTGGCAAACGAGGGCAAACTGGTGGCGGTAGTCGCGGCAGCCGATGCCGACCGGGTGCTCGCGGCAATGCGCGCGCATCCCGCCGGCAGCGGTGCGGTGTCGATCGGCGAGGTGACCGAATGCCCCGTCGGAACGGTCGTGCTGCACACGGCATTCGGTGGCGAACGCATCGTCGACATGCTGGTCGGCGAACAGCTGCCGCGGATCTGTTAGCGAGCGACGATGCACGAACTCAGCATTGCAAATGGCGTTGTGGAGTTGTGTGCCGAACGCGCCGGTGGCGAGCGTGTGACGCGCGTGCGGCTGGAGATCGGACAGCTCTCCGCGGTACTGCCGGATGCGGTACGGTTCTGTTTCGACGTTTGCGCCAAGGACACCGTGGTCGAAGGCGCGCTGCTGGAGATAATCGAGACGCCCGGCCGAGTACTTTGTCGCGACTGCGATGTCGAATTGGCCATGACACAGCCGTTCGGGCGTTGCACTTGCGGCAGCGCCAATCTGCTCGTGATCGCCGGCGAGGAACTGAAGATCAGGGAAATGGAGCTGGCGTGATGTGCACGATATGCGGCTGCTCGGACACACAGCAGGTCACCTACACGGTATCGGGCGCTCATTCCCATGCGCATGACCACGCCACCCAAGGCCAGGGCCATGATCATGTGCACCCGCACGACCACGCACACGATCATGCCCACGTGCATTCGCACGCAGTGGCCGCCGCTGCGCATGCGGCGCTGCACGCCGGAATGCACGGCCGAACCATCTCCTTGGAGCAGGACATTCTGGCCAAGAACAACCTCCTGGCCGAACGCAACAGGGGCTGGTTCGAGGGGCGCGGGGTCCTTGCGCTGAACCTGATGAGTTCGCCGGGCTCCGGCAAGACCAGCCTGTTGGAACGCACCATCCGCGCGCTGAACGATGAAGCAAGCATATGCGTGGTGGAAGGCGATCAGGCCGGCACCAACGATGCCCAACGCATCCGGGCCACCGGCTGCGCCGTGATCCAGGTCAACACCGGCACAGGCTGCCATCTCGAGGCCGACATGCTGGCGCGCGGCATGCAGCAACTCAACCCACGACCGGGTTCGCTGGTGCTGATCGAAAACGTCGGCAACCTCATCTGCCCGGCACTGTTCGATCTGGGTGAACGGGCGAAGGTGGTGGTGCTGTCGGTCACCGAAGGCGAGGACAAGCCGACCAAATACCCCCACATGTTCCGCGCCTGCCGACTTATGCTGATCAACAAGGTCGATCTGCTGCCGCATGTCCGTTTTGATGTCGATCGATGCATCGCGCATGCCCGCGCGGTCAATCCCGACATCGAGGTGCTGCTGGTTTCAGCCGAAACCGGCCAGGGCATGGAGGCGTGGTACCAGTGGCTGCGTCACGAACTTGCAGGCCAGCCGGCTCTTGCACCGCGGTGAGGTCCGGGGGCGCTGGGGTGTCCAGGTCCGCCTTGGACGGCGGGGACTGCATGATGCCTGACCGCGAAGCCGGGCGTTTGCGCATCGTCGGTGTTCTTCGGCGTTCTTGGGGGCTTTATGGCGGCCTGATCGCGGCCAATATCGCAGCCTGGGCCTGGGCCTGGGCGGCGTTCCACGATCGCCCGACGCTGCTCGGCACTGCGTTACTGGCCTGGATGTTCGGGCTGCGCCACGCGATCGATGCCGATCACATCGCAGCCATCGACAATGTGGTCCGCAAGCTGATGCAGGAGGGAAAACGTCCGCTGACGGCGGGGCTGTGGTTCTCGCTCGGCCACTCGACAATCGTCATATTGGCATCGCTCACCGTTGTCATCGTGACTGGCGCGATGCAGGACCGGCTGGATGCCGTCAAGGAGATCGGCGGTCCGATTGGCACTTTGGTGTCGGCGGCATTTCTGCTGGCCATCGCCATGGCAAACCTGCTCGTCCTACGCGGCGTCTGGCGCAGCTTTCGGGAGGTACGCAGTGGCAGAGATCTGGACGATGACGCGCTCAACCAGCTGTTGGCGGGTCGAGGGCTCCTGTCCCGGCTGTTCGGCCCGTTGTTTCGGGCAATCTCACAGACCTGGCACATGTATCCGCTCGGCCTTCTCTTTGGATTAGGCTTCGATACATCGACCGAGGTCGGGCTGCTTGGCATCTCCGCAACACAGGCAGTGCAGGGCATGTCGCCTTGGCAGGCAATGACATTCCCGGCGCTGTTCACGGCGGGTATGGTGCTGGTGGACACGGCCGACAGCGCTTTGATGGTCGGCGCCTACGGTTGGGCCTTTGTCAATCCGCTGCGCAAGCTCTGGTACAACTTGACCATGACCGCCGCCTCGATTCTGATCGCCGTTCTGATTGGCGGCATCGAGGCGCTCGGACTGATTGGCAGCCAATTTGCGCTGAGCGGACCGCTCTGGGACGCGATCGGGTTTCTGAACGACAGGCTTGGCAGTTTCGGATTTGCCGTCATCGGCATTTTCATCGGATGCTGGGGAGTCTCGACGATTGTCTATCGCCTGAAGCGGTATGACCTCGCCGAGCAGGAGTAATGCCAATGGGCACGCTCAGTGATCCTGGATAGCCGCTGGCCTTGCATGTCATGGTTGGACTTGATCCGACTGTCGTCGCGGCTTCCGTGCTGCTGCGGACGGCCGGGTAAAGCCGGTAAAGCCGGGCCATGACGGTGAAAGCGCAGTCTTTATAGTCAATTGCTGCAAAGGGTCGGTATTCGCGGTCAGTTGCAAAGGCGGCTGACATTACGCTGGCTGGAACCGATTACTCGATGCGGGTTCGATCGCGATGCCCCGACCAACAGTCAGCAGCCATGAAGCAATCGAATGCGGTGGTGGCGGCCGCACAAGCTCGCGCGATGGCAATGGCATCATTGTCAATCCGCGAGAGTGCTGTCTTGAAGCTGCCCCACAGATCCTTGTCGCCGCCGTGGCGCAGAAAGCGTGTCGCGGCACGGACCCGTGGATCCTCAGCGGCCGCGACAACATGCAGGATCGCACGCGCTCCCAGCCGGCTGCCCTCCAGCACATAGCACCAGCCGAGCATCGCACCGATATCCGAGGCGGTTGCGTGCGACGGATAGTCGTTGGAGTGCACACCGAGCATGGCGAGATCTTCGGCCAGCGCCGCGCCGCGCTGGCGTTGGTCCCAGTCCGGCAAGAGCCGGTGCACGCCTGCGTGGACCAATCCAAGCTCGATCGATCCGCAAGGCAAATTCATTAGAAGATAGCGAACATACATCTCGCGGTCTGCCAGCGCCGACATGACCAAACGCTGCTCGAGCGCGGCGTGCAACGCGCGTGTTTCGGCGCGAAGGCGCCAATGTGCGTGGCCACGCGCGGGTGCGACAGTGCGTGCCGCTGCAAGAAGCATTGCCGTCACTGCGAGGCGTGCCTTGAGGGCAGGGCGGACGTGGGGACGGCTCCCTGTGCTGGAACCAACTGCATGAGGACGTTGACGATCGCGGCCTGATGATAGGGTTTTGAGATGACCGGCACGCCAGCCATTGCTTCAGGCATGGCAATCGCCTCGCCGTAGCCCGTGCTGAACGCAAACGGCACGTGGGTAGCCTGCAGCACGCGGGCGATCGGCAAACTCGTCTCTGAACCCAGGTTCACGTCCAACAGGGCGAAGCTGATGCTTCGTTCGCCCAAGATTGTGAGGGCGTCCACCACAGATCGGGCAATGACAACCGTACCTGCTCCAACTTTACGAAGCAGGTCTTCGGCGTCAATGGCGATGAACAGGTTATCTTCGACGACGAGCGACGTGCTTAGCAGGCTGGCGAGCCGGGTTGCATCCAATTCCTCGAGCGGATCACCGGTCCAGACCGCGGCATCGGCGGGCGCCTGAGCGGGCTGTGCGCTGGCTGGTGCAATGGCAGCCACCGCCGCCGGCAAGACCACATTGATGTAGAAGCCGGCCGGAAGATAACTGATCGAACTGAGTCCGTTGACCTCGAACGGAATCGCCTGCTCGAGTATCGTGGAACCGAAGCCTCGGCGTGTTGGCGGCAATACGGGAGGGCCACCCGTCTCGCGCCACGCCATTGTCACGTCGCCCAACTCGCTAACGCCCGTCTCGACCGTGACCTGACCGGCAATGGTCTTCAGCGCGCCGTATTTGCGCGCGTTGGTCGTAAGTTCGTGGACAACCAGAGCCATCGCCGAGAACGCCTTCGGCTGCAGCACCACGTCCGGGCCGATCAGAACAAGGTGGCCGCCCAGATCCCCGTATGCAGCGGCTTCCGCGTTCAGCAATCCGTGCAACGAACCGGATGTCCACTGGTTCAATGTCAGCAGGTCATATGCCCTGGCCATGGACAAGATGCGCCCATCCAGCCCTTCCACCATCGCCGGAACGTCGCTGGCCGTGGCCGCGACCTGGATGATCAGCCCCCGCACCAGACCGAGGAGATTACGCACCCTGTGGTTCAGTTCGGCGATAAGGAGCTCCTGGCGATGCCGGCCGTCCAGACGGTCCGCTTTCGCCGTCTCCGACATGCGCAGCACCACTTCGATCAGCGTCAGCCGCAACGACTCGGCGGCGCGCATCTCCTGCTTCGTCCATGGTTCGCATTTGCCCTGGACGATCTCCCGCCAGGCATCGAAGCTCTTGCGCGGTGTCAAACGGGCACCGTTTGCACCGTGGGTTTCCAGTTTTCCCGGCTCGCCGGCCCAGTTTACCGTTTGCACGCTCTCGCGCCGAAAAAAGACCAGATAATCGCGGGGCGTGCGAGAGATCGGGATAGCCAGAATGCCGGCCGCCCGCATGACGTAATCCGTAGCCGGGGGAAAGACGGCGCCGAGTTCGTTGGTGGCGAAGACACGGCCCGACGACGTTCGATTCAGGAAGCGCACAAGCTGCAGAAACTCGTCTTGCGTCGGGGTCAATCCGACTAATTCGACCTCGCCCGCGTGATAGGTGCCGATGCCGTCGGATTGGACATAATCGGTGATGTCAGCAAGAAATTCCGGAATGTGCTTCAGGCTGGAATCTGGATCCGCGAAGGCGGCGGCGATCCGATTGTGGATCTCCTGGCTGCGCGTGTCGTAGATGGCTTCGCTTACGCGCTGGCGGACCTCCAGCTGATACGAAAACATCTGGCCGAACAACTCGGCCGTCAGGCGCATCTGGAGATCCACATGCTTCGGTGCACTGTGGTGGCAGGCGAACAAGCCCCAAAGACGTTCGCCTTGCACAATCGAGATGGACATCGATGATCGCACATCCATGTTGCGCAGATACTCGATGTGGATCGGGGAAACGCTGCGCAGGATGCTCATAGAAAGGTCCAGCGGTCTGCCCTCCGGCGAGAGCGCAGGCATTATAGCAACCGGATCGCTGTCCACATCAACGATGATGCGCGTCAGATTGCGCAGATAGAGCGCCCGCGCCTGCGAAGGAATGTCCGATGCGGGGTACCGCAGGCCCATGAATGACGCCACGCCGTTGCGGACCGATTCGCCGACGACCTCACCGTGGCCATCCTCGTTGAAGCGGTACAGCATCACGCGATCGAACCCGGTCAGTGCGCGCACCTGGCGGGCGGCTTCCCTGAAGACCGCCGCCGGCGAGCGGTGACGCTCGACCCGAGCGATGATCGATCGTACCGCGGTGGGTGCCGGACATTCCTCGCCGGAGGCCTCCTCGAATTCCAACACGATCTCGTCCCCGGAGCGATGCACCGCGACCGCGAACAGCGGGCCACCCGGTTTGAGTTGCCGTCCGAACAGAGGCTCAACCACGGCCGCCTCTCCCGACTGCTGCAGGCGGCCGCGAATGTCGTGCAGCACATCGGCGGGAACACAGGCAGCTACCGGCCTCCCGATGATCTGTTCGTGATGGACGTCCAGGTACGCGCCGACATTCTCCGATACGCGCGTCACGATCCAGTCGGAGGTTACCGCCAGCAGAAAACCGATCGGCTGGATCGCACCGAGCAGATGAATAGGCTCGCTATCGCACGTTGCGAGAACCGGTGGGCTTGTCGGCACCGAACGACTCCATGACCTGGTCAAAGGCGGCGGATTGGAGGTCCTTCCATCGAATTACCGCAACAATTGCGCCCATTTGTTGGAACTTGCCACCCCTGGATCGCACTCGATGTGTTGAGCGACTGGCACGTCGGGTCAGTGCTTCACCGCCTCCGCCATGCCGATGCCGGTCTGCGAGCGGACGTACTGTGCGTCGAACAGCATGGCCACGTCGCGTGCCGCCCTGCTGCGGTCGAGGACCGAGACCAGCCATGACGCGGCGAACGCAAGCGGCATCGAAAACAGCGCCGGCGCGTCATAGGGGAAGATCGGCGCGGGATAGCCGAGCACCTTCACCCAGATCGCCGGGCTGAGCACGGTCAGCGCCACCGCCGTGATCAGGCCGAGCGTGCTCCCCACCACCGCGCCGCGCGTGGTAAGTCCGCGCCAGAACATCGACAAGAATAGCGGCGGGAAATTGGCGCTCGCCGCGACCGCGAAGGCCAGACCCACCATGAAGGCGATGTTCTGCTTCTCGAACAGGATGCCGAGTACGATGGCGATGATGCCGAGCGTCAGCGTCGCCATCTTCGATACCCGAAGCTCCTTCCGTTCGTCGGCGCGTCCCTTGCAGAACACGCTGGCATAGAGGTCGTGCGACACGGCGGTAGCGCCCGCCAGCGTAAGCCCGGCCACCACCGCCAGGATGGTTGCGAACGCCACCGCCGAGATGAAGCCGAGCAGCAGGCTGCCGCCGACTGCGTTGGCGAGGTGGACGGCCGCCATATTGCTCCCGCCGATCAGCGCGCCTGCGGCGTCCACATAGGCCGGATTGGTGGACACCAGCACGATGGCGCCGAAGCCGATGATGAACGTCAGCAGATAGAAATAGCCGATGAAGCTGGTCGCCCACAGCACCGACTTCCGCGCCTCTTTTGCGTCCGCCACGGTGAAGAACCGCATCAGTATATGCGGCAGACCCGCGGTGCCGAACATCAGCGCCAGCCCGAGCGAGATCGCCGAGACGGGATCGCTCACCAGCGCGCCGGGCCGCATGATCGCGCCGTGCTTCGGCGAGACCTCCACCGCCTTGGCGAACAGCGCCTCGACGTTGAAGCCGAAGGCTATCAGCACCATCAGCGCGATGAAGCTCGCGCCGCCGAGCAGCAGCCCGGCCTTGATGATCTGCACCCAGGTTGTGGCGAGCATGCCGCCGAACATGACATAGACCATCATCAGGACGCCGACGATAATGACGGCATACATGTAGTCGAGACCGAATAGCAGCTTGATGAGCTGGCCGGCTCCGACCATTTGCGCGATCAGGTAGAATGCGACAACGGTGAGTGTGCCCGCCGCGGACAGGATGCGGATCGGCGTCTGTGACAGTCGGTAGGACACTACGTCCGCGAAGGTGAATCGCCCCAGGTTGCGCAGCCGCTCGGCCATCAGGAACATGATCAGCGGCCAGCCGACCAGAAAGCCGATCGAATAGATCAGCCCGTCGTAGCCCGAGCTGTAGACCAGCGCGGAAATGCCGAGGAACGAGGCCGCGGACATGTAGTCGCCGGCGATGGCAAGACCGTTCTGGAAGCCCGTGATGCCCCCGCCGGCGGTGTAGAATTGCGCCCGCGACGTGGTGCGCCTTGCCGCCCAATAGGTGATGCCCAGCGTGCCGACCACAAACACGAAGAACATCGCGATGGCGACCCAGTTGGTCGCCTGCTTCGCGAGCTGGCCCTCGACCGCGGCGGCGAACGCGGGAGAGGCGAGCAGCAGCGTGCCGAGTGGCAGGCTACGGCCCAGGAGCGTCTGGGTACGGCTCATGGGGTGCTCTCCACGATTTCGCGGGTCAGGCGGTCGAACTCGCCGTTGGCGCGCCAGACATAGATGCCGGTGAGCAGCACGGCGGCGAGGATGACGCCGACCCCGATCGGCATGCCGACAGTGGTCGCGCCGCCCACGCTCAACGGGTGGCCCAGCACGCCGGGTGCGAAGGCGACAACGAAAATGTAGCCGTAATAAATCGCCAGCATCAGTGCCGTCAGACCCCAACTGAAGCGGCTTCGCTTGTGCTCCAGTTCCAGAAACTTCGGGTGGTGCCTGATCCGTTGAATTGCGTCGTCGTTCATGCGTCTTCACTCCATCGTTGGCCCGTGTGTGCCGAGGAGCCGCCGACATGCGACCCCGTTCCGAACCGCACGGACGCTTTCGGATGCCGCATATAGGGGCGGTGCGCGATGCGGCGCCTTGATCCAGGTCAAGGCGATTGTGCCGTGGGGTAGTAGGCTGGCCGCCACATCACCGTGTCCGCTGGATCAGGCATCGACACTGGAATTGGAAGGATGCGGGTTCCATGGCCAGCTCGGTCACCATTGCCGACAACGACCTGAGCATCCTTTCTTCGTGGGAATGCTTGATCCGACGCGTCTGCTGAGCGGATGCACGCCACCGCCCGTCGGGCTCCCTCCGCGACCGCGCTGCTGCGCCGTCTGTTCCTTGCGCTGCTGGCGGTCGAGACGCTGGCCGGTGGCGGCGCGCTTGGGCTCGTCCCCTCGGACGGTCGAGCTATGGTGGCGCTCGTGTTGGCGGGTGGGCTCGTGGTACTGGGCGGCGCGTTCCTCGTGATCGATCAGGGCCTGGCGAAGCCACTCGATCGGCTTGCACGCGACCTCACGATCGTGGCCCGCGATCGCCCGGCGCTGCGGCTGACCACGTCCCGTTGGCCTTGGCTCCGGCGGCTGGCCGCGGCGGCCGGAGCAGTGCAGGCGCGGCTGTGTGCGGCCGAGGCCTCGGTTGTCGACCGGCTCGCTGCCGCGACCGCTCGGGTCGAGGACCAGAAGCGTCGGCTGGAGACACTGCTGCTCGATCTGTCCGAAGGCGTGGTCGTCTGCGGTCTCGACCATCAGGTACTTCTCTATAACCAATCGGCTGCCGACTTGCTCGATGAGCCTCACGCCATCGGGCTCGGCCGGTCGCTGCTGGCGGCACTGTCGCGCGCGGCGATCCTGCATCACCTCGACCGGCTGCTGCACCGTGACCCCGGCGACGCGCCGGCGACTGAGCGCTTCGTCTGCGCCACCGCTGTCGCCGGCCACCTGCGTCGGGCTCGGATGGCGCTGATGACGGATCACGCCGGTGCGCCGAGCGGTTATGTGCTTACGCTCGCCGATGCCGGCGCCGAGTTCGATGAGGCCGCGCGGGGCGATTCCGTGGTGCGCACCGTCGCCGAGTGCCAGCGCGGCATGCTTGGCAGCCTTCGCGTCGCCCTGGAGACTCTGGCCAACGAGCATGAGCTGTCACCGGAGGAGCGTGCACGGCTCGAGGCAGTCGTGTTGCGCGAGACGCGCAGCCTCACCGAGCAGAATGCCGTGCTCGTCCGCGCCCTCCACGAGTTCGGCCGGCATCGGTGGGTGATGTCGGAAATCAATACCGGCGATCTGATCGCCAACCTGCGCCGGCGTCTCGGCACTGCGCTTCCGCTGGAGATTGTACCGGCCGGGCTGCCAGACTGGGTGCTGGTGGACAGCCTGTCGCTGATCGATTTGCTACAGCACCTCGTCGTCAAGCTTGTGCAAGAGCTGGGTGTGCGTTCGGTAACTGTCGCTGTGGCCCGGAAGGGACGCCAGGTCGATCTTGATCTCATCTGGCAGGGCGTCCCGCTTCCCGCCGCAGATTTGGGCCGCTGGCTGGAGGTGCCGTTCGCGGGTGGGCCGGGTGTGGTGGATGGACACGATGTGTTGCAACGGCACAGCACCGACTGCTGCTGCCGATCCGAGCGCGCAGGCGAGGCGCTGATTCGTATCCCGTTGCCGGCCGCCGACCCGCCGAAAGCCGCTGCCGCGTCGCAGGCGCGGCCGCCTCGGCCCGAGTTCTACGATTTCGACCTTGTCGCGACCAACAGTTCGGAGGCGGTAAGGGAGCGTCGGCTGCGCAGCCTGTCCTATGTCGTGTTCGACGTGGAAACCACAGGCCTCGATCTCTCGGGCGGCGATGTGCCGGTGGCAATCGGCGCAGTCCGCGTCGTCAACGGGCGTGTTCTGCCGATGGAAAGCTTCGAGCGGTTGATCAACCCGGGCCGGCCTATCCCACCCAGCTCCACCCGGTTTCATGGCATCACCGACGCGATGGTGGCAGGCAGGCCGCCGCTGTCGCTGGTGCTAACGCAGTTTGGCCGCTTCGTCGGCGAGGCCGCGGTACTGGTGGCGCATAATGCAGCCTTCGACATGACGGCGCTCCGCCAAGGTGCTTCGGCAAGCGGGCTGCGCTTCGACCACTCGGTGCTCGATACACTGTTGATCTCGGCAAGCCTGGACCCGGAGGAGACGGACCATTCGCTTGACGCCATTGCTGCACGGCTCGGCATCGCCGTTGAGGGACGGCACGACGCGCTCGGTGACGCACTGCTGACTGCGGCAATCCTGGTCCGGCAATTCGAGACGCTGGAGGCGCGGGGTATCGAGCGCCTTGGCCAGCTGCTTGCGGCGACCGACATGCACGGCCGACTGCGCGCCAATCAGATGCGGTTCTGACAGCAGGTGTCGAAGCGCCCACCGCAACGACGCCAACGCGGTGGCGATCGCGCTGCCTTCTCGATGACGCTCCCGGCTGGGCAACGACCCCGACCGGAACCTGAGATCAGCCGCGCTGACCGCCGTACGACTGCGCCGCGACCTTGCGGAGAAGCTCGATGGTGCGGAACACCTGGATCAGTCGCGCGCGATCTCGCTCCGTCAGACCGGCCAACGCCAGCCGGTTGCCGGGCGGCATGCCCGCCGCGTGGTCGGCAAGCTGCTGGCGCAGCCGCAGATCCGTCAGCACGGCGAAATCCTCCGCCATCGCCGCGTACAGGCCGGCGCTGATCGCGCCTTCGGCCTGCAGGGCCGCCAGCCGGTCGAGCGTGCCGGTAGCGCCGATGCCGTGGCGCACGGCCATGAACCGCACCAGGCCAACCAGCGGCAGCGTGCCGCGCAGCTTCAGGTCGATGCGTCCCTCGTGATCGTCCGGGATGATCTGGCCGAGCAGGCCGAGCGGGGCAGTGTCCCGTGCCTCCTGCCAGCATATCTGGCGGACGAAGGCGGGGTTGGCCGCGGCGATACCGAGCACCGTTTCGCCAAGCCGCGCCGCCAAGGTCGCATCACCGTAGATGTGGCGAAAATCGAGGAAGATGTCGGCCGATAGCACGGCCTGGCCACTACCTTGACGCGCCCAGTGGCCGATTTGCATCGACCATTGATCGAGTGTCTTGCGCCAGACCGGGTTGGTCGCCATCACGTTGCCCAGGCAGAGCGGGAAGCCTGCGCGATCCAGCGCGGTCGTGAGCCGAATGGAAAACTCGATGAAGTACGGGTCGATCGCGACGTGCGCATCGTCGGGATAGGCATCGAGTACAAGGCCATTGTCCTGATCGGGGTGCAGGAAGCTCTCCCGACGTCCCGATGAGCCCATGACGATCAGCGCGAAGCCGACCGGTGGCTTACCCCAGCCGTCCTCATCCATGCCGGCGACGGTCTGCGCGGCTGTTGTTTCCATCGCGGCATCATTCAGGAGAGCGATAGCCCGTTGTACCGCGACGCCGTTCTGACCATCGTGGAACAGTGCGGCGGCGAGTTCGGCCTGTTGCGTAGCTGCTGACGCGGCGTGCCCGTCCAGCAAGGCGCCGAGCGGCGCGAGCAAAGGCAACAGTGCCGCGTCCAGCGTCAGCAGCCCGGCAGGGCGTCCGTCCGATGTCACCAGACCGAGTGCGTGGCGACCCTCCTGGCGCATACGCGCAACCGCGGCGTGCAACGCCTCGCCCTCGCCGCAGAGTGCCGTCGGACCCTGCATCACCGCGGCGGTGCTGGCACCTGGCGGGGTCGTGTTTTGCAGGCCGGCCGCAAGGTCCGTGGCCTCCACCAAGCCTACCGCGCGCCCCGCAGAGTCTGCGACAATCGCGGCATGGGCGCCGGCATCATGAAGCAGGGCGGCGACCGAGGCCGCCGACGCTGCTCCGTCGACCACCGGCGGACGGTGTTGCGCGGCAGCGCTTGCGGGCAGGCCCAGCCAGTCGAGGAGCGTGCTCATGTCGCAGCAGTCTAGCACGGGGGTGACGCGCTCGACCGACTGCATTGGCGGTAACACGCAGCTTGTCCGCTGAAATCAGGGCAGGCAGACATTGCACCGCCAGGCCAGCCTGCCCGTCGGTGCGTGCGGCGATGGGGTCATGGTGGGTGAACAGGATCACCTGGCTGATCTGCCCAAGCCGGGCGAGAAGTGCGACGGCCGCAGCAGCGCGCACGTCGTCGAAGGCGATCAGCATGTCGTCGGCAATGCAGGGCAGCAGCTCGGCCTTCGCCGCATCGTCGTCGACGGCCGCCGCGCGCAATTCCAGATAAGCTGATTGCGCGTGCAGGAATTTCATCGCCGGAATAATGCCCGGTTCAAGGGAGTCGTTCTACAATGCAACCTTTATGGAAATGTTAGCGAAAACTACCGGATCGGCCGCCACCTGCATCGGTCCGGGGCGCATCCGGCTGGATGGTAAAGTGAAGGCCAGTCACGAAGGCCAAACTGTGGCCCCACGCATTCACCCGGCAAACGAGGCGGGCGCGCCCGATTGGCTGTGCAATTCAACCGATGGGGCCAGCGTGTCCATGGCGGCCACGGCCTGATGCGTGCCGAGTGGGTGCGACTGCTGAAGAGCCCAGATCGCAACCTGCGTGCGGTTGCTCACCTTGATCTTCCGCAGCAGACCCTTCACGTAAACCTTGACCGTAGCCTCCGTGATGTTCAGTTCACGCGCGATGCTCTTGTTTGGCAATCCGCAGACGAGACAGTCAAGGATCTGATGCTCGCGTTTGGATAGCGCGACCCTTGACTGCGCATCTGTTGGGGTGGTCGTTGGCGGCGCCGTCCGATCGTCATCGACACGGGCTGACGTGGAACTGGTTCCGGCGATGATGGGCCGTCCCACAGGCGCGGAATGAACAGGAAGTCTGGCCATGGCACTGTCCATGATCAGGGACATGATTTCTGCCGGAAACAGGCGGTGGTCCACCAGGACCAGTTCCAGGGACCGCTGAAGCATCTCACTCGAAATGCTGGTGAGAAGAATGGCGTTCACGTCCGCACCGATGAAGCTCGACAGAAGCGGCCGTGTGCATGCGTCAGCAAGGACGACCAGCTTCGCCAAAACAAAGCGCTCGCGCAGCCCATAGACCAAGTCCCGGCCGGCCTCGGGGCTCTGATCAGAGGTTATATGGCAGATCACCAGTTCGGGATCGGGCTGCGCCTCCACTGCCAGGAGAAGGTCCGCGATATTTGGCGCTTCGCCGATCACGGATATCCGGCTCTTTTGCAGCATCTCCTTCAGGCCATCCCGAAGCAGGCGCTTCGCGCTCACGAGCACAGCCCGGCAGTCTGCCATAAAATCCTCATCAAACTAGTGTGAACAGTTAATCGGATGATATCCGATAGAGCAGGCCGCGCAAATCCTTATACTCTTTGACAACCAATCGTGATCTCGCGTGGGAGTCATCGCCGGCCCTATCTACCACTTCATGATAGCGGGCTAATACTTTCTAGCCCAACGGGCACAGCCAAAGGGCATGGCAGTCCCTTACGACGCCATGGCATGTCCAACAGACGCTTCAGCAACGAGGTTCAGGCGGTACTTGACAAGCGGCCAACACAATACGGACGGGCACGTTCGCCGTCAGATGATGCCGGGCCGTCACGCCTTGCTCCGGGGCGCCTCGCCCAACATGATATGCGCCAGCCCATTGGAGAGCGTGCCGCCATGTCCCACAGTCTCGCGAACGATCCCACCACTGCGATCCGCGACGCGACCCGACGGATCGAGCCGGGGCTGATCGAAATCCGCCGGGACATTCACGCCCATCCGGAGCTCGGCTTCGAGGAGATCCGTACAGCGGGCGTCGTGGCGCGCGAACTTACGCGACTTGGTATCCGCCACCAGACCGGTGTGGGCCGGACCGGTGTGGTAGGGTTGATCGATGGCGGTCGCCCGGGGCCCGTGCTGGCCATTCGAGCCGACATGGACGCGTTGCCGATCGAGGAGAAAAGCGGCCTCGCCTTCGCCAGTACAAAATCCGGCCTGATGCATGCCTGTGGCCACGACGTGCATACCACCACGCTGCTCGGTGTCGCCGCGGTTCTGCGGGACTTGGCGCCGCAGTTCGCCGGCACCGTAAAGCTGGTGTTCCAGCCGGCCGAGGAGGGACTTGGCGGTATGCAGGCGATGCTTGATGACGGTGTCATGGACGGCCCCAAGGTCGATCTTGCACTCGGGTTCCATAACCATCCGGACATGCCGGCCGGCACGTTCGGCTTCGTGCACGGAGCGTGTTTGGCCGCATCCGACCGCTTCGATATCGTGGTGCGTGGCAAGTCGGGGCATGCCGCCCATCCTCATACCACGGTCGATCCGATCGTCGCCGCCGCCATGCTGGTAGCTCAGTTGCAGACCATCGTGTCACGCGAGGTACGGCCGACGCTGCCGGCGGTGGTGACGGTCGGCGCGATCCATGGGGGCACGACCTACAACATCATCCCCGATACGTGCCTGATCAAAGGCACGGTGCGCACGCTGCACCCCGAGGCGCGCGATGCCGCCGAAGCCGCGATCAAGCGCCTTGCCGCCGGTATGCTGGAGGGGATGCGGGTCGTCTGCGAGGTGGATTACCATCGTGGTGTGCCGCCGCTGCGCAATGATGACAGCGTGCTGGGGCCTGCGGTTGGCGCCGTGCGAAAGCAGTTCGGCGACATGATCTTCGAGGGCGAAGCCAGTCTCGGCGGTGAAGACTTCGCGCTGATGGCCGATCTGGTGCCGGCATTCCAGTTGCGCGTTGGATCCTCGCAACCTGGCCGCAGCGACAGGCTGCACAATTCGGCCTACCAGCCCGACGAACGCTGTATCGGCTTCGGCGTGCAGGCACTATCGCGCGCCGCGCTCGAATTGCTGGCATGATGCATTGTCGGCTGGGCGGGATCGTCGTCCTGAAGGAGCGGGCGCGGACGCAGTGAGGATATGCATCTTCGGCGCCGGCTCGGTCGGCGGATATCTCGCGGGGTTCCTGGCAAAGGGTGGCACGGAGGTCTCGGTGGTGGCGCGTGGCGCGCACCTTGCGGCGATCCGCAGCGACGGTCTCACGGTGGAAACCCAGGATGGGGCGATCAACGTGACGGTTCCCGCGAGCGATGACCCGGCTGATCTCGGTTCGCAGGACGTGGTGATCGTTACGGTGAAGGCTCCGGCACTGCCGGCGGTTGCCGCAACCATCGGCCCGTTGCTTTGTTCCGAGACGGCCGTCGCATTCGCGATGAACGGGGTCCCGTGGTGGTATTTCCATGCGCACGGCGGGCCGTTCGACGGCCGCCGTCTGTCGCGTCTCGATCCGGGTGATGCACTATGGAACATGGTCGGGCCGGAGCGCGCGATCGGCGGGATCTTCTGGCCTGCATGCTCGGTCCCCGCGCCGGGCGTGGTGCGCCTGCTCAGCGGTGCCGGCCGTGGCACGGTATTCGGCGAGCCGGATGGCGCGATGACGCCGCGCATCGAATCCCTTGCCGCAGCATTCCGTGCCGCCAACCTGCCGGTGACGATCGCGGGTAATATCCGCGAACTGATCTGGCAGAAGCTCGCCTTCAATCTGAGTGCTGGCCCGATGTGTGTCCTGACGCAGTCACCTGTGCGCGCAACTCACGAGGAGCCCACGCTGATCGAATGCTCCCGCCGTATGTTGGCGGAAGCCGAGGCGATTGCGCTCGCCATGGGCCATCGGCTCGATTTGGACCCCGATCGTGTCGTCGCCGCCAATACCCGGCTCGCGCACCGGCCCAGCATCCTGCAGGATCTCGAAGCTGGACGGCCGATGGAGATCGACGCGCTCTACACGGTGCCGTTGGACATGGCGCGGTTGATGGGTGTGCCAACGCCGACGCTCGACCTGCTGGCTGCGATGATCAAGACCAAAGCGCGAGCCAGGGGATTGTACGCCGGGTAACAGGTCTCAAGGCGCTTCCGGTTGCGCCGCAGCGCCGATCAGCCAGGCGCGTGCATCTTTGGCTGACCACCAGCTAACCACCAGATGCGGTGCGTGCGCAGCGATGCGCAGCGCCTGCTCGGGGTCGCTTTCTACAAAGTGCGTGCAACCCCAACGCGTCGCCGCCTCCGCCTTGTAGCGCGCTACAGTGTCGGGATTGTGCGCCATGTGCGACGGACGACATTCGAGCGGCAACGCGCCATGGCCCCAGCGGGCGAGCCAGGCGCAGGTTCGATCGCGGTCGGAATTCGGCCGACCGGTGATCACCACCGCGCGTTCCGGCGCGAAATAGGGCAGCGAAGCGAACGGCTCCAGCAGGTGCCTGCGGGCAACGGCATCGTCGATGTCGGCCTGGTAGAATGCATCCGGCACGTCCGGCAGGAAGATACCGTCGAGGTCCAGGCCATAGAACGGCAGTTCGGTCAGCCGGTCCGGCCCCGCTCCGGTGGCCCGCAACGCGCGTCCTGCCGGCGTCGTTTCGCCGCGTTCCCAGGGAAACCGCCACAGCCTCCGGACCGGATGCGACAGGTCGGGAATGAAGGCGGTAACGTCCGGGTCGTGGACGACAGCGAGGGTCAGGCAGTCGAAGCCCTCGCGGATCAGGGCCTCGCGGACTGATGCCATGGTGCGGCCGGTGCTGCAGCCGTCATCGACGAGGAGAACCCGGCGTGCGGACGGCGGCGGACCAATCCATGCGGCGAAGGCGGCGGCGCGCTCGAAGCCCATCATGGCCAGGGGCAGCGCGAGCATGCCCGCAGCCATGGTTGCCGGTACCAGCCCGCCGCGTGCGATCCCCACCACGACTTCCGGCTGCCACTGCGTGGCCCTGTCGAGCAGGGCCGCGATCATGCGTTCGGTCTGATCATAGCCAAGGAAGACCGGCATGCGGCCGGGCTCCAATCCCTTCCATTCCAAGGGCTTAGGCCCGATTGTTGGATCGATCATCCGCTAGCTTTCTTGCGTCTTGTCAAAATCCGCCGAACCATGCAATGGTACGTGCGTTACCGAAAGCAAACTTGGGCGCGTCCAGTCGGGCGCGCCAATTTTTCTCTCGGCGGGCCCGGCACCGCGGCCGGAATGGCCCGGCCGGATGGCATTGCGGTCTGACCCAGGACCCACCCCTCCCAGCGCCTGATCCAGGGATCGTTTGGGGCGGTGTCGGGGCGATTACCGGCAAGCACATTCAGCACGCAAAGCAGGCCAAGGATGCAGTCGAACCGGTCTTCGCCGGCGGCATCGGCACCGAAGCCGTCGCACATCGTCCGCTCCAAGGCTGGGTCGGGCAATGCCCGCAGCACCTCCATAGCCGAACGGAGTCGATTTGCCACCGCCAAACGGTCCGCCTGACGCCGCTTGCTTCCCTTGAGCCTGATACCGAGGTGTCGCAGCGCCTCGGCCGGATAGGTCTCGGCGAGCACGATCGCGCCTGGTGCCAGCAACGTCCGGAATTCGCCGGAAAATGGCCATATGCGGACGTTGGCCCCGGTTGCCAGGGCGGGCAGGAGCATCTGTTGCCAGGCGGCGATCGCCGCCTTGCCCGACTGATTCGCCCCGAGGGTCCAGAACAGCGGCGCCCCGGCCGGACGCTCCGCCGTGGCGCGATCACAGGCGCGAGACAATGCGGCGGCGCCGTCCAGGCCAAGCGCCTCGGCATGCGCGGCGCGCGTCATCCCGGCCAAACCGCGCGCTGGATAAAACGGTCGTCCAGGCCCCACCTCGTGAAGCGACGCACAGACCTGAAAGAAATCCGGGCGGGTGGCGATCGTGGTCAGGAAATGCAGAAAGTCCCGCTCGGAAAGCCTGGCTGCATAAGCACGGGGCAGACCCAGCGGCAGGTCAACACCAAGCGCCACTGGCCCGCCCATTGCCTCGGCGCGCAATCGGGCGAGGAATGTCGCCACATTGCCAACTGGGGCGGGAGCGGCGAGGCGCCAAGCCCCCTGATCGCGGCGCGCCACGGCCACCCAGCGCTTGCGCGGGTCAACGCTCCAGTCCGCATGCGCGGCGACCGCCGCGCCAGGATCAGGTGACGCCATGGCCAAAACCGCGATCCTGTCGCGCGGCGAACACTATAGCGGCTTTTGCGCGCGCTCCAGCAGACGGGAGAACAGTCCGGGCTTCTTCGGGGGCTTTACCGCCGCTACGGCTTTCTCCTTGGCGCGTGTCTCGGCCTCCTGCTGACGCTGCTTGCTGTTCAGCCATTTCTCCAGGCTCATGCCGGCTTTCGCGGCCCGCTTCGCCTCATAGGCGCGCTGGCCGTCGGTCAAGGTCCTCGGCGTCTTCAAGGCAATCCCCCATCGGTCGTTCGGGTTTTCGCAGGCTGGCGGCATCGGTTCAAGGCCTGCCATTCTAGCGATGCAAGTGGAACGGAAAACGGCCACGCCAAACGGGCTTGATGGCGTTGTCGCCGCGGATACCGTCTTGAGCCATACCGACCGTGAGCGCGGCATCCGCACGGTCAACCTGCCGACGAGCCGGGCGTGGCAGCGCTAAATAGCTATTTTGCGGCGATGGCCGAGAGCGGGCTGAGCGGTTCGAGCTTCACTGCCCGTATCGTCGCCTCGACGCGCACCTCGCTGGTCTGCGCCCACTCGGCGCCTGGTGCCTTCACCGGCCCGCGCCGACGCTCGATCTGCTCGACGCGGGGGCAGCGGCAGCCGATGTGGACGAATGGCGATCCACGCGCCCAGGCGCCGCGGGTGGCGATGCGGCGAATGGGCTCCGCTTCGGAGCGGCTTGCCTTTGTGGAACATGTCGAGCAGCGGGTCGCGGCGGTGCTGGCGCGCGTGAAGCCAGGCCGTTGATTGAGTGTGAAGAGATTCACATGTCCTGCTGGTGCCTATGCGGGATAATAGTTTCTCCCGATGGCCCCGCTGGGAGGTGACAGTGATCTTTCGCCAGCTGTTCGATGCAACGTCCGGCACCTACACCTATCTTCTCGCATCCCGCCGCGGCGGGGAGGCGCTGATCATCGATCCCGTGCTGGAGAAGGTTGATCGCTACCTGCAACTGATCCGCGAGCTTGACCTGAAGCTGGTCAAGGCGATCGACACCCATCTGCACGCCGACCACGTCACCGGCCTCGGCGCGCTGCGGGACCGCACGCGCTGCATCACCGTGATGGGCGAGCAGTCCAACGTCGATGTGGTGTCGATGCGCATCGCCGAAGGCGACCGGCTGGGCATCGAGGGCATCAGCCTGGATGTCGCCTATACACCCGGCCATACCGACAATTCCTACAGCTTCATCATGCCGGACCGCGTGTTCACGGGGGACACGCTGCTGATCCGGGGCACTGGGCGCACCGATTTCCAGAACGGCGACCCGCACGCCCAGTATGCCTCGATCTTCCACCGGCTGCTGCGCCTGCCTGACGATACGATGGTGTTTCCCGCGCACGACTACAAAGGCGACACGGTCAGCACGATCGGCGAGGAGAAGCGTTGCAATCCGCGCCTTCAGGTGAAGTCGGCGGACGAGTATGCCGAACTGATGAACGGCCTGAACCTGTCTGACCCGAAGATGATGGACGTGGCAGTCCCGGCGAATATGCGGCAGGGCCTGGCGCAGCAGGAGATCGCGCGCCGCGGCTGGGCGGTGACGACGGAGCAGGCAAGGACGCTGGTGGGCAGCGGCAACATCGTGCTGATCGACCTACGCGAGCGCACCGAGCGCGAGAAGCACGGCGTGATCCCCGGCTCGCTGCACGCACCCTATCCGGACTTGCAGGCGAACATCCAAGCCGGCGGCATGCTGCACGAACTGGCCGACGCGACAAACCGGCGGCTGGTGTTCTATTGTGCCTTCGGCGAGCGCTCGGCCATGGCCGTGCAGGCGGCACAGGACGCGGGGCTCGCCACCGCCTGCCACATCCACGGCGGCATCGACGCGTGGAGGAAGGCCGACGGTCCGGTCACACACTGATCCGTTGGGAGGGTCCGAGAATGGATGCGCTGGAACTGCTGGTCGGCCGGGAATCCGCGATGAAACTCGCTTCGCCCGGCCCCGACCAGGAAGCACTGGAAAAAATGTTCCAGAGCGCGATACGGGCGCCGGACCATGGAAGGCTGCGTCCCTGGCGCTTCGTCGTGGTGCCGGAGGAGAGGCGCGAACGTTTCGGCGAACTGATGGCCGATTGTCTGCGCCGCCAGCAGCCGGACGCCCCGGCCGATATGCTGCAGCGCGAGCGCGACAAGGCGATGCGCGCGCCAGTCATCGTGGTGGCCGCGGCGGCGATCCAGCGCGGCCACAAGATTGCCGAGTCGGAACAATTTGCCTCCGCCGCGGCCGCGGCCGAGAACATCATGCTGGCGGCGAACGCGCTGGGGTTCGGCGCGATGTGGAAGACCGGCGCGCCGGCCTACGATGCGACCGTGAAGCAGGCGCTCGGCCTCGATCCCGACAACGACATTGTTGGGTTTCTTTATGTAGGGACACAGGTCGGCGGCGGTTCGCCGGCGGCGCGCCCGGTGGTGCGGGACCTCGTGTCGGTCTGGGCAGGATGAGAGACGGAACGCCAGCCCGACACGCCATTGCGGCACGACGCCTGAAAGGGATCAGGTGATGGAAGCCCGGGTAGACGAAATCGGCGACGGCATATACCGCATATCCACCTTCCTGCCGCATGTGCGGCCGCCCGCGGGATTGACCTTCAATGAGTTCGTCGTGCTCGCCGACGAACCTCTGCTGTTTCATTGCGGTCATCGTAAGCTGTTTCCAGTTGTATCGGCTGCCGTAGGCAGGGTTCTGCCTCTCGATCGGATTCGCTGGATTTCATTCGGCCACCTTGAGGCCGACGAATGCGGCGCCATGAACGAATGGCTTGCGGTTTCCCCGCATGCACAGATCGTTCATGGTGTCCTCGGATGTCGACTCTCGATCGACGACATGGCCGATCGCCCCGCGCGCGCATTGTCCAACGGTGACGTGCTCGATTTGGGGGGCAGGCGTGTTCGTTTCATCGACACACCCAATATACCGCATGGCTTGGACGCCGGCGTGATCTACGAGGAAGCGACGGCCACGCTGTTCTGCGGTGACCTGTTCGCCCATGACGGAAATGGCCCAGCCCTGACGACGAGCGACATAGTTGGTCCTGCCGCCGTCACGTCGGACGCTGCCGGCTTCACCACCATCGGGCCGAGCACGGCGCCAATTATCCGCGGCTTGGCGAAGCTTGCGCCAAAGATGCTTGGCGTGATGCACGGAAGCTCATTCAGGGGCGACGCCGGCGCGGCACTTGCTGGACTGGCCAACCACTATGCGGACCGTCTCCAAGCCGCATTGAAAAATTGAGTCGCCCCCGCAGGGACGCCGAGCGAATCACATTCCGAGCCGTTGGTCCCGGCGCGAAGATAGGTCCGATGCAAGGATAGGAGTGCCCCATGACAAATGCGATCGAGAGCGAGCAACTCACTCGAATTGGCCCTGGCACGGTGATGGGCGATCTGATGCGGCAATACTGGCTGCCGGCCGCGAAGTCCTCGGAACTAGTGGCGGGCGGCGATCCGCTGCGGCTGATGCTGCTGGGGGAAAAACTGATCGCGTTCCGCGACAGCACCGGCCGCGTCGGCGTGATGGACCATCGCTGCCCGCATCGCTGTGCGTCGCTGTTCTACGGTCGCAACGAGGACGGCGGCATCCGCTGCGTCTATCACGGCTGGAAATACGACGCCGATGGCAACTGCATCGACATGCCGAACCTGACGCCGGAGCAGGATTTCAGGCAGAAGGTGCATGCCAAGGCCTACAAGGTCACGGAACGCGCCGGCGTGATCTGGGTCTACATGGGTGAGCGCGCCGAAGCGCCGCCAATGCCGGAGATCGAGGCGACTCTGCTGGCGGAGAGCGATCTTGCCATCACGTTCACCCAACGCGAGTGCAATTGGCTGCAGGCGCTGGAAGGCGACATCGACACGTCGCATTTCAGTTGGCTGCATGTCGGTTCGGTGCGGCCGGAGCAGGTGGATCCGGATAACTGGCTCATGTACCAGGTCGCCAACCGCGCGCCCGACTACCATGTGACGGACACCGACTGGGGCACGATGTACTGCGCCTACCGCCCGGCCGAGACCGACAGCACCTATTGGCGTTTCGCGCATTTCGCCTTCCCGTTCTGGACGTTCATCCCACAGGGCGACTTCATGGATCGCGTGATCGCGCGCGCCTGGGTGCCGATGGACGACACGCATGTGATGTTCGTTGGGTTCTCCTGGAAGCAGGCTTCGCGCACGGCGGCTTTGGCGGGTGGCGAACCGATCCCGGGCTCGACACCTGCGCCGGAGCTTCAGCCGAACACCACCGACTGGTTCGGGCGCTGGCGTCCGGTGCAGAACGCAGCGAACGACTATCTGATCGATCGCGAGGCGCAACGCAATGACGTAATCTACACCGGCATCACGCATATCGCGATGCAGGACCAGGCGATCACCGAGAGCATGGGCGAGATCGTCGATCACTCGTTCGAGCATCTCGCGCCGAGCGATCAGATGATTACGCGTACGCGGCGGAGACTGCTGATGGCAGCACGGGCGTTGCGCGAGAAGGGTGTGGTGTCGCCCTGCGTGGATCAGCCGGCCATCTTCCGGCAGGTGCGCAGCGGCGAGGCTGTGCTGGCTGCCGATGACTGGCAGGCGGCGTATGCCGATCGCCTCAGCCAGGCGGTGCGGCCGACGGGGTGGCGCGAGGCGGCGGAGTAACACAACAACTTGTCATCCCCGCGAAGGCGATGCTTTCGCGGGGATGACGGTGCTAGCCGTCTCGACGCCGCATCACCGCGATAGCCAGCACGCCCAGACCAAAATTTATCGCGATCCCCGCCAGCGACAGCAGCACCAGGGCGGCGAACATGCGCGGCACCTGCAACCGATAGCCCGCCTCGAGAATGCGATACGCCAGACCCGAGGCGAACCCTCCCGAGCCGGCGACGAACTCCGCGACCACCGCGCCGACCAGCGCCAAACCGCCGGAAATGCGCAACCCGGCCAGGAAATACGGCAACGCCGCCGGGAGGCGCAACAGCCACAGCGTCGCGAACCGGCTCGCGCCGTAGAGTCTGAACAGATCGACAAGTTCGGCCGGCGCCGATGCCAGCCCGGCCGCCGTGTTTGCGAACACCGGGAAGAACGCGACGATTGTGGCGCAGACCACCAGCGAGGCGAAAGGATCGCCGACCCAGACGATGATCAGCGGCGCGATTGCGACGATCGGCGTGACCTGCAGCACCACTGCCCATGGCTGGATGGCAGCCGCGAGCAGCCGGTTCGATGCGACCGCCACCGCCAGCACGACACCCAGCAGCGCCGCGACAAACAACGCCGAGAATGTCACAAGCAGGGTCGATGCAAGCGATGACAAAAGCCCCGACGGATCGGCCACGAACGCCCCGATGATCGCCGACGGACCAGGCACAAGATAGGCCGGCACCTGGGCAATCCGCACGGCTGCCTCCCAGGCAACGAGTGCGGCGAGGCCGAACAGGGCGGGCGCGTATTTCATGCCGCCATTGCGCGCTGGATTTCATGCGTCACGTGTGCCACCAGAGCCGCGTAGGCGGGATCCAAGCGTGCCTCCGCGTCGGGACGCAGTGGTGAGGCAATTTCGTGATCGATCCGTCCAGGCCGAGGAGTTATTAGTACAATGCGCCGCGCAAGGAATGCCGCCTCGTAGATCGAATGCGTCACAAAAACGACCGTGCAGCCAAGTTCCTGCCAAAGCAGCAGGAGGTCCTCCTGCAGCTTGTGCCGGGTGAACTCGTCAAGTGCCGCGAACGGTTCGTCCATCAGCAGCAGTCGTGGGCGCGTCACCAGGGCGCGCGCAATCGAAACGCGCATGCGCATTCCTCCGGAAAGCTGCCGCGGGCGGGCGTCAGCAAATCCGTGCAGGCCAACGCGTTCCAGTGACGCTTGCACCAAAGGCATCGCCTGCGCGCGTGCCATGCCGCGCAGACGCAACGGCAGAAACACGTTGTCAGCCGCACTTGCCCACGGCAGCAGCGTGGCGTCCTGAAATACGAAGCCAATTTCGCCCAGCATCGGCTGGCGACCGGCATCCCATATCAGACGACCCGTGTCAGGCTGGTCCAGCCCGGCGATCAATCGCAGCAGCGTCGACTTGCCGCAGCCCGATGGCCCGAGCAGGCCCACGAAGTCGCCATCGGCAATCGCCAGCGAAACGTCGCGCAGCGCCTCCACCGGACCGAAGCGCCGTCCAACCGAGCAGATGCGCAGCACGTCAGTGCTTGAGATCCATGCCGACGCGCTGGTTCACAAAGCGCAACGTGTAGCCCTTCGTCACATCGAGCCCCTTTGGATATACGCCGGCATCGGCCATCGACCGGTAGAACTCTGCCCAGCGCGTATCGGTCATCGCGCCGATCCCAAGCTTCAGCGCGTCGCCCGAATTGACGATGCCGTGCACCTTCATCACGTTGCGTCCGTAGTTCAGCAGTGCGTCGGACATCTCGGGGTTGTCCCGCTTGATCAGCGTGTTCGCCGGAGTGGGGTCGCCGTAAAGGTAGGAGTACCAACCCTCGATCGAGGCATCGATGAATCGCTGCACAAGGTCGGGCTTGGCCGTCACCAACTTCGTGCTGGTCGTGACGATATTGCCATAGCCCGCGTAGCCGGCATCGGCGAGCAGCAGCACGACCGGCTCGAAGCCAGCGGCCTGTTCGATCGCGAACGGCTCGGACCCCAAATAGCCTTGCTGCACAAGGGCTTTGTCGGCCAGGAACGGTTGCAGGTTGAACGTGTAGGGCCGGATCTGCGAATCACTGTAGCCGAATTTGCCGGCGAGATAGCGCCACCAGCTGGCCCGCGTGTCGGCGCCGATCAGGATGGGCTTGCCGCTCAACGCGGCGAAACTGTCGTTGCCCTGACCTGGATGTGCGATCAGCACCGACGGGTCCTTCTGGAAGATCGCCGCGATGGCGATGAACGGCAGGTTCTGCTGCACGAACTCGATCGCCCGGCCGCCGCCGAGGTTGAAATCGAGCCTGCCAGCCATCATAAGCTGCATCTGGTTCACCTGTGGCCCGCCTTGGCGGATGGTCACCTTCAGGTCGCGTTTGGCGTAAAGGCCGGTGGCCGCAGCCTGATAGTACCCGCCATATTCCGCCTCGGCCAACCAGTCGAGGCCAAAGCTGATCGCATCTTCGGCGTGTGCCGCCGCGGCACCGGTAATCAGGACAAGCAGGGCTGCGATCCATCGCATCGGGACCTCGATTCGCGCAGTGGTGCATCCATCCTGCACAATGACGAAGCGATCGTGGAGATGTCATGGCCGAGCCCCGGTTGAAGGCGGGTCTGTGGGTGAAGATGGCGCTGCGCATGGGCGACCTCGACGGGCGGCCGGGTGCCGTCCTGCGAAAGGGGGACCCGGATTCGGGTGGGGTGCTCGTGGTGCTGCGCGGGCGCGACGGGCTCTCAGTGCTGTCCCAGATGCGCACCGCGGATGGCACGTTGGCCTGGATGCGCGGTACCGGTGTGGGTCCGGTCGATCAGGCGGCGGCGGATGCCTACGTCGCGCGCCAGGCGAAGTTCGATCCGGACGTTTGGGTATTGGAGTTCGATGCCCCCGATCTGATCCCGCCATTTGAGGCGAAGCTGGTATGACACAGTGCAAGGGACAGGCAGGTGATCGTCATCGATCAGAATAATTCAGGACAAACCATCGATCTGCCGATCGGTCAGGTGATGGAGCTTCGCCTGGCGGAGAATCCGACCACTGGCTACCGCTGGACCGTCGTCGCTGATGGCGCACCGGCCTGCGTCGTGGTGGGCGACCGGTTCGAGCGTCCCGCCGGGCCTCCGGGCCAGGGCGGCGAGCACACATGGCAAATCCAGGGAGCGCTGGTCGGTGAATGCCGGATCGCCATGCAGTATGGCCGCAGCTTCCAGCCGAATTCGGCGGCTCAGTCCTTTGCCCTGCACGTGCGCGTGACGCCGTGAGGGTGCGGACCCGCGGGCACCATGCCCGCGGGTCCGCATGTTCGTCAGCCGTTGACGAGGCGGACGGTCCAGAAGTCGCTCGAAAGGTTCTGCTCCGTCAGATATGCGTAGGGCATGGTGAAATAGCCCTTCATGCCCCAGTTCGCGCCCCAGGAATTGCGCACGATGAAGCGCTGCTGACTGTCGTCGTAACCCACCGCCATGACTGCGTGCCCGCCGAGCACGCTCTCGCCGGCGGCTGGCATTGGCACGACGCCGGACTGCGCCACCTGCTGGCTTTCGAAGCTGTCGTAGACGGTGAAGCCGAATACGAAGGGATAGCCGGAAGCCAGGCAGCCCTTCATCTGGCTGAGACTTTGCGTCAGCCTGCTGTAGCTTACGGCCTTGTCCTTCAGCGCGTCGGTGAACGCCTTCGGCGGCGGCTTCTGGGCGAACTTCGTGATGTCGTACGGCCAATCGGTCTCCGGCGGGACGCCTTGTTGGGCGACGACCTTGATCCCGTCGCGGATCTGCGCGCCGCTGTCGGTGCCGACAGTGCCTTCGATGACCCGCTCGCCATAATAGATGAACAGCCGGGACGGAACGAAGTCCGGTGTGAGATGCTGCTTCTCCCGCTCGAACTGGACCGCGCCGGCGATGGCGTTGCCGGTGCAGCTACCCAACTGTCCCTGGTCATAGGGAGGCGGACAGTGCGGGCGAAGATCGACCTTCGGCGGAAGCGTGGCCATCATCGCCACCGGCGCAGCGTACATGTGATCGCGTACGTCTGGCAGGTCCGGCACCCAACCGTAGCGCTTGATCGAATGAACGCGGATGTCCTTCTTGGTAACCATCAGTGTTTCCCTCTGTTGTCGGCTTCTTGTGCACTCAGGAATCGGGGAAGTGAGGGGCTCCAGGCGGCTGCCCACATGACCACGCTAGTATTGGGCATTAGTCCCTGCTGTGAATTAACTCACATCCCGGCGAAGGACTTCTTGGACTGGGACCGTCGGTCATCGCGGCCCAGTTGCCGCTGGCGTCCGCCATCGCTTCATTGTCTCATCAAGCCGGACATCGGGAGGCGTATCATGACCGGGCTGTATTTCGAGGACTTCCACGAAGGCCAGACCTTCGAGCATGCGGTCAGCCGTACCGTGACAGAGATGGACAATGTGCTGTTCAGCTCGCTGACCCTCAATCCTCAGCCGCTGCACTTGGACGAGGAGTTCGCCAGGACCACCGAATTCGGTCAGCGCATCGTCAACTCAATTTTCACGCTTGGGCTGATGATCGGCATGACGGTGGGCGACACCACGCTCGGCACGACCATCGCCAATCTCGGCATGAGCAAGGTCGCGTTCCCCAAGCCGGTGTTCCACGGCGACACGATCCGCTCTTGTTCCATCGTTCGCTCGCTGCGCGTGTCGCGTTCGCGCCCGGAGGCCGGAGTGGTCGAATTCGAGCACCAGGCGTTCAACCAGCGGGGCGAATTGGTTGCCACCTGCCTGCGTGCCGCATTCATGAAGCGCCGCCCGCCTGCGGAAGCGGCCAACGGCTGATATGCAAAGCGGCGCCTGACATGAAAAAGGCTCCGGAGGTTGCCCTCCGGAGCCTTCGGCATTGTCTGTGGGCGTCCGTCGCCCGACGAAGCCTAGCCCGCGACGAAAGCCCTCGCTGCGGGGATCCAGGTCGCGGCAAACGGCGCCGACATCAAACAATGAGACACTGGATCACCTCCTTTCTGTTGTTGTGGATGGGACCTCACTATGACGGAAGCGACGCCGCGCCGCAAGTCCAGGATTGCTCCAGGCTCTTGCGAAGGAACAGCTTGGTGTGGCCTGGAGGATAATCCTCCAGCGTACCGAATACTTCGTAGCCCCGTTTGGCGTAGAAGACCGGCGCCTGGAAACTCAGCGTCTCCAGCGTTGCACCGGTGCAGCCATGCTCGATGGCGAACAACTCCGCGGCGTCCATCAATCGGGTTCCGTGTCGCTGACCGCGCAATGCTTCAGTGACCCACAGGAAGTTCACGTGCATCCAGCCGCCCCAGAGATGGCCGGTCAGGCCGCCCAGCCACTCGCCGCGGCGGTTCCTCAGAAAGAAGCCAACCGGATGCCAGGTGGGGACGCCGGTGCGGGCGAAGTTGACGTTGATGACATTGTCGGACAGGAACCGGGTCAAGGCGTCGCTCGGGAACGGCTCGTAGATCAGTTGCAACTCTTCCATTTTCCCGCTCCCCAATTCTATCCTGATACTGCATCCTGGAGCGAGCAATGCCAGAGACGAGCAGGAGCCGCATCATCGCCGAGGTGGATTTCGGCAAGAACGGCCGGCAGCACGGCTACTTGCGGCTATTCCATTCGGTCCACAGTTCCGCTTACGGGTTCATCCCTATCCCTATCGTGGTGCTGAGAAATGGCGACGGCCCCACCGCACTGCTCGTTTCAGGCACACATGGCGACGAATACGAGGGCCAGGTCGCGCTATGCAACCTGGTGAAGTCGCTGGACCCCGCGCGCATTCGGGGTCGCGTCATAATACTGCCGGCTGCCAACTTCCCGGCTGCGGTCGCCGGACGTCGGACCTCGCCGATCGACGAGGGCAACCTCAATCGCCTGTTCCCGGGTGATCCGGATGGCACGGTGACCCAGCAGATTGCCTATCATATTGAACACGAACTGGTGCCGCTGGCGGATCTGGTGTGCGACCTGCACTCCGGTGGTTCGTCCCTGATGTACGTCCCCGCAGCTCTGTTGGGCGGCTACCGGCGTGACGCCGACAACACCGAGGGGATCGCTGTGCTGAAGGCGTTCGGCTCGCCGCTTTCCTATGTCGTGGAAGCGAACCAGGGTGGCGATCGGACATTGTCGGGTGGTGCGATCCGTCACGGCGTGCTCGCGCTGGGCACCGAGTTGGGCGGTTCGGGCCACGTGACGCGTGCAGCGGTTCGCATCGCCGAGCGGGGTATCAACAACATTCTGGTGCATCTCGGCATCCTGCCCGAAAGCGCACACATCGAGCCCGACGGGCCGCAGCGTTTCCTTGAGGTCGGCGGCGGTGATTACTATGTCTATGCGCCGGAGAACGGTCTCTACGAGCCGTTGGTCGATCTCGGCGACATGGTGCAGGCAGGCCAGCCCGCAGCACGGATTCATTTCCCTGAGACGCCGTGGGCGGAGCCGGTCGCCGCGCGGTTCGCCCGCGACGGCTTCGTTCTGTGCAAGCGAATGCCCGGGCGCACGATGCGGGGCGACTGTCTGTTCCACCTTGGAACAGATGTGACGTTGTAGGCAATTCTGATGTCGCGCAGTTGATGAACTGCCTTCGTGCGGCCCAAATCGCGCCACCGCAGCGGCTTCCTTTTGGGCCATTGATGGTTCTTCCACATAGGAGGAATCATCCGATGGGTCATTTTTCACGCTCCGCTCTCGCATTTTCCATGATTCTGGCGGCAGGTGTCGCGCTTCCTGCGCTGGCCCAGACGCCTTCTGCTGGCAACGCCACCTCCGCACCGGCGACGCACAACACCAATACCCCGGCTGCGACGGCCTCCAGTCCCTCGCAGCGCAACACGGTACTGACCGATCGTGGCGATGTCCGTGCCAGCAAGTTGATCGGCACCTCGGTCTACAATGACCACAACGAAAAGGTCGGCAGTGTCGACGATCTCGTGCTCGGCAAAGACAACAAGGCCGACGACGTGATCGTATCGGTGGGCGGCTTCCTCGGCATGGGCACCAAACTGGTTTCGGTCCCCTACACCCAGCTTCAGCTCGGCGACACGAAGAACGCCAGCAGTGACAACAAGGTCGTCATGCCTGGCGCGACCAAAGAGTCGCTGAAGGCGCAGCCGGAATTCCACTACACCAACCGCGGCTAGCCGTTCACGCCTAGTCATGGCCGGCGCCCGGGCGCTTGACCCGGTGCCGGCCATGAACGTGGGGCGGTGGGGGCGGCGACAGCGCGCGCGCTCGTCTTGCCTGTCCCGTTCGCGCCGGGCATGAATATGCGAATATCCAGCTGGAGAATTCGCCGCTGTCACAGACCCGGACTCTACTCGACATCCAGGGCCTGAGCGTCGCATTCGCCACTGACCAAGGGCTTTCGACGGTCGTCCGTGATCTCGACTTTCATATAGCCCAAGGTGAGACGCTCGCAATCGTTGGGGAATCCGGTTCCGGCAAATCCGTAACCGCGCTGAGCATTACCCGGCTGATCGACCACACCGGCGGCCGCATCATCGCGGGCCGCATGCTTTTCACCGACCGCACAGGGCGTCGGCGCGACCTCGTTGCAGAGCCGCCCGATGCGATGCGACGACTACGCGGCCCCGAGATGGCGATGGTGTTCCAGGAGCCGATGAGCAGCCTCAATCCCGTGCTTCGCATTGGCGACCAGATCGCCGAGGCGGTGATGCTGCATCAGGGACTCCGCCAGACCGCCGCGCTGGCCGAGGCGCGTCGCCTGCTGGAACACGTGCGCATCCCGGAGGCGGTGCGGCAGTTGCAGCGCTACCCTTTTCAGCTTTCCGGCGGCATGCGGCAACGGGTGATGATCGCCATGGCTCTGTCATGTCGGCCACGCCTGCTGATAGCCGATGAACCCACGACCGCGCTCGATGTCACCGTGCAGGCACAGGTCCTGCGGCTGCTGCGCTCGTTGCAGCGTGAATACGGTATGGGTCTGATCTTCATCACCCACGACATGGGGGTGGTGGCCGAGATGGCCGATCGCGTGCTGGTCATGCACAACGGCGTCAAGGTGGAGGAGGGCGATGCGCTGCGTGTGTTCGACGCGCCAGTGCACCCGTACACGCGCGCGCTGTTGAAGGCCGTGCCGGTGCTGGGCAGTCTCGCCCGGCAGGCGCTGCCCACGCCGTTTCCCGAGGACGGCAAGGCAACGGAGCCGCAGGCGACGGTGCGTCTCGACAAGCCGCCGGTGCTCGACATCAAGGGACTCACGACGCACTTCGATATCCAGCGCTGGTTTCGTATTGCCGGTCGCATCCATGCTGTCGAGCAGGTGAGCCTGATAGTGCGGCATGGCGAGACCTTGGCGCTCGTGGGCGAGTCCGGCTGCGGCAAGTCAACCACCGGGCGCAGCATCATCCGCCTCGAACAGCCGCGGTCCGGCGAAATTCGCGTGAATGCCGAGGATGTCACGCGGCTTGATCGGGCGCGCGAGGCCACGCTGCGGCGTGGGATCCAGTATGTGTTCCAGGATCCGTTCGCATCGCTTGATCCGCGCCTGACCATCGGTTTTTCCATTGCCGAACCGATCCGCACGCACCGGTTGTTGCGCGGTGCAGCCATCGAAGATCGCGTGCATGAATTGCTGCGGCTGGTCGGGCTGACACCGGACTATGCGAACCGATATCCCCACGAGATGTCCGGTGGACAGCGACAACGGGCCTGTATCGCGCGCGCGCTCGCCTCCGAGCCCAGCCTGATCATCGCGGACGAAGCGGTCGCGGCACTGGACGTGTCGATCCGCGCGCAGGTGGTGAACCTGCTGATGGAACTGCAGGCACGGCTTGGTGTGGCCTATCTGTTCATCTCGCATGACATGGCCGTGGTCGAGCGGATCAGTCACCGCGTGGCGGTGATGTATCTCGGCCAGATCGTCGAGATCGGCCCTCGCCAGGCGGTGTTCGGTGAACCCCGGCATGCCTATACGCGGCGGTTGCTCGCCGCCGTTCCGATCCCTGATCCGCGCCGGCGCGACCGCTCGATCGAGTTGGATGACAGTGAGGTGCCGAGCCCATTGCGTCGGCCCGACGATCCCCCCATCGTGGCGCCGCTGGTGCAGGTGGGCGAGGATCATTACGTCGCGCGTCACCGCGTCGGTGGCCTGTACCTGATCGAGGAGGTTTTTCCGGTGACTTCCATGCTTCCCCGCATACTGCTGGCAGCTTCGCTTGCGCTTGGCGCGGCAAGCACGGCGCATGCCGCCAAGGACCTTGTCGTCGGCGTGCCCGATAATCTGACCGGGCTCGATCCGGCCGACCTGAACGACAATCTGTCGCAGTCGGCGGCGCGGCTGATGTTCGAGGGCCTCTACATGCTCGACGAACACATGAAGCTGCAGCCGCAGCTTGCGGAAAGCTACGAGGCGACCGAGGACGCCAAGGAGTTCGTCTTCCACCTGCGCAAGGGCGTGACGTTCCACGACGGCACGCCGTTCAATGCGACCGCGGTGAAGGCCAGCTTCGATCGTGCCGGCAATCCGGAGAACCACCTGAAGCGGCAAAGCCTGTTCGTGATGATCGACCACACCGACGCCGTGGACGACTACACGGTGAAGGTGGTGCTGAAATATCCGTTTGGTGCCTTCGTCAACGACATCGCCCATCCCGGCGCGCTGATCGTCAGCCCGAAATCCGTGCAGGAGTTCGGCAAGGAGATGACGCGGCATCCATCCGGTACTGGACCATACCAGTTCGTGAGCTGGAGCGCGGACACGCTGAAGCTGAAGAAGAACGGGCACTATTGGAAGCCGGGTCTGCCGAAGATCGACACGATCACCTATCGCAGCGTCCCGGAGAACGGTGCGCGGATCGCCATGCTGCAGACCGGCGAGGCGCAGTTCATCTATCCGGTGCCACCGGAGATGATCAAATCGCTGGACAATAGCCCGACGATCACGGTGTTCGACGAGCCCTCGATCCTGAGCCGCTATGTCGCGCTGAACAACTTGCGCAAGCCATACAGCGACCCGCGCGTGCGTCAGGCATTGAACTATGCCATCGACAAGCAGGCCTTCATCAAGGTGGTGTTCAGCGGGCATGCCGATCCGATGGACTCGACGATGCCACCGTTGCTCGGGTTTTACGCAAAACAGGGCGCGTGGCCCTACGATCCGGCGAAGGCGAGGGCTCTGCTGGCAGAGGCGGGCTACCCGAACGGCTTCGAGACCACACTGACCGGCGGATCAAATACACTGATCCAGCGCGGCATGCAGTTTGTCCAGCAGCAACTTGCCGCTGTCGGTGTGACGGTGAAGGTGGAATTGCTGGAAGCGGGCGTGCTGACGGCAAAGATGTTCAATGTGCAGAAGCCAGAGGATGCCTCCATTGTCGCGCTCTACACTGCCTGGTCTTCTTCGACCGGGGATGCGGACTGGGGCACGCGACCGATGCTCTACACCAAATCGTTCCCGCCGGTGCTGGCCAACCTGGCCTGGTACAGCAACCCGGTGACGGATGCTGCGATCGAGGAGGGGCTCGCGACGGTCGATCCGACGAAACGCGGCATGGCCTATGCAAAGGCGCAGTCGCAGGCATGGAAGGACACGCCGTGGATTTATCTCGGCGTGGAGCACAATCTGGCAGCGTATTCGAAGAAGCTGCACGGCGCGTTTATACGGCCGGATCAGCAGTTCCACCTATCCGAGGATGCGGCGCTGGAGTGACAAAGTGAGCGCAGCCACTTCGTCATGGCCGGCGAAGGCCGACCATCCACGTCTTTATGGTGCAACGAGCAGACGTGGATGGCCTGCCTGCGCAGGCCATGACGTTGGAACGACGTGCTCGACTATCTGATTCGACGGCTGTTGGGAACCTTGCCGGTTCTGCTGGCAGTCAGCATCTTCGTCTTCCTGTTTGTCCATCTTCTGCCAGGCGATCCGGCACGCCTGGTCGCGGGGCCGGACGCGTCAGCACAGGACATCGCCGCGGTGCGTGCGGAGATGGGCCTCGATCGACCACTGATCACGCAATATCTGCGCTATCTTGGCGATACTGTCCAATTGCGTCTCGGTCGCTCGATCAAGACACACCAACCGGTGGTCGAACTGATCGGTGAGCGCTTCATGCCGACGCTGCTGCTTACCGTATTTGCCATGCTGTGGTCGGTCACGGTGGGAGTGGGTATCGGCGTGCTGTCGGGCGTGCGACGCGGCCGTTGGCAGGATCAGGCGTCGATGGTGGTGGCGATCGCCGGCATCTCCTTTCCAGGATTCTGGCTTGGCCTTTTGCTGATCGATCTGTTTTCAGTGCGGCTGGGCTGGTTGCCCACTGGCGGATACGGCACCTGGAAGAATTTCGTGCTGCCAGCCTTCACACTCGGCCTCGCGGTCGCGGCGGTGATGGCACGCTTCACCCGCTCGGCCTTTGTCGAGATCACCGCCGAAGACTATGTGCGCACCGCGCGCGCCAAGGGTGTGCCCGAGCGCGGCGTGATTTGGAAACATATGCTGCGTAATGCGCTCATCCCAGTGATCACGCTGACCGGCCTGCAGTTCGGATTCCTGCTCGGTGGTGCAATCGTGGTGGAAACAGTGTTCGCCTGGCCAGGTCTGGGTCGGTTGCTGGTCGATAGCGTTGCATACCGCGACTATCCGGTAATTCAGGCCGAGATACTGCTGTTCTCCCTGGAGTTCGTTCTGATCAACCTCATCGTTGATCTGCTTTACGGATTGGTCAATCCAGAAATACGTCTGCGATGAGTGATATTGCACTGACCGCTGCCGCATTGCGCTCGCCATCTGCCGAGTTCTGGCGTCGTTTCCGCCGCAAGCGTGTTGCGCTGGTGTCGGGCTGCGTGATCCTGCTGCTGATTCTGGCGTCGATAGGCGCGCCCTGGATTGCCCCCTACGGCCCGGCGACACCCGATTACGACAACGTGCTGGCGGGACCCTCGTGGCAGCATATCTGCGGCACTGACACATTCGGCCGCGACATCTGGAGCCGCATTCTGTGGGGCGGCCGCATCTCGCTCACCGTCGGTTTTGTCTCGGTGGCGCTTGGCGGGGTGGTGGGCGTGACACTCGGCTTGATCAGCGGCTTCTTCGGAGGCTTCGTTGATGCCCTGATCATGCGCGTGATGGACGTGCTGCTGGCCTTTCCCGGCATCCTTCTCGCGATCGGGGTTGTGGCATTGCTCGGCCCAGGTATCGACAACGTGATCTACGCCATCGCGGTGTTCAGCGTCCCGGTGTTTGCCCGTCTCGTGCGGGGCAGCACACTGGCGTTGAAGCAGACACTTTATGTGCAGGCATCGCGTAGCATCGGCGTGCGTGCGCCCTTGCTGATGCTGCGGCATATCCTACCGGGCACGCTGCCAAGTGTGATCGTGTATTGTTCCTTGCGCGTCGGGACGTCGATTCTGACCGCGGCGGCGCTGAGTTTCATCGGCTTGGGCGCGCCGCCGCCGAGTCCCGAATGGGGCGCCATGTTGGCCGAGGGTCGCGGCTATCTCGGCGTGGCCGATCAGATCACGCTATTTCCCGGTCTAGCGATTTTTATCACAGTGCTGGCATTCAACCTGCTCGGCGATGGGTTGCGCGACGCACTCGATCAGAAGTTGCGCTAGACTGACCATGGAACCAAGGAGAGGCCAAATGTCCGGAAGCACAACGCGCCGATTGGTCCTTTCCGGCCTCGGCTTTTCCGCTGCCGGGCTATTTCAAACGCGCGATGCGCGTGCGGACCTTGTCGCGATTGAAGCGGCGGCGCGCAGGGAAGGCTCGGTCACCTGGTATACCGCGCAGATGAGCGGCGAGGCGGCAGAGGACATGGGCCGCATCTTCACCCGCAAATATCCTGAGATTTCGGTCACCGTGATCCGTACCACGGGGCAGGTCGCCTATCAGCGGGTGCTGCAGGAACTGAAGAACAGCACGCCGCAATGCGACGTGTTCTGCTCCACCGACATCTCGCACTACCCGGCGCTGAAGGCGCGCCATGCGCTGGCGCAATACACGCCGGAAAATGCTGGCGAACTGGCGCCATCCTTCGCCGGGCTGGGCGACGAAGGGTTTTACATACCGGCCACGGCGTCGCTGCAGATCATGGTTTACAACAGCAAGACCGTGAAGCCGGAGGACGTGCCGAAGAACTGGACCGATCTGATCGATCCGAAGTGGAAGGCCCGCGTCGCTATCGCCCATCCGGCCTTCAGCGGCTACTTCGGTCAGTGGGTGCTGGCGATGCGCAAACTGTACGGCTGGGAATATCTTGAGAAGCTGGCACGACAGAACCCGCGCATCGGCCGATCCGGCAATGACCCGATCGCCATGCTGAACGCCGGCGAATCGCTGATCGGCACGGGTCCGGTGAGCACCAGCGTGCAGAATATCGAGAAGGGCAATCCGATCGGGTTCATCTACCCGACGGACGGCACGCTGCTGTGTTTCGGGCCGGCTTCGGTGATGGCCGCTGCACCGCATCCCAACGCCGCTCGCCTGTTTCTCGAATGGCTGCTCAGCGCGGACTATGCGGCTGCCTGCGTGAAATGGCACCTTGAGCCGGTGCGCGCGGATGCGCCGTCGATGGAGGGCACGAAACGCTTGTCCGAGATCAAGCTGATCAGCCTCACGCCGGCGGAGATTGCCAAGGGGATACCGGAAGTGATCGAGCAGTGGCGCGACACGTTCGGCAATTGAGTGACGGTTCCGTTCGGGGGTAACGTCATCGCACGCGCTGCACCCGGAGGAGCCATGTCCGTGATTGTCACACGCCGCGCCGCGGCAACCGGTCTTGCCGCGTTCGGCGCCGCAGCCGTGCTGCCAAGGGACGCGCGAGCCGATATGGACACGCTGGAAAGAGCGGCGCGCAGCGAAGGCACGCTCACCTGGTACATTGCGCAGGTTGATGCCGAAAAAGCCGAGACACTGGGCCACACCTTCACGAAGGAGCATCCCGGCATCAGCGTCGCGGTGATCCGGACCACCGGTCAGGTTGCCTACCAGCGGCTGCTGATGGACATCAAGAACCACACGCCGCAATGCGACGTATTCAGCACCACCGACATTTCGCACATGCCGGTGTTGAAGGAGCGCCACGAGCTTGCGGAGTTTAAGCCGGAGAACGCCCCTGGACTGATGCCCGACTTTGCGGCTCTGTCGGATCCCGGCTATTATTATGTCAACAACGCGTCCCGCTATTTCCTCATCTACAACACCGCGAAGGTGCAGCCCAAGGACGCACCGAAATCCTGGACCGATCTGCTCGATCCGAAATGGAAGGGACAGGTCGCCATGGGGCATCCGGCGTTCAGCGGCTGTGCCGGCGTCTGGGCGCTGTCGCTGAGAAAGCTTTACGGCTGGGAATTCTTCGAGAAGCTGGCGAAGAACAATCCGCGCATCGGTCGTTCCGCCGCGGATCCGATTACACTGCTGACCGCGGGCGAGTGCCTGGTTGCGCCCGGTTCGGCCAACGGCGCCTATCCGGCGGCGGAGAAAGGCAATCCGATCGGCATCAACCACCCGACCGATGGTCTGGTGCTGTGCGTCACCCCATCTGCCATTCCCGCCAATGCACCGCATCCGAATGCGGGGCGGCTGTTCATGGAGTGGCTGCTGAGCGAGGGCTACTCGCGCTTGATCGCGTCGGACGGCAGCGAGCCGATCCGCGTGGGCGTGCCGCCGCGAGCGGACGAACCGCCGCTCGCGGAGCAGAAGGTCATCCATGTGTCGGTCGAGGAGATTCGCAAGGGTGTGCCTGAGGTGATCGAGCAGTGGCGTGACACGTTCGGCAGCTGACCCGGGGATAGCCAATCATCTGCCGCTGGGCCTAACGTCACAGGTGGACGGCATGCCCGGAAGGCGGAATGTCAACGATCATCACACGGCGGTCGGCTGCATCGGGTCTGGCAGCCATCGCCGGCGCGAACGAGGTGGTCGAACAGTGGCGCGACACGTTCAGTTGAGCACCGTGCATTGAGCCAGAACCTGATACAGAACCTGGAACGGACGGTTGTCGTGCCCAGGCTGCGCGTGCGTAGCTTCGATCCGCTGATCCTGCTTTGGATCGTGCTGGCGGCGGCGCTGATCTTCCTGGTGGTGAATCCGCTGTTCCGTCTGGTTCAGCTCAGTCTTGAGGATGGCGAGACCGGTGCGTTCACGCTGATGAACTACGTCACGGCGTACGGTCGTCCGCGCTATATCGCCGCGACGTGGAACTCGCTGGCACTCGGCTTCTGGGTGACCGTGCTGTGCCTGCTGTTTGCGGTCCCGGTGGCTTGGGCGGTATCGCGCACCGACATCCCGTGCAAGGGCTTGATCCGGCTGCTTGTGCTCGGCGCGTTCGTCACGCCCCCTTATCTCGGCTCCATCGGGTGGATCCTGCTGGCCGGCCCGAATTCCGGCTGGCTGAATCGGGTGTGGATGTCGTTGACCGGGGCACACGAAGGCCTGTTCAACATCTATTCGTTCGAGGGACTGGTCTTCAACATCGCGCTCTATTCGTTTCCCTATCTGTTCATTTTCACCAGCGCCGCCCTGGATGTTGTATCATCCGAGATGGAAGACGCCGCCAACATCCTCGGCGCCGGCACGCTGCGCACCACGCTTCGCATCACTCTTCCGCTCGTGTTGCCGGCAATTCTCGCCGGCGGCATCGTCACCTTCCTGGAGGCGATCGCGCTGTTCGGGACGCCGGCGCTGATCGCCATTCCGGCACGTTTCAACGTGGTGACGACGCAACTATTGCAATTCTTCAGCCAGCCGATCCGTGCCGAGGTCGCCGCGGCCTATGCGGTGCCGCTGTTGCTGATCACGGTTGCGTTGTTCGGCGTGCAACGTTGGCTGGTGCGCCGTCGCGGCTTTGTCTCGCTTACCGGCAAGGGCGGCGACCGGCGCGTCATCGCGCTGGGGCCATGGCGCTGGGTGATGTTCGGCTACGCGGTGCTGCTGCTGTCGCTTGCGGTGGCTGCTGCCCTATATGGTTCTTGGGCAAGCCGCGTTGTCGAAGGCGTGGGGGCGCGGGATGAGCCTAGACAACCTGACACTGCACAATTTCCATTACCTTCTATTCGAGCACGAGACGGCCGCGCAGTCAGTGGTCAACAGCTTCACCTATGCCGCCGCCGCGGCCTGCATTGCCATCACGCTTGCCTTGTCGATTGCATATATCGTCAGTCGCCGCCTGCTGCCGTGGGCCGGTGTGCTGAGTTTCGTCGCCATGGCTCCGTTCGTGGTTCCCGGCATCGTGTTGGCCATCGCGTTCTACGCCGCCTACGCACCGCCGCCGCTCGCGCTGTACGGCACCGCGACGATCCTGATTCTCGCCTTCGCCACGCGCTTTCTGCCGATCGGCTACGCGAACGCCGATGCTGCGATCCGCAGCATCAACCCGGAGATGGAGGATGCCGTACGGATCCTGGGCGGCGGGCGACTGCTGGCGATCCGGCGGGTGTTGGCGCCATTGATGCAGCGCAGCCTGATCGGCGCCTGGCTGCTGGTATTCATTCCTGCCACGCGCGAACTTTCCACGGCGATGTTCTTGTACGGGCCGAAGACGCGCACCATGTCCGTGATGCTGATGGACATGAGCGAGGAGGGAAATTTCGAAACCCTTGCGGCGCTCGGATTCCTGCTTCTGGCTTCGACGCTGGTCATTGTCGGACTTGCATCCAGCCTGCTGGGACGTGATTTCATGTTGCGGCGGGAGCGTGGATGACCAAGCTTGTATTGACCGGTCTTGGCAAGAGCTTTGGCACGATGGTCGCCGTGAAGGACGTAAGCCTGACGTTGCAGGAGGGTGAATTCGTTTCGCTACTCGGGCCGTCCGGGTGCGGCAAGACCACCACTCTGCGCATGATTGCCGGCTTCATCAGCCCGACTTCCGGCACGATCGAGATGAACGGCGCGGTGTTGTCCTCGCCTGGGCGCGTGCTCGCGCCGGAGAAGCGCGGCATGTCGATGATCTTCCAGAGCTATGCAATCTGGCCGAACATGACGGTGTCGCAGAATGTTGCGTTCGGTCTCAAGTTGCGGAAGCTGCCGGCGGAGGAATTGCGGGCGAGGCTCGATCGCATCCTTGATGTGGTGCAGCTGCGTCATTTAAGGGATCGTTATCCGTCGGAGCTTTCCGGAGGGCAGCAGCAGCGGGTCGCGCTGGCGCGTGCGATCGTCATCGAACCGGAGGTGCTGCTGCTCGACGAGCCGCTGTCGAATCTGGATGCCAATCTGCGCGAAGAGATGCGCTCGGAAATCCGCCGCCTGCACGACGCGTTCCGCATCACCACGGTTTATGTGACGCATGACCAGGCCGAGGCGATGGTGACGTCGGACCGCATCGTGGTGATGAATCATGGACGGATCGAGCAGGTGGATGATCCGGTTTCACTCTACAACCACCCGCGGACCCGGTTTGTTGCCGGATTTATCGGACGCACAAATTTTCTGGATGGGACGGTCGACGGTGGCATGATCGGATTCCCGGGATTTACCGTGCCCGCGGGACTGGCGGGCGACGCTGGCAGCCTGCGCGGAACGGTGAGCTTTTCGGTCAGACCGCAGAACATCGTCATCCATCGTGCCGCACCGACGGATGCCAACGGCGCCTGGTGGCTCGAAGGACGCGTCGCCGAACGCGCCTATCTTGGCGATTACTGGGAGTATGTGGTGCGCCCGGCGGAGTCGGACTTGCGACTGCGCATCAGTACCTCGCCGCAGTCAATTTACGATACCGGTGACGCGGTGTGGCTGGAGATCGATCCGCGGCGCATTGCCCGCATACCGAGCCCGGAAGATTAGAGGGTCAATGTCGATTGTGCCATGGCTGGACGTGTCCCGGCCATCCATGCAGCGCCGGTGGCGCATAGATGGCCGGGTCAGGCCGGTCAGGCCCGGCCATGACGGCTGCGTAGATGGCTGGGTCAAGCCCGGCCATGACGACGGTATTGACAGACACTGCCGATGACTGTTGCGCGGCATCCAGCACTCGTCATTGGTGCCGGCGTCGTCGGCCTTTCGACCGCGCTCTATTTGCAGCGTGCGGGCAGACAGGTAGCGGTGATCGATCCGTTGGGTCCCGCCGGTGGCGCGTCATTTGGCAACGCCGGCATGCTGAGCCCGGATACCGCGACGCCGATCGCCATGCCGGGCATGCTGCGCAGGGTGCCGGACTGGTTACGCGATCCGCTGGGTCCGCTGGCCGTACGGCCATCCTATTTTCCGCGCGCATTGCCATGGCTGCTGCAATGGGTGAAGGCCGGCCGCCTCGATCGCGTGCTGGCAGTGTCCGACGCAATGCGGGCGTTGCACCGCGAAACGCTGGACTGCTGGCGCGAACTGCTCGGTGATGCGCTGTATCATGACTTAATTCGCCCGTCCGGGCAGGTGCATGTGTGGGAGGGCGACGATGCAAGCCCAACCGAGGCAATTGAGCAGCAGATACGCGACCGCCACGGTATCCGGTCACAGCCGCTGAATGCGGACGATCTGCGCCAGATGTTTCCGGGAATTGCACGCAACATCACGCGCGGCCTGCACCTGCCAGGCAACGGTCACACGGTCAGCCCGCAGCGCATCGTGCACTCGCTGGGCGATCTGTTTCGCTCAGCTGGCGGCGAGATCATCGCTGAACGCGTGATGAAGCTGATCCCGCGTGATGGCAGCGGCTACATGGTGATGACCAACGTCGCCAACCGCGACGCGGACTGCGTGGTGGTTGCTGCCGGCGCCTGGTCCGGTCAGCTGCTGTCGCCGCTCGGCATTCGCGTGCCGCTCGAGACCGAGCGTGGCTATCACGCCATGCTGTTCTCTCCCAGCGTACAACCGCGGATCCCGATCAGCAGCAAGACGCGCGCATTTTTCATGACACCGATGGAGGACGGGCTGCGCGTTGCCGGAACGGTGGAGATTGCCGGCCTGGAAGCGGCTCCGGATCAACGGCGCGCAAAGATCCTGGTTGAACACGCGCGCCGTCTGTTTCCCGCATTGGAGACGGGCGACGTGCGCTACTGGATGGGGTTTCGTCCATCAACTCCCGACAGCCTGCCGATCCTGGGGCCGGTGGAGGGTCGCTCCGGTCTTTATCTTGCATTCGGTCACGGTCATTTCGGCATGAGCGGCGGACCACCAAGCGGACGGCTGCTCGCGCGCCTGATCACCAGCCAGTCGCCGGGCATCGATCCAGCTCCATACGCCGCTCAGCGTTTCAGCCACTAAGGGAATCTCTTCGGCAAGAAAATATTAACCGATGGCACCTACGTACGCGTGTGATGAGCACGCACGCGGTCCACGGCCACCAGTCAGCGATCGTTCTTGCCTTTCGGGCGGCCGCCTCGTGTCTTCAGCGTCTGACACGTCGTGGTGTGTTGCTCGTGTGGTGGACCGTTACGCTGCAATTACCGACGCAGTTTGGCTTCTGGCTGCGCGCGCGGCGCAGGCGCCGGCTGACGCCCATCGCGCGGCAGATACCGGTGCGGCCGGCACATTCCGTCGATCCCAGGCAGATCCTGCTTTCGTGTTCGGCACAGCCACTTGTCTCGATCATCATTCCGGCCTGCGGCCAGGTCAAATACACCTTGGATTGCCTCGCCTCGATAGCTGCGCATTCGCCGGAGGCCGCAATCGAGGTGCTGGTCGTCGATGACGCAACCCCCGACCTGTCCACCGCCTGCCTCGCCGACATCTGTGGCATCAAACTGATCGTCAATGTCCGCAACATCGGTTTTCTGCGCTCCTGCAACAAAGCCGCGCACGCCGCCAAGGGTGAGTTCCTGCTGTTTCTGAACAACGACACGCTGGTCCTTCCCGGTTGGCTCGATGCCATGCTGGTCCCCTTCCGGGCACGCAGCGACGTTGGGGCGGTCGGCTCGAAGCTGCTTTTCCCGGATGGCAGGCTGCAGGAGGCAGGCGCCATCATCTGGAGAGATGGCTCCGGCTGGAACTATGGCCGCCTCGATGATCCGGAGAAGCCTGTCTATAACTACCTGCGGGAGGTCGACTATTGCTCCGGCGCATCGCTCATGGTGTCGCGGCAGCTGTTCGCCGGGCTCGGCGGCTTCGACGATCGTTACGCGCCGGCCTACTGCGAGGACAGCGATCTGGCCTTCAGGCTGCGCGAGCGTGGGTATCAGGTGCTCTATCAGCCGCGTTCGCGTGTCGTCCATTTCGGAGGCGTCAGCTACGGCAGACACTTCACTGGCGGAGTGACCTCTTTTCACGCGCTTAATCGGAAGCGATTCCGCGCCCGGTGGCACAAGTTGCTGTCTATGGAGCATCTGCCGCATGGCAAGCATGTCATGCAGGCACGTGACCGTGCGCACCATCGATCGGTGATTCTCGTGATCGACCGCTGCGTACCCGCACCCGATCGCGACGCCCGCTCATGCACCATCATATGCTGCATTCGAGCGCTCCAGGCCGTCGGAATGATCGTCAAGTTCTGGCCGCATGATCAGCGCAACAGCGCAGGCTATACCGACGCCTTGCAGGATATGGGCGTGGAGGTCGTGTATAGCGCCGACAGCTCGTTCCGCCAATGGATGGCCGAGAACGGCGCCGATGTCGATCATGTGCTGCTGAGTGGGCCGGAGATTGCAGCGGCATTCCTGCGGGAGATCAGGCGCAGTTGCGGCGGCCAGCTGATCTACTATGGCCAATATCTGCATTTTCGCCAGTTGCGACTGCGGGCGGAGGCACTTGGCGGCACGGCGCTTGCACGCGCGGCGGACCGCATGGAAAGGCTGGAGCGATCGGTATGGCGTGAGGTGGACGTGGTGCTCCACTCGTCCAACGAAGAAACGGCGATGGTATTGGAGATTGAGCCCCTCGTGACCGCACGCGCAATTTCCCCGTATTGCTTTGCCGAGTTTGCGGCACCCCGGGAGGCTGCGACCGACCTAATAATCCTGTTCGTCGTTGGCTTCGAGTTGGGACCGAACCAGGAGACGCTATGGTGGTTTGTCGATCACGTGCTGCCGTTGATCCGGGAACTCTGCCCCTCCGCGAAGTTGGTGATTGTCGGCTCAAGCCCGCCGCCGCGGGTGCTGGCACTGGCGGCCAACGTTACTGTGGTGGCAAACTTCACTGATGCCGAACTCCGAGAGTTCTACCGAACGTCGCGCGTTGCCGTCGTGCCGTCGCTCCACCCTGCCGGCGTGAACCTGAAGGTTGTCGAGGCGTTGCGCCGAGGGCTGCCGCTGGTAACTACGCAGATCGGCGCGCAGGGATTGCCCGGCCTCGATCAGGTCGCGTCGGTCTGCGATGAGCCGAGGAACTTCGCCGATGCTGTCTGCGGACTGCTTGACGATGACGCGCTCTGGGCCAAACGCTGCGCGGCGCAGATCGCATATGCGGCGGAGCGCTTCAGCGAGTCAGCTTTCCGCACCAAGTTTATGGATGCGGCCGGGATTGCACAACCCGACGATTACACCTCTCCCGCAAGTAGGCGAGATGCACGCTCACTACGGTCGGCCTGAACGCCCGGTCGTTCAGTCGCCCGGCCACTGCGCCGACCGTTGCGTTTCGTAGTCGGAGCGCGCCGCCTGGACTTCGCTTCGCGACGAAACCTCGGGAACGGCAACTTCCCACCAATGGCCTCCGGCAGCGGTAGCGATGCGTGGATCGGTGCGGAGCACGATCACGCTGGTCCGTTCGGCCGCGCTGGCGCGATGCAGTGCGGCCTCCAGGTCGTTCAGGCTCTCGACCTGCTCGGCCAGTGCACCGAGGCTGGCGGCATGGGCACGGAAGTCGATCGGCTGTGCGGCGCCGCAGTCGGCAAGCAGGTTGTTGAAGGCCGCGCCGCCGGTCGCACGTTGGAGGCGATCGATGCAGCCAAAGCCGCCGTTGTCCAGCACCACGATCGTCAGCTTCAATCCCAGCATTATCGAAGTCGCGATCTCTGAATTCATCATCAGATAGCTGCCGTCGCCGACCAGCACGATAACCTCGCGGTCCGGCCGTGCCAACTTCACACCCAAACCGCCAGCGATTTCGTAACCCATGCAGGAGTAGCCGTATTCCAGATGATATGTCCCGACCTGACGCGCCTGCCACAGCTTGTGCAATTCGCCCGGCAGCCCGCCGGCGGCGCAGACGATGGTCGCATCGGCTGGCGTGGCGCGTTGTACCGTGCCGATCACCTGCGCGTCGGACGGCAATGCCGCATTCGACGGCGCGGTGGCGGCGTCGGCCGCCTGCCGCCAAATTGCCTTTGCTTTTGCAGAGGCAGTCTGCCACGCCGCGGGCGCGCGATAGTTCGCGAGCATGCTGTCCAGTGCCGTCAGGCCCTCGCGCGCATCCGCAACCAGCGGCACCATGCGGTGCTTGGTCGCGTCGAAGGACTGAATGTTCAGACCGATCAATTGGCATTTCGGATGGCGGAACAGCGCCCACGACCCCGTGGTGAAATCCTGCATACGGGTGCCCACCGCTAGAACCACATCGGCAGCCTGCGCCGCATCGTTTGCGGCGGACGTACCGGTGACACCGATTGCCCCCAGGTTGAGCGGATGGTCATGCGGCAATGCGCTCTTGCCAGCCTGCGTCTCGGCAACCGGAATACCATGCGCGGTTGCGAAACGATCAAGCGCCGCCGTCGCTTCCGAATAATGCACACCGCCACCGGCTATGATCAGCGGTGCGCTGGCTTTGCGGAGCAGGCTCATGGCTTCGGCCAGTTCCGTCGCATCGGGCCGAGGCCGCCGCACATGCCAGACCCGCGAGTCAAAGAAGCTCTCGGGATAGTCGAACGCCTCGGCCTGCACATCCTGGCACAGTGCGAGCGTGACAGGTCCGCACTCTGCCGGATCGGTCAGCAGCGACACCGCGCGTGGCAGTGCGGCAATGATCTGCTCGGGGCGGGTGATTCGGTCGAAATAGCGCGACACCGGGCGGAAGCAGTCATTCGTGGATACCGTGCCGTCGCCGAAGTTCTCGACCTGTTGCAGAACCGGATCGGGCCGGCGCGATGCGAACACATCACCTGGCAGCAGCAACACCGGCAGGCGATCGACATGCGCGACCGCCGCCGCCGTCACCATGTTGGTGGCGCCTGGTCCGATCGATGTTGTACAGGCCATCATCCGGCGCCGGCGCATCGCCTTGGCAAAGCCGATCGCGGCCAGAGCCATCGCCTGCTCGTTGTGCGCTCGCCAGGTCGGCAGATCGGCACGATACTCCTGCAACGCCTCGCCGATCCCGGCAACATTGCCATGGCCGAAGATCGCCCACACGCCGGCGAACAGCGCAACGCGCTGCCCATCGAGTTCGGTCTGCTGTGCGACCAGGTAGCGCACCAGCGCCTGCGCCATGGTCAGACGGATCGTGCCCATTGTCGCGTATCCCCTCATGCCAAGCGGCGGTTCAGTTGCTATCCTTCCACGCGGCATGCGGGAAGGGGAGGGCGCGTGATGCTGAGCATCGCAGTGATCGGAGCTGGCCGGATCGGCAACATCCATGCGCGCAACATCGCAGCCCATGCCGGCGCGCGTCTGGCGGGTGTGGCCGATGTGGACATGGGCGCTGCGGAACGGCTGGCCGCTGCATGCGGCACGCAAGCGCTGTCGCTGGATGCTGCGTTCGCCGCCGATGCGGTGCTGATCGGGTCCCCGACGCCGACGCATGCCGACTATATCGAGCGTGCCGCCGCCGGTGGGCGGGCGATCTTCTGCGAAAAGCCGATTGACCTGTCGGCCCCGAGGGTGCGGGCTTGCCTGGATGCGGTCAGGCGTGCCGGCGTCGTGTTGATGGTGGGTTTCAACCGCCGCTTTGATCCGCATTTCGCGACATTGAAGCGGCGGATGGATCACGGCGAAATCGGCGCGCTGGAACTGCTGACTATCATCAGCCGTGATCCGGCGCCTCCACCACTTCCCTACGTCGCGAGTTCCGGTGGCCTTTTCCGCGACATGATGATCCACGATCTGGACATGGCTCGGTTCCTGCTGAATGAGGAACCGGTCGAACTGCATGCCGCCGCATCCTGTCTGGTCGATCCGTCCATCGCGGCGGCCGGGGATGTCGATACGGCCGTGGTGACATTACGCACGGCCGGAGGGAAACTGTGCCAGATCTCCAATTCGCGTCGTGCCACCTATGGCTACGATCAGCGGATCGAGGCGCATGGCGCAAAAGGACTGCTGCGTGCCGGCAACGTCACGCCGACGACCCTGGAGCTGGCAACCGGAGCGGGCTTCGTGACCGATCCGGTTCTGCCGTTCTTCCTGGAACGCTACGCGGCGGCCTACCGAACGGAGTTGGACGCATTCATCACGGCAGTGGAATTGCATCGGCCATCAAAACCCGATGGCGAGGATGGGTTGAAGGCATTGCTGCTGGCCGACGCAGCCACCGAGTTGGCGGCCAGCGGACGCACAGTGACGGTCTCGCTGGATTTCGACGCGAAGGGGTAGGAGACCAGGTATGCGCATCGGCATGGTGACCGACAGCCTGAGCCATCTGCCTCTTGCTGAACTTCTGCATACGGCCGCCGAACTTGGGATTGAAATGCTGGAGTTTCCCTGCGGCAATTGGTCGAACGCACCGCATTTGAATCTTGATTTGCTGTTGGATGATCAGGCCGCCCGCGGCGAATTCATGGCGAAGCTCCGCGACCACGGGCTGTCGCTCAGCGCGTTGAACTGCTCCGGGAACCCGCTGCATCCGGGTGATGTCGGCCAGCGGCACCGGGAGGTCACCTCGAAGACGATCCGCCTGGCGGGATTGCTGGGCGTGGATCGTGTGGTGATGATGTCCGGCTGCCCGGGAGGTCCGGGTGATGCCAATGCCAATTGGATCACGACGGCGTGGCCGCCGGAGGCTGCCCGTGTATTGGCATGGCAATGGGACGAAGTGCTGATCCCATATTGGAAGGGATTGGTGGCGGCGGCGAAGTCCGCCGGTGTGGGCAGGCTGTGTCTGGAACTGCACGGCCAGCAGAATATCTACAATGTCGAGACGCTGTTTCGTCTACGCGATGCCGTCGGCCCCGTGGTGGGCGCGAATTTCGATCCGAGCCACCTGTTCTGGATGGGCGCCGACCCGCTTGCGGCCGCACGTCTGCTTGCACCGGCAATCTATCATGTGCACGCCAAGGACACGCGCATCGATCCAGCCAATGCCGCGATCAACAGCCTGATTGATACCAAGCCGATCGACCGATTGCTCGATCGCTCCTGGAGCTATGTCACGCTCGGCTACGGCCACGATCTCCTGTGGTGGCGGCAGTTCTGTTCGCTGTTGCGACTGGTCGGCTACGACGACGTGCTGTCGATCGAGCACGAGGACATGCTGCTGCCGCCGCTGGATGGCGTGCGGAAGTCGGTGGAGCTGTTGCGTCAGGCCATTTGAAGAAACCCGGCCAGGCGATCATACCAATCCCTCTGCTCGGCTGGCGTGAAGTGCGCATTTGCCGGGCTCGGATTGGGAACGACAAACAATCGCGTGCGGCCCAGCATCATTGGCTGCGGCCCCAGTTCCGGCCCGTGCTCGGCTGATCGCGGCAGCAGTGCGCGTTGGAAGGGTCGATAGGCTGTCAAGCCGTGAAAGCAGGCGATGCGCGGGTGATAGCGCCGGAGTTTCGACACCAGTTGCGCGGCGCCGGCGTCGAATTCGGCTCGCCCGAGACCGGCAGCATTCGCGCTCGGACGCTTTATGATGTCGGTGAAGCCGATCCCGAACGCCAGCAGCGCATGATCATGCGTCGGTCCCAGCATATCAACGCCAAGTCCCTCCCTGGCGCGGATGCTCAGCGTCGAGCGCGAAAAGCATGGCCAAAATCGGTTGGTTGGGCGGGCGAAATAGTGTCCCTGGGTCGACGACATGATCGACGGATTGATCCCGATGAAGACGATGTCGAGGCCGTCGCGCAGCAAATCTGGTAGCGGGCGTACAGCGCGCTGCATTACCGTCGCCGTTACAGCAGCACACAGTGCACTGGCGCGAAGGAGATCGCTATCTCGCTGCCTTCCTCGAACAACTCGGTGGGTGGCCGGCGCACGATCAGTTGACCCGCTGGCCAATCGATCACGTACTGAATGAAGTCACCGTGAAACATCCTGCGATGGATGCGACCCATCACCGAATTCTGTGATGCTGCGGCGGGTCCGAGATGTATGTAGGAGGGGCGTAACGCCACCGTGTGCTGGCCCTCGCGCGAAGCGTTCGATGCGGTGACTTCCAGTCGCATGCCACCTTCGGCCTCGAAGATCAGTGTGTCGTTCGATCCTGAAGGGCCGCGAACCTCGCCTTGAATCAGGTTCGCGGAACCAACGAAATCGGCGACGAAGCGGCTGACCGGCCGGTTGTAGATTTCCTCCGGGGTTCCGATCTGCTCGATCTTGCCCCCGTTCATCACGATCACCCGGTCGGAGATCGCCAATGCTTCCTCCTGGTCGTGCGTGACATAGAGCGAAGTGATGTCCAGCCGCTGTTGCAATTCGCGCAACTCGACGCGCATCTCGGCGCGCAGTTTCGCGTCCAGGTTGGACAGCGGTTCATCGAACAGCAGTACATTCGGCGAGAACGCAATCGCTCGTGCCACCGCAACGCGCTGCTGCTGTCCACCCGAAAGGTTCGATGCCGGCCGCTCGGAAAAATCCTGCATCTGCACCAGGCCGAGCACGCGCTGCACGTTCTCCCGTACGTCGGCCAGCGGCAGTTTGCGCACGCGCAGGCCGTACGCGACGTTGTCGAACACCGTCATGTGCGGCCAGATCGCGTAGGACTGAAACACCATCGAGACGCCGCGCTTCTCGGTCGGTACGTTGCGTCGCTCCGCTGCCGAATACACCGTTTCATCGTTCAGGCGAATGCTGCCGGAGCTCGGCGTTTCCAGACCGGCGACCGCACGCAACGTCGTGGTCTTCCCGCAGCCGGACGGACCGAGCAACGTCACCAATTCTCCAGGCGCAATGGCAAAGCCGATGCCATCCACGGCGGTCGCATCGCCATAGCGCACAACCAGATCGGCTACTTCGATCCGTGGGCGCGTCATTGCGTCAGTCCGGTGACGCGTCGCGCCAGACTGAACATGAGGGCGACTGCCGCGAAGACCGTCGCGGTCTGGATCAGCGCCATCGCGGCGGACAGTTCCGAACTCGAGCTGAGCCAGGAATTGACGATCGCCGGCGCGATGACCTTGGAATTCGGGCCCATCAGGAAGATCGAAACCCCCAGCTCCCGAACCGATGCAATGAAGATCAGCAGCCAGGCCGCGACCATGCCCGGGCGCAGCAGCGGCAACGTCACCGTGCGCATTTGATAGATCCATGGTGCGCCGCAGACCCGTGCGCACTCCTCCAGGCTCGGGTCCACCTGCAGCACCACGCTGGCGATGGTGCGCAGGCCAAGCGGCAGAAATACGGTGAAATACGCCAGACCCAGCAGCCACAACGTGCCGTAGATCGGGATCGGCAGGTTGATCCAGGCCCACAGCAATCCGAGGCCGAACACCAGACGCGGCACCGCCTGCGGAAACATGATCACGTATTCCGCCGCGCCGCGACCGGGCATGCGCGAGCGGTATATGATCCAGGCCAGCACGCCCATCACCGGCACGCCGATCGTCGCCACCGAAATGCCGAGGGTCAGACTGTTGACGAAGGCTGGCCCGACGGAACCCATTTGCAGCGCCGTTTCGTAGTTCGCCAGCGTGAACCGCATCTGCGGGAGGATGACCGTGGCGAATTTTTCGAACGAGGTGAGCAGCAATGCGCCCAGCGGCAGGATCACTGCGACGATGATGTAGCCCCAGGCAATACCCAGCAGCGGCCAGCGCATTCGGCCGACATCCATTGCGCGTGGACGGAACGCCTTGCCGGTGATCGTGGCGTAGCTGCCATGTCGCAACACAAGCCGTGCGAGTGTCAGCGTGATCAGCATCACGCCGAACAGTGACAGCCCCATGGCCGCCGCGCGCCCATAGTCGGGAGGAAAGGAAAGCGTCGCCTGCCAGATCGCCGTGGTCACGACATAGAAGCGGCCTGGAATGCCCAACACGAATGCCGCGGCGAATGAACCGAGCATCTCGGCAAACACAAAGATTGTCGCGCTCAGGACGCCTGGTGCGACCAGCGGCAGCGTGATGCGCAACGCCGTGCGCAGTTTGCCCGCGCCGAGCACGCGAGAGCTTTCCTCGAGCGAGGGGTCCATCGACTTCATCGCCGCGGAGATCATGACGAAGGCGACGGTGCCCTCAAAGAGCGCCATCACCCATGCGATACCGTAGGGCGAGTAGATGTTGAACAGATCGGCTGTTGATCCGAGCGAGCGCCACACCTGATTGACCAGCCCGGTCTTCGGTCCAAGCAGCACTCCCCAGGCAAGCGCACCGATCAGTGGTGTCATGTAGTAGGGCAGCTCCATCAGCCGTTCGAGCCGCTGGCGTCCGGGGATGTTGGTGCGTGTCAGGATCCACGCCTGCAGGAAGCCGAACAGCACCGCAAGTACAGTGGCGATGCAAGCCACCAGCGCAGTGTTTGCCAGTATGTGGTAGTCGTCGATCAGGTTCCAGTAGTTGTCAAACCCGTATTCCTCAGGCGGGAATACCGACGGATCGCCGACGTTGAGCGATTCATTGATCAGGAAGCCGATCGGATACAGCACCAATGCGCCGCACAGCAGCACGACAACCGGCATCACGATCTGTCGCAGGCCAAATCCTCTCACGTGCCTCGATCCCGCTCAGCGCAGTCCGGTAATCTTGTCCCACTCGCGCACGAACTGCGTGTGGGTCTTCTCGAAGGCCTGCCAATCGTCCGGGATCAGCAATTTGAACTCATTCACGCTGGCGCCACCGGGTGGGGGAGGCACGTCCGGTCGCGGCGAGTAGATGAACAATTCAGCCGCATTCCCCGACTGACCGGGCACACTCAGGAACCAATCCATGAACAACTGGGCGGACGCTGGATGCGGCGCTTCCTTCACGATGCCCCAGGGCTGCGGCGCCGCCACGACGCCGTCCGGCGGATAGACGAAGACGACCGGCGCACCCTTCGCCTTCATGGCCAGATAGCCAGAGTACTGCGCCGTGAGCGCCACCTTGTCCTGGCCGCTCACCAGCCGGTCGAATTGCTGAACATAGGAATCGAAAGCATGCGGCTTCAATGGCGCCAGCTTCGCCCAGAAGTCGTTGCCGTAGAGTTGCCGCAGCACGTACCACGTCACGTGCTGCAGTCCGGAGATGGATACCTTCACCGAGATGGCGTCCGTCCATTTTGGGTCCATCGCATCCTGCCAGGTCCTGGGCGCCTCGTCCGCCGACACAAGGTTCGGATTGTAGGCGATCGCTGCGACCACCAGCGCGCCCCAGGTCCAATATCCCTCCGGCGCGCTCTTGTACTCTGTCTTGTATGCCGCCATTTCGGGCGAGACGTATTGCATGTAACCGCCGCGCTTCTGAAAATCGAGCGCGAAACTCATGTCAGAAAGTTGGGCGATATCGGCGAGATAGGCATTGCCCTGACGCTCGGCCAGCAGCTTGGCGTAGAGACCGCCAGCCTGGATTTGCAGATAGCTTATCTTGATCTTCGGGAACACCGCGTGAAATTTCGCCAGTTCCGCTTCGGCGGCGGCTTCGGGATCGGTGGAATAGACCACCAGCGCGCCTTCCTGCTCAGCCTTGGAAACGTCGGCGCAGGTTTTGAAGCCGTCCATCTGCCGGGGGGCATCGCAGGCCATTGCCGCCACGGTTCCAAGCAATACCGCAAGGGTGGCTGAGAAAGCAGCGAAAGACCGGCGACGCATCGCTTCCCCCTGTTGATCGGGTCGGAACTGGAGCACAGAAGGCGATGGCAGGAAATCCGGGCGCTATCGCTGCCGCTCCAACTTGCGTACGCGATGGTTTTCGGAATCACCGATATAGACTGTGCCATCCGGCCCTACGACGGCGCCGTGCGGGCGCGCCAGCGACGCCAATTGCGCGGGGCCGCCATCGCCGCCCGAACCTGCTTTGCCGGTCCCGGCGATCGTGGCGACGATCCAGTTCCGCGCATCGACAAGGCGGATCGCATGGTTCTCGGTATCCACGATGAACACATTGCCGGCCGGGTCGACTGCCATCTCCTTTGGCGCGTTGAACACAGCGTGGCGCGCGTCGTGGCCGTCGCCGGCATAGCCACGCGCGCCGGTCCCCGCCACGGTTTCGATGATGCCATTGTGCACCCGGCGCAGGCTGCTGCCCTGGCGTTCCAGGACATAGAGCGAATCGTCCGGCGCCAGCGCAACCGCGCGTGCTCCGAAGATGTCGGCATCGATTGCCGGGCTGCCATCGCCGCCATGATGTCCGTTGCCCGTGCCACCAAATGTGGTGATGACGCCCGTGTCGAGATCGACCGCGCGCACTCGATTATCCGCGACATCGGCAATGAACAGGCGATGATGGTCGCGATCCAATGCCAGACCATTGGGTTCCGCGAGGCCGGCGCGCGCAGATGGGCCGCCGTCGCCGCTGAACTTCCCAGAACCGTCTCCGGCCAACGTGGTGATGACGCCGGCGGTTTCGATCCGCCGCACCCGCTGATTTAAACGGTCGGCCACGTAGATGTTGCCCGTGCGATCGATGACGATTTCGTAAGGCTGGTTCATCCGCGCTTCGGTCGCACGCCCGCCATCACCCGAGAAGCCCTGCTGTCCCGTGCCGGCTATCGTCGTAATGACGCCGGTGCGCATGTCGATGCGGCGGATGCAGTGATTGTAGGTGTCGGAGAAGCAGAGATTGCCATCTGGATCGAAGGCCAGGTCAAACGGGTTGTTGAGTTCGGCCTGTGTCGCGGCTCCGCCATCGCCGGCATATCCCTGCGCGCCCGTTCCGGCGACGGTGCTGATGATCCATTGTGTGTCTGCCATCGTCGTTGCCCTCCCGCTGGTGCCACCATGGTTGTCGGAACCGGCCTGTCAAGCGTAGGATCATTCCAGAATTAGCCGGAGGAAGTTGAGATGGACATGCAGACGGACCGTGACGCAACGACCCTTTACAGCAGGCTTGAAGACCGGGTCATGGCGCGCGACCAGGTTGGTGCGAGCAAGGTCTATTACGAGCTCGTGCGCACCGGCCGTCCGCTGTATGAGATCATCGCCGAGGGTGTTCGCATCCATGCGCCCTACACACATGTGCCATACCATGAACGCATCGACGATGGATTTCCGAACTTCGTCAACAACGACCATTGCCTGCTGAGCGCCCGGGCCACGATCAATCTGGCCAAGATGCTGCCCGGACCATTGGCGATGCTGCCGATGGCGCAAACCATCTGGTACATCCCAAGCGGGCTCGATATCTGGAACCAGAAGATCGACAAGGCACCCGGCCACTATACGCGCGCCCGCGGCAACCTTGGCGCGGTGGAAGCGCCACCGGTGCCAGTGGTCTATTGGCCGGATCAGGAGCCGCTGCGCCAGGAGGGGCCGCTGAAGGAACGGCTGAGTAACTGGATGACGCTGGTGCATCGCGGTCAGGTGATCGACGCCTACCGCACGTTTCTTGGCCTGATGGAAGACAAACCAAACCGCAAGGAGGTACTGGCGGAACTGGTGTTTGCGGGGCTGATCGACATGCAGGATCGCATGTTGTTCAACCGTTCTTACACGACGGGCCACAAGGCGTATCGCGCACGATCCACGGTCGAGATCGGCAACGCGATCGGATGGGACAATCCGCAGGTGCACCACGTGCTGTACGCCGGCGCTCTGGATATCGCCGTCGGGCCGCGCTGGTATTCGACCTACGAGATGGCCTGCAATCTGGTGAAGATGAACATCGAGGGTGAGACACTGCATGCCGTTCCGTACGGCGGTGTCAGCGATGCGGAAGTGGCGGTGCTGCGCAACAACAAGGAACCGCTGAACCGGGAAGAGGCCGGCGGTCTGATCGACGCGATCATCCGGGGTCCGGAGCCCGACAACCTACACTGCGTCACCAAGTTGCTGAAGGCGGGCAAGGATCCGCGGCGAATACTCGACGTGATGCAGATCGCCTGCGCGCAGGTGGTGATCGAGACGCAGGGCCCGAACAACTTCTCAATGCCCCATCATTGCTACGAGTATTGCAACACCCTCGCTTGGTTCTTTGATAACTTCGATCATCCGCGTCGGCTGCGACTGATCTATCTGCTGTCGTCGTTCCTGAACCGCGTTGCGTGGCACCAGCAGGGGATCGGCGATTCAAATCCGGTCGTGGTAACGTTGCCGAGCGGCGCTGACAATCTGACCGCCGGGCAGTTGCTGGATCGCGTCGATACCGCGGTGTGCGCACTGAATGGCTCCGAAAGCCTGGCGTGGACGCAGGCCTATCTCGACAACGTCAGCGACCGTGCGCCACTGGTCGAGCGCATCGCGTTGGCCGCGACAAAGTTGGGCAATGATCCACACAACCAGGAGATCGCCCAGTGCATGCTGATGGATTTCGGCACCAACCGGCATCCTGACCGCGACAAGCTTTTGTTGGCAGCGGCGTACCACACGGCGATGCACCGCAAGTACGGCGATCCGCTGGAGCCGGCGCGGCGGTTCGGCGAGGCGATGGGCGTGTCGCTGCAATAATGTCTCGCGCCGGGAGGACGTAATGACCCTGTCCGTATGCGCGATCGATCCCTTATCGCGTCCGTTTTTCGCGGGCGCGGTGTCGGGGGTCGACATCACGCAGCCGCTGTCGCACGAAGATGCGGCGGCAATCTCGGCCGGTATGGACCACTACGGTGTGCTGGTGTTTCACGACCAGCATTTCACCGACGATAGCCAGCTGGCATTCAGCCGCAATTTCGGCGCGCTGGAGCAGGCGACAGGCGACATCGCGCAGGGCAACGAACGGCGGCTGTCGATGGACGTCAACGACATCTCCAATCTCGACAAGAACAATCGGTTGCTGGCGCGTGACGACAGACGGCGCCTGTTCGGCCTTGGCAACCGGTTGTGGCACTCCGACAGTTCATTCAAGCCTGTGTCGGCGAAGTATTCGCATCTATCGGCTCGTCACATTCCATCGGCGGGCGGAAACACGGAGTTCGCCGACATGCGCGCGGCCTACGACGCGCTGGATGACGACACCAAGGCGGAATGCGAAGACCTGATCTGCGAGCACAGTCAGCTTTTCTCGCGCAGCATCCTCGGCTTTACCGCGTTCACCGACGATGAACGCCGCAAGTTCGCCCCGGTGAAGCAGCGGCTGGTGCGCCGCCATCCGGTGACAGGGCGCAAATCGCTGTTCCTTGCGTCGCACGCGGGCGCGATCCTCGGCTGGCCGGTGCCGGAGGCGCGTGCCTTCCTGCGCGACCTGACCGAGCATGCGACGCAACGTCGGTTCGTCTTCGCGCATGTCTGGCGGCAATGGGACCTTGTAATGTGGGACAACCGGGTCACGATGCATCGCGCCCGCCCGTTCAACAACGCCGAAGTGCGCGACATGCACCGCACCACGGTGGCATGCGAAATGTCCACAATGGATCAGGCGGCATAACACGAGGTCGAACAGGCCATCGGCGATTGGCTGCCGACGCCGCTCGCGCCACACCGCGCCAACCGCCGTGGTCGAGCGCATTGCAATAGGAGGCTGCCCTGATCAAGGTCGTTGGCTTGCTGACCCGCAAACCCACGTTAAGCCACGAGCAGTTCGTGAAGCACTGGCTGGAGATCCACGGGCCGCTCGCTCATGCGGTGCCGGGCATCCGGCGCTACGTGCAGTCGCACATCGTTGGCACGCGCACGCGGTCGGATATCCCGGAGACCGACGTTGAGGTCGATGGGATCGCGGAACTCTGGTATGACGATCAGGCAGCCTTGGCGCGCGCTGCCGCCTCACCCGAGATGAAGCGCCTGACCGATGATGGTGCTCTGTTCATCGGCAGAATCAAGTCCTACATCATCGATGAGAAACAGATCATTCCACAACAGGCCTGACGCCCTCGGTCACGGGGTCCTGCAGGTACGCATGGCCGGGACCGCACCCGGCCATCGCCATATGGTGATTCGTTACTCCGCCGCGGTCGTAAGCGTATCCACGGCCTCGTACGGCAGGCGCTTCACACGGTCCATATTCATGCCCTCGATGCGAAGCAGCCGCGTCGAGCCCTCACGCCGCGGCGAGTGCAGCACGCCCGGGTCATACAGATACGCATCGCCCGGCTTCATCGTGTAGTCACGGATATGCCGTGCCTTGCCCGGTGTCGCCTCGGTCGGGCGCGCCAGGCAGTCCCAGTCCGTCATGATCGTCTCGCCCGCAGCCTGGCCGTAAATTGCCCAGGATGGTCCGTGATCGTGCGGCTTGCTGCCCTTCGCGCCGACGTAGCCATGCGCCAGGATCGTAAAGCCAAGTTCCGGGTCTTCGTACAGCACCTTCCGCTCCGGCGTGCCCTCCGGGATGTACTTTGCGGCGAACTCGCCGTCCCGCAGCACGTCCTTGACCAGCGCACAGACTGCCTTGCGCCCTTCGGTGCCTGGCTGACCCTTCAACGCGTCATGGCACTTTGCGGCGAATTGTTCGAGCGTATAGCTCATCGTGTTCATCTCCTGGTTTTGGGTCATTCCCGACGATATGGATAACAATGCGCCCGGTCGAGCGGGATGTCGAAATGATCAGACAGCGCCTTGATAGCATCGGCATGCTGCTTGTAGGGATCGCCGTTCGCGGGGCCCACGATGATGCACCCGAACGAGCGGTCGCGACGGCCGCCGGCGGGGAGCATCGCAGTCACAAGGGGCGTCCCTTCATCGTCGCGCAGGGTGAGAAACAACGGCATCTCGCGCTTGATGTGCGCAGCCTTGCCGATATCCTGCTCGATGAACACGGTGCTGAGCGGCCGGAAGCTCTCGGCGGCCTTGCTCCATTCGCGGCGGAAGTATTTCTCCACAGCATGGCGCATGAACTCGGATTCGAGTGTCGCCTCGCCCTCGCTTACCAGCCGGAACCAGGTCCGGTCACCCGGAGCGTCGCAGATATACTCCATGTGTTCCTCCCGCTCGGCTTGGAATGCCATCAGCACACAGCTTAGGCTCGACGGGGCCGACAATCAAACCGGCGAGGGTCAGGGCAGCCGTGCTAGGCGACAAACCGATCGTCGCGACTTGCCCCACGCCCGTCACATGTTTGCGACGCGTGCCGCAAGATGATCGGCGTATCCCCCGGACTTCATGAAACCACAACTATTCGTGTGCTTCGCGGTCGCCTGTCGTCGAGTGCCGCGGAAGTTCGTGTGGCGTGTCTTACCGCTGACATCCTCGAAGGTGAGGATCACCGTCATGAACAGTGTTTGCGACGGTTTCCCTTCCCTGGTGTAGGCGTCGGCCAAGACAAGGTGCGATTTTGGATGACCTTGAAATCGACGCGCGCGTCAGTGGCGGCCGGATTGCGGCCGCGGGCGCATCGGGATCATAATTGTGTATGCGGAGACAATATCCGGAGGATCGCCAATGACAAGCTCACCGCAACTTCGTCCGCTGGGCGACACGCTAGGGACCGAGGCGCTCGGCGTGAACCTGTCGGCGCCGCTCGACGATGTGGCCTTTGCCTGGGTCAAGCGTGCCTTTGCCGAACATCCGGTGCTGGTGTTCCGCGACCAGGACCTCGGCGCCGGCGAGCTTGCCGCATTCGGCCGTCGCTTCGGAACGCCGCGCAAGCATGCGCTTGTCAAGTACCGCCATGCTGAACACCCCGATGTATCCTGGCTCACCAATGTCGAAGAGGACGGCAAGGTGGATTGGTACGGTGTCAAGCGTGCCACCGACTGGCATACCGATTCGACCTATGAGGACAATCCACCGATCCTCGCCATTCTGCACGCGAAAGAGGTTCCATCGGAAAAGGGCGGCACCATGTTTGCCGACATGCGTGCCGCCTACGACGCACTGCCGGAGGTCATGAAGGAGCGGCTCTCCGGTCTGCATGGCCTGCACGGTCGCAGCAGCGGTCCCGCCGGCGAAAGGCTGTACGGGGATGATAAGGGAGCAACCGAGAAGGAGTATCGCGAACTGCCGCGGCCGGCGGTCGTGCGGCACCCGGTCACCGATCGGCAAATCTTGTTTGTCAATCCGATGCACACGCATGGCTTCGTCGGAATGTCGCGCGACAAGTCCTGGCCACTGATCGAGGAATTGGCTGCGCACGCCACGCAGGACCGCTTCGTTTATCACCACCACTGGCGGGTCGGCGACGTGCTCATGTGGGACGAGCGAGCGACGATGCATCGCGGCGCGGGCGATTACCGCCCCGAAGAGCGGCGCGTCATGCTGCGCACGATCGTGTATGCGAATTGAAAACGGCCGGTAGCTGCGTCGGACAGAAAGTGCGAATGCGGCGCAGCACCAGCGCTTGAGCCGGGAAGCGATGCCGATGCCCGAATTCCGTCCCTCCTCAGATCTCGACATGCACTACCGGGTCGACGATTTCACCGATCCGTGGCGTCAGTCCCAGACAATCCTGTTGCTGCATGGCAATGCCGAAAGTGGGCTTGCCTGGTATGCCTGGGTTCCGAAGCTGGCGCGGCATTACCGTTTGGTCAGGCCTGATATGCGCGGTTTCGGCGAGTCGACTGCGATGCCGCGCGACTATCTTTGGACGCTCGATCGCCTGGTCGAGGATTTCTGTCTTTTGATGGACCATCTCGGTATTACCCGGTTCCATCTGGTGGGCGCGAAGATCGGCGGCACGATCGCTCGCGCCTTTGCCGCGCGCCGGCCCGAACGGCTCATTACGTTAACTGTTGTCGGCACGCCGCCACCCTTGCGCGCCGGCGCCGCCGAGCGCGTACCCGATTTGATCCGCGATTTCGAGACGCATGGCGTCGAATATTGGGCACGGCAGAACATGAGGGGCCGGCTCGGAAGTGCATTTCCGCCGGACGGGTTGGAATGGTGGACCAAATTCATGGGCCGCACCGCCGTGTCGACCCAGCTTGGCTTCATGGGTACGATCGCCTGCGCCGATATCCGCACCGACCTTCCGAAGATCACCTGCCCCACCCTGGTGATCACCACGGAAAAGAGCGGGCTCGGCACAGTCGATGAAACGCGCGCATGGCAACAGCAGATCGCCGATTCCGAGCTGCTCGTCCTGCCCGGCAACTCGTATCATGTTGCCGCAACCCACGCGGACCGCGCGGCAGATGCGACGCTCGATTTCATCGCGCGGCGCGGCGGCATAGGGTAGTCGGGTAGGGTCGACGGATCAGAGATGGGAGCATTGGTCCACTGCACGGGCTTGTGGTAATATATTACCTTGCTGCCAAACGCTTGACCCAACCATGATTTTCCCGCATATCCGCGGCGAATTCGCAGGAACACCTCCTCCAATGCAGAAGACCACACTCTCGCTGAAGCCGGCGGAGGTGACGAAGGCCTGGGTCCTGATCGACGCAGAGGGCGTCGTGCTTGGCCGCCTCGCCGTCGTCATCGCCAACCACCTGCGCGGCAAGCACAAGCCGCAATTCACCCCACATGTGGACTGTGGCGACAACGTCGTCGTGGTCAACGCGGCGAAGGTGCGGATTACCGGCAACAAGCCGGACCAATCGGTGTTCTACTATCACACCGGCTACGCCGGCGGCATCAAGGGCCGCACCATCCGCCAGCGCCTGGACAGCCAGCACCCCGAGCGCGTGCTGGAGAAGGCGGTGGAGCGCATGATCACCCGTGGCCCCCTGCAGCGGAAACAGATGAAGCATCTGTACCTTTATGCCGGCGCCGAGCACAAGCACGCGGCACAGCAGCCGAAGCCACTCAACGTCGCTGCCATGAACCCGAAGAACAAGCGAGGCTGATCGCGCATGTCCGGAACCCAGACCCGCACCCTCGCTGACCTCGCCGATATCGTCGCGGCCCAACAGGCCGCCGTCGGCGTCGTGCCTGCGACTGCCGATCGGCCTAAGGTCGAGCCGAGGCGTGATGCACTCGGCCGTTCCTATGCCACGGGCCGGCGCAAGAATGCGGTCGCGCGTGTGTGGATCAAACCCGGGAAGGGCGAGATCACCGTGAACAGCAAGAAGGTGGTGCAGTACTTCGCCCGGCCAGTGCTGCGCATGCTGCTCACCCAGCCCTTCCTGGTCGCCGACCGCTACAATCAGTTCGATGTGTTCTGCACCGTCACGGGCGGCGGTCTCTCCGGCCAGGCCGGCGCGGTGCGCCATGGCATCTCGCGCGCGTTGACCTACTACGAGCCGGACCTGCGCGGCATCCTGAAGGTCGCCGGATTCCTAACCCGCGATTCCCGCGTGGTCGAGCGCAAGAAATACGGCAAGGCGAAGGCCCGACGAAGCTTCCAGTTCAGCAAGCGGTAGTTCGCCAGGACTGGTCCGTCATGGCCGGGCGTGTCCCGGCCGTGCGTAGTGGCATGGTGCTGGTTGGGATGTCCGGGAAACGCCCGGCCATGACGACGTTTCGGAGATTCGGGATGGCTACCAAGCCGAGTGTGTTCATCGATGGCGAGGCCGGGACGACGGGACTCGGCATCCGCGACCGTCTGCGCGCGTTGGCCGATATCGATCTCAGAAGTCTGCGCAGCGAGCATCGCCGCGATCCCGCAGCACGGCGCGACATGATGGCCCAGGTCGACCTCGTCGTGCTCTGCCTACCCGACGAAGCGGCGCGCGAGGCGGTGGCGCTCGCGGATGGCTTGGGCAACACAGCGCCGAAGCTGCTCGATGCCAGGTACTGCGCATCGCGTGCATCCGGACTGGGCATATGGCTTTCCCGAAATGCAACAGGGCCAGTCGGAGCAAATCGCCGATGCCCGGAAGGTCGCCAATCCCGGCTGCTATCCGACCGGTGCAATTGGCCTGATTCGCCCGCTGGTGGATGCCGGTATCATTCCGCCCGAATATCCGATCACGATCAACGCGGTCAGCGGCTATTCCGGCGGCGGCCGATCGATGATCGAAGTCCACGAGCAGGACGGTGGCCCGGCCTTCGAACTGTATGGGCTGAATTTGGCGCACAAGCACATTCCGGAAACGCAACTCTATTGCGGTCTCTCGCGCCGGCCGATTTTCGCACCGGCGGTGGGCCATTATCGCCAGGGAATGCTGGTCTCGGTACCGCTGCACCTCGACACCTTGCACGGCAAGTCGACAGGTGCCGACCTGCACGCCGTGCTCGAAGCGCGGTACCGGGGCTGCGAGTTCGTCCATGTCACCGACCCTTCGGCGGACGGCAAACTCGAACCACAGGCGCTGAACGAGACCAACCTGCTGGAGCTCACTGTGCATGCCAACGAGAAGCATCGCCAAGCCGTGCTGGTCGCGCGGCTCGACAACCTCGGTAAGGGTGCGTCCGGTGCGGCGGTACAGAACTTGCGGCTGATGCTCGGCGTTCCGGTCGGGGCCGCGCCGCGCGAGGCAGTGCATGTCTGAGCCGTTCGCCGGCCATGGTCCGATCTACACGCTGGACGGCGTCACCCCGAAGGTGGCGTCCGACGCTTTCATAGCCCCCACCGCAGCAGTGATCGGCGATGTCGAGATCGGCTCGGAGACGGGTGTCTGGTTCCATTGTCTGGTTCGTGGAGATCTCTGCCACATCCGCATCGGCGCGCGGACCAACATCCAGGATGGCGCGATCATCCATGTCGATTCCGGTGGACTTGCCGCGATCATCGGCGACGATGTCACAGTCGGTCACAACGCAGTCATTCACGCCTGCACACTGAAGAACCGCGCCTTCGTCGGCATCTCTGCAACCGTGCTGGATGGCGCGGTGATCGAGGAAGGCGGCATGCTCGGTGCGGGCGGACTGCTGACGCCCGGCAAGGTGATCGGGCGCAACGAGTTGTGGGTTGGCGCGCCAGCAAGGCTGCTGCGCGTGATGAGCGACGAGGAGCGCCGGAAATTCGATCGCAACGCGGTGGTATACCGCGAACTGGCCGCTCGTTTTCGCGCGGGATTGAGCAGCCCGACGTAGCGCACGCACGTGCCCGCGCGTTCGCCTCTCCGCTCCGCCCGAGGGGCCCAGCGAGAATGCGCCCTACCGGATTGCTCTGTCGTTCCCCATTTCCCTGGGACCGGAGCAACGAGGTTCGTCCTATGATCATCCGTCTCGCGATCGTCCTGACGTGCCTGGCGATCGCTGCCTGTACCGTGCAACCACCGCCGGACACGGCGTCGGTCCCACCCGGCGCGTTCGGACAATTCGACAATGACGTGCCCGCGGCAAATCAGGCGTCGTGGGCATTCGCCATACCGGTGCGCACGCTGAACAATCCGGTCGACGCGGCCAGGGCGTCGGCCGCAGTGGATTATCTGGCCGGCGAACTCAGCAGCAATCCCCGTTGGGTGACGCTTTCGCCACTGACCAAGATGAAGATGCTCGAGGCGCGCTCGGACGTTCGCCGCGTGCTGGGCATCAAACCGGATGCGCCCTCGCAGTTCGTGACGAATGGTCTGCTGCAGTTCGCCTGGCTGTTGCAATACGGCGACGCGCCCGCCGCGATGAAGGTGCTCGGGACGCCGATATTCACGCTCCCGCCTGAGCAGACGCTGCAGGTGCTGAGCAACATGCCCTACATCCAATCGGCGAACATCGCGACCCTGGACGCAGCGAACCAGATGCTTCCGGGTGGGGATGTCTCGGCCCAGCGCTGAGACTTGCCAACGCCCGCCCAACGGGCGTACGGTTGTTGCCAAAGCAACCAAACCTGCTGGGGGAAACTGTCATGCTCGGTCAAGGTCGCCGAATCGCATCGGCATTGTTCGCGGGCTTTCTGGTTTGCGCTTATCACCTGCCGGCAACGGCTGCGGACCTGGAGATCGACCAGTTGCTGAAAGGCCCGGTCGGCAAGGACTGGGTGACCAACGGCGGCAACATGACCAACGAGCGCTATTCGACGCTCAAACAGATCGACACCAGCAACGTCAAGCAGCTCAAGGGCGCCTGGATGACCCGCCTGAAGGGCTCCGGGTACGGGGGCAAGTATTCGCTCGAAGCGACGCCGCTGGTGAAGGACGGCATAATGTACGCCGTCACCGGCAACGACGACGTGTTCGCGATGAACGCAAAAACGGGTGAATTCCTGTGGGAGCGCTGGTCCGGCATCGACCAGAAGCTCACCAGCGTCTGCTGCGGCTGGGACAATCGCGGGGTGGCGTTGGGCGAGGGGATGGTGTTCCTCGGTCAGCTCGACGCCAATGTCGTGGCGCTCGACGCCAAGACCGGCAAAGAGGTGTGGAAGACACCGATCGAGGTCTGGCAGGACGGCTACGGCATCACCAGCGCGCCGCTCTATTACGACGGCATCGTCTACAGCGGGATCACTGGCGGCGAATATGGCATCCGCGGCCGGCTGACCGCGCTCGATGCCAAGACGGGAAAAATCCTGTGGCGGTTCTACACGCTGCCTGCGCCCGGTGATGTCGGCGGCGACAGCTGGCCGGCCGGCACCGATCATTACATGCATGGCGGCGCGTCGATCTGGAACACGCCAGCGCTCGATCCCGAGCTTGGGCTGATCTACTTCTCGGCCGGTAATTGCGGGCCGGACTACGATGGATCGATGCGCCCAGGCGATAATCTGTTCTGCGCGTCCGTTATCGCGGTGAATGCCAAGACCGGCCAGTACGCCTGGCACTTCCAGGAGGTGCACCACGACATCTGGGACTACGACGCGGCGAGCCCGGCGGTCCTGTTCGACACCGTCATCAACGGCCAGCCGCGCAAGGGTATTGCACAGGCCGGACGCACCGGCTGGGTGTATATACTGGACCGCACCAACGGCAAGCCGCTGGTCGGCATCGAGGAGCGACCGGTGCCGCAGGAGCCGCGGCAGCATACCGCGAAGACCCAACCCTATCCGATCGGCGACGCGACAGTGCCCCAATGCGCCCAGCCGTTGGAGGAATACGCCAAGGCCGGCTGCATCTTCGAGGCATTCTGGGATGAGCCGGTCCTGGTCCAGCCGTCGGGCATCGGCGGCACGAACTGGTCGCCCATGTCGTACAATCCGGACACTGGGTTGTTCTATGTTCCCGGCACCGTCCGCACCAGCGCGTTTGCTCGCTACGGGGATCAGTACAGGAAAGGCAAGCAGTATAACGGCGGCACGCAGGCGGCGCCGATCAACTCGGCCATGAGTGGCACCTGGACCGCGATCGGTGGCACCACGAACAAGATCGCCTGGCAGAAGAATGTTCCGTTCCGCGTCGGCAGCGGCGGCGGATCGACAACAACCGCCGGCGGCCTTGTGTTTCACGGGGATCCCGGCGGCGAAATCCAGGCGCGCGATGCAAAGACCGGCCAACTGCTCTGGGCGTTCCAGACCGGTTTTGGCGCGGAGGCGACGCCGATGGTCTACGAGGTCGATGGCGAGCAGTACATCGCCATCGCGGCCGGTGGCAATCAGGGTGTCGGCAGCGCCACCGGCGACGCCGTGTGGACGTTCTCATTGAAGGGGCAGCTGAACCCGTTATGGCCGCCTCCTCCGCCCGCGACCATCGCGGGACCAGCCAGCGGACCGATCGTTGACAATGCCGACACGATCAAGATCGGCGACCAGAATATCGAGTTCGGCTACTTCCCGAAACGAGACCGCATCAAGGCCGGGACATCTGTAACGTTCACAAATGCGGGCGATACGCCGCACACGGCGACATCGTTTGACAATGGGAAAATCGGGGCCTGGGACACCGGACCGCTGAACTCGGGCCAGTCGAAGACGATCACTTTCGACAAGCCCGGCAACTACTATTACATCTGCATGCCGCACCCGTGGATGTACGGCCAGGTCATCGTCGAGCCGTGACTGCGGCCGATCCGGCGCCCGCCACTCCCGGTGGGCGCCGCGTTGCCAATACACCACTCCGCATCAAGCTTTCGGTTGCGCCCAATCAGCAAAACCTTCGGGGGAAACCAGCATGCTCGGCCATGGTCGCCATATCGCATCGGCGTTGTTCGCGGGCTTGCTGATCAGTGCGGGTTGCCTGCCGGCTTCGGCCGACGATCCGGACATTGACCGGATGGTGAAAAGCCCGCCCGGCAAGGACTGGGTGACCAACGGCGGCAGCATCATGAACCAGCGTTATTCGACGCTGAAGCAGATCGATACCACCAACGTCAAGCAGCTCAAGGGAGCCTGGATGACCAGGCTCAAGGGCTCCGGATTTGGAGGAAAATATTCGGCCGAGGCAACGCCTCTGGTCAGGGACGGGATCATGTACGTCGTGACCGGAAACGACGACGTGTTCGCAATGAACGCCAAGACCGGCGAGATGCTATGGGAGCGCTGGTCGGGCCTCGACCAGAAGATCTCGACCGTCTGCTGCGGTTGGCTCAACCGCGGGCTGGCGATGGGTGAGGGGATGTTGTTCCTTGGCCAACTCGACGCCAATGTCGTGGCGCTCGACATCAAGACCGGCAAGGAAGTCTGGAAGACCTCAATCGAGAACTGGGAGAACGGCTACGGCGTGACGGCCGCACCGCTCTACTATGAAGGCATTGTCTACAGCGGCATGACCGGGGGTGAATTCGGTGTCCGCGGGCGCGAGACCGCACTCGATGCGAAGACCGGCAAGATAATGTGGCGGGCATACACACTGCCCGCGCCCGGCGAGACCGGCAGCAAGTCCTGGCCGGCGGAAACATCGCACGCGTCGCGTGGCGGGGCGTCGATATGGAACACGCCGGCGCTCGATCCGGCGCTCGGCCTGGCATATTTCGCGACCGGCAATTGCGGGCCGGACTACGACGGATCGATGCGCGAAGGCGACAACCTGTTCTGCGCTTCGATCATGGCGATCGACGCCAAGACCGGAGCATATCGCTGGCATTTCCAGGAGGTCCATCACGACATCTGGGACTATGACGCAGCCAGCCCCGTGGTACTGTTCGACACGGTCATCGACGGCCAACCGCGCAAGGCGCTTGCTCAGGCTGGGCGTACCGGTTGGGTGTATATACTGGACCGTACCAACGGCAAACCGCTGATCGGGATCGATGAGAAGCCGGTGCCGCAGGAGCCGCGGCAGAAGACGGCAAAGACCCAGCCTATCCCGGTGGGCGATCCCACCGTCCCGCAGTGCGCGGAATTGCTGCCCGGGTATGACAAGGCGGGCTGCCTGTTCCAGCCGTTCTGGGACACGCCGGTTCTGGTGCAACCCTCCGGCATCGGGGGCACCAACTGGTCGCCGATGCCATACAGTCCGGACACCGGTCTGCTGTACGTGGATGGCACCGTCCGAACCAGCGTCTTTGCTCGTTATGCACAGGACTGGAAGAACGGCATGCGCTACGTCGGCGGCACCCAGGCGGCGCCGATCGGTTCGGCGATGAGCGGCACGTTCACGGCGATCAATTCCACCACCAACAAGATCGCCTGGCAGCAGAAGTTGCCGTATCGCATGGGTGGCAACGGGGGAGGAACAGTGACCGCCGGCGGCCTGCTGCTGCGCGGCTCGCCGGATGGCAACATCGTCGCCCTAGACGCCAAGACCGGCGAGGTGCTGTGGCAGTTCCAGACCGGCTTCGGCGCGGATGCGCCGCCGATGACCTACGAGGTGGACGGTCAGCAGTACATCACCATCGTGGCTGGCGGAAATTCGGTCCATGGCAGCGCTTTCGGCGATGCGGTGTGGACATTCGCCTTGGATGGCAAGCTCCAGCCGTTGTGGCCGCCGCCGGCGCCGGCAACGGTGGCCGGACCGACCGGAGCGATCGCGGATGGCGTGGACACGGTGAGGATCGGTGACAACAACGTCGAATATTCCTACTGGCCGGCCCGCATGCGAGTGAAGCGGGGCGCCCAGGTAAACTTCGTCAATACGGGCGATATCCCGCACACCGCGACCGCGACGACGACCACGGCGACACCAGGCACGTGGGATACCGGCGTGCTGGCCAAGGGGGAGTCGAAGAAGGTCACCTTCGATCAGCTTGGCAGCTACTACTTTATCTGCACGCCACACCCGTGGATGTATGGTCAGGTCATCGTCGAGCCGTAACCGCGTCTGGTCTGGCGCCCGCATCCCCTCGGCGGGCGCCGGCGCGAGTGGTTGATCCTGCCAACCCGCTCCCAGGTGTTTGGTTCATTCACGTTCATCAGCCAAGGCCGCGCGCGCGCTTTTGACATCGCCGGGCGATACGGCGGGTGCCGCATTGCCCCAGGCGTTGCGTATGTAGCTGACCACCGCGGCGACCTGCGCGTCCGACAGCTTCCAGCCCATCGCCGGCATGGCCGGGCCAGTGGGTGCAAGGTCTGTCGCCACGGCGCGCGTGCCACCCAACACCACTCGCAGAAGGGACGTGGGCTGCCGCTGCTGCACGAACGGGCTGCCCTTCAACGCCGGCATCAGCCGCACGATGCCGGTGCCTTCCATTGTGTGACACGCGGAACATTCGTCGGTGTAGATCGCGCCGCCAGCGAGCATTGCGGGGTCCTGTTCCGCGAGCGGTTGCGGCGACGCGTGATCGCTGCCCGGCTGATCCTTCAGATAGGTCGCCACGGCATGTAGATCCTCCATCGTCCAATGCGATGAGGAATTGCTGATCTCTTCGGCCATCGGGCCCGAAGCGCTGGTGTAGCGATTGGTGCCCGTCCTCAGGTATTCGACAATGTCATCCACCGACCAGCCGCCCACCCCGACACGCTCATTGCCGGTGATTTCGGGCGCGAACCAGCCCTGCAACGCGTAACCCTGCAGGCGCCGGCTGTTTTCATCACCGGCGAGAAAGTTCTTCGGCGTGTGGCAGGCGCCGCAATGGCCGAGGCCTCCCACCAGATAACCGCCCCGATTCCACTCCGCCGACCGCTCCGGCCGGTTCTGCCAGTCGCCTGGCTGGAAGTACAGAGCGTTCCATCCGATCAGCCCGGCGCGAATATTCAACGGAAACGGCAACGTGTTGGCGTGCACACGGTTTACCACCGGAGGTAGCGTGTCCAGCCAGGCGCAAATCGCCATTACGTCATCCGGCGTCACTTTGGAAAAGTACGGATATGGCATCACCGGATACAGGTGCTTGTCACTGACGCCGATGTGCATGGCGTTGTAGAATTGCTCGTCGGTCATCGCGCCGATGCCAGTATCCTTGTCCGGCGTGATGTTCGGCGAGACGACGCTGCCCAATGGCGTCTGAATCGGTCGGCCGCCCGCCAGGAATTCTCCCCCGGATCTGGTGTGGCAGGCGGTGCAATCGCCCAAAATCGCGAGATAGCGGCCGCGCTCGACCAGCGCCAGGTTCTGCGTGTCGCCCGCTTGCGAGCGGGGCACCGGTCCCTCGCACGCAACCAGCAACCCGGCCAGCGCGATGGTGTGGCGCAGTCTCATGTCGGGACCAGCGGGCCGGGATTCTTCAAATAGCGGTTGCGTATCGCATCCGCCGTCCAGTACCGAGAGAGCGCCGATCGTGCCGGTGGGATTGTAACCCGCATTCTGCGGAAATACGGTGGCCCCGGTCACGAACAGGTTCGGCACATCCCAGCTTTGCAGATACCGGTTCACCGCACTTGTCTTTGGATTGGCGCCCATGACCGCACCGCCGCATGTATGTGTGGTCTGGTACTTGGTCACGTCGTACGGACCGGTGCGGGGATGTTTCTCCAGCGAGTGCGGTCCCATGCGCTGCGTAATGTCGGCCAACCGATCCGTCAGGTATTGCGACATCTTGCGTTCGTTGTCATGGAAATCGAACGTCATGCGCAGAAGTTTGTTGCCGTACGGGTCAGTGTAGGTAGGATCGAGGTCGAAGAAGCAGTCACGATAGCTGTAGCAACTTCCGTGTGTCGCCGTTTCGTAACTGGTCAGATAGTTCTCGGCGACAGCCTGTTTCCAGGCCGCACCCCAGGCCGGCGTACCTTTTGGCACGCGCGTGCCCAGGATCGGCCGGCCGTTGGTCTGCACGGCGCCGATGTACCCTCCGCCGACGAAGCCCAGCCTGGCGTGGTCGAAATTGTCGCCATTGAATTCATCGATGCACATGCCGATTGCGCCGGACGCGATGAATGGATTGAAATTGAACCCCTTGTCGAAGAAGGCATCGACGCTCGACGTGACCTGGTAGGAGAAGTTGCGGCCGATTACGCCCTGCCCGGACACCGGATCGTACGGCGTGCCGATGCCGGACAGCAGCAGCAGATGCACATTGAACAGTTGGAACGCGCACAGCAGCACCAGGTCCGCCGGCTGTTCCCATTCGATGCCATTGCTGTCGACATAGGTCACGCCGGTGGCGCGCTTGCCGGTGTTGTCAAGGTTGATACGCACGACGTTGCACAGCGTGCGCGCTTCAAAGTTCGTCTTGCGCATCAAGACGGGGAGCAATGTCGTCTGCGGACTGGCCTTCGAGTAGTTGCCGCAGCCGAACCACTCGCAGAAGCCGCAATACGTGCATGGCCCCAGCCTCACGCCGAGCGGATTGGTGTAGGCCTGCGATAGATTGCCAGAGGGCTGCGGAAACGGGTGATAGCCCATGTCGCGTGCCGCCTTCGCCCATAATACCGGTCCGAACGGTTGTTTCTGCGCCGGCGTCGGATAGTCGCGTGATCGCGGCCCCTCGAACGGATTGCCGCCTTGCTGTCGGATTCCCTTGAGGTTGCCGGCGGTGCCCGATGTGCCGCACAGATACTCGAACCTGTCGTAATACGGCTCCAGTTCGTCGTAGCTGACCGCCCAGTCCTGGATCGTCATGTCCTGTGGCAGGACGTTCGCGCCGTAACGCTGCGTCAGGTGCGAACGCAGGCGGAAATCGCTCGGCAGGAACCGCCAGGTTTCCGCGTTCCAGTGAACGCCGCCGCCACCCACCCCGTTCGGCGGCATGAACGAGCCCCACGTGCGGATCGGCAACGCAGTCTGATTGACGTTGTGACGGAACGTCAGGGTCTGCTGTGCGGGACGCAGGAACAGGTCGTGGCGGATGTGATAGCGCAGTTCGTCCTGCGCGAACGTGGTGGGAAAATCGCTCGCGGTATCCCGCCACGGACCGCGTTCGACAGCCACGACATGCAGACCGGCATCCGTCAGCTCCTGCGCCAGAATTGAACCCGTCCAGCCCAGCCCAACGATCACGACATCGGTGCCGGGAAGCTTGCGCGCCGTCATGGCAACCTCGTGGATCGTTGTTTCAACCTCGCCGCACTGTCCATTCCGGGCGGCCACCGATGCCGAGCGGAGGCAACGGATATCTTTCGTTGTGTCGCTCGACCCAGTTTCGATAGTCATATCGGGCACCTGGGAACCCGATCATCCTCCAGGCGGCCATCTCGCGGTTGCCGCCATAGATCGGGTCGGCGAAAAAACCTTCCTGAGCATTCTGCAACAGCAACTCGAAGAAGCCGCGGCCCGAGGCATTCTCAAGCTTCACCTGGCCGTTCTCCAGGTCCGCGATCAACCTGTCCGTCTGCTCATTGGAAAGGTTCGCGATGCCTTTGCCGACAAAGCTGGAGCGGCAGTACTTGTCCAGGCTCGCAAGCGAACGCCGGTACCGCATCGCGGGCGTCAGGGGCGATTGCGACCCCTGCTGCGGATCGCCGTCCTGGAACGGCGGCCGCACGTAAAGACCACGCGAATCCCCATAGGGCCCGGCGAGTTGGCGATCGATGAACACGGCACAACCGGCATCCTTGCCGCCAGGCCATTGCGGATCGGGTGGGATAAGGCGGTCCACCAGCGCCTCGACTGCGGCGCCTTCTTCCGGGGTGAAAAATTGCCAAGGACCAGGCTTCGCCGGTTCCGGTTGCGCGCCGGCGCCGGGGTTCCATGCTGGCATCCCACGCACGACCGCCGCTTTCCCCTCGGGGCTGGCCGCCACGAGACTTACGGCAGCGACGCCGGCCAGCAACTCACGGCGGGACACTCCGTTTGCGCTGGCCCGAACCATAGGCGTGTGCTCCGATGCAGCTAGCTGCGAACGCGCAATGGACTACCCGGTTTCTGGCTGCGTGCCTATTGAGGCAATTTTGATCGGATCGCGGCGAGAACGACTCGCGCCGGCTCAGTCGGCGCGATGTTCGGCGTTCCGTTTTCGCGTCGCAGCAGCCTTTTTCGCGGACGCTGAGCGTGCGGCAGCCGAGCGCGAGGCAGAGGCGCTGCCACCGATACGACCACCCTTGCGCGAAGATGCGTGGCTATCGGGGACGCCGCGGCCGGAACCGCTCTTGTTGCCACCGCCGCTTTCCTTGTTCACCGTCGCCCATGCGCGGCGTTCCGCCTCCTTCTCGGGAACGCCGCGATGTTCGTACCCTTCGGCGATATGGTCTGCCTTGCGATCCTGTTTGTCGGTGTACTTGGACTTGTCTCCGCGCGGCATTGTCGGCGTCCCGTAATGGTTTGGTCTGGTGAACGCACCATCGGCGTAGTGGTTCACGATACGCCGGGTGTTCGCCGACACGTGAAGCATTCGCACGACGAATTGGGCGACCTGCCGGGATGGACCTTAACCCCGCCGGCAATTGCCGGAGCTGTCACGGGCTGGCCGGACGAGCTTCCGCAGTTCTATCCTTCCGGCTGGAATCCCCCCGAGGAGTATTGAGCCATGCCGCCAGAGGTTGACGAGGATGCCCTGGAGTTCCTGATCGCCCGCGCAGGACTTTCCGCGACGCCCGCGCAGATGGCCGGCCTGAAGGTCGCCCATCGCCATATCGCGGAGATGGTGGCGAACGTGCGCAAGCCGCGCGGTCGCATGGCCGAACCGGTGCTGACCTACGGCTTCGCCGAGGAGGATCTGGCATGAGCGGCATCCCCACGATCGCCGAAGCCGCCAAACTGATCGCCGCGAAGAAACTATCGCCGGTCGAGTTGACGCGCGCCTGCCTCGACCGCGTTCACGCGCTCGATCGCGAGTTGCACAGCTTCGTCCTGTTGACCGAGGAGCGCGCACTCGCCGATGCGCGTGCGGCCGAGACCGCGATCATGGCGGACGGCCCGAGCGGTCCGCTGCACGGCATTCCGATCGGTCTGAAGGACATCGTCGATACCAAAGGCATTCCCACGACGTGCCATTCGAAGATCCTGCGCGACAACGTGCCCGACACCGATGCGACCTGCGCGGTCAAGCTGGCAGCGGCGGGCACGGTGCTGATGGGCAAGACGGCGACGCATGAGTTCGCCGATGGTGGGCCGTCCTTCGACCTGCCGTGGCCGCCGGCGCGCAATCCCTGGAACACCGAGCATTTCACTGCCGGATCGAGCAGCGGCACCGGTGCCGGTATTGCCGCCGGGTTCATTCTCGGGGGGATCGGCACCGACACCGGCGGTTCGATCCGCGGGCCGGCGGCGCTGTGCGGCATCGCCGGCATCAAGGCGACCTACGGGCTGGTCAGCCGCGCCGGCGTGGCACCGGCGGCGTTCACGCTGGACCATATCGGGCCGATGGCGTGGACCGCCGAGGACTGCGCGCTGATGCTCCAGGCGCTCGCCGGGCACGACCCGCGCGACCCGGCCAGTGCGTCGCGGCCGATACCCGATTACACCGCGCAACTCGGCGCCGGCATCAAAGGCATGCGCATCGGCGTCATCCACCATTTCCATGAGGTGGACCACAAGGTCAGCGACGGCACGCAGCAGGGCATCGACGCGACGATCGCCACGTTCCTTGATCTTGGCGCCCAGATCAGCGAAGTCACGCTGTCGCCGCTGCAGGATTGGCACGCCTGCGGCACGCTGATCTCGCTCACCGAGCGTGCATCGGCTTACGAGGAATGGGCCCGTATTCGCCTCGGCGATTTCGGCGCGCGCGTGCAGCAGCGGCTGCTCATGGGCGCGCTGGTATCCGGCGTCGATTACGTGCAGGCGGTGCGGCGGCGACGCGAACTGCGCGCCGAATTGCAGGCGGCGATGGTCGGGCTGGATATCGTGCTGACCGCTGCACAGCCGCAGGAAGCGCCGAAGATCAACTCCGTACCGGAGTGGGATGTCGGCCAGAAGCCCGGCTTCACCATGCCATTCAACGTGTCGGGCTATCCGGCCATGTCGATCTGCTCGGGCTTCGGCGAGGGCGATCTACCGGTGGCGATCCAACTCGTCGGCAAGCCGTTCCAGGAGCCGACGCTGTTCCGCGTGGCCGATGCATTTGAAAAGGCGACGACGTTCCGGTCCCGCCGCCCGGCACTGTCGGCCGCCCTGGTCGCTGCCTGAACGAAGGGGAAATCGCCATGGCCCAACATCAACTTCGCGCCTCGCCGCAGACCGTCCGTATCGGTGTTTTCGACGCGAAATTTCCGCCCGTCCTGACTATCGAGTCGGGAGATCGCGTCGTGGTTCAGTGCGTCTCCGGCCGCGAGGAGGTCATGCCGCCGGCGAGCGCGGGCCTTGCCGTGCCGCCGGAATTGTCCGCCATCATCGCCGCCAATCCGGGGGCGCGCGCCGGCCATATCGTCACCGGCCCGATCGCCATCGCCGGTGCCGAACCCGGCGACATGCTGGAGATCCGCATCGAGAAGATCGAGCCCGGCGCCGACTGGGGCTACAACATGATCCGCCCGCTTGCCGGTACGCTGCCCGAGGATTTCCACGATACGGTGCTCAGTCACATCCCGGTGGATCGCGCGCGCGGAGTGTGTTCGCTGCCGTGGGGGACGGAGCTGACGTTGGCGCCGTTCTTCGGGGTAATGGGCGTGGCGCCGCCGCCCGCGTTCGGCACGATCGCCTCGAAGGAGCCCCGTGTCCACGGCGGCAACATGGACAACAAGGAACTGACGGCGGGCAGCACGTTGTATCTACCTGTGTGGGTACCCGGCGCGAATTTCTCGGTGGGTGATGGGCATGGTTTGCAGGGCGACGGCGAGGTCTGCGTCACCGCGCTGGAGATGTGCCTGACCGGCACGTTCACGTTCGCGCTGCACAAGGGCGGCGGTCCGACGCGGCCGCTGCTGCGCCAGCCCAAGGCGGAGACGCCGAACTACTTCATCAGCATGGGACTGAATGAGGACCTCGACCAGGCGATGAAGCAGGCACTGCGGGAAATGATTTCGTTCATTTGTTCGCGCAGCAATCTATCGCGCGAGCAGGCGTATCAGTTCTGCTCGTTGGCGGTGGATTTCCACGTCACCCAGACGGTGAACGGCGAGAAGGGCATTCACGGCATGCTGAAGAAGGGTCTGCTGTTCTGAGCGGTCCGCGCGGCCCGGCCCCAGCCCTGCACAGTTCCCTCTCCGCCCTTGGGGCGGAGAGGGTCAGGGTGAGGTGGGGCACTCGTGCAACGAACCCAACACGACCGGCCAAACTCCGTAGGTGTTTGCCAACACCTTGTGATCTTGATTGACCCCACCTCACCCCGACCCTCTCCGCCCCGGGGCGGAGAGGGAGCGTATGATGGCGAGTGCCGCTGATGATGATGCGCGCCGACATGGTCTATCAGTACCCGATCTGGGCCGTCGGGCTGTCGCTTGTCATTGCGGCCGTCATCGCGACGATGCTTCTGGAGATCGGCGTGCGGCGTTTTGTGTCGGCCGAATTCCGGCGCCAGCACAACGACATCGCTGCGGCAATCCTGTCGATCATCGGTGTGACCTACGCCGTGCTATTGGCCTTCGTTGCCACCCTGGCCTGGGAGGACTTCAACAAGGCCAAGGCGGCAAGCCATTCGGAGGCTGCTGTCATCCTCAACGTCTTTGACGCAGCCAACGGCTTCGCCAACCCGGCAAGGGCCGACCTGATCGATCGTTTGAGACGCTATACCCGAACCGTCATTACAGTCGAATGGCCGGCTCAGGCGGAAGGCCATGCGGACCGCGCGGGCGACACATACCTCGCCGATCTGCATCGGCTTGCGCTCGGCCTGCAGCCGTCTGATCAGGCGCAAGGCAACTTGCACGCGTTGCTGTTGCAGTCATTGGCACGGTTGCATGACGCCAGGGAGGAAAGACTGTTGGCGGCAGAAACCACGATTCCCGGTATAGTTTGGATCGTAGTGATCGTTGGCGGCACGATCACCATTGTCTTCGGTTCGTTCCTGGGCGCCCCCAGCGTGCGCATGCAACTCGCCATGTCCGCCATGCTGGCCGTCTCCGGCGTGTTAGTGCTCGTGCTGATCATCGCACTGAGCAATCCATTCCGCGGCGACTTTCGCGTTTCGACGGCGCCGTTCGACTACGCTTTGTCGCGGATCAGCGAAGCCCCCTGACGCGATGGAGTGACGATACGGGCCGTCTCCCTTGCGTAAGCGGATTCAGCTTGTAGGGCTGAAAGGTTCCCTCGGGCCACTGCGCCTTGATCCGCTCGTCCTTGGCAAAAGACTGCCTATCTGCTTCTACTAATTTCCAGTCGACGTTCAGGCCAACCCGCTCGACGAGGACGCGGGCGGCAAATCCCCAATGGAGGCGCGGCTTAAAGAACGATTCTAACTCGCGTAGCAACAAGCTTTTGCCGCTGCCATTAGGGCCGACTACCACTACAATCGGGGTGAGCGCGAACATCACATAGATATGCGCATGTTCCTGCCCGCAAAGCAGGAGAACCTCGTTCAGCAACGCGCCAACCCGGTAACCACGCGACCAGTGACGCGTCTTAGCTCAGCCGGACCTTCACGTAACTCCCCGGCGCGTCCTCGATCACCTTCAGCTTGCCGTCGCCAGGCACCCGGGCGGGTACCTGCTCCTTGCCGAGCGCGCTCACCCAGCGGTGCCAGTCGGGCCACCACGAGCCGGCAATCTCGGTGGCGCCCTTGAACCAGGCCTCCGGGTCGGGCGGCAGATCCTGGTTGATCCAGTGGCTGTACTTGCCGCCCTCCGGCGGATTGACCACGCCCGCGATATGGCCGGACGCCGCCAGCACAAACCGCTTCGGCCCGCTCAGCAACTGCGTGCCGCGATAGGTGGATTTCCACGGCGCGATGTGATCCTCGCGGGTGGACAGGAAGTATGCCGGCGTCTTGATCTTCGTCAGATCGATCGGCACCCCGGCCAGGGTAATCCCGTTCGGCACCGCCAGCAGGTTTTCCTGATACATCTTGCGCAGGTAGAAGCTGTGCATGCGCGCCGGCATCCGCGTCGAGTCCGCGTTCCAGTAAAGCAGGTCGAACGGGAACGGGTCGTTGCCGAGCAAATAGTTGTTCACCACGAACGACCAGATCAGGTCGTTGGCCCGCAGCATGTTGAACGTGGTCGCCATCTCGGACCCTTCGAGATAGCCGCGCTTGCTCATCTTCTCCTCGAGCGACTTCAACTGCTCCTCATCGATGAACACCCCAAGCTCGCCGGCTTCAGCGAAGTCCATCATGGTGACGAAAAACGTGGCGGACTTGATCCGATCGTCTCCCTTGGTCGCCATGTAGGCCAGCGTGCTCGCCAGCAGCGTGCCGCCGAGGCAGTAGCCGATCGCGTTGACGTGGCGCTCGCCGGTCGCACGTTCGATCGCATCCAGCGAGGCGAGGTAGCCGTCCGTCATGTAATCCTCGAAGCCCTTTTCCGCGAGCTTCCCGTCCGGGTTCACCCAGGAGATGACGAACACCGTATGGCCCTGCGAGACGGCCCAGCGCACCAAACTGTTCCGCGGCCGGAGATCGAGGATGTAAAACTTGTTGATCCACGGCGGGCCGATCAGGAGCGGCCGCTTCAGCACCTTGTCGGTTGTCGGGTTGTATTGAATGAGCTGGATCAGTTCGTTCTGATAGACGACTTTGCCCGGCGATACGCCGATATTCTCGCCCAATTTGAAGGCATCCATATCGGTCATCTTGATGTGCAGCTTGCCCTTGCCGCTCTCAAGATCACTCAGCAGGTTGCTCAGGCCCTTCAGCAGATTCTCTCCGCCGGTCTCGGCGGTCTTGCGGAGCACCTCGGGATTGGTCATCAGGAAGTTCGAAGGGCTCATCGCATCGACGAACTGCCGCGAATAGAAATCCACCTTCTGCGCCGTCTTCGCATCCAGGCCGTCGGCCTGCTTGACCACGTCCTGCACGAAACGCGCGGACAGCAGGTAGGACTGCTTGATGAAGTCGAAGACCTCGTTCTCCTTCCACGCATCGTCCTTGAAGCGTCGGTCGGTCGAAGACGAGTCGATCACCGTGTCGGCATCCATGCCCATGATTCGCCGCGCTGTGTTCTGCCAGAGCGTCATGTAGTCCTGCCAGAAGCCGAGCTGGGCCGCCATCACGCCGGCTGGGTTGGCCATCAGCTTCGCGGTCATCTCCATGAAGGCACTGCCGATGTTGAACGGATCGGGCGCGTGCTCCTCGCTTGCCTGGCGCTTGAGCCAATCGCCGACTATGCGCTGGGAGCGTTCGGCCACGTCAGCCATCGAACGACCGATCTCCGCCGGGTCGGGCAGCTTGAATCCGACGGTTTCGGGCTTCTCGATCTCGGCCATACGCGTCCTTTCCGTCCGCACCACCACAAGCTACACCAATGCGACGAGGCCTGGAGCGGATTCGGCTATGTTGATCAGCGATAGTGGCGGGCAACCTAGGGGTGCACGAGACCGGGTTCAAGCTTATCGGGGCACGGTATCGGGCACGTCTGGCCTGCGTTTGCATATCGCACAGGCGGCTCCGGCGGTGCTCGGTCTGTTGCTGTCGGGCTGTTCCTCGTTTCCGTCGTCGATGAACCCGGTGACCTGGTGGCACGATCTGCAGGGCGGCAAGATTGCCGAGGAGAGACCGCCTCCGCCCGGTGCGGACCAGCCCTATCCGAACTTGGCAACGGTGCCGCCCAAGCCGGCGGAGCCCGATCGCGCGGCGCTCGCCAATATCGCCAATGCGCTCATCGCCGACCGGACGAACACGCAGCACGCCGATGCGGCGGCACCGATTGCCGATCCGTCCTCGCCGAGTGCGTCGCCGGCCCTGTTCGGCAAGGGGACTGTGCCGCCGCCTCCACCCCCGCCGCCGCCTGGAACTACGACAGCGAGCGCGTCCTTGCCGGCAGCCGACGCGCCGCCTGCCCCGCCTGCCCCGCCGCCCAGCCAGGCATCGGTAGCGCCCGGCCCGGCGCCTGCGCCAGCCAGCGCGCCGGTCGCCTCCGTGCAGAGCGCCGCCCTACCACCACCCCCTGCTTCCGCACCGCCCGCGACCGATGCAACGTCCGCCGCGCCTGCGACCACTGAACCTGCGCCCGCTGCGCCCGCGTCCGCTACGCCCGGGGCCACCGCGCCACTGACACCGCCGGGCGCCTCAGCACAGCCGACCGCCGAGGCGGCTCCGGCGCCGCCGTTGCCCACCACGCCGCCGCCGCCGCCTAACCTCACGAGTAGCGCGCCGGCCACCGCGCCGCCGCCGGCTGTTCCCGCCGCTCCGTCCCCAGCATCCTCGCCACCCGTCGCCAGCGCAGCCAACACAGTAAACGTGACATTCGTCAGCGGATCGGCGGACCTGCCCGCAACGGCGGCCGCCACCTTGAAAGCACTGGCGGCCCAGCGCGGGAGCGGCATCATCGCGGTGACCGGTTACGGGGATGCGTCCTCCAGCGACCCGGATGCCCAGTCGGCGGCGCTGACGCTCGGTCTGTCGCGTGCCCAGGCGATGGCTGCGGCACTCACATCGGCCGGGGTGCCGCGTTCGGCGGTTCAGGTCGATGCCGAAGCAATCGGTCGCGGCGGTGCGGCGCGTCTGGTAAAATAGACCTCCAATCCGCGAGACCCAGCATGAGCACCGATTCCCCCGGTGAGTTTCACCGTATCCGCCGCCTGCCGCCGTATGTCTTCGCCGAGGTGAACACGGCCAAGGCGCGCGCCCGCGGCGCTGGCGAGGACATCATCGACCTCGGGATGGGCAATCCCGATAGCGCCACGCCGCCGCACATCGTCGCCAAGCTAGTGGAGGCGGTGCAGGATCCGCGCACCCATCGGTATTCCGTCAGTAAGGGCATTCCTGGGCTGCGGCGTGCGCTCGCCGGCTACTATCACCGGCGCTTCAACGTCGGCCTTGACCCGGAGACAGAGGTGATCGCAACGCTGGGGTCCAAGGAGGGGCTCGCCAATCTGGCATCCGCGATCACCAGCCCGGGCGACACGATCCTGGTGCCCAATCCGTCCTATCCGATCCATCAGTTCGGCTTCATCATCGCCGGCGCGGCGGTCCGCTCGGTTCCGGCCTGCCCGGATGAGGAGATGCTGCGTGCGCTGGACCGCGCGGTTCGGCACTCGGTGCCGAAACCGACTGCGCTGATCGTCAATTTTCCTTCCAATCCAACGGCTTATTTGGCGGATCTCGACTTCTACCGTGAGATCGTCGCATTTGCCCGTCGGCACGAGATCTGGATCATGTCCGATCTGGCGTATGCCGAGATCTATTTCGGCGAGAAAGTGCCGCCGTCAATCCTGCAGGTTCCAGGCGCGAAGGAGATCGCGGTCGAGTTCACCAGCCTGTCCAAGACCTATTCGATGCCGGGCTGGCGCATGGGCTTCGCCGCCGGCAACCCGCGTCTGATCAACGCGCTGACGCGGATGAAGTCGTATCTCGATTACGGCGCGTTCACGCCGATCCAGGTCGCTGCGACGGCAGCGCTGAACGGTCCGCAGGACTGCGTGGAACAAATTCGGACGCTGTACCGCGAACGCCGGGACGTGCTGATCCGCGGTCTGGCATCGGCTGGCTGGGATGTGCCGAGCCCGGAAGGGTCGATGTTTGCCTGGGCACCGATCCCGCCGGGCTTTGCCAGCCTGGGCAGCGTCGAGTTCTCCAAGCTGCTGCTCGCGCGCGCCAAGGTCGCGGTTTCACCGGGGCTCGGCTTCGGCGAGCATGGCGAGGGATATGTGCGCATCGCGCTCGTCGAGAATACTCACCGGTTGCGCCAGGCGGTCCGCAGCATTCGTGCGTTCATGCAGGCGGGGACGAACCAGGCCGCGCTGGCAGAGACTGTCACGACCTGAACTAAGCCTTGCTGCCTGCGGCTGCCGCCTCGAGGTGTTGTTCCAGTGCGGCCCGCTTGTCGCCAAACAACTGGTCCAGGTTGAATGGACAATCGGCCGGCCAGGCGCGAGGCGGAACACCATCGTAATTGGCCGTCTCAAGCTGTTCGAGTGCGTCCAGATAATGCCGTGCGAGATCGATCCTTCGCCGCATGGATGGCGCGAACCGACGTGCGGCATCATTTTGAAAGGCGACAAATTCTCCGCGCCAATGTCCTACAGACGGGTTGTTGGGCCAGCCGTGGATTTTGAGCAGGTGCACCAACATCTGATGCAGGTAACTCTGGACGGCATGGAGTTCCGACAGCCCCACGTCCTCGATCTCCTCGATGACATGCTCCCAGTCCACTTCGTTCACCCGCTCGCCGCGCGCGACGCGGCGCAGCAGGCTGGCCTGGTGTTCCGACCAGGCGAGGGCGTCGCGGTCGTAGAGATCGTCCGGCATGGCAAGATTTTATCGGATGCCTGGTCGCTGCGCCACTCGGATCAGTAGCCGCGCGATATTGTGCTGGCCTGGGACGATTGCGTTCTCGGTCACGCCGACGGTTGGGGCTGTTACGCTCATGCTCACCGCGCCGGTTCAAGGCAAATTCGTACGCTGTTTCGCGAACGCCGAGACGTGCTCATCCGCGGCTGGCATCGGCTGGCTGGAATGTGCAAAGCCCAGAGGGTCGATGTTCGCCTGGGCGCCGGTTCCGCCTCGCTTCGCCGGGCTGGGCAGCGTGGGGTTCTCCAAGCTGCTGCTGGCGCGCGCCAAGCTCGCGGTCTCCCCGCAACTGGGCTTCGGCGAGCACGGCGAGGGATATGTGCGCATTGCGCTGGTGGAGAACACGCCCCGGCTGCACCAAGCGGTCCGCAGCATCCGGGCGTTCATGCAGTCGGGGACTAACCAGACGGAACCCGCGGCAGCAGGCGCGGCGGCGGGAACCAGACAGCGGCGGCAGTCCGGTCCGTCCTCAGGAGGACGCGGCACCGGACGGAGCGTCGAATCTCGCTTGCAGCGTCGACCCATGCTCGGTCAGGAGCTGATCCAAGGTGAACGGGCACGTCTCCGGTGATGGGAGCGGCTCGCGACCATCGTAGCTGGCGACCGACACTTGTTCTCGCGCGAGGCGGTATAGCCTGTGCGGATCGATTTTTTGACGCATGGAGGGGGCGAACCGCTGCGCTGCGTCGGCCTGGAATGATACGATTTCGCCGCGCCAATGCCCGACAGAAGGGCTTTCGGGCCAGCTGTGCACCTTGAGCAGATGAACCAGCATGACACGCAGATAGCTTTGGACCGCACTGAGGTGCGACAAGCCCACGTCTTCGATCTCCTCGACAACGTGTTCCCAGTCCACTTCGTTCACCCTCTCACCGCGCGCGACACGGCGCAGCAGGTCGGCCTGGTGTTGGGACCAGGCAAGGATGTCGCAGTCGTAGAGATCGTCTGGCATTCATTAAGAGTAGCAGATCGGGACCAGTCGTGCCATCGAACGGCATTGCGCTGCCGTCGGTTGGCCAGGATGGCAGCGTGGCCATCATGCGTCACCACCTACCAGGCGAACCGCTACGGCACGCCCGATCAAAGCTAACTGGACTATGAGACGCCGGCGACGCTGGCGGAGATGACGCGGCGGCTGAAGGCGGCGACAACGCAGAAGCTCCCGCGCGCCAAGCTGGCCGATGACGGAACGCGGTTCGGACCTGGCCAGCCTGTCGTGACGCCGTCGATCTAGAAGGCGGAGATCATCGCCCAGTATCGGCAGATGGAGTTCGACGGCTTGGTCGAGGATGCCGACGCGATGGCGAAAGCCACCATCGTTGAACGCAACGCGCGCGATCCGAGCCGGCTCGACGTGCTGTGGGCGCCCTATCTGGTCAGCGGCTTGCGCATCGTCGCGCTGCTCAATCAGTTTCGGTTGCTGTCAGCCCGAACAGTCTCATCAGCAGCCACAGAAAACCTGATCGCCGCGTGACCCGAATTCCAGTTTTTCACGCGCGGATTTTTTTCAAGGACTTGATAATGTGAACGTGACGTTCTCCTTCGGGCCCGGCGTTCCGTACGCGACGAACCCTTCGTGTTTGCCACCGCGCCCAGAGCAATTATAGAAGATATTTAGGTCCTTGAAGACACCCCCCAGGGATCTTCACCCCCGGTCCACATCACATTGGTTGCTTGATCGATCGAAAGCGATGTTTGCAAATCATGAACCTGCTTGCTCACTCGGTTTTGGAAGTCTGAGTAACTTGCACCAACCGGAACACCGTAAATTACCGCGTTGCCACCTGCATCGTGCTTGATCCTGTTGTATGCCTCTTCGCTAACACGAACTCGCTAAACGCCAGTCCACTGTCTGCGAGTCGAAACGGTTGTAGGTGGACATCACCAAGGCATTATTGCAATCGCTCATGCTGCCCGCCCAGCCCGAGCCCGCGACGGCGAATTGCACCACACAAGCGGCTTTCCCCACGTACGCATGTCTCTATCCCCGGCGTTGGATGCCGCTTCGTTACCACTTTTGGCTGATGCCGCCAAGACAGCCGTCGGCTACGTCCCCTCGTGGTCGACGTATAGGTCAGTGGTTCTCAGTCATTCAGCCGGGAAGGAGATAAACCGATGCCAGCTATCCCCACGGTCGGCGGCGTGGCCTATTTCTGGGCCGGCGGCCGACAGCTTCGTGTGCGCGGCGACTTCAAGGTGCAGCCCAACAACTTCCAGTGGGAGGGCGTGGCCGGCCAGGATGGCGTGCATGGCCGCAAACGCGCGCCGGTCATCCGCACGGTGGAAGCCAACGTTTCCGATGACGGCACGCTGTCGCTACAGGGCCTTGTGGCGATGGTGGATGCAACGGTCACCGTCGAACTGGATAACGGCAAATCCTACATCTATCAGCAGGCTTGGTATTCCCGCCTCGCCCAGCTCGACACCGGCGAAGGGCAGATCGGCGTCAAGTTCGAGGCGCTGACCGCGTATGAGGAACTGGTAGCATGATGGCCGGATCAAGTCCGGCCATGACGGCAGAGGATCGGCTAGAGGCCTGAAGGCATCCATGAGCGAGTCACAAAACCCCGCGTCAAAGCCCGGGGTAGGCTCCAGGCACGCATCGGCCGCAGCCGGTTCCTGTTCTACTGTCGAAGCCGATCAAGGCGCATGGCCGCGACGTGTCGGAACTGACGTTGCGCCCGCCGGCCGGGAAGGACCTGCGCATCTGTGGCGCACCATATTTCACCGGCAGGCAGGTGCACCATTTGCATTGGAGCGGCCGGCGTCACGCAAAGACGCATTGAGCAGCCCAGGGCGGTCGCGTCTGGCCAATTGCAACGGAATGGACGGTGCGGCATTGCCGTGTGGCCGCCTCGGTCGCCGCTGGCAGCATGAAGGTCTCTCAACACGGAGACAGGGCGAGGGCCACAGGAGCCGGAGCGGCTCCGAGGACGGTGGCGACACAACATCATGGCGGCATCCGACGGTGATTGCCACCGCGCGTGGCACACGCATCGGCTCCTGTGGCTCTCCGTGGCCCTCGTCCTGTCTCCGTGTTGAATTCCTTGCGGTGCTGCTGACGACCGCTGGCGCGCCAGGTCTTGGTCCGGCAAATGCGCAGGCCCTGAAGCGCCCGTGCCGGGCCGCTGCTATGTTCGGTGCGGTCTGCTATGCAGCCGGTACCCCCAGTCAAGAGGATGCCGTCACAATGCCCATAAGCGCTGCGCCGCCACACCGGGGTCCGCGCCCATGACCCACCCCCTCTCCGTCGCGGTCGCCGGCCTCGGCACCGTGGGCGGTGGCGTGCTCAAGCTGCTGCGCGACAACGCGGACATCATCACCGCGCGGGCCGGCCGGCCGATCGCAGTCACTGCCGTATCCGCCCGGGATCGTACGCGCGATCGCGGCGTGTCGCTGTCGGGTCTGCGCTGGTACGAAGACCCGGTCGCGCTTGCCGCCGACCCTGCGATCGATGTGGTGATCGAGCTGATCGGCGGCTCGGACGGTCCCGCCCACGCCCTGGTGCAGGCGGCGATCGCAGCCGGCAAGCCGGTGGTCACCGCCAACAAGGCGCTGCTGGCAGTGCATGGCGCGGCGCTTGCCACCGCCGCCGAGGAGCGCGGCGTGGCCTTGGCGTTCGAAGCCGCGGTGGCCGGCGGCATCCCGGTGATCAAGGCGTTACGCGAGGGTCTCGCCGCCAATCGCATTCTCCGGATTGCCGGCATCCTGAACGGCACCTGCAACTACATCCTGACGCAGATGCGCGAACGCGGGCGCGAATTCGCCGAGGTCCTGGCGGATGCACAGAAGCTCGGCTACGCGGAGGCCGATCCGACGTTCGACATCGACGGTATCGACGCGGCGCACAAGTTGGCGATCCTCGCGGCGCTGGCATTCGGCCGGCCGGTCGCGTTCGGTGCGGTGCATGTCGAGGGCATCCGTGCGGTGTCCGCGCTCGACATCGCGTTCGCCACCGAACTCGGCTATCGCATCAAGCTGCTGGGCATCGCGCGTCACGTGGCGGCGGGCATCGAGGCGCGCGTGCATCCGTGCATGGTGCCCGCGGCGGCGCCGATTGCGCGGGTGGACGGCGTGTTCAACGCCGTCGTGGCGGAGGGCGACTTCGTCGGCCGCGTCATGCTGGAGGGCCGCGGGGCAGGGGCGGGACCGACCGCATCGGCTGTGGTCGCCGACCTGATCGACATCGCGCGCAACCGGCATACGCCGGTCTGGGGCGCATCGTCGGCGGCGCTGTCGAATGCGCCATCGGTACCCATGAGCGCGCATTTCGGGGCGTATTATCTGCGCCTGATGGTGGTGGATCGTCCCGGCGTCATCGCCGACGTGACCGCGGTGCTGCGCGACCAAGGCGTGTCGCTCGAATCGATGCTGCAACGTGGCCGCTCGCCCGGGGAGGCGGTCCCGGTGGTCCTGGTGACCCATGAGACGCAGGAAAGTGCGATGCGCGAGGCACTGGCGCGGATCGCCGCACTGGACGCCGTGCTGGAAGCTCCGACGATGATCCGGATCGAACCCGAGTAGCCGACGCCGACGACATCGCACCGCTTACAGCTCGATCACCCCGCCGCGCAGTCCCTTTGCCACCGCCTCGGCCCTGCTGGTCGCTTCCAGCTTAACGAACAGCGCCTCCAGGTGGAACTTCACGGTGTGCACGGAGATGCTGAGCTCGCGTGCCACCGCCTTGTTGCTCATACCCTGACCAATCAGGGTCAGAATTTCCGCCTCGCGTGGAGTGAGCGCTGGTGCGGCTTCGTCACCGGCCGCGCGAAAGCCGTCAGGCGGAAACCCTCCCGGCGACCGAACCAGAAGACCGGCGGCCACCGCCCGCAGCGCGGGGTCGAGTTGCGTCGCGGTGACCTCGCGCGGCAGTACGCCCGCCGGCTGCTCGCCGCGTATCGCAGCGCTGGTCAGCACCACGACCGGAGCCTCCGCCTCGGCGGGCGGAGCAGCGTCGCGCGCGAGGTCGCAGAGCACGACGTCGGGCGCTTCGGTCACCACCAGGTGCCCTGCGCCCTCGACCATGGCAGCGAGGCCCCGCCTGCGCACCGGATCGCCGGTGCGCAGCAGCACCCGTAGTGCGGCGGCACCGGCCGGCTCGCTCATGTTCTGGTGGGGTGCACGCCGATCACGACAGTTACCAACTGCACTGCACCGGCGCGCAGCAATTTCAGCGTCGCTGGTTCACCGATGCGGTCCGGCCCCAGCGTGGCGGCCAGGCCGCGTGCACGGCCGGTGTGCCGGCCGTCCACTTCGAGAATGATATCGCCGGGCAACACGCCGGCCCGTTCTGCCGGCGCGCCGGGAGCGAGTCCTACCACCATCATGCCGCGGTCGCGTCCAGCCGCCTCGCGCATGCGCTCCGGCACCAGCACGTGTTGCAGGCCCACACCGAGCCAGCCGCGTGCAATGCGGCCGTCGGTCAACAATGGATCGAGCACGCGCTCCACCGTTGCCGCTGGAATCGCCAGCGCGCGCCGTCGCGGACCCGAGGTGGACATGCCGATCAACCTGCCACCGAGGGTCAGCACCGGCCCGCCCTCGTCGGAGCCGAGGCGCGCATCAAGTCGCAGCAGCGTGTCGATGCGCCCGCCGGCCATGCTGTGCCAGGCCGGGCCGGTCGCATGCACCATGCCGAGCCGTCCGGTCGGCGCACCCGTCAGATCGGCGCCGACCACCAGGACAAGCGAACCTGCCCGCACCGGCGGGCTGGCATCTGGAATGCCGCCGCCGAGGCCCTGAGCAAGCCGCAGCACGGCGACGTTCGTCCCGGGATCACGCCCGGCCAGGCGCGCCGGCGTCTCCACGCCATCGCGGACCACCGAGAAGTCTGCTCCTTCGGGGAGGACCTGTTCCGATGTCACCACCACGTCGTCGCGCCACAGGATGCCGCTGCGATCGCGGCGTCCCGTGCGGATGGCGACAGTGAACGACGCTGCCGCGGCCAGCCGGTCTGCCAGCGCCTCGGAAAACTGCTCAAGTGAATCGGGGGTCATCAATGTTCTCTCCCATGTCGCGCGGCGGGGGCCTTGCGGTGCGACACACTGCATTATCCACTCGCGTGGAGGCATCGGCCGGATGGCCGGCACGCGCCCCGGCCGCATGGCCAGGTGGGCGGCAGTCGGTCCGCCTCCCATCTGGTGCGCCCCAAGGGGGTTTGCATGCCGCTCGATGCCACCGGCGCTTTGCCGCCAGACGAACTCGATCCCTATTCCGCTCAGATCGTAAACGCTTTCGAGCGGGTCGGACCTTCCGTGGTGCATGTCATCGCGTTCGGCGCCGATGGCAAGCCGCGTGGTCAGGGATCCGGAGTGATCTTCACGCCCGACGGCTATGCGCTCACCAACTCCCACGTCGTCGCCGGCGCGACACGGTTGCGCGCGTCTTTCACCAACGGGCAGATTCTGGACGCAACGCTCGTGGGCGAAGACGCCGACACCGACACGGCGGTGCTGCGGCTGTCCGGTAACGGCCTGCCTCACGCCGAGCTTGGCCGTTCCGGAACACTGAAGGTGGGTCAATTGGTGGCGGCCATCGGCAATCCGCTCGGCTTCCAGTGCACCATAACAGCCGGCATCGTGAGCGCGCTGGGACGCACCCTGCGCACGCCCTCGGGACGCACCCTGGAGAGCGTGATCCAGACTGACGCGCCGTTGAACCCCGGCAATTCCGGTGGCCCGCTGGTGTCGGGCGCCGGCCGCGTGGTCGGGATCAATACGGCGACGATCTTGCCGGCGCAGGGAATCTGCTTCGCGATCGGCATCGACACCGCGGTCTGGGTCGCGACGCGCATCATGCGCGATGGGCGCGTCCGGCGTTCGCGGCTTGGCGTGTCGGGTCAGACCGTGCCGATCGATACGCGGGTTCGGCGGTTTCACCAGCTGTCGCAGACGAGCGGCGTGCTCGTGCTGGAAGCACTGGAAGGCGGCCCCGCGGCAAGGGCTGGCGTGCTCGCCGGTGACGTAATCGTGGTGTTCGACGATGCGCCGGTTGCCGGCGTGGACGATCTGCATCGCGCGCTGACCGTGGAGCGGGCTGGACGCGCGGTGCCGGTGGTAGCGCTCCGGCGGACGGAGAAACTGTCGCTGACGGTCACGCCCGGCGAGGCGTGAACGCAGCACCGCGCGAGCCGGGGCGCCGGGTCCTGTGGAGACGAAGTCTCGACGCGCTTCTGTATGAAGCTGGGAACGTAATGCTTCCGATCGGTCTGGTGCAGTCGTGCATTGCGCTCGATGCGCCAATTCGTTTCGGCGGTGGCTTGGGCCATGGCGGTGTTCTCAATTACGGTAATGCCTTCGCCCATGTGCTCGCGGAAATACACGTGGCGCCGTTGTTCCATATGGAAATAGACCTCGCGATGCCCATTGGCAGGTCCGGGCTGGCCGGCAACACAGGACAGTATTTGGCAGGACTGGATTGCGAAGGCCTGATCGAGGCGTTGGGCCGCCAGCCCCCAACCTGCTAGTGTCCTCCGAATCACCACCGCCCGGAGGAACGCGCCATGGACGTACGCTCGCCACAAGTCGGCGAAGTCACCGACCGCAACCTCGCACTCGAACTGGTGCGCGTCACCGAAGCCGCCGCGCTCGCCGCCTCCCGCTGGATCGGGCTCGGTAAGAAGAACGAAGCCGACGGCGCCGCGGTCGAGGCGATGCGCAAGGCATTCGACCAGGTCGCCATCGACGGCACCGTCGTTATCGGCGAGGGCGAAATGGACGAGGCGCCGATGCTGTATATCGGTGAAAAGGTCGGCGCCGGTGGGCCGCGTATGGACATCGCGGTCGATCCGCTGGAGGGCACCACGCTCACCTCCAAGGGCGGACCCAGCGCGCTTGCCGTCGTGGCGTTGGCGGAGCATGGCAACTTCCTGCACGCCCCCGACATCTACATGGAGAAGATCGCCATCGGCGGCGGCCTGCCCGATGGTGTGGTGGACCTCGACGCCCCGGTGGGGAAGAACCTCCGTGAACTGGCCAAGGCTAAGAACTGCGAGGTGGCCGACCTTGTCGCCTGCATCCTCGATCGAGATCGGCACAAGGAACTGATCGCCAAAGTCCGGGAAGTCGGTGCCCGCATCATGCTGATCAGCGACGGTGATGTGGCCGGCGTGGTCGCCACCGCGACACCGGATTCCGAAATCGACATCTACCTGGGTTCCGGCGGCGCGCCGGAAGGCGTGCTGGCGGCGGCGGCACTCCGTTGCATCGGAGGACAAATGCAGGGGCGGCTGCTGTTCGAGAACGACGAGCAGATCGAGCGTGTCCGCTCGATGGGGCACCCGGACCCGCGGCGGAAATTCTCACTCGAGGAGATGGCCAAAGGCGACGTTATGTACGCATGCACCGGCGTCACCTCCGGTACCATGCTGCGCGGCGTGAAGCGTTTCGGTCATGGTGCGATCACGCATTCGATGGTGATGCGCAGCAAGTCCGGCACCGTGCGCTACGTCGAGGCACACCACAATCTCCAGACCAAGACCTGGCTGCGCACCTGAGCCTCGCGCGATGACCGAATGTGTGCTGGGCGTCGGCCGCAGCCTCAGCGGCCGGCGCTGGACGTGGCGCACCGGCGAGGACCGCATCGGCCTGGGTATTGCCCAGCGCATGGACCTGCCCGAGATCGTCGGCCGGCTGCTCGCGGCGCGGGGTGTCGGTGTTGAGACCGCATGCAACTTCCTGGATCCCACGTTGCGCGCGCTGCTGCCCGATCCGTCCGTGCTTATCGACATGGATATTGCGGCCGACCGCCTGGCGTTCGCGGTGCAGCACGGCGAAACGGTCGGCGTGTTCGGCGACTACGACGTCGATGGCGCGTGCAGCGCCGCGCTGATGGTCACGCTGCTGCGTGGGCTCGGCTGCGAGGTGCTGCACCACGTGCCGGACCGCATGATGGAGGGCTACGGACCAAACGGACCGGCGCTGCATTCGCTGGTGTTGCGCGGCGCGAGCCTGATCGTCTGCGTGGACTGCGGAACCGCCGCAGCCGAAGCGCTCGGCTTCATTGCGGGCGATGCCGATATTGTCGTGTTGGATCATCACAAGGCGGAAGGTCTGCCGCCGCCGATCATCGCCACGGTCAACCCGAACCGGCTGGACTGCACGTCGGGCCTGACATTGCTCTGTGCCGCCGCCGTGGCCTTTCTCGCCGCGGTCGCGACGGTGCGCACGTTGCGGCGCCAGGGGTTCTTCAATGCGCGCAAGGAGCCGGACCTGATCGGCCTTCTCGATCTGGTCGCGCTGGCGACAGTGTGCGACGTGATGCCGCTGACCGGGGTGAACCGCGCACTGGTCTGTCAGGGGCTGAAGGTGATGGCGCGGCGCGCACGGCCTGGGGTGGCCGCGTTGCTGGACGTGGCGCAGGTGCGCGAGCGGCTCTCGACCGGGACGTGCGGCTTTGCCCTCGGGCCACGCATCAATGCTGCCGGGCGAATTGCCGAGGCCGATCTGGGTCTGCGGCTGTTGCTGTGTGAGGATCCGGTCGAGGCAGCGTCGCTGGCGGCCATGCTCGATGCCGTCAACCGGCAGCGGCAGGATGTCGAGGCGGCGATGCTGGACGATGCAATGCGTGCCGCCGAGACGCAGGCGAGCGCAGGCCATGCGACTCTGGTGATCGCGGGGCCGGCGTGGCACCCCGGCGTGGTTGGCATCGTGGCCGGCCGGATCAAGGAACGTTTCAACCGGCCGACCTGCGTGGCCGGGATCGCAGACGATCTGGCGAAGGGATCTGGCCGGTCGGTGGCCGGCCTCGATCTCGGCGCCGCCGTAATTGCGGCGCGGCAGATGGGCATCCTGAAGACCGGCGGCGGTCACCCGATGGCGGCGGGATTCTCACTCCTGCCCGGGCGCCTGCAGGACTTCCATGCGTTCCTGGACGAACGCCTGGCGGCGGCCGCATTTCTGCCGACCGCCGCCGACCTTGCGGTGGAGGGCACGCTGGCGGTGCTTGGCGCCACGACCGACCTGGCCCGCCATCTCGCACGGCTTGCACCGTTTGGGGCAGGCAACGAGGAGCCGGTGCTGGTGCTCCATCGCGCCCGTGTGCTGCGGGCCGATCGGGTCGGCCGCGAGGGTACCGCGATCCGTGCATTCGTCGAAGGCGAAGGTGGCGGGCCACGCCTGAAGGCCATGCTATTCCGCGCGCGCGAGGGTGCGCTGGCCGAGGCGCTGCTTGACCGCAGCGGGATGCCGCTGCATCTCGCGGGCCATCTGCGTGCGGAGGAATGGAACGGTGCAGTGAACGCCGGCTTCATCATCTCAGATGCGGCGGCGGCTTGACCCTTCTATGCCCCTCCGCTACCCACCGCCGGCACCGCCCGGTCCCGTTCGTCTAGAGGCCTAGGACTCCAGCCTTTCACGTTGGTAACACGGGTTCGAATCCCGTACGGGACGCCAGTGTTATCAGGGATTTAGACCTAGATCAGCTTGGAAGTCCTTGAACAGGACAGGCAGGGGACAGGCAGTTTCCCAATGGAGCAATCATCACCAGCCGCATCGCATTCGGGACGACCGAATCAGGTCAATAAGTTGGAAAAGTGATGTCAACCTCACGCGTTGGCGTGGGCGTTGTGGATGTCTCGGAATGGCAGCCCGACGCCGACAACCCCATTTTCCCGATCGGATCTCAGCCCAAGCGGCTCCTATTGTGCCCAGCGAGGCCGAATGATGCCCGGCTTATTCCTGGCCATCAGTATCTGTTCAAAGTGCCGATCGAGTGGAAGGCGCAGCAGGTGTGGTCCGAAGTGATCGCATCGCGGCTAGGAGAACATCTTGGGGTTTCAGTGCCGCGGTGCTTCATCGGTAAGGACGCAGAAGGGAAAGTTGGCGCACTCGTTGAGTTCTTCTATGGCCACCCGGGGCAGATCAGCGTCCCACGCTTCGTGCACGCCTCGGACTTGTTGCGGACGACGATAGACAACCCCAAGCTCGGTAAAAGCCACCACATGGACCTTTGCCGAATTTTCGCCCAAGCTTATCCGGAAGCCGGCATAGTGATGCGGCAAATGCTGAACTTTGAAACATCACGAGTCGTTGACGTGCTAAGGGCATGCGTTGAGACGATCACCAACCCTCCATTCACGGAGGCGCGAGCGAGGTTTGTCGCCGCTCTACTCAAAGCCCGAACGTCGCGCTTGCAGGAGGCACTCGGAGCCTGAGATGGTTGAGTGGCTACAATATATCGGAGAACCGAGCGAACTGGTCCTGGCTTGGCAGGCTGGCGACCGCACCGGCGTCCGCTTCCGGTGGGCAGTTGCGACGGTGCGTCGTGAGGGGAAAGATTACCTCCTGTCGTACTTGGATGCGGATGCCGAATTCCCGATTGCGAACGAGGGACGCAAGTACGGCGAAATTCTCGATCTTGGATATCGAGGATATCCAGGTTTCAGGCCAAGAGCTGGCAAGCACCGAGATGGGGTTCTGGCGTCTTTGATGCGGCGGCTGCCACCACGGACTCGGTCAGACTTCGATGCTTACCTGCGTCATTTCCGGGTGGCCCCTAGGGAGCATCTTTCCGACTTCGCTCTTCTGGGCCTGACGGAGGCAAAGCTACCGAATGATGGGTTTTCGGTTGTCGATCCATTGCATGGCTATAACCCGCCAATCGACCTTTTGTGTGACGTTGCGGGTTACAGATATTACGCGGGGGGCTTCGGGAGCCAAAAATTGGCGGCCCGGTCAGTATTATTCCCGAGCCAGACAACGAGTACGACCAAAATGCGGTTAAGTTCGTTATTGATGGCACGAAGGTCGGGAATGTGAACCGGCTTCAGACGGCGTCTTTCATGCGGTGGATTTCGACGAGTGCTGTTGACGCGAGTGTTGATAGGATAAATGGAACTGTTGATCGTCCTCGACTGTATATTATGACAAAGGTAAGGGATCGTTCACCTTCCGGCCCAACTGGCGGATAGAACGTTATGTGAGAATCAACGGCCCGCCTATCCGCTTTGAATTCATCATCCCCACGGCTAGTGCGATCGCGATCCAAATTATGACGATCAGGAAACTATCCGAGGGCAAGAAACCAGCGATACCTCTAAGTGTTGGCCCCGCTGCGTTCCCCCTGTGTCAGAGAAGTTGCCGCCTACATAGGATCAGGCCCATGGGGGCGCTGGACGAAGGTAAATGGCTCGATACAGTCAGAAGTTCAAAGAGCGCGTAGTCGCGCGGTTGTTGCCGCCGGAGAGTTCACCGGTCGAAGCGGTGTCACAAATGGTTGGGATCAGCGTCACGACACTGGAGCGTTGGCGGGCTGAGTGCCTGGCCAAACCCTCGGGTGATGAGGTGCGACACTGGACCGCTGCGGCGCGGCTGGAGGCGGTGATCGCGACGGCGGCGATGAACGAGGTCGCTCGAAGCGCGTGGTGTCGCGAACATGGCGTCTATCCGACCGAACTGGAGAGATGGAAGCAGGACGCGATCGGCGGCCTGGGCGAGCCCCGCGAGACGGAAAGCGTGGCCCTGAAGCAGGAGCGTCGCCGGAACAAGGAACTCGAGCGGGAATTGCACCGCAAGGACAAGGCCCTGGCCGAAACGGCCGCCTTGCTCGTGCTGTCAAAAAAACTCCAGGCGATCTTCCACGAGGGCGAGGACGCATGACCCGCCTGGAAGATCGCCAGACCCTGATTGGCCAAATCGCCGAAGCTCGCGGCAACGGCGCCCGCCAGGCTCCCGCCTGTGCTCTGGCGGGGATTGATCCGCGCACCCTCCAACGCTGGCGGAAGAACGATGGTCTGACGCGCGGTGACCGGCGACCAGACGCGATCCGGCCCGCGCCTTCGCACGCTCTGACGGAAGAAGAACGAGCGCGCATCGTTGAGGTGGCGAACGAGCCGCGCTTCGCCGAGGTCCCGCCCGCCCGGATCGTTCCGATGCTGGCCGACGAAGGCGTCTATATCGCCAGTGAATTGAGCTTCCATCGGGTGCTGCGCGCGCACGGCCAGATGAACCGCCGCGGCCGCGCCAGGCCACCGCGTCGGTCTCGTCCGCCGACCACGCACATCGCCAGCAGACCGGGAGCAGTCTGGTGCTGGGATGTGACGTTCCTGCCCGCGACCGTGCAAGGCCGATGGTTTTATTTGTACCTGATCCTCGATCTCTACAGCCGCAAGATTGTCGGCTTCGAGGTGCATGACACCGACAGCGCCGATCATGCCGCGCATCTGGCCCGACGCACCGCGCTCACCGAGGGCGTCCACGCCATGCCGGTGAGGCCCGTTTTGCACGGCGACAACGGCGCGACTTTGAAGGCCACCACGGTTCTGGCCATGCTGCATTGGCTGGGTATCGAACCGTCTTACTCAAGGCCACGCGTCAGCGACGACAATCCTTATGCCGAAGCTGTGTTCCGCACCGCCAAATACCGGCCGGAATTCCCGGTCAAAGGCTTCGCCGAACTCGATGCGGCACGGGAATGGGCGGCGCGCTTCGTCCATTGGTACAACGATGAACATCGGCACAGCGGTATCCGATACGTGACGCCATCACAGCGCCATGCCGGCCGGGATCGCGGTTTGCTGGCCGGCCGGCACGAACTTTACCAGCGGGCACGCCAGTTCAACCCACGACGCTGGAGCGGCCAGACCCGCGACTGGACGCCGGTCGCGGCGGTCACGCTCAATCCGGAGCGCGATAGTGTCATCCGGACGGCTTCGCCGCGAAACCAGCTTTCCGGTTCGGCCAAAGCGCCTGCTTTCCTGTCCCGGCCTGACACTGCGTCAGCCATGGCGCGCAACGCAGGGGAAGAGAGGAGCACAGCCGCCCGGAGCCACGCACAGCGCCCGCTTCGGCGCGAGCATGGCGAGGACGGCGCGCACCGGACCTTCCCCGAAGTGAGCACCATGGCACACTCCAGGTCAGCCGGTGGTGGATCAGCCCATCGCCGAGCCGGTCAATCGGGAGGTGCTGGATAAACGACGGTCGTTACGGAATACGAGCGACAACTTGCTTGACATTCACCGCGATGACGAAGGCACGATCTCGTCGTCTTTGGTCAGGCAAGGCTTCGCAATTTCGCCGATTCCACCAGAGAAGCTGGACTTCGCCGGCAAGAGCAAATCAACCGTAGGATTAGGAAGCTACCTCGTGAACGGTGTCGGCGTCTGTAGTGGCTGCCATTCGTTTCCGCAATACCTTGAGCAGGGCAATACCGCCGGCAATAATCCTTCAGGCGGTGACCCGTTTGAAGGAATACCGTCAACGCAAAGCACCTCGCGTCAACTGGCGGCGAACTACAACGTATCCCACTACCTGGCAGGAGGGCAGTGCTTCGGACCTTTCATGGCCCGTAACCTGACGCCTGACGAGTACGGCCTTCCCGAAGGGCTGACTGAAGACGAATTCGTCAAGGTGATGCGCACAGGCGAGGACATTCATTGCGAGAAGTTTAAGAATGACCCGATTTGCGCGCTTGGGCCTGACACTCCTCTCCTTCAGGTTATGCCTTGGCCCACCTATCACAGCATGACGGATGCTCATTTGATAGCGATCTACACGTACCTTGCGGCTCTTCCGCCAGCCACGGCTTGCAACACAGTCGCCAATGGTTGCCCCGGATTTCGGGGGGCGCTATCAAATCTGCTACCTACGTGTATCCGAATACGCGCGATTGCCCAATCCTGCCCCCCCCAATGAGCGGTGTCACTGAGGTAATAATATCTGCTGCGTTGTGCAGCGGATAGAGTTGGTGTGGTGGAGGGTTCGTTGATCACGACGCTACTTTGATGGCCGGCAAAGACAAGGCGGCGATCGGGCATATGCTGGGTCGACGATGTGGGCGGGCGTCTAGCGATTGAACGGCATCCACGAGCGGCACGGAGCGGCCGTCAGCGCGACCATCCAATCCCAGGGCTGTTCAACGCTCTCTTCTTTGGTGGCATGGGCCGGGTGAGTTTGAAATGCCACACACCGACGCAAACCGCCCTGTGATCGCAAATTGGTGGTTCCCACGACGCGGCGCCATCTGACTCTTTGGCGGGCAACTTTCACAGTTGCGGACCGGTTGCCATGGCGTCGTTCAGTCCATTTCTGGACTTGCTGGCCGAAATCAAAGATCCGAGGCGGGCAGAGGGAAAGCTGTATCGATTGCCGGAGGTCGTGCTGTTCGCGATCCTGGCGATCGTCGCTGGCGCCAACTCCTACCGGGCGATCCACAGCTTCATTGATGTTCATCTTGCTCAACTGCGCGATGCGTTCGGCGTGAAGTGGCGGAAAGCACCAGCCTACACGACGATCCGCGGTATTCTGCGACAGCTTGACCCTGCCTCGGTCGAGGCTGTGTTCCGACGCCATGCCGCCATCTTGAATGATGCTGCCGAAATCCAAGGTCGGCGTCATGTGGCGATCGATGGCAAAACCTTGCGGCGCAGCTTCGACAACTTCCTTGATCGCCGCGCAGCGCACATGCTCAGCGCCTTCGCTTCTGACACGGCTCTGGTGCTGGCGCATCTTGATTGTGATGAAAAGTCCAATGAGATCCCAGCCGTGCAGACCCTGCTCGGCTCACTTCCGCTGAGTGACGCGGTGGTGACCGTCGACGCTATGCACTGTCAAAAAAAGCATTCGAGCATGCCGCTGCCGGTAGTGTCCATCTGATCGCTCAAGTCAAAGCCAACCAGCCCGCTCTGCATCACGCTATCGCCGAGCTGTGCAACAAAGTCGCGCCGCTCGATATAAACCAAACCACCGACAAGAGGTGTCGATCCCGCGACGAAACCCGCATGGTCGAGGTATTCGCGCCGGGTAACAGCTTGGCCGGCACCGAGTGGGACGGCCATATTAGCGCAGTCATCCGCGTCAATCGCGACATTCTCACTCGCTTCGCCATCACTGGGTTGTGGCGCTCAACCAGCGAAACCGCATTGTTCGTCAGTGACGTCGTGCTGCCTGCCGCTCAATGCGCCAAGGCCATCCGCGACCACTGGAGCATCGAGAACCGCTCTCACTACATCCGCGACGGTAGCTTCGCAGAAGACGCCAGCCGCATCCGATGCAATCCCGGCATCTTTGCACGCTTGCGCTCGTTCGCCGCCAACATCTTGCGCTTCAATGGCGTTCACAATGTCACAGACGGACGCCATCGCATCGCCTTTGGCGGCATCCGCGCCATCCTCGCTATGCGTGTCATATATTGAGCGTTGAACAGCCCTGCATCCAATCCTGCCTGTCGCTCACGCTCCCCGGCTACAATAGCTTCATAAGCATGCTACCGATAGGGAACAATCGCTGGCTTCCCATAGTTGCTCAAGAGAGCAATAGCACCGTCTCGCCATTCACACGGAGTAGTATCTGCAATAGCTCACCATCTGCCCTGCTGACCCGTGAACTTCTCGCGGGCTTGCTGAATTATCCGCCTCACGCGTTCGATCTCATTGTGCGTCGCCTCATGCCCCTTGCGGTGGCTGTAGTGTAGCACCGGTTCGATCTGGGCCTCAGGGCAAGCCGCCTCGATTCTGTCAATGAAGGACACCAAGCCACTGCCGCCGAGCAGTATCAGATGCGGATTGAGGACCCTGAGCACAGGGTCCGTATGCTGCCGGAAACACTCTCTCAGCATACGAGCCGGATACTTGTCGTCCCGTTCCGCACACCAAGCAACATTTGCCAACGCGATGTTCGGTAGACCCAGTCCAAATCCGGTCAAATAGACCGCTTCGAAATTTCCCCAATTCGGGATTTCTCGCCTTTGGTGCTCAAAGACCTCCGCAATCGTGCCTTCTCTGCTTCGGTATGCCAGGATCAGGCGAAGAAAGTCCCGGTTTGCCTGATCGTGAGTGCCTTTGCTTGCTCCGGGGTTCGCCAACACTATGACGGTTCGCAGGCCGTCATGGTAGTGCTCGCCGATCCAACGCGGTTGGGCGACATCGATCAGTGCAGGATGGAGATGCAGCGGCCCCCTGAAGCAGACACGGCACATCACAGCGTGCCGGAATATCTGGTCAACCTCTTGGGTAACTGACCCTGCCATGATTTGCACCTTGCGACCGAGATACCCAGCCCGGCAGACGCTCCAACTCATTCTGCATCTGGTCGATGTATTATACCACCTGCTGTGCTTAACGTGGTGCATCAAACCCACTTTGCCCATGGCGCTCACCGGGCTTCGGCGGCGATGCAAAATGGCCCCGGTGCGATCGCGCCGCTCCAGCCGCCGTCTGCCACCGCCTATGGGACCGTCCGGGCGCAGGAACCCTGGCGAACCGTATGGCGGCCATTGGTGGGGCGATGTGAGGGGCGTCCGGGATGATCACAACGATCGACTGGAATTGCCCACAGTCCTGCGGCTGTCGCACCACCCGTCATGCCGACCGACCGGACGCCCTACCGTGTCAGACCTTCGGAACAATGGGGCGGAATTGCTGGAGCCGATTGTGACTGCCACAGGTGACACTATCGCTGAGCGGGAGATTAGCCTTGCCAACCTGCCTTCCGCAGGCCGTCGCGTAAGTGTTCGTAATCCTCGGGGCGATGCCATGGCGGACGACCTCGCTTAAGGAAGTCGAAGACAGCCGGTGCGGCAGACATTGCTTCATCCAACGCTCTATGTGCCTCCTTTTCCCGACCAAGCTGGCCCAGGCTCGCCACCAGATACAGGTAAGGTCGCGGGAAATCAGGATAGGCACGGATTGTCTGGCTCGCTGTTGCCTCCGCAGATACATAGTCGCGTTCGAAATAGTAGCTGATGGCGAGTTGAACCTGTGCCTGTCGCGCAGTCGCACCTCGTGGGTCCAGTCGCAAGGCGGTACTAATCGGCACTCGTGCCTCGGCTGTTCGGTGCGCATAAACCAGTATGTGCCCCTTGGTCAAATAGCCTGAGTGTCCGTCCGGAAGCGAATCGGTTAAGGGGCGGGGGTTGAGCGGCTCGAACTATCTGTGATTCTCTGTGCGGCGCCGCTTCGCGAGGTGCCAGATGTGGACGACCAAGAACCGCCCCCGTTACGACCGAGACAAGTTGCGCTATCCAAGTGATCTGACCGATGAAGAATGGTCACTTATCGAGCCACTGATACCGCCGGCCAAACGCGGCGGCCGCAGGCGAGAGGTGGTGATGCGACAGGTGGTGAACGGCGTGATGTATGTGCTGAGCACCGGCTGCCAGTGGCGATATATCCCCAAGGACCTGCCGCCAAGGAGTACGGTGCACGACTACCTCACCCGCTGGAACTACGACGGCACGATCGAGATGATCCACCACGCTCTCTATGTGCAATGCCGCGAGGCGATGGGGCGGGAAGCCAGTCCGACCGCCTGCGTGATCGACAGCCAGAGCGTGAAAAGCGTGGAAAAGGGGGGGCCTGTATCGATCCGCCCGGGTATGACGCGGGTAAGAAGATCAGAGGCAAGAAGCGGCATATCCTGGTCGACACGGTAGGGCTGTTGCTGCACGCGGTGGTGCATCCAGCGGATATCCAGGATCGTGATGGCGGGGTTCTGCTGCTCTCGACCTTGTTCGGGATGTATCCCTTCCTGGCAAAGCTGTTTGCCGATGCCGGCTATCAGGGACCGCAGTTCGCCACGGCAGTAGCCGAGGTTCTGCCACACCTCTCGGTCGAGATCGTGAAACGTTCCGACCAGGCGAGCGGCTTCGTAGTCCTACCAATGCGCTGGGTCGTCGAGCGCACCTTGGCGTGGCTCAATCGTTGCCGTCGCCTCGCCAAGGACTTCGAAAGCCTCAGCCGCAATGCGCGGGCATTTCTGCAGCTTGCATCAATCCGCCTGATGCTGCGAAAGCTCTGCAATCCGGTATGAACTTTCCGGACCGACTCTGAGGGATCATTTGGATTAAGAGCAATCGCCCGTTCTGCCTGCTCCAAAGCAGGCGCGGTGTCGCCACGGAGGCTGAAAACCCACGCGAGCGCGGCATGGGCACTGGAATTGGTGCCATCCAGTCGTAACGCCGCTCGGGCCTCGGATTCTGCAAGCGTCAAAGCTTCATCCAACGATCGGCTGCCACCGCGTGTTGCGCTCGCTTCGTAGAAGCGCGCCAGACTTACATGGGGTTCCGCAAACAGCGGGTCCAACACCACCGCCCGGCGAAAAAATCCCAATCCCAGATCGAGATCGTTGTTGCTGTCCCTCGATATATGCCAGAGTCCCCTGTGATACGCCTCCCAGGCACTCAGCTTTGCCGTCGGTTTTCGTATGGCTCGCTCTCGCTCGGCCTCTGAGATCGCAGGACCAATTTCCGTCGCCACGGCCCGCGTGATCTCATCCTGGACTGCAAACACGTCCGTCAGGTCGCGGTCATAACGCTCAGCCCAGACATGGTTGCCCATCTGAGCATCGATAAGCTGTGCCGTTACCCTGATCCGATCGCCTT